>NZ_JBITJZ010000002.1:0-127371 GCF_044460595.1 Streptomyces sp. NPDC050085 | reverse complement strand
CTCGCCCTGCGCGTCGACGGTGATCTTCTGACTCAGGTCGCCGTTGGCCACGGCCGTGGTGACCTGCGCGATGTTGCGGACCTGGGAGGTCAGGTTCGACGCCATGAAGTTGACGTTGTCGGTGAGGTCCTTCCAGACGCCGGAGACGCCGCGGACCTGGGCGCGGCCGCCGAGTTGGCCTTCGGTGCCGACCTCGCGGGCGACGCGGGTGACCTCGTCGGCGAAGGCGGAGAGCTGGTCGACCATCGTGTTCACGGTCAGCTTCAGCTCGAGCAGCTCGCCGGTCGCCTCGATCGTGACCGTGCGCGTCAGGTCGCCCCGGGCCACCGCCGTCGTCACCAGGGCGATGTCCCGCACCTGCGCGGTGAGGCGCGAGGCCATCGTGTTGACCGCTTCCGTCACGTCGCGCCAACTGCCCGACAGGCCCTGCGCCTTGGCGCGACCGCCGAGGCGGCCCTCGGTGCCGACCTCGCGGGCCACCCGGGTCACTTCGCCCGTGAAGAGGGACAGCTGGTCCACCATCGTGTTGACGGCGCGGCCCAACCGGCGCAAATCGCCCCGGAGTTGGCGGTTGCCGTCGTGCAGGTCGACGCGCTGCGTCAGATCGCCGCCCGCGACCGCGTCGAGCACGCGCGTCGCGTTGGCCGCCGGGGCGACCAGGGCGCCGATGATGGTGTTGACGTCGTGGACGCGGGTGGCCCATCCGCCCTGGCCCGGGCTCGCCTCGAGCCGCTCGTCGAGCCGGCCGTGCCGGACGATCTCCCGGCGCACGCGCGTCAGTTCCATGTTGTAGTGGATGCTGCGGTCGATGAGCTGGTTGAAGACCGCCGCCAGCTCGCCCACCATTCCTTCGCCGACGTCCGGGAGGCGGGCGAAGTTCCCGTCGCGGGCAGAGGTCATCGCGGCCAGCAGCGGGCGGAGGTCGGGCGGCCGGATGACGTCGCCCTCCAGTCCGTTGTGATGCACACGCATAGCACTGTTTTCACTCATGGCGGCCCACTTCGGTAACTCGGCGCTTATGGGCGTGGTCAGTCTGTCACTCTGTGCGTGTCGCCTGAGGCGTCTTTGCCCGAACTGCTCAGGAGCCGAACGTGCGGTCCATTCCTATTCAGCGGGAGACCACCTTCAGTGGCGCGCATATGCCGGAACAGCCGCACGAGGGATGCGTTCTCGTACGTACCTCTCTTCCCGGTAACCCGCTCGCGCCCGCTGCCGCCCGCCGCTTCGTGCGCGCCGCGTTCGCCGACTGGACCGAGCAGGGACTGCCGGTCGCGACCGTCCTCAGCGACCGGCTCACCGACGACGCGGTCGTCATCCTGAGCGAGCTCGTCACGAACGCCGTGGTGCACGCGGGCACCAGCGTCGACCTGCTGTGCCGCATGGACGGGGCCGCCGCCGACGGCACCCCCGCCGGACTCGTCATCGAGGTCACCGATCACCACCCGTCCCGCGCCGTGCGCAACGACCGGGCACCCCGCTCGACCGAGACCCCCGAGTACGGCCGCGGCCTCCAACTCGTCGCGTCCCTCGCCGAGTCGTGGGGCATCACCTACCGGCCCGGCACCAAGACCGTCTGGGCCCGGCTGCGCACCGAGGACGTCGAGGAGGTGCCGGCCGCCCCCGACATCGACTCCTCCGTACGCGCCCTGGAGCGCGGCCTGCGCGCCGCCGAAATCCTCGCGCCCGTGCCCAGACGCCTGCCGCACGACCAGGACTGGATCAACCGCGGCGCGCTCTCCTTCCTCGCCGAGGCCTCCGACCTGCTCGCGGGCCAGCTCGACGAGGACATGGTCGCCGCGCTCGTCGGCCAGCTCCTGGTGCCGCGGCTCGCCGACTGGTGCGCGATCTGGTTCCACGACGAGGAGGGCCGGAGCCTGCCCGGCACCGCCGCGTACGACCTGCGCGGGGCGGACCCCATGCCCGCGCCGCGCCTGGCCCGCGTCTGGCACATGCACGAGGCCCGCACCGAGGAGCTGCGCCGGATCCTGGAGAAGGAGCCGCCACAGCTGCCCGACTCCGTGCGCACCGGGGCCGTCCCCGTGCCCTGGCCCTTCGAAACGCGGGGCGGCGCCGCCCTGGAGGACTCCGGATCCGCGCTCGCCTACCCGCTGTCCGCCGGCGGCCGCACCCTCGGCACCCTGCTCATCGGGCGCGCCGGGCTGCTCCGCTTCCCCGACGAGATCAACGGGCTCGTCGAGGACTTCAGCCGCCGGGTCGCGCTCGCCGTCAGCGCGGCCCGCCGCTTCACCCGGCAGGCCACCATCAGCCGCATCCTGCAGCGCGGCCTGCTGCCCACGTCCATCGCCGAGATCCCCGGCGTCAAGAGCGCCCTCGTCTACGAGCCCAAGGAACAGGGCGGCCCCGGCGGCGACTTCTACGACGTCTTCCCCGCGGGCGACGGCCGCTGGTGCTTCGCGCTCGGCGACGTCCAGGGCAAGGGACCCGAGGCGGCCGTCGTCATCGGGCTCGCCCGGCCCTGGCTGCGCCTGCTCGCCCGCGAGGGCTATCCGGTCGCCCAGGTCCTGGACCGGCTCAACCGGCTGCTGCTCGACGACGCCACCGAGGCCGCCGACGCCGCCGCCCGCGCGCTCGCCGCGGCCGGCGGCCAGGGCATCCCGCCCGAGGGCTCCGCCTCCCGCTTCCTCTCACTCCTGTACGGGGAGCTGATCCCGGCCGAGGACGGCAGCGGCATGTACTGCACGCTCGCCTCCGCCGGGCACCCGCTGCCCCTGCTGATGCGGCCCGACGGGCAGGTCGCCCCGGCGGCCGTCCCGCAGGTGCTGCTCGGAGTGGTCGACGACCCCGACTACACGAGCGAAACGTTCGAGCTGCACACCGGGGACACGCTCCTGTGCGTCACCGACGGGGTGACCGAGCGGCGCCGCGGGCACCACCAGTTCGACGACGGCGACGGGCTCACCCAGGCCCTCGCCGGGTGCGCGGGGCTCACCGCGCCGCTGCTCGCCGAGCGGATCCGGCGCCTGGTGCACGCCTTCGCGGACAGCCCGCCGGACGACGACCTCGCCCTGCTGGTGCTGCAGGCCCAGTGAACCCCGGGGAGGCTGGACAATGGGGGCATGCCTTCCGCACTCCCCGACGGCGAGCCCGTCCCCGCCGACGGTTCCCTGCCCGCCGCGGCCCTGGCCGACGCCGCGTCGCGTCCCCTCGGCTTCTACCTCCACGTCCCGTACTGCGCCACGCGCTGCGGGTACTGCGACTTCAACACCTACACGGCGACCGAGCTGCGCGGTACCGGAGGCGTCCTCGCCTCCCGTGACAACTACGCGGACACGCTGGTCGAAGAGGTGCGCCTGGCCCGCAAGGTGCTCGGGGACGACCCCCGGCCCGTGCGGACCGTCTTCGTCGGGGGCGGTACGCCGACGCTGCTGGCCGCCTCCGATCTCGTACGCATGCTGACGGCGATCCGCGACGAGTTCGGCCTGGCCGAGGACGCGGAGGTGACGACGGAGGCGAACCCGGAGTCCGTGGATCCGGCGTACCTGGCCGAGCTGCGGGCCGGCGGCTTCAATCGCGTCTCGTTCGGGATGCAGAGCGCGCGACAGCACGTACTGAAGGTCCTCGACCGTACGCACACGCCCGGGCGGCCAGAGGCGTGCGTCGCCGAGGCGCGGGCCGCCGGGTTCGAGCACGTGAACCTCGACCTGATCTACGGCACGCCGGGGGAGACGGACGAGGACTGGCGGGCGTCCCTGGACGCGGCCATCGGGGCCGGGCCCGACCACGTCTCCGCGTACGCGCTGATCGTCGAGGAGGGGACGCAGCTCGCTCGGCGGATCCGCCGTGGCGAGGTGCCGATGACCGACGACGACGTGCACGCCGACCGGTACCTGATCGCGGACGAGGTGCTGTCGGGGGCCGGGTTCGACTGGTACGAGGTGTCGAACTGGGCCACGTCCGAGGCGGGCCGGTGTCTGCACAACGAGTTGTACTGGCGGGGGGCCGACTGGTGGGGGGCCGGGCCCGGGGCGCACTCGCACGTGGGCGGGGTGCGGTGGTGGAACGTGAAGCATCCCGGGGCGTATGCGGGGGCGCTGGCCGCGGGGAAGTCGCCCGGGGCCGGGCGGGAGGTTCTCGCCGATGAGGACCGGCGGGTCGAGCGGATCCTGTTGGAGCTGCGGTTGAAGGACGGGTGTCCCGTGTCGTTGCTGAAGCCCGCGGGGCTGGCGGCGGCCCGGAAGGCTGTCGCGGGTGGGTTGTTGGAGGGGGCGGCGTTCGACGCGGGGCGGGCTGTGCTGACCCTGCGGGGGCGGTTGTTGGCGGACGGGGTTGTGCGGGACCTGGTCGACTGAGTTCGCCTGCTCGCGCCCACGCGGCGGAGCCGCATATCGGCACAGCCCCGCGTCCCTTACGGGGCCGTCACGAAGTCGATCAATTCCTCCACCCTGCCCAGGAGTTCCGGCTCCAGGTCCTTGTACGTGTGGACCCGGGACAGGATGTGCTGCCAGGCCTCGCCCGTGTTCGCCACTCGCCAGCCGAGTGCGCGGCACACGCCCGTCTTCCAGTCCTGGCCGTGCGGGATGCGGGGCCAGGCGTCGATGCCCACCGAGGACGGCTTCACCGCCTCCCAGATGTCGATGTACGGGTGGCCGACGACCAGGGCGTGTGCGCTCGTCACCGACTGCGCGATCTTCCATTCCTTGGTGCCGGGGACCAGGTGGTCGACCAGGACGCCGAGGCGTGCGTCGGGGCCCGGCGCGAACTCGGACACGATCGCCGGGAGGTCGTCGACGCCCTCGAGGAACTCGACCGCGACGCCCTCGATGCGCAGGTCGTCGCCCCAGACCCGCTCGATGAGTTCGGCGTCGTGCTTTCCCTCTACGTAGATGCGGCCGGCCCGGGCCACGCGGGCGCGGGCGCCGGGGACCGCCACCGAGCCCGACGCGGTGCGGGTCGGCCGGGCGGGGCCGCCCGCTGAAGGGCGTACGAGGGTGACGGGCTTGCCTTCGAGGAGGAAGCCGCGCGGCTCCATGGGGAAGACCCGGAGCTTGCCGAAGCGGTCCTCCAGGGTCACTGTCGGGCCCTGCGCCGTCTTCTCGACGCGAACCACCGCTCCGCAGAAGCCCGTAGTGACCTCCTCGACAACGAGGTCCTGGTCCGCCGGGACCTCGGGGGCCGGCTTGTTCCGCTTCCACGGGGGAGTCAGATCGGGGCTGTACTGGCGCATTCGGCCGACGATAGGAGAAGCGCGCAGGTCCCGGCTACGACACGCCGAAACGTGACGCCAGTGTGGCGCGCTGCTCGCGGACGAACGCCGCATTCACCACCGAACCGTGCCCGGGGACGTAGACCGCGTCCTCGCCGCCCAGGTCCAGGAGGCGGTCGAGCGCGGCCGGCCAGTGGTGCGGGGCCGCGTCCGGGCCCGCCTGGGGTTCGCCCGACTCCTCGACCAGGTCGCCGCAGAAGACGATCTCCCGGGTGCCGGGGACGCCGGGGACGCCGGGGACGAGGACCGCGAGGTCGTGGCCCGTGTGGCCCGGGCCGACGTTCGCGAGGAGCACCTGCAGGCCGTCGCCCAGGTCGAGCGTCCACTCCCCGCAGACCCGGTGGCGCGGTGTGACCAGGGTGTCGACGGCCTCGGCGGCCGCGTCCGGGTCGACGCCCTGACGTTCCGCGTCGACGCGGAGTTCGTCGGCGCCGGTCGCGAAGACGGTGTCGATGCCCGCGGCCCCGTAGACCTCGACGCCCGAGAACGCGGCGGTGCCGAGGACGTGGTCGAAGTGCGGGTGGGTCAGTGCGACATGGGTCACTCGCGCGTGTGGTCCGAGGAGGCGCTGGGCGTCCGTGCGCAGCCGGGAGCCTTCACGCAGTGTGGATCCGGTGTCGATCAGCAGGGCGGCGCCGTCGCCGACGACGAGGCCGGTCGTGCAGTCCCAGCCGGGCAGCCGGACCCGCCCCACGTGCGGTGCCAGCTCTTCCCATCCCGTGGACTTCCAGTCGATGCCGTGCATGTGTCGACGCTAGCGCCCTTGCCGGGGCCGTACCCGTCGGCCGTACACTGAGCCGGGGACGACTGGCACTCACCCGCAGCGAGTGCCAATCAGGTGCCGGACAGCAGGTGCCGGACAGGAAGACGCTGGAGGTGTGCGCCCGTGCTCAGTGAACGCAGGCTCGAAGTGCTGCGCGCCATCGTCCAGGACTACGTCGGCACCGAGGAGCCGGTCGGTTCCAAGGCGCTGACCGAGCGGCACAGTCTCGGCGTCTCGCCGGCGACCGTGCGCAACGACATGGCGGCCCTGGAGGACGAGGGGTTCATCGCCCAGCCGCACACCAGCGCCGGGCGCATCCCCACCGACAAGGGGTACCGCCTCTTCGTCGACAAGCTCACCGCGGTGAAGCCGATGACGGCGCCGGAGCGGCGCGCCGTGCAGAACTTCCTGGAGGGCGCCGTCGACCTGGACGACGTCGTCGGCCGGACCGTGCGGCTGCTCGCGCAGCTGACGCGGCAGGTCGCGGTCGTGCAGTACCCGTCCCTGACCCGCTCCACCGTGCGCCACTGCGAGCTGTTGTCGCTCGCGCCCGCCCGTCTGATGCTCGTACTGATCACGGACACCGGGCGCGTGGAGCAGCGGATGATCGACTGCCCGGCGCCGTTCGGCGAATCGTCCCTGGCGGACCTGCGGGCCCGGCTCAACAGCCGCGTCGCGGGCCGTCGCTTCGCCGACGTGCCGCAGCTGGTGCAGGATCTGCCGGAGGCCTTCGAAGCGGAGGACCGCGGCACGGTCGCGACGGTGCTCTCCACTCTGCTGGAGACGCTCGTCGAAGAATCCGAGGAACGGCTGATGATCGGCGGCACCGCCAATCTCACCCGCTTCGGACATGACTTTCCCCTCACCATCCGACCCGTCCTCGAGGCTCTCGAGGAGCAGGTCGTCCTCCTCAAGTTGCTTGGTGAGGTGGGGGATTCGGGCATGGCCGTACGGATCGGTCACGAGAACGCCCATGAGGGACTCAACTCCACGTCCGTCGTGTCGGTCGGCTACGGTTCGGGCGGCGAGGCAGTCGCCAAGCTCGGCGTGGTCGGACCGACCCGCATGGATTACCCGGGAACGATGGGAGCAGTACGCGCAGTGGCACGTTACGTCGGACAGATCCTGGCGGAGTCGTAAGTGGCCACGGACTACTACGCCGTACTCGGCGTGCGCCGCGACGCTTCCCAGGACGAGATCAAGAAGGCCTTCCGGAGGCTGGCCCGTGAGCTTCACCCGGATGTGAATCCGGACCCGAAGACTCAGGAGCGCTTCAAGGAGATCAACGCCGCATACGAGGTCCTCTCCGACCCGCAGAAGAAGCAGGTCTACGACCTGGGGGGCGACCCCCTGTCGCAGTCCGGCGGCGGGGCCGGCGGCTTCGGGCAGGGCGGGTTCGGGAACTTCTCGGACATCATGGACGCGTTCTTCGGGACGGCGTCGCAGCGTGGGCCGAGGTCCAGGACCCGTCGCGGCCAGGACGCCATGATCCGGCTCGAGGTCGAGCTGGACGAGGCCGCCTTCGGCACCACCAAGGACATCCAGGTCGACACCGCTGTCGTGTGTACGACCTGTAGTGGGGAAGGTGCCGCGCCGGGGACTTCCGCCCAGACCTGTGACATGTGTCGCGGGCGGGGCGAGGTTTCGCAGGTCACGCGGTCCTTCCTCGGGCAGGTCATGACCTCGCGGCCGTGTCCGCAGTGTCAGGGCTTCGGGACCGTGGTGCCGACGCCCTGCCCGGAGTGCGCCGGTGACGGTCGCATCCGGTCGCGGCGGACGCTGACCGTGAAGATCCCGGCCGGTGTGGACAACGGGACGCGGATCCAGCTCGCCGGCGAGGGCGAGGTCGGGCCCGGTGGCGGTCCGGCCGGGGATCTGTACGTCGAGATCCATGAGCTGCCGCATCCTGTTTTCCAGCGGCGCGGCGACGATCTGCACTGCACCGTGACCATCCCGATGACCGCGGCCGCTCTCGGTACGAAGGTGCCGCTGGAGACGCTCGACGGGCTCGAGGAGATCGACATCCGGCCCGGCACGCAATCGGGCCAGTCGGTGCCGCTGCACGGGCGCGGCGTCACGCATCTGCGGGGCGGCGGCCGGGGCGACCTGATCGTGCACGTCGAGGTGATGACGCCGCAGAAGCTCGACCCCGAGCAGGAGCGGTTGCTGCGCGAGCTGGCGGCGCTGCGGGGTGAGGAGCGGCCCACCGGGCAGTTTCAGCCGGGGCAGCAGGGGTTGTTCTCGCGGTTGAAGGATGCGTTCAACGGGCGTTGAGCCGGTGAATTCGGGGCTCGGGGGTGTTTCCCCCGGGCCCCTTTTCGCGGCTATTGGGGTGCCTCGGTCTGTGGGGTGCCGAGTGCTGGTTTCGTCGTGGCTGGTCGCGCAGTTCCCCGCGCCCCTGATAGCCGACCGCTGATTCGGACGTGCGGGCCGCACATGGCACGATGCCGGTATGTCCTCCTCCGCACTGAGCGATCTCTGTCCCTGTCCGATCGTGCAGGCCCCCATGGCGGGCGGTGCTTCCAGTCCCGCGCTCGTGGCTGCCGTGTGTGAGGCGGGTGGGCTCGGGTTTCTCGCTGCCGGGTACAAGACCGCCGACGGGATGTACCAGGAGATCAAGCAGGTGCGCGGGCTGACCGGGCGGCCCTTCGGCGTCAATCTGTTCATGCCGCAGGCCGAGTACCCCGGTGCAAGCACCGGCTCCACTGGAGCGGCTCGCGCCGCGCACTCTGTTGCGGCCAGTGTCGAGGTCTACCGGCACCAGCTCGCCGGGGAGGCCGGCTGGTACCAGACGCCGCTGGGGGATCCCGACAGCGGGCGCGACGACAATTTCGACGCCAAGCTCGCCATTCTCGTGGACGATCCGGTGCCGTTGGTGACCTTTACGTTCGGGTGCCCGAGCCGCGAGGTGATCGACTCGCTGCGCGGCGTGGGCACGCTCACCGCCGTCACCGTGACCACCGTCGAGGAGGCCCTCGCCGCGCAGTGGGCGGGCGCCGACGCGGTGTGCGTCCAGGGCATCGAGGCGGGCGGCCACCAGGGCACGCACCGCGACAACCCCGAGGCCGACGGCAGCGGCGTGGGACTGCTCGCGCTGATCGCCCAGGTGCGCGAGGTCGTGTCGCTGCCGATCATCGCCGCCGGCGGGATCATGCGGGGCGCGCAGGTCGCCGCGGTGCTGGCGGCCGGGGCCGATCTGGCGCAGTTGGGCACCGCGTTCCTCGTGACCCCGGAGTCCGGTGCGCCCGCGCTGCACAAGCGGGCCATGACCGATCCGCTGTTCACCCGGACCGAGTTGACCCGGGCGTTCTCCGGGCGCCCCGCGCGCGGGCTCGTCAACCGGTTCATGCGCGAGCACGGGCCGTACGCGCCCGCCGCGTACCCGGAGGTGCACCACATGACGTCGCCCCTGCGCAAGGCCGCGGCCAAGGCCGGTGACCCGCAGGCCATGGCGCTGTGGGCGGGGCAGGGGCACCGGCTCGCCCGGGAGCTGCCGGCCGGGCAGCTCGTCGAGGTGCTCGCTGCCGAACTCGCCGCCGCCAAGGCCGCGTTGGGGCAGCGGGGTGCCGCGTGACGGCGCCGGTGTTCGTTGTCGAGGCGGCCGAGGGCGTCGAGGGCGTCAAGGGTGGCGTGCCGGGCGACTGTACGTACGTACTGGACGGGCCCGAAGGGCGGCATGCCGTCTCCGTGAAGCGGCTGCGCGCCGGGGAGGCCGTGGTGCTCACCGACGGGCGCGGCGCGTGGTGCGAGGCGGTCGTGGCCGGGAGCGAGGGCAAGGACCGGCTGATCGTCGAGGCCGGGCCCGTGCGGGTCGAGGCCGAGGAACGGCCGCGGATCACCGTCGTACAGGCGCTGCCCAAGGGCGACCGGGGTGAGCTCGCCGTCGAGACGATGACCGAGACCGGGGTCGACGCGATCGTGCCGTGGTCGGCGTCGCGCTGCATCACGCAGTGGCGCGGCGAGCGTGGCGTGAAGGCGCTCGGCAAGTGGCGGGCGACCGCGCGCGAGGCGGGCAAGCAGTCGCGCCGGGTCCGGTTCCCCGAGGTCGCGGACGCCGCGTCCACGAAGGAGGTCGCGGCGCTGCTCGCCGGGGCCGATCTGGCGGTCGTCCTGCACGAGGACCGGGACGCGCCGAGCGCCGCGCTGGCCTCCGCCCCGCTGCCCACCGACGGGGAGATCGTGCTGGTCGTCGGGCCCGAGGGCGGGGTGTCGCCGGAGGAGCTCGAGGTGTTCGAGGCGGCCGGGGCCGGGGTGTTCCGGCTCGGGCGCAGTGTGCTGCGGACGTCCACCGCGGGGACGGCGGCGGTCGCGCTGCTGCTGGGGCGCACCGGGCGCTGGGGGTGACCCGGACCGCGCCTTGAGCGGTGCTCGAGGCGCCGAAAGAGGCCTACCGGCGGGGCGCGGTCGGTGGGACCCTGTCGCTTATGGGGGTATTGAGGCGCACCGGCAGCGGGTCACGGGCACAACGGGCGTTGGCCGTGGGCGGGTTGGTGGTCGCCGCCGTCACCGCGGGCGTCGCCTGTCAGCCGGTCGACGGGCAGCTGACTCCGGCGAACGTGGCGAGCACCACCGACCGCGAAGCCACGGTGGAGCTGAACCGGCAGCATGCGAACGTGCAGTCCCTGAGTTGCACCGCCTCGTACAGCAACGGCCGTGAGGTGAAAGGCAGTTCCACGCCGGACGAGGTCACCGTCGACTGCCGCGGGAAGGCCAAGGAGGGCCGGAACCTCACGCTCAAGGGGTGGGCGTACGGCGTCGTGCCCGGCAGGTGTGTGCGCGGGAGCTTCATCGCCCGGATCGACGGCAAGGTCTGGTTCCACCTTCAGGTCCTCGGGAACTGTGCCACCCCCGACTCCACGCCGCGGGCCCCCGGCAGCGACGACAAGCCTGCGCCGAAGCCGAAGGAGCACCGCACTCCGCGGACCCCGACCGTCACGAAGACGGTGACCGTGACCGTGACGGCCCAGCCGGGGAAATGATCTGAGGGGCTGACGCCGGGCGGGATGCAAATTTAGGGTGGCGGGGTGACGATGCCCGCAGCTTCCGCGTATCTCCGGTTTCCGCACCTGTACGGCGAGTTGGTGGTCTTCACCGCCGAGGACGACGTGTGGGCCGCGCCCCTCGACGGCGGCCGCGCCTGGCGCGTCAGCGCGGACAACATACCGGTCAGCCATCCCCGGATCTCCCCGGACGGGACGCACGTCGCGTGGACCTCGCGGCGCGACGGCGCGCCCGAGGTACACCTGGCACCCGTCGACGGAGGACCCGCCAAACGCCTTACGTACTGGGGGAGTTGGACCACCACCGTGCGCGGCTGGCTGCCCGACGGGCGGGTCCTCGCCACCAGTACGCAGGGGCAGGCGTCGCTGCGCCGCAGCTGGGCCCGGGCCGTGCCGCTGGACGGCGGGCCCGCCGAGGTCCTGCCGTACGGGCGGGTCGGCGGCGTCGCCTTCGGCCCCGACTCCCGCGTGGTACTGCTGTCCGCGCCGATGGGACGGGAGGCCGCGTGGTGGAAGCGGTACCGGGGCGGTACGGCGGGGAAGTTGTGGATCGCCTCCATAGGCGCGGAAGGCGCGGAAGGCGCCCGGGAGTTCGCGCGGCTGCACGCGGGGCTCGACGGGAACGTGGAGTACCCGATGTGGGTCGGGGAGCGCGTCGCGTTCCTGTCCGACCACGAGGGCGTCGGCGCGCTGTACTCGTCCCTCGCCGACGGGTCCGCGCTGCGGCGCCACACCGGCCTGGACGGCTTCTACGCACGGCACGCCGCCACCGACGGAACGCGCGTCGTGTACGCAAGTGCCGGTGAACTGTGGGTCGTTGACGACCTGGAGGCCGCCGAGCCCCGGCGGCTCGACGTGCGGCTCGGCGGGCAGCGGGTCGATCTGCAGCCGCGGCCCGTCGACGCCGGGCACTGGTTCGGTGCCGGATCGCCCGACCACACGGGACGTGGCAGCGCCGTGTCCGTGCGCGGCGCCGTGCACTGGGTGACGCACCGGGCCGGGCCCGCCCGTGCGCTCGCCGCCGAGCCGGGGGTGCGGGCCCGGCTCCCGCACACGTTCCGCGTCGACGGCGAGGAACACGTGGTGTGGGTGACCGACGCGGAGGGCGACGACGCCCTCGAGTTCGCGCCCGCCACCGGTGCCGCGCCCGGCGCGACCCCGCGCAGGCTGGGCGGCGGACGGCTGGGCCGCGTCCTCGGGCTCGCCGTCGCCCCCGACGGCGGGCGGGTCGCCGTGGCCGCGCACGACGGGCGGATCCTCCTCGTCGAGCGGGACAGCGGCGACGTACGCGAAGTCGACCGCAGCGAGGACGGGCACGCGACCGGGCTCGCCTTCTCGCCCGACTCGGCGTGGCTCGCCTGGTCGCACCCCGGGCCGCACGGGCTGCGCCAGCTCAAGCTCGCCAACGCCGCCGACCTGGCGGTGAGCGAGGCGACGCCGCTGCGGTTCCGGGACTACGCGCCCGCGTTCACCCTCGACGGCAAGCACCTGGCGTTCCTGTCGGCGCGCTCCTTCGACCCGGTCTACGACGAGCACTCCTTCGACCTGGCCTTCGTCGGCGGGGCCCGGCCGCATCTGATCACGCTCGCCGCGACGACCCCGTCCCCGTTCGGGCCGCAGCGCCACGGGCGGCCGTTCGACGCGCCCGAGAATCCGGGCGCCGAGACGCCCGACAGCGAGGGCGCGCCCGCCACCCGCGTCGACCTGGAGGGGCTCGTCGACCGCATCGTGCCGTTCCCCGTCGAGGCCGCCCGCTACTCGACGCTGCGCACCGCCAAGGACGGCGTGCTGTGGCTGCGGCACCCGGTGACCGGCGTGCTCGGCGACTCGCGTGCCGAGCGCGGCGACCCCGAGCCGAAGACCCGCCTCGAACGCTACGACCTCGTCCAGCAGCGCATCGAGGAACTCGGCGGCGACGCCGACCACTTCGAGGTCTCCGGCGACGGCAAGCGGGCCCTGCTGTGGACCGGCGAGGTCCTCAAGGTCGTCCCCAGCGACCGGCGGCCCGCGCACGACGACGACAGCGACACGAACATCACCGTCGACCTCTCCCGCATCCGCCAGAGTCTCGACCCGGCGGCCGAGTGGCGGCAGATGTACGACGAGACCGGCCGCCTGATGCGTGACAACTTCTGGCGCGCCGACATGAACGGCGTCGACTGGCAAGGGGTGTTGGACCGCTACCGGCCCGTCCTCGACCGGGTCGCCACGCACGACGACCTGGTCGACCTGCTGTGGGAGGTGCAGGGGGAGCTCGGCACGTCCCACGCGTACGTGATGCCGCGCGGCGGCGGATCCGCGACCCGCGCCCTCGGGCTGCTCGGGGCCGACATCTCCCGTCACGAGGACGGCAGTTGGCGTGTCGATCGGGTGCTGCCGTCCGAGACGTCCGACCCGCGCGCCCGCTCCCCGCTCGCCGCACCCGGGGTCGCGGTGCGCGCCGGGGACGCGCTCGTGGCGATCGGCGGGCGGCCCGTCGACCCGGTCACGGGCCCGGGCCCGCTGCTCGTCGGCACCGCCGACAAGCCCGTCGAGCTGACCGTCTCCCCGGCCGGCGGCGGTGACGTGCGGCACGTGGTCGTGGTGCCGCTCGCCGACGAGGAGCCGCTGCGCTACCACGCGTGGGTCGCGGAGCGGCGGGCGTACGTCCACGAACGGTCGGGCGGACGGCTCGGCTACCTCCACGTGCCCGACATGCAGGCGCCCGGCTGGGCCCAGATCCACCGCGACCTCAGCGTCGAGGTGGCGCGGGACGGGCTCGTCGTGGACGTCCGCGAGAACCGGGGCGGGCACACGTCGCAACTCGTCGTGGAGAAGCTGGCCCGCCGGGTCGTCGGCTGGGACGTCCCGCGCGACAGCCGCCCCTTCACGTACCCGATGGACGCGCCCCGGGGTCCCGTCGTCGCCGTCGCCAACGAGTTCTCCGGGTCCGACGGCGACATCGTCAACGCGGCGATCAAGGCGCTCGGCATCGGGCCCGTGGTCGGGGTGCGTACGTGGGGCGGAGTGATCGGCATCGACAGCCGGTACCGCCTGGTGGACGGGACGCTGGTGACGCAGCCCAAGTACGCGACCTGGATGGAGGGTTACGACTGGGGGCTCGAGAACCACGGGGTCGATCCCGACGTGGAGGTCGTCGAGACCCCGGACGACGTGGCCTGTGGCCGTGACCCGCAGTTGGACGAGGCGATACGCATCGCGCTGGCGTCGCTGGCGGAGACCCCGGCGAAGGCTGCGCCTTCGATCCCGGATGCGCCGTAGCTCCGCCGGTTGAGCCGCCGAGTGCGGGCCGGTGGGGCTTCTCGCGCAGTTCCCACGGGCCGTCAGTCGCGGACGATGAGCAACCCGGCAGACGCGCCGCGTCGCCCACCGGACCTGATCGATACGATGCCGCGTACCAAGACACCCCGCATAAGGAGCCCGCACGTGACCGGCGAACCCCAGGCGGACTGCCTGTTCTGCAAGATCGTCGCGGGCGACGTGCCCGCCACCCTGGTGCGCGAGACCCCGACCACCGTGGCGTTCCGCGACATCAACCCGCAGGCCCCGACCCACGTCCTGGTGATCCCCCGCGTCCACCATCCGGACGTCGCCTCGCTGGCCGCCGCGGAGCCGGAGATCGCCGCCGACGTGCTGCGCGAGGCGGGCGAAGTGGCCAAGGAGGAGAAGCTGGACAGCTACCGGCTCGTGTTCAACACGGGCAGCGGCGCCGGCCAGACCGTCTTCCACGCGCACGCCCACGTCCTCGGCGGACGCGGCCTGCAGTGGCCCCCCGGTTAAGCCGGGCCGGATCGGATCGAGCGGCCAACCACCCATGTCCGTACGGGAATTCGTCGTGCTCGGCACCGCAAGCCAGGTGCCGACCCGACACCGCAACCACAACGGCTACCTGCTGCGCTGGGACAGTGAGGGGATCCTCTTCGATCCCGGCGAGGGCACCCAGCGGCAGATGCTGCGCGCCGGGGTCGCCGCGCACGACCTGAACCGGATCTGCGTCACGCACTTCCACGGCGACCACTCGCTGGGCCTCGCCGGTGTCATCCAGCGCATCAACCTCGACCGCGTACCGCATCCGGTGACGGCGCACTATCCGGCGTCCGGGCAGCGGTTCTTCGACCGGCTGCGGTACGCGACCGCGTACCGGGAGACCGTCGAGATCGCCGAGGAGCCGGTGAGCGGGGACGGCGCCGTGCTCGCCGAGACGCCCGCGTACCGGCTCGAGGCGCGCAGGCTGTCGCACCCCGTCGAGTCGTACGGCTACCGGCTGGTCGAGCCCGACGGGCGGCGGATGCTGCCCGAGCGGCTCGCCGAGCACGGGATCGCCGGGCCCGACGTGGGGCGGCTGCAGCGCGAGGGACGCCTTGGCGACGTGACGCTCGACGACGTCAGCGAGGTGCGGCGCGGGCAGCGCGTCGCGTTCGTGATGGACACCCGGCTGTGCGCGGGGGTCACCGACCTCGCCGAGGGGTGCGACCTGCTCGTCATCGAGTCGACCTTTCTGGACGAGGACGGTCAACTGGCCGCCGATCACGGGCACTTGACCGCCGGACAGGCGGCCCGCGTCGCCCGCGACGGCGGCGTGCGCCACCTGGTGCTCACGCACTTCAGCCAGCGCTACACCGACCCGGAGGAGTTCGCGCGGCAGGCGCGGGCCGCCGGATTCGAGGGGGAGCTGACGGTCGCCCGCGACCTGGACCGCGTGCAGGTGCCGAAGCGCACATGATCCGTGCGTACGATGCGCAGATGTCCCTCGCACCACTTGCCCGCATCCCCAAGGCGGAGCTGCACCTGCACATCGAAGGCACGCTCGAACCGGAGCTGGCCTTCGTCCTCGCCGAGCGCAACGGCTTCCGGCTCCCGTACGCCGACACCGAGGCGCTGCGGAAGGCGTATCTCTTCGAGGACCTGCAGTCGTTCCTCGACCTCTACTACTCGCTGATGGCCGTGCTCATCACCGAGGACGACTTCGAAGCGCTCGCCGAGGCGTATCTGGAGCGCGCGGCCGAGCAGGGCGTGCGGCACGCCGAGATCTTCTTCGACCCGCAGGCGCACATGGCGCGCGGTGTGGAGATGGGGACGGTCGTGCGCGGCCTGGCGCGCGCCCTCGGGCGCAGCGAGGAGCGGCACGGCATCTCCACCAAGCTCATCATGTGCTTCCTGCGCGACCAGTCCGCCGAGTCGGCGATGGAGACGCTGGCGGCGGCGAAGCCGTATCTGGAGCACATCGTCGGCGTCGGGCTCGACTCCGCCGAAGTCGGCAACCCCGCCTCGAAGTTCCGTGACGTGTACGACGCCGCGGGCGCCCTGGGGCTGCGGAAGGTCGCGCACGCGGGGGAGGAGGGCGACCCGTCGTACGTGTGGGAGGCCCTGGACGTGCTGGGTGTCGAGCGCGTCGACCACGGCCTGCGGTCATTGGAGGACCCGGAGCTGGTCGCCCGGCTCGTCCGGGACCGCATCCCGCTGACCCTGTGCCCGCTGTCCAACGTGCGGCTGCGCGCCATCGACGTCCTGGAGGAGCACCCGCTGCCGCGGATGCTGGACGCCGGGCTGCTGTGCACGGTGAACTCCGACGATCCCTCGTACTTCGGCGGGTACGTCGGCGACACCTTCCACGCCGTCCACGAGGCGCTCGGCCTGGACCACGAACGGCTGCGGGAGCTGGCCCGCAACTCGTTCGTGGCGTCCTTCCTGGACGGCAGCGAGGAGGACGAGGCGCGCCGGGCGCGCTACCTCGCCGAGGTCGAGGCGTACGACTTCGAGGGCTGAGCGGGCTCCTGAACGGGCTCCTGAACGGGCAGGGGCGCTTCTTCGGGGGTGGTGAACTCGGCCTGGACCGGGCCGAGTTCACCGGCGGGCACCTCGATCTCGACGACCGGCTGCTCGGGCACCGCGGTCGGCGGGACGAACGCGCCGACCGGGGCGCCGCTGCGGCGCCGGGCCGCGGCCGCGAACAGCGGGCGGCCACCCGTGTGCAGGGCCACCCCGGTCAGCGGCACCGCCAGCAGGAGCAGGGCGGCGGCGAGCGCCGCGCCCATCGTCGGGAAGCCCACCGACTGCGAGAGCGAACTGCCCACCAGGGGGCCGCACGCCGTGCCCAGCGACGACGCCGAGCCGACGAGGACCGCCCAGCGGCCGCGCGGGTCGAGCGAGGCGGCGAGGCCCAGCAGATAGGACAGGACCACCGGGTACAGGGTGTTCCAGGCGATCTCGCCGGTCGCGAAGGTGGCGAGGCCGTCCGCGCGGGCGCTGAGCGCGATGCAGCAGGCGATGGCGGCGGTGCCCGCGCCGATCGGCAGGGCGCGGCCGAGCCGGGCGCCGAGCGCGCCCGCGCCGATCACGCCGAGCAGGCCCGCGCCGAGCGCCACCGCGAAGACCGAGCCGACGGCGACCTCGGACAGTCCCGCCTGGTCGGTGCCGATGCGGCTGCTGACGCCCCACAGGGAGTTCTGCGCCATGGACCAGCAGACGATCACGGTGGCCAGGACGAGGCCTGAACGGGCGTACGGGAGCGGGGACTTGGGGGCCGGGGCCGCGCTGTTGTCCGGGCCCGCCGGGTCGGAGAGGCGGTTCGTCGCGGGCCACACGGCGAGGGCCGTGACGGCGAGCGCGGCGAAGGGGAGGGCGTGCCCGCTCGGGCTGATCCGGGGGATCGTCAGATAGAGGGCGCCCGCGAGCGCGGAGACGGTGAGCAGGCCGAGCGTGGACGCGCGGTGCGGGTCCTTCTGCGCGGCGATGCCGGTCGCGGCGACGGCGGTGGCCGTGCCCGAGCCGAAGCCGCCGAGCATCGCACCTGCGACGACCAGGGGTATGGAGGCGGACAGGGCCGCGGTGCCGTAGCCGACGGCGGCGAGGAGGAGTCCTGCGCGGGCGGCGCGGCGGGCGCCGACGCGTTCGACGCGGGACGCGAGCGTGAAGCCCGCGGTGGCCGAGCTCAGCAGCAGTGCGCTGCCGGCCAGACCGGCCTGGGTGGGTGAGAGCCGCAGGCTGTCGGCGAGACGGCCGACGACGGTGGGCAGCAGATAGGCAGCGAGGTAGCCGGCCGTGAAGAGGGCTATGAGGGCGGGCTTCGAGAAGGAGGTGCGGCCCGCAGGGCCCCTGTTGAGGGCGGTGGTGGGAGACGGGAGGGCGCGCGAAGACACGGGCAGTCCTGGAGACGGACCCCCTGCCTTGGCCGCTGTTTTGGGCAAGGGGGTGGTAAGGAAAGGGAGTTGGGGGGGCGTGGCGTCTTTGCGAACGGGACCGAACCGGGGACGCCTGCGCGGCCAATTTGTATCAAGCCGGAGGGGCCGCGCAGAAGTCGGGGATGTGTGACCTGCGGCACGTTTGGTTTGGGGGTGGTTCGGTCGGGTATCGGGTTGCCTCGGCTCTTGCGACATCTATCGAGATTCGATAGATTCCCATCGTTGTTCGATGGGGAGAGGGGTCATGGGGAAGCTGACCGTGCGCGCGCTGCGTGCCGTGCTCGTGGTGGTGCTCGCCGGCACCGTGCTCGTCCAGGCGTTGATGGTGTGGGCGCTGGTCAGTGGGAACGATCCGGAGGACGGGTCGCTGCCGCTGACCGCGTTGCGCGTGGTCACGATCCTGGGCATCGGGGCGGCCCAGGTCGCCCTGGTCTGCGTAGGGCGACTGGTCACGATGGTGCGACGCGGAACCGTGTTCTCCCACGCCGCCTTCCGGTACGTGGACGGCATCATCGGCGCGATCGTCGCCGCCGCCCTCGTGTGGTTCGCCGTCACCGCCCTGAACGCGCCCGGCCAGCGGGACGACCCGGGCGTCACCCTCATCATGGGCGGGATCGGCCTGGCCATCCTGGGGGTCGCGCTCATCGTGCTCGTGCTGCGGATGCTGCTCGCCCAGGCCGTCGCCCGTGATGCCGAGGCGGCGCAGATGCGGGCCGAGTTGGACGAGGTCATCTGATGCCGATCGCCGTCGACATCGACGTGATGCTGGCCAGGCGGAAGATGTCCGTGGGCGAACTCGCGGACCGCGTGGGGATCACCCCCGCCAACCTGGCGGTGCTCAAGAACGGCCGCGCCAAGGCGGTCCGCTTCGCGACGCTCGCCGCGCTCTGCGAGGTGCTCGAGTGCCAGCCGGGCGACCTGCTGCGCTGGGAGGCCGAGGAGGCCGAGGGGGCCGACGGCGAATAGGGGACCTAGGGCGTGTCTTCAAACTCCCTCCCCCGGCCGAAGGCTGGGGGAGTGCCGGGTGCCGACCCTCGTACTGGATGTACTTGGGTCTGCGCCCGGTGCGGCGAAGGGGGCACCTCCCTGCTCGAGGTTGTTCGAGAGCTTGGGGGCGCGTGCCAGACGTCGTGAGGCTGGGGGCACCTCCCAGCGTTAGCTGGGGAGGGAGTTTGAAGACACGCCCTAGCGCCAGTCGGGCGTGCCCGAGCCGCCTCGGTGGGCCGCCGTCTCGATCTTCGAGCGGGTCTCGCGCATGACCGCCACGATCCGCTCCTCGTGCTCGGGCGTGAGCCGGGCGACCGGCACCGAGCAGCTGATCGCGTCGTGTGCGGGAGCGGCGTAGCGCAGGGCGAAGCCGAAGCCGACGATGCCGGCCACGCCCTCCTCGCGGTCGATCGAGTACCCGCGGGCCCTGGTCGCATCGAGGTCGGCGGCGAGCGATTCGCGGGTGGTGTGCGTGTTCACGGTCGCCCGGGCGTAGGGGCCCTTCGGCAGTTGTGCGTCCGGGCGTTCGGCGAGCAGTGCCTTGCCGAGCGCGCCGACGTACGCGGGCAGGCGACGCCCCACGCGGCTGATGGTGCGCAGGTACTCGTGCGACTCGCGGGTGGCGAGATAGGCGACGTCGAACCCGTCGAGCCGGCCCAGGTGGATCGTCTCGCCGAGCGCCGTGGACGCCTCGTCGAGGAAGGGGCGCGCGGTGCGTACGTGCGGGTCGGTATCGAGGTAGCTGGTGCCGGTCAGCAGGGCGTGGATGCCGATGCCGTAGAGCGATCCGGTGACGTCGGTGCGGACCCAGCCGCGTGCGATGAGGGTCTGCAGCAGCGCGTACATGGAGCTGCGCGGCACGGCCAGCTCGTCGGCGAGCTCCTGGAGGCGGGCCGGGCGGTCGCCGCGGGCGGCGAGGACTTCGAGCAGCTCGACGGTGCGGGCCGCGGACTTCACCTCGCGGACGCCGCGGGGCGCTTCGCTGGGGGCGTGGGGCTCCGACATGGAGGTGATCGTATGCGCCGGGCGAGGGGCACGGGGTGCCGCGGCGGCGTTGACGAGACCTGTTCGCATCTCTAACCTCTGTCTACAGATGTGGATGGCGTCTACGTGGGGAGATGGCATGGCGGAGCAGAACGTGGCGGCCCGGCTGCGGGACGGGATGGCGCGAGGGGTGCTGTCGTTCCCGCTCACGAGCTTCGGAGCAAGCGGCGAACTCGACCTGGACGCGTACCGCGCCTACGTGGCCGGGCAGATCGGGTCCGCCCCCGGCGCCGTCTTCCCGGCCTGTGGCACCGGCGAGTTCTTCTCGCTCGACGAGGACGAGTACCGCCGCGTCGTCACGGCCACGGTCGAGGAAGCGGCCGGACGCGTGCCCGTCGTGGCCGGTGTCGGGTACGGCTGGGCGCAGGCGGCCCGGTTCGCGCGGATCGCCGAGGAGGCCGGGGCCGACGCGCTGCTCGTCCTGCCGCACTACCTCGTGCGCGGACCGCAGAGCGGGCTCGTCGCGCAGGTCGAGCAGATCGCGGCGCGGACGCCGCTGCCGCTGATCGTCTACCAGCGCGACCAAGTCGCCTTCTCCGTCGACTCGTTGAGGAAGGTCGCCGCCCTGCCGAACGTCATCGGGCTCAAGGACGGACACAGCGACCTCGACCGGCTCCAGCGCCTCACGCTGGCCGCGCCCGACGACTTCCTCTTCTTCAACGGGGCCGCGACCGCGGAGATCCAGGCGCGCGCGTACGCCGCCGTGGGCGTGCCCGCGTACTCCTCGGCCGTGCACGCCTTCGCGCCCGAGATCGCCGACGCGTTCTTCACCGCCCTGCGCGACGCGGACCACGCCCGAGTCGACCGGCTACTGCGGGAGTTCTACGTCCCCTTCGTCGAGATCCGCGACCGCGTGCCCGGCTACGGCGTCTCGCTCGTCAAGGCCGCGGCCCGGCTGCGCGGTCGCCCCGTCGGGCCCGTGCGCGCACCCCTCGCCGACCCGACGCCGGGGGACCTCGCCGACCTGGAGCGGGTGCTCGCCGCCGGGCTCGACCTCGTCTCGCGCGTCTCCGGGAACACCCTTGCCGGAGCCGCCCGATGACCGCAGCCGCAGCGGCAGCCGCAGGCCTGACCGTCACCGACGTCCGCCTCACGCCGATCCTCGTCGCGGACCCGCCGCTGCTCAACACACAGGGCCTGCACCAGCCGTACACGCCCCGGCTGGTCATCGAGGTCGTCACGGCCGGCGGCGTCACCGGGATCGGCGAGACGTACGGCGACGCCAAGTACCTGGAACTGGCGCGGCCGTTCGCCGAGAAGCTGATCGGGCGTCACGTGTCCGACCTCAACGGCCTGTTCGTGGTCGCCGGCGAGGTCTCCGTGGCCGACGCCCGGGTCGACGGCCAGGTCGACGTGGGCGGTCTGCGCGGCGTTCAGACCGCCGACAAGCTGCGCCTGTCCGTGGTCTCCGGGTTCGAGGTGGCCTGCCTCGACGCGCTCGGCAGGACGCTCGGCCTTCCCGTGCACGCCCTGCTCGGCGGCAAGCTGCGCGACTCCGTCGAGTACAGCGCGTACCTCTTCTACAAATACGCGGACCATCCTGAAGGAATCGCCTCCGAGAAGGACGACTGGGGCGCGGCGCTCGACCCGGCCGGGGTCGTCGCGCAGGCCCGCCTCTTCCACGAGCGGTACGGCTTCGAGTCGTTCAAGCTCAAGGGCGGCTGCTTTGACCCGGAGGAGGAGATCGCCGCGATCAGGGCGCTCGCCGCGGCCTTCCCCGGCAAACCGCTGCGCCTCGACCCCAACGGGGCCTGGTCCGTGGAGACTTCGCTGAAGGTCGCGGGCGAACTCGGGGACGTACTCGAATACCTGGAGGACCCCGCGCTCGGCACGCCCGCCATGGCCGAGGTCGCCGCGCGCACCGGGGTGCCGCTCGCCACGAACATGTGCGTGACGACCTTCGCGGAGATCGAGGAGGCGTTCCGCGCGCGGGCCGTCCAGGTCGTGCTCTCCGACCACCACTACTGGGGCGGACTGCGCAACACGCAGCAACTCGCCGCGATCTGCCGGACGTTCGGGGTCGGCATCTCCATGCACTCCAACACGCACCTGGGGATCAGCCTCGCCGCGATGACGCACGTCGCGTCCACCGTCCCGAACCTGCACCACGCCTGCGACTCCCACTACCCGTGGCAGTCCGAGGACGTGCTCACCGAGCGCCTCACCTTCGAGGGCGGCCGGGTCGCCGTCTCCGACGCGCCGGGCCTCGGCGTCGAACTCGACCGCGACAGGCTCGCGTTGCTGCACGAGCGCTGGCTCGACGAGGGCAACGCCCAGCTGCGCGACCGCGACGACGCCGCCGCGATGCGCGCCCTCGACCCGGAGTGGGTCACCCCGGCGGTGCCGCGCTGGTAGCGGACGGCACTGCCGGCGGACGGCACCGGTGGAACACGACAGCCGTGTGACCGGGGGATGTCACCGGCCGTGGTGCGGGCCCGCTTCGTGCACACTGTGCGGACCCGTACCACGGCAGGGAGCAAGGACGTGAACCACACCCGCCAGGACACCCGCCAGGACCATGCCCACACGGACCCCCTCGCGGCGCTGCGCGCGCCCGGCGACCCGGCCTGCGACGTGTACCTCACCGGCACCGTCTTCCTCGACATCGTCTTCACCGGGCTCGACAGCGCGCCCGTGCGCGGCAC
The DNA here is from genome assembly GCF_044460595.1 of Streptomyces sp. NPDC050085. Taxonomy (NCBI): domain Bacteria; kingdom Bacillati; phylum Actinomycetota; class Actinomycetes; order Kitasatosporales; family Streptomycetaceae; genus Streptomyces; species Streptomyces sp. NPDC050085. The sequence continues at coordinate 104,527 of NZ_JBITJZ010000002.1, read as the reverse complement.
CGAGTCCTGGGCCCGCGGCATGGGGTCGAGCCCCGGCGGCGTCGCCAACATGGCGGCGGCGCTCGCCCGGCTCGGCCTGCGCACGTCGCTGGCCGCCGCGTTCGGCGACGACCACTACGGCGAGTACTGCTGGGACACCCTCGAACAGGGCGAGGGCATCGACCTGAGCCACTCGCGCAAGGTGCCCGGCTGGCACTCCCCGGTCACCGTCTCCATGGCGTACGAGGGCGAACGCACCATGGTGAGCCACGGCCACGAGCCGCCGCCGCAGGAACCCGCCCCGCGCTGCCCGCCGCGCGCGAGAGCCGCCGTCGCCTCGCTCGCGCCGGGCGCCGACGCGCCCTGGGTCGGCGAGGCCGCGCGCAAGGGCACCCGGATCTTCGCGGACGTCGGCTGGGACGACACCGGCCGCTGGGACCTGGCCGCGCTGCCCGACCTCGGTGAGTGCGAGGCGTTCCTGCCCAACGCCGAGGAGGCCATGCGCTACACCGGCACGTCCTGTCCGCGCGCCGCCGCGCACGCCCTCGCCGAACACGTCCCGGTCGCCGTGGTCACGCTCGGCGCCGAGGGCGCGTACGCCGTCGACGGCCGCACCGGCGAGACCGCCTCCGTCCCGGCCATCGAGGTCGCGGCCCTCGACCCGACCGGCGCGGGGGACGTCTTCGTCGCCGGGTTCGTCACCGGCACACTCGCGGGCTGGCCGCTCGCCGACCGGCTCGCGTTCGCCGGACTCACGGCGGCGCTCTCGGTCCAGGAGTTCGGCGGCTCGCTGTCGGCGCCCGGCTGGTCGGAGATCGCGGGGTGGTGGCGGCAGGTGCGGTCCTACGACGATCAGGACCCGGCGGCGCTCGAACGCTACGCCTTCCTGGAGCCGCTGCTGCCGGAGGCGGTCCGCCCGTGGCCACTGCGCCGGGCCGTGCCGACGATCGGCTTCGGGGGTTCGGCGTAGCCCGTAGCTCTGTTGAACGCGCCCCGGATCATTGACAGTTGACGTTTCGCGCTCGATTATCGGCGAGATCGCGCACGTTCTTGCACGGATGACTTCTCGCACCGATGACTTCTCGCACCGATGACTTCTCGTGAGTTCCCCGGAGGCGCAGCAACTGTGAGCAGCGGCATCAGCAGACGGTGGGTTCTGGGCGGGGCCGTGGCCCTCGCGACGGTGTCCGGCGGCGGGGTCGCCAGGGCCGCCGGGGCGGGCAGCGCGACGGGCAGCGCGACGGGCAGCGCGACGGCGGGTGGCGGCTTCTCGGTGCGCGCCGCCGAGGACGCCGTACGCCGCCTGCTGCCCCGGCACCACCGGCAGCTCGTGCTGCGCGCCGTCGACGGCGGCGCCGATCGCTACCGGGTGAGCGGGCGCGCCGGACGCCTCGTGGTCGAGGGCACGAGCCCCGCCGTCCTGCTGGCCGGGGTGCACGCCTATCTGCGAGGGGCCGCGCACGCCTCCGTGTCGTGGAACGGGGACGGGCTCGGCCGCCTGCCGCGCGTCCTGCCCGCACCCGCGCAGCCGATCGAGGCCACGGCCAACGTGCCGTACCGCTTCGCCTTCAACGACACCAACGAGGGCTACACAGGACCCCATCGGCAGTGGCCGGACTGGGAGCGCGAGCTCGACGTGCTGGCCGCGCACGGGGTGAACGCGGTCCTGGTGACGCTCGGCGCCGACGCCGTCTACTACGACACGTTCCGTGAATTCGGCTACGGCGAACGGGAGTTGCTGGACTGGATCCCCGGGCCCGCGCACCAGCCCTGGTGGCTGTTGCAGAACATGGCCTCCTTCGGCGGTCCCGTGTCCCGGCAGCTCCTCGAGGCGCGCGCCGAACTGGCCGCCCAAGTAACCGGGCGCGTACGGGAATTGGGCATGGTGCCCGTCCTGCCCGGATACTTCGGGACCGTGCCCGACGACTTCGCCGGCCACCACGCGGGCAGCGACGCCCGCGTCGTCCCCCAGGGCGACTGGGCCGGATTCCCGCGGCCCGACTGGCTCGATCCGCGCACCGGAGCCTTCCGGGACGTCGCGGCCGCGTTCTACCGGCGCCAGCACGAACGCGTCGGCGACAGCGCCCTCTACAAGATGGACCTGCTGCACGAAGGCGGACAGGCCGGTGACGTGGTCGTCGGCGACGCCGCCCGCGCCGTCGAGACGGCCCTGCGCCGGGCGCGGCCCGACGCCGCCTGGGCGATCCTCGGCTGGCAGAGCAACCCGCGCCGCGACATCCTCGACGCCGTCGACAAGACCCGGATGCTGATCGTCGACGGCCTCTCCGACCGGTACGCGACCGTCCAGGACCGCGAGCGCGACTGGGGCGGGACCCCGTACGCGTACGGCTCCATCTGGAACTTCGGCGGCCACACCGCCATCGGCGCCAACCTGCCCGACTGGGTCGAGACCTACCCCAAGTGGCTGCACAAGGACGGCAGTTCACTGCGCGGCGTCGCCGCCATGCCCGAGGGTGCGGACAACAACCCGGCCGCCCTCGCCCTGCTCACCGACCTCGCCTGGGGGAGCGGCGAGATCGCCCTCGACGACTGGTTCGACGCGTACGCCGCGGCCCGCTACGGCGGCGCCGACCCGCACGCCCGCGCCGCCTGGCGCGCCCTGCGCTCCACCGCGTACGGCATGCGCCGCACCGACTCCTGGAGCGAGCCCCCCGACGGCCTGTTCGCCGCGCGCCCCGACCTGGCCGCGGACAAGGCGGCGGCCTGGAGCCCGGCGGCCGAACGGTACGACGTCGTCGCCTTCGACCGCGTGCTGGACGAACTCGTGCGCGTGGGCGGGGAGTTGAGGGGCGGCAGCGCCTATCGCCACGACGCCGTCGACGTCGCCCGGCAGGTCCTGTCGAACCGCAGCCGCGCGCTGCTGCCCCTGATCAAGAGCGCGTACGACGCCGGGGACCGCCCCCTGTTCCGGGAGCTGACCGGGACCTGGCTGGACTGGATGCGGCTGCTCGACCGGCTGCTCGGCGCCTCGCCGCAGCACCTGCTCGGGCGCTGGCTCGCCGAGGCGCGGGCCTGGGGCGCGGACCGGGCCGAGCGGGACCGGCTCGAGTACGACGCCCGGTCCATCCTCACCACGTGGGGCACGCGCGACGGCAGCGAATCGGGCCTGCACGACTACGCGAACCGGGAGTGGGCCGGGCTCGTCGGCTCGCTGTACGCGGGGCGCTGGCAGCGGTACTTCGACGCGCTCGACGCCGCCCTGGCCGACGCCGTGGCGCCCGAGCGCATCGACTGGTTCGCCTACGAGGACGCCTGGGCGCACGGGCACGAGACCCACCCCGCCGAGCCGAAGGGGGACGCGCACCGCCTGGCCGAGGAGGTGCGGGACACCCTCGCCCGCTCCCCGCACCAGATCGCCCTGCACGCGGAGGCCGACCACGCGGCAGTCGAGGCCGGGCAGCCCGTCACGGTGACCGTCTCCTTCACCAACCGCAACGGGTTCGCCGCGGCCGGTGACGTCACCCTGTCCCTCGACGTGCCGGACGGGTTCACGGTCCGCGCCCTCGGCCCGGTCACGGCGCGGTCCGTGGCCTCGGGCGACATCTTCACGGCCCGCTTCGAAGCGGCGCTCGGCGGCGGCCCCGTGACCGGGCTCGTCGCCCGCCTGACCGCCCGCGCCGCGTACACCGCGGGCCGGGGACGGGCCCGCGCGCTCACCGCGCTGCGGCTGCTCGCGGCGGCACCCGTGACCGCCCCCTACGCCACCTTCACCACCAACGGGGCCGTCTTCGGACAGCAGGGCGACGCCTTCGCCATCGAGGGCGGGGGAGCGGACCTGTGGGGCGGCACCAGCGAATACGCGGCCGTGTACCGCGGCGGCGCGTACGGGACCGGGAGCGGCGCCGCCGTGCGCGTCGACGTACAGGACGCGACCGGCGGCTGGGCCCGCGCCGGGCTCGTCGTGCGCAACGACCAGTCGAGCGCCGCCTCCGCGGGCGCCGTGAACCTCGCCGTCACGCCCGCCAACGGCGTGGTCCTGAGCTGGGACGCGAACGGCGACGGCCGCTTCGACACCTATGCCTCGGCGGGTTCCGTCACCGCTCCCGTCCGGCTGCGGCTGCGCCGGGAGGGCGAGACGTACGTCGGTGAGTACAGCGGCGACGGGCAGACCTGGACGGCCGTCGGCACCGCACGCCCGGCCGGTGCGGCGGCAGCGCAGGACGTCGGGGTGTTCATGACCGCGGCGAACGGCGGCTCGGGGCGGCGCGGGATCGCCGCGTTCTCCGGGTTCGAGGTCACCGGGGGCTGAGGCGGCCTCCGGGGCGGTCGGGGCCGGACGGGAAAAGCCCTCGGCCCTGTCAGTGTCGCGTCGTACTCTGGAACGCATCAGACCACGGCTGTCACAAGGAGATTGCGGCCTTCAGAGCCCGCCCATGACGCAGACACCATCCAGCGCCCGCGCGCAGTTCACCGTCCCGGCGAAGCACCCCATGGTGGAGGTCCTCGGATCCGGTGACGCGCTGCTGCGAGTGATCGAGAAGGCCTTCCCGGAGGCCGACATCCACGTCCGGGGCAACGAGATCAGCGCGACGGGCGAGCAGCGGGAAGTAGCCCTCATCCAGCGCCTGTTCGACGAGATGATGCTGGTTCTGAGGACGGGGGCTCCCATGACGGAAGACTCGGTGGAGCGCTCCATCGCCATGCTGAAGGCCAGCGAGGGCGGCGAGGGCGACGGCCAGGAGACCCCCGCCGAGGTCCTCACGCAGAACATCCTGTCCTCGCGCGGCCGCACGATCCGCCCCAAGACGCTGAACCAGAAGCGCTACGTCGACGCCATCGACAAGCACACGATCGTCTTCGGCATCGGCCCCGCCGGCACGGGCAAGACCTACCTCGCCATGGCCAAGGCGGTGCAGGCCCTGCAGTCCAAGCAGGTCAACCGCATCATCCTGACCCGCCCCGCGGTCGAGGCCGGCGAGCGCCTCGGCTTCCTGCCCGGCACCCTCTACGAGAAGATCGACCCGTACCTGCGCCCGCTGTACGACGCGCTGCACGACATGCTCGACCCGGACTCGATCCCGCGCCTCATGGCGGCGGGCACGATCGAGGTCGCGCCGCTGGCGTACATGCGCGGACGCACGCTCAATGACGCGTTCATCATCCTCGACGAGGCGCAGAACACGAGCCCCGAGCAGATGAAGATGTTCCTCACCCGGCTCGGCTTCGAGTCGAAGATCGTGATCACCGGTGACGTGACGCAGGTCGACCTGCCGAACGGGACGAAGAGCGGGCTGCGGCAGGTGCAGGACATCCTGGAAGGGCTCGACGACGTGCACTTCTCGCGCCTGTCGTCCCAGGATGTCGTGAGGCACAAGCTGGTCGGCCGTATCGTCGACGCGTACGAGAAGTACGACACCGAGCACGGCACGGAGAACGGGTCGCACAAGGGCCGTTCCAGAGGGAAGTAGAGAACCAACAGCGCCATGTCGATCGACGTCAACAACGAGTCAGGAACCGAGGTCGACGAGCAGGCGATCCTCGACATCGCCCGCTACGCCCTCGCGCGGATGCGCATCCACCCGCTCTCCGAGCTCTCGGTGATCGTCGTGGACGCCGACGCCATGGAGCAGCTGCACGTGCAGTGGATGGACCTGCCGGGGCCGACGGACGTCATGTCCTTCCCGATGGACGAGCTGCGTCCGCCGGCGAAGGACGACGAGGAGCCCCCGCAGGGGCTCCTCGGCGACATCGTGCTCTGCCCCGAGGTCGCGAAGAAGCAGGGCGAGGACGCGCCGACGCAGCACACCATGGACGAGGAGCTCCAGCTGCTCACCGTGCACGGCGTGCTGCACCTGCTCGGGTACGACCACGAGGAGCCGGACGAGAAGGCCGAGATGTTCGGTCTCCAGGCCGCCATCGTGGACGGCTGGCGCGCGGAGAAGGGGATGGAGGGTCCGTCCCCGGCCCCGACCGTGTCATGAGTCCGTCCCTGATCGCGGGCGCCGTCGCTCTGGTCGTCGTCGCCTGGCTCGCGGCGTGCGCCGAGGCGGGCATCGCCCGCACCTCCAGCTTCCGCGCAGAGGAGGCCGTACGGTCGGGGCGGCGCGGCAGCGCGAAGCTGGCCCAGGTCGCGGCCGACCCGACGCGGTATCTGAACGTGGCGCTCCTGGTCCGCGTGGCCTGCGAGATGGCGGCCGCGGCCCTGGTCACGTACGCGTGTCTCGAGGAGTTCGACGAGACCTGGCAGGCGCTGCTCGTCGCCATCGGCGTCATGGTGCTCGTCTCGTACGTGGCCGTGGGCGTCTCGCCGCGCACCATCGGCCGCCAGCACCCGCTGAACACTGCGACGGCCGCCGCGTACGTGCTCCTGCCGCTGGCCCGGATCATGGGCCCGATCCCGCCCCTGCTCATCCTCATCGGCAACGCGCTCACGCCCGGCAAGGGCTTCCGGCGCGGCCCGTTCGCCTCCGAGGCCGAGCTGCGTGCCATGGTCGACCTCGCCGAGAAGGAGTCCCTCATCGAGGACGACGAGCGCCGCATGGTGCACTCCGTCTTCGAGCTGGGTGACACCCTCGTGCGCGAAGTCATGGTGCCGCGCACCGACTTGATCGTCATCGAGCGGTACAAGACGATCCGGCAGGCGCTGACCCTCGCGCTGCGCTCGGGCTTCTCCCGCATCCCGGTCGTCGGCGAGAGCGAGGACGACGTCGTCGGCATCGTGTACCTGAAGGACCTCGTCCGCAGGACGCACATCAACCGGGACTCCGAGGCCGAGCTGGTGTCCACCGCGATGCGCCCGGCGGCCTTCGTCCCGGACACCAAGAACGCCGGTGACCTGCTGCGCGAGATGCAGCAGCTGCGCAATCACGTGGCCGTCGTCATCGACGAGTACGGCGGCACCGCGGGCATCGTCACCATCGAGGACATCCTGGAGGAGATCGTCGGGGAGATCACCGACGAGTACGACCGGGAACTGCCGCCCGTCGAGGAGCTCGGCGACGACCGGTTCCGGGTCACCGCCCGGCTCGACATCGGCGACCTCGGTGAGCTGTACGGCATCGAGGAGTACGACGACGAGGACGTGGAGACCGTCGGCGGTCTCCTCGCGAAGGCCCTCGGCCGGGTGCCGATCGCCGCGGCCTCCGCCGTGGTGACGCTGCCCGACGGGCGGGAGCTGCGGCTGACCGCCGAGGCCGCGGCGGGCCGCCGGAACAAGATCGTGACGGTGCTCGTGGAGCCGGTCGTCGCACCGGCGCAGGCGGCGAAGGGGGAGGGTTCGGAGTGACACCGCAGGAGTTGCGCGCACTGTGCCTGTCGTTCAACGCGGCGGTGGAGGAGTTCCCCTTCACCCCGGAGACGTCGGTGTTCAAGGTGCTGGGGAAGATGTTCGCCCTCAGTCATCTCGACGCGCGGCCCCTGACGGTCAACCTCAAGTGCGATCCCGAGGACGCGATCCGGCTGCGCCGCGAGCACGAGGGGCTGATCGTGCCCGGGTGGCACATGAACAAGCGGCACTGGAACACCGTCACCGCCGACCGGTCCGACGAGCTGCCCGACCGGATGGTCCGTGAGCTCGTCGAGGACTCGTACGACCTGGTGGTGGCGGGACTGCCGCGGGCGGATCGGCTCCGGCTCGACCGGGCCTAGAGCCCGGGCGTACAGGCGGCCGCGCGCTGTCCACGCGCCCCGAAATGGCCCGACTGCCCCTCCCCAACACAGGGAAGCGGCGGCAGAATGGTGGGGCGCGGCGCCCCCTGCGACGCCACCGCTCCGGGCAAGCCTGCCAGGGAACTCGGAACGGCAGCGTCAGTCTCGGGCGTCCGCCGCTGTCGGCCCCGGCCTTCGGGTCGGGGCTGATTACTGTCACACGTAGGGCAGGATCCACTCCTCGGCGATCTTGTGGATCGCGATCAGCAGGTTCACCAGCGGGATGATCAGAGCCACCCGCTCGGCCCACGTGCGCCTGGTCTTCTGCGGCTGGGGCCCTCCTTCCTCTCCTTGGCGTCCGGACATGTCGCTCAACCCCTTTCCGGTCGGGGAGTTGAGGCTGACGGGCGATCAACTCCTTTGCGGATCTTGGGTGTTGATCGGGTCACACCTCATCAACTTACCCCCGCAGCGTATCCCCGTGTTCGCCAAAAGCACAGTGCCTAAACGAGACCTCTCTCTAAGCCGAGTCCAATCTGCTACCTAGCAGAGTGCGGAGTAAGGGTAGGGTGTGCACAGCACACCCGGTGTGCGGCGTGCGCACACCGGCTTGAGCGATAGTGAAGTGTCGCAACTAAGAGGTCTCGATGAGTCATGTGTATAGCTGCTATGTTGCACAAAGCCGGATGCGGTCGGGGGTGAAGCATTCATGGCAGTGACCAGTGCGGCGCTGCTGCGACTGCAGCTGCGCACCGAGCTGCGCAAGGCGCGGATCGCGGCGGGGCTGACTCAGCGACAGGTTGCCGACCGGATGGAGTGGAGCCCTTCCAAGCTCATCCGGATCGAGGCGGGCGAGGTCGGCATCTCCGTCAACGACCTGCGTCCACTCGTCGCGGCGTACGGCATCTCGGACCGGCGCAAGCTGGAAGAGCTGCTCGACATGGCCCGCGGAAGCCGGCGGATGCCGTTCACCGAGTACCGGGATCTGTACAGCAAGGACTTCATGCAGCGGCTCGCGCTGGAGTCGGGCGCTTCGGTGCACCGCCAGTTCGCCTCGCTGGTCCTGCCCGGTCTGCTGCAGACCGAGGAGTACATGCGGGCCGTGATCCGCGCGTACAGCAAGGAAATGACGTCGGAGGAGCGCGTCGACCGCGTCGTCGAGTCGCGCCTCGCCCGCCAGGAGGTGCTGGACCAGGAGGACGGGCGCGAGTTCAGCTTCGTCCTGGACGAGTCCCTGCTGCGCCGTGTCACGGGAGGCCGGGGGGTGATGCGGGCCCAGCTGGAGCACTTGGCCGAGCTGTCCGAGCGCGAGCACGTGACGCTGCAGATCCTGCCGTTCAGCGTCGGTGCGCACCCCGGCATCCAGGGGCCGTTCACGCTGTTCGAGTTCCAGGCCGAGGGCATGGAGGACGCCCTGTTCCTTGAGGACTCCCGGGGCGTGACCATCGCCTCGACCTCCCCGGAGGAGACCAGGCAGTACCTGGAGCGCTTCTGGGAGCTGGAGGACCTGTCGTTGAAGGACGGGGTCGGCGTGCTGCTGCGGCGTCTGTCGGAGCGCATCGCCGAGGGAGGGGATGAACTGGAGGTGCTGCTGCAGCACGACCCCGTCTGAGCAGGCGTTGTCGCCAACTTGCCGTGAGCGCCGGTAAGTTGGCGGAAATTGTCATGTCTGCGTGCGTGGAATCTGCACGTACTATGGGAGTTCTGCCGTGCGACCCACGGCGCTGTACGGGGGACGCCCCCGGCTGGGCGGTCCACAACCGGGGTGGAGGTCGAGGGTGACTCAGGCACGCGCATGGGCATGGCGCAAGAGCAGCGGATCCGTGGACACGGACGACTGCGTCGAGGTCGCCTGCACGGGCGCCGCGATCCGCGTCCGCGACTCCAAGCGCCGACGCGGCGACGTCATCGCCGTGGCCCCCGACACCTGGGACTCCTTCCTCGGCTACCTGGGCCACCTCACCGACCCGTCGGCCGAGCGCCCCTAGTCCGCTCCTTATGCTCACCTCATGACTGAGAGCACCGACCTCGGCCCCGAGGACCGCAAGATCGTCACCCTGGCCCGCTCCGCGCGGGCCCGCAACGGTGTGCCCGAGGGGGCGGCCGTGCGCGACGAGACCGGGCGTACGTACGTCGCGGGCACCGTCGCCCTCGACTCGCTGAAGCTGAGCGCGCTGCAGACCGCCGTCGCCATGGCCGTGGCGTCCGGTGCGCAGTCCCTGGAGGCGGCGGCCGTCGTCTCCGCTGCGGACGTCCTGCCGGACGAGGACGTGGCCGCGGTGCGTGATCTGGGCGGGGCCGGCACGCCGGTGTTCCTGGCCGGGGCCGACGGTGCGGTGAAGGCCATCCTGGAGGCCGGTCCGCCGCAGTGACCCGGGTCACCCGGAAGGCGCCCGGAACGGTGTCCGTGCAGGTCAGGGCCTAGTTTTCGGCGTGCAACCGGGGGCGGCGTGAAGGGTGCCACATCGGCCGGGGCGGGGGCAGGACGTCCTGGTGGCCGGTCCGGGCTGCCGGTCCCGCAGGCCACGGGCGCGGCGTCGGCGCAAGGGGCGCAGGGCCCGCCCGGGGAACCTTTCGATTCGGGACCTCGGTCCCGTCCGGCCGGGCCGAAGCCCCGCGGATCGGTGCGCGGCGGCGGTCATCGTGGAGTGGTCGCTCCGGCACTGCCCGAGGCGACAGCCGCGTTCCGGGCAGCGTCCTGGCCGCGGTGGCCCCGTCCCCGAACAAAGGCTTCCTCCACGTGTTCACCACCGTTCGCAAGGCTGTCGTCCGCTCCTGTGCCCGTGTCCGCCGCCTGACCACGGCCGCTGCCGTCGTCGGCGCCGGCGGCATCCTGGTGATCGCGGGCACCGGCTCGGCCTCGGCCGCGACGACCGCCTCCCAGACCCAGTGGGACTCGGTCGCGCAGTGCGAGTCGGGCGGCAACTGGGCGGCGAACACAGGCAACGGCTTCTACGGCGGTCTGCAGTTCACGACCTCCACCTGGGCCGCGTACGGCGGCACGCAGTACGCGTCCTCCGCCGACCAGGCCAGCCAGTCCCAGCAGATCGCGGTCGCCAACCAGGTCCTGGCCGCCCAGGGCGCCGGTGCCTGGCCGGTCTGCGGCGCCGGCCTCTGACCGGGAGCAGGACGCACAGCAGAACGCACGGAAGGGCCCGTACCGCAGCGAGCGGTACGGGCCCTTCTGTACAGCGCAGTGGGTCAGACCGCGTCCGGGCCGCGCTCCCCGGTGCGGACCCGGACCACGGACTCCACCGGGACCGCCCAGACCTTGCCGTCCCCGATCTTCCCGGTCCGCGCGGCGCGCACGATCGCGTCCATGGCGGGCTCCGCGTCCTCGTCCGCGACCACGACCTCGATCCGCACCTTCGGGACCAGGTCGACCTGGTACTCGGCGCCCCGGTACACCTCGGTGTGACCGCGCTGGCGCCCGTAGCCGCTGGCCTCGGTGACCGTCAGGCCGTGCACGCCCAGTTCCTGCAGCGCCGTCTTGACCTCGTCGAGGCGGAACGGCTTGACGACCGCGGTGATCAGCTTCATGGCTGCTTGGCCTTTCCTGCGAGGGCAGCGGGGACGTGCGCGGGGTGCGTGGAGGCACTCAGGACGCCGTGATCGTACGCACTCTCCGCGTGCACCGTCTGGTCCAGGCCCGTCAGCTCCTCGTCGGCCGACGCCCGGAAGCCCATCAGCCGGTCGATGCCCTTCCCGATCCCGTACGTGACGAGGAAGGTGTACGCCGCCACGACCAGGACGGCGAGCAGCTGCTTGCCGAGCTGGCCGAAGCCGCCGCCGTAGAAGAGGCCCTCCTTGGCCGTCGAGCCGGTCATCGCCGACGTCGCGAAGAGGCCGATCAGGAGCGTGCCGACGACACCGCCGACGAAGTGCACGCCGACCACGTCGAGCGAGTCGTCGTAGTTGAGGCGGAACTTCCAGGCGACGGCGTACGAGCAGACGACACCGGCCGCGAGGCCCACGACAGCGGCGCCCAGGACCCCCACCACGCCGCACGCCGGGGTGATCGCGACCAGGCCCGCCACCGCGCCCGATGCCGCGCCGAACGTCGTCGGGTGCCCGTCCCGCTTCTGCTCCACGAACAGCCAGCCCAGCAGGCCCGTGCAGCCCGCGATCAGGGTGTTGAAGAGGGAGGCGGCGGCGACGCCGTTCGCGCCGAGGGCCGAGCCGCCGTTGAAGCCGAGCCAGCCGAACCAGAGCAGGCCGGCGCCCATGACCACCATCGGCAGGTTGTGCGGGCGCATGGCCTCCTTCTTGAAGCCGATGCGCGGGCCGAGGACCAGGCACAGGGCCAGACCCGACGCACCCGAGGCGATCTCGACGACCAGTCCGCCCGCGAAGTCCAGGGCGCCCAGCCGGTTCGCGATCCACCCGCCGGGGCCCCAGACCCAGTGCGCGACGGGAACGTATACGAGCAGCGCCCACACGGGTACGAAGACGAGCCACGCCCCGAACTTCGTGCGGTCCGCGACCGCTCCGCTGATCAGCGCGGCCGTGATGATCGCGAAGGTCAGCTGGAAGGTGGTGAAGAGGAAGGTGGGGACCGTGCCGGTGAGCGAGTCCGGGCCGATGCCCGCCATCCCCGCGTGCGACAGATCACCGATCAGGCCCGAGAACGCGTCGTCGCCGAAGGCCAGCGAGTACCCGGCGACGAGCCAGACCACCGTGACCAGGGCGATCGACACGAAGCTCATCATCAGCATGTTGAGGACGCTCTTCGTGCGGACCATGCCGCCGTAGAACAGGGCCAGGCCCGGTGTCATCAGGAGCACCAGGGCGGTCGCGGCGAGCAGCCAGGCGGTGTCGCCCGTATCGAGGACGGGGCCCGGGGAGGCGGCGAGGATCTCGGTCGTGGCAGGCATGCGAGCCAGCGTCACCGGGCCGCGTTTCCGAATCCCTACCCGCGCGTTTCCGCCGTGTTTCGTATTGCCGAGGCGTTACGGGAACCTCACCGTGCTGCACCGCCTCCGGCATCAGGGACAATGGGCGCCATGAGCGTTCACACCCCCGCACCCGGATCCGCGCACCGCGCCGGCTTCGCCTGCTTCGTCGGCCGCCCCAACGCGGGCAAGTCCACCCTTACGAACGCTCTGGTCGGCAAGAAGGTGGCGATCACCGCCGACCAGCCGCAGACCACGCGGCACACCGTGCGCGGCATCGTGCACCGCGAGGACGCGCAGCTGATCCTCGTGGACACCCCCGGGCTCCACAAGCCGCGCACGCTGCTCGGCGAGCGCCTCAACGACATCGTGCGCACCACTTGGGCCGAGGTCGACGTCATCGGCTTCTGCCTGCCCGCGAACGAGAAGCTCGGCCCCGGCGACCGGTTCATCGCCAAGGAACTCGCGTCGATCAAGAAGACGCCGAAGATCGCGATCGTCACGAAGACCGACCTCGTCGACAGCAAGCAGCTCGCCGAACAGCTCATCGCCATCGACCAGCTCGGCAAGGAGCTCGGCTTCGAGTGGGCCGAGATCATCCCCGTCTCGGCCGTCGGCGACAAGCAGGTGGACCTGCTGGCCGACCTGATCGTCCCCCTCCTCCCCGAGGGCCCGGCGCTCTACCCCGAGGGCGACCTCACCGACGAGCCGGAGCAGGTCATGGTCGCGGAGCTGATCCGCGAGGCCGCGCTCGAAGGCGTACGGGACGAGCTGCCGCACTCCATCGCCGTCGTCGTCGAGGAGATGCTGCCGCGCGAGGACCGGCCCGCCGACAAGCCGCTGCTCGACATCCACGCCTTCGTCTACATCGAGCGGCCCAGCCAGAAGGGCATCATCATCGGCCCCAAGGGCAAGCGGCTGAAGGACGTCGGCATCAAGTCCCGCAAGCAGATCGAGGCGCTGCTCGGCACGCCGGTCTACCTCGACCTGCACGTGAAGGTGGCCAAGGACTGGCAGCGGGACCCGCGCCAGCTGCGCAAGCTGGGCTTCTAGTCACTTACCTGTGGGGCTGAGGTCCTGGAGGCCTATCACCCGCAGCAGCTCCAGGCGTTCGTACGTGTCCGTGCCCGGCCGCGCCGAGTGCACGACGAGCAGCTGGCCCGCGCCGTTCCCGTCGCCGAGCAGCACCTCGCAGTCCAGGTCGAGCACGCCGACCACCGGATGCAGGAAACGCTTCGGCGACGGGCGGTGCACCGTCACCTCGTGCGACTGCCACAGCTCCTCGAACTCCCTTGACGCCGCGCGGAGTTCGGCCACCAGCGCGGCCGGGCCCGGGTCGTCGGGACGGGCCGCGGCGACCGCCCGCAGGCCCGCGACGTGGCTGCGGGCGTGCGCCTCGTGGAACTCGGGCGGGAACAGCTCCCGGGCGCCCGGCACCGTGAACCAGCGGCGGATCATGTTCGCCCCCGCGTGGTCGCCGGTCAGCGCCACCGACATCGTGTTCTGCGCCAGCACCTGGCCCCAGTCGCTCAGCACCGACGCCGGCAGGTCGTGCAGCCGGTCCAGGATGAGCAGCAGGCCCGGGCGGACGTGCCCCGAGAACGCGCCGGGCCGCGGCGGCTCCTCGCCCGCCAGGTGGAACAGGTGGTCCCGCTCGGCGTCGGTGAGCCGCAGCGCGCGGGCCAGGGCCGTCAGCATCTGCCGCGAGGGCCTGGCTCCCCGGCTCTGCTCGAGCCGCGCGTAGTAGTCCACCGACATTCCGGCGAGCTGCGCCACCTCCTCGCGGCGCAGCCCCGGCGTACGGCGCCGCGGCCCCGCGGTCAGGCCCACGTCGGACGGGGCCAGGCGGGTGCGGGCGCGGCGCAGGAAGTCGGCGAGTTCGGCTCGGTTCACCCCTCCAGCATCGCTCGGGTCCCGGGTCTTATCCAGGGAGTGCCGGTCCCTGGATAAGGCGGTCTCTCCCGCCGGGCCGCCGTTTCGCCGACGGTGGTGTGCATGGCTACGACAACGAGGAGGCGGCCATGCTGACATTGGTGACAGGGGCGACGGGACAGGTCGGGCGGCGCTTCGTGCCGCGGCTGCTGCAGGGTGCTCCGCTCGGCGACCGGGTGCGGGTGCTGGTGCGGGACGAGGCCCGCGGGGAGCCGTTCGCGGCGCTCGGCGCGGAGGTCGTCGTCGGCGATCTGCGCGACGCGGAGGTCCTGGGCAAGGCGACCGCCGGGGTCGACGCGGTGGTCAATGTCGCCGCCGCGTTCCGTGGCGTGCCGGACGAGGAGGCGCGGGCGGTCAACCGGGACGCGGCGATCGAGCTCGGGCGGGCCGCGGTTGCCTCGGGCGTGAGCAGGTTCGTGCAGGTCAGCACGGGGCTCGTGTACGGGGCCGGGCGGGGCAGGCCGCTCGTGGAGGAGGACGGAACGGTGCCGGGCGGGCACTTCTGGGGCGCCTACCCCGAGTCGAAGTGGGAGGCGGAGAAGGCGCTCGGCGCGCTGGAGGGCCTCGACGACCTGCGCATCGGGCGACTGCCCTTCGTGTACGGGGACGGGGACCCGCACCTGGACCAGGCGGTCCAGTGGGCACCGGCCTGGCCCGCGATGCAGCGGCTGCACATGGGGCATCACGCGGACGTGGCGCAGGGGCTGCGGCGGCTGCTGTACGCGCCCGGGGCGTCCGGGGTCTACAACATCGCGGATGACGCGCCTGTCACCACGGTCGACATTCTTCAGCTGGGCGGGGTGGAGGTGCCTGCGGAGGCGTACGAGAAGGAGGTGCCGGATGCGTGGCACTCCGTGATGTCTACGGCCCGCATCCGCAGGGAGCTGGGGTTCAGGCCGATTTTCCCGTCGGTCTGGACGGCTCTGGACGCCGGGGTCCTGTAAATCGGCAACCTGCAATTGCGCTGAGGTCCCGGGGCTCTGCCCCGGACCCCGCTGCTCAATCGCCGCAGGGGCTTCAACTGCCCGCGGCGATCATCGCCGTGCCCACCGGGCGGAATCCCAGCCTCCCGTAGAGCCGGGCCACGTCATCGTCCCCGGCCGACAAGAACACCAGCCCCACGCCGGCGGCCACCGCATGGGTGACCAGCGTTGACGTCACCGCGAGGCCCAGACCCCGGCGCCGGGCCGCCGGCAGCGTGCCCACCCCGGCGATCTCCGTGACGGGCCCCACCGGCAGGTGCATGCCGGAGCTGAGCGCCGCCCCGTCCTCGACGGCCGCCGCGACGACGAGCCGCCCTGCCCGGATCCGCTCCTGGTATCCGGGCAGGGCCCCGTTCGTCGTCAACTCGGCGAGTGCGCCGGTGACTTCGGCCGGGCCCGCCGTGCCCACCCCGGTGCCGGGATGTGCGAACGCCACCTGCCCGAGCGCCAGCGCCCCGCCCAGGAACGGGTCCTCCGCGTCGAGCACCCGCACCGCCGGGTGCGGCTCCCGCCCGGTGAAGTCGGCCGCGTCCAGCGCCATCAGGGGGTGGGAGTGCACCTCGAGTCCCGCCTCGAGGGCCGCGTCCCGCAGGCCGGGCGTCGTCTCCGCCACCCACTCGAACGCCTCCGGCACCCCCAACTCCCGCTGCCGGGCACGTACTTCAAGCACATCGGAAACGCTCGGCGCGGGCGCGCCGGGTCGCAACGCGGGTCGCGCGTAGTACGGCCAGCCGGCCCCTTCGCGGACGAAGAGGGTGAGGGAGCCGAAGTCCTCCACCCGGGCTGCGGCGCGCGGCACCGTGTCGTAGTAGCGCTCAAGATCGTCGAGAAGCATGGTGCCGACGTTATGCGACGCTCTTGATCCGGCGCACCAGAATTGCGCCCGCCAGACCCACCCCCGCCGCCACCAGGTACAGCACCCGGTACCCGCCCAGCTGGTTCACCAGCGGAGCGGCGAGCGCCGGGGCGGCCACCTGGGGAAGGGAGTTGGCGATGTTGATGACGCCGAGGTCCTTGCCCCGGTCGAGCGCGGCGGGCAGCACGTCCGTCATCAGGGCGAAGTCGACCGAGGTGAACACCCCGAAGCCGATGCCGAGCAGGGCGGCCGCGACGATCGCGCCCGGCCAGGTCTGCCACCCGGAGAGCATCCCCGTCGCCGCCGCCATCAGCACGCCCGACCACAGCACGAACGGCTTGCGCCGGCCGACGCGGTCGGACCAGGCGCCGCCCACGACCACGGTGGCGAGCAGCGTCACCCCGTTCACGGCCGTCAGGATCAGCACCCCGGAGTCCGGGTCGTCGTAGTGGAGCCGGTCCCGCAAGTAGTAGAAGAGGTAGAGCAGGACCAGGGAGTTGCCCAGGTTGATGAGGAAGCGCGTCAGCCACGCCCACGCCAGGTCCGGGTACCTGCGCGGGCTCAGCCAGAAGCCCGCGGCGAAACCGCGCCACGACCACGCGGGACGCGCCGCCCGTGCGAGCCGCAGGTCCCGGTGGCGCAGCACGTACGGGGCCACGCCCACCAGCGTGAACACGGCGCACGCCACGTACCCGGCCCCGACCCCGCCCGCCACGGTCGCAAGGCCCGTGCCGACGACCACGCCCAGGATCTGCGCGGCCCCCAACCAGCCGCCCACGGCGCCCCGTTGGAGCCGCGGCACCCGGTCGGGCACGGCCGCGGTGACCGCCGCGAACGCCGCGTTCAGCGTCAGCTGCACCAGGCACCAGCCGAGGAAGACCACCCACAGCGCACCGGCCCCCGCGAGCAGCAGCAGTGACAGCGCACCGCCCGCGGTGCCTGCCACGATCCAGGGCGTACGCCGCCCGAAGCGCGACACCGTACGGTCGGAGAGCGCGCCGAACAGCGGGTTCGCGGCGAGCGACACCACCGCCCCGACGCCCGTCACCCACGCGAGCAGCGACTCCTTCGACATGCCGGTGCCGGGCGCGAAGTGCTCGGACTGCTTGGCGAGCAGGATCTGCAACGGGCCGTACCAGCCCACCCAGATCGCCCCGTTGGCCAGGGACAGCGCCGCCGTCCAGCTCCTGCCGACCCGCTCGGCGGGCTCCTCCAGGGCGAGGGCCGTCATGCGCGGGAGGCCCGCTGCGCCCGCAGCGCGTCGCGCAGCCAGCCGTACGAGGCCTTCGGCGTGCGCACCTGCGTCGTGTAGTCGACGTGCACGAGACCGAAGCGCTTCGTGTACCCCTCTGCCCACTCCCAGTTGTCCAGCAGCGACCAGACGAAGTAGCCGCGTACGTCCACGCCCTGTTCCAACGCCCGGTGCAGCGCCCGCAGATGGCCGTCGAGGTAGGCGATCCGCTCCCGGTCGTCGACACCTTCGTACGCGCACCCGTTCTCGGTGACGACGAGCGGGGGCAGCCGGTCGCCGTAGCGGTCGCGGAAGCCGGTGAGGAGCTCCGTGAGGGCCTCGGGGACCACCGGCCAGTCGAAGTCCGTCTTCGGATGTCCCTCGATCTCCCTTACGGAGAAGGGGAGTTCGGCGGGGAGCGTGAGGCCGGAGAACTCGACGTCCGCGGTGCCGGGGGCGCCCACCTTCGTCGGCTGGTAGAAGTTGATCCCGTACCAGTCGAGGGTGTCCTCGGAGATCACCTTCAGGTCAGCCGCGAGGTCGTCGCCCGGCATCAACTCGCCGAATCCGTCCGGGTACCGGCCGAGGATCAGCGGGTCGGAGAAGAGCCGGTTGAGGATGATGTCGTACAGGTCGGCGGCCTCGACGTCGGCCTGCTCGGTGGACGCGGGCCAGGTCGGGCCGTGCGAGTTGGCGATGCCGATCTCGCGTGCGCCCGCCGCGCGCAGCGCCCGCGCCGCGAGACCGTGCCCGAGGAGCTGGTGGTGTGCCACCGGCAGCGCGTCGAAGAGGAGCTTGTGGCCCGGCGCGTGTTCGCCCAGCGCATGGCCCAACAGGGTGTGTTCCGCGGGCTCGTTGAGGGTGATCCAGCGTGTCACGCGGTCGCCGATGCGGGCCACGACCGTCGCCGCGTGGTCGGCGAAGCGCGCTGCCGTGTCCCGCTCGAGCCAGCCGCCCCGCTCCTGCACCTCCACCGGCAGGTCCCAGTGGAAGAGCGTGGGGACCGGGAGTACGCCCTGCGCGCACAGCTCGTCGACGAGCCGGTCGTAGAAGTCCAGACCGCCCGTCGTGAGCACCCGCGGCCAGGAGACGGAGAAGCGGTACGCGTCCACGCCCAGGTCGCGGACGAGCGCCACGTCCTCCCGGTGGCGGGCCACGTGGTCGCAGGCCGTGTCCGCCGTCGAGCCGTCCCTGATCCGGCCGGGCTCGGCGCTGAACGCGTCCCAGATCGAGGGCGCCCGCCGGTCGGCCGCGCCCTCGATCTGGTGGGCCGACGTGGAGACGCCCCACAGGAAGCCGGGTGGGAAACTCGGCAGGGGCGACAGCGGTTCCTCGGTGGCGGTCATGGGCGCGATCATCCGTACTGGCGAGTACGGAAGTCAACGCCCTTGCGCCCACCTGGAGTTACGCCCCTTCCATCAGGCCCCTTCCTTCAATACGCGCGTGATCAGCTTGCGCTGTTCCTCGGTGATCCGGGGGTCCGCGCAGTACACGGTCCGCCCGTCCACGGTGATGGTGTAGCTGAAGCCGTCCGGCACTCCTATGGGCGGCGTGCCCCGGCCGTCGGCCAGCGCCTTCTCGGCCAGGGCGTGCCACTCGAGGGCGTCGGTGCGCCCCGCCGTGTCGACCTCGGCGTGCCGGTCGATGCCGGCGAATCCGCCCGTGCGCGTGACGTGGATACGCATGAGTTCCTGTCTACACCCGGGGGGACGCTCAGTGCGTGGGTACGCCGACCTGTTCCCAGGCCTTCAGGACCGACTGGTACTCCTCGCCGCCGCCGTACCGTGCCTGCGCGGCCTCGACCGTGAGCTTCGCGAAGTCCTTGAACAGGGCCTTCTCCTGCAGCTTGCCGCCGGTGAGGGTGTCGTACCAGATCTGCCCGGCCCGCTCCCACGCGTGCCCGCCGAGCGACTCGGCGAGGATGTAGAACGCGTGGTTGGGGATGCCGGAGTTGATGTGCACGCCGCCGTTGTCCCGGCCGGTGGTCACGAAGTGGTCCATGTCGGCGGGCTGCGGGTCCTTGCCGAGCACGTCGTCGTCGTACGCCGTGCCGGGCGCCTTCATCGAGCGCAGGGCGACGCCCTGGACGTTCGGTGCGAGCAGGCCCGCGCCGATCAGCCAGTCGGCTTCGGCGGCGGTCTGGCCGAGCGTGTACTGCTTGATCAGCGAGCCGAAGACGTCGGACATCGACTCGTTCAGGGCGCCTGGCTGGCCGAAGTACGTCAGGTTCGCCGTGTACTGCGTGACGCCGTGGGTCAGCTCGTGGCCGATGACGTCGACGGGGATGGTGAAGTCGAGGAAGATCTCGCCGTCACCGTCGCCGAACACCATCTGCTCGCCGTTCCAGAAGGCGTTGTTGTAGTCCTGGGAGTAGTGCACCGTCGCGTTCAGCGGCAGACCGTTGCCGTCGATCGAGTAGCGGGAGAACTTCTCCAGGTACAGCTGGAAGGTCGCGCCCAGACCGGCGTAGGCGCGGTTGACGGTCGCGTCCTTGCCGGGCTTGTCGTTCTCGCCGCGGACCTTGCGCCCCGGCAGGTCCGTGCCGTGCCGGGCGTCGTAGATGGTGCGGCGGGGCTTCTTCGCGCCGGACTCGGGGGCCGCGGCCAGGGACGGGGCGCCGAGGACGGTCGTCATGCGGCGGTGGGTGCGCTCGAAGGCGTCGCGCTCGAGGCTCTTGCGGGCTGCCGCGGCGGCGGCGGTGTTCCCGGACCGGGCGACCTGGTCCTGGACGTGGGGCGGCACGATGGTGCAGAAGACGGGCTCGAACCCTTCCGGGTGTCCCGTGAGGTTGGCGGTCATGCGTGGCAATGTGGCACTGGGTCATGCCGCTGTCACTACCTGCAACCATGATTGCTGAAATAGAGGCATTGATCACCTCTTGACCGATACTCGAGCGCGGTCCCGCATACTGATACGGCCCTCCTGTTCCGGCGCGACTCGGCTAAGGTGCGATGCATCATGCGTTTCGGGCTGCTTCTCCTTAGCTGCCGCGGCGAGGGCCTGTAGTCGAGGCCGACCC
The DNA here is from genome assembly GCF_044460595.1 of Streptomyces sp. NPDC050085. Taxonomy (NCBI): domain Bacteria; kingdom Bacillati; phylum Actinomycetota; class Actinomycetes; order Kitasatosporales; family Streptomycetaceae; genus Streptomyces; species Streptomyces sp. NPDC050085. The sequence continues at coordinate 84,027 of NZ_JBITJZ010000002.1, read as the reverse complement.
CCTCCCCGCGGAGTTTGGCGTTGCGCCGTCGGCCGCCTTACCGGCCACCTCTGAGGAGCCCCACGCATCATGCCGAACTTCCAGCGCCCCACCGCGATGCCGACGCACAAGTACGGCCAGTACGAGCAGGTGGACATCCCCGACCGCACGTGGCCCGACCAGCGGATCACGGTCGCGCCCCGCTGGCTCTCCACCGACCTGCGCGACGGCAACCAGGCGCTGATCGACCCGATGTCGCCCGAGCGCAAGCGCCGCATGTTCGACCAGCTGGTCAAGATGGGCTACAAGGAGATCGAGGTCGGCTTCCCGGCCTCCGGGCAGACCGACTTCGACTTCGTCCGCTCGATCATCGAGGAGCCGGGCGCGATCCCGGACGACGTCACGATCTCCGTACTGACCCAGGCCCGCGAGGACCTGATCGCGCGGACCGTGGAGTCCCTGATCGGCGCCAAGCGCGCCACGCTCCACCTGTACAACGCGACGGCCCCGGTCTTCCGCCGCGTCGTCTTCCGCGGCTCCAAGGACGACATCAAGCAGATCGCCGTCGACGGCACCCGCCTGGTGATGGAGTACGCGGAGAAGCTGCTGGGCCCGGAGACCACCTTCGGCTACCAGTACAGCCCCGAGATCTTCACGGACACCGAGCTGGACTTCGCGCTCGAGGTCTGCGAGGCGGTCATGGACGTCTGGCAGCCGGGCCCGGACCGCGAGATCATCCTCAACCTGCCCGCCACGGTGGAGCGTTCGACGCCGTCCACGCACGCGGACCGCTTCGAGTGGATGAGCCGCAACCTGTCGCGCCGCGAGCACGTCTGCCTGTCGATCCACCCGCACAACGACCGCGGCACCGCCGTCGCCGCCGCCGAACTGGCGGTCATGGCCGGCGGCGACCGCGTCGAGGGCTGCCTGTTCGGCCAGGGCGAGCGCACCGGCAACGTCGACCTGGTCACCCTGGGCATGAACCTGTTCTCCCAGGGCGTCGACCCGCAGATCGACTTCTCCGACATCGACGAGATCCGTCGTACGTGGGAGTACTGCAACCAGATGGAGGTCCACCCGCGCCACCCGTACGTGGGCGACCTGGTCTACACGTCCTTCTCCGGCTCCCACCAGGACGCCATCAAGAAGGGCTTCGACGCCATGGAGGCCGACGCGGCCGCCAAGGGCGTCACCGTGGACGACATCGAGTGGGCCGTCCCGTACCTGCCGATCGACCCGAAGGACGTCGGCCGCTCCTACGAGGCCGTCATCCGGGTCAACTCGCAGTCCGGCAAGGGCGGTATCGCCTACGTCCTGAAGAACGACCACAGCCTGGACCTGCCGCGCCGCATGCAGGTCGAGTTCTCCAAGGTCATCCAGGCCAAGACGGACGCCGAGGGCGGCGAGGTCACGCCGAAGGACATCTGGAACGTCTTCCAGGACGAGTACCTGCCGAACCCCACCAACCCGTGGGGCCGCATCCAGGTCAAGACCGGCCAGACGACCACCGACACCGACGGCGTGGACACGCTGACCGTCGAGGCCGAGGTCGACGGCACCGAGCACGTCCTGGTGGGCTCCGGCAACGGTCCGATCTCCGCGTTCTTCCACGCGCTGGGCGCCATCGACATCGACGCCCGCCTGCTGGACTACCAGGAGCACACGATGAGCGAGGGCGCGTCCGCCGTCGCCGCCTCGTACATCGAGGTCGCCATCGGGGACAAGGTTCTGTGGGGAATCGGCATCGACGCTAATACGACACGTGCGTCGCTCAAGGCGGTTGTGTCTGCGGTCAACCGCGCCACCCGCTGAGGCAGTTGAGCTGGGAGTTCGTGGCCCCGTACACCTTTCGAGGGTGTGCGGGGCCACGTCGTTTCTCGGCCAGAGCCGGTGATCTCCGTGACCTCGGCGTGACCAAGGTACTGACGTCGCATCAACAATGTGGCTAACATCACGCCAACGCCGCGATGTTGCGGCGCCGTTAAGGGAGGTGTGCGACGTGCTGCCGATCTGGGGACGTATGCGGCAAACCGGGATCTCGAGGATTCTCGGCGTGCACACCACATGGACCACCGTGGGCGACGGGGAGTTCTTCTGCCCCGGCTGCGGTGGTGACCGCAACTACCAGCGCCGCACGGGCCGGCGCCGCTTCCTGCTCCTCGGCGTGCCCGTGGTGCCGCGCGGCGAGACCGGGCCCGTCGTCCAATGCGCCGCCTGCGAAGGCCGGTTCGGCATGGACGCCCTCGACCACCCGACCACGCACCGCTTCTCCGGCATGCTGCGCGACGCCGTCCACACCGTGGTGCTCGCGGTGCTCTCCGTGGGCGGATCACCGTCCCGTACGTCCCTGGAGTGCGCGGTGGGCACGCTGCGCGGAGCCGGGTTCGAGGACTGCACCGAGGTCCAACTGGCCGCGCTCGTCGAGGCGTTGATGACCGACGCCGGGCGGATGCCGGAGCACTGCGGGCCCGGCGCGGGCCTCGCCATCGAACTGCACGAGGCCCTCGACCCGCTCGCCCCGCACCTCGCCCCCGCCGGACGGGAGTCGATCCTGCTGCAGGGCGCCCGCATCGCCCTGGCCGACGGGCCGTACTCGGCGGGGGAGCGGGAGGTCCTCGGGACGGTCGGGGCCGCGCTGACCATGTGCACGGACGAGGTCGGCCGGCTGCTGGTGGCGGCATCGCGCACACCGTCGTAACTCCCTTGGTGCAGACCGCAGTTGCCGCCGTTCTTGCGGGGCACAATCGTCTCTCCGGGTAGCTGCGGACGGACGAGGGGGAGCGCGTGAGGCACGGCATGCGCTGGGCGCTGGTGGTGGGGCTGAACGTCGTGGCGTTCGCCGGTGTCTTCCTGCTCTTCTACGCGACCGACGTGCCGCTGCTGCCCACCTCCGACGAGGGGCGCATCGCGGTCGGCGTCGCGGCCGCCACCGTCGCCGCGACGGTCGGCGGGGCGTGGGGCGCCTGGTGGGCACCCCGAGCGGTGGCGCCGACGGCCGAGGGCGGTCCGGCAGCACCCGGGCAGCCCGGTGTGCGCCTCGAACTGCCGAACGCGACGGTGACGGTGCACGGCGGCCCCGGCGCCGCGGACACCCCGCCCCGGGCCCCCGTCTACCGGGGCGACCTCCCGCACGAACCCGTCGGCTTCCAGCCCCGCGAGGACCTGCTCGCCGCGCTCGCCGCCGCCGGTGAGGAACACGGGTTCACGGTCGTGCACGCCGTGACCGGCGCGCGGGGCGTCGGCAAGACCCAGCTCGCGGCCGCCTACGCCCGGCGCCGGATCGCGGAGGGCTGGCCGGTCGTGGCCTGGATCACCGCGGAGAGCGGCGGCCAGCTCACCTCCGGACTCGCCGACCTCGCCGACCGGTTGGGGGTGCGCGAACCGGGCGACGACACGGCGACGGCCGCCCGCGCGGCCCTCACCTGGATCGGGCGGAACCCCGATCCGTGTCTGCTCGTCCTGGACAACGCGACGGACCCGGACGAGGTGCTGCGCTGGCTCCCGGCGCCCGGCCGCGGACGCGCCCAGGTGGTCGTCACGGCCACGGCGCAGTCCTTCGAGAACCTGGCCGGGGCCGGTGCGCGCGTCGACGTCACGGTGTTCACGCGGGAGGAGTCCCTGGACTTCCTGCGCAGGCGCACGGGCGTGCCCCCGTCCGCGGAGACCGACGCGGCCGCGCTCGAAGTGGCCGAGGAACTGGGCCGGTTGCCGCTCGGGCTCGCCCAGGCCGCGCAGGTCATCAGGATGCGCGGGATCGGATACCGGGGCTATCTGGAGCGGCTGCGGACCTATCCGCTCGGGGAGGTCCTGGAACGGGTGCCGGGGGAGCGCTACCCCCACCGGGTCGCCGAGGCCGTGCTCCTCTCCGTGGAGCAGGCGGAACAGGCGGGGCAGGCGGATCACGCGGATCGCGCGGGGGAGGGAGGCGCGGCCGTCCGCACGCTCCTGGAGGCGCTGTCCGTGCTGTCGCCGGCCGGTGTGCCCCGCGACGTGCTGTACGGAGTGGTGCGGCAGGCCGGGGTCGAGGACGCCGCGGTGGCGGAGGCGGCGCTCGGCGCGCTGACCCAGGCCTCGCTGGTCACCGACGCGGGGGCGGACGCCGTGGCGGTGCACCGCCTGGTGCAGCGGGTGGTGCGGGAGCGGGCGGGGGAGAACATCCGGCCGGTGGTGCGGGCCGTGACGCGGCACTTGGCACAGGTGCTGGTCCCGTCCGGGCAGGCCTGGGAGCGGCGCGCGCTCGGCGGCCAACTGGTCGACCAGATCGATGCGTTGTGGAACGCCGTGGGGGAGGACCTGGTGGCGTACGGGGAGGAGGAGCAGGAGGCCCTGGTCGATCTGCGGTACTGGGCCGGGTTCGAACACCTCGCGGAGGTCGGGGCGTTGGGGCGTGCGGTCGAATGGGCCGTCGCGACCAGGAGCGCGTGCGAACGGCTGCTGGCCGAGGAGAGCGCCGGCTTCACCCTTGCCCTGGAGTTCGAGGGGGACATGCACGCGTGGGTGGGCGCCAGCCAGAAGGCCCTGGAGGAGCGGGGCAGACTCCTCGGGATCGTGGAGCGGAGCCAGGGTCCCGATCACGACCACACCCTCAACGCCCGCCGGGACCTTGCCGGTTCGTACCAGGCCGCGGGGCGCTACGAGCAGTCGGTGCCGATGTACGAGGCGCTGGAGCGGGACGAGCGCCGCATCCACGGCGCGGACCACCAGCGGGCCCGTGCCGCGCTGCGGGGCCTGGCTGACGCGTACGCGTCCGCGGGCCGGCTCGGCGAAGCGGCCTCGATCGTGGACCGCATGCGCACCGAGTGGTCGCAGGACACCCGGTCGGCGCCCGCGGCCTCGGGCCCCGGCTCCCTGCGGGGGCTCGCGGAGGCCTACGGGTCGGTCGGCCAGGACAGCGAGGGCGCAGCGCTGTTGCGGCGCCATCTCGAGGAGTGCGAGGCCGCCTACGGCCCCGATGCGGTCGAGACGATCAGCACCCGCAGCGACCTGGCCCTGCAGTGCATGGACGCCGGGCTGCAGGACGAGGGCCTCGCCGCCGCAGAGCGGGCGCTCGCGGATGCCGAGCGGGTGCTCGGCCCGCAGGCCGCGGAGACCGTCGAGGTCCGGGACACCCTCGCCACCTGTCTGCAGACGGTCGACCGCGACGAGCAGGCCGTGGCGCTGTTCCGGCGCGTGGTGGACGACCGGATCGCCCTGCACGGTCCGGATCATCCGCGGGTGCTCGGCGCCCGCGCCCGCCTGGTGTGGTCCCTGGACGAGTCGCGACGGCACGCCGAGGCGTACACCGCACAGGCCGAACTGATCGCGGACTACGAGCGGTTGCTGGGCGGCGACCATCCGAGCACGTTCGGCGTCCGCCGGTTCCACATCCACCTGTGTACGCGCCACGGCCGGATCGCGGAGGGGATCGCGCTGGCCCGCGAGTTCCTGGCCGACCACGAGCGCGTCCACGGCCGCACTCATCCGCGGACGTTCGACGTGCGCCTCGCCCTCGCCGACGCCCTGACCGAGGCCGCGGAGTACCGGGAGAGTCTCGCCCTGCTGAGGGAGACGGTGCGGGACACCGCGCTGACCCTCGGCGCCGGTCACCCGCGGACGTTCGCCGCGCGCTCGCGGCTCGCCGGGGTGCTGACCGGTCTGGGCGAGTTCGAGCAGGCCCGCGAGCTGCGCGAGACGAACCTGGCCGAGTACACCCGGGTCTACGGCGGCGAGCACGTGCAAGTCGTGTACGCCCGCAGCGACTTGGCCGACGCGCTCACCGTGTGCGCCCGGCACGACGAGGCGCTCGCCCAGCACCGCAGGGTCGTGGACGACATGGCGCGCATCCGCGGTGCGGACCACCCGGCCACGACCCTGGCCAGGCGCTGGCTGGCGTCCGCCTACGGCAAGGCGGACCGGCGCCGGGAGCAGTACGCGGTGCTGCGCGAGGCCGTCGCGGACACCGAGCGCGTGTACGGCGCCGACAGCCTGGTGACTCTGGCCGCGCGCGCGGAGTACGCAGTGGTTCTGTCCTTCGTCGGTCTCCGGCGTGCGTCCCGCCGTCTGACCCGGGGGCTGTACGCGGACTACGTGCGCCAACTGGGGCCCGACCATCCGTACACGATCAGCAGTCTCGACGACGTGGCCGACGACCTTCGCTCGGTGCAGCGGCGCCTCAAGGCCCTGCGGATCCGGAAGCGGGTGCTGCGTGCGTACGAGGCGAGATCAGGACCCTGGAGCGGGGACTCCGTCGGCGCGCGACGCCAGTTGGGCGCCGCCTATCTCTCCGTCGGACGGGCCTGGGGCAACGCGACCGTGCAGCGGCGCCTCCTGGAGGACCTGACGGCTCACTTCGGCCCGGACCACATCGTGACCCTGGTGCAGCGAGACTGGTGGTCCTTCGCCCTGCGCCGCACGGGGCGCTGGCGCAAGGCAGCGGCCGTCGCCCGGGCCCGCGCCGCCGACTACGAGCGGCTGTACGGACGCGACCACCCCTGGACCCTGGAAGCCCGCCGGGTCGTCGCCGCCACCGACCGCAGGACCGGCCGGGTCCGTGCCGCCCTCGCCCAGTACGAGGCAGGGGCCGCCGACGCGGCCCGCGTCCACGGCCCGGACCACGTCCTGGCCTGGCACGCGCGCGGCCGGGTCGCCTACGCCCTGCTCTGGGCCCTGCACCCGCACCGCTCCGTCGCCGCCTACGACGCCGTGATCCGGGACGGAACGCGCCTGTTGGGCCCGGACAGCCCGCAGGTCGTCGCGATCGCCCGCTGGCGCTACCCGCTCCTGTGCCTGGCCACGGGACACTGGGTCCGGCTGCGTCGCGCGCTCCGGCTCCGTGCCCGGCGCCCCCTGTCGAATCCCCCTGGCAGGCCCTAGGTTGGGCCGGTGATCACTTCCGCTCTCCTCGTCATCGACATGCAGCAGGACATGGCCCCGATCATGCACCGCGCCGACCGTACGCTCCGCGCGATCGCGGAGCTGAGTGCCCGGGCGCGGGGAGCGGGCGTGCCGGTGATCACGGTGCGGCAGCGGGGCTGCGGGCCCGTCCTGCCCGAAGTCGCCCCGCTGGACGGCGAGTTGGTCATCACCAAGACCACGGCGGATGCCTTCCTGCGCACCTCGCTCGACGAGGAGCTGCGCACGCGCGGCATCACGGAGCTCCTCGTCACCGGCTTCGCCACGGAGAACTGCGTCGAGACCACGGCCCGCCAGGCACTCAGCCGCGGCTACGACCTCGTCCTCGTCGCCGACGGACACACCACGTCGGTCCGCCCGGCCCGGACGGACTTCGTCCCGCCGGACCGGGCCATCGCCCACCACAACGAGATCTACCGCCACATCGACTTCCCGGACCGCAGGGTGCGGGTGCTGGGCGCCGAGATGGTGGAGTTGGGCGTACGCGAGGAGTGAACCGATGGGTGCCGCAGCCGGGTTACCGGTGGTGGTCGAGACGCAGGACCTCGGCGATCCCGTCGTCGATGCCGGTCTCCAGGCCCTTGCGGTGCGCGGCGGCGTACGCCGCGGCCCCGAGGGTGTCGCGCAGGCGGCGCTCGCGGCCCCGGCGGACCGCGGCGAGGCCCGGCATCCCCGACTGCGGGCGGCCGAACGAGGCCCAGAGGCTGTCGGCGATGCCCAGCAGCCAGGGGGCCCGCTCCGGGTCGGTCGCCATCAGGGCCGCGGACAGCGTCTCGAGGATCATCGCGGCCCCGAGGGTGTCGTGCAGCAGCCACTTGATGCGCAGGGCCTCGCTGCCGTGCCGCAGGGCCGCCACCGGGTCGCCGGTGCCCAGGGCCGCGTTCGCCAGGCAGTACAGGGCGTAGGCGCGGCACCACTGCTCCCCGGTCCGCTCGCACGCCTCGCGCAGGATGTCGGCCGTCACGGCGAGTTCGGCGAACCGGCCCAGATTGAGGTGGGCGACCGTCACGCTGCACAGGGCCATGTACCGGGCGATCGGGGAGTCGCCCCCGAAGCCCGGTGACCGCATCGCCGGTTCGAGCAGCGCGACCGCGTCGCCGGGCCGGGCGCTCGTGGCGAGCCCCGCTCCCGTGAGCGAGGCGGAGGCCTCCGCCGTCGCCGGGTCGCCGAGCGCGTCCGCGACGGCCCGGCAGGCGCTGTCCAGCGCGGTGACGGCCGCCCGGTCGCCCTGGGCGACGGCCACGAGACCGCAGGCCCACAGCGCCCAGAACCGCTCCGGGCTGTGATCGCGGTCCGAGGTCCTGGCGAAGGCCCGCTCCAGGTAGTGGCGGCCTTCGCGCTGGAAGCCGTGGCAGAACCACAGGGGCCACAGGTTGCCCGCCATCTCCAGCGCGGGCAGTGGGTCCGGGTCTGTCAACCAACTCTCCAGCGCTGAACGCAGGTTGGCGTAGTCCGAGGTGAGGCGGTGGTACCAGCCGATCTGCCGGGGACCGGGCCACTCGCGGTGCGCGGTGCGGGCGAGGCGGCGGTAGTGGTCCCGGTGCCGGTGCGCCAGCGACTGCTCCTCGTCGAGCCCGCGCAGCCACTCCTTGCCGAACTCGCGCACGGTGTCCAGCATCGCGTACCGGACGCCGGTGGCCGTCTTCTGCCGCTGCAGCACCGACTTGTCCGCGAGTGAGGCGAGCAGGCCCGCCGCCCGGTCGCCGCCGAGCGGACCGCCGGAGCACACCGCGGCGACCGCCTCCTCGTCGAAGCCGCCGGCGAACACCGACAGGCGCGCCCACAGCAGCCGCTCCAGCGGGGTGCACAGCTCGTGGCTCCAGCCGATCGTCGTACGCAGCGTGCGGTGCCGCGGCTCGTGGCCCTCGCCGCCCTGCGCGGTGAGCGGCTCGAAGCGGGTGTGCAGGAGCCTGCGCAGGTGGTCGAGGGGCAGCTCCGGCAGCCGGGCGGCGGCCAGTTCGATGGCCAGGGGGATGCCGTCCAGGTGGGCGCAGATCTCGGCGATCGCCGCGCTGTCCGACTCCGCGAGCACGGTACGGGGCACGGCCGAGGCGGCACGGTCCCGGAACAGCACCACCGCGTCCGCGGGGCCGCCCGCCGTGGACACGGGCAGCGGTGCCACGGTGACCACGTGCTCGCCGGGCACCCGCAGCGGGCAGCGGCTGGTGGCCAGGATGTGCAGCCCGGGTGCCGCGGCCAGCAGCAGCCGCGCGAAGTCGGCGCAGCCGTCGGCGAGATGCTCGCAGCAGTCCAGGATCAGCAGCAGCCGCTTGTCGGCCAGCCACTCCGCCACCATGTCGACGGCGGGCCGGTGCGACCGGTCGGCCAGGCGCAGCGCCTCGTACACGGCGAGCGGCAGCGCGTCCGCGTCCCTGAGCGGGGAGAGCCCGGCCAGCCACACCCCGTCCGGGAACGCGGCGCGGACCCCGGCCCCGGCACGCCGTGCGAGCCGGGTCTTGCCGACCCCGCCCACCCCGGTCAGGGTCAGCAGTCGCTGCTCGGTCAACTCCCGTTCCAGGTACGCCAATTCGGATGTCCGCCCGATGAACCTGGTCGTCTCGACAGGAAGACTGTCCACGGCCCCACCTCTCCGAAGCAGGACGTCAGTCTGCTCCTGTACGCGCGTCACCTCAGACGATGGCGCGAGGTGAACGAGTGCGCCGGGCTCACCCCGCCGATCCGGACGCAAGCAGTCCGTGCGAGATCACTTGCGGTCAGTACCGGGCCGAGGCGGTCAATGGCATGTGCCACCAGGGCCGTTGGGGCCATAGTGGGCGGCTCACCATGGCGGGGCGCACAGGACGGGAGGCCCGGCATGGCCGTACAGGTGGATCGCCGACGGCGGCGACAGGACAGCGGGTCAGGCCCCCCGCACGCCACCGGCGCACTCTGTGCCGTCCTGTGCCTGTGCACCGCGCTGGCCGCGCTCACGGACGCCTGGCGCCCCGCCGTCGCCGTGCTGCTCATCGGCCCCGTCCTCGCCTGCGCGTGGCTCGGCGTGCGCGCCACGGTCGTCGCGGTGGTGTGGAGCGTGGCCCTGGCGGTGGCGGCCGGAGCGGTCCGGCGCCACGTGGCGAGCCCGCCGCTCGGCGTCGAGTACCTCGTGCTGCTCGCCGGCAGCTGCACCGCGATCCAGGTGGCCCACCGGACGGCGGCCCGCGCGGCCGCCCTCGCCCGGGTCACCGAGATCGCCCGGGTGGCGCAGGGCGCGCTGCTGCGCCCGGTCTCCGTGCGGGTCGGCGACGTCGACGTGTCGACCCGTCACCACTGCCCCACGGCCCCCGAGACGGTGGGCGGCGACGTCTACGACATCGCCGAAACCCCTTATGGGCTACGGGTGTTCATCGGTGACGTACGCGGCCACGGCCTGGACGTCGTCCGGACGACGGCGGCCGTGGCCGGCGGCTTCCGCGACCTCGCCTACGTCACCCCGCACCTCACGGACCTCGCCGAGCAGCTCGACGCCCGGATCGCCCTCGACCTCGGCCCCGAGGACTTCGTCACCGGGCTCTTCGCCGAGTTCGCCCCCGGCGAGCTCCGGCTCGTCAACTGCGGCCACCCGCCGCCGCTGCGCCTCGGCTCGGGACGGCCCGAACTCCTCGAACCGGTCCAGCCCGCACGCCCGTTGGGCCTCGGGGCGTGCCCCGGGCAGCGCCGCTACTGGCTCCAGCAGGGCGACCGGGTCCTCTTCTACACGGACGGTCTGACCGAGGCCAGGGACGCGTCCGGCGTCGACTTCCCGCTGCTCCAGCGCGGCGGCGACGCACTGGGCGGGCTGTTCCTCGGCGATGCGCTCGACGCCCTGTACGAGGCGCTCACCGAGCACACCGGCGCGCCGATCCGGGACGACGTGGCGCTGGTCCTGTGCGAGCGGTCCGTGTCCCAGGGGCCGGGCCCGGCGCTCCCCGGCGCGGCACAAGGAGACCAACTGCGCCGAGCCTGACGGCACTTCGTCACCGTTCGGCCCCGGCGGCAGACAAGCCTCCGCCCGGCGTCCAACTCCCGAAACCGCGGGGGACGCCGAAGCGTCATGGGCGCAAATGGGCCGCCCGTGCCGTCGAGGAGGCACCGCCATGAGCACGCTGACAGTCCTCAGCCCCGCACCCCTGCAGGGCGCCGTCGTCACCCTCGGCGCGACGCCGCTCGTGATCGGCCGCACCGCGACGTGCGACCTGCGCCTCGACGACCCCTGCGTCAGCGGCACCCACGCCGTCATCCAGTCGGTGAACGGCCACCACGAGATCGAGGACCTCCGCTCCCGCAACGGCACGCGCGTCAACGGGGCCCCGGTCACCACGTCCCGCCCCCTCAGCCACCGCGACGTGATCCAGTTCGGCAACGTACAGGTCTGCTACGAAGAGAACGCGGCGGCCCGCAACGCCTCCCTCCAGACCGTCACGGCCCTGCCCTCCGTGAACTTCGCGGCCCGCGACCAGAGCGCCCGCGACCAGCTCAACAACATCGGCGGCAACCAGTACAACCAGTACGTCCAGCAGATCCGCCACGAACGCGACGGCCTCCTGCGGGACGTCCTGTCCACGCGTACGAGGGCCCGCTGGCTGCTGCTCCTCTCCCTCCTCCTGCACCTGGCAGGGGTGGCGATGGCGATCCCGTTCGCACGCAACGTCACGGAACTCCTGAAGGCGCAGCACCTGCCGGTGACCTACCAGGAGGTCGTGAACAAGCTCATGGTCCCCGAGTGGCAGGGCCTGCCGGTCATCGTCATCGGCGGCTTCGTCATCGTCGCCGCCCACTCGCTCACGATCGCCGGGATCGTGCTCCACCTCATCGCGGCGTCCCGGCGCCGCCGCCTCGAATCAACCATCGGCGGCCTGTGCCCGCCGCCGGGAGGGATCGCGTCATGACCGAATTCCACGTACGCAACCAGCGTGCCCACACCATCTCGATGGTCGGCGGCAACCAGTACAACAACACCGACCCCGCCGCACTCGACCCACGAGCCGAACTCCGCCTCCTGGTAGAGGAGTTGACCCGAGTCCAGCTACCGCCCTACGTGGCACACACCGCGCATCACGAACTGGCGGTGATCGACGACCAGTTGGCGGCAGGCCACAGCGCCGACCTCCCCACCCGCCTGTCCCGCCTGACGGCCCTGCTGACCTCGGCCGGCGCACTGGCCTCCGGCGGCTCGGCCCTGGCCACGCACCTGTCGAACCTGACGGGTTGGGTCACGGGCGGCTGAACGCCGAGGCCTCGCCCACGAATGCCGTCCACGCGGCAGCGCCGATCACGACGACGGGCCCGTCCTGGACCTTGGAGTCCCGGACGGGAACGACACCGGGGACTCCGTCGGCGACCTCGACGCAGCTACCGCCTTCGCCGTTGCTGTACGTGGACTTGCGCCAGTGGGCGGCGCCGGTGAAGTCGTACGCGACCTCGACGCATTCGCCGCCTTCGCCGTTGCTGTAACTGCTCTTGCGCCAGCGGGCGTTGCTCAAGTCGTACTCGCGCATCGTCTGAAGTCCTCCGCCGCCGATTCGATCAGGGCCAGGGACGCCTCCGGCGACAGCGCGGCGACCCTGAGGAGATCGTATGCGCGTTGTGCTCGCTTCACCACGGCTGGATCGTCCAGCAGCGTTCCCGAAAACGAGGTCTCTGTATAGGCGACCGGCGGGGCGTCGTCGAACTCCATGAGCTGGAGCATCGCCCCCATGGCGGCGCATGCTCCGGCCGCGTACGGGATCACCGTCAGCCACACCGTGCGCTCCCGCATCATCGCAGCGATACGGTCGAGCTGTTCGGCCATGGCGGCGGGGCCGCCGACCGGGGTACGCAGCACGTTCTCGTGCAGGATCGCCCAATACTCCGGCCTTGTAGCGTCCTTCAGGATCAGGGCCCGCTCAAGGCGGGCCGTCACCTTCTCCTCGACGTACGCGTCGGTGACGAAGGGGTTGGCCGCGACAGTGACGGCCTCGGCGTACGCGGCCGTCTGCAAGAGCCCCGGGACGACGGTCGGGGCGAACTGGCAGATCCGCGTGGCCAACCGCTCCAGCTCCACCACTTCCGCGAAGTAATCCGCATAGCGATGGTCATCGATCAGGCTGCGCCACATCCGCTCGAAAATGCCGTCGGTTTGCAGCGCGTCGTCAATCCTGCGGGCGACGTCCAACTGCGGTTTCCGAATTGCCTGTTCGAACTGGCCGATGTAGCCGCCGGATACGAATACCCGTAAGCCCAACTCCACTTGCGTCAGACCCGCGTCCTCGCGGCACCGCTTCAGTTCGAGCCCGAAGAACTCCCAGGCCGCCTGCCGTGAACCATTCGAACCATTGGCCATGGCCAATCCCCCAGTCCAGCCCCGCAGTTGTAGTGCACAGACCTCTCCCCACTCTAGACACGCAACGCCACCGTGGAGGTGCAAAGCGTGAAATCGAATCGGGAAGGGGAGCCACGTGACGGGACGAACGGAGCACGCCGCGGTGTGCGTGGAGGAAGCCGAGGAAACCGTGGAGAATTTGCGAGCCGCACTCGCGGGGGTGGGAATTGTGCTGCCCTCGCTCGGGCTGGACCTGGGGTCAATCGCGCGAACCGCCCCGTGTCCATTGGTGGAATTGGGGCGTTGTCCGGTTGACGTGGCGGCCCGCCTGGCTGCCCTGCTCACCGCACTACCGGACAGGAGCGCCACCCGATGAAGCCGCCGATCGGTTCGTACGCAGTCGACACGAGTACGGGGCGCGTGGGCCGGGTGATGGGACACGAGGGCCCGTACGTGCAGCTGCGTCCCTTCGGCGGCGGGCGGGAGTGGGACTGCCCGCCCGAGATAGTGCGCGAGGCGACGACGACGGAGCGGCTGCGGGCGGCGACGGCGTACGAGAACAGGAGAAGCCGCGGCGAGGTGCCCTGAGGTGCCTTGAGAGGGGGGCGGGGGACGTGCGGCGATCACGAATCCCGATCGCTGCCCGCGCCGGTTGCTTCTTGGTCGGGGGCTCCTGCGCGGCTTGACTCGTCCCATGACGAACACTGCGAACACCGCGAACACCACGGACACCACGGACACCAAGAACCCCAAGCACGTCGTACGCCGCTACTTCGACGCCCTGGCCGCAGGGGACCAGGACGTCATCTGGAACTCCTGGGACGAGAACGGCAGTTGCTGGTACGCGGGCGAGCTGCCGATCTCGGGGACCTGGGAGGGGCGCGAGCAGGTCGTCAACGGGTTCCTCGCCACCGCCTTCGCCCACCTCGACCCCGACCGGGAGGTCGGCCTGCGGGTCACCAACATCTTCGGGGAGGGCGAGCAGGTCTTCGTCGAGTGGGACTCGTGGGCGACCGGGCTCACCGGCCGGGCCTACCGGCAGAAGAACAGCGGCGTCTTTGTCGTCCGCGACGGCAGGATCGTCAGCATGCGGGAGTACGCCGACACGCAGCACTGGGAGCGGGCGCTCGTGGCGTGAAGCACAGGGGCGGTGAGGCCCCTGCCCGCCCCCGTCCCCCTTCGCGTAGGGGAGAATGGGGTCATGAAGCCGGGTGAAGCGCGATGAGTCTCTTCCGTGACGACGGGGTCGTGCTGCGCACCCAGAAGCTCGGGGAAGCCGACCGCATCATCACCCTCCTCACGCGCGGTCACGGCCGCGTACGCGCCGTGGCCCGTGGGGTGCGGCGCACCAAGTCGAAGTTCGGGGCGCGGCTCGAGCCGTTCTCCCACGTCGACGTGCAGTTCTTCGCGCGGGGCAGCGAGCTGATCGGGCGCGGGCTGCCGCTGTGCACGCAGAGCGAGACCATCGCCGCGTACGGTGGCGGGATCGTGACGGACTACGCCCGGTACACCGCGGGCACCGCCATGCTGGAGACGGCCGAGCGCTTCACCGATCACGAGGGCGAGCCGTCCGTGCAGCAGTACCTGCTGCTCGTGGGCGCCCTGCGGACGCTGGCCCGCGGCGAGCACGAGCCGCACCTCATCCTCGACGCGTTCCTGCTCCGCTCACTGGCGGTGAACGGGTACGCGCCCACGTTCGGGGACTGCGCGAAGTGCGGAATGCCCGGTCCCAACCGGTTCTTCTCGGTCGGCGCGGGCGGCTCGGTTTGCGTCGACTGCCGGGTAGCGGGCAGCGTCGTACCCTCACCGCAGGCCCTCGCCCTGCTCGGTGCGCTGCTGACCGGCGACTGGGAGACGGCCGACGCGTGCGAGGCGCGCTTCGTCCGGGAGGGCAGCGGGCTCGTGTCGGCGTACCTGCACTGGCACATGGAGCGCGGACTGCGCTCGCTGCGTTACGTAGAGAAAAGCTGAAGTAGAGAAAAGCTGAAGCAGTACACAGCTGAAGTTGCTGAGCTAGGGGAGAGGCCCACCACCATGGCACGTCGCGGAATTCTCGGCCGGTCGTCACGACGCGAGTACGTGGCACCCGAACCGCACCCGTCGGGCGCGCGGCCGCCGAAGATCCCGGGCGAGCTCGTCCCCGAGCACGTCGCCATCGTCATGGACGGCAACGGCCGGTGGGCCAAGGAGCGCGGGCTGCCCCGCACCGAGGGCCACAAGGTCGGCGCCGAGCGCGTCCTCGACGTCCTCCAGGGCGCCATCGAGATGGGTGTGGGGGCCATCTCCCTGTACGCCTTCTCCACCGAGAACTGGAAGCGCTCGCCCGACGAGGTCCGCTTCCTCATGAACTTCAACCGGGACTTCATCCGCAAGACCCGCGACCAGCTCGACGACCTCGGCGTCCGGGTGCGCTGGGTGGGCCGCATGCCCAAGCTGTGGAAGTCGGTCGCCAAGGAGCTGGAGATCTCCCAGGAGCAGACCAAGGACAACGACAAGCTGACCCTGTACTTCTGCATGAACTACGGCGGCCGCGCCGAGATCGCCGACGCCGCGCTCGCCATCGCCGAGGACGTGAAGGCCGGCCGCCTCGACCCGTCCAAGGTCAGCGAGAAGACCTTCGCGAAGTACCTGTACTACCCGGACATGCCGGACGTCGACCTGTTCCTGCGGCCCAGCGGCGAACAGCGCACCTCCAACTACCTCCTGTGGCAGAGCGCTTACGCCGAGATGGTCTTCCAGGACGTGTTGTGGCCGGACTTCGACCGACGGGACCTGTGGCGCGCCTGCGTCGAATACGCTTCGCGCGACCGCCGGTTCGGCGGGGCGACGCCCAACGAGGTGCTGCTGCAGCTGGAGGGCGGCGACAGCGTCAAGTGACCGCGGGGAGGCTGCGTGGCGCACGAGCGGGTCGAGTTGGCGTACGAGCCCGAGCGCGATGACGCGTGGGCGGCACTTCGGGCGCGGGTGCGGTCGAGCAGGGCGGGCCGCCGGATGGGCCTGCTGCTCGTGGCACTCACCGCGTGCGCCGCGGTCTTCGGCGCGTGGGGCGATACGGGGCTCGTGGTGCAGATCGGCGGGATCCTCCTGATCGGCCTCGTGATCGCGCCGTGGGCCGACGTCTTTGCCCAGCACCGCGCCGCCCGGCGCCGCGGCCGGTGCCAAGTCGTCGTGGAGACGGGCGGGTTCACGACGACGTACGCACGGGATGGGGCCGCCACGTTCACCGCCTGGGAGTCGCTGCCGCGCTACCGCGAGACCCGCGACCGGTTCCTCCTGCTCGGCCCCTACGCCGAGACCACCCCCACCTGCGTGGTGCTGCCCAAGCGCGGCATACGAGAGCCCGGCGGCGCGGACGCCCTCCGGGCTCTGCTCGACCGGCACATCGGCCGGGTCACTCAGCGGTAGCGCACTCCGCGCAGGTGCCGAAGATCTCCACCGTGTGCGCCACGTTCACGTACCCGTGCTCGGAGGCGATGGCCTCCGCCCACTTCTCGACCGCGGGGCCCTCGACCTCGACGGCCTTGCCGCACATCCGGCAGACCAGGTGATGGTGGTGGTCGCCGGAGGAGCAGCGGCGGTACACCGCCTCGCCCTCCGACGTGCGCAGGACGTCGACCTCGCCCGCGTCGGCGAGGGACTGCAGCGTGCGGTAGACCGTGGTCAGGCCGACCGAGTCGCCCTTGTGCTTGAGGACGTCGTGCAACTCCTGGGCGCTGCGGAACTCGTCCACCTCGTCGAGCGCCGCCGCCACGGCCGCGCGCTGGCGGGTCGACCTGCCTCGAACCGGGGCTGCCACGGGTTCCTCCTCACATCCCTGCCACGTACGTACGGCCGCCATTGTGCCAGGCGGCGCTTTGGCCGGGTCATCCATGAAGCGACGGAATCGGGGCCTGCTGCTCCGGGATCGTGCACTCGGCGGGGTCGCCGGCGGCCGCGGACACGGCCCGTGCCCTGCGCCGCGCGAGCGGTGTCGCGAGCAGCGTGAGGACGATGAAGGCGCCGATCGTCAGGAGCACGATGGTGGCTCCGGGCGGGACGTCCTGGTAGTACGACGTGACCGTGCCGCCGAGGGTGACGACGACGCCGATCGCGACCGCGATCACGAACGTCGCCTTGAAGCTGCGGGTCAGCTGCTGGGCCGCCGCCACGGGCACCACCATCAGGGCCGAGACCAGGAGGAGGCCCACGACGCGCATCGCGACCGTCACGGTCACCGCCGCCGTCACCGCGATGAGCAGGTTGAGGGCCCGCACCGGCAGGCCCGTGACCCGCGCGAACTCCTCGTCCTGGCTGACCGCGAACAGCTGCCGGCGCAGGCCCACCGTCACCAGGACCACGAAGGCCGCCAGGAGACAGATGGCGAGGACGTCCTCCTGCGACACCGTGGACAGCGAGCCGAAGAGGTACGAGTTGAGGTTGGCGTTCGAGCCGCCGGGCGCCAGGTTGATGAACATGACGCCGCCCGCCATGCCGCCGTAGAAGAGCATGGCGAGCGCGATGTCGCCGCGCGTCTTCCCGTACCAGCGGATCAGCTCCATGATCACGGCGCCGAGGACCGCGACGGCCGTCGCCATCCACACCGGCGACGTCGACAGCAGGAAGCCGAGGCCGACGCCGGTCATCGCCACGTGGCCGATGCCGTCGCCCATCAGGGCCTGGCGGCGCTGGACGAGGTAGATGCCGACGGCCGGGGCGGTGATGCCGACGAGGACGGCCGCGAGCAGGGCCCGCTGCATGAAGGCGTAGTCGAGGAATTCCATGGTCATCGGCCTTCTAGCTCAGCAGTCCGGTGCGGATCGGCTCCGCGTCCGCGGACGTGTGCGGGTGTACGTGGTCGTGGCCGGGCAGCGCGTGCTGGCCGACGGCCTTCGGGGGCGGGCCGTCGTGCAGGACGCAGCCGTCGCGCAGCACGACCGCGCGGTCGATCAGCGGCTCCAGCGGGCCGAGTTCGTGCAGGACGAGCAGGACCGAGGCCCCGGCCGCGACCTGCTCGCGCAGCGTCGCGGCGAGGATCTCCTGGCTGGCCAGGTCGACGCCCGCCATGGGCTCGTCCATGATCAGCAGCTCGGGTTCGGCGGCCAGTGCGCGGGCGATCAGTACGCGCTGGTGCTGGCCGCCCGACAGCGCGTTGACGGAGTCCTTGGCGCGGTCGGTCATGCCGACCAGCGCGAGCGCGCGGGCCACCGCGGCGCGGTCGGCCGCCCGCAGCACGCCGAAGCGGGCCCGGGACAGACGGCCGGAGGAGACGACCTCGGTCACCGTCGCGGGCACGCCGCCCGCGGCCGTCGTGCGCTGCGGCACGTAGCCGACGCGCGCCCACTGCTTGAAGCGGCGCCGCGGCGTCCCGAAGATCTCGATCTCGCCGCCGGTGAGCGGCACTTGACCGATGATGCTGCGCACGGCCGTCGACTTGCCCGAGCCGTTCGCGCCGAGCAGGGCGACGACCTCGCCGCGCCCGACGGTCAGGTCGATGCCGCGCAGCACGGGGCGCGAGCCGAGCTCTGCCGTCACCTTCCGCAAGGTGATCACGGGGTCAGTCATGTCCGCGCCGCCCTTCAAGTCGCTTGGTCCGTACGTCACTTGGTGCCGAGAGCCTTTTGCAGCGCGGCCAGGTTCGACTCCATGACCTGGAGGTAGTCGTCACCCTTGGACTGGTCCGTGATGCCCTCGATCGGGTCGAGTACATCAGTCTTCAACTTCGCGTCGTCGGCCAGGGTCTTCGCCGTCTTGTCGCTGACGAGGGTCTCGTAGAAGACGGTGGTCACCCCGTCGGCCTTCGCCATCTGCTGGAGCTTCCTGACGCGGTTGGCGCTGGGCTCGCTCTCCGGGTCGAGGCCGTTGATGGCCTCCTCGGTGAGGCCGTAGCGCTCGGCGAGGTAGCCGAAGGCGGCGTGGGTCGTGATGAACACCCGTGAACTGTCCGCGTCGGTGTTCTTCAGCCCTTCCTCGTACTTGGTGTTGAGCTGGTCCAGCTTCTTCACCAGGGCCGCGGTGTTCTTCTTGTAGTCCGCCGCGTGGTCCGGGTCGGCCTTCTGAAGGGCCTTGCCGACGCCCTCGGCGACCTCGGCGTACTTCACCGGGTCGAGCCAGATGTGCGGGTCGGTGCCCTCTTCGCCGTGGTCGTGGTCGTGATCGGACTCCTCGGCGTGGCCGCCGACCTCGTTCCCGTGCTTCTCCAGGGAGGTCAGGGACGCCGCGTCGATCTTCGTCTTGATGCCGGACTGGCTGATCGCGTCGTCGACGGCGGGCTGCAGGCCCTTGAGGTAGACGGCGGCGTCGGCCTCTTCGAGCTGGGCGCGCTGCTTGGTGCTGAGCTCCAGGTCGTGCGGCTCCTGGCCGGGCTGGGTCAGCGTGGTCACGTCGACGTGGTCGCCGCCGATCTCCTCGGCGAGGAACTGCATCGGGTAGAACGACGCCACGACGTCCAGCTTGCCGTCACTGCCCTTGCCGTCGGCGGCGGAGGACCCGCACGCGGACAGGGCCGTCAGGCCGAGCACGGTGGTGGCGGCGACGGCGGCGGTGGATATGAGGCGGCGGCGGGGGCGACGGGCCAGGCGTACGTTCATGACATCCATTTTCAACAAAACTGGAAATGATTGTCAAGAAGGGTTTGGTGAAGCGTTCGTCCCGCTCTGTGCGGACTCCGGTCCCGGAACCGATTTGATTAGGGGGGTGGCCCCGCCGGTAACCTGAAGCATTCTCCTCCGGAGCGCGTATCCAGCGCGCTCACCGTCGTCGTAATGAAGAGAGCACCGTGGCCGCCGACAAGATCGAGACCATCGTCAGCCTCAGCAAGCGCCGTGGCTTCGTCTACCCCTGCAGCGAGATCTACGGTGGTCAGCGGGCCGCCTGGGACTACGGGCCGCTGGGCGTGGAGCTGAAGGAGAACATCAAGCGCCAGTGGTGGCGCTACATGGTCACCTCGCGCGAGGACGTCGTCGGTATCGACTCGTCGGTGATCCTGGCCACCGACGTCTGGCAGGCGTCGGGCCACGTCGCCACGTTCACCGACCCGCTCACCGAGTGCACCTCCTGTCACAAGCGGTTCCGCGCGGACCACCTGGAAGAGGCGTACGAGGAGAAGAAGGGCCGCGTCCCCGAGAACGGCCTGGCGGACATCAACTGCCCGAACTGCGGCACCAAGGGCGCCTTCACCGAGCCCAAGCAGTTCTCGGGTCTGCTCGCCACGCACCTCGGCCCGACGCAGGACAGCGGCTCGATCGCCTACCTGCGCCCCGAGACCGCCCAGGGCATCTTCACCAACTTCAGCCAGGTGCAGACGACTTCGCGCCGCAAGCCGCCCTTCGGCATCGCGCAGATGGGCAAGTCGTTCCGCAACGAGATCACGCCCGGCAACTTCATCTTCCGCACCCGTGAGTTCGAGCAGATGGAGATGGAATTCTTCGTCAAGCCGGGCGAGGACGAGAAGTGGCAGGAGTACTGGATGGAGCAGCGCTGGAACTGGTACACGGGCCTCGGCATGCGCGAGGAGAACATGCGCTGGTTCGAGCACCCGCAGGAGAAGCTCTCCCACTACTCCAAGCGCACCGCTGACATCGAGTACCGCTTCCGCTTCGGCGGCAGCGAGTGGGGCGAGCTCGAGGGCGTCGCCAACCGCACCGACTACGACCTCTCGGCGCACTCCAAGGCCTCCGGCCAGGACCTCTCCTACTACGACCAGGAGAAGAACGAGCGCTACACGCCGTACGTCATCGAGCCCGCGGCCGGTGTCGGCCGCACGATGCTGGCGTTCATGCTCGACTCCTACTTCGAGGACGAGGCGCCGAACGCCAAGGGCAAGATGGAGAAGCGCACGGTCATGCGCTTCGACCACCGCATCGCCCCGGTGAAGGTCGCGGTCCTGCCGCTGTCCCGCAACCCGGAGCTGTCCCCGAAGGCCCGGGGCCTGGCCGCCGCGCTGCGCCAGCACTGGAACATCGACTTCGACGACGCCGGCGCCATCGGCCGCCGCTACCGCCGCCAGGACGAGATCGGTACGCCGTTCTGCGTCACCGTCGACTTCGACACCCTGGACGACAACGCGGTGACGGTGCGCGAGCGCGACACCATGAAGCAGGAGCGCGTCTCCCTCGACCAGATCGAGGGCTACCTGGCCAGCCGCCTGATCGGCTGCTGACCTGGTTGTACGTTGCCGAGGGCCCCGGCCGCCGTTCCGTGCGGCCGGGGCCTTCGTGCTGTCACGGGGCTCGGGCAAGGGCCTGACGGGGCTCAACTCGCCACGGAAAGGCGACTGTTGATCTGGGGATTGGTGCAGACTGCGGGGCATGCCGCAGATGACTAGCAGCAAAGTCAGTCGCTGGGACCAGCACGGGCGGGCGCACGTCGTGAGCGTCGAAAAGGCCGGTATCCAGCGGCAGTTGACGTGCGGGACGTGCGGGTGGCGCAGAAACGCCCAGTTCCTGCCGTGGCTCAAGGCGCAGGAGCATCTGGAGCAGGAGCACCAGGCGACCGTGGATCCGGCCGCCGGGGGCTAGGGCGGCACGCCCTAGGGCGTGTCTTCAAACTCCCGTCGTCGCCCGCAGGGCGGCCGCGCGGCGTCTGGTGCGTGCTCTCGGCGTGCCGGGTGCAAGGCCTCGTACTGGATGTACTTGGCCTTACGCCCGGTGCGGCGAGAGTGCGTGCCAGGCGTCGTGAGGCAGACGGGAGTTTGAAGACACGCCCTAGCGGGTCCTCAGCCCGCGCATCACCAGGGACACGACCGCGTCGAAGGCCTGCTCCGCGCCCGGCCGGGACCACTCCGGGGCGTGCACCGGGTCGTGGAAGTGGGCGGTCGCCTCGAACACGGCGCGGGCCGTCACGGGCAGGTCGGAGATCTCGAACTCGCCCTGCCGGACGCCCTCTTGGAGGATCTCCGTCAGCTGGCCGACGAGCTCGGCGATGTGCGCGTCGACCACGCCGCCGTTCTCCGTCGTCAGGACGGTGTACGTGGCGAACAGCTCGGGGTCGTCGCCCGCCTTGTGCCGCTTGGCCTCGAAGAGGGCCGACAGCCAGTGCCGCAGCTTGGCGGGCGGGGCCTCGTCCCCCGCGACGACCGCCGCGAGCAGCTCCGTCGTACGGTCCAGCCAGCGCTTGGTGACCGCGCCGCGCAGCTCCGCCTTCGTGCGGAAGTGGCGGTACACCGAGCCGTGGCTGACCCCGAGTGCGCGGGCGACGTCGACGACGGTGGCCTTGGCGGCGCCGTGCCGACGCAGCACGTCCTCGGTCGCGGCGAGGATGCGCTCGGGGGTCAGGGTCTCGGTGGGCGGCATGGTGACGAAGTTACCCGGCGCCGGTCAGCGCTCGCTGTCGAGGTGTGCCATCTGGGCCGCCGGGTAGCGCTCGCCGGCCGCCGCGTCGGCGGGCACGGCCGCCTCGATCGCGGTGAGGTCGGCGGCGTCCAGGGTGACGTCGAGCGCGCCGAGCGCCTCGGTGAGGCGGTCGCGGCGGCGGGCGCCGACCAGCGGCACGATGTCGTTGTTGTGCTGCGAGCCCCGGCTGAGGACCCACGCGATGGCGATCTGCGCGACGCTCGCGCCCTTCTGCTCGGCGATCTTGCGGAGCTGGTCGACGAGGTCCAGGTTGTGCTGGAGGTTCTCGCCCTGGAAGCGCGGGCTCATGCCGCGGAAGTCGTTCGCGGCGAGCTGCCGGTCGCGGGTGAAGTGGCCGGAGATCAGACCGCGGGACAGGACGCCGTACGCGGTGACGCCGATGCCGAGTTCGCGAGTGGTCGGCAGGATGTCGTCCTCGATGCCGCGCGAGATCAGCGAGTACTCGATCTGCAGGTCGGCGATGGGGGCGGTGGCGGCGGCCCGGCGGATGGTGTCGGCGCCGACCTCGCTGAGGCCGATGTGCCGCACGTGCCCCTTCTCGACCAGCTCGGCGATGGCGCCGACGGTCTCCTCGATCGGGACGTCGGGGTCGATCCGGGCGATCCGGTAGATGTCGATGTGGTCGACGCCGAGGCGCTGGAGGCTGTACGCGACGAAGTTCCGCACGGCCTGCGGGCGGCCGTCGTAGCCGGACCAGCCGCCGTCCGGATCGCGCAGGGCGCCGAACTTCACGCTGGTCAGCGCCTTCTCGCGGGCCGCAGCGGGCGCACTGCGCAGGGCCTCGCCGATCAGCATCTCGTTGTGACCCATGCCGTAGAAGTCGCCGGTGTCGAGGAGCGTGACGCCCGCGTCGAGGGCGGCGTGGATCGTGGCGATCGACTCGGCGCGGTCGGCGTCGCCGTACAGGGCGGACATGCCCATGCAGCCGAGGCCGAGGGCGGAGACGTGGGGGCCGGTGGCGCCCAGGGTTCGAGTGGGGAGGGTTCCAGTGGGGAGGTTCATGCCTCCAGCCTGACATGACAGATGACAGATTTCAATATCTGTCATCTGTCACCTGCCATCTGTCGTCTCTTGCCCGTCAGTGACTAGGACGGGATCTGGCCTAGTTCGCCTCTACGGTCTCCCCATGACCGACTCGCTGCGCACGTTCCGCATCGCCGTCCCGCAGTCCGACCTCGACGACCTCCACCACCGCCTGGCGCACATCCGCTGGCCGATCGGCGCCGAGCACGGCGAGGTGCGCGAGCTCGCCGAGTACTGGCGCACCGGTTACGACTGGCGGCGCCACGAGGAGCGGCTGAACCGCTTCCCGCAGTTCACGACCGACATCGAGGGGCAGGAGGTGCACTTCCTGCACGTGCGCTCCGCCGACCCCGACGCGCTGCCGGTCCTGCTCACGCACGGCTGGCCCAACTCCTTCGTGGAATTCGCCGAGTTGATCGACCGGCTCACCGACCGCTTCCACGTCATCGTGCCCTCGCTGCCCGGGTTCGCGTTCTCCGCGGCGCCGCGCGACACGGGCTGGTCGGCGGCGCGCGTCGCCGGGCTGTGGGTGGAGCTGATGCGACGGCTCGGCTACGACCGCTACGGGGTCGAGGGCGGCGACTTCGGTGCGTACGTCGCCCCCGAGGTGGCCGTGGCCGACCCGGAGCACGTCGTCGGGGTGTACGTCATCGGCGGGCTCGGCTTCCCGGCGGAGGCCGACGTGCCCGAACTGACGCCCCGGGAAAGGGAGGTGTACGACGCGCTGCAGTCCGCGGACTGGATGCACGGCGTCGACCACCACGCTCTGCTGCGCGCCGCCCCGCAGACCTTCGCGTACGGGTGGCAGGACTCGCCGGTGGGGGCGCTCGCCTGGATGCTGCGGAAGTTCCAGGACTTCAACGCCTCGGGCAAGGGCCTCTTCGAGGCGATCGACCGGGACCTGTTCCTGACGAACGTCAGCCTGTACTGGTTCACCGGCACGTTCGCCACGTCGGCCTGGCCGTACTACGAGGCCCCGGCCGGACCGTTCGCCTGGCCGCGCGGGCAGAAGGCGGTGCCGACCGGGGTCTACAGCGGGGACGCGCCCGCGATCCGGCGGCTCGCGGAGCGGCACAACACCATCGTCCACTGGCCGCAGGGCAACCCGGGCGGCCACCACTTCGTGGCGATGGACCAGCCGGAGGCGTTCGCGGCGGACCTGGGCGCCTTCTTCCGGACGGTGAACGGGTAGAGCGGCCTCAGGCCATGCGCCCACGCTTCATACGTCCGCGCTTCATACGCCGACGGTCCCGTCGATGCGTTCCCTGAGCAGATCGGCGTGGCCGTTGTGGCGCGCGTACTCCTCGATCATGTGGACCACGACCCAGCGCAGCGACACCGTGCCGCGCCAGGCGTCCGTGCCCTCCACGTCCAAGTCCCTTGCGTCGGCGACGACTTGGTCGGCGAACGCGGTCTCCGCGCGCCACGCCTCCCACACGGCGGCCGCGTCCGCCTTCGCCACGTCGTCGAAGTCGCCCTCCGGATTGTCGGGCGTGGAGTAGAGGTTCGGGACGTCCTGCCCGGCTATCGTCCGGCGGAACCAGCGCCGCTCCACATCGGTCACGTGCCGGACGAGGCCCAGCAGGGAGAGGGAGGACGGCTCCACCGAGGCGGTCGCCAACTCGGCTTCCAGGCCTGCGCACTTGAGCTCCAGCGTCCTGCGCTGCGCGGTGAGGAACCCGGCGAGCATGCGCCGTTCGTCGCCGGTGGCCGGGGTGGCGAAACGGGCCTCGGAGGCCTCGCCCGGGAAGAGTTCGACGCGGCGGGTGATGTCTGCGGTCATGCCGGTGAGCGTAGGGGGAGGGGTGCGGCAGCGTCTGCCGAGTTTCGGGTGCGGCCGGCCGGGGCCGTCATGGACGCCGAGGGCGGTGGCGCGGACTCGGCGCCGATGCTTCCGTGCCGGTCCGCGCCGCGGAGCCCCGAGTACGTCGACTACCACGTCCGGTTCCTGCCGCTCGGCTTCGTGTGCGAGGCCGAGGGCGGCGGAGAGGACGTCGCCGACACCGTGCCCCCGTACGTCAATCCCGCCCTCGCGGGCCTCGGCCTCGTGACGGTCTGCCTCGGGGCGGGCGCGCTGGTCGAGCACGAACACGAGCGCGAGGAGCGGCGGCGGGCCGTGACCGTGAACAGTCGCTAGGTGGCCCGCACCTCGATCTCGTGCACCGAGTTGCGCGCCCCCGGCGGCGGTTGGACGCGGCCCGTCGCGTCCGTGGCGCGGCTGCGGATGACGTGCGGGCCCGGGGTCAGGGCCGTGGTGAGGGTGAAGGGGCGCCAGGCCGTGGGGTGTTGGGGGCGCGGGCCGAGGGTGGCCGGCTGCCAGGGGGCGTCGTCGACCGAGATCTCGACCCCTGCGATCTCCGAGGTGCTCCAGGCCCGGCCCGCCAACTCCACCACTCCGGCCAGGACTTCGTCGCCGTCGTAGGGCGCGAGCAGTTTGCTGTTCACGTCGATGTCGCGCACCGGGCGGCCGTCCCGGACGTACAGGCGCGTGGTGAAGAGGTGGTCCGGGCGGGTGTCGGAGACGACCAGGCGGGTCAGCCACTTCACCGAGTTCGTGCCGAACATGCGCGGCGCCACCGCCCGTACGGGAAAGCCGTGCTGCGTGCGCAGCGGCGCGCCGTTCATGGAGTGGGCCAGTACGACGTCCGCGTACGCGCGGTCGAGCGGCAGGTCCTTGACGTAGGTGAGGCCCTTCTCGTCGGCGAAGTCGCCGTGGTCCGCGCCCTCCAGCCACAGGTGGCGGCCCGTCGCGTGCGGGCGGGCCAGGTCGAGGACCGCCGAGAGCGGGACGCCGGTCCATTCGAGGTTCGCCACCGCCCGCGTCGGCACGGTGGGGGCGAACGGGCTGCCGAAGCACTCGTGGACCGCAGTGAACGTGCGCTGCGGTAGAGCGAGCAGCGAGCGGAGGTCCAGGCGCAACGGCTGCTCCACCAGGCCCTCCACCCGCAACTCCCACTCCTGCGCGGCCAGTTCGGGCGGCGCCCCCAGGTGCGTACGGACGAAGACGGAGTCGACCGGGGTGAGAGGCGAGGGCGGGGTGCGCGGGTCCGGCGGGCGTGTGCTCATGCGGCCCAGTCTGCCGTCCCGCCCCCCGACCGTGCTCATGAGCCCGGGCCGCTCACAAGCCCGGCCCGCGCACGTCCTGTGGCCGGCTCACGAGACCGAGCGGGGCAGGCGCAGGCTCAGGGCCACGGTCAGGGCCACCGCCCCGAGTTGGATCAGGAGCGTCACCACCAGGGCGTCCCGCATGCCGAGCCCCGGTGCCAGGGAGAGGAACAGCGAGCCGAGCGTCGCCACGCCCAGGGCGAGGGCCGCCTGCTGGGTCGTCGTCATGACGCCGCTGCCGACGCCCGCACGGGCCGCGGGCACCTCGGACAGCACGATGCGGAACAGGATGGGGAGTTGGAGCGCCTGGCCCGCACCCGCGAGCGCCGCACCCGGCAGCAGCTGCAGCACCCCGAGGTCCGGCCACGTCCGCCACGCCGCGAGCGCGATCAGCCCGATCCCGGCCGCCTGCAGCAGGCCGCCCGCCGTGACGACGCGCGTGCCCCAGCGGGCGACCAGGCGCGGACCGGCCAGCGAGGCCACGAAGAACACCGCCGCCATCGGGGCCAGGGCCAGCCCCGCCGAGGTCGCGCTCAGCCGCTCGCCCTGCTGCAACGCCACCGCGATCACGAACATGAAGCCGCTGAACCCGATCGAGAACGGCACGATCATCACCAACCCCCGCCGCAGGGAAAGGAGTTGGAAGAGGGACGGCGGGACCAGCGGGGTCCGGCCCGCCCGGTCGGCCCGCCGCTCCACCGCGTAGAAGGCGTACGCGAGGACGGGGAACGCCGCGAGCGACAGCCACGTCCACAGCGGCCAGCCCGCGGCCCGGCCCTCGGTCAGCGGCGCGAGCAGCGCGCCGAGGGACAGGGCGAGCAGGACGGTGCCGGGCACGTCGACCGGCTCGGGGCGCGCCGAGCGGGTCTCGGGGACCGTCCGGACGGCGAGGGCGAGGGCCACGACGACCACCGGCACGTTCACCAGGAACACCGAGCGCCAGCCGGTCCCGAACAGGTCCGCGGAGACCAGGACGCCACCCAGGACCTGGCCCGCCACCATCGACAGACCGGCCGTCGCCCCGTACATGCTCATGGCCTTGGCGCGCCGCGGCCCGGCCGTCGTCGCCTGGATCGTGGCGAGGACCTGCGGCAGCATCGCCGCCGACGCCGCGCCCTGCGCGACCCGCGCCACCACCAGCGTCCCGGCCGTCGGCGCGAGGCCGCAGGCCAGCGAGGTGAGGCCGAAGGCGGCCATGCCGCCGATGAACAGGCGGCGGCGGCCGATGAGGTCGCCGAGCCGCCCGCCGAGGACGAGCAGCACGGCGTACGCGATGCCGTACCCGGCGACGACCAGCTCCAGGACGGGTTCGCTCGCGGACAGGTCGTGGTCGATGGTCGGCAGGGCGACGTTGACGATGAAGAAGTCGATGAGGGGCAGGGCTGCGCCGAGCAGCACGGTGAACAGGCCCGGGCCGCTCAGAGCGGTGCCGGGCGCCGTGCTCCGCGCCAGCGGCGGGGACTGCGTGGTGGTGGTCATGGCATCGAGACTCCGCTTCCCCCGAGAGGGGTACCAGAGTCTTCTTATCCTGGTAGAAGAGGTACCTGGAAACAGGCTCGGCGCGGGTGCAGGCTGGAGGCATGACCACCATGACGCAGGACCACCGGGGCGACCGGGGCGGCCCGGGCGGCCCGGGCGGCCCGGGCGACGAGGATGCGCGGCCCGCCGAGATCCGGCGGCACGAGCTCGCCGGGTTCCTGCGCAGCCGCCGCGAGCGCATCACGCCCGAGGACGTGGGCCTGCCGCGCGGTGCCCGCCGCCGCACCCCAGGGCTGCGCCGCGAGGAGGTCGCGCACCTGTCGGCGGTCGGCGTCACCTGGTACACGTGGCTGGAGCAGGCCCGCGACATCCAGGTCTCCGCCCAGGTCCTGGACGCGCTGGCCAGGACCCTGCGCCTCGACCGCAGCGAGCGCACCCATCTGTTCCGCCTCGCCGGGGCGATCGACCCGGCTCCGGCGGCGAGCTGCGCCAAGCTCACGCCCGAACTGCACGAGATGCTGGTCCAGTTGGAGCCGCTGCCGGCCTGCGTGGTGAACAGCCGCTCCGACATCCTCGCCTACAACCGCACGTACGGCAGGCTCCTGTACGACCTGGACGAGATCCCGCCCGAGGACCGCAACTGGCTGCTCCTCGCCTTCACGCACGAGCAGTGGCGCAGCGCGCTCGTGCCCCTGGACGACGTGCTGTTCACCCTGACCGCCAAGTTCCGTGCGGGCATGGCCGACCACCTCGCCGATCCCGCCTGGAAGGTGGTCCTGAAGCGGCTGCTCGACGAGTCCGCCGAGTTCCGCGCGCTGTGGGAGCGCCACGACGTGGTGCAGTCGGTGCCCGGCAAGGTCAAGCACTTCCTCAACCCGTACGTGGGCCTGCTCGACGTCGTGCACACCGATCTGTGGCTGGGCCGGGACTGCGGGGCGCGCCTGGTGACGTACACCCCGGCGAACGACACGACCCGTGAACGCCTCGGAAAACTCCAGGAGTTGACGCTCGCCCCGACGCCATGACCCGGTGCGATGGGTGTCACGACCCGGCGGACGCCCGCGTCACCGCCGCGTCCTGCGGCTCCTCGAGCCGCTCGGCCGTGCGCCGCGCCGTCTCGCGCGCCCACCGCCCGCTGGTCAGCGCGCCGAGCAGCAGGACCACGAGGCCGCACCCGGCGATGATCCACCAGCAGGCCCGGCCCGCCTCGACGAACGAGTGCGCGTACGAAGACGAGGCGGACGAGGCGGACGAGGCCACGCCCGACGCGAGGACCGCGCCGATGACGGCGACGCCGAGGGTCGAGCCGATCTGCCGGCTGGTGGAGGCGACGGCCGCCGCGACACCGGCCTGGGCGCGGGGCATCCCGGAGACCGCGGTGTTCGTGATGGGCGCGTTGACGAAGCCGAAGCCGATGCCGAACAGGACGTAGCCGAGCACCAGGGTGGCGTTCGACGTCTCGGCGTCGAACGCCGCGAACAGGACGCCGCTCGCCGTCATTGTCACGCCCGCGATCAGCAGCGGCAGACGCGGCCCGCGGCTGCCGACGAGACGGCCCGACAGCGGCGCGCACACCAGCGACATCGCCGCCATCGGCAGCATCCACAGGCCCGCGTGCAGCGCGTCAAGACCGCGTACGTCCTGCAGGTACAGGGTCGACACGAACAGGAAGCCGCCGAGCGACGCGAACGCGCTGACCGCGATGAGGGTGGCGCCGCTGAACGGGGCCGAGCGGAAGAACCGCAGGTCGATGAGGGGTTCGGTGCGGCGCGGCTCGTACAGCAGGAGCCCGATGAGCGCGGCGACCGCGATCCCGGCGAACAGCATGGTCCGCGTCGAGGTCCAGCCCGCGTCGGGCGCCTCGATGATCGCGTACGTCAGTGAACCGAGCAGGGCGATGACCAGGAACTGGCCGACCGGGTCGGGGCGGCGGGCCCTGGGGGCACGGGACTCGGGGACGTAGCGCATGGTGAGCAGGAGCGCGGCGAGGCCGATGGGCACGTTGACCCAGAAGATCGAGCGCCAGCCGATCGAGTCCACGAGCAGGCCGCCCGCCAGCGGGCCCGCGGCCATCGAGATGCCGACGACACCGCCCCACACGCCGATGGCCCGGGCCCGCTCGCGCGGGTCGGTGAAGGTGTTCGTGATGATCGACATCGCGACCGGGTTGAGCATCGAGCCGCCGACGGCCTGCACCATCCGGAACGCGACGAGGGTCTCCAGGTTCGGTGCGAGGGAGCAGGCCGCGGACGCGGCGGTGAACAGGACGAGCCCGATCCGGAACACCTTGCGCCGCCCGACGCGGTCGGCGGTCGACCCGGCCAGCATCAGCAGCGAGGCGAGCACGAGCGTGTACGCGTCGATCGTCCACTGCATGCCCGAGAGCGTGGCGTCGAAGTCCTTCGCCATGCTGGGGAGCGCGACGTTCAGGGCAGTGGTGTCGAGGCTGACGATCAGCAGGCTCATGCAGCAGATCGCGAGGATCAGCATGCGCCGCTTGTGGGTCAGGGGCGGATCTGTCTGCGGATCTGTCTGCGGATCGGGCATGTTTTCGACGGTAGCCGCAGCGGCGGCTCGGCGGGCGGGCGAGGTCGGGGTCATGCAAGCGACGATCGCAGCCCGCTCAGCCTGGTACCAGAGCCTGCTCATCATGTTACTGGCAGTACCTGGCAACGGGATGGGAGCGGGAGCATCCTGGTGGCATGACGACCAGCGCGCAGAGGACCGGTACGCAGAGGACCGGCACGCAGAGGGAGACACCGGTGGGCACGGCCGACGAGGTCCGCCGGGCCGAGCTCGCCGCGTTCCTGCGCAGCCGCCGCGAGCGCATCACCCCGGAACAGGTCGGCCTGCCCGGCACCAGCCGCCGCCGCACCCCGGGCCTGCGCCGCGAGGAGGTCGCGCACCTCGCCTCGGTCGGCATCACCTGGTACACGTGGCTGGAACAGGGCCGGGCCATCAACGTCTCGTCCGGCGTCCTGGACGCCATCGCCCGCGCCCTGCTCATGGACCCCGCCGAGCGCGCCCACGCCTTCGCCCTCGCCGGGACGGCCGACCCCCGGGCCCAGACCGTGTCCCCGGCCGTCACGCCCACGGTCCTGCGCCTGCTGAAGCGCCTGGAACCCTTCCCGGCCGAGGTGAAGAACGCCCGGTACGACGTCCTCGCGCACAACCGCGCCTACGTCGACGTGTTCGGCGACCCCGCCGACGTCGAGCCCGAGCACCGCAACGCCCTGTGGATGATGTTCATGAACGACCGCTGGCGCGTGCAGTTCCTGGACCGCGACGTGATGCTGCCCGAGCTCCTCGCCAAGTACCGCAAGGCGATGGCCGAGCACGTCGCCGAGCCCGCCTGGAAGGCGCCCGTCGACGAGCTGCTCGCGGTGTCGCCGGAGTTCCGCGAGCTGTGGGAGCGGCGCGAGGTCGCGCCGATGGTCTCGCACGTCAAGCGGTACCAGCACCCCGACCCGGAGATCGGCCTGCTGCGCCTCGAACACCGCCACATGTGGCTGGCCCCGGAGACCGGCGCGTACCGCGTCGTCGCCTACCTCCCCGCGGACGACGAGACCGAGGAACGCCTGGAGAAACTGGCGGGACGGACGGCCCTGACGGGGTGAGCGCCGGGTGAGGGACAATGGATGCTTGCCCGTGCCCCTGAAGACCTTCTCGTACGTTCCCGGAGACCCGCCCCGTGACCCAGCAGCCGCTCCTCGTAGGCCCGCACACCGTGCAGCCGCCGGTGGTCCTCGCACCGATGGCGGGCATCACGAACGCGCCGTTCCGCACCCTGTGCCGTGAGTTCTCCGGCGGCAAGGGGCTCTTCGTCAGCGAGATGATCACGACGCGGGCCCTGGTCGAGCGCAACGAGAAGACCATGCAGCTGATCCACTTCGACGAGACCGAGAAGCCTCGCTCGATCCAGCTGTACGGCGTCGACCCGGCGACCGTCGGCAAGGCCGTCCGCATGATCGCGGAGGAGGACCTGGCCGACCACATCGACCTGAACTTCGGCTGCCCCGTCCCGAAGGTGACCCGCAAGGGCGGCGGCTCGGCGCTCCCGTACAAGCGCAATCTGCTCCGCGCGATCCTGAAGGAAGCGGTGTCGGGCGCGGGCGACCTGCCCGTCACCATGAAGATGCGCAAGGGCATCGACGACGACCACATCACGTTCCTCGACGCGGGCCGCATCGCCGTCGAGGAGGGCGTCACCGCGATCGCGCTGCACGGCCGCACCGCCGCCCAGCACTACGGCGGCACGGCCGACTGGGACGCCATCGCGCGCCTGAAGGAGCACGTGCCGGAGATCCCGGTCCTCGGCAACGGTGACATCTGGTCCGCCGACGACGCGCTGCGCATGGTCCGCGAGACCGGCTGCGACGGGGTCGTCGTGGGCCGCGGCTGCCTCGGCCGGCCCTGGCTCTTCGCGGACCTGGTGGCGGCGTTCGAGGGCCGTCCCGACCGGGTGCGACCCACGCTCCGCGTCGTGGCGGACGCGATGGTGCGGCATGCGACGCTGCTCGGCGAATGGATCGAAAACAGTGGTGCGGCCCGAAGGGGCTCCGTTGAGGGTGGCGGTGGGAGACGGGAGGGCGAGGCGCGGGGCGTCATCGACTTCCGCAAGCACGTGGCCTGGTACCTGAAGGGCTTCTCGGTCGGCTCGGAGATGCGCAAGCGCCTCGCGATCACCTCGTCCCTGGCCGAACTCCGTTCCGGGCTCGACGAGTTGGACCTCGACCAGGACTGGCCCGCCGGTGCGGACGGCCCTCGCGGGCGGACGTCGGGCAACAACCGGGTCGTGCTTCCCGACGGGTGGCTGCGGGACCCGTACGACTGTGCGGGCATCTCCGAGGACGCGGAACTGGACACGTCCGGGGGCTGACCCGTGCGATGCAGGGTGCGGCCCAGTGGGGCTTCTCGCGCAGTTCCCCGCGCCCCTGGAGGGGCGCGGGGAACTGCGCGACCAGCCACGACGGCGCAGCAGTCGAACGCGAAACCTAACCACCAACGGCGCTGAGCAGAGCCAGCGGTGCCGCCGCGGACCGGGATTCGCGGACGCACGCGTACGGGTAGGGCACGGGCACCGGATGCGCCGACCTGGCGTACCCGGCGACGACCTCCGGCAGGCGCCCGCCGCAGGCGATCGCCGCGGAGATCAGACCCTGCGCCACGGCCCGCGCCTCGTCGTGCAGCCCGTACCGCGCGAGCCCGAGCGCGATCACCGCGTTGTCGTGCGGCCACACCGAACCCCGGTGGTAGGACAGCGGGTGGTACGCCCCCTGCCCCGAGGCCAGCGTCCGGACTCCCCAGCCAGAGAAGAAGTCCGGCTCCAACAACCGCCGCCCGACCGCGTCCCCGTACTCCTTGTCGAGCAGGCCCGACCAGAGCAGGTGCCCGGCGTCGGAGGCGAGCGCGTCGACGTGGCGGCCGTCGCCGTCTAGGGCCAGCGCCACGAACCCCTTGTCCGGCATCCAGAAGTCCCGCACGAAACGGTCCCGCAGATCCGTCGCGGCCTGTTCGAGAAGCTCCGCGTAGACCGCGTCGTCCCACGCCGTCCGGGCGAGGACCGCCGTGCGCCGCAGCGCGTCGTACGCGTAACCCTGCGCGCCCGCCGCCATGACCGGGCCGGTGGCCCGGCTGCCGTCGGCCGAACAGATGGCTCCCGGGGAGTCCTTCCAGTTCTGGTTCGCCAAACCGCCCTGGTCGGCGCGGTAGACCAGGTATCCCCGCGACGTGAGGCCGCCGTGGTCGAGCATCCAGCTCACCGCGGCCCGCGCGTGCGGCTCGAGGCGGCGGGCGAGCGCCGCGTCCCCGGTCTGTTCCGTGTACGCCCCGAGCAGGACGAGGAACAGGGGCGTCGCGTCGACCGAACCGTAGTAGCGCCCGTACGGCACCTGCCCGAAGTGCGCCAGCTCCCCGTGCCGCACCTCGTGCACGATCTTCCCGGGCTGCGCGACGGCCGCGTCACCGTGCGCGGAGGCCTGCGTCGCGGCGAGCACCGGCAAGGTGGCGGCGGCCAGTTCGGGCCGGTAGGGCAGGGCGAACAGGGACGTCAGCAGCGCGTCGCGGCCGAGCAGCGTCAGGAACCACGGCACGCCCGCCGCGGGCACCAGATGCGGCTCCCCGTCGGGCCCGGACGCCGGTACCCGCAGCACCGCCAGATCGGCGAGCCCGCGCGCGCACGCCGCTGCCAGTTCCGGCCAGGCCCCGGGCAGTTCGACGCCGTCCGCGAAGTCCCGTACGGCATCGGAGAGTTGATCGGCGGCGGCCTGCGGGTTCGGCGGTGTCTGCGGGGCGGGTGCGCCGTGCGGGCGGGCCGTCACGCGCAGCAGCAGCTCGGACTCGCCCTGCGCCGCGAGGTCGAGGGCCCACACCAGGCGGCGCGCGCCGGTGCCCGTCTCCTCGACCGCGTCGGGCGCGGGCGCGGCCGTCACCGTCGTCGACGAGCGCCAGTCGCCGCGGGTGTAGGTGAACTCCACGCCGTCGTCCAGGACTTCACGGGTGCGCACGGCGCCGGTCTTCGCGTACGTACGGTGGTCGGCGCGCAGCTCGAACTGGTCGGTGAAGTCGGCGTCGACCGTGAGCGCGATCCGCACCGTCGTCGGCACCGGACGGTTCGACACGACGCGCAGCAGCTCCACGAACGAGCCGTCCCCGACGGCCTGTTCGCGGAAGAGCGTGTACGCGGGGGGCTCCTGGCGGCCGCCGCGCGGGACGAGGACGCACCGGGCGATGCCCTCGTCCTCGTACACCATCGGGGTGAGCACCTCCGGCGCCGCGCCGTCGACCGTGAGCTGCCAGCGGCACAGGTGCCGGGCGTCGCGCACGAACAGGCCGTCCGGCGAGGAGCCGCCGCGCACCGCGGCGAGTCCGCCGGTCGGGTCGAACGCGGCGAACGTGACGCCGCGGACCAGGAGTTGACGCCCGTACTCGTGTTGTGTGTCCGTCATCGCGACGATGCCTCCCCAGTACCCAGCAGATCCAGCGTCAGCGCGGCCGTCCAGCCGAAGCCGCGGGCGCCGCAGCCCGCCCCCGTGTACGGATCGACGTACTCGGCGAAGTCCGACGCCCCGGCCACGTCGAGCATCGCGGCGCGCAGCCGTGCCGCCTGCGCGTGCTCGCCGTGCAGCCGGAACCCGCGCTCCAGAAGCCAGTTGGTGTTGAACCAGGCCGGGCCGCGCCAGTACCGGTGCGGGTCGAAGGCGGACCCGAGCAGGTCGTAGCTCGGCGCGAGACGGACCCGGCCGCCGAGTCCGAAGTGCGGGCCGCGCGCGGTGCGCACCAGGGCCGTGACCACGTCGCGCGGCAGCGTCGGCAGGATCAGCGGGACGAGCCCCGACACCGCGTACTCCTCGACCAGCCCGCCCTTGCCGCCGCCCCCGTCTCCGGCGTCGCCGCCGTCGCGCAGGTCGCGGCAGAAGAACATGCCCGCCGCCGGGTCCCACAGCCGGTCCACGAGCGCCGCCGTCAGCCGCTCGGCCCGGGCGTGCCGCGCCGTGCCTACGGCCCCCAGCTCGCAGGCGATCCGCGCCAGGGCGTGCTCGGAGGCCGCGAGGAGTGCGTTGAAGGACGGGTCCTCGACCGCGAACTCCCCGTCCCCGTCCGCGTATCGGCCGTCCCGGTAGTCCGTCGCGAGGCGCACGTACCGGCCGTAGTCGAGGTCCGTCGGGCGGTCGTCCGCCGTGCCGTGCTCCAGGTCCGCCCGCCGGAACGACCGGGCCGCCGTGGGCGCGACACGGCTCAACGGGCCGTCCCAGCAAGGGCTGTTGTCCATGCCCTGCTCCCACGGATGGACCACCGAGGCGAGGCCCGCGCCGCCCAGGTCGCGGCGGTGCAGCAGATAGCGGTGCCAGGCGGCGAGCCCCGGGTACACGCGCGGCAGGAAGCCGCGGGAGCGCGAGAGGGCGGGGTCCGCGCGGTGCACCAGCCAGGCGGCGAGCGCGTGCACGGGAGGCTGGACGATTCCCGAGGTCTGTACGGCAGTTGGCGCACCCGCGGCCCGGCCCGCGGTGGAGGAGCGCCAGAAGTCGGGGCTGGGGAAGTAGGCGTCCAGCGGGATGGCAGGGTTGAACACGATGTGCGGGATCCGGCCGTCGCCCCACTGGGCGGACAGCAGGGTCTCCAGCTCCAACTGGGCGCGTAAGGGGGAGACATGGCGCAGACCGATCGCGACGAACGCCGAGTCCCACGACCACTGGTGCGGATAGAGCGTGCGGGACGGGACCGTCGAGGCGCCCGTCCAGTTCGCGTCGAGGACGCGCGCGGCCCGGTCCCACAAGGCCCGGTCCCGCACGGGGTCACGCCGTGGATCGTGCTGCGCGGCGTGGACCGTGGTCCTCGACCGCTCGGTCGTGTGCTCCACATGCTCTCCCGCGGGCTGCCAGTTACGCGCCATGCAGCATAGGGTTACGTCTGCTTAACATGCAAAACCTAGAATGTAACTCGTAGTTGATGAACGCAAGGGGGTTGGCGGCCATGGCGGGGAACCAGGCGAGCGCCGGTGAACTGCTGCACCTGGTGCGCAGCGGACGGGCGACCACGCGAGGCGCTCTGCAGGAGGCCACGGGCCTGTCCAGGGCCACGGTCGGGCAGCGCCTCGACCGTCTCTTCCGTGCGGGCTGGCTGCGCGAGGGCGCCGCCGGCCCCGTCAACTCCCGCCTGGGCGGCCGCCCTTCGATCCACCTGGAGTTCGACGACGCGCACGCGGTGGTGCTCGCCGCCGACCTCGACACCCGGCACGCCCGCGCGGCCGTGCTCACCCTGACCGGCGACGTGCTCGCCGAGCGCACCGGCACCCTCGCGATCGAGGAAGGACCCGAGGCGGTGCTGCCCCGACTCGCGCTCTGGTTCGGCGAGTTGCTCAAGGAGACCGACCGCGCGGCGCAGGCCGTCTGTGGCATCGGCCTCGCGGTCCCGGGCCCGGTCGACACCGACACCGGGCGCGTCGTGCAGCCCCCGATCATGCCCGGCTGGGACGGCTACGACATAAGAGGCCGTCTGGCCCGCGCCACCGCCGAGCACGCCGCGACCGCCCCGGACGTCCCCGTGCTCGTCGACAACGACGCGAACCTCATGGCGTACGGCGAACAGCGCGCGGCCCACCCCGACTGCCGGGCCTTCGCCCTGGTCAAGGTCTCCACCGGCATCGGCGCCGGGGTCGTCGTGGACGGCGCGATCTACCGCGGCATCGACGGCGGCGCGGGCGACATCGGGCACATCCGCGTGCCCGAGGGCGCCGGCGACCAGTGCAAGTGCGGCTCGTACGGCTGCCTCGCCGCGGTCGCCAGCGGCCGGGCCCTGGCGCGGCGGCTGACCGAGGCGGGCGTGCCCGCGGCCTCCGGCTCGGACGTGCGCGCGCTGCTCGCGGCCGGGCACCCGGAGGCGGTGCGTCTCGCGCGCGAGGCCGGCCGCAGCGTCGGCGAGGTCCTCGCCACGGTCGTCACGCTGCTCAACCCCGGCGTTCTCATGATCGCCGGAGATCTGGCCGGAACCCCCTTCCTCACGGGCGTGCGCGAACTGCTGTACCAGCGCGCCCTGCCCCGCTCGACGGCCCGCCTCGACGTCGTCACGTCGCGGCTCGGCGAGCGCTCCGCGCTCATCGGAGCGGGAGCGCTGGTGGTGGAGGAGCTGTACGCGCCGGGGCGGGCCGAGGAGCGGCTCGCGGCGCTCGGCGTGTGACAGGCCCGTTTCGGCCGGATGGCCTGTCCGCATGCTGACACCGGACCGTCCGAAGGCCGCTTCAAACGGCGTGATTCCCGCCACTCCTGATCGCCCATGCGCTCAGATGAGCGCGGAATCCGCGACTGCACTTCTCCAAGGCGTGGCACTGAGTGCCACCGCTCGATCATTTACGACTTGAACGCACATGAGAGCTCAGCATGCTCATGTGAGCGATATCCGGGGTCTACGGGCGTTGTGCGTTCGGGATATGAACGCAGCTGGCCGGCAGGGCGTACCCATCAGTCACTTTCGATCTCCTGGCGGACGGGTGGTTACGGCCGCATGACGGCTAAGTGGACGTACCCATGGGCCTTGGATCTGGGTATGTTCCTCGCCGTCAGGGCAGCCAGCCGAGCCTCGAGGAGTCGAGACCCGTGTCGGAAAACAAAGATCCTCAGGTAGTCAACGAAGGCGCGAAGTTCGTTTACGACTTCACCGAGGGCAACAAGGACCTCAAGGACCTCCTCGGGGGCAAGGGTGCGAACCTCGCCGAGATGACCAACCTGGGCCTTCCCGTCCCTCCGGGCTTCACCATCACCACCGAGGCCTGCAAGGTCTACCTCGACAGCGGCGAGGAGCCGGTGGCACTGCGTGACGAGGTCACTCAGCACCTCGAAGCCCTCGAAGCGCAGATGGGCAAGAAGCTCGGCCAGGCCGACAACCCCCTTCTGGTGTCGGTCCGTTCGGGCGCCAAGTTCTCCATGCCCGGCATGATGGACACCGTCCTCAACATCGGTCTCTCCGACAAGTCGGTGCAGGGCCTCGCCCAGCAGGCGGGCGACGAGCGGTTCGCGTGGGACTCCTACCGCCGCCTCATCCAGATGTTCGGCAAGACCGTCCTGGACGTCGACGGCGAGCTCTTCGAGGAGGAGCTGGAGAAGGCCAAGCGGACCAAGAAGGTCACGGTCGACACCGACCTCGACGCCGCCGACCTGAAGAAGCTCGTCACCCGCTTCAAGAAGATCGTCAAGACCGAGGCCGGGCGGGACTTCCCGCAGGACCCGCGCGAGCAGATGGACCTGGCCATAAAGGCCGTCTTCGAGTCGTGGAACACCGACCGCGCCAAGCTGTACCGCCGCCAGGAGCGCATCCCCGGCGACCTCGGCACGGCCGTCAACGTCTGCTCGATGGTCTTCGGCAATCTCGGCCCCGACTCCGGCACGGGCGTCGCCTTCACCCGTGACCCCGCCTCGGGCCACCAGGGCGTGTACGGCGACTACCTGCAGAACGCGCAGGGCGAGGACGTCGTCGCGGGCATCCGCAACACCGTCCCCCTCGCCGAGCTGGAGTCGATCGACAAGAAGTCGTACGACCAGCTGATGCAGATCATGGAGACCCTGGAGAACCACTACAAGGATCTCTGCGACATCGAATTCACCATCGAGCGCGGCCAGTTGTGGATGCTGCAGACCCGCGTCGGCAAGCGCACCGCCGGTGCCGCCTTCCGCATCGCGACGCAGCTCGTCGACCAGGGCCTCATCGACGAGGCGGAGGCCCTGCAGCGGGTGACGGGCGCGCAGCTCGCCCAGCTGATGTTCCCGAAGTTCGACGAGGAGGCCAAGGTCGAGCAGCTCGGCCGGGGCATCGCCGCGTCGCCGGGTGCCGCGGTCGGCAAGGCCGTCTTCGACTCGTACACCGCGATCAAGTGGTCGCGCTCCGGCGAGAAGGTCATCCTCATCCGCCGCGAGACCAACCCCGACGACCTCGACGGCATGATCGCCGCCGAGGGCATCCTGACCAGCCGGGGCGGCAAGACCTCGCACGCGGCCGTCGTCGCGCGCGGCATGGGCAAGACGTGTGTGTGCGGCGCCGAGGAGCTCGAAGTCGACACCAAGCGGCGGCGGATGACCGTCGGCGACGTGGTCGTCGAGGAGGGCGACGTCGTCTCCATCGACGGCTCGACCGGCAAGGTCTACCTCGGTGAGGTCCCCGTCGTGCCGTCGCCCGTCGTCGAGTACTTCGAGGGCCGCATGCACGCCGGCGCCGACGACGCCGACGAACTCGTGGGCGCCGTCCACCGCGTGATGGCGTACGCGGACCGAGTACGCCGGCTGCGCGTACGGGCCAACGCCGACAACGCCGAGGACGCGCTGCGCGCCCGCCGCTTCGGCGCGCAGGGCATCGGCCTGTGCCGCACCGAGCACATGTTCCTCGGCGAGCGCCGCGAGATGGTCGAGAAGCTGATCCTCGCCGACACCGAGCACGAGCGCGAGGAGTCGCTGAAGGCCCTTCTGCCGCTGCAGAAGCAGGACTTCGTCGAGCTGTTCGAGGCGATGGACGGGCTGCCCGTCACCGTCCGCCTGCTCGACCCGCCGCTGCACGAGTTCCTGCCCGACATCACCGAGCTGTCGGTCCGCGTCGCGCTCGCCGAGTCCCGCCAGGACTCCAACGAGAACGACCTGCGCCTGCTCCAGGCCGTGCACCGGCTGCACGAGCAGAACCCGATGCTGGGTCTTCGCGGTGTGCGCCTCGGCCTGGTCATCCCCGGTCTGTTCGCCATGCAGGTCCGCGCCATCGCCGAGGCCGCGGCCGCGCGCAAGAACGCCAAGGGCGACCCGCGCGCCGAGATCATGATCCCGCTCGTCGGCACCGTCCAGGAGCTGGAGATCGTCCGCGAGGAGGCCGACCAGGTCATCGCGGAGGTCGAGGCGACCACCGGCGTCAAGCTGAAGCTCGCCATCGGCACCATGATCGAGCTGCCCCGCGCCGCCCTCACGGCCGGGCAGATCGCCGAGGCGGCCCAGTTCTTCTCCTTCGGGACCAACGACCTCACGCAGACCGTGTGGGGCTTCTCCCGCGACGACGTGGAGGCTTCGTTCTTCACGGCGTACCTGGAGAAGGGCATCTTCGGGGTGTCGCCGTTCGAGACGATCGACAAGGACGGCGTCGGCTCGCTCGTGAAGTCCGCGGTGGAGGCCGGCCGGGCCACCCGCCCCGACCTCAAGCTCGGCGTCTGCGGCGAGCACGGCGGTGACCCGGAGTCGGTGCACTTCTTCCACGAGGTGGGCCTGGACTACGTCTCCTGCTCGCCGTTCCGGATCCCGGTGGCCCGACTGGAAGCGGGCCGCGCGGCCTCCACCTCGGCGGGCAGCGACCACCGGTAGGACCCCGGAGCCGCCGCCGGTCCCCGACCCTCACCGATCGGCGGCGGCCCCGGCCCAGGCGAACGGGCGGTACCCCTGTGCGGGGGGTGCCGCCCTTCGCGTTCCCCCCTGCGGCCCAGGTGTCTACTCTTCGGTAAGAAGCAAGCACTCCGCCCCCTCGCCTAGGGAGAACTCCGCCATGAGCGGCTGGAACGCGAGCGACATTCCCGACCAGCGCGGCCGCACCGCCGTGGTCACCGGTGCCAACAGCGGCATCGGCTACGTCACCGCCCGGGAGCTGGCCCGCGCCGGCGCCCAGGTCGTGCTCGCCTGCCGCAGCGCGGAGCGGGGCACCGCGGCGGTGGCGCGGATCCGGGCCGAAGTCCCGGACGCGGACGTCGAGTTCGGGGCGCTCGACCTCGCGGACCTGTCCTCCGTACGGGAGTTCGCGGCCGGGTGGCAGGGGCGGACGCTCGATCTGCTCGTCGACAACGCCGGGGTGATGGCACTTCCGTACGGTCGGACGGCCGACGGGTTCGAGACGCAGTTCGGCGTCAACCACCTCGGCCACTTCGCACTCACCGGGCTGCTCCTGCCGAGCCTGCTCGCCGCGCCCGCCGCCCGGGTCGCGGTCGTCTCCAGCGGGACGCACGCCTTCGCCAACATCGACATCGGCGACCTCAACAGCGAGAAGCGGTACCGGCGTTGGGTGGCGTACGGGCGGTCCAAGACCGCCAATCTGCTGTTCGTGCACGAACTCGCGCGGCGCGTCGCGGCCGCCGGGCTCCCGCTGGTCGCGGCCGCCGCGCACCCCGGGTACGCGGCCACGGAACTGCAGACGCGCGGTGCCCGGATGGAGGGCCGCAAGGGCCTGGAGCGCTTCTTCGAGCTGGGCAACCGGCTCGTCGGGCAGTCCGCCGAGGGCGGCGCCCTGCCGACGCTGTACGCCGCGACCGCGCCCGGGGTGCGGCCCGACGGCTTCTACGGGCCGCGCGTGCTGATGCTGCGGGGTGCGCCCGGCCGGTCCTGGCGGGCGCCGTGGACGCTCGATGATGTGGCGGGGGAGCGGTTGTGGACGGCGTCCGAGCAACTGACCGGGGTGGAGTACGAGGGGTTGAAGGGGTGAAGAAGCGGCCTAAGGGCGTGTGCTCGAAGGGGAGTTGAGCCCCGACGCCTCGAAGATCTCCTGGGCGGCCTCCGTGTCCATGCGTGCGCCCAGGTCGCGCAG
The DNA here is from genome assembly GCF_044460595.1 of Streptomyces sp. NPDC050085. NCBI lineage: Bacteria > Bacillati > Actinomycetota > Actinomycetes > Kitasatosporales > Streptomycetaceae > Streptomyces > Streptomyces sp. NPDC050085. The sequence continues at coordinate 41,916 of NZ_JBITJZ010000002.1, read as the reverse complement.
CACCTCGCCGCCCGTCACGAGCAGGCCGTTGGCCAGCGCCCGCTTCGCGCCCCTCTCCAGGGCGTGCCACAGCAGCGGGTTCGACGTGAGGATCTTGGGGTCGAGCTCGACGCGTGAGCCGAGCGCGTCCCGCAGGACGAGGCGGGGGGAGACGCCCTCCGCGCGGCGGGCGGAGACCAGCAGGTCGGGGCAGACGTGGCGGCGACGGCCGAGGCCGCGGACCGCGAGCCGGCCCGGGCCCGCCGTCACCCGCGGCGGGTGCAGGACGGCGTAGAGGAGGAGGGACAGGCCCGTCCACAGGGCGGTGCGGACGGGGGTGAGAGTGGAGTTCGCCGCGTCGATCGTCATCACCAGCGCGAACAGCAGCCCGGCGCAGAGCAGCGCGGCCCGCAGGTCGCGCGCCCAGTTCCGGTCGGTCACCGTCACCCCGGCCCGCGGGGTGACGCGGCGCGCGGCGGGCGTTCTCACAATGCGTCCCATGCAGCGCACCGTAGACGCGGAACACCGGCTGCGGCAGCCCGCTTTGACGCCATGCTGACCCTCGGGCCCCGCACTTTGACGCGTCGTTCACACGCTCAGGCCGATGCGCCTCCGTCGATGACCAGGTCGGCGCCGACCACCGAGGCCGCGTCGGAGGAGGCGAGATAGAGGACGGCGGCGGCGACTTCGCTTGTGGCGGCGACGCGGCCGAGCGGCGATTCGCCCTTCATCCGGACGTCGCGCTCGGCCTCGGTCTCGCCCGGGCGCAGCGACATGGAGGTGGCGGAGGCGCCAGGGCTGACCGCGTTGATGCGGACGCCGTCGGCGATGTGGTCGAGGGCGGCGCCGCGGGTCAGGGCGGAGACGGCAGCCTTGGAGACGCCGTACGCGGTGGCGCCGGACTGGGTCCTATGCGGGCCGATGTTCGAGGAGATGTTGACGATGGCGCCGCCCGACTCCTGGGTCCGCATCTGGGCGACCTGGGCCTGGAGCCCGTACAGCACGCCGGTGACGTTGATGTCGAGGAGGGTCTGCCAGTCCTTGGCGGACAGGTCGGCCACCGGGCCGCCGCCGCGGAAGACGCCCGCGTTGTTCACGGCGACGTCGAGCGAGCCGAATCGGTCAACTGTCGTACGCACAGCGGCCTTTACGTCGTCGGCGCGGCTGACGTCGGCCGGGTGGGCGAGGGCCGTGCCGCCCGCCGCCTCGATCAGGGCGACGGTCTCGTCCAGCGGGGCCGCGGTGCGCCCGACGGCGACCACGTTCGCGCCCTCGGCGGCGAGGGCGAGCGCGATGGCCCGGCCGAGGCCCGAACCGGCGCCGGTGACGAGGGCGGTGCTGCCGCTGAAGCGATTGCGGGGCGCAGTGGACATGGAAGCCTCTTTCTTGACTGATCGGTTCAATATAAGGGCATGAGGAAAGGCGGCAGGGGGAGGTGGGAAGGCGGGGGTCTCAGTCGAGCAGGGTCAGTGCCTGCTCCGCCGCGTCGCGGACGCGGGCGGGGTCGCTGGATGCCTTGCCGACGACGCGCATCCCCTGCATCAGGACGAGCAGCATCCGGGCGAGCGCCCGCGGGTCGCGGTCGGCGGGCAGCTCGCCCGTGGCCCGGGCCCGGGTGAGCGCCGCGTGCAGCAGCGTCTCGAGGTGCTGCCAGCTGCTCTCCACGCGGCGTGCCGCCTGGGTGTCGTGCGGGCCGAGCTCCGCCGCCGTGTTCGTGACCAGGCAGCCGAGGAGGCGCTGTTCGCCGAGGGCGGCCTCGGCGGCGAAGCGGCGCACGACGGCCCGTACGGCGTCCAGGGGCGGGCCGTCGGCCGACAGCTCGGTGAGGATCGTCGAGTCGGCCGTCTCCGCGTAGCGGTCCATCGCCTTGAGGTACAGCTCGTGCTTGTTGCCGAACGTCGCGTAGATGCTGGCGCGTCCGACGCCGAGCCGGTCGACGAGGTCCGCCATCGACGTCGCCTCGTAGCCGCGCTGCTGGAACAGCTCGAGGGCTGCCTGCAGCGCGGCGTCCGGATCGAATTCCTTGGTTCTGGCCACGACGGGGAATCTACGCGTATCCAGAACGTCCGGTCAAGAAAGGGTCAGGCGGCGGTGCGCACCTCGTACGCCCGCACCGCGACCTCGTCGTCGTCGAGGCAGCGCCCCGTCTCCAGGTCGAAGCGCTGCTTGAGCAGCGGGGACGCCACGAACGGCCGGCCCTGCGCCGAGCCCATCAGGCCGCGTGACAGCACGGCCGCGCCGGTGAACGGGTCCGTGTTGTCGAGGGCGTGCACCCGGCCCGCGCGGTCGAGGAAGACCGCCGCCTGCCGGCCGTCGGGCAGCAGGGCGGCGACGCCGCGCCCCGGCGTCAGCCGGGACAGCTCGCACACGCTCAACCACTCGTCGCCGAAGGCCAGTTGGACCAGTACCGTCGTCTTCTCCGGTGCGATCGTCATCGTGCGGCGAGTCCTTCCAGGGAGGTCAGCGAGGTCAGCGGGACCAGCGGCAGCTCGGGCTTGATCTGGTCGCGCTCGGGGACGAAGCGGACCGTCGGGTCCGGGGTGTCGGGGGCGTTGACGAAGGAGACGAAGCGGGCCAGGCGCTCGGGGTCGTTGATGGTCTCGGACCACTCGTCGCGGTAGTGCGCGACGTGCGCCCGCATCAGCGCCTCCAGCTCGTCGCAGATGCCGAGCGAGTCGTGCACGACGACGTCCCGTACGTGGTCGAGGCCGCCGTCGATCCGCTCCAGCCAGGCCGCGGTGCGCTCCAGCCGGTCGGCGGTGCGGATGTAGAACATCAGGAACCGGTCGATCAGGCGGATCAGCTCGGCGTCGCTCAAGTCCTGAGCCAGCAGGTCGGCGTGACGGGGCGTCATGCCGCCGTTGCCGCCGACGTAGAGGTTCCAGCCGTTGGCCGTGGCGATCACGCCGAAGTCCTTCGACTGGGCCTCGGCGCACTCGCGGGCGCAGCCGGAGACCGCCGACTTCAGCTTGTGGGGCGCCCGCAGGCCGCGGTAGCGCAGCTCCAGGTCGATCGCCATCCGGACCGAGTCCTGCACGCCGTAGCGGCACCAGGTCTGGCCGACGCACGACTTCACGGTGCGCAGCGACTTGCCGTACGCGTGCCCCGACTCGAAGCCCGCGTCCACCAACCGGGCCCAGATCATGGGCAGTTGCTCCACCCGGGCGCCGAACAGGTCGATGCGCTGACCGCCGGTGATCTTCGTGTAGAGCCCGAAGTCCCTGGCCACCTCGCCGATCACGATGAGCTTCTCGGGGGTGATCTCGCCGCCCGGGATCCGGGGGACCACCGAATAGGAGCCGTTCTTCTGCAAGTTGGCGAGGAAGTGGTCGTTGGTGTCCTGAAGTGCGGCCTGCTCGCCGTCCAGGACGTAGCCGTCCGCGCCGATCGAGGGGGCGAGCGAGGCGATGACGGAGCCCACGGCCGGCTTGCAGATCTCGCAGCCCTCGCCGCCGCGCGCCTGTTCGCGCCCGTGCTCGTCGAGGAGCTGCGCGAAGCTCGTGATCCGCTTGACGCGCACGATCTCGTACAGCTCCTGGCGCGTGTGCTTGAAGCAGCCGCACAGCCCGTCGTCCCCGCTCTTGGGCAGGAGCTGCCCGATGAGCTTGACGCAACTCCCGCACCCGGTACCGGCCTTGGTGCACTTCTTCACCTCGGGCAGCGTCGTGTGCGCGCAGATCTCGCCCTTGGTGACGTTGTGGCAGGAGCAGATGACCGCGTCGGCGGGCAGTGCGTCCGGGCCGAGCTGCGCGGGAGCGCCCGCGCCCGCGGGCAGCACCAGTTGCTCCGGCGCGATCGGCGGCACGCTGCCGGTCAGCGCGCGCAGCGTGCCGTACGCCTCCGCGTCACCGACGAGGATGCCGCCGAGCAACTCGCCCTCGCTGCCGATGACGAGCTTCTTGTACGTGCCCGAACGCGAGTCGGAGTAGACGACGTCGAGGCAGCCTTCGGCCGCGCCGTGGGCGTCACCGAAGGAGGCGACGTCGACGCCGAGCAGCTTCAGCTTGGTGGACAGGTCGGCGCCCGTGAACGCCGCGTCCGCCTGCGCGATGGTGTCGGCGGCGGTCAGCGCCATCTCGTAGCCGGGGGCCACGAGCCCGTAGACCCGGCCGTCGGCGGCGAGCGCGCACTCGCCGATCGCGAAGACCGCCGGATCGCTGGTGCGGCACTGCTCGTCGACGGTGATGCCGCCCCGCTCGCCGACCAACAGGCCCATGTCGCGGGCGAGTTGGTCGCGCGGCCGCACGCCCGCCGAGAAGACGACGAGGTCGGCCGCGAGCTCGGACCCGTCGGACAGCTTCATGCCGCGCACGGCACCGCCCCGGTCCGGATCCGTCACGATCTCCTGCGTGCCGACCCCCGTGTGGACGGACAGGCCCATGCCGGTGATGGTCTTCAGCAGGGCCGCGCCACCGCCGTCGTCGACCTGTACGGGCATCAGGCGCGGCGCGAACTCCACGATGTGCGTGGTCAGTCCGAGCCCCTGGAGCGCACCGGCGGCCTCGAGCCCGAGCAGGCCGCCGCCGACCACGGCCCCCACCGTGGCGTTGTTCTTCGCGTACTCCTCGATCGCGTACAGGTCCTCGATGGTCCGGTACACGAAACAGCCCGTGGCGTCCTTGCCGGGCACGGGCGGCACGAACGGGTAGGAGCCGGTGGCCAGCACGAGCGTGTCGTACGTGACCTCGAGGCCGGAGCGCGCGTGCACGGTCCGTGTCGCGCGGTCGACGGTGACGGCCGGGTCGCCCACGTACAGCTCGATGCCGTGCTTGTCGATGAACTCCCCGTCCGTCATGGACAGTTCCTCGGGCGTCGTGCCCGAGAAGTACGAGGTGAGGTGGACGCGGTCGTAGGCGGGCCGCGGTTCCTCGCACAGGACGACCACGCGGTGCGTCTCGGTGAGGCCGCGCTCGGCCGCCGCTTCGAGGAAGCGCTGGCCGACCATGCCGTGGCCGACGAGAACAAGGGTGGGCAGCGCCTTTTCGGCCGGGGCGGTCGCCATGTCAGAGGCCTCCGTGGTGGGTGAGCAGGTGGAGCAGCGGTGCGGCGCCGACATCGGTGGCGGCGGGCAGTGCCTCGTTCGACTCCCAGGCGTGCGCGAGCGCGCCGACCTGGCCGAGCGCGCCGACCAGGACCCCGCCGACCAGCCGGTCGCCGCGCACGACGACCTTGCGGTAGGTGCCGCGCGTCGCGTCGGCGAGCTGGACGACGTCGTCGCCGGGCAGCGGTTCGGTCTCCCCGAACGCGGCCAGGTCCAGGGGGTCCGCCTCGTGCGGGAGGGTGAGGCGGGTCAGGGTGCGGGTGCCGGTGTACGTCGTCGTGGTTCCGGCCGATCCGTTCTCCGCCGCGGTCAGCAGACCGGCGAGGGCGTCGGCCTGTTCCAGGGCCGGTGTGGCGAGCCCGTAGACGGTGCCGTCGTGCTCGGCACAGTCGCCGACCGCGTGGATCAGCGGGTCGGAGGTGCGCAACTCGTCGTCCACGACGATCCCTTGACGCACCTCGAGCCCGGCGGCGCCCGCGAGGCCCGTGCGGGGACGCGCCCCGCAGGCCAGCACGGTGAGGTCGGTGCCGAGGACGTATCCGTCGTGCAGCTCCACGCGGCGGACGCGGCCGTCGACCACACCGACCCCGCGGACGCGGCACTCGGTGTGGATCTCGACGCCGAGCGAGGTCAGGTGGCGATGGACCAACGCGGAAGAGCCCGGGTCCAGTTGACGCTCCATCACCCGCTCGGCCTGCTGCACGAGAACCACCTGGGCGCCGCGCCGGGCCAGCGCGCGGGCCGCGGAGACGCCGAGGAGGCCGCCGCCCACGACGACGGCACGGGTGCCTTCGGTGACCGCCGCCGAGAGGGCCAGGCAGTCGTCCATCGTGCGGAACGCGTGGACGCCGCCGGGCAGTTCGGTGGCCCCGGGCGCGAACAGGCCGCGCAGGGGAGGCAGCACCGGGTTCGAGCCCGTGGCCAGGACCAGCCGGTCGTACGCGACCTCGGCGCCGCTCTCGCACTGGACGAGTCGCCGGGCGCGGTCGATCCGAACGACCCGGGTCCGCAGCCGGGGCCCCGGAACGGCGGGCAACTCGACGACCTCAGGACCGTAACTGCCCGCCAGCACCTCGGCGAGCAGCACCCGGTTGTACGGGGCGTGCGCCTCCTCCCCGATGAGCACCGCGCGCTCGCCCAGGCGCTGGGCGATGCGGGTGCCGGCGAGGCCGGTGCCGATGACGACGATGCGGTTCATGCTCCGCAGCGTGCGGGGTGGGTGTTTCTCGGGGGCGTCTCGATGGTTTCCCGGGGGGAACGGGTGGCTCATCGGTGGGGTGGGGGTGGTGTGAGGGTGCGCCAAGGCGCCGTTGGGGGCGCTGTTCGTGGGCGACTGCTGCGCCGTCGTGGCTGGGCGCGCAGTTCCCCGCGCCCCTGAATGGCCTGCGGCCATCAGGGGCGCGGGGAACTGCGCGCAGCAGGACCACCGGCCGGTGGTCGGACACGCACCGGACCACCCGAGCCGGCTGCCGGCTTAACCCCTGTTCAGGCCCCCCTCAAGCCCACCTTAAGGATCTCCCAGAACCCGCTGACCAGCGCATATTCCCGCTCGGCGGAGCCTAACGTGGCGGGGTGAGCACCCAGGTATCTCCAGCGGCCCTGCGCATCGGCCTCGCCACCGGCGGAGCCGTTGTCGCCGCGCTCTGGGCCGCTCAGGCCCACCCCTCGGCCCGGCTCGACGTCCTGTTCGCGAGCGGAGCGCATCTGTCGGGGCTGCTCGCCGGGTACGGGATCCTCGTCATGCTCTTCCTCATGGCACGGGTGCCCGCGATCGAGCACGGCGTCGGCGCGGACCGGCTCGCCAGGTACCACGCCCGGGGCGGCCGCCACGTCCTGTCCCTGTGCGGAGCGCACCTGGCACTCGCCCTGCTGGGGTACGCCGCCCACACCGGCACCGACCTCGTCACGACGGTCGTCGAACTGCTCGGGTATCCGGGGCTCGCCGCCGCGACCGCCAGCACCCTGCTGCTCGGCACCGTCGGCGTCAGCAGCGCCCGCGCCGTGCGCCGCCGCGTCGGCCACGGCGCCTGGCGGGGCCTGCACCTGCTCACGTACCTCGCCGCCGCCCTGGCCTTCGCCCACCAACTGGCCGGACCCGACATCGCGTACAGCACGCTCAGTCTCGGCCTGTGGTGCCTGCTGCACGCCACCGTCGCCGTGCTCCTCGTCTGGTACCGGCTCGTCGTGCCGGTGCGACAGGCGCTGCGGCACGATCTGCGGGTCGTCGAGGTGCGCGCCGAAGGGCCGGGTGTCGTGTCCGTGCTGATGCGCGGCCGCGGCATCGCCGAACTGCGCGCGGAACCAGGGCAGTTCTTCCGGTGGCGGTTCCTGAGCCGGGGGCTGTGGCGCACGGCGCTGCCGTTCTCGCTGTCCGCGCCGGTCGACGGCGACCACGTCCGCATCACGGTGAAGGCCGTCGGCGACCACACCCGCCGGGTGCGCCGGCTGCGCCGCGGGGTACGGGTCGTCGCCACAGGCCCGTTCGGCGCGCTCACCGCCCACCGCCGCACCCGCCGCAAGGTGCTGCTGCTCGCCGGGGGAGTGGGCATCACGCCCCTGCGCGCCCTGTTCGAGACGCTGCCCGGCGCACCCGGCGACCTCACGCTCCTCTACCGCGCGGGCAACGCCGAACAGCTCGTCCTGCGCGAGGAGTTGGAGGCCATCGCCCGCTCCAGGGGCGCCGCCCTGCACTACCTCCTCGGCCCCTCCGACGCCCCCTTCGACCCGCTCGCCCCGCGCGCCCTGAGCAACCTCGTGCCCGAACTCGCCGCCCACGACGTCTACTTGTGCGGCCCGCCCGGCATGACGGCCGCCGCGACGACGGCACTCGTCCGCGCGGGCGTGCCCGAGGAACGCATCCACGCCGAGTCCTTCACGTACTGAGAATCCCCCGAGCCGCTACGGAGCCACGCCCCATGGGCCGCCACAGCAGACCCGCCCGCACCCCCGCCGCCCCCACTCCCCGCTCCCGCCGCACCCTGGCCGCCGGCCTCGCCTCGGCCAGCGCCCTGCTCGCCGCCGCACTCGCGCTGACCGTGGACCCAGCAGCGCCGCCCGCCCCCGACCGGGCCGTCCCGCATGCCGGGACGGCTAGGGCCTGTGCCGAAAGTGGCTTCTGCCGGTCGACGCCCGGCACGCACTCTCGCCTCACCGGGCGCAAACCCAAGTACATCCAGTACGAGGGTCGGCACCCGGCAAGCCGAGAGCACGCACCAGACGCCGCCCGGCCCGCCCTCCGGGCGGACGAAGCCACTTTCGACACAGGCCCAAGCTCAGAAGACGCTCAACTCTCCACGCATTCATGGACGGCACACGTACCGCGTCCATAAGGTCGCGATCATGCCTGACATATCCCTGACCACCGTCGTCGTCCTGTGCGTCGCCGCGCTCGCGGCGGGCTGGGTCGACGCGGTGGTGGGCGGCGGCGGCCTCCTGCTGCTCCCCGCACTGCTGCTCGGCCTGCCGAACTCCGCCGCGGGGTACGTGCTCGGCACCAACAAGGCCGTCGCCATCGTCGGCACCACCGGCGCGGCGGTGACGTACGCCCGCAAGACGCCGCTGGACGTCCGCCTGGCCGTCCGGATCGGTGTCGCGGCGCTCGCCGGTTCGACGTGCGGGGCGCTGCTCGCCGCCGGGATGAGCACCGACGTCCTCAAGCCGGTCGTGATGGTGGTGCTGGTCGCCGTCGGCGCCTTCGTGCTCTTCCGCCCGGCCTTCGGCACCGCCCCTGCCGCGGGCCCCGTCCCGCCGCGCCGCGTCCTCGCCGCGATCGGCCTGGCCGGACTCGGCATCGGCTTCTACGACGGCCTGATCGGCCCCGGCACCGGCACCTTCCTGGTCCTCGCCCTGACCGCGCTCCTCCACCTCGACCTGGTCACGGCCTCCGCCACCGCCAAGATCGTCAACTGCTGCACGAACGCCGGCGCGCTCGCGATGTTCGCCCTCAAGGGCACCGTCTACTGGCAACTGGCCGCCCTGATGGCCGTGTTCAACCTGGCGGGCGGCATGGTCGGCGCGCGCACCGCGCTCAAGCGCGGGTCCGGGTTCGTGCGCGTCGTGCTCCTCACGGTGGTGTGCGCGCTGGTGGTGAAGATGGCGTACGAACAGTGGGTGGCCTGAGCCCGGGCCAGACCACTTCGGACGACTCCGGACTACCGGCTGCCCGTCAGATGGGCGAAGACGACCACGTTCCCCTGGTACCCGGTGCGCCGCGAGTACGGCCCGCCGCACGTGATCACCCGCAACTCCGGGCGCCGCGCGGCTCCGTACACCTTCTCGTCGGGGAAGTCGTCCGCCGCGTACACCTCGACGGCGTCGACCGTGAACACCGCGACGGAACCGTCCCGCCGGTCGACCTCGATCGTGCGCCCGCGCTTGACGGCGCCCAGGTCGTAGAAGACGGCGGGGCCGACCGCGTTGTCGACGTGGCCCGCGACCACCGCCGTGCCGCGTTCGCCGGGCTTGGTGCCCGACTCGTACCAGCCGGCCAGGTTCTTGTGCTGCGGCGGCGGCACGTCGAGACTCCCGCTCCGCGTCAGCCCGAGGCCCGTCAGCGGGGCGTCCACCCGGATCGACGGGATGCGGATCCGGTCGGGCGGCGAGGGGGACATGGGGGCGGCGCCCGGCGCGGCCCGGTCGGTGCCCGCGCGGGCCTGCGCCGCGGACGGCTGCGGCGGCGGGCTGCCCTCGGACGCGCTCGTCAGCAGCCAGGCGCCCGCGCTCAGGGCGAGCACCGTGACGGCCCCTATGACGGCGTTGACGGGATTCACGAAGCGCACGATCGACTCCTGACACCCGGGCGGACACCCGTGTCACACCCATGTCGGGGCCCCTTCCCCTCCGGGCCGCGAGGGGCTGCGGCCGGAGGGGAGGGGACCGGCGGTACCGGTCGGACCGGCGGGGCTCACGCACTGCGGAGGGAGCCGCGAGCCCGCCTGCCGTCTCCTGCTGAAGCTCCTCGCGGAGCCTCAGATCCCATCGCCTCTCGCCCGGCGATGCAGGAGCCAGGTACCGCCCGCGGCGGCGACGGCAAGCGCCGCCACACCCGCCGCGGTCTGTACGGGGTCGGGCCCGAGCGCGCCGCCGACCCCCGTCTTCACGTGCCCCCGTGGCATCTGGGCCCCGGGCGCTCCGGCCTGACCGAGCGAGACGATCAGATCGCCGGTGACCTCGGTGCCGCCGGAACAACGGGCCACGATCTCGTACGTCCCCGGCTGCGCGGAGTCCGGCACCGCGAACCGCCCGACGGCGTCCTCGGCGTCCTCGGCGTCCGTGCCGTCTGCGCCGTCTGCGCCGTCTGAGGCCGGGGCCAGCGTGAACGCCGCCGCCCCGACCGACCCGGCGTCACCCGCGGCCGTGCCCTGCGCTCCGCAGGCGGTGGTGCTCACGCTGACCGTGCTGCCGGGGGCGGCGGTCGCCGGGTACACCTCGAGACCGCCCTGGGCCGCGACGGCGGGCGCGGTCGCGAATCCGGCGGCCGCGACGGCGAACGCGGCGGCGATCAGGGGTCGGCCTGTGCGCATCGTGCTTGCTCCTTCGCGGGCGTCGGACGCACCCTGCAAGCACGAGGTAAGTCCCCCTGGCCGCACCACGCCTGCTGATATCCCGTCAGAAACCCACCGCCACTACCTCTCCTGACGCCCCGCCACCAACATTCCAGCAGGTCACCGGCGTGTCGCAGAATTCAACCCGAAGGACAGCCCCAGGCGTGCGACCGGGTGAACCCCCGTCAGCTACCGCGCCCCGCCAGGGGCGCGGGGCTGTATCGATCAGCAGCTCCGCTGCGGCGCGCGCCCAGCCACAACACACGAGCCACTCGGCACCGAACGAGCAACCCGCAACGGCGATGATCCGGAGACAACGGGCAGCGCCACGGAAGCCACCGCCCCACCAAACTCCCCGTTCCGCAGAGCGACCTCCGCCCCGATGGCCCGCGCCTGCCCCAACGCGATCGTCAGCCCGAGCCCCGTCCCCTGCCCCCGCTCACTCGCCCCGGTCAGGAACCGCCGGGGCCCGTCGCGGAGCAACTCCTCGGGGAAGCCGGGGCCGTGGTCGCGTACGGACACCGTCGTGCCGGTGACCGTGACCTCGATCGGCCCGGCGCCGTGCCGCCGCGCGTTGGTGACCAGGTTGGCCAGGATCCGCTCGAACCGCCGCGCGTCCGTACGCACGAAGGCGCGCTCGGCGTCCGCGTCGCAGTGCACGGAGTCGACGGGTCCGACCCGGTCGACGGCGCGCCGCACCAGCGGGGCCAGCGGATGCACGTCCAGGTCCGGCTCTTCGGCGTGCGCGTCGAGCCGGGCCACCTCCAGCAGGTCCTCGGTGAGGGTGCGCAGGGCGCCGACCCGGTCCCGCACCAGCTCCGCGGGCCGCCCCGGCGGGAGCAGTTCGGCGGCGGTGTGCAGCCCGGTGAGCGGGGTGCGCAGCTCGTGCGCGACATCGGCGGTGAAGCGCTGCTCGTCCTCCAGGCGCTTCTGCAGCGAGGCCGCCATCATGTCGACGGCGCCCGCCAGTTCGGCCACCTCGTCGCGGCCGTCCGGGGTCCGCGGGTGCCCGATGCGGGCGTCCAGGTCGCCCTGGCTGATGCGCCGTGCCGTCGCGGCGGCCTGCCGCAGGTCACGGCTGAGCCGCGAGGACAGGGCGGCGCCGCTGAGTGCGGCGAGCGCCACCACGACCACGCCGAACACCACGAGCTGCCGGTCGAAGTCGGCCATCTCGGCGGCCTGGTCGTCCAGCGGTTCGCGCACGGACAGCACCCGGTCGCCGACGGGCCGCGCGGCCCACACCGCGGGGCGGTCCGACGACAGGTCGAGGTACGTGGTGCGGCGTCCGTCGAGCGCGGCCTGGCGCAGCGGGACCGGCAGGCCCGGCGCGTCGAGCGCGCCGTCGGTGCCGTCGGCCTGGCCGTCCCGGTCGACCTGGCCCGTCAGCTCGTACAGCTGGCGTACGCGGACGAGCTGGGCGGTGGCGCCCGCGCGCGCGTTCGCCGACACCTGGTCGAGGCGGGCGTGGTGCACGAGGAGGCCGATGGCGACGGCGACGAGCGTGCAGCCGAGCGCGACGAGCAGGGCGATCCGCCAGCGGAGCCCGAGCCGCGTCAGGCGGGGGCGCGTCATGCCGGGCTCCCGGCGGACGGCGCTCCGGCATCCGGCACGAGGGACGCGACGGGGGTGTGCGGCGCGCGCAGGGAGTCCGGCTCGGCGGAGTCGGACGGGGACGGGGACGGCGTCGACTTGTTGTAGTTCTTCACGTCGCTGACCGTCGACATCCGCACCCCGTCCCAGTGGAAGCGCACGGCCTGCTCCCCGCCGTCCGCGCAGGAGCTGCGCAGCAGCAGGTCCTTGCCGATGGTCTCGACCGCGACCCGCTTGCCGGTCGTGAACAGCACCGGGTACACCTGCCCGCCGTCGCCCTCCTTGTAGACGGTCAGCACGGTGCGCCCGCTCTCGGTGTCGGCGGCCAGCAGCAGCTCGGGCCGCTTGTCCCCGGTCAGGTCCAGGTAGCTGGGCGGCCGTACGCCGACCTGTCCCGGCCTGTCGATGTCCGGGCGCCCCGCGAACGGCTGCATCCGCGGATCGGCCCGCAGCACCGCGTGCACGTCGACCCCCTTGATCCCCTCCTTGCCGAGCCTGGGCAGCCCGGACAGCGGCTTCGGCGGCGGCTGGTGGGTGGAGGCCTCCGCGCCCGGCGCCTTCGCGGACGTGTCGGTCCAGGCGGGCCACACGTCGTGCGGCTGCGGCTGGACGGAGACGGAGGGCGCGGCGTCACCGGCGGCGAGGCCGTCGGTGCGGCCGCAGCCCGCGAGCGCGGCGAGACCCAGGGCGGCCACGACCGCGACGACGGCGCCCGGCAGGAGGCGGTTCAAAGGGCTCATGTCATCGACGGTAGGAACCGACTGTTGCGGCATTCCGGATGTCTTGTAACAGAAGGGACGGCCGGGACCTTCGCGGACCCATTGGGGTCCAAGGTCCCGGCCGCTCGCCCCGGCGCGGCCGGGCCCTTGGTAGCGCGGGCCGAGGCTCGCGGATCGGCTCGGGGATCAGGCCACGGACACGGCCGACCACGTCGCCGCGACCGCCGCGTACTCCGCGCTGCCCGCGCCGTACAGGTCCTTGGCCGCGCTGAGCGTGGCCGTGCGCGCGCCCGCGTACTTCGTCGAGGACGTCATGTAGACGGTCAGCGCCCGGTACCAGATCGCGCCGAGCTTGTCCTTGCCGATGCCGGTGAGGGACGAACCGTTGCACGTGGTGCCGTTGTGCTGGACGCCGCCGATCACCTTCGGGCCGCTGCCCTCGGCGAGCAGGTAGGCGAAGTGGTTGGCGACCCCGGACGAGTAGTGCACGTCGAGGTTGCCGACGCTCGAGCTCCAGCAGTCGGCGGACTTGCCGTCCTTGCTCGGCTGGTCCATGAACCGCAGCGCGGGCTTGCCGAAGCCGGACTTGACGATCTCCTCGCCGATCAGCCAGTCACCTGGGTCGGAGGCGTTGTTCGCGTGGAACTCGACCAGGGTCCCGAAGATGTCCGACGTCGCCTCGTTGAGCCCGCCGGACTCACCGGAGTACGTGAGGGCGGCGGTCTTGGACGTCACGCCGTGCGACATCTCGTGCCCGGCCACGTCGAGCGCGACGAGCGGCCCGAAGGTCGTCCCGTCCCCGTCGCCGTACGTCATGCAGAAGCAACTGTCGTCCCAGAAGGCGTTGTTGTAGTTGCTTCCGTAGTGCACGCGGTTGTACGAGCCCTTGCCGTCACCGGCGATGCCGTTCCTGCCGTGGACCTGCTTGTAGTAGTCCCACGTCTGGTCAGTGCCGTACTGCGCGTCGACGGCGGCACTGGCCCGGTCGGTGTTCGCGCCCGTGCCCCAGTGGTTGTCGGCGTCGGTGAAGAGCACCGCGGGGGCCCGGCTCCAGCAGATGCCGAAGATGCAGCCGTCGGTCTTGTTCTGGGCGTCGCCGGTGTACGTGCCGCCGCGGGTGGCGTCCTTGAGCTGGTACGTCGATCCGGACTGCGTGGTCTCCAGCGGGACGGTGCCCGAGTAGAGGGACGCGCCGTCGCCGGTGGCCGTCTCGATCGAGTCCCACGCGTCGATCTGCCGCCCGGTGAGCGCGTCGGTGAGGACGACGCGGGCGACCGGGTTGCCGAGGGAGTCCTTCGCGGCGGCGTCCGTGCGCCAGGCGAGCCGCGGCGCCCCGTGCAGCGCGTCGACCACCAGCTTCGGCTTGGCGATCAGCGCCCGCAGGGTCTCACCGGCATGGGTGCGGCGCAGCGCGTCGGCGGCGAGCCCGGCGGCCTTCGGCCCGCTCACCTTCGGGTTCGTCGTGGGCACGGCGAGGTCACCGGTGACGGCCCGCTCGGCGCCTTCGTACGCACCGGACTTGGCGAGGTGGACGACGAAGTCACCGCCGAGGACGGGCAGTTGACGGAAGGTCCGGTCGTAGCGCACGTGCTGCGTCCCGTCCTTGTCGACGACGACGTCGCGGACGGACGTGCCCTGGGCGCCGGTCAGGCCGAGGGCGGAGGCGTGGTCGGCGAGGGCGGAGGCGGCGGCGTCGACGGCCTCGGCGCGCGTGGGTGCGGGGGTGTCGGAGGCGCCCGCGGTGGGGGCGAGAGCCGCGGCCAGGAGGGTGGCGGCGGCCGCGGCTATGCCGGCGGTGGTGAGGCGCGATGCGGTCCTGGCAGGTCTCATCGGACTCCTCTGAGGCTCAACTGGAGCGTGGGGGCTGCTCACTGATGACGCCTCAGTTTTAAGCGCTCATGACAACCCGCGTCCAGAGTGCCTGCCGCGCCCCCTTCGTCGAGCTCGGGATCAGCGCGGGGTCACCGGTCACCCGGCCTTGGCGACCCGCACCGCGCACACCTTGAACTCCGGCATGCGCGACGTCGGGTCGAGCGCCGGGTTCGTCAGGGTGTTGGCCCGGCCCGCGCCCGGCCAGTGGAACGGCATGAAGACCGTGTCGGCCCGGATCGAGCCGGTCAGCCGGGCCGGGGCCAGCGCCCGGCCCCGGCGTGAGGTGACGGCCACGGTGTCGCCCTCCGCTATCCCGAGCCGTGCCGCGAGCCGTGGATGCAGCTCCACGAACGGACCGGGCGCCGCCTTGTTCAGCTCGGCCACCCGCCGGGTCTGCGCCCCCGACTGGTACTGCGCGACGACCCGCCCCGTCGTCAGGTACACCGGGTACTCCGCGTCCGGCTCCTCCGCGGCGGGCCGGTGCGTGACGGGGGCGAACCGGGCCCGCCCGTCCTGCGTCGCGAACCCGTCGAGGAACAGCCGGGGCGTCCCCTCGTGCGCGGGGTCAGGACACGGCCAGTGCAGCGCGTCGCCCCGGGCGAGACGGTCGTAGGAGATGCCCGCGTAGTCGGCGGGTCCGCCGCTGGACGCGCGGCGCAGCTCCTCGAAGACCTCCTCCGGGTCGACGGGGAAGCCCTTCTCCAGGCCGGGCGTGAGCCGCGCGGCGAGCCCGTGCAGGACGTCGAGGTCGGAGCGGACCCCGGCGGGCGGGGTGAGCGCGCGGCGGCGCAGCAGGACCCGGCCCTCCAGGTTCGTCGTGGTGCCCGACTCCTCGGCCCACTGGGTCACCGGCAGGACGACGTCGGCGAGTTCGGCGGTCTCCGACAGGACGACGTCGGCGACGGCCAGGAAGTCCAGCGACCGCAGCCGCTCCTCCACGTGCGCGGCGCGCGGTGCCGACACCACCGGGTTCGACGCCATCACCAGCAGCGAGCGGATGTCGCCGCCGAGCGCGTCGAGCAGCTCGTACGCCGAACGGCCGGGCCCGGGAAGGGAGTTCGGGTCCACGCCCCACACCTCGGCGACGTGCGCCCGCGCCGCCGGATCGGTCAGCTTGCGGTACCCGGGCAACTGGTCGGCCTTCTGGCCGTGTTCACGACCGCCCTGCCCGTTGCCCTGCCCGGTCAGGCAGCCGTATCCGGACAGCGGCGTGCCCGGCCGCCCCGTCGCGAGCGCCAGATTGATCCACGCGCCCACCGTGTCCGTGCCCTTGGCCTGCTGCTCGGGCCCGCGCGCCGTGAGCACCATGGCGTGTTCGGGCTCCGTGAACAGCCTGACGGCTTCCCTGAGTTGGGGGAGCGGCACCCCCGTGATCCGCTCCACGTACTCCGGCCAGTGCGCCATCACCCCGGCCCGCGCCTGCTCCCACCCCCGCGTCCGCTCCCGTACGTAACTCTCGTCGACCCGGCCCTCCGCCACCACCAGGTGCAGCATGCCGAGGGCGAGCGCGAGATCGGTGCCCGGGCGCGGCGCCAGATGGAGGTCGGCCTGCTCGGCGGTGCGGGTGCGGCGCGGGTCGACGACGATCAACGTGCCGCCGTTCTCCCGCAGTTCGGTGAGATAGCGCATCGCGGGCGGCATCGTCTCGACGAGGTTCGAGCCGACCAGGATCACACAGCCGGTGCGTGGCACGTCCTCCAGGGGGAACGGCAGCCCCCGGTCCAGGCCGAACGCCAGCTGCCCGGCCGCCGCGGCCGACGACATGCAGAACCGTCCGTTGTAGTCGATCTGCGACGTGCCGAGCACGATGCGCGCGAACTTGCCGAGCGCGTACGCCTTCTCGTTGGTCAGCCCGCCGCCGCCGAACACCGCGCACGCGTCGGCCCCGTGTCCCGTACGCGTGCGGGACAGGCCCGCGGCGACCGCGTCCAGGGCCTCCTCCCAGCCGGCCGGCTCCAGCACCCCCGCGGCCGAGCGGACCAACGGGGTCGTCAGCCGGACCCCGGGGGACAGGACCGCGGCCGCGCTCTGGCCCTTGCCGCAGAGCGCGCCCCGGTTCACCGGGAAGTCCGCCCGCCCCGCCACCGAGACCCCCGCGTCCGACGCGTCCGGCGTCAGCGTCATGCCGCACTGCAGCGCGCAGTACGGACAGTGCGTGGGCGTGGCGGCGGAAGCAGAAAGGTGCATGTCCGTCAGGGTGCGGGCCCGTTGTTACGCGGCGGGGGCGACCTCGGTTACACAGGCGGTACGCACACCTCGCAGCGGCCGCGCGGTCGGCGTGAGGTCACCCGGCGGAAGCCAGCGCGCGCCGCACCCCGTCCTCCCGCGCCCCCAGGAACCGCGGATCGGGCCTGACCAGCGCGTCGAGCGCCGCCTTGCCCGCGGCGAACACCTCCCGCGCCCCGCCCGCGTACCAGGTCGCGTCGTGCCGCTCGTCCACGCCGACCCCGTACGACGACACCCCGGCCGCCTCGCACAGCGCCACCGCCCGCCGGATGTGGAAACCCTGGCTGAGCAGCACCGCCCGGTCCACCCCGAAGATCTTCTTGGCGCGTACGCAGGAGTCCCAGGTGTCGAAGCCCGCGTAGTCGCTCACGACGGCCCGGTCCGGGACGCCGTGCCGGGTCAGGTACGTGCGCATCGCGTCCGGCTCGTCGTAGTCCCTGCGGCTGTTGTCGCCGGTGACGAGGACGACGCGGACCCGGCCCGCGCGGTACAACTCGGCCGCCGCGTCCAGGCGGTGGGCCAGGTACGGGGACGGCTCGCCCCGCCACAGACCCGCCCCGAACACCATCGCGACATCTGTGCGCGGCACCCCGGACAGCGGCCGCAGCCGGTCGCCGGTCGACGTGAACAGCCAGGTCGCGGGCAGCAGCGCGAGCACGCACACCGCCATCACGGCCTGCACGGCACGGCGTTGGCCGCGGCGGGTGCGGGGGAGTCGGGGGAGTCGGGGGATACGGGTGAGCCGGGGGAGTCGGGGCAGGCGCATCAGGGCTCCTCAGGGCTCCTCGGGACGGTGGCCGTTCGAAGAACACAGACGTCACACGCGCCCGCTCGGTTCGCTCACCGCGCCCGGCACCGCCGCGTGAAGGCCCGGCAACCACTCGTCACCACCCCGCAACAGCCCGGCAACCCCCACCCGGCAGGATCGCTCCATGACGGACGAGTCGTACGGCCCCATGGATCACCGCACGGCACACCTCGACCACACGGCCAGCACGGCGGGACTCCTCACCATGATCAGCAATCAGCTCGGCAGCCAGCTCGGCCAGCGCTCCCTGCGGGGACGGCGGCCCGACGCGGCCCTGGTCCTCGTGGCCCACGGCAGCCGCGACCCGCGCGCCCTGGCCACCGTCACCCAACTCGTGGACCGGATCCGGCAGCAGCGGCCGGGACTCACCGTCCGCCTCGGCCACATCGAGCTCAACGAGCCGCTCCTGGACGACACGCTCGCCGCCCTCCCCGACGGCGGCCGGGCCGTGCTCGTCCCGCTTCTCCTGTCCCGCGGGTACCACGTCAAGCAGGACATACCCCGGGCCGCCGAGGCCGCGTCCCACCTGCTCACCCGCGTCGCCGCACCGCTCGGCCCGCACCCCCTGCTCGTCGACGTCCTGCACGACCGGCTGCGGGAGGCCGGCTGGCCCGCGCACCTGTCCGAGCGCGCCCGCCGCCGCAGCGGCGTCATCCTCGCCGCGGCCGGTTCCCGCGACCCCGAGTCCACCGCCGACACCCGCGCCACCGCCGCCCTCCTCGCCCGCCGCCTCGGCGTCCCCGTCGTCCCCGCGTACGCCTCCGCGGCCGCCCCCGACGTGGCCACCGCGGTCCGCGCCCTCGCCGCCCGCGGCCGCAGCCGCACCGCCCTCGCCTCGTACTTCACGGCACCCGGCCGCTTCGCCACCGAGACGGCAGCGGCCCTCCCGCACGGCATCGTCGCGGCCCCGCTCGGCGCCCACCCCGACCTCGCCCGCCTCGTCCTGCACCGCTACGACACCGCCCTCGCCACCCCGGCAGGGGCGACCGCCGTGCACCTGGCGTCCGCCTGACCTCCCCGTGACCCCGCCCCTTTTGTCAGTGGGTGGCCTTACTGTCGGTGCATGAACACCACGGACGAAGGTCCCGTTACGTACGACGAGGCGGCCGTCGAGCGCTGGGCTCACGAGCCGGACAAGCGCCCGGGCCGCACCGCGTTCCAGCGCGACCGGGCCCGTGTCCTGCACTCCTCGGCGCTGCGCAGGCTCGCCGGAAAGACCCAGGTCGTCACGCCCGGCACGCAGAACAGGCACTGGGACGCCAGCCCGCGCACCCGGCTCACCCACTCCCTGGAGTGCGCCCAGGTCGGCCGCGAGCTGGGCGCCGCCCTCGGCTGCGACCCCGACCTCGTCGAGACGGCCTGCCTCGCGCACGACATGGGCCACCCGCCCTTCGGGCACAACGGCGAACAGGCGTTGAACGAAGTGGCGCAGGACTGCGGCGGCTTCGAGGGGAACGCGCAGTCGCTGCGCCTGCTCACCCGCATCGAGCCCAAGCGCTTCGTCCGCTCCGCAGTGACATCAGCCGCTGCCGCGGCGGAGTCCGGCGAACTGGTCAGCGTAGGACTGAACCTGACGCGCGCGGCCCTGGACGCCGCGACCAAGTACCCGTGGCCGCGCGGCGAGCACCCCACCGACCCCGGCTCCCCCAAGTTCGGTGTCTACGAGGACGACCGGCCCGTCTTCGACTGGGTCCGCAAGGAGGCGCCCGGGCGCCGCACCTGCTTCGAGGCGCAGGTCATGGACTGGTCGGACGACGTCGCGTACTCGGTCCACGACATCGAGGACGGCCTGCACGCGGGCCACCTGGATCCGAACGTGCTGCACGCCGAGCCCGAGCGCGCCGAGATCTTCACCGTCGCCATCGGACGGTACGTGCCGGCGGACACGGACCCCGCCGAGCTCTCCGCCGCCCTCGACCGCCTCCTCGACCAGGAGTGGTGGCCGCACGGATACGACGGCACGGCCGTCGCCCAGGCCCGCCTCAAGGACGCCACCAGCCAGCTCATCGGCCGCTTCTGCCTGGCGGCGGAGGGCGCGACGCGGGCCAGGTACGGCACGGGCCGCCTCACGCGGTACGCGGCGGAGCTCGTCGTCCCGCGCGCCGCCCGCCACGAATGCGCCGTCCTCAAGGCGGTCGCCGACCGGTACGTGATGCAGCGCCCGCAGCAGGAGCGGCTCCGCGCCGACCAGCGCATCGTGGTCGCCGAGCTCGCCGAGGCCCTGACCGCACGCGCCCCGGACGGCCTGGACCCCCAGTTCCGCGCCCTGTTCGACGACGCGCCCGACGACCGTACGAGAAAGCGCGTCATCGTCGACCAGATCGCCTCCCTCACGGACGCCTCCGCCCGCTCCCTGCACGCGAGGTTCAGATCCGACCGTCCATGAGCGCGTCGCCGAGCGCGGTGCGGCGGTGCAGCACGCTGTTGCCGCGCCGCCGGGAGGCGACCAGGCCCGCCTCGCGCAGCACCGTGGCGTGCCGACTGGCGGTCGACGCGGTCAGCCGCAGCCGCTCGGCCAACTCCCCGGTGGTCCGCGGCTGTTCGAGCGCGTCCAGGACCAGCGCCCGCGTCGGCCCGATCAGCTGGGCCACCGGCGGCGGCGCCGCACCCCGCTGCCGCCCCCTGGCCAGCCAGCCGGGCGCGGGCCCCAGGGGGTGCACGAGCACCGGATCCAGTGCGCCGTCGGCGAGCGCCACCGGCGTCACCACGCAGAAGAACGACGGAATCAGCGTCAACGGGCGCCCGTGCAAAGGCAGTTCGTGCTGGACGGGATACGCGGCCACCAGCGTGCTCGCGTCCCACGACAGCGCCGGACCGTAGCTGGCCAGCAGCCCGTCCCCGCCCCCGCGCAGCGCCGCGTCCGCCCGCACCGCCCGGTCGTCGGCGACCGCACCGCGCACCGCCGGCAGGTACGGCTCGACCGCCACCTCGTAATACGCCCGCAGCGCCTGCCCGAGCCGCCGCAGCGTCGCCACGTCCCCCGCCGCGAGTCGCCGCGCCGCCGCGGGCACGGGCCCGTCCGCGTACACCTCGGACAGCTCGGCCGCCAGCCGCCGCCGGGGCGTGACCAGGACGGCCTCGATCCCGGCCTCGACGTCCTCGCCGCCCTGCCCGGGCGTGAGGAAGTCGGGGAAGTACGCGGCCCACGGCGACAGCCGCATCAGCGCCGCCGTCGTCCCCGACAGCCCCGCCCTGGCGAGACCCGCCCGCACCTCGCGCCGCCACGGATCGAACACCACGGCGGCCTGCCGGTTCTGCAACAGATGCAGGCTCAGCACGATTTCCCACAGCGGATCGGCCCCCGGCGCGACCCGCAGCCGCCCCAGATCCTCCCCCGTGAACTCGATACGCAGCATGCGCCCAGGATCCCCCGAACTCCCCGACTCCCTTTGCGTTGTGGGCGAATTACCCCACAACTCCCTTGCCGTACCCCACGGTTGGGGCGGGGGAGCAACGGGGGAGCACCACAGGAAATCGGGGGGACGGCCGTGGACGCGGTGGACTGGAGCGCGCTGCTCGCAGTGGCGCTCGCGGCGGGCTGGCTGGACGCGGTGGTGGGCGGCGGAGGGCTGGTGCAGGTACCGGCCCTGATGGTGCTGCTGCCCACCGCCCCGGTGGCCACGCTGCTCGGCACCAACAAACTGGTGGCGATCACCGGCACCTCGTCCGCGGCCGTCACCTACGCGAGACGCGTCGGCCTCGACGGCCCGAGCGCGGCCCGCGCGGCACTGATCGGAATCCCGTCCTCGCTCCTGGGAGCCCTGACGGCAACGTACTTGCCGGAGACGGTCTTCGTCCCCGCGGTACTGACGACGCTGCTCGCGGTGGGCGCGTGGGCCGCGGCTTCGGCCCCCGCGGGCAGAGGACCGGCCGGCATTCCCGCCCCTGGCCCACGATCCCGAGTGCCCGGTAAACGGGCCTTGGCCGCAGTCGCCGCCATCGGCTACTACAGCGGGGCCATTGGTTCAGGCACCGGCGTACTCCTCGTAGCCCTCTTCACGGCAACCCTCGGCACGGGCTTCCTCAAAGGCTCGGCCACGGCCAAGGCCGTCTCCATCGGCACCGACCTCGGCGCCCTCGCCCTCTTCGCCTGCCTCGGCCACGTCCTGTGGGCGACCGGCGCCGCGATGTGCCTGGCCAACATCACCGGCGGAGCCATCGGCGCCCGCACCGCCATCACCCGCGGCGCCGGATTCGTCCGCGCCGCCCTCCTGTGCACGGTCACGGCGCTCGTCGTCAAACTCGCTCTCGACCACTGGGCGTGACGAAAACAGCCCCGTTCGGGCCACGCCCCCTTCCCGCATCACGCTGCGTGCGGGACGCTCGCACATGACGGCAGCGCAACGAGGAGGCATCAAGTGGTCGACGCGGACCAGACGTTCGTCATCGTCGGAGGGGGACTCGCCGGCGCGAAGGCCGCCGAGACACTCCGCTCGGAGGGCTTCACCGGGCGGGTGATCATCATCGGGGACGAACGGGACCACCCGTACGAACGCCCGCCCCTGTCGAAGGGCTACCTCCAGGGCAAGGAGGACCGGGACAGCGTCTTCGTCCACGAACCGGCCTGGTACGCGAGCCACGACATCGAGCTGCACCTGGGCCAGACGGTCACCACCGTCGACCGCGATGCCAAGACGGTCCGGCTCGGCGACTCCACCACCATCCGCTACGACAAGCTGCTGCTGGCCACCGGCGCCGAACCGCGCCGCCTGGACATCCCCGGCACCGGCCTCGTCGGCGTCCACCACCTGCGCCGCCTCGCCCACGCCGAGCGCCTGAAGAACGTGCTGGCCTCGCTCGGCCGGGACAACGGCCACCTGGTCATCGCCGGAGCGGGCTGGATCGGCCTCGAGGTCGCGGCCGCCGCCCGCGAGTACGGCGCCGAGGTCACCGTCGTCGAACCCGAGGCCACCCCGCTGCACGGCGTGCTCGGCCCCGAGCTCGGCCAGATCTTCACCGACCTGCACAGCGACCACGGCGTCCGCTTCCACTTCGGCGCCCGCCTCACCGAGATCACCGGCCAGGACGGCATGGTCCTCGCCGCCCACACCGACGACGGCGAGGAACACCCCGCGCACGACGTGCTCGCCGCGATCGGCGCCGCCCCGCGCACCGCCCTCGCCGAGGCCGCGGGCCTGACCCTGGCGCCCCGCGAGCACGGCGGCGGCATCGCGGTCGACGCCACGCTGCGCACCAGCGACCCGGACATCTACGCGGCGGGCGACGTCGCCGCCCTCGACCACACCCTCTTCGGCACCAGGCTCCGCGTCGAGCACTGGGCGAACGCGCTCAACGGGGGCCCGGCCGCCGCCCGCGCCATGCTCGGCAAGGACGTCACCTACGACCGCGTGCCCTACTTCTTCTCCGACCAGTACGACCTGGGCCTGGAGTACTCGGGCTGGGCGCCCCCCGGCGCGTACGACCAGGTGGTGCTGCGCGGCGACGCGGGCAAGCGGGAGTTCATCGCCTTCTGGCTGAAGGACGGCCGGGTCCTCGCCGGGATGAACGTGAATGTGTGGGACGTCACCGAACCCATCCAGCAGCTGATCCGCTCCGGTGCCCGGCCCGGCACCGAACGCCTCTCGGACCCGAGCATCCCGCTCGGTGATCTTCTGGAGGAGTGACAGGAGTGTCAGTGGGCGCCCGTAGAATCGTCGCGTGGCAGGCAGGATCAATGACGAGGACGTGAAGGCGGTTCGGGACGCGGTCCCGATCGACGCCGTGGTGTCCGAGTACCTGCAGTTGCGCAACGCGGGCGGCGGGAACCTGAAGGGCCTGTGCCCCTTCCACGACGAGAAGTCCCCGTCCTTCCAGGTCAGCCCGAGCAAGGGGTTCTTCCACTGCTTCGGCTGCCAGGAGGGCGGCGACACCATCACGTTCGTGATGAAGGTCGACCACCTGACCTTCTCCGAAGCGGTGGAGCGCCTGGCCGGCCAGGCCGGCATCACCCTGCGCTACGAAGAGGGCGGGTACAACCCGCAGCACCAGCGCGGCGAGCGCATCCGCCTCGTCGAGGCGCACAAGGTCGCCGCGCAGTTCTACGCGGACCAGCTGGAGTCCCCGGAAGCCGAGATCGGCCGCAAGTTCCTCGCCGAGCGCGGCTTCGACCAGGCCGCCGCCGCACACTTCGGCGTCGGCTACAGCCCGGCGGGCTGGGACCACCTGACCCGCTTCCTGCGCGGCAAGGGCTTCAGCGACAAGGAGATCCTCCTCTCGGGCCTGTCCCAGGAGGGCCGCCGCGGCCCCATCGACCGCTTCCGCGGCCGCCTGATGTGGCCGATCCGCGACATCGGCGGCGAGGTCGTCGGCTTCGGCGCCCGCCGCCTGCGCGAGGACGACAACGGGCCGAAGTACCTGAACACGCCCGAGACGCCGATCTACAAGAAGTCCCAGGTCCTGTACGGCATCGACCTCGCGAAGAAGGACATCGCGAAGGCGTCCCGCGCCGTCGTCGTCGAGGGCTACACGGACGTCATGGCCTGCCACCTCGCCGGCATCACCACCGCGATCGCGACCTGCGGCACGGCGTTCGGCGGCGACCACATCAAGATCCTCCGCCGCCTCCTGATGGACAACGGATCGGCGCGGGTGATCTTCACCTTCGACGGCGACGCGGCCGGTCAGAAGGCCGCCCTGCGCGCCTTCGAGGACGACCAGAAGTTCGCCGCCGAGACGTACATCGCGATCGCGCCCGACGGCATGGACCCCTGCGAGCTGCGCCTCGCCAAGGGCGACGAGGCGGTCGCCGACCTGGTCGAACCCCGCACCCCGCTCTTCGAGTTCGCGCTGCGCCAGATCGTCGCGCGCTACGACCTGGAGACCCCGGCAGGGCGCGCCTCCGCGCTCGACGAGGCCGCGCCGATCGTCGCCCGCATCAAGAACAGCGGCGCCCAGCACGAGGTCGCCGTCCAGCTCGCGGGCATGCTCGGCATCCTCGACACCCAGTTCGTGGTCAAGCGGGTTGCCCAGCTGGCCCGTTGGGCCCGGGACCGCGGCGGCAAGGGCCCCGCGCCCAGCGCCGCCCGGGGCGCGCAGCCGGCGCAAAGTGCCGCCCCCGCACCGGCGTTCGGCGGCCCGGCGCTCACCCTGCGCAACCCGGTGTACGCGACGGAGCGCGAGCTGCTCAAGCTCGCACTGCAACACCCGCACCTGGTCTCCCCGGCGTTCGACGCGTACGGCATCGACGAGTTCACGGCCGCTCCGTACGCAGCCGTGCGCCAGGCCATCCTGGAAGCGGGCGGCGCCGAGCCGGGCGCGGGTGACGTGCACGAGTACCTGGTCCGGGTGCGCGAGGCGGCGCCCGACGACGCGGTGCGCGCCATGGTCACCGAGCTGGCCGTCGAGGCCATCCACCGCAAGACGGTCGACGAGGCGTACGCGGGCGAGCAGCTCGTCACCGTCCGCCGCCGGGCCGTCGAGCGCCGCATCCGCGACGTCCAGGGCACGTTCACCCGCCTCGGCTCGACCGGCGACCCGGCCCAACTGGCAGCCGTGCAGAACGAGTTGTGGGTGCTCCAGCAGTACGGCCAGGCACTGCGCGAACGGGGCGCCGAAGCGCTCTAGGGCTCCGGGGATGCGACCTGCGCAACCCGCCGCACCCTGACGCGCCGTTTCGCCACGTTCCCGTACGGGAATGCCGGGCACTCGTACATCACGGTAACCATGCGGTCACGCACCGGACTCAAAAAGTCAACGCACGCCCCTCGTGGCGGCACTGTGTCGTACTCCACACTGGGTTGCGGTGCCTGAGTCCTCGGAGCGCGGCCGGAGCCCGGACACCGGGCCCGACACCCCCGCGGTTCCGCTCATCGCGTACGGGACGGACGGCGGCGAGGCTGCCGCTGACGCCCCCCTGCCGCACGCCTCAGCAGCGATCACCTTGGAGGTCGCCCCCGTGCAGACCCAGACCCTCAGTCAGAGCGACAGCACAGCGCAGGCCCTCGCCGACCCCGAAGGCGCCGCGGAGGGCGAGGCCCTCACCACGGTGCCGCCACAGAGCCGCGCGGCACACCACCCCGAGGCCGGCAGCGCCGGCCCCGAGTCACCTGAGGCCACCGAGTCCCCGGACGAGCCGGAGGCGGCCGAGCCGCCCGAGCTGTCCGCGCCGCCGGAGCCGGTGCGCGGAGCCGCCCGCGCGGACACCAGCGGGCCCTCCTCCGACCTGTTCCGGCAGTACCTGCGCGAGATCGGCCGCATCCCGCTGCTCACCGCGGCCGAGGAGGTCGAGCTCGCACGCCGCGTCGAGGCGGGCCTGTTCGCCGAGGAGAAGCTGCTCCACGACATCGACCTCGACTCCCAACTGGCCCTGGACCTCGACAAGTTGGTCGTCATGGGCCGGATGGCCAAGCGCCGCCTCATCGAGGCGAACCTGCGCCTGGTGGTCTCCGTCGCCAAGCGCTACGTGGGCCGCGGCCTGACCATGCTCGACCTGGTCCAGGAGGGAAACCTGGGCCTGATCCGCGCCGTCGAGAAGTTCGACTACGCCCGGGGCTACAAGTTCTCCACGTACGCGACCTGGTGGATCCGCCAGGCGATGAGCCGCGCCCTGGCCGACCAGGCCCGCACCATCCGCGTGCCCGTCCACGTCGTCGAACTGATCAACAGGGTGGTCCGCGTCCAGCGCCGCATGCTGCAGGAACGGGGCTACGAGCCGACCCCCGAAGAGGTCGCGGCCCACCTGGACCTGCCCCACGAGCGCGTCAGCGAAGTCCTGCGGCTCGCCCAGGAGCCGGTCTCCCTGCACGCCCCCGTCGGCGAGGAGGACGACGTCGCGCTCGGCGACCTGATCGAGGACGGCGACGCCACGAGCCCGGTGGAATCGGCGGCGTTCCTGCTGCTCAGGGAACACCTGGAGGCGGTCCTGTCGACGCTCGGCGAGCGCGAGCGCAAGGTCGTCCAGCTCCGCTACGGCCTGGCGGACGGCCGCCCCCGCACCCTGGAGGAGATCGGCCGCATCTTCGGCGTCACCCGCGAACGCATCCGCCAGATCGAATCGAAGACCCTGAACAAACTCAGGGACCACGCCTTCGCGGACCAACTCCGCGGCTACCTGGACTGAAACAGGGGCGTGGGGCCGTATCGGCCCCACGCCCCCATGGCTTCCCGTCCCGGCTAGTCGACCTCGGCCACGGCCTGGGCGAACTGGGCCTCGTACAGCCGCTGGTACGCCCCACCGGAGGCGACCAGCTCATCGTGCGCGCCCTGCTCCACGATCGACCCGTTCTCCATGACCAGAATCGTGTCGGCATCGCGGATCGTCGACAGACGGTGCGCGATGACGAACGAGGTCCGCCCGGCGGCGAGCCGCGCCATGGCCTTCTGGATGAGTACCTCGGTCCGGGTGTCGACGGACGAGGTCGCCTCGTCCAGCACCAGGATCACGGGATCCGACAAGAAGGCCCGCGCAATGGTGATGAGCTGCTTCTCACCGGCGCTGACACCGGTGCCCTCGTCGTCGATGACGGTGTCGTACCCCTCGGGCAGCGTCCGGATGAACCGGTCCGCGTGCGCGGCCTTCGCGGCTTCCTCGATCTCCTCCCGCGAGACGTCCTTCGCCGCGCCGTACGCGATGTTCTCCGCGATGGACCCGCCGAACAGCCACGTGTCCTGGAGCACCATGCCGATCCCGGTCCGCAGCTCGTCCCGCGACATCTTCGCGATGTCGACCCCGTCGAGCGTGATCCGCCCGCCGGTGACGTCGTAGAACCGCAGGAGCAGATTGACGAGGGTCGTCTTCCCGGCCCCCGTCGGCCCGACGATCGCGACCGTGTGACCGGGCTCCGCCGTCAGCGACAGGTCCTCGATGAGCGGCTTGTCCTTCTCGTAGCGGAAGGCGACGTGCTCGAACTCGACGTGCCCGCGCAGGTTCTCCGGCTTCTCACCGGGCACCGGATCCGCGGACTGCTCCTCGGCGTCGAGCAGTTCGAAGATCCGCTCGGCCGAGGCGACACCCGACTGCACCAGGTTCGCCATCGACGCGACCTGCGTCAGCGGCATCGAGAACTGCCGCGAGTACTGGATGAACGCCTGCACGTCACCGATGGACAGGGACCCGGAGGCCACCCGCAACCCGCCGACGACGGCCACCAGCACATAGTTCAGGTTCGACACGAAGAACATCAGCGGCTGCATGATGCCGCTGTTGAACTGGGCCTTGAACGAGGCCTCGTACAGCGCCTCGTTCTGCTCGGCGAACTGCTCGGCCGACTCCTTCTGCCGCCCGAACACCTTCACCAGGTTGTGGCCGGTGTACATCTCCTCGATGTGCGCGTTGAGCTTGCCCGTGGTCTTCCACTGCTGCACGAACTGCGGCTGCGAGCGCTTGCCGACCTTCGCCGCGACGACCACCGACAGCGGCACCGTCACCAGCGCGACCAGGGCGAGCAGCCAGGAGATCCAGAACATCATCGCGAGGACGCCGATGATCGTCAGCACCGAGTTGAGCATCTGCCCCATCGTCTGCTGCAGCGTCTGCCCGATGTTGTCGATGTCGTTGGTCGCCCGGCTCAGCACCTCGCCGCGCTTCTGCTTGTCGTAGTACGACAGGGGCAGCCGCGACAGCTTCGCCTGCATGTCCTTGCGCAGCTGCGCCACGGCCAGGTTGATCGCCCGGTTCGCGAGCCGCGTACCGATCATCATCGCGAAGCCGGCCACCGCGAACACCGCGAGGGCGAGCAGCAGCACCTCGCCGATCGCGTCGAAGTCCACGCCCTTGCCGGGGGTGAAGTCGACGCCGCCGAGCATGTCCGCCATGCCGCCGTCGCCCTTGGCCCGCAGGCCCGCGAGGACCTCGGCCTTGGTCTGGCCCGGCTCCATCCGCCCGCCGATGATCCCGCCGAACAGCAGGTCGGTGGCGTGGCCGAGGATCTTCGGCCCGACCACCGAGAGACCGACACTGATCACGATCGACACGAGCACCGCGGCGACCGACGCCCGGTGCGCCGCCAGGCGCTTGAGCAGCCGCTTGCCGGATCCCTTGAAGTCCATCGAACGCGAACCGGGCCCACCGGCCGCCATCCGCGCCGCCATCGGCCCGCTCATCAGGCGGCCTCCGCTTCCGTCAGCTGGGAGAGCACGATCTCCCGGTAGGTCTCGTTGTCGGCCATCAGCTCGTGATGGCGTCCGGTGCCCACGACCCGGCCCTCGTCGAGGACGACGATCCGGTCGGCGTCCCGGATGGTCGCGACCCGCTGGGCCACGATCACCACGGTCGCCTCGGCCGTCTCGGCGCCCAGCGCACGGCGCAGCGCCGCGTCAGTGGCGTAGTCGAGCGCGGAGAACGAGTCGTCGAAGAGATAGATCTCGGGCCGCTGCACCAGCGTCCTGGCGATGGCGAGCCGCTGGCGCTGACCACCGGAGACGTTCGTCCCGCCCTGCGAGATGGGGGCGTCGAGCCCGCCCTCCAGCTTGCTGACGAAGTCCTTGGCCTGCGCCACCTCGAGCGCGTGCCACAGCTCCTCGTCCGTCGCGTCCGGCTTCCCGTAGCGCAGGTTCGAGGCGACGGTCCCGGAGAACAGGTACGGCTTCTGCGGTACGAGTCCCACGGTCTTCGCCATCAGCTGCGGATCGACCTCGCGGACGTCCTCCCCGTCGACGTAGACGACGCCGGCGGTGGTGTCGTACAGCCGCGGCACGAGCCCGAGCAGCGTCGACTTGCCGCTGCCCGTCGAGCCGATGATCGCCGTGGTCTCCCCGGGCAGGGCGACCAGGTCGACCCCGCGCAGGACGGGCTCCTCGGCACCCGGGTAGCCGAAGTCGGCGCCCCGGATCTCCAGGTGCCCGTGCCGCCGCAGTTCGCGTACGGACGTCTGCGGATCCGGCGGCACGACGCTCGACTCGGTGTCGAGGACCTCCTGGATGCGCTCGGCGCACACCTCGGCGCGCGGCACCTGCATGAACATGAAGGTGGCCATCATCACGCTCATCACGATCTGCATCAGATACGCGAGGAAGGCGGTCAGGTCACCGATCTGCATGTGCTCGCCGTCGATGCGCCGCGCACCGAACCACACGACGGCGATGGAGGCGAGGTTCACGATCGTCATCACGAACGGGAACATCAGCGCCATGATCCGGCCGGTGGCGAGCGAGGTCTCGGTCAGATCGCGATTCGCTTCCCCGAACCGCTCCTTCTCGAACTCGTCGCGCACGAAGGCACGGATGACGCGGTTGCCGGTGATCTGCTCGCGCAGCACCCGGTTCACGGTGTCCAGCTTGGTCTGCATGGACCGGAACAGCGGCCGCATCCTGCGGATGATCAGCGACAGGACGATCGCCATCACGGGCAGCACGGCGAGCAGCACACCGGACAGCGGCACGTCGAGCCCGAGGGCCATGACGACACCGCCGACGCACATGATCGGCGCCGACACCATGAGCGTGAAGCCCATGAGCACCAGCATCTGGACCTGCTGCACGTCGTTCGTGGTCCGGGTGATCAGCGAGGGCGCCCCGAACTGGCCGACCTCGCGCGCCGAGAAGGACTGCACCCGGTCGAAGATCCCGGCCCGCACGTCGCGCCCGACGGCGGCGGCGGTCCGGGCGCCGAAGAACACGGCGCCGGTGTTGCACAGGACCTGGACGACGGTGATGCCGAGCATGGCGGCGCCGTAGGACAGGATGTAGCCGGTGTCCCCGTTGACGACACCGTTGTCAATGATGTCCGCGTTCAAGGTGGGCAGGTACAGGGCGGCGCAGGTCTGCAGGAACTGCAGCAGCACCAGCAGCCCGATGGGTTTCTTGTACGGACGGAGATAGGTCCGCAGGAGTCGTATGAGCACGCTCGGTCTCTCGGTGGTCGGCGGTGGGAGTGTGAGCGGTTGAGGGGAGGGGAGGGGAGGGGTACGCCTCCGCTGGAACGAAGACGCATGGACCCCTATCGTCGAACACTCCACCCGCGTTACCTCAACTGATTAACCCAAGAGCGTTCAAAGACCAGCCACGGATTTACGCGAACGCCCCCGGGTGGATCTGCTCCCGCACCGACCGGTACTGCTGGCGCACGGCCTGTCCCACGGCCGCCTCCTCGCCCGGCTCGAAGACCTGCGCGGCCGCGCCCTGCCACAGCGGCAACTGCCCGCTCAGCGCCCACGCGGCCTGCCGCGCCGCACCGAGCGCCGCGTAGTCCGCGGGCTGCGGCACCACGACCTGCGCCCCGAACAGCATCGGCGCCGCGGCCTGCACGGCGTGCAGCTCGGCCGCCGCCCCGAGCAGGAACACCCGCCGGATCTCGACCCCGCGCCCGCGCAGCACGTCGATGGCGTCGGCGAGCCCGCACAACATGCCTTCGAAGGCGGCCCGCGCCAGATGCTCGGGCTTCATGGACTCCCGCCGCAGCCCGCTCAGGGTCCCCGCCGTGTGCGGCAGATTCGGCGTCTTCTCGCCCTCCAGATACGGCAGGAGTACGAGTCCGTGGGCACCCGGCGTCGACTTCATGGCGAGCTCGGACAGCTCCTCCAGCCCACCGTCGAGCCCCAGCATCTCCGCCGTGCCCCGCAGCGCCCGCACCGCATTCAACGTATGCACCACGGGCAGATGCATCCCGGTGGCGTCGGCGAGCGACGTAATCGCACCACTGGAGTCGACCAGCGCCTCGTGGTGCACGGCCATCACCGACCCCGAGGCGCCCAGCGAGACGACGGCGTCCCCGACCTGCACCCCGAGCCCGAAGGCGGCGGCCATGGTCTCCCCGGTCCCGGCCGAGATGATCAGCCCCTCAGGGGTGGTCCCCGCGGCGTCGCCGGGACCGAGGACCTCAGGCAGCATCGCCTGCCGGCCGAGGGCCAGCTCCACGAGGTCGGGCCGCCAGGATCCGGAGGCCGCGGACCAGTAGCCGGTGCCCGAGGCCCCGCCGCGGTCCGTGGTCCGGCGCGCGGGCCGGCCGAGCAGTTGCCACACGAGCCAGTCGTGGGCCTGCATGAGAAGGGCCACACGCTGCGCGTTCTCGGGCTCGGTGCGCGCCAGCCAGCGCAGCTTGGTGACGGGCTGCGCCGCCTGCGGCACGGACCCGACGGCCTCGGCCCACGCCTCGCGCGAGCCGAGCCGGTCGATCAGATCGGCGGACGATGCCTGGGCCCGCTTGTCACCGCCCACCAGCGCGGGCCGCACGGTGTTGCCCTGCGAGTCCAGCGGCACCAGCGCGTTCTGCTGCGCGGAGACGCCGATGGCCTGGACGCCTTCGAGCAGCCCGCCGCCCGCGGCCTCGCCGAGCGACAGGAGCCATGCCTGGGGATCGACGTCGGACGGACGCCCACCGCCGTCCACCGGGTCCAGCGGATGCGGGGCATAGCCCTGCCGCAGCACGGCCCCGGTCTCGGAGTCACAAACCACAATGCGCGTGAAATCGGGCGAACTGTCCAGCCCGGCGACTATCCCCATGACAGAAATACTGCCGCACCACGCGGGACTTCTGCGCCGCCCGGTGTCTCTAGGTGTTGCTGGTGCCCCAGTCGTCGTCCTCGCCCGGGCCGCCGCGCTCGCGCAGCGACCGCACGCGGTCGGCCACCGAGTCCGGCACCTTGCTCTCGACCTTCTCGCTCACCGAGTGGAAGGCCTTGCCCGCGTACTGGCGCGTCTGCTGGGCGGCGGACTCCGCCGTGTTGCGCACGGCGGGGTTCTGCGCGATCTCCCGCGCGGTCTTCTTCAGCTTCTCGTACCGCTCGCGTCCGGCCCGCGTCCCCAGCACGTATCCGAGGGCGATCCCGGCGATGAATGTGAGCCGGTAGCGCATGACGGCCACCCTTCCGTAGCGAGGTTCGTGATCGTCGATGATCACTGGGGGGATACCGATTGGCGGAGCACCCCCCTGCTTGCGCT
Source organism: Streptomyces sp. NPDC050085 (assembly GCF_044460595.1). Lineage (NCBI taxonomy): Bacteria > Bacillati > Actinomycetota > Actinomycetes > Kitasatosporales > Streptomycetaceae > Streptomyces > Streptomyces sp. NPDC050085. The sequence goes on along the minus strand of NZ_JBITJZ010000002.1, from coordinate 9,324 downwards.
AATGTATGTGTCGCAGCGAGCGCCCGCCGCCTGGCAAGTACCCAGGTGGGTGCGTTCGAAGCAACGATGCATTCCCCTGTAGCTCAATTGGCAGAGCAGCCGGCTGTTAACCGGCAGGTTACTGGTTCGAGTCCAGTCGGGGGAGCTCGATCTCCTGTAGCTCAATTGGCAGAGCAGCCGGCTGTTAACCGGCAGGTTACTGGTTCGAGTCCAGTCGGGAGAGCTGTCGAACAAGCCCCTCCGGAGTCCACTCCGGGGGGCTTTTTCGTGCCCGGTGGAACCGCCCGTGTACCTGCGGAGTCCTCAAGGTCGTGCAGAGCCGAACCATCCGAGGCAGGAGATCGTATGAGCGGCTATGCTGCGGCAGACGGCGCGCACAAATGTGCGCGACGCGCCGTAAGGGGCGGTAGCTCAGCCGGTTAGAGCAGCGGACTCATAATCCGTCGGCCGTGGGTTCGAGTCCCACCCGCCCCACTGCTGGGCCGTAGTGCAGAAACGATGCGACCAGCGGTTACGTAACCTGATGGCCCGTCACCAAAACGGTGACGGGCCATTAGTCACTCGGAAAGCGGCAGGACGTGCCGCCCAGGGGGATTCCGGGAGCGGGAGGTCGCACGGCTGCGGGGTTGCTTCGCCGACCTGCGGGAGCGCGCGAGCGCGAACTCGATCGAATGGTTCGAGATGGGGAACGTTGAGCGGCGGGAGATCGCGGTCGTACGGGACGGTCGTGTCCGGCTGTTCCGGGTGAAGGAGGTTGTCGCCACGGCCTCCGTCTGTCTGGGGTCGGTGGCGGCCGCCATGGTGCGCATCTTCAGCTAGTTCTGTGTTGCTGGTCTTCGGTCTGGCTGCATGGAGATCCAGAACGCTGCGCAAGGGCTCATGATCCGTCGGCCGCGGGTTCGCGTCCCACCCGCCCCACTGCTGGGCCGTAGTCCAGAAACGAGGCGACCGGGTGTTGCGTAGCCTGATGGCCCGCCACCAAAGCGGTGACGGGCCGTCAGTCGCCCGGAAACCGGCACTCGGGGCCCCGGTGCGCCGATCGAGGGTCGCCCGGCTACGGCGGCGTCTTCCCGCTGTCGCCGCCACTCTGGGCGGCGCGCAGGTCGGCGAGGAGTTCGGCCTGGCCGCCCAGGACGCCGGCCAGGATGGATCGGGCGACCCGCAGCAACTCGGCGACCTGCGGACTGGTCAGCGAGTAGTAGACGTTCGAGCCTTCCTTGCGGGTGGCCACGAGATTGGCCCGGCGCAGCACGGCCAGCTGCTGCGAGAGGTGGGCGGGCTCGATGCCGACCTCGGGCAGCATCTCGGCGACCGCGTGCTCGCGCTCGCTGAGCAGTTCCAGGACGCGGATACGGGCCGGATGGCCGAGGGTCTTGAAGAACTCGGCCTTGAGTTGGTACAGCGGCGTGCTCACCGACCCGTTCCCCTCTCGGGGCGGCGCCACGGCCGCTCCGCGCATCGCATCCACTCACTCGTCTTGTGCATGGCCCCATCCTCGCCCGCGCGAGGGGTGCGCAGGAAAGCCGAGGCCCTGAATCCAGCGGTGACGACCGCAGGAAGTGCCAACGAGCGACCTAATGAATTGCTAAAATTAGCAACTCAGCATGTGTGGCGAGGGGGGCTTGGATGAGAATCACGCCGTTGCGTGGCCTGGGAGTGGCTTGGCTCAAGTGCCCCGCGTGCCGACTCAAGTGCCGCCCCGGCGCGGTCGTTTCGGACGGACTGTGCCCGCGCTGCGGGAACGCCCGGATGCTCAAGCTCTCCTTCGGCGGCCGCGACAACCGCCCTGCTCCGGGCGACGACGCGGCCTGACGGGAAGGGGCGGTCATGGGTGACTGGGCCGCGCAGCCCGGGTGCGGCATACGGTTCGAGTGGGGTGCCACCGGGACCGCCCGTCTCGCCGCGGAGGCGGCCTGCCTGGCCGTCGCACGTAGCACCGTGTCCACGCAGTACCCCTGGTCGCTGTCCCCGACCCAGCTGCGCCGGTCCCCCTTCACCGCAGGCGCCGTGGCGCCGGTGGTGGCCGCCTGCCTGCGCAACGTCACCGCGGTCGGCAGCCGGCTCACCCAGCACGGCTACGGGGGATCCGAGCGGCCGGTGGCCGTCATCGCGGCGGGCGAGCGGTGGCCGGACGGCTCCCTGCGCCCCGCCCCGGAGGACCTGCTCGCGGCGGGCGCACTCATCGCCGACCTCGGCTCCCAGGGGGCCGGCCCGCTTTCGGCGGAGGCGGCGTGCGCGCGGGCCTGCGCCGAGGCCACCGCCGACATCCCGCGCGCGATCGCCGCGAGCGCCTCCGGACGGGAATCGGCCTCCGCGGGGTTCGCCGAGGACGTGGTGATCGCGACCGAGGAGGACGCGTGCACCGTCGTGCCGGTCATGGACGTCGAGGGGGCCTTCGCCGCGGCCACGTGACGGGTGGCCGCGGCGGCCCGCTCGGACAGCGGCTTCAGTACTGCCCGGGGTCCGAGAACCCGCTGTCCGCGCCGAACGTGTCCACGGCGGTGGTCGGGTCGAATCCGGGCGGGCCGTCCTTGAAGGCCAGGCCCATGTCGGCCAGCTTGGCCCTGACCTCGTCGATCGACTTCGCCCCGAAGTTGCGGATGTCGAGCAGGTCCTGCTCGGTGAGCGCGAGGAGGCCGCCGACGGAGTGGATGCCCTCGCGCTTGAGGCAGTTGTACGACCGGACGGTGAGCTCGAGGTCCTCGATCGGCAGTGCCAGGTCGGCGACCAGGGCGGCGTCCGTGGGGGACGGGCCCATCTCGATGCCCTCGGCGTCCACGTTCAGGTCGCGTGTCAGGCCGAACAGCTCGACCAGCGTCTTGCCGGCCGACGCCATGGCGTCACGCGGCCGCATCGCCTGCTTGGTCTCGACGTCGACGATGAGCTTGTCGAAGTCGGTGCGCTGCTCGACACGCGTGGCCTCGACCTTGTACATGACCTTCAGCACCGGCGAGTAGATCGAGTCGACCGGAATCCGGCCGATCTCCTGGCCCACCTGCTTGTTCCGCACGGCCGAGACGTAGCCGCGACCGCGCTCGACGGTCAGCTCCATCCCCAGCTCGCCCGCGCCGCTCAGCGTGGCGAGGACGAGGTCGGGGTTGTGCACCTCGACACCGGCCTGCGGGTCGATGTCGGCAGCGGTGAGGAACCCCGGGCCCTGCTTGCGCAGGTGTAGCACGACCGGCTCGTCGTGCTCGCAGGAGACCACCAACTGCTTGATGTTCTGGACGAGGTCGGTCACGTCCTCCGTGACGCCCGGCACGGTGGTGAACTCCTGCGGGACACCGTCGATGCGGACGCCGGTGACAGCCGCGCCGGGAATCGAGTACAGCAGGGCACGGCGCAGGGAGTTGCCGAGCGTGTAGCCGAAACCCGGCTCCAGCGGCTCGATGACGAACCGCGAACGGCACCCCTCAACCACCTCTTCGGTCAACGAGGGACGCTCAGCAATCAGCACGAGATGTTGCCTCCATTTCGGCGACCGCCCTGCGACGCCGTAGACATGGGAAGAAGAGTTAGGGGTGATACTGCCGCACTGGCGGCCACGCCATCGATATCCGCATGTATCTGCATGTATCAGGATGTATCCGCATGTAAGGGGAAACAGGTCGTGGCCGCGGGGCCGAGGTGCCCGGCCACGGAGAGGGTGCCGAGGTTGGGTTCGACGGTGTAGCGCCACGCGATGGTCGTGTGGGTGAACTTCCTTGTACGCGCTGCCCGTTGAGGGGTGTCGAGTGGCCGGTGCGGGTCACAGGGGCAGGGTGATCCAGATGCTCTTGCCGCCCCCGTCGGCGTCGCCGCGCACGACTGCGGTCCCGGCCAGGGCGAGGGTGAGTTCCATGACGGTGGCCAGCCCTTTGCCGCCGGTCGCGGTCAGTGCCCCGTGCAGCGGCGGCTGGTAGGGGTGGCGGTCGTGGACGCCGAAGGCCAGGCAGTCCGCGCTGCCGGCGAAGATCACCGTGAGCGTCGGAGACGTCGTGGCTGCGTGCCGCACGCTGTTGGTGACCAGCTCGCTGAGGATCAGCAGGGCCGGATCCAGGCTCGGGTGGCGGGCGCTGACGCCCCATTCGGCGAGCACCATCTGCGCGGTCTCGCGTGCCATCCGCACCGCCGAACCCTCGGTGGGCACGGTGAGCGCGTGCCGGTGCGGCAGGGCCTCGATCGCTTTGCTCATCGCGCGTCCCCCATGGTGAGCCGGAATCCGGTGATCGACTGCGGGCGAAGGCGCAGGAACGTGTCGTGCGGGCCATAGGTCCAGCCGGTCAGCGTGCGCCGGTAGTGCGCGGCCTCGTCCCGGTCACGCACCACTTCGACGGGGCCGGTCGTGGTGACCGTCCAGCCCGTGCCGTTCGCCGGGTCCACGTCGTCCACGTGGTAGGTCGCGGTGGCCGGGACGGCGGACGCTGCGGCCGGGGCGCGTACGACCAGACGGCCCACCCCCCACACGTGCCGGGCCGGCCGCAGGACGGGCAGCTCGCGCTGGACGTAGACCAGACGGCCGTACGAACTTCCCTCCAGCAGCCACAGTGCCTCCGCGCCGGAGACCTCGGTCATGCGTGGCGTCTGGTGCGGCGTGTTCGGTGTGCTCATCGGGCGGGTTCCTCGACGGAGGTCGGTGCGGTCTTCTGCCGGGGCAGGGTGGGCAGCAGGCCCGCGCGCTCCAGGTGGGCGCGGGCGCCCGCGATGGCCTCGGGCGTGGTCGCGTACTCGTGGCCCGCACGGCGGAGCAGTTCCAACGCCCCTACGGATTCGAGGACTTGGCGCTGTCCGGGACGTATCCCGGAGGTCATGACGGCGATGCCGCGCCGGTTGAGCTTCGCCACGGCGTCCTTGAGGACGAGTGCGCCGGTCGCGTCCATGGTGGATACCCGCGACATGCGCAGGATCACGACCCGTACGTCCGCTGTCTCGGACAGTTCGAGGAGGAAGCGGTGTGCGCCGGCGAAGAACAGGGGCCCGTCCACGCGGTAGGCCACGATGTGCTCGGCGAGCAGGGCGTGTTCCTCGGCGCCGTGGTCGCCCGGGTCGAGCGGGACCTCCTGCACGCGGGCCTGTCGGGCGACGGCGCGCAGGGCGAGCAGAGCGGCGACGGCGATGCCGATGACGACCGCCTGGACGAGGTCGAGGGCGAGTGTGGCGGCGGCGGTCAGGACGAGGATGACGGCATCCGAGCGGGTCGCCTTCGCCATCGCGCGCAGCGAGCCGACCTCGACCATCCGGATCGCGGTCGCGATCAGGACACCGGCGAGCGCGGCCAGCGGAATCCTCGACACCAGCGGGGCGGCCGCGAAGACGATGACGGCGAGCACCACGGCGTGGGCGAGCGCGGCGAGGCGGGAGCGGGCGCCGGTGCGTACGTTCACGGCGGTACGGGCGATGGCCCCGGTCGCGGGGACGCCGCCGAACAACGGGGCGGCGATGTTCGCGAGGCCTTGTCCGAACAACTCCCGGTCCGGGTCGAACTTCTGACCCACCGTCATGCCGTCCGCCGCCGAGGCCGACAGCAGTGACTCCAGCGCGGCGAGTGCGGCGACCGCCACCGCCGAGGGCAGCAGGGTGCCGAGCGAGCCCGGGTCGAGGAAGGACAGCGAGGGAGCGGGCAGCCCGGAGGGCAGATCACCGATCGGCGCGGCCGCGTCAAGACCGGCGACCTGGGCGACGAGCGTGGCGGCGATGATCGCGACGATGGAGAACGGAATCGCCGGACGCAGCCGGGCGCCGACGAGCATCACGACGGCGACCGCGACGGCGAAGGCGACGGCGGTCCAGTTCGGCGCCTTCGCGAACTCCTCGACCGTCCGCCAGGCCACCACCAGCACCTGGTCGCCCTCGGGCCTGGCCACCCCCAGCGCGTTCGGCACCTGCTGGAGTCCGATCACACAGGCGATGCCCAGCGTGAAGCCCTCGATGACGGGGGCGGGCACGTAACTCATGTACTTCCCGGCCCGCAGCAGTGCCAGTGTCACCAGCAGCACACCGGCGACGAGGCCGACGGTGAGCACGCCGCCGGGACCGTACTGGGCGACGATCGGCACGAGCACCACGGTCATGGCGCCGGTCGGCCCTGACACCTGCAGATTCGATCCGCCGAACACGGCCGCCAGTGCGCCGGCGACCACCGCGGTCGCGAGCCCCGCCTCGGCGCCGAGCCCGGAGGAGACGCCGAAGCCGAGCGCGAGCGGCAGCGCCACGATCGCCACGGTCAGACCGGCCAGCAGGTCACGGCGCGGATCGCGGCGGGCGTCGGTGAGGTCGCGGCGGCCGGGCAGCAGGGCCGTGATCCGGCCGAGGAGGGTGTTCATCGGGTGGCCACCTCGGCCTCCCGCAGTTCGGCGAGGAGTTCGTTCTGTCCGGAGAGCATCTCGGTGAGGATGCGGCGCGCGGCCCGCATCAGATCGGCGACATCGCCGCCGGCCAGCGCGTAGACGACCGTCGAGCCCTCCCGCTGGGAGGTCACGATGCCGGAGCGGCGCAACACCGCGAGCTGTTGGGAGAGGGCGGAGGGTTCCACTTCGATGGCCGCCAGCAGGTCCCGTACGGGAGTCGGCCCGTCCTGCAACAGCTCCAGAACCCGTATCCGTACGGGATGACCGAGCATCCGGAAGAACTCGGCCTTGGCCTGATACAGCGGAACGGACACGAATCCCTCTCCCCACGACTGAGGCCACCGCGAGCACGGCCCGCACACCATCTAATGAATTGCAAAATTTCGCAATTAAGCTAGTCGATTCGTAGACTGCCGTGGTGACTGAAACGCTTCCCCCCTGCCCCCAGTGCGCCGGCGCCTACGCCTACGAGATGGGCGCGCTGCTGGTCTGTCCCGAGTGCGGCCACGAGTGGTCGCCGTCGTCCCGGTCCGAGGCGGCGGAGGAGGCCGTCGGCGAGCGCATCGTCAAGGACGCGGTCGGAAACGTGCTCGCCGACGGCGACACCGTGACGGTGGTCAAGACGCTCAAGGTCAAGGGCAGCCCGAGCGGCATCAAGGCGGGCACCAAGGTCCGGGGCATCCGGCTCATCGAGGACGGCGTCGACGGCCACGACATCGACTGCAAGATCGACGGCTTCGGCCCGATGCAGCTCAAGTCCAGCGTGGTCAAGAAGGCCTGAACCGGCTCGTGCGTCCTGCCCTCGGGCGCTGGGCACGGCCGCGGCCGGACCTCCCGGAGGGGGAGGCCCGGCCGCGGGCCGCAGGCGGGACGGTCGGTCACACCAGTTCGGCGTCCGCCTCCTTGGGCTGGGAGGCGGCAACCTTCGTCGGTACGGACTCACGCGTGGCGCGGGAGGCCCTGAGGCCGACCAGCGCGACGGCCACCACGAGGGCGAAGGCGCCTCCCGCGATGCCGAAGCTCAGCGTGAACTGGCTCTCCTGCGGCAGTGCGGGCAGGCCGTGCGGGAGCGTGATGGTCTTCGACGCGAGCAGCGACGTGATCATGGCGCTCGCGACGGCGCTGCCGACGGAACGGGAGATCGAGTTGATGCCGTTGGCGATGCCGGTCTGGTGGGCCGGGACGCTGGCGACGATGAGCGCCGGCATGGACGCGTAGCCGAAGCTGATCGCCAGGCCGATGACCATGCCCGCGCCGATCACCGAGCCGGTCGTACCGTGCGCGGTGGTCAGCCAGGCGAACCCGACGGCCCCGAAGACCGCGCCGACGGCCAGGGTGAAGCGTGCGCCGATGCGGCGGACGAGCAGGCCGCCGAACTGGGCGCCGACGAGGGAGACCAGCGTGGTCGGCAGCAGGTAGACGACGGCGGCGTCGAGCACAGAGGCGCTGAAGCCGTACCCGGTGAGCCGCTCGGGCATCTGCACGAGGTACGAGACGCCGATGAACTGGGCGAACATCGCGAAGCCGAGGAGCAGTCCGGCCAGGTTCGTGAAGAGGACGGGGCGGTGGGCGAACATCTTCATGTCGACCATCGGCTCGGCGACCCGCCGCTCGGTGACGACCCACACGACGGCCATGACGACCGCTCCGGCGAAGGCGCCGAGCGTACGGCCGGACGTCCAGCCCCACTCGTGGCCCTGCGAGATCGGCAGGAGCAGCAGGACGAGCAGCAGCGCGAGGGTCAGCGCACCCAGCCAGTCGGTCCGCCCGCCGGTCTTCGCGCGGGACGCGGGCACCGCGAACAGCACACCGGCCAGGGCCACCACGGCGAGTACGACGGCGAGCCAGAAGACCCGGTGGTAGTCGGGGTCCGAGCCCTGGGTGAGCAGGCCGGCGCCGACGAGCGCGAGGCCGCTGCCGAAGGCGAGCGTCCCGCTGACCAGGGCCATCGCCCCGTGCAGCTTCTCCGGCCTGATCTCCTCGCGGAGCACGGACAGGGCGAGCGGGAAGATGGCGGTCGCCGCGCCCTGCATGACGCGGCCGACGATCAGCCAGGTCAGCGAGCTCGTGGTGGCGGCGAGCACCGAGCCCGCGATCATCACGAGCAGAACGCCGACGAGGGTGGACTTCTTGCCGTGCTGGTCCCCGAAGCGGCCGAGCAGGGGTGTGAAGACGGCGGCCGACAGGAGGGTGGCCGTGGTGACCCAACTGACGTTCGCGGTCGAGGCGTTCAGGTCGGACTGGATGATGCTCAGGACCGGGACGACCAGCGTCTGCATCATCGAGACGACCATCGCGGCCAGCCCGAGTGCGAGGACGACCAGGGTCTGCCCGGACGGCTGCGGGGGCGCAGCGCGATGTGCGTGAGACACGGCAGTTCTTCTTTCAGTTACTTGACAACCTAGATGCTTGAGAACTTCAAGCAATGCAATAGACGGTAGACATTGATATTTGAGATCGTCAAGTTTCAGGGAGTAAAGTAGGGCGCATGACTGGCACTCCCCACGTCGACACGGACCAGCTCATGGAGGTCCTCTCGCGATCCCTGGGCGCCTACTACGGCGACTTCACCATCGCCGCGGCGAGCGAGAACCTCACCGCGAGCCAGGGCAAGGCGCTGACCGTGCTGCGCCGCGGCCCCGCCGCGATGCGGGCCCTGGCCGACATCCTGACGTGTGACGCGTCGAACATGACCGGCATCGTCGACCGGCTGGAGAAGCGCGGACTGGTGCGCCGCGAGCCGAGCAGCACGGACCGCCGCGTCAAGAACGTCGTACTGACCGCCGAGGGCGAGCGGGTCACCGATGAGATCCGGGCCAAGATGCACACCACGCGGGAAGGCCTCGACCGGCTCGGCGACGAGGACAGGGCCATGCTCCACACGCTGCTGGAGCGCGCGTTCCTCTAGGGCGTGTCTTCAAACTCCCTCCCCCAGCTAACGCTGGGAGGTGCCCCCAGCCTCACGACGCCTGGCACGCACTCTCGCCGCACCGGGCGC
>NZ_JBITJZ010000001.1:705017-1954216 GCF_044460595.1 Streptomyces sp. NPDC050085 | reverse complement strand
GGGGAGTCGTCGTTGAAATACCACTCTGGTCGTGCTGGATGTCTAACCTGGGTCCGTGATCCGGATCAGGGACAGTGTCTGATGGGTAGTTTAACTGGGGCGGTTGCCTCCCAAAGAGTAACGGAGGCGCCCAAAGGTTCCCTCAGCCTGGTTGGTAATCAGGTGTTGAGTGTAAGTGCACAAGGGAGCTTGACTGTGAGACCGACGGGTCGAGCAGGGACGAAAGTCGGGACTAGTGATCCGGCGGTGGCTTGTGGAAGCGCCGTCGCTCAACGGATAAAAGGTACCCCGGGGATAACAGGCTGATCTTCCCCAAGAGTCCATATCGACGGGATGGTTTGGCACCTCGATGTCGGCTCGTCGCATCCTGGGGCTGGAGTCGGTCCCAAGGGTTGGGCTGTTCGCCCATTAAAGCGGTACGCGAGCTGGGTTTAGAACGTCGTGAGACAGTTCGGTCCCTATCCGCTGTGCGCGTAGGAGTCTTGAGAAGGGCTGTCCCTAGTACGAGAGGACCGGGACGGACGAACCTCTGGTGTGCCAGTTGTCCTGCCAAGGGCATGGCTGGTTGGCTACGTTCGGAAAGGATAACCGCTGAAAGCATCTAAGCGGGAAGCCTGCTTCAAGATGAGGACTCCCACCCCCTTTGAGGGGTTAAGGCTCCCAGTAGACGACTGGGTTGATAGGCCAGATCTGGAAGCCCGGTAACGGGTGGAGGTGACTGGTACTAATAGGCCGAGGGCTTGTCCTCAGTTGCTCGCGTCCACTGTGTTGGTTCTGAAACCACGAACAACCGTCGTAGTCATAGGCCACGACTCCGGTTGACAGTTTCATAGTGTTTCGGTGGTCATAGCGTGAGGGAAACGCCCGGTTACATTCCGAACCCGGAAGCTAAGCCTTACAGCGCCGATGGTACTGCAGGGGGGACCCTGTGGGAGAGTAGGACGCCGCCGAACTATTTTTGATAAAAGCCTCTGGCCCCGAGCATTTTGCTCGGGGCCAGAGGCTTTTTTGTTGTGCGTCACTTGTCGTTCACGTTCTGCGACCACGATCCTGGCCATGGGCACAGTTGCAATGCTGCAGGCCGCGGGTGTCGGTGTCGGAGACGAAGTGATCGTGCCGGCCTATGGCGATGCCGAGGCCGCCGAGGCTGTTGTGCGGGCCGGTGCGGCCCCTGTCTTTGCGGACATCGACCCCGATACGTACTGCATCGATCCCACGTCCGTGGCCGAACAGGTGGGTGAGCGTACCGCGGCCGTCGTCGCCGTCCACCGCTTCGGGCAGCGGGCTGACGTCGTACGGTTGCGGGAGCTCGGGCGTCGGCGTGGGCTGTTGGTTCTCGAACAGGGCGAGTCCATGAAGCCACACGGAGACGTGGCTCAACGGCGGGCTCACGCCGCCTACTTGAGTGGGCGGTTGAGCGGGGTGCGGACGCCGGTCGGGCATGAGCAGCACACCTACCAGCAGTATGTCGTGCGTGTGCCGGGGAACGGGCGTCCCGATCGGGACGCCTTCGCTCGGGTGCTGCGGGGCAAGGGAGTTGGGTGTCAGGTGCCGGTGAAGACGCCCGTGCACCGGCTGCCGGAGTTCCGTTGCGATGCGGTACTGCCCGAGACCGAGCGGGCAGCCGACGAGACGTTGGCGCTGCCGCTCGACGCGGGCATGTCGCGCAGGCAGTTGCAGCGGGTCGTGTCGGCCTGCAATGCGCTCGGGGGATTGCTCCAGCCGGCCTTCTAGTACTCCAGCCGTAGATCGTGATCTTGTGAGTGGGGGCGCCGCTGATATGACGCGGCCACCATTGACCATCTCGACGAGACCGGCCGCGCCATCGGCGGCGTCCATCCCTCTCTGCCTACTTGAGTCCACCGAGACGAAGGGCATCCTCGATCTCGCTGAGCTTCGCGGACGGCAGGACGCCCGCCTGCCCGATCAGGTCTTCCCTGGCCAGGGTGACCAGCCAAGTGCAAGGGATGAGGTCGGGACGTGGAAGTGCGACTCTCAGGACGCCTTCGAGAGGCAGTCCTTCGGGGGCACCTACTGCCACCTCAACGGCCACGCCGCTGAGATCGGTGCCCGCGGGAGCGACGACCTGCATCGCCAAGAAACCGGACGCCTCTTCTCCCGATAGCAGTACGACTGCCCGCTGCTCGTTGAAATCTGCCCACCAGACTTCGCCACGTCGCATATGTCCTCCTGATACGGGACGGCGCGCCTGCGTCGCCCGTTCGACCGCCGCCTACTCCAGGCACAGATCGTAATGTTGGCTGGTCAGGGCCGACGATAAGACGGCTGCGGCCACCGTTGATCATCGTGAGTTGTGTGGACTGACGAAGAGACGGTGGCCGCAGGTCACAGCATAGAACCCGCCCGTTGGCGGGACGCGTTCGAGGGTCTGATGGGCCGGATCGCGGGGCGCTTCGCGCGGGTCGAACCCCGGCGCAGGGCGGCGCGGTTGGTGCTCGGTCTATTGGCCGACCTGCCACGCAAGAACTGCTGGACAATCGCGGAGTGGGCCGGCGAGACCACTCCGGACGGAATGCAGCACCTGTTGGGCCGGGCCAAGTGGGATGCCGATGCGGTACGCGATGACGTACGGGAGTACGTGGTGGAGCATCTGAACGACGACCGGGCGGTACTGGTGGTCGACGAGACCGGGGACGTGAAGAAGGGCACCAGCACGGTCGGGGTGCAGCGCCAGTACACCGGCACCGCCGGCAGGATTGAGAACTCCTAAGTCGCTGTCTATCTGGTCTACGCAGGTCAGCGCGGCCACGCCGCCGTGGACCGGGAACTCTACGTTCCGCGCTCCTGGACCTTGGACCCCGACCGCTGCCGGGCTGCGGGTCTGGACGAGGACACCGTCTTCGCGACCAAGCCGGAGCTGGCCACTCGTATGGTCGCCCGGTTCCTGGACGCCGGCCATCAGGCTGCCTGGGTGGCGGGGGACGAGGTCTACGGCGGCAACCCGAAGCTGCGAACCGCACTGGAGGAACGTGGCACCGGCTACGTCCTCGCGGTGGCCTGCTCGCACGAAGTCACCACCGGTGCGGGGAAGTTCCGTGCGGACATCTTGTCCAAGAAGGTGCCCAAGCGGGCCTGGCAGAAGCTATCGGCAGGGGCCGGGGCCAAGGGGCACCGCTTCTACAACTGGGCAGTCATCGACCTCGCCGACCCCCGCCCCGGGAGTCGTCAGCTGCTGATCCGCCGTAACCGCAGCACCGGTGAACTCGCCTACTACCGCTGCTACTCGCCCGCGTCCGTGCCGTTGGTCGTGCTGGTCAGAGGCGCTGGATCAAGATGGCGGGTGGAGGAGTTCTTCCAATCCGGAAAGGGCCTGGCCGCACTCGACGAGCACCAGGTTCGCCGCTATACCTCCTGGTCCCGCTGGGTCACCCTCGCCATGCTCGCTCACGCCTTCCTCGCCGTCGTCCGCGCCGACGAACACGCCCGCCATCCCGCCCCGGGCGAGCTGATCCCGCTCACCTGCAACGAGATCCAGCGACTGTTTACGACGCTGATCGTCCGGCCAGTGCACCATGCAGCCCACCGACTCCGCTGGTCCGCCTGGCGCCGCCGCCACCAGGCCCGAGCGCAGGCCAGCCATTACCGCCGACAAGCCGCGAATCAGACATGAAGATCACGATCTACGGCTGGAGTACTAGGCAGCGGGGCGAAGGGCGTTTCGAGAGGGCCTGAACTTCGGGTATGATCTATTTCGTTGCCGCGAGGGAAACCTCGAAAGCGACAGGCCCCTATAGCTCAGTCGGTAGAGCGTCTCCATGGTAAGGAGAAGGTCAGCGGTTCGATTCCGCTTGGGGGCTCTTGAATTGAGGCTCTCGCCCTGATCGGGCGGGGGCCTTTTTTTGTTGCCCCCGCTTTCCTCTCCCCGGCCCGCCGTCAGTCGTGGTGGATGCCGGGGACGCGCATCGCGAGGATCGCCATGTCGTCCGACGGGGCGTCCGCGGCGAAGCGCTCGACCGCGCGCATGATGCGAGCGGCGACCGCACCGGCCGTCAGGCCCGTACACCCCGACAGGACTTCGGCCAGGCCGTCGTCGCCGAGCATGCGCGTGCCCTCGCGGCGCTCCGTGATGCCGTCCGTGACGCAGAGCAGGACGTCGCCGGGGTCGAGCGTCATCGTCTGCTCGTACAGCTCGAGGTCGTCCATGACGCCGAGCAGCGGCTGCGGTTCCGCGTACGGCTCCACCGTGCCGTTCTGCTGCAGGCGGAGCGGGAGGGGGTGGCCGGCGCAGACCATCTTGAGGACCGCCGAGCCGTCCTCCTGCGGCCACAACTCCCCGTACAGGAGCGTGAGGAAGCGACTGCGGGCGCCCTCGTCGAGGATCGCCGCGTTCAGGCGCTCCAGGACCGCCGGGCCGCCGAAGCCCTCGCGGGCGAGCAGGCGCAGGGCGTGGCGGGCCAGGCCGGTGACGGCCGCCGCCTCCGGACCCGTGCCGCAGACGTCGCCGATCGCGAAGCCGTACGCGCCGTCGCGGATCGGGAAGAGGTCGTAGAAGTCGCCGCCCACCTCGTTGCCTTCGCCGGCCGCTCGGTAGATGACCTCGACCTCGACACCGGGGACGTCCGGGAGCTCGGGCGGCAGGAGGCTGCGCTGGAGGGACTGGCTGATCGCCATGCGCTCCGAGTACAGGCGGGCGTTGTCGAGGGCGAGGGCCGCTCGGCGGCTCAAGTCCTCGGCCAGTTCGAGGATTTCCTGGCGGAAGTGCTCGTCCGTGGGCTTGCCGAGGGTCAGCATGCCGATGACACGGTTGCGGGCGACCAGCGGGAGGACGACCGTCTCGCCGCCGACCGCGGAGGCCGTGGCGAGCGTGGTGCCGATGCCCGAGGTGAGATTGGTCGGCTCGTTCAGACCCAGGCTCCTCATCGACGTACGGAGCGCTGCCTGGTGGGCCGCTTCGGCCGGGGCCGGCCAGACGCGGGCGCCCGGGGTCGGCACCGGGTCCGGTGGGGCGATCTTGGAGAGCAGGGCTTTGAGGCCGTCGATGCGGTCCTCGTCCTCGTGCAGGACGTAGGAGAGGTACGGCTCCGAGGCCTGGTCGGCGATCATGTAGACCGCGCACCACGTGGCGAGGGTCGGGACCGTCATCTGGGCCATGAGGGCCAGCGTCTGGTCGCGGTCGAGGGTGCCGGCCAGCAGGTCGGAGGCCTCGACGAGGAAGCTGAGGGAGCCACGGCGGAGCTTCTCGAGCTCGCCGAGGCGGGCCGACTCCACGGCCATCGCGATGCGGTCGGCGGCGAACTGGAGGCGCAGGGCCTCCTCGTTCGAGTAGCGGTCGGGGGACTCCGCCGCGACGCCGAGGGAGCCGGTCAGGCGGCCCTCGACCTTCAGTGGGACCGTGACGACCGAGCGCATGCCCGTGCCGCTCAACAAGGGGACGGCGCCCGGGACTTGGGTCAGGTCCTCGTGGACGGCCGGCATGCGCGCGGAGCCGTAGCGGCCGGGCCCGACCTCGACCGGGACGCGGGCGAAGCGCTGGCGGGCGGAGGGCAGGCCGGTGGAGGCGCGGACCTCCAGCTCCGTCTCGTCGTCCGTGGCCAGGAGCAGGAACGCCGAGTCGCCGTCGAGCATGTCGCGGGCGCGCTCCACCGTGCGCTGCAGCAGACCGTCGAGATCGTCGGGGGCCGGGGTGCCGATGAAGCCCTCGAAGGCGTCGGCGCCCTGGCTGTCGGAGTGGGTTCCGCTGTCGGGGGAGGGGACGCGGACCGGGGTCTGGAGCACCGCGCGCTCGTGGTCGCGTACGAGGAGGCAGACGGTTGACGGATCGCCGTCCGTGTCGCGCACGCGCAGATGCGAGGCGTACACCGGGGTCACGCGGCCGCTCGCGCTGCGGATGCCGTAACTGCCCTCCCAGCGCGAGAGTTGGAGCGCGTCGACGATGCCCGTGCTGGTGCCCGGGGTGTGCGGCCACGCGGCCAGGTCGGTGAGGGGCTTGCCGATGACCTGCTCCGGCGCGTAGCCGAAGAGGTGGTCCGCGTCCTCGTTCCACGACGTGATCGCGCCGGTCTTGTCGATCTGTACGACGGCTACGCGGACCCGCTCGTCGGCGAGGGGGAGGAGCTCCGTGGGGAGGGCAGGGCCCGCGGAGCGGGTGCCCACCGAGCGCTCGGGGAGGTCGAGTTGGAACCAGACCTGCTTGTGCGTGGCCGAATAGTCCACACCCCAGCGGCCCGCGAGCGCCGCACAGAGCTGGAGTCCGCGGCCGCCCTCGCGGTCGGGGCTGCCCATGTTGATCGCGGCCGACTGAAGCGGGATCTCTCGCTCCGGATAGCGGTCGGAGACCTCGATGCGGACGTGGTCGTCACTGCGCAGGCACAGAACCTCCGCGGATGTGCCCGCGTGAACCACGGCATTCGTCACGAGTTCGCTGGTCAGGACCACCGCATCGTCGATGATGTCGGCGTGGCCCCACCCCTGGAGCGTGTCGCGCACGAAGGAGCGGGCGGTCGCGACGGATCGCCCGACGGGGTCGAAGGTCGCAGCCGCGCGCGCGGTGATCACAGAACTCCCTGTACGAGTCGTACTTGCTGTACTCGCTGTACGAGTGTCGAGGCCCAGGTCTCCCGTACCCATGTCTCGGCCGCCCCTCCGAATGCCTGCTCGATAGCCCGCTCGTTTTCCGCCACCGCCCAGGCCGGGCGGACCGGGTGGGTGGACAGCCGCTGCCAAGGTTACTTACCTTCGCCGTCCATGCGGATGCCGGTCGTCAGTGTTTCCGCCCGGAGGGTGTGCGGACGGTGTGCGAAGCTGCCGAACTGTTATGGCCGGGTTCAGCCATGGTGAAACACTGGGCAAGCTTCCTGGGAAGAACGCATTGAGTAGCCGATGCGGCGGTAGAAGCGAACCCGAGCAACCCGAGCAGTACCGGTCGACCCTTGCGGGAGGGACACAGTGGAGTCTGGCGCAGCGACGCGGGGCAGGAAAGCGCGCGCGGAAGGCGGACAGTCCGGGCAGTCCCTTTCCAAACAGCACAAGTCGCGAAACGGCACCACTACGGTGGACACCGCAGCGCTGAACAGGCTGCTGGCGGGTCTCGTCGCGATGCGGGACGGCAACTTCCGCAAGCGGCTCACGGTCAACGGCGACGGCGTGATGTCGGAGATCGCGGCCGTCTTCAACGAGGTGGCGGACCGCAATCTGCACCTGACCGGCGAGTTGTCGCGGGTGCGGCGCATGGTCGGCCGGGAGGGCAAGCTCACCGAGCGCCTGGAGACGGGCGCCTGCGAGGGCTCCTGGGCCTCCGCCATCAACGCGTCGAACGCCCTCGTGGACGATCTCGTACGACCCGTCTCCGAGGTCGGCAGGGTGCTCACGGCGGTCGCCGAGGGCGATCTGTCGCCGCGGATGGAACTGCGCGCCCAGGTGCCGGAGGGGGCGGGGCATCCGCTGCGCGGCGAGTTCCTGAAGGTCGGGCGGACGGTCAACAACCTGGTCGACCAGTTGTCCACCTTCACGGACGAGGTCACGCGCGTGGCCAGCGAGGTCGGTACCGAGGGCAAGCTGGGCGGGCAGGCGCGCGTACGCGGAATGTCCGGTTCGTGGAAAGACCTCACGGATTCCGTCAACACGATGGCGTACCGGCTCACCGCTCAGGTGCGTGACATTGCTCTCGTCACCACGGCAGTGGCGAAGGGTGACTTGTCCCGGAAGGTCACGGTTCACGTCGCGGGCGAGATGCTCGAGCTGAAGAACACCGTGAACACGATGGTGGACCAGCTGTCGTCCTTCTCGTCCGAGGTCACGCGTGTGGCCCGCGAGGTGGGTACGGAAGGTGAGCTCGGCGGGCAGGCGCAGGTGCCCGGTGTGGCCGGCGTGTGGAAGGACCTCACCGATTCGGTGAACCTCATGGCCGGCAACCTGACGGCCCAGGTGCGGGGGATCGCTCAGGTCACTACAGCTGTAGCGAACGGTGACCTCTCGCAGAAGGTCACCGTGTCGGCGCGTGGCGAGGTCGCTCAGCTCGCCGAGACGATCAACCAGATGACCGAGACGCTGCGCACGTTCGCGGACGAGGTCACCCGCGTCGCCAACGAGGTGGGCGCCGAGGGGCAGCTCGGCGGCCAGGCCAATGTGCCGGGGGCGGCCGGGACGTGGAAGGACCTCACGGACTCCGTCAACACGGTCTTCCGGAACCTGACGACTCAGGTGCGTGACATCGCCACTGTCACGACGGCGGTGGCCAGCGGTGACCTGTCGCAGAAGGTCACCGTCGATGTCGCCGGTGAAATGCTGGAGCTGAAGAACACCGTCAACACGATGGTCGACCAGCTGTCGGCCTTCGGCTCCGAAGTCACGCGTGTGGCGCGCGAGGTCGGTGTCGAGGGTGAACTGGGCGGCCAGGCACTGGTGCCGGGGGCGGCCGGGACGTGGAAGGACCTCACGGACTCCGTGAACACGGCTTTCCGGAACCTCACCGGTCAGGTGCGCAACATCGCGCAGGTGACGACGGCGGTGGCCAACGGTGACCTGTCGCAGAAGGTCACCGTCGACGTGTCCGGCGAGATGCTCCAGCTGAAGAACACCGTGAACACGATGGTGGACCAGCTGTCGAGCTTCGCCGACCAGGTGACCCGTATGGCGCGTGACGTGGGCACGGAGGGCCGCCTCGGCGGTCAGGCCCGTGTGGACGGTGTGAGCGGTACGTGGAAGGAGCTCACCGACTCCGTCAACTTCATGGCCGGGAACCTGACTTCACAGGTGCGGCAGATCGCTCAGGTCACCACGGCCGTGGCGCGCGGTGACCTGTCGCAGAAGATCGACGTGGATGCGCGCGGCGAGATCCTGGAGCTGAAGAACACCATCAACACGATGGTCGACCAGCTCTCCGCCTTCGCCGACCAGGTGACCCGGGTGGCCCGCGAGGTGGGCACGGAAGGCCGCCTGGGCGGTCAGGCGCAGGTGCCCGGCGTCGCCGGTGTGTGGCGCGATCTGACCGACTCCGTGAACGGCATGGCCGGCAACCTCACGGCGCAGGTGCGCAACATCGCGCAGGTCGCGACCGCGGTGGCCCGCGGTGACCTGTCGCAGAAGATCGACGTGGACGCGCGCGGCGAGATCCTCGAGCTGAAGAACACCCTCAACACGATGGTGGACCAGCTGTCGGCCTTCGCCGAGCAGGTGACGCGGGTGGCCCGCGAGGTGGGTACGGACGGCATCCTCGGCGGTCAGGCCGAGGTGCAGGGTGTGTCGGGTACGTGGAAGGACCTGACGCAGTCCGTGAACGGCATGGCCAATAACCTGACCCTTCAGGTGCGCAACATCGCCGAGGTCACCACGGCCGTCGCCAAGGGCGACCTGTCCAAGAAGATCACCGTCGACGCCAAGGGCGAGATCCTCGAACTCGTCACCACCGTGAACACGATGGTGGACCAGCTGTCGTCGTTCGCCGAGCAGGTGACCCGGGTGGCCCGCGAGGTGGGTACCGAGGGTCAACTGGGCGGTCAGGCAAGGGTTCCGGGCGTCACCGGCATCTGGAAGGACCTGAGCGACAACGTCAACCTGATGGCCAACAACCTGACCATGCAGGTGCGCAACATCTCCCAGGTCGCCAACGCCGTGGCCAACGGCGACCTGACCCGTACGGTCACCATCGAGGCGCGCGGCGAGGTCGCGCAGCTCGCCGACACGTTCAACACGATGGTGAAGACGCTGAGTTCGTTCGCCGACCAGGTCACCAAGGTGGCCCGCGAGGTGGGCACGGACGGCATCCTCGGCGGTCAGGCCCGCGTCCCCGGCGTCGCCGGCACGTGGAAGGACCTCACCGAGTCCGTGAACGGCATGGCCTCGAACCTCACCGGCCAGGTGCGCAACATCGCGATGGTGACGACCGCCATCGCCAAGGGCGACCTGACCAAGAAGATCGACATCGACGCGCGCGGCGAGATCCTCGAGCTCAAGACGACGATCAACACGATGGTCGACCAGCTGTCGTCGTTCGCCGACCAGGTCACCCGGGTCGCCCGAGAGGTGGGCACGGAAGGCCAGTTGGGCGGACAGGCACGCGTGCGTGACGTCGACGGCACGTGGCGCGACCTGACCGAGTCCGTGAACGAGATGGCCGGAAACCTGACCCGTCAGGTGCGCGCCATCGCGGCTGTCGCCACCGCGGTGACCCGCGGCGACCTCAACCTCAAGATCGACGTCGACGCGGCGGGCGAGATCCAGGTCTTGCAGGACAACATCAACAAGATGATCTCGAACCTGCGCGACACCACGATCGCCAACGAGGAGCAGGACTGGCTCAAGGGCAACCTGGCGCGCATCTCGGGTCTGCTCCAGGGCCGCCGCGACCTCGACGACGTGGCCTCCCTCATCATGAGCGAGCTGACGCCGGTGGTCTCCGCGCAGCACGGCGCGTTCTTCATGGCGCTGCCCCTGGACGACGGCGCCGATGCCGGTGCCGCGGACGAGAATGCGTACGAGCTACGCATGCTGGGCAGTTACGGCTACTCCATGGGCTCCATGCCGACGTCCTTCAGGCCCGGCGAGACGCTCATCGGGACGGCCGCGCAGGAGAAGCGCACGATCCTCGTGGACAACGCGCCCAGCGGCTATCTGAAGATCGCCTCGGGGCTCGGCGAGGCGCCGCCCGCACAGGTCATCGTGATCCCCGTGCTCTTCGAGGGCACGGTGCTCGGCGTGATCGAGCTGGCGTCCTTCACGCCGTTCACGCAGATCCAGAAGGACTTCCTGGGGCAGATCGCGGAGATGATCGCGACCAGTGTCAACACCATCTCCGTGAACACCAAGACCGAGGTGCTGCTCAAGCAGTCGCAGGAGCTGACCGAGCAACTCCGGGAGCGCTCGGCCGAGTTGGAGAACCGGCAGAAGGCCCTCCAGGCGTCCAACGCCGAGCTGGAGGAGAAGGCCGAACTGCTCGCCCAGCAGAACCGCGACATCGAGGTCAAGAACACCGAGATCGAAGAGGCGCGGCAGGTCCTGGAGGAGCGTGCCGAGCAGCTCGCCGTGTCGATGCGCTACAAGAGCGAGTTCCTCGCCAACATGTCGCACGAGCTGCGTACGCCGCTCAACTCGCTGCTCATCCTGGCCAAGTTGCTGGCGGACAACGCCGACGCGAACCTCACCCCCAAGCAGGTCGAGTTCGCCGAGACGATCCACGGTGCGGGCTCCGACCTGCTCCAGCTGATCAACGACATCCTGGACCTGTCGAAGGTCGAGGCGGGCAAGATGGACGTCTCGCCGACGCGCATCGCCCTCGTGCAACTCGTCGACTACGTAGAGGCCACGTTCCGGCCGTTGACCGCGGAGAAGCAACTCGACTTCTCCGTAAGGGTGTCGCCGGAACTGCCCACCACCTTGCACACCGACGAACAGCGCCTCCTTCAGGTGCTGCGCAACCTGCTCTCCAACGCGGTGAAGTTCACCGACTCCGGAGCCGTCGAGCTCGTCATCCGGCCCGCCGGCACCGACGTACCGAACGCGATCCGTGAACAGCTCCTGGAGGCAGGGTCGTTGCGGGACGCGGACGCGGATCTGATCGCCTTCTCGGTGACCGACACCGGCATCGGGATCGCGGCCAGCAAGATGCGCGTCATCTTCGAGGCGTTCAAGCAGGCCGACGGCACGACCAGCCGCAAGTACGGCGGCACGGGCCTCGGCCTGTCCATCAGCCGCGAGATCGCCCGCCTGTTGGGCGGTGAGATCCACGCGGCGAGCGAGCCCGGACGCGGCTCCACGTTCACGCTGTACCTGCCGCTGCACCCGAGCGAACTGCCGCCCCAGGGATACGCGCAGCTCGCGCCGGCCGTCGAACCGGGGCGCCCGCTGGCCCTGGACGCCGCGCCCGAGCCGCCCGCCGAGGTGGAGACCCCGGCGGAGGTGAAGTCGTACCAGGAGACGCAGAACGGTCCTGCGGCGCTCTTCAGGCGCCGGCGCAGGGCCGCGGCATCCGAGTACCGGCCCGCCCTGCCCGGGCAGCCGACGCCCGGGCAGGAGCAGTGGGACGACGGCGAGGCGCAGAACGCGCCCAAGGTGCGGCGCTCGTTCCACTTCGGCGGCGAGAAGGTGCTCATCGTCGACGACGACATCCGCAACGTCTTCGCGCTCACGAGCGTCCTTGAGCAGCACGGCCTTTCGGTCCTGTACGCGGAGAACGGGCGCGAGGGCATCGAAGTCCTGGAGCAGCACGACGATGTGACGGTCGTGCTGATGGACATCATGATGCCGGAGATGGACGGTTACGCGACGACGACGGCGATCCGCAGGATGCCGCAGTTCGCCGGGCTGCCGATCATCGCGCTCACCGCGAAGGCCATGAAGGGCGACCGGGAGAAGGCCATCGAGTCCGGTGCGTCCGACTACGTGACGAAGCCGGTGGATCCCGACCACCTGCTGTCTGTGATGGAGCAGTGGATGCGCGGTGAGTGACCGGAAGGCGAAACATTCACGCGGAGTTGCTGACTGAGTGTGGCCACGGCCGTGTAGAAGTGCGGTAACCGGGGAACCTTCTGGTCTCCTGCTGCGTTTCTGCTACGTGCACAGTGACATCTCGGTGACAGGGTGTGGCGACAGGCGGGGTGCGGCTACGATGACCGGCACAAGGACGGACGGCGCAAGGGAGTCGTCCCCTGGGGCGGCGAAAGGAGCCTCCCCGAATCCTGCGGACAGGGGCGGCCCCATGCCGGGGCGAGGAGGGCGGGCCATGGTGCAGAAGGCCAAGATCCTCCTGGTCGATGACCGGCCGGAGAATCTGCTGGCGCTGGAGGCCATCCTCTCCGCGCTCGATCAGACGCTGGTGCGGGCATCGTCCGGGGAGGAAGCGCTCAAAGCACTGCTCACGGACGATTTCGCGGTCATTCTGCTGGACGTCCAGATGCCGGGAATGGATGGTTTCGAAACCGCGGCGCACATCAAGCGACGCGAGCGGACACGGGACATCCCGATCATCTTCCTCACCGCGATCAACCACGGTCCGCACCACACGTTCCGCGGATACGCCGCCGGTGCGGTCGACTACATCTCGAAGCCGTTCGACCCGTGGGTGCTGCGCGCGAAGGTCTCGGTCTTCGTCGAGCTGTACATGAAGAACTGCCAACTCCGTGAGCAGGCCGCACTGCTGCGGCTCCAGCTGGAGGGCGGCGGCAGGTCCGTCGGCGACGCGAAGGAGCCCGCGGGGCTGCTCGCCGAGCTGTCGGCCCGTCTTGCCGCCGTCGAGGAGCAGGCCGAGGCGCTGTCCAAGCAGCTCGACGACGAGTCGGCGGACGCGGCGGCCGTCGCCACGGCCGCACACCTGGAGCGCAAACTCACCGGTCTGCGCAGGGCTCTTGACGCTCTGGAGCCCGGCACGGGCAGCGGTACGCCGTCCCTGCCGTCCCAGAACTGAAGCGTGGCGCGGGCTTTGAGCCCGCGTCAGCTCACACGTCGTCAGATCGCGACACAAACGGGTGAAGCACTGGGCACACGTGTCCGCAGTCGTCTCCCCCGGTAACCTCACACCCATGGCCTCACGTCCCGCAGCCAAGAAGACGCCCGCAAAAAAGGCGGCCGCGCCGACCAAGGCTCCGGCGAAGAAGGCCCCTGCGAAAAAAGCCCCCGCGAAGAAGAGTGCGGCGAAGGCGCCCGCCAAGAAGGCCGCGCCGAAGCCCGCACCCAAGCCGGCGCCGAACCCCACAGGCGGCCTGTACAAGCTCGTACGCGCCCTGTGGCTCGGCATCGCGCACAGCGTCGGGGCGATGTTCCGCGGCATAGGGCGTGGCGCGAAGGGGCTCGACCCGGCGCACCGCAAGGACGGCCTGGCGCTGCTGCTGCTCGGCATCGCGCTGATCTGCGCGGCAGGCACCTGGTCCAATCTGCGCGGCCCGGTCGGCGACCTCGTCGAGATGCTGGTGACCGGCGCCTTCGGCCGGCTCGACCTGCTGGTGCCGATACTGCTGGGCCTCATCGCCGTACGCCTCATCCGGCACCCCGAGAAGCCCGAGGCCAACGGACGCATCGTCATCGGCCTGTCCGCGCTCGTCGTCGGCGTCCTCGGCCAGGTCCACATCGCGTGCGGCTCGCCCGCGCGCAGCGACGGCATGCAGGCCATAAGGGACGCGGGCGGGCTGATCGGCTGGGCCGCCGCGACACCGCTGAGCTTCACGATGACCGAGGTGCTCGCGGTTCCGCTGCTCGTCCTGCTCACCGTCTTCGGGCTGCTCGTCGTGACGGCCACGCCGGTCAACGCGATCCCGCAACGGCTGCGCCTGCTCGGCGTGAAGCTCGGCGTCCTGCAGGACGACACGCCCGTCGAGGAGGCCGTCGCGGGGGAGTACGACGAGGAGTGGCGCGAGGCCACGCCCGCGCGCGTGCGGCGGCGCCCCGCGGCCACGGAGGCGTACGACCCGGACCACGCCGAGCAAGAGGCGCTGTCCAAGCGGCGCAGGCCCCGGCGCACGTCCGTGCAGCCCGCCATGGAGCGGCCGATGGACGCCGTCGACGTGGCCGCTGCTGCCGCTGCCGCGCTCGACGGTGCCGTCCTGCACGGCATGCCGCCGTCGCCGCTCGTCGCCGACCTCACGCAGGGCGTGGGCATCGAGCGCGAGCGCGGGGAGCGTACGGGAGAGGCGCCCGCGCCCGAGCGCACGGCGCCCGTGCCGACCGCCCGCGCGAAGAAGGCCGAGTCGCCCGTCGCCGAGCCCGAGCCGACCCCGTCCAAGCTCGCCGTGCCCGATCTGACCAAGTCCGCGCCGGACCAGATGCGGGACCTGCCGCCGCGCGCCGAGCAGCTCCAGCTCGCCGGGGACATCACCTACGCGCTGCCGTCGCTCGACCTGCTCACCCGGGGCGGGCCCGGCAAGTCGCGCAGCGCCGCCAACGACGCCGTCGTCGACTCGCTCTCGAACGTCTTCACCGAGTTCAAGGTCGACGCCGCCGTCACCGGCTTCACCCGCGGTCCGACGGTCACCCGCTACGAGGTCGAGCTCGGCCCCGCCGTGAAGGTCGAGAAGATCACGGCCCTCGCCAAGAACATCGCGTACGCCGTCGCATCCCCGGACGTCCGGATCATCAGCCCCATCCCCGGCAAGTCCGCGGTCGGCATCGAGATCCCGAACACCGACCGCGAGATGGTCAACGTCGGCGACGTGCTGCGCCTCGCGGACGCGGCCGAGGACGACCACCCGATGCTGGTCGCGCTCGGCAAGGACGTCGAGGGCGGCTACGTGATGTCGAACCTGGCGAAGATGCCGCACGTCCTGGTCGCCGGTGCCACCGGCTCCGGCAAGTCCTCCTGCATCAACTGCCTGATCACTTCGATCATGGTGCGGGCGACCCCCGACGACGTACGGATGGTCCTCGTCGACCCCAAGCGCGTGGAGCTGACGGCGTACGAGGGGATTCCGCACCTCATCACGCCGATCATCACCAACCCGAAGCGGGCCGCAGAGGCGCTCCAGTGGGTCGTGCGCGAGATGGACCTGCGCTACGACGACCTCGCCGCCTTCGGCTACCGGCACATCGACGACTTCAACCAGGCCATCAAGGACGGCAAGCTCAAGACGCCCGAGGGCAGCGAGCGGGAGCTGAAGCCGTACCCGTATCTGCTGGTGATCGTCGACGAGCTCGCCGACCTGATGATGGTGGCGCCGAGGGACGTGGAAGACGCGATCGTGCGCATCACGCAGCTTGCGCGCGCGGCCGGCATCCACCTGGTGCTCGCCACCCAGCGCCCCTCGGTCGACGTCGTCACCGGCCTCATCAAGGCCAACGTCCCCTCGCGTCTCGCCTTCGCCACGTCCTCGCTCGCCGACAGTCGCGTCATCCTCGACCAGCCCGGCGCCGAGAAGCTCATCGGCAAGGGCGACGGCCTGTACCTGCCCATGGGCGCGAACAAGCCGACTCGTATGCAGGGCGCCTTCGTCACCGAGGACGAGATCCACGCCGTCGTGCAGCACTGCAAGGACCAGATGGCCCCCGTCTTCCGGGAAGACGTCGTCGTGGGCACCAAGCAGAAGAAGGAGATCGACGAGGACATCGGCGACGACCTGGAGCTGCTGTGCGCGGCGGCCGAGCTGGTCGTGTCCACGCAGTTCGGGTCGACCTCCATGCTGCAGCGCAAGCTGCGGGTGGGCTTCGCCAAGGCCGGGCGGCTGATGGACCTCATGGAGTCACGCGGCATCGTCGGCCCCAGCGAGGGCTCGAAGGCGCGCGACGTGCTGGTGAAACCGGACGAACTGGATGGAGTGCTCGCGGTGATCCGCGGGGAGGCTCAGGGGTGAGGAAATCTCGCCGGTGATGTCACTCGGACGAGGATCCGGGGCAACCGTTTCCTCAACGAGTACGTCAAGTTGAGGGAGGGGACAGCTCCTTGTCCCACCATCTGGATGTCGGGCCATCCAGATGGCACTGATGGCGTACAAAGTCCGACCGCCCGGTTGCCCCACCCTTTCGCACCCCCCCTAGACTGAACCTCCAGCAGGTGGCTACACGCTCGAAAGGCGCCCCCGTGTCCATCGGCAACTCCCCTGAAGACGACCGCCCTTCGGAAGACCGCATCCCGCCCGCGGACGACCGTCCCTCGATCGGTCGTGCCCTTCAGCAGGCACGCATCGATGCGGGGCTGACCGTCGACGAGATCAGCCAGTCGACCCGGGTGCGCATCCCGATCGTGCACGCCATCGAGCAGGACGACTTCTCCCGCTGTGGCGGCGACGTGTACGCGCGTGGCCACATCCGGACCCTCGCGCGCGCCGTGGGGGTCGACCCGGAGCCGCTGCTCGCGCAGTACGGCGCCGAGCACGGCGGGCGGCCCGCGCCGACGCCGGCCGCCCCGCTGTTCGAGGCCGAGCGCATCCGCTCCGAGCCGCGCCGGCCCAACTGGACCGCCGCCATGGTCGCCGCGATCGTCGCGGTCATCGCCTTCGTGGGCTACACGGCGGTGAACGGCGGGGACGACGGCGGCGACAAGCAGCAGGCCGCCGAGGGCGCCACGCCCGCCACCAGCAAGCCCGCACCGAAGCCGACTCCCACCAAGAAGCCCGCCGACCCGAAGCCGGACCCGTCCGACAGCGCGATCGCGGCTGCTCCCCGGGACAAGGTCACCGTCCAGGTCAACGCGGCGGACGGACGCAGCTGGATCGCCGCGAAGGACCACAACGGGCGGACCATCTTCGACGGGCTGCTCAAGAAGGGCCAGTCGAAGACGTTCCAGGACAACCAGAAGATCGATCTGATCCTCGGTGACGCGGGTGCGATCCAGCTGTACGTGAACGGCAAGCAGATCGAGGACGAGTTCCAGCCCGGCCAGGTCGAGCGGCTCTCGTACACGAAGGGTGATCCCGAAGTCGGCTGACGGGTGACCTGCGCGATCCTTCGGTAACCCTCGCGGCGAGGGCTGTCAGTGGAACGAAGTAGTCTTGAGTCCATGCCCGAACGCCGTACCGTCGCACTTGTCACCCTTGGCTGCGCTCGTAACGAGGTGGACTCGGAGGAGCTCGCAGGCCGCTTGGAGGCGGACGGCTGGGAGCTCGTCGAGGACGCCGAGTCCGCCGATGTCGCCGTCGTGAACACCTGTGGCTTCGTCGAAGCCGCCAAGAAGGACTCCGTCGACGCCCTCCTCGAAGCCAATGACCTCAAGGGCCATGGGAGAACGCAGGCCGTCGTGGCCGTGGGCTGCATGGCCGAGCGGTACGGCAAGGAGCTGGCTGACGCGCTGCCCGAGGCCGACGGTGTGCTCGGTTTCGACGACTACGAGGACATCTCCGGCCGCCTCCAGACCATCCTCGCGGGTGGCAGCGTGGAGGCGCACGCCCCTCGTGACCGGCGCAAGCTGCTGCCCATCAGCCCGGCCGAGCGCCAGGAGGCGGGCTCCGGGATCGCCCTGCCGGGGCATGCGCCCGTGGAGGTTCCCGAGCTGCCCGAAGGTGTCGCGCCCGCATCCGGGCCGCGCGCGCCGCTGCGGCGCCGGCTCGACGGGGCGCCCGTCGCCTCCGTGAAGCTGGCCTCCGGCTGCGACCGGCGCTGCTCCTTCTGCGCGATTCCGTCGTTCCGCGGTTCGTTCATCTCGCGCCGCCCCTCGGACGTCCTGAACGAGACGCGGTGGCTCGCCGAGCAGGGCGTCAAGGAGATCATGCTGGTCTCCGAGAACAACACCTCGTACGGCAAGGACCTGGGCGACATCAGGCTCCTCGAGTCGCTGCTGCCCGAGCTGGCCGGTGTCGACGGGATCGAGCGGGTGCGCGTCAGCTACCTGCAGCCCGCCGAGATGCGGCCGGGCCTGATCGACGTACTGACCGGTACCGAGAAGGTCGTGCCGTACTTCGACCTGTCCTTCCAGCACTCCGCGCCCGGCGTGCTGCGCGCGATGCGGCGCTTCGGTGACACCGACCGGTTCCTGGAGCTGCTCGACACCATTCGGAGCAAGGCGCCGCAGGCCGGCGTCCGGTCGAACTTCATCGTGGGCTTCCCGGGCGAGAGCGACGCCGATCTGGCCGAGCTCGAGCGGTTCCTGAACGGGGCGCGCCTGGACGCCGTCGGCGTCTTCGGGTACTCCGACGAAGAGGGCACGGAAGCGGCGACGTACGAGAACAAGCTCGCCGAGGACGTCGTCGCCGAGCGCCTCGCGCGCGTGTCGCGCCTCGCCGAGCAGCTGGTGTCGCAGCGCGCCGAGGAGCGCGTGGGCGAGACCGTGCAGGTGCTCGTCGAGTCCGTGGACGCCGAGGACGGGGTCGTCGGACGGGGTGCGCACCAGGCGCCCGAGACCGACGGGCAGGTGCGGCTCACGGGCGGCGAGGGCCTGACGATCGGCCGTATCGTCGAGGCAAAGGTGGTCGGCACCGAGGGCGTGGACCTCGTCGCCGAGCCGCTCGACGGGCTCGAGGAGGCAGGCAGATGACCGGAGTCCCGGCATCCGCCACGGGCGGGACCGGTGCGCCGGCGCCCGGCGGCAAGCTGGGCGCTGCGGCCGTCAATCAGGCCAGCCTGTGGAACATCGCGAACATCCTGACCATGATCCGGCTGCTGCTCGTGCCCGGATTCGTGATGCTGATGCTCGCCGACGGCGGGTACGACCCGGTGTGGCGGGCGTGGGCCTGGGCGGCGTTCGCCGTCGCCATGATCACGGACGTCTTCGACGGTCATCTCGCGCGGACGTACAACCTGGTCACGGACTTCGGGAAGATCGCCGACCCCATCGCCGACAAGGCGATCATGGGAGCGGCGCTGATCTGTCTGTCGTCGCTGGGCGATCTGCCCTGGTGGGTGACGGGCGTGATCCTCGGGCGTGAGCTCGGGATCACGCTGCTGCGGTTCGTGGTGATCCGGTACGGAGTCATTCCGGCCAGCCGCGGCGGAAAGCTGAAGACGCTCGCGCAGGGCACCGCCGTCGGCATGTACGTGCTGGCGCTGACCGGGCCGCTCGCCACCTTCCGGTTCTGGGTGATGGCGGTGGCCGTCGTACTGACCGTGGTGACCGGGCTCGACTACGTGCGACAGGCGGTCGTCCTGCGGCGCGCGGGCCTGGCGGAGGCGCAGGCCGCCGCGGCCGCGTCCCAGGCGGCTTCGGAGGCTGCTGAGAAGTGACGAACGGGGCTGCCGGGGCGTTGCGGCTGTTGACGGAGCGAGGGGAGACCCTTGCCGTCGCCGAGTCGCTCACCGGCGGTCTCGTGGCCGCGGAGCTGGTGTCCGTCCCCGGTGCCTCGAAGGCGTTCCGCGGCTCCGTGACGGCGTACGCCACGGAGCTCAAGCACCTTGTGCTCGGTGTCGACGCCGGTCTGCTGGCGGCCCACGGCGCGGTCCATCCCGAGGTCGCGCTGCAGATGGCGGACGGTGTGCGCGCGGCGCTCGGCGCCGACTGGGGGATCGCCACGACCGGAGTCGCCGGGCCCGAGCCGCAGGACGGGCAGCCCGTGGGCACCGTCTACGTGGCCTGTGCAGGGCCCGGGAACACCGCTTCGACGGGTGTACGGAATTTCGCTGGTAGCCGCAAAGTGGTCGAGCTGCGGTTGAACGGCGGCCGGGAGGAAATCCGTAGGGAGAGTGTACGGAGCGTGCTCAACCTGCTCGTGGAAGAGCTGGTCGGAGGGCATTTCGGCGAACGTACTGAGAATGCGCGGGCACAGGATACGGAACAGAACGGGGGGTTTTGATGTTTGCAGCCCTGAGTGAACACGACATCGCTCCCCGCACGGCCGCGGCACGAGGCGGTACGGTGGGGCGTGAAGGATGCGGCTACGCGGTCCGAGGAGGGAGCCACCGATGATTCTGCTCCGTCGCCTGCTGGGTGACGTGCTGCGTCGGCAGCGCCAGCGCCAGGGCCGTACTCTGCGCGAAGTCTCCTCGTCCGCCCGAGTCTCGCTCGGCTATCTCTCCGAGGTGGAGCGGGGGCAGAAGGAGGCATCCTCCGAGCTGCTCTCCGCGATCTGCGACGCGCTTGACGTACGGATGTCCGAGTTGATGCGCGAGGTGAGCGACGAGCTCGCCCTCGCCGAGCTGGCTGTGTCGGCAGCAGCGGTCCCGTCGGAGCCGGTGCCATCACCGGTTCGTCCGATGCTCAATGCGGTCTCCGTGACCGGCGTCCCGCCGGAACGGGTGACCATCAAGGCGCCGGCGGAGGCCGTGGACGTCGTAGCGGCATAGCGGCCGCGCCCAGCGCGAAGTGTGCGAAAGCCCCGACCGGGGAACCCGGTCGGGGCTTTCTGCTGTACGGACCGGGGCCAAAAGTCCACGGCTTGATGCTCCTGTGTCCGCAATAGTGCATGTGTGCCATCGTTGATGGTGGTTTCGATACGGAGGTGACGGATGTACGTCGTGAAGAGCCCGCTGTCCGATGCTGACCTGAAGACCGTGTCCGAGGCGCTGCAAGGCGCGCTCGTGGACCTCGTGGACCTCTCGCTCGTGGCGAAGCAGGTGCACTGGAACGTGGTCGGCCCCCGGTTCCGGTCGGTGCATCTTCAGCTCGACGAGGTCGTGGACACTGCTCGGCTGCACTCCGACACGGTGGCGGAGCGGGCCTCGACGCTGGGTGTCCCGCCGGACGGACGGGCGGGGACCGTGGCCGCGACGAGCGGCATCGGTGCGGTCGCCGACGGCTGGGTGAAGGACACGGACGGAGTGGCCACGCTCGTGGCGGCGCTCGGCTCGGTCATCACGCGGATGCGCGAGCGCATCGAGGCGACGGGCGACGCGGACCCGGTCAGCCAGGACATCTTCATCGGCATCACGGCCGATCTGGAGAAGCACCACTGGATGTTCCAGGCCGAGAACGGCGGCTGAGGCGCGACGTCGAGGTCGGCCTTGTGCACAGGTTCGGGGGCGCGTCACGGGGAGTGTGGCGCGCCCCCGGTGCGCCCTGCCGAGGTCGAGGGCAGCCGATTAGCGTCGAGGTGTGATGCCGTGTGATGCCGGTGACGGGCGGAGGTGAGCGGTCGGTGACACGACGGCTGCTGCGCTGGATACCGGCCGTGGCGCTGGGGGCGCTGTGGTGGTGGGGCGTGCTGCGGCTGGCCTTCGCGCCGGACGCGGGGGCTTTCGAGGGGGCGGTCGCGGCCGGTGGCTGGGGGCTGAGCCTGTTGCCGGTGCACGCGCTGCCGAAGGCGCGGGCGGCCGGTGTCGCGGGGGCGCCGGGGCACCACGGTGCGCGGCGGGTGCGGGCGCGGGCCGTTCGGGCGGGGCGGGAGGTCGGGGCCGGGGTGTGGGGGTGGGTCGGCGGGGTTTGGGGGCGGATGTCCGGGCGGGGGCGGTCGGGAGGTTCCAAGGGGTCGGGGCGGTCTGGGTGAGCGGGGCGCGGTCGGGGTGCGGTCGGGGTGCGGTGGGGAATGAGTGACGGGTGGGGCTTGAGGGGCTGAGTTTGAGGGGCTGAGTCTTTGGAGTCGAGCCTGGGCGAGGTTCTGGTCTGGTCTGGTCTGGTTTGGTCTGGGATGGATCCCGAGGGGGTTCGGGGCTACGGGGGCTACAAAAGCTTCATGGCTTCGTGGGCTTCGTGGGCTTCATGGGCTTCAGGTGTGCGGCGGTCACCAAGGCATGGCGACGCCGCCGTTCGGGCGGAGGATCTGGCCCGTCGTGAACCCGGCGGCGTCCGAGGCGAGGTGCAGTACCGCGTGTGCGATGTCGTCCGGGGCGCCGACCCGGCCGAGCGGGGTCATCCGCACCATCAGCGACTCCGTGTGGGCCTGGGCGCTCTCGTCGTGGCGGGTCGTCATCGGCGTACGGATCCAGCCCGGCGCGACCGCGTTGACGCGGATGCCGTGCGGGCCGACCTCCGTCGCGAGGGTCTTGGTCAGCTGGACGACGGCCGCCTTGGCTGCGCCGTAGCAGAACAGGCCGGAGCCGCCGGTGTCGATGGCGCCCGAGGCCATGGTGACGATGCTGCCGTGGGTGCCGGTCTCGATCATGGTGTGGGCCGCGGCCTGGCATGCGTACAGGACGCCCTTGAAGTTGATGGCGAGGACGCGGTCGAGGTCCTCGTCGCTGGTCTCCAGGACGGGGCTGTTGTGCATGATCCCGGCGATGGCGGCCATGATGTGCAGCGGGCCGGTGGCGCTCGCGGTGGCGACGGCCTCGGTGATCTGTGCGCGGTCGCTCACATCGAGGGTGTGGGTGTGGGCCGTGCCGCCGGCCTCCTTGATGAGGGCCGCCGTCTCGTGCAGGCCCTGTGCGTCGCGGTCGGCGCAGTGCACGGTGGCACCCGCCTCCGCGAGGAGGGCGGCCGTGGCGCGGCCGATGCCGCTCGCCGCGCCGGTGACGAATGCGGTGCGTCCGGTGAGGTCGTACGCCTTGACGGGCATGAAGGGACCGTACGAGCTTTTCTGACGGGTCGTCAATTGCCGTGCGGGGGTTGGGTGTCCGGGCTAGGACGGGGCCGGGCCCGGTTGGCAGGCGGGGCACCAGTAGGTGGGGCGTTCGCGGGAACCGTCGCCCTGGTTCGCCGTGCGGATGGGGGTGCGGCAGCGCAGGCAGGGGCGCTGGGTGCGTCCGTAGACGTAGAGGCGCTCGTCGGGGCGGGTGCGGCCGGTGGTGATGCGGGCGGGGCGGTCGCGGTTGGCTTCCAGGAGCTTCTTGGCGAGGGCAGGGAGGTGCTCGGCTGTTTCGGGCGGCAGTTCGCCGACCGGGAGCCAGGGGGTGGCCCGTAGGAGGAAGCAGAGTTCGGACTTGTAGATGTTGCCGATGCCGGCGAGGTTGCGCTGGTCCAGGAGGGCTTCGCCGAGGGGGCGGGCGGGGTCCTCGCGGAGGTTGCGCAGGGCCCTGTCGGGGTCCCAGTCCGGGCCGAGCAGATCGGGGCCGAGGTGGCCGACGGCCTTGAACTCCTCGGTGGTGCGCAGCAGTTCGAGGACCGGCAGGCGGTAGCCCACGGCCGCGTGGTGCTCGTTGGCGAGGACGGCGCGGATCTGGTGGGTGGGGCCGCCGCGCCAGCGCTCGCCCGGGGCGTAGATCTTCCAGGAGCCGTCCATCCGCAGGTGCGAGTGGAGGGTGAGGCCGCCTTCGACGCGGGTCAGCAGGTGCTTGCCGCGCGGGGTGACGTCCAACACCGCACGGCCGGTGAGGTCGGCCGTCGCGAACCGGGGCACCCGCAGGTCGAAGCGCGTGAGTACCTGGCCCGCGAGCGCGGTGTGCAGCCGCTTCGCGGCCTGGAAGACGGTGTCTCCTTCGGGCATGGCTCAAGCCTAGGTGTCGTGTCCGGCGCGTGGGCGGCCTCAGGCGCGCAGACGCAGGCCGCGGGGGGTCGCGTGGAAACCGGCTCCTTCCAGGAGGGGGGCGTACGGGGAGGTGAGCGCCGCCTCGCCGTTGATCCGCTCCACCGTGATCGTGCCGAGGGCGCCGGAGCGGGCCGCGTCGGCGAGGGACTGGGCCGCGGCGGGCAGGCGGGGGTCGTCCGCCAGGTGTGAGGCGGTCGGGGCTTCCTCTGTGGCTGGCCAGGCCAGGAGGGTCTTGCCGCCGCGCTCCATGTAGAGCGTCAGCTCGCCGTCGACCAGGACCACGAGGGAGCCCGCCTTGCGGCCCGCCTTGTAGCCGGCTCCCGTGGGCGGCTCGGGCCAGGGCAGAGCCGCTCCGTAGGCATTGGCCGGGTCGGCGGCGGCCAGGACCAGGGCGCGGGGGGACGCGGTCTTCGGGGCGGGGGCGTCGACCGGCCCGTACGGATCGGGCGGGGGCGCGCCCCGATCCCGCGCGTTGGCCGCCGCGCGCAGGCGGTCCACCGCGCCGTCCATCGCGAACTGGGCGGCACCGAGCCCTTCCACCACATAGCCGCGCCGGGCCTGGCCGCTCTCCTCGAAGACGGACAGGATCCGGTACGTCGCAGAGAAGCCGCCCTCGACGCCCTCGGCGGCGACCGCGCCGCGGGTGACCACGCCGTGCCGGTCCAGGAGGGTGCGGGCCAGGGCGTGGGCGCGCAGGGTCGGGTCGGGCTCCTGGTCGGGCAGCAGGGACCAGCGGCCTGCGACCGTGGGCGGGCCGGTGCGCGAGGCGGGGCGGGCGGCGGCCGTGAGGCCTCCGTAGCGGCCGCGCGGGACGGCTCTGCGGGCGCGGTGGGCCGTGGAGCCGGCGGTGCGGCCCGAGCCGAGGAGGGCGCGCATCGGGGCGAGCGTGTCGTTCGTGAGGCGGCCCGACCAGGCCAGGTCCCAGAGGGCGTCGGCCAGTTGGGGATCCGTCGCCTCGGGGTGCGTGGTGGCGCGGACCTGGTCGGAGATCTGGCGGAAGAACAGGCCGTAGCCCCCGGAGAGGCTGTCCAGGACCGACTGGTGGAGGGCGGTGAGTTCCAGGGGGTGTGCGGGCGGCAGGAGGAGGGGCGCGGCGTCGGCGAGATAGAGCGAGACCCAGCCGTCCTTGCCGGGGAGCGAACCCGCACCCGCCCACAACACCTCACCGGAAGCGGTGAGTTCGTCCAGCATCGCCGGTACGTAGCCGGAGACGCGGGAGGGCAGGACCAGCTTCTCCAGGGCGGAGGCGGGGACCGAGGCGCCTTGCAGCTGCTCGACGGCGCGGACCAGGCCGTCGATGCCGCGCAGGCCGTGGCCGCCCAAGTGCTGCCATTGGGGCAGGAATTGAGCCAGGGCGGCGGGTGGCACGGGTTCGAGCTCGTGGCGGAGTGCGGCCAGGGAGCGGCGGCGCAGGCGGCGCAGGACGGCGGCGTCGCACCATTCCTGGCCGATGCCCGCGGGGTGGAACTCGCCCTGTACGACCCTGCCGTTGGCCGCGAGGCGCTGCAGAGCGCCCTCGGTGACGGCCGCGCCGAGGCCGAAGCGGGCGGCTGCCCGGCTCGAGGTGAACGGGCCGTGCGTGCGGGCGAAGCGGGCCAGGAGGTCGCCGAGCGGGTCCTTGACCGGTTCCGTGAAGGCCTCGGGGACGCCGACCGGGAGCGCCGTGCCGAGGGCGTCGCGCAGGCGGCCCGCGTCCTCGATCGCCGCCCAGTGGTCGGTGCCGGAGATGCGGACGCGGATGGCCCTGCGGGCGGACGCCAGGTCCTCGGCCCAGCCCGGCTCGGCGCCGCGCTCCGTCAACTCGGCGTCCGTGAGCGGCCCGAGCAGACGCAGCAGGTCCGCCACGCCTTCGGCGTCCTTGACGCGGCGGTCCTCCGTGCGCCACTGCAGCTCCTGCTCCAGCTCGGCCAGGACGTCCGCGTCGAGCAGCTCCCGCAGCTCGGCCTGGCCGAGGAGCTCGGCGAGGAGGCGGGAGTCCAGGGACAGCGCCGCCGCGCGGCGCTCGGCGAGCGGGGAATCGCCTTCGTACAGGAACTGTGCGACGTATCCGAACAGGAGCGAGCGGGCGAAGGGGGACGCCTCCGGGGTGGTGACCTCGACGAGTCGGACCTTGCGGGCCTCGATGTCGCCCATCAGCTCGGCGAGACCCGGTACGTCGAAGACGTCCTGGAGGCACTCGCGCACCGCCTCCAGCACGATCGGGAAGGAGCCGAACTCGCTGGCCACCTGGAGCAGTTGGGCGGCGCGCTGACGCTGCTGCCACAGGGGGGTGCGCTTGCCAGGGTTGCGCTTGGGGAGCAGCAGCGCGCGGGCGGCGCACTCGCGGAAGCGGGACGCGAATAGGGCCGAGCCGCCCACCTGGTCGGTGACGAGCTGGTCGACGTCGCCCTTGTCGAAGGCGACGTCCGCGGCACCGATGGGGGCCTGCTCGGAGTCCCACTCCATGCCCGGCTTCGACGGCTCCTGGTCCAGCAGGTCCAGGCCCATCAGGTCGGCGTCGGGCAGCCGCAGCACGATGCCGTCGTCGGCGTGCATGACCTGGGCGTCCATGCCGTACTTCTCGCTGAGCCGGGCGCCGAGGGCGAGCGCCCAGGGAGCGTGCACCTGGGCGCCGAACGGGGAGTGCACGACGATGCGCCAGTCGCCCAGCTCGTCGCGGAAACGCTCGACCACGATGGTGCGGTCGTCCGGAATGTGGCCGCAGGCCTCGCGCTGCTCCGCCAGGTACGACAGCACATTGTCCGCGGCCCACTGGTCGAGGCCCGCGGCGCGCAGGCGCACGCGCGCGTCGTCGGGCTTCATGGAGCCGACCTCGCGCAGGAACGCGCCCACCGCGCGCCCCAGTTCGAGCGGGCGGCCCAGCTGGTCGCCCTTCCAGAAGGGCAGCCGGCCGGGGACTCCGGGGGCGGGGGAGACCAGCACGCGGTCGCGGGTGATGTCCTCGATGCGCCAGGAGCTGGTGCCGAGGGTGAAGACGTCCCCCACGCGCGACTCGTAGACCATCTCCTCGTCTAGCTCTCCGACGCGACCGCCGCCCTTCTTGGGGTCGGCTCCCGCGAGGAAGACGCCGAAGAGGCCCCGGTCTGGGATCGTGCCTCCGGACGTGACGGCCAGGCGCTGCGCTCCGGGGCGGCCGGTGACGGTGCCGGCGACGCGGTCCCAGACGACGCGGGGCCGCAGCTCGGCGAAGGCGTCCGACGGATAGCGGCCCGCGAGCATGTCGAGGACGCCGGTGAACGCCGACTCCGGGAGGGAGGCGAAGGGGGCCGCCCTGCGGACGAGCGCGAGGAGGTCGTCGACCTGCCAGGGGTCCAGGGCGGTCATCGCGACCAACTGCTGTGCCAGTACGTCCAGAGGGTTGGCCGGGACGCGCAGCGACTCGATGGAGCCCGACCGCATCCGCTCGGTGACCACCGCCGACTGCACCAGGTCGCCGCGGTACTTCGGGAACACGACTCCCGTGGACACCGCGCCCACTTGGTGCCCCGCGCGGCCCACGCGCTGCAGTCCGGAGGCCACGGAGGGCGGCGACTCGACCTGGACGACGAGATCCACCGCACCCATGTCGATGCCGAGCTCGAGGCTGGAGGTGGCGACGACAGCGGGCAGGCGGCCCGCCTTCAAGTCCTCCTCGACAAGGGCGCGCTGCTCCTTGGAGACCGAGCCGTGGTGGGCGCGGGCGATGACCTGGGGCGCGCCCGAGGCCGCGCCGGAGCCGCCCATCAGCTCGGCGGGGGAGTGGTTCTCGGGCGGCGCCTCTCCGGTCGTGCGCTCGTACGCGATCTCGTTCAGCCTGTTGCACAAGCGCTCCGCCAGGCGGCGCGAATTGGCGAAGACGATGGTCGAGCGGTGTGCCTCGATGAGGTCGGCGATGCGCTCCTCGACATGGGGCCAGATCGACGGACGCTCGGCCCCCTGGTCGGAATCGGCCACGGGTGAACCGCCGAGCTCGCCCAGGTCCTCGACCGGGACGACCACCGAGAGGTCGAACTCCTTGCCGGACGGCGGCTGGACGATCCCCACCTTGCGCTGCGGCGACAGATAGCGCGCCACCTCGTCGACCGGGCGGACCGTCGCGGACAGGCCGATGCGGCGGGCGGGACGGGGCAGCAGCTCGTCCAACCGCTCCAGGGAGAGCGCCAGATGGGCGCCGCGCTTGGTGCCCGCGACCGCGTGCACCTCGTCCAGGATCACCGTCTCGATCCCGGTCAGTGCGTCGCGCGTGGCCGACGTCAGCATCAGGAACAGCGACTCGGGAGTCGTGATCAGGATGTCCGGCGGGCGTGTGGCCAGGGCGCGCCGCTCGGCGGGCGGAGTGTCACCGGAGCGGATGCCGACCTTGACCTCCGGCTCGGGCAGCCCGAGCCGCACCGATTCCTGGCGGATGCCGGTCAGCGGGCTGCGCAGATTGCGCTCCACGTCGACCGCAAGGGCCTTCAGCGGTGACACGTACAGGACGCGGCAGCGCTTCTTGGGGTCGGCGGGCGGCGGTGTGGAGGCCAGCTGGTCCAGGGCGGCGAGGAACGCGGCGAGCGTCTTGCCCGAGCCGGTCGGCGCGACCACCAGCACGTCCGAACCCGCGCCGATCGCCCGCCACGCACCCGCCTGGGCGGAGGTGGGCGCGGAGAAGGCCCCCGTGAACCAACCGCGGGTCGCGGGGGAGAACCCGTCAAGGGCACCGTCGGCACCCTGCCTGGACCTGACCATGTCCCTATCCTGCACCCCACCACTGACAATGGCTGTGACCTGCGAAAACGGTGAGGTGCTCGGAGGGGGCGTGGCGCAGAATGGGGGCATGGCGGGAAAGGGCGAATGGGCGCGGCACTGGCGGTACGAGCAAGTGCCGGGGCTCGACCTGCTGCGGGCCCGCTACCTGCGGCACACCTTCCCGCGCCACAGCCACGACGGCTACGTGTTCGGCGCGGTCACGCAGGGCGTCGAGGAGGTCGGGGTTCCCGAGGGCACCGTGTACGCGGGGCCCGGCAGCGTCGTCATGATCAACCCCGAGGTGGCGCACACCGCGCGGGCGGGCGGGCCCGACGGCTGGTCGTACTCCACGCTGTATCCGTCGGCCCAGGTCGTCGCCGAGGTGGCCGCGGAGATCACCACGGTGCGCGGCACCGCGGGGTTCGGCGAGACCATCGTCACCGACCCGCAGGCGGCCCGGCTGATCAGCGAGGTGCACCGGGCGGCCGAGCAGGGCAACGCGCTGGCCGCGGACAGCCTGCTGCGGGTCGTGCTCGCCCGGCTGCTGCGCGACCACGGAACGGCGCTGGCCCAGCGGCCGCGCCGGTCCGCGGGGGCCAAGGCGGCGGCACGCGCGCGTGAGCTCCTCGAGGAACGCATGATCGACCCGCCGCCCCTGGAGACCCTCGCGGCGGACCTGGGCACCAGCCCGTTCGCGCTCTTGCGGGCCTTTCGTGACGCCTACGGCATGCCGCCGCACACCTGGCTCACCAATGCGCGCGTACGCTCCGCACGCCGCCTCCTGGAACAGGGCGCTGCCCCCGCCGACGCCGCCGTGGCCGTCGGCTTCACCGACCAGCCGCATCTGAACCGGCACTTCACGCGGATCGTCGGGGTGCCGCCAGGGGCGTACCAGCGCGAGCGCAAGAACGTACAAGACCCCGACAGCGGTCTCCTCGTACCGTCCGAGGCGTGGCAGCAGAACAGACGACATCACCCGCAGACATACCTGCAGCAGACACAGACGCACGGCGGTCGGACGGAGCCCGACGGACAGCCGGCAGCACCCGCATCGAGCACTCCGAAGGGGGCGGCAAGACCGACGGCGCCGTCGTCCGTGACGCGCTCGGCGTCGGCATCGCCGTCGGCCTGTCCGGATTCGCCTTCGGCGTGACCTCGGCCGGCAGCGGCCTCAGTGTGCTGCAGACCTGCGCGCTCAGCCTTCTTGTCTTCACCGGGGCCTCGCAGTTCGCCCTCGTCGGGGCGCTCGCGGCAGGCGGCAATCCGTTCACCGCGGCGGCGGGCGCGTTCTTCCTGGGGGTGCGCAACGCGTTCTACGGGCTGCGGCTCTCCCAACTCCTTGCCCTCCCGCGCGCGGTGCGGCCGTTCGCCGCACACTGGGTGATCGACGAGACGTCGGCCGTCTCCCTGGCCCAGCCGGACCGGCGCAGCGCCCGCATTGGCTTCACCGTCACCGGGCTGACTCTGTACGTCCTGTGGAACCTGACCACCCTCCTTGGTGCCCTCGGCGCCGAAGCCATCGGGGACACCGACGCCTGGGGGATCGACGCGGCCGGTCCGGCCGTCTTCCTGGCGCTGCTCGCGCCGATGCTGAAGAGCACGACGGAGCGGGCCGTCGCGGGCCTCGCCGTGGTGCTCATGCTCGGGCTGCTTCCCGTGCTGCCCGCCGGAGTTCCGGTACTGGTGGCCGCACTCGCTGCGCCGGCCGTGCTCTACGTAGAGGGGCGCCGCCGCGCTGTTGCCTCCGACGCCACGCAAGAAGGAGGAGACCGTTGAACATCTGGATCGCCATCGGCGTCACCGCAGTGGGCTGCTACGCCGTCAAGCTCATCGGTCTGCTCGTGCCCGCAGGCGCCTTGGAGCGGCCCGTGGTGAAGCGGCTCGCTGCCCTGCTGCCCGTCGCGCTGCTCGCCGCCCTCACGGCCCAGCAGACGTTCGCCGACGGGCGCGTCCTGGTCCTCGACGCGAAGGCCGCCGGGCTCGCCGCAGCGGCGCTCGCGCTGGTCCTGCGTGCGCCCTTCCTGGTGGTCGTCGGTGTGGCCGTGGTGGTCACCGCCGGGGTGCGGGCGCTCACGGGGTGACGTCCGTCAGTGCGCCACCGGGACGGGTGCCGCCGCTCCCGGCGTCTCCTGGACGCCCAGCTGTCGGGCGGTGCGCTCGGGGCGGCAGAAGAGCGCCGCGAGCACGCCGCCCGCCACCAGGAGGCCGGAGGTGAGCAGCCAGCCGTGCCGGTACCCGGCGGAAGCCGTGGCGGCACTGTCGACCATGCCGCCCAGCACGAGCGGCGAGAGGATGCCCCCGAGGGCGAACACGAAGGTCAACGCGCCCAGGACGACGCCTCGTTGGGAAGCCGGGGTGATGCGGGCGCACGCGGTCGACGCGACGGTGAGCATCACCATGGCGAGCGCCATGGGGCCCATCATCATGGGCACCTTCACCGCGAGGGAGTCGGTCGTTCCGTAGACCGCTGTGGCGCAGCCCGCGATCATTACAAGGATGCCCGCACCCGCGCCTACAGGGATGCGCGGTTCGGCGCCCCGCAGGGCCGAGCGGCGTGCGAGCAGACCGTGCACCAGGAGGACCGCGCCATTGGCGAGGGCGCCGACGCCGACCATGGTGCTCGCCTGGTGCAGGTCCCAGCCGACGACGCTCTCCAAGTAGTCCGGCGTCCACGTCAGCAGCGTGCTCATCGACCAGTAGGCGGCGAACGAACCGAAGGCCGAGGTCAGGAACGTGGGCGACAGCAGGATCCGGCGCAGCGGCACGGCGAGCGTGTCCTGTGCGGCTCCGCGGGCCGCCTTGGCGACCGAGGGGGCCATCGGACCCTCCGCGCCCCAGATGCGCCACGCCGTCGCCCAGACGACGCCCACCAGGCCCACCACGCCGAACGACCAGCGCCAGCCCCAGTGCGTGATGACCCAGCTCAGGACCGGCGAGGCCACGGCGACCCCGGCCGCCGCGCCGACGAGCAGGATCGCGGTCGGCAGGGTCCGCTCGCGCTGCGGGAACCAGCCGTGCACGTGGTGCATCGCGACCGGTGACGCGGGGCCCTCGGTGGCGCCGAGCAGGACCCGGGTGGCGACCAGGGTGCCGAACCCGGCCGCGCCCCACAGCATCGGCAGCTGCGCCGCCGACCACATCAGGGCGAGGACCAGCAACAGGGTCGTCGTACGGACGCGTTTGGTGAGGGCGGAGACCCCGAGAGCCGCGATCGAGAAGAGCGCGAAGAACGCGGACTGGGCGGTGCCGAACTCCTGGCGGGTGATGCCGAAGTCGGCCCTGATCTCCGGGCCCGCGAGCCCGAGGACCGCCTTGTCGGCGAAATTCACCACCATGAAGGTGAGCAGCAGCCAGGTGGTGCGCCAGGCGCCGGGCATCAGCAGCACCCGTCCTCGTCGTCGACCACGCCCACGCTGATCATGCCTTCGGCGCGCTTGCGGCCTTCGGGGGAGCGCGTCAACTCCGTGGCCACATCGGTGTCTTCGGCCACCGCGGCGGACTCGGCGGCCGCCCAGTTGAAGACTCCGCGCGCCATGGTGGAGGTCTCCTTCAGGGCACGCTGCTCGAAAACCTCGGCACGCGCGCGTGCCACCTCCCGATCGGAGGGCGCCGCCAGGGCCGCCGTCTCCGCCAGGTGCGAGGCGAGCCGCACCTCACCCTGCGCGAGCAGTTCCAGGGCTCGCGCGGCCAGTGCGGGGGCACCGCCCGCGGCCCGCGCGTACTCGGCGGCGACCGAGGCTTCGGGGGCCGGCTTGAGGTGCGCAGGGTTCTGGTCGTACCAGCCGCCCCACAGCCGCCACAGGTTGCGTACGACGAACTCGGGCTCGTCGTACGCCGGGTGGAGATACGGCCGGGACAGCAGCTCCTCGGGGACCTTCACCCCGTGGATCACCGCGTCGAGCCGGTGGCCGGCGTTCATGAGGGCCCGCGTCTGCTCGCACAGCGACTCCAGGAGGCGCGCGGTGTCGTCCAGCGCCCGGTGCACGCGCGCGGCGCCCACGATCGGCACGCCGTGCCCGGGCAGCAGCAGCTCGGCGCCCAACTCCTGCATGGCGCGCAGAGCACGGGCCCAGTCCTCCGGGTAGCGCTGCACCTTCTGGGGGTTGCCCGCGTTCGGGGTGTTCCAGATGAACAGGTCGCCCGTGCACAGGGCCTTCACCTCCGGCACCCATACGTAGGTGTGGTCGTCGGTCTCCCCACGCGCGTGGACGAGCTCGAACGTCAACTCCCCTTGGCGCAGCGTCAACCGGTCCCGGTAGACGGTGTCCGGGTAGCGGTACGTCGTGGGCCACTCCAAGGAGGGCACGCCGAACTGCCTGCGGTTGATCCAGGAGTTGTAACCGGCCGTCCGTATGTAGCGGTCGAAGCGGGCCGGGACGGCCTCGTGCGCGACCACCTCGGGGCGGGCCGTCCCCGTTTCCGCCGCCTCCTTGTCGAAGGGGAAGACCCCGAAGACGTGGTCCACGTGCCCGTGCGTGTACACCACGGAGCGCACGGGCCCGGCCCCGAACTCGCGGACCGCAGCGTGCAGTTGGGTCGCCGTGCGGAAGTCGCCCGAGTCGACGAGGACGACCCCGTCGCTGGTGTCGAAGGCCGTCACGTTGGCGAAAGCCGGAAAGAAGCCCACGCGCGCGTGCAGGCGCACGAGCCCGTCCCCGGTGTACGCACCCGACAGATGCGGGAGGAGGGTCTCCGTGCCCTGCCAGACCCGGTCGGCATAGGCGGCGTAGTCCGCAGGTCCGTTCTCGGCTGCGTTGTGCTCTGTCATGTGTGCGGCTCCTCCATGTGCGGGCGGTCCGCCGGCGAACGCAGATGTCGTCCGCGGCCGCACACGAGTTAAGGCGCCATCTGTGACGTGGAACACCGCCCCACGTCACACACAGGTCGCCTGGGTAATGTGACGCGTCACAACGGGCCACTACGTAGACGGCTGAGACGTAGACGGCCGAGGGAGGAACCATGACGCTGTCCCCCGAAGCGCGCTCCCTCGCCGCGCGCTGTGAGCCGCGCGTCAACGAACTGGCCCGCCGCATGGCCCGCGATTCCTTCGAGGAACTGCCCGGGTACGGGGACCTGCCCGACGACGTGAAGGACCTGGAGATCGCGGCGACCGCCAGGTACGGCGTACGGTTGTTCCTGCGCCGTGTCAGCGACCCCGACCTGGAC
The DNA here is from genome assembly GCF_044460595.1 of Streptomyces sp. NPDC050085. Classification (NCBI taxonomy): domain Bacteria; kingdom Bacillati; phylum Actinomycetota; class Actinomycetes; order Kitasatosporales; family Streptomycetaceae; genus Streptomyces; species Streptomyces sp. NPDC050085. Next base: position 1,920,701 of record NZ_JBITJZ010000001.1, on the reverse strand, counting down.
GAGCCCGGCGGTCACCGGCTGTTCCGCGAGAGGGCCGCCCAGCGCGCCGAGGAGGGCATGCCGCTGCACCTGCTGCTGCGGACCCACGCGCTCGGCGTCTACGTCCTGTGGCAGGCGCTGCGCGACGTGGCGCGGCCGGGCGAGGAGGCCGCCCTCGTCGAACTGGTCGACATCCTGCTGCAGAGCCATCCCGCCGTCGTGGGTGCGGTCGCCGAGACGTACCTGGACGAGCGCTCCGCCCTGGAGGCCGAACAGCGCGCGCAGCAGCGGTCGTTGGTGCGCGGCCTGCTCGACGGCATGGTGCCGCCGGGCCACGTGCTGCTCGACCAGCTCCGCCTCGAAGGCCCCGCCCTCGTCCTCGCGCTCGGCCTGGACTCGCCGCCGGCCGAGGGGCCGGTCGCCGTGCGGCGCCGCCTGAGGCGCGTGCAGACGGTGCTGGACCGGGCCTTCGGCGTGGACGTGCTGGCGCTCCTGGACGGCGACGGCGGGCGCGTCATCGTGCCCCGGGACTGCACCCCTCCCGAGGATCTGCCGCAGCACCTCAGCAAGGCCAGCGGGCTGCACGTGCGCGTGGCCGCCGTACGGGCGGACGGACCCGAGCACATCACCGACGCGGCCCGCACCGCGACCGAGATTCTCCGCATCACGCGTGTGTGCGGTCTGCCGCCCGCGCTGCACCGCCTCGACGACGTCCTGCTCGAGTACCACCTCTCGCGGCGCAACGAGAGCAGTCACCGCATCGCAGCGCTTCTCGACCCGGTCGCCGAACGGCCCGAACTCCTGGAGACGCTGCGCACCCACCTGTCCCACCAGCAGGACCGCCGGGCCACCGCCGCCGCGCTCGCGCTGCATCCGAACACGGTCGACAACCGGCTCGCGAAGATCGCCGAGCAGACGGGCATCGACTTGTCGTCACCGCGCGGCACGGCGCTCGCCATCGCGGCACTCCTGCTGCGCGACGCATAGAACGTGACCCGTAGAACGCGATGCATAGAGCACGACGCATAGAGCGCGACTCGTTGAACGTGGCTCCTAGAACGAGACTCGCAGAACTACAAGGCGCGTCCGTAGGCGCGCAGTGTGCGCAGTGCCTCGATCGTCACCATGGGGCGCGCCTCCGCGGAGATCCCGGGTGCCCACTGGCGCCAGTTGACCGGCCAGCCGCCGTCCTCCTGCTGCTCGCTCTCCAGGTGGTCGAGCGCGCGGGACATCTCCTCGTCGGTGAACCAGGAGCGGGCCAGCGACTCGGGCGCCTTCGCGTAGTCGCACGGGTAGTGGTGCTCGCCCGGCGCGTAGCCGGGGGCGACCGGGTAGTCGTCCCTGCGGTCCGGATCGAGCACCGCCAGTCGCTGCTCGCGTACGAGGCGGCCAAGGCGGTCGGCGGCCGCCCGCGCGCGCGAGCGGTCCGGGACGCCGTCCAAGAAGGCGACCGCCGCCTCGACCTCGTACGGATGCGACGTCTTCAGGGATTCGACGGCGGACCAGCAGAAGTCGGTGGCCCGGAACAGCCAGGCGTGCCACACCTCGTTGCGGTGCAGGAGGCCGACGACGGGCCCGGTGGCCAGCAGTTCGCTCGGCGGGTCGTCCACCACGGGCACGAAGGGGGCGTGCGGATAGCCGCGTTGGCTGGGATGCACCGCCGGAAGGGCGCCTTCCGGGGTGGAGGCGGCCGTCAGATACCGGCACACACGGTCCACGCGTTGACCCGAGCAGCGCCCGATCGAGTCCAGGACGCGCAGTGCGAGAGCGGTGTGCAGGGGCTGGCTGACGGGGCCGCGCAGATCGGGTTCCAGGGCGTACCCGTACCCGTCGTCCTCGTTGCGGTAGGCGGCCAGGGCGGTCTCGACGGCGTCGGCCGCGGCGGCCGAGCCCTCCAGGAAGTGATAGGCGAAGCGACGCTGTTCCAGGGCGCGCGCGGTCTGCCAGACGAAGGATTCGGCACGGGAGAGCGGGGAGAGTGCCGACGGCGATGAGGGGAGTGGGGAAGCTCCGGTTTCGGCCATGCACCGACCGTAGGGCGGAAAGCGTTCTCGGGAAGCCTCCCGGGCAGGGCTGCACTCTCAGGGGCGGGATACTGGAGTCATGCGGTTGACGGTCTTCTGGCAGCGGATGGCGGATCACTTCGGGTCCGGGTACGCCGACACGTTCGCGCGCGACCACGTGATGGCGGGGCTCGGCGGACGCACGATCCACCAGGCGCTCGACTCCGGCTGGGAGGCGAAGGACGTCTGGCGTGTGGTGTGCACCACCATGGACGTGCCCTACGACAAGCAGTGACCGAGGTGCCCGACCGGGAGTGTGGACAGATTGTCGGCGGCGTGGGCGAGACTGGCACCGTGGCAGCGACAGACGAGACCCCTCACGTGACGGCCGACGCCGCACCGCCCGGCACGACGCCCCCCGAGCGGCCGCCGGCCCCGGCGCCGAGCCCGCGCGCGGGCATGCCGCGCTGGCTGCCGCGCGCCATGGTGCTCGCGCTTGCCCTCATCGCCTGCTTCCAGCTGGGCAGTTGGGCCTTCCACCAGGTCACCGGCCTGCTGATCAACGTACTGATCGCGTTCTTCCTCGCGCTCGCGGTGGAGCCCGCGGTGAGCTGGATGTCGGGACGCGGCCTGCGCCGCGGACTCGCCACGTTCCTCGTCTTCCTCGCCGTGTTCATCGCGGGCGCGGGCTTCGTCTTCCTGATGGGGTCGATGCTCGCGGGCCAGATCGTGGACATGGTCGAGGACTTCCCGAAGTACCTCGACCAGGTCATCAACTGGATCAACGAGACCTTCCACACGGAGCTCAACAGGGTCGAGGTCCAGGACAGCCTGCTGCACTCGGACTGGCTCCAGAAGTACGTCCAGAACAGCGCGAGCGGCGTCCTGGACGTGTCCGCGCAGGTGCTCGGCGGGCTGTTCCAGCTGCTGACGATCGGGCTGTTCTCGTTCTACTTCGCCGCCGACGGGCCCCGGCTGCGGCGCGCTCTGTGCTCGGTGCTGCCGCCCGCCAAGCAGGCGGAGGTGCTGCGCGCCTGGGAGATCGCCGTCGACAAGACCGGCGGCTACCTGTACTCGCGCGGCCTGATGGCGCTGATCTCCGGAGTCGCGCACTACATCCTGCTGCAGGCCCTGGGTGTTCCGTACGCGCCGGTGCTCGGTGTGTGGGTCGGCCTGGTCTCGCAGTTCATCCCGACCATCGGCACCTACCTGGCGGGCGCCCTGCCGATGCTGATCGCCTTCACAGTGGACCCCTGGTACGCGCTGTGGGTGCTCGTCTTCGTAGTCGTGTACCAGCAGTTCGAGAACTACATGCTGCAGCCGAAGCTGACCTCGAAGACGGTGGACATCCATCCCGCGGTCGCCTTCGGGTCGGTCATCGCGGGCACGGCCCTGCTCGGCGCCGTGGGCGCGCTGATCGCGATCCCTGCCGTCGCGACGCTCCAGGCGTTCCTGGGGGCGTATGTGAAGCGGTACGACGTCACCGACGACCCGCGCGTGCACGGGCACCGCAGACGCGGCGGAGCGACGGTCCTCGCGCGCGTGAGGGGCGCCCTGCGGGGACCGAACGAGCCGGGTGCGCCGGGTCCGTCGGACACATCGAGCCGGTCGGCGGCGTCGAACTCCGAGGACCAGTAGGCGCGTTGGACACACGTCAGACCGGTGGGCACGTTCCGGTCTGTACTGCGATCAGTACTCCGGTCAGTACTCCGGTCAGTACGTGACGGCTGCCCACGCGCCTACGGCGAGGACCGCGGCCGCGTAGCCGCCGACCGCCGCATACATCACGCGCTCCTTGGTCCGCGCACTCCATGCCGTACGCGACATCAGCCAGGCCAGGACGGGCAGGACGAGCACGGCGTGCAGGCTCACCCCGTGCAGTGGCTTCAAGGCGGCTGTCGAGTGATAGGCCACCTCCTGGTGGCCGGTCTTCGTGAGCGCCACACCGCGCGCGATCATCGCCGCTCCGGACGCGAGCGCGACCAGAAGGACGGCGAAGCCCGCGCGGACGGCGAGGGGCATCCCCGTAGGGCCGCTCGGGGGCCTCTTGAAGGAGGCGACGGCGAAGACCGTCAGGAGCACCACAAGGATGCCGCCGCCCACGGCGAGCGACATGGAGACGGCCGTGTCGAGAGCGGTCTCCATGTTGAGGTGCGAGGGGACCCTGCGCCACGCCTGAAGGGTGATGCCACCGACCTCCAGGACGCAGTCGGCCGCGAACACGACGAGCAGGACGGCCCGCAGCCGCGCGCCGACGCGCACGTACGACGTCACCCAGGTCAGGGCGATCAGCGTCAGTCCGAAGGAGAGCCCGAAGGTGATGGGCTTGCGCCAGGAGACGGGACCGTCCCACGGGCCGCCGTCGACCGCGTAGACGACGAGGTGGACGAGGCCGGACAGGACCAGGGCGACACCGACCGCGTGGCACAGGCGCTCGGCGGGACGGGCCGCGCGCCACGGGGCGCCGGTGCCGGCTGGGGCCCGGGAGAGGCCGGCTGCCTCAGGGTTCGCTTCTCGACGTGCGGAGGTCTGCATGCCGTCAAGGCTCGTCCTGTCGCCCCTCGTGGTCGTCGTCCGGCCGAAGACATCTGTCGTACGACGTGGGGAGTACGGCCGTGGGTGGCGGCCGGACTTGACCGCTTGGCGGCCGTGCTCGGCGGCCAAGCTCGGCGGTCAGGGTGCGGCGCGGCTGCATTCCGCGTGTTCCTTCAGGGCGGTGTTGAGCCGGGCGAAGTCGGCCTTGGTGTGCTCGATCAGCTTGCCCGTGAAGGAGATGAGCAGCCCGGAGAACCGCTCGCTCTGCTCCAGGCGCGTCCCGCCCGAGGGCGTGGCGGTGAGCACGAAGCGGTGCTCGCCGTCGAAGATGCCGGGCACGAAGAGGTGGCCGATCCAGCGCAGTTCCCGGCCGGTGTCGGCGGTGGGATTTCTCCAGGCCGGCGATGAGTTCTGCGGGGGAATCGGGTCGACCGGTAGGAGGGAGATCGAGGACACCGAGGGCTCCTAGAGCTCCTAGAGCTCCAAGGGCTCCCGAGGGATACCGGCGAGAGGAACGCCCATGGATATCGCGGATGTCACAGGCATCGCGAACACTGAAGTCTCCGCGGACACCGCGGAGACTTCCCCAGAACGTGCCTGTCAGGGGCAGGTGCTCTGGCACTTCACCATGTCGCTGGACGGCTTCGTGGCCGGGCCGGACCATGCGATGGACTGGATGACGGGCTTCTCGCTGCGGCCCGGCCTCGTCGAGGAGTACGCGGGGACGACCGGCGCCGTGCTGGGCGGCCGGGAGGGCTGGGACGCCTGCCCCGACCCCGGCGCCATCTACGGCGGTGCGTGGCAGGGACCGCTCTTCGTCCTGACGCACCATCCTGAGGACGCGCGGCCCGTCGCCGGTGTGACGTTCCTGAGCTGTGACGTGGCCGAGGCGGTCCGGATCGGGCTCGAGGCCGCCGGCGGCAAGAACCTCGAGGTCTTCTCGCCCACGATCGGCCGCCAACTCCTCGAGCGCGGCCTGATCGACCGCATCGACCTGCATGTCGCTCCGGTACTGCTCGGTGACGGGATCCGGCTCTTCGACCGGCCCGGAGGCGTCCCGGTCCGGTTGGAGTCGCTCAACGGTGACGATCGCCTGGCGGCTGTGGACCTGAGGTATCGGCCGGTCGGCACCGGAGGCTGAAGCGCCGCCCGTACCGGCGGAAGACGAGGGGCAAGCGCCGCGTGGTGCGCTTGACACTAAAATCGAACATCCATTCTTATGGAGTGTCCAGGAGCTCACTTCCCGGGAATCCCAAGGGATCCGGGGACAGTGGCCGGGCGAAGAGCCTCGAGTTATCCACAGGCGGACGGGCGTCGAGGCCGATTGTCAGTGGCAGGCGTTAGCGTCTTTGACGTGAAGCGATCGACTCAAGCAAACCGGGTGGAACCCATGGCAGGAACCGACCGCGAGAAGGCGCTCGACGCCGCGCTCGCACAGATTGAACGGCAGTTCGGCAAGGGCGCAGTGATGCGCATGGGCGAGCGGCCGAATGAGCCCATCGAGGTCATCCCCACCGGGTCGACCGCGCTCGACGTCGCGCTCGGCGTCGGCGGCATCCCTCGGGGCCGCGTGGTGGAGGTGTACGGCCCGGAGTCCTCCGGTAAGACGACCCTGACCCTGCACGCCGTGGCCAACGCCCAGCGGGCGGGCGGCGCGGTGGCCTTCGTGGACGCCGAGCACGCCCTCGACCCCGAGTACGCGAAGAAGCTCGGCGTCGACATCGACAACCTGATCCTGTCGCAGCCGGACAACGGTGAGCAGGCTCTCGAGATCGTCGACATGCTGGTCCGCTCCGGCGCCCTCGACCTCATCGTCATCGACTCCGTCGCCGCGCTCGTGCCGCGTGCGGAGATCGAGGGCGAGATGGGTGACTCGCACGTGGGTCTGCAGGCCCGCTTGATGAGCCAGGCGCTCCGGAAGATCACCAGCGCGCTCAACCAGTCGAAGACCACCGCGATCTTCATCAACCAGCTCCGCGAGAAGATCGGCGTGATGTTCGGCTCGCCGGAGACCACGACCGGTGGTCGTGCGCTGAAGTTCTACGCCTCCGTGCGCATGGACATCCGCCGCATCGAGACCCTGAAGGACGGCACGGACGCGGTGGGCAACCGCACCCGCGTCAAGGTCGTCAAGAACAAGGTCGCGCCGCCCTTCAAGCAGGCCGAGTTCGACATCCTCTACGGCCAGGGCATCTCCCGTGAGGGCGGCCTGATCGACATGGGCGTGGAGCACGGCTTCGTCCGCAAGGCCGGCGCCTGGTACACGTACGAGGGCGACCAGCTCGGCCAGGGCAAGGAGAACGCGCGCAACTTCCTGAAGGACAACCCCGACCTGGCCAACGAGATCGAGAAGAAGATCAAGGAGAAGCTGGGCGTCGGTGTGAGGAAGACGGAGGAGCCGGGCAGCGAGCCGGGCGCGGACGCGGTGGCGGAGGCCCCCGCCGAGGACGCGGCCAAGACGGTGCCCGCGCCCAAGGCCGCCAAGTCCAAGGCCGCGGCGGCCAAGAGCTAGTCCGTGACACGCCGAACCGAATGGGCCGAGTACGACGCCCGCCCCGCCGCCCCTGAGGGGCCGGGGCGCGGGGGCGACCACAGGGCGTACGACGAGGCCGCGTACGGGGAAGACGGGCACGACGGCGCGCCGGGGGACGGCGCGGCGGACGGGCCGCGCCGCGGGGGACGTTCACGGGGCGGGGCCGCGTCGCGCGGGCGTCGGCGCAGGGGCGGATTCGGGGATCCGTCCGGCGCCGCACCAGACGACGGCCCCCCTGACTCGTCGAGGGCCGAGCGAGGGGAGCCGTCAGGGGACCCGGCGGAGCGGGCGCGGAACATCTGTCTGCGCCTGCTCACCGGGACCCCGCGCACGCGCAAGCAGTTGGCCGACGCCCTGCGCAAGCGGGAGATCCCGGACGAGATCGCGGACGAAGTGCTGTCCCGGTTCGAGGAAGTCGGGCTGATCAACGACAGTGCCTTCGCGGACGCCTGGGTGGAGTCCCGCCATCACGGGCGGGGTCTGGCCAGACGGGCACTCGCCCGCGAGCTGCGTACCAAGGGCGTGGACTCCACGGTGATCGAGGAGGCGGTCGGGCAGCTCGACACCGAGCGGGAGGAGGAGACCGCGCGCGAACTCGTCGCCCGCAAGCTCCGCTCCACGCGCGGACTCGACCGTGACAAGCGGCTGCGCCGCCTCGCGGGCATGCTCGCCCGCAAGGGGTATCCCGAGGGGATGGCGCTGCGGGTGGTGCGTCAGGCGCTGGAGGAAGAGGGGGAGGAGACCGAGGACTTGGAGTTCGGGGAGTAGGTGGGCTGTCGCTGGACGCCGGGTAGCGGGTTCGGCTCGGGGAGCCGGCCACAGGGTGGTGAACGGTTCGTCACGTGGTGCAGGCAAATCGTGGGCCGATGCCGATGCCGATGCCGATGCCGATGCCGATGCCGGATTCGGGCGAGGGCGGTCTGCTTGCATGGCCCGCTGCGGCGCGGCCACCGGCGTGCCGATTGCCCACGTCGCGCAATAGTGGGTGCCCCTTACGGCAAGAGGCACCCACTGTCACGCCGACGTCACTGGAAGCCCGGCCGACCGCCACGCCTGGAATCCGCCCACCAGGTCCGTCGCCCGGTGCAGTCCCAACTGCCGCAGGGACGCGGCCGCGAGGCTGGAGGCGTAGCCCTCGTTGCAGATGACCACGACGCGCAGATCGTGACCCGTCGCCTCGGGGGCGCGGTGGCTGCCCCGGGGATCGAGGCGCCATTCCAGTTCGTTGCGCTCGACCACCAGGGCGCCGGGAATCAGACCGTCCCGCTCGCGCAGGGCCGCGTACCGGATGTCGACCAGGAGCGCCTCGCCCGACGATGCCGCGTCGAACGCCTCCCGGGCCTCGACCCGATCGAGCCCGGAGCGCACCTGTTCCAGCAACTCGTCGATGCCCACGGGCGAAGAGGAAGGGGTGCTCACTGCCAGTCCTCCGGGCGCTCGACGGTCTCCAGGCGCAGTACCGGGCCGCTGCGGCTGTAGCGGCGGATCTGCGGGAGCGGCGGGTAGTAGGCGTGCACCGAGACGGCGTGCTCGGTGGGGGACTCGTTCAGGACCTCGTGCACATGGTGGCGGCCGAAGGCGCGGCCCTGACCGGCCGTCAACCGGCGTTCCCTGTCGACCCCTTCGGACAGTTCCAGGGTCTTCCAGCCGTCGGCGGGCAGCCGTGCGGCGAGGGAGTACTCCTTCAACTCGCCCGACGCGGTGAGGAAGGCGCCGACGGACTCGGCGTGGTCGTGCCAGCCGGTGCCGGTGCCCGGCGGCCAGCCGATCAGCCAGGCCTCGCTGCCGCCGGGCCCTTCGAGCCGTACCCAGGTACGGCCTTCGGGATCGAGGGGCAGCGAGGCGATCAGTTCGCGGTCGGCGGCAGTGCGGCGGACGAAGTCGAGCAGATCGGCCTGGGTGGGCGCCGCTTCGGCAGCGGCGGCCCCGGGTGACGCGAGGGGGGACGTGGGAAGTGACACGGGTACCGTCCTGGAGTTCGCAAAGGACGCGTGCCGCAAGTGCCGACGAGAGGGCACCACGAGACAGGGCACGCGGAAGGAAGAGAAGGCGAATTCAGCAGGACGGGCGACACATGCAGCCCGCGTAGCGGACCAGGTCCATATGGACCCTCCGCCACAGGCGTACATCGGTGTCGATCGTCACGTTCCGGAGTACACCATGACGGTGTGCGCTGGTCAACCCACGTCTGCGGCCTCCTCCTCACGCTCCACCGCGGCTCCGCCGAGAGCCGTCTGCGCCGCTTCGTACAGCTCTGCCGGACGCACGCCGCCCTGCGCCGTCACCAGATGTCCGTCGGGCCGGATCAGCAGCACCGAGTGGGCGGCGGCCCCGGGATAGTCCTCCGCGACGAGCAGTTCGGCCTCGTGGGGCAGCGCCGCGACGGCGGCCGCGAGGCGGGGCATCAGACCTGCGGACATCCAGTGCTTGCGCTCCCACACGCCGGTTCCGGGGGCCACGAGGACGACCAGCAGATGTCCGAGGCCGAGCCGGTCCCGCAGCCGTACGAAGGAGCCGTCGGGTGCCGTCACGCGGACGTCGGCGACCGGGGCGCCCGGTGCCGTGCCCACGTCCACCTGCGACTCGGTGGGCGGGGGCGCGAGCGGCGAGTCGGCGTACGCCCCGGGCGCGCCCAGCGGGCCGTGCCCCAGGTGACCGTCGGCGAGCAGCGCGTCGTGCCCGCGTGCCGAGCCCGGCACGTACGAACGGAGCCCGCCGCCACCACGCAGTATCGGCAGCGCCTGGTCGGCGGCGCGCAGCCGGCCGGCGACGACGGCGCGGCGCTCGGCCTGATAGCTGTCGAGCAGCGCATCCGGGGCGGGGCGCGGCCCGTCGTGCCAGGCCAGGGCCAGCTTCCACGCCAGGTTGTCCGCGTCGCGCAGCCCCTCGTCCAGGCCCTGGGTGCCGAGTGCGCCCAGCAGGTGAGCGGCGTCCCCGGCGAGGAAGACGCGGCCCACGCGCCAGCGGCGGGCGAGCCGGTGGTGAACCGTGTGGACGCCCGTGTCCAGCAGCTCGTACGGCGGGGTGGAGCCTCCGCACCAGCCCGCGAGGGTCTCCCGGATGCGCGCCACCAGCACGTCCGGGGTGACCAGGTCGCTGCGGGGCGGCAGCAGCCAGTCCACGCGCCAGACGCCGTCGGCGAGGGGGCGGCCGACGACCTCCGCACCCGAAGGGCCCGAGGTCCGCCACGGAGGGCTCCGATGGAGCAACGCCTCACCGGGCCACGGAAGTTCCGTGCGCAGGGCGGCGACCGCGTGGCGCTCGACGGCGGTGCGTCCAGGGAAGCGGATGTCGAGCAGCTTGCGGACCGTGGAGCGCGGGCCGTCGCAGCCCACCAGGTAACTGCCGCGCCACCACGTGCCCTTGGGGCCGCGGGTGTGCGCGGTGAGGCCGGACCTCTCCTCCTCGATCGAGTCGAGGCGGCTGTCGACGGCGACCTTGACGAGCCGCTCCTGGGCGACGGCCTCGCGCAGTGCTCCGGTCAGTTCGTGCTGGGCGAGGTGCAGCGGAGCAGGCAGTTGCTCACCGAAGGTGAGCGTACGCATCTCCTGCTTGCGGCGCAGCGAACGCCAACCGGCCCAGCGGGCGCCCACTCCGTCGAACGACGTACCGGCCAGACGCTCGACCAGCGCGGCGGTGTCCTCCCGGAGGACGACCGTGCGCGCGGGGCGCTCTTCGTCCTTGCCGGAGCCCTCGTCGAGCACGACGGAAGGGACGCCGTGGCGGGCGAGGGCGAGGGACAGCGTGAGCCCGACAGGGCCCGCGCCGACGACGATCACCGGATCCACGGCGCGGCTCCTCCTGCCCCGAGAAGCGGCCCGTGAGACGGTGCGGGCGGCGTACTGGACGTACAGGGACGGGCAGTTGGAGCGGGGTGCGCGTTCACAGAGCGTATGCAACCCATTGCCGGTGCTTGCGTCAAGTGACGGAGGCAGTGGCGATCACGCCACTGCCTCCGTGGTACCGGAACGGTCGTGTGACCGTAGGACGACCCGTTAAAGGGCGGTGCCGAACCCGCCGCCCGCGCCCGTGGACTCCGTTCCGCCGACGGCTGCCGCAGGCAGCACCGCACCGGTCGACTTCTTGCCGCGGCGCAGCCGCCCCTCGAGCCAGGACGCGAAGGTCGTGAGCGAGAAGTTGATGGCCACGAAGATGACCGCGACGATCGTGAAGCAGGCGATCGTGTTTGCTCCATATGCGGCACTCATCGGGCGTACGGACGCGAGGAGTTCGGAGAACGTGAGCATCGCACCGCCCAGGGCGGTGTCCTTCACGATCACGACCAGCTGGCTGACGATGGCCGGCAGCATGGCCGTCACCGACTGCGGCAGCAGGATCGAGCGCATCGTCTGACCCTTGCGCAGGCCGATGGCGTACGCGGCCTCCGACTGGCCCTTGGGGAGGGACAGGATGCCCGCGCGGACGACCTCGGCGAGGACGGACGCGTTGTAGAGCACGAGGCCCGTGACGACGGCGTAGAGCGGGCGGTCGTCCGTGGGGATGTCCGTGTACTCGGCGAACGCCGCGTTCGCGAACACCATCAGGATCAGCACCGGGATGGCGCGGAAGAACTCGATGACCACACTCGAAGGGAGGCGTACCGCCAGGTGGTCGGAGAGGCGCGAGATGCCGAAGAGCGCGCCCAGCGGCAGGGCGATGACCATCGCCAGCGCTGCCGCCTTCAGGGTGTTCTGAAGGCCCGGCCAGATGTAGGTCTTCCACGGCAGGTTGTCCGTGAAGAAGGGCTTCCACTTCTCCCAGTCGAGCTGGTGCTTGTCGTTCAGTGCGACGACGACCCACCAGATCACGGCGGCGAAGGCGATCAGGAAGAGGATCGAGTAGAGGATGTTGCGCCGCTTGGCCCGGGGGCCGGGGGCGTCGTAGAGGACCGAGGTCATCGCTTCACCGCCACCTTCTTGCTCAGCCAGCCGAAGAGCAGACCGGTCGGCATCGTCAGGACGATGAAGCCGAACGCGAAGACGGCGGAGATCAGGATGAGTTGGGCCTCGTTCTCGATCATGCTCTTCATCAGCGCCGCGGCTTCGGCCACACCGATGGCGGAGGCCACGGTCGTGTTCTTGGTGAGCGCGATCAGTACGTTGGCCAGCGGACCCACGACCGAGCGGAAGGCCTGCGGCAGGATCACGAGGCCGAGCACCTGGTTGAAGCTGAGGCCGAGCGCGCGGGCCGCCTCCGCCTGGCCGACGGGCACCGTGTTGATGCCCGAGCGCAGTGCCTCACAGACGAACGCCGAGGTGTAGGCGGTCAGACCGAGCACCGCGAGGCGGAAGTTGATCGTGTTGAAGTCGGAGGCGCCGAGGCTGATCTGCAGCGTCTGGAACAGGCCGAGCGACGTGAACACGATGATGATCGTCAGCGGGATGTTCCGCACGATGTTGACGTACGCGGTGCCGAAGCCGCGCATCAAAGGCACCGGACTGACGCGCATGCCGGCCAGTACGGTTCCCCATATGAGGGAGCCGACGGCTGAGAGAGCGGTGAGTTTCACCGTCACCCAGAACGCTCCCAGCAGGTCGTAACCTTCAAGAAAGTCGAACACGATCTCCCGCGCTTCCGCGTATGTGGAGGGCTGCCAGATGTGGTCAGGGCTTGGCGGTCCATCCGGCCGGACGGACCGCCAAGCCCTGCTTCACCGCGTTACTTGACGATGTTGCCGATCTTCGGCGCGGGCTCGTTCTTGTAGCCCGCCGGGCCGAAGTTGGCCTTCACGGCCTTCTCCCAGGAACCGTCCGAGACCATCTTCTCCAGGGCCGTGTTGATCTTGGCCTTGAGGTCGCTGCCCTTCTTGACGCCGATGCCGTAGTTCTCGTTGGTCATCTTGAAGCCGCCCAGCTTGAACTTGCCCTTGAACTGGGACTGCGAGGCGTAACCGGCGAGGATCGAGTCATCGGTGGTGAGGGCGTCGATCGCGTTGTTCTCGACACCGGTCAGGCACTCCGAGTAGCCGCCGTAGCTCTGGAGCTGGGCCTTGGGGGCGAGCTTGTCGTGGACGTTCTGCGCGGACGTCGAGCCCGTCACCGAACACAGCTTCTTGTTGTTCAGGTCCGCCGGGGACTTGATCGAGTTGTCGTTCGCCCGGATCAGGACGTCCTGGTGGGCGAGGAGGTACGGACCCGCGAAGTCGACCTTGGCGGCGCGCTCGTCGTTGATCGAGTACGAGGCGGCGATGAAGTCCACGTCACCGCGCTGCAGCATCGTCTCGCGGTCGGCGCTCTTGGATTCCTTCCACTCGATGTCGCCGGCGTCGTAGCCGAGCTGCTTGGCGACATACGTGGCGACGTCGACGTCGAAGCCCGTGTACTTGCCCTCCGGGGTCTTCTGACCGATGCCCGGCTGGTCGAACTTGATGCCGATGGTGATCTTCTTGCCGCCGGAGCCCTTGTCGTCGTCGCTGCCGCCGCACGCAGTGGCGGTGACGGCGAGCGCGAGAGCGACGGAGGTCGCCGCGGTGATCTTGCGGAGCATCATGGTGAACATCCTTTGTGTCGGCAGATTCGGCAGAGAAAAACTCAACACGCGCGCGCGGGGCCTCCGTTGAGGGCGCACGTGCGGCGCGCGTCTAGTGGTGCAGGATCTTCGACAGGAAGTCCTTGGCCCGATCACTGCGCGGGTTGCTGAAGAACTGGTCGGGCGCGGCCTCTTCGACGATGCGGCCGTCCGCCATGAAGACGACGCGGTTGGCCGCGGAGCGGGCGAAGCCCATCTCGTGCGTGACCACCACCATCGTCATGCCGTCCCGGGCGAGCTGCTGCATCACCTCGAGGACCTCGTTGATCATCTCCGGGTCGAGCGCCGATGTCGGCTCGTCGAAGAGCATCACCTTCGGGTCCATCGCCAACGCCCTTGCGATGGCGACGCGTTGCTGCTGACCGCCGGAGAGCTGTGCGGGGTACTTGTCCGCCTGCGCACCCACACCGACGCGGTCGAGGAGCGCGCGGGCCTTCTCCTCGGCCTGCTTCTTGTCCGTCTTGCGGACCTTGACCTGGCCCAGCGTCACGTTCTCGAGCACCGTCTTGTGCGCGAAGAGGTTGAAGGACTGGAAGACCATGCCCACGTCGGCACGGAGCTTCGCGAGCTCCTTGCCCTCCTGCGGCAGCGGCTTGCCGTCGATCGTGATGGAGCCGGAGTCGGTGGTCTCCAGGCGGTTGATCGTGCGGCACAGCGTCGACTTGCCGGAGCCCGACGGGCCGATGACGACGACGACCTCGCCCCGCGTGATGGTCAGGTCGATGTCCTGGAGCACGTGCAGCGCGCCGAAGTGCTTGTTGACTCGGCTCAGCGTGACCAGCGCGTCGCCCGCAGGGGGAGTGGCGTCCTTGGTCACCGAAACTTCGGTCATCGGGGTCTTGCTCCATCCTCCTCGGTTGGGAGGACAGTAATAACGCCGTACGACCAGCGTCATTACATCTGAGGGGAAATTGAGCATAACGATCCGGCTGCAACCGGACACTATGGGTGAAGGGGGCGGCCGCCCCGCGTACCGGGTGCATAACGGAACACGGACGTAACCGGGAGGCTCTTGACGTCGTACTTATGTATCGGCGTGGATGCCTTGGTGAACCTGAAGAGGCCGGGACGTGAGAGGGGGCCGGAATGAGACTGCTGCTCGTGGAGGACGACGACCACGTCGCCGCGGCCCTGTCCGCCGTGCTGTCCCGGCACGGCTTCACGGTGCACCACGCGCGCAACGGCGAGGAGGCGCTGCAGGCGCTCGTCCCCGAACCCGACGCCTTCGGTGTCGTCCTGCTCGACCTCGGACTGCCCGACCAGGACGGCTACGAGGTGTGCGGCAAGATCCGCAAGCGCACCTCGACCCCCGTCATCATGGTGACCGCGCGCGCGGACGTACGCTCGCGCATCCACGGGCTCAACCTCGGTGCCGACGACTACGTGGTGAAGCCGTACGACACCGGGGAACTGCTCGCTCGTATCCACGCCGTCAGCCGTCGCACGGCCGGCGGCGAGAGCGCGCCCGCGGCCGAGAACGGGCTGCGGCTCGGCGCCGTGCACATCGAACTGCCCACGCGGCAGGTGACGGTGGACGGATCCGTCGTCCAGCTCACCCGCAAGGAGTTCGACCTGCTCGCCCTGCTCGCGCAGCGCCCCGGCGTCGTCTTCCGCCGGGAACAGATCATCAGCGAGGTGTGGCGCACCAGTTGGGAGGGGACGGGGCGCACCCTGGAGGTGCACGTCGCCTCCCTGCGTTCCAAGTTGCGCATGCCCGCCCTCATCGAGACCGTGCGCGGCGTCGGGTACCGGCTCGTCGCCCCGGCCGCGTAGCGGAAGCCGTAGAGTCCCCGGGTGCGCGCCCGTCTGCTTCCGCTGCTCATCGTCCTCATGGCGGGCGTGCTGCTCGCGCTCGGCTTCCCGCTCGCGGTCAGCGTGGCCTCCGCGCAGCAGCAGAAGGTCGTCGTCGACCGGATCGACGACACCGCCCGGTTCGCCTCGCTCGCGCAGTTCGTCACGACACGTCCGGACGACGATGTGCCGCAGACGCCGGACGAACGGCAGCAGACGCTGCAGACCGAACTCGCCCGCTACCACGACGTGTACGGCATAAGGGCCGGCGTCTTCTACCGCAACGACGTGCCCATGGGGCAGGCGCCGGACGACTTCGCGGTGCCCGAGCGGGGCCAGGTGCGCGAGGCGTTCGACGAGGCGCTGTACTCGCGCGGCAGCCATGATCCGCCGCAGGTGTGGCCCTGGCAGCGGGGCGGCCGGATCGTGGTCGCCTCACCGGTGATCCGGGACGGCGACGTCGTCGCGGTCGTCGTCACCGACTCGCCCACCGGTGCGATGCGGGCCGCGACGGTGCGCGGCTGGGCCGTGATCGCCGCGGGCGAGGTGGCCGCGATGCTGCTCGCCGTGGGTGCGGCGCTGCGCCTGACCGGCTGGGTCCTGCGGCCCGTACGCGTGCTGGACGCCACCACTCACGACATCGCCACCGGGCGCCTCAAGTCACGCGTCGCGGCTGCTGGTGGTCCGCCGGAACTTCGGCGCCTGGCCCGGTCGTTCAACGAGATGGCGGACAACGTCGAGGACGTGCTGGAACAGCAGCGCGCCTTCGTCGCCGACGCCTCGCACCAACTGCGCAATCCGCTCGCCGCCCTGATGTTGCGCATCGAGGTCCTGTCGTACGAGCTACCGGAGGGCAATGAGGAGATCGCGTCCGTGCAGGCCGAGGGCAAGCGCCTGGCCCGGGTCCTGGACGACCTGCTCGATCTGGCGCTGGCCGAGCACGCGCCCGCGGACCTGCAGCTGACGGACATCGGCGCGCTGGCCGCCGAGCGGGTCGAGGCATGGCGCCTGACGGCCGACGAGAAGGGTGTGCGCCTGGTCGCCGACTGCCCGGCGGTGACCGGCTGGGCCGACCCGGTGGCGCTGTCCAGCGCCCTGGACGCGGTCGTGGACAACGCGCTGAAGTTCACGCCGCGCGGCGAGACGGTCCGCATCACGGTCACGGCGGGCGGCGGGACGACCGCCGTCGAGGTCGCCGACGGCGGACCGGGTCTGCGCGAGGAGGAGCTGGCGAGGATCGGCGACCGGTTCTGGCGCAGCGGGCAGCACCAGAACATCAAGGGGTCCGGCCTCGGCCTGTCCATCTCGCGCGCGCTGCTGACCGCGGGCGGCGGCTCCATCGCGTACGCGCAGGCCGAGCCGCACGGACTCAAGGTGACGGTGCGGGTGCCGCGCACCGAGCCGGCGGCGACCGCTCCTCAGGGCTTGACGGAGCGGTAGTAGCGGCGCGCTCCCTCGTGCAGCGCGAGCGGGTCCGTGTACACGGCCGTTCTGAGATCGACGAGTTGGGCCGCGTGCACCTGGGCGCCGATGTGGTCGCGGCTGTCGATGACGGTGCGGGTCATCGCCTCGGTGAGGCCCGGGTCGGTGCGGTCGGTGGTCACCAGGAGGTTCGCGACGGCCAGCGTGCTGACGGGCTCGCCCTGCTGGGCTTCCGGATAGGCGTCGGCGGGCATGACCGCGGCCCGGTAGTAGCGGGAGGACTTGTCCTGCTTGTGGATCTTGTCGACCAGGCTCCCGAGTTCGACCAGGCGGATCGGGAACTCCTTCGACAACTCGCGGACATTGGTCGTGGTCAGACCGCCCGACCAGAAGAACGCGTCGATCTTGTGGGACGTGAGGGCCTTGGGCATGGTGTCTATGCCGATCCCCACGGGGGTGATGTCCGCGTCGATGTCCAGGCCCGCCGCGCGGAGCAGTTTGTCGGCGATGAGCCGCACGCCCGAACGCGCCCCGCCCACGGCGACCTTCTTGCCCTTCAGGTCCGCGACCGACTTCACGGTCGAGGACCGGGGTACGACGAGGTGCATGTAGTCGTCGTAGAGCCGTGCGCAGCCGCGCAGCCGGTCCGCGCCCGGCAGCTTCTCGGCCTGGTACTTGGCGACCGCGTCCGCCGCGGCGATGGTGAAGTCGGCCTTGCCGGTGGCGACCCGCTCCACGTTGTCCCACGAGCCTTCGCTGCTGGTGAGGGTCACGTCGAGGGTGGGGACGTCGCGGGCGAGGGCCTTCTTGAGCAGGGTCCCGTAGGTCGCGTAGACGCCGCGGTGGGCGCCGGTGCTGATGGTGACCCGGCCCTTCGGCGCGGGTTCACCGAACGGGAACAGCCACCACAGCAGCAGCCCGAACGCCACGAGCCCGGCCGCGGCGCCGGTGAGGGCGCGGCGGCGGGTGACGCGGGCGAACGGCTGGGGCATGGGCGCGATCCTGCCAGCTCGGGCCGGGCGCTGACCAGGCCCGCAGACGGCTGCGGGCGTCACACCTCGGCGACGATTTCAGCGGCGCCGGCGCGAGCGGCGTACGAGATCACGCGCCGCGCTCTCCCAGTCCTCGTAACGGAAGGCGAACCCCGCGTCCAGGAGTCGGCCGGGCACCACGCGGCGGCTCTTGAACAGCAGCTCCGTGTCCGAGCGCAGGGCGAACGCGCCGAGCTCGGCCATCGCGCGGGTGGCGGGCAGGCCGACCGGGATCCGGTGGGCGCGGCGCAGGATGCGCTGGAAGTCCCGCTGGGGGAGCGGGCCGGGCGCCGCGAGGTTCACCGGACCCGCGAGGTCGTCCCGCTCGATCAGGAACTCGACCGCCCGCACGAAGTCCTGGTCGTGGATCCACGACAGGTACTGCCTGCCGCCCGCGACCGGACCGCCGAGGCCGAGCCGCGTCAGCCACGACAGCACGTCGAAGACGCCCCCGCGGTCCGGGCTCATCACCATCGCCGCGCGCAGGGCCACCTTGCGCGTGTGCGGGGTGTCCGCGTCCTCCTGCGCGCGCTCCCACTGCCGCGCGATGCGCACGCTGTACTCCCAGTAGCGCGGGACACCCGGTTCCGTGCCGCCGAGGACGCCGCTCGCCTCGTCGTGCGCGGCGTCGAAGGTGTGCGCGTAGATCGTGGCCGTGCTCATCTGCAGCCACAGCCCGGGCGGCTGGTCCGCGGCGGCGACGGCCTCGCCCACGGCACGGGCCGACTCGACGCGCGAGTCCATCATCGCCTGCAGGTTCGCGGGGGTGTAGCGGCAGCTGACGCTGCGCCCGGCCAGGTTGACGACGACGTCGCTGCCGTCGATCTCCTTGATCCACGCCCCCGGAGTGCGGCCGTCCCAGAACACCTCGCCCGCGCGCGTGGGTCGCCTGCTGAGCACGACGACCTCGTGTCCCGCCGTGCTCAGTGCGCGACGAAGGACGCCGCCGACCTGCCCCGTTCCGCCCGCCAGTACGACCTTCATGACGCCCCCTTCGTTTCCCAACGCGTTCCCCTACGATGAGTTGAACGCGTTCAAAATACCGCAGGGCGTCGGAAGAGTGGACTGCAGGGGGCTCCGGGGGGCCTCCGCCGCACCGGGGTACTCCGCGCACCCCATACCCTTGTTGTTATGAGCAGCAGCCACCCGCGTCCGTCCGTGGACGATCGTTCACCCAAGACCTATGAAGTGCGCACCTACGGGTGCCAGATGAACGTCCACGACTCCGAGCGCTTGTCCGGCCTCCTGGAGGACGCGGGTTACGTCCGTGCCCCCGAGGGCTCCGACGGCGACGCCGACGTCGTGGTCTTCAACACGTGCGCGGTGCGGGAGAACGCGGACAACAAGCTCTACGGGAACCTCGGCCGACTCGCTCCCCGCAAGACCTCGCGTCCCGGGATGCAGATCGCCGTCGGTGGCTGCCTCGCCCAGAAGGACCGCGACACCATCGTGAAGAAGGCGCCCTGGGTGGACGTCGTCTTCGGCACGCACAACATCGGCAAGCTGCCCGTCCTGCTGGAGCGCGCCCGCATCCAGGAAGAGGCGCAGGTCGAGATCGCCGAGTCGCTGGAGGCCTTCCCCTCCACGCTGCCGACCCGTCGCGAGAGCGCGTACGCGGCCTGGGTGTCGATCTCCGTGGGCTGCAACAACACGTGCACCTTCTGCATCGTCCCCGCGCTGCGCGGCAAGGAGAAGGACCGCAGGACCGGCGACATCCTCGCCGAGATCGAGGCCCTGGTCGCCGAGGGCGTCTCCGAGATCACGCTGCTCGGGCAGAACGTGAACGCGTACGGGAGCGACATCGGCGACCGCGAGGCCTTCAGCAAGCTGCTGCGCGCCTGCGGGCAGATCGAGGGCCTGGAGCGCGTGCGCTTCACCTCGCCGCACCCGCGCGACTTCACCGACGACGTGATCGCCGCCATGGCCGAGACGCCGAACGTGATGCCGCAGCTCCACATGCCGATGCAGTCCGGCTCGGACACGGTCCTCAAGGCGATGCGCCGTTCGTACCGCCAGGAGCGCTTCCTCGGCATCATCGACAAGGTCCGCGCAGCCATCCCGCACGCGGCCATCACGACCGACATCATCGTGGGCTTCCCCGGCGAGACCGAGGAGGACTTCGAGCAGACGATGCACGCCGTGCGCGAGGCCCGCTTCTCCGCGGCCTTCACCTTCCAGTACTCCAAGCGCCCCGGGACCCCGGCCGCGACCATGGAGAACCAGGTCCCCAAGGAGGTCGTGCAGGCGCGCTACGAGCGTCTCGTGGCCCTCCAGGAGGAGATCTCCTGGGAGGAGAACAAGAAGCAGGTCGGCCGCACCCTGGACCTCATGGTCGCCGAGGGCGAGGGCCGCAAGGACGGCTCCACGCACCGCCTGTCCGGCCGCGCCCCCGACAACCGCCTGGTCCACTTCACCAAGCCGGACACCGAGGTGCGCCCCGGCGACGTCGTGACCGTCGAGATCACGTACGCCGCCCCGCACCACCTCCTCGCGGAAGGCCCCGTGCTGAACGTGCGCCCCACGCGCGCGGGCGACGCCTGGGAAAAGCGCAACAAGGAAGCAGCGGACAAGAAGCAGGGCGTGCTGCTCGGCCTCCCCAAGGTGGGCGTGCCCGAGCCGCTTCCGGCCGTGACCGGGGGCTGCGCCGTCGACTGACCGACACCACGGGGGACGCATGCCAGGCACGGCCTACTGGGCGATCACGGTGGCGTACGACTCGGGGGAGTACCACTTCTTCGAGGTGCTCCAGCGCTTCAGGGCGCCGGGCGAGACGGCCCGGCAGCGGCTCTACGAGGTGGCGTGCGCCCACCGGCACAAGGCGGGCCTGCGCGAGCGCAGCCGCCGGGTGTACCGGCAGGGCGCCGACGCGTACTACGTCCGGATCGAGGGGCGCATGTCCGCGCACGACCTGCGCTTCCACCTGGCCGAGCTGGTGTGGGACTCGGAGAAGTCGCCCCACCCGCCCGCGTACTCGGCCCTCCCGTCGCCGACGGGCAGCGAGCCGCGGGACGCGGGGCCGGACGGCCCCGGGGCGCCACCCCCGCAGTAGGCTGACGATCATGCTTGTCGCCGCCGCCGTCTGCCCCTGCCCGCCGCTGCTCGTGCCCGAGGTCGCTGCGGGCGCGGCTCCCGAGCTGGACGCCGCCCGCGCGGCCTGCGGCGAGGCCATCGGCGCGGTGCTCGCCGCCGCACCCGACCTGGTCGTGGTGGTCGGCACGGGCCCGCGCACCGCTCGCCACGAGCAGGGCGCCCGCGGCTCGTTCCGGCCCTTCGGCGTGGACGTCGACGTCCACCTCGGGGCCCCGTCCGGCGCTGCCGAGGCCACGCTCCCGCCGTCCCTGTCCGTAGGCGCCTGGCTGCTCGCGCGCGCGGGCTGGGAGGGACCCGTGCGCGGCTACGAGGTGCGGGACGACCGTTCGTGGCCCGCCAACGGCGAGGACGGCGTGCACATCGCGTCCTGGGCGGACCGGGTCGGCCTGCTGGTGATGGGCGACGGCACGGCCTGTCGCACCCTGAAGGCCCCCGGCTACCTGGACGAGCGCGCCGAGGGCGTCGACGCGGAGATCGCCGCCGCCCTTCGCAGCCTCGACAGCGAGGGCTGCTTCCCGAACCTGGACGTGGACCTGGCCCGCGAACTCAAGATCTCCGGCCGCTCCCCGTGGCAGGTCCTGCTCGGAGCCTGCGACGGCGACCAGTGGGACGACGGCAGCGCCACCGCCCGCCTCCTGTACGAGGACGCCCCCTACGGAGTGGGCTACTTCGTGGCCTCCTGGACGTAGGCCCGAGGCCCCTCCAGGTACGGCGACGGCCGCGAAGCCCGGGAGCTTCGCGGCCGTCCGCCGTGTGTCTGTCGCTGCGGCGTCAGGACGCCGCGGGAGGAGGCGGAGTGCCGCCGTCCTTGCTGTCCGGTCCGGAGAGCTTGTCCACGGCGTCCTTCGCCTTGTCCGTGCCCTGCTGGATCTTGTCGCTGTACTTGCCCTTGGTCTTGTCGTCGACCATCTTGGCGGCCTTGTCCAGGCCCTGGTCGATCTTGTCCCCGTGCTGCTGCGCGAGGTCGTTGACCTTGTCCTTGGCGGGGCTGAGCTTGGCCTTCAAGTTGTCCAGGAAGCCCATGGATTCACCTTCCCTCGCGGAAGCTACTTGCGGGCGCCCTCGCCGGCCTCGTTGTCGGCGGCCTGCTCCGCGGACTGCTGCTTCGGAATCTCCACGCTCTCCGGTGCGGCGGCCTCGGCGCTCTCGCCGGCCTGTGCCTCCTCGGCCTTCTCGTCGGCCGTGGCGGCTTCGGCGGCCTCGGGCATGGCCTCGGGGCCCTCCGTCTCCGGCTCGGCCGTCAGAGTGCCGGCCTGCTCCTCGACGGTTGACACCTCGACGCTGTCCTTGGCCTTCCGGCGAAACATGGCAAAAACGCCCATTTCAACTCCATACGTTACTCGTGTGGGCGAAATCCCGCCCTTCCCGGTGCGTCCCATTGCGCCGCCCGGGTCACCGGTCCTCAAAACCGGCGGCTGGAACCTCGCAACAGGCAACGACCCCGAATCTGTGGCGTCACGTAGCTCGTTCGAGAAGAGGTGCCGGGGTTTGCGAGACTGGGGCGGTGAGTAGCGCAGCTCCCGCCCCGCGGGTCATCGCCGTCGTCGGTCCCACCGCGGCGGGAAAGTCAGATCTCGGTGTCTTCCTCGCCAAGGAGCTCGGCGGCGAGGTCGTCAACGCCGACTCCATGCAGCTGTACCGAGGGATGGACATCGGTACCGCCAAGCTGACGCCCGAGGAGCGCGCCGGGGTTCCGCACCACCTCCTGGACGTCTGGGACGTCACGGTCACGGCGAGCGTCGCCGAGTACCAAAGGCTCGCCCGCGCCGAGATCGACCGCCTCCTTAAGGAGGGGCGCTGGCCCATCCTTGTGGGCGGATCAGGCCTCTACGTAAGGGGCGCCGTCGACAAGATGGAGTTCCCCGGCACCGACCCCGGGGTCCGGGCCCGCCTGGAGGACGAACTCGCGCTGCGCGGTTCCGGCGCCCTGCACGCCCGCCTCGCCGCGGCCGACCCGGAGGCCGCCGCCGCGATCCTGCCGAGCAACGGCCGGCGCATCGTGCGTGCCCTGGAGGTCATCGAGATCACCGGCAAGCCGTTCACGGCGAACCTGCCGGGACACGACTCCGTCTACGACACCGTCCAGATCGGCGTCGACGTCGAGCGTCCGGAACTCGACGAACGCATCACCACGCGCGTGGACCGCATGTGGGAGGCGGGCCTCGTCGACGAGGTGCGCGCGTTGGAGGCCCAGGGCCTGCGTGAAGGACGTACGGCGGCCCGCGCCCTCGGCTACCAGCAGGTCCTCGCCGCACTCGCCGGCGAGTGCACCGAGGACGAGGCGCGCGCGGAGACGGTCCGCGCCACCAAGCGCTTCGCGCGCCGCCAGGACTCGTGGTTCCGGCGCGACCCGCGCGTGCACTGGCTCAGTGGGGCACTCTCCGAGCGCGGGGAACTCCCGGCCCGGGCAATGGCGTTGGTCGAACGACCGGTTACAGCCTGATCACGTGATGGCATCGGGACGCCCGGGCGGTCATCCCGGCCTCGCCGGGCGTGCCATCATCGACCATCGATCGACCAGTGGAGTCCGAAGTGGGAGGGCGCGTGGCGATGGAGGCCGGCCCTCGTGACACCGCACCAGGCGGCGAGCAGCTGAGCTCGGACGGACCTGTGGGACCTGTCGGGCCCGACGGGCTCCCGGACGGCGTGATCGCCGACGGACCGACCACCGACGAGATCACCGCGCAGGACGCGGCGGCCGAGGTCCAGGTCGAGCTGCGCCCGCAGCGCAGGCTGCGCATCTGGCAGCTCGCCCCCATCGTGATGCTGGCCACCATCGGCTCGCTGATGTTCGCGTTCCCGCTGTTCTTCGAGTTCGGCGACGGCGGCGCGGTCGTCGCCATGCTCGGCCTGCTGATCAGCTCGTGCGCGGCCGGCTGGGGCATGATGGCCGCCCGCCGGGTGGGCTACACGCTGCCCGGCCTGCCGCCCCGCGGCTCGGGCAGATGGCCGGACTGGCGGGTCGTCGGCGCATACGTCGTGGTCGTCGCCGCGGTGGCGGTGCTCGCCGTCTGGCGCGTGGCCCGCCTCCGCTGACCGCGCTGTCCGACCCATCTCGTACGATCGAGAAATGACGACCTTCCTCAAGGGTCACGGGACCGAGAACGACTTCGTGATCATCCCGGACCCGGAGAACGCGATCGCGTTGTCCCCGGCCACTGTGGCGGTCCTGTGCGACCGCCGCGCGGGCATCGGCGCCGACGGCGTCCTCCATGTCGTGCGCACCGCCGCCCACCCCGAGGTGCGGCACCTCGCCGCCGAGGCGGAGTGGTTCATGGACTACCGCAACGGGGACGGCTCGATCGCCGAGATGTGCGGCAACGGGGTGCGGGTCTTCGCCCGCTACCTCCAGCACGCGGGACACGTCACCGAGGGAGACCTCGCCGTGGCCACGCGCGGCGGCGTCAAGACGGTCCACATCGACAAGGAGGGCCTGATCACGGTCGGCATGGGCAAGGCCGTGCTCCCCGCGGGCCCCGAGGCCGACGTCACGGTCACCGTCGACGACCGCACCTGGCCCGCGACGAACGTGAACATGGGCAACCCGCACGCGGTCGCCTTCGTCGACGACCTCGCGCACGCGGGCCGGCTGCTCGACCCGCCGCCCTTCGCCCCGGCCAACGCCTACCCGCAGGGTGTGAACGTGGAATTCGTCGTCGACCGCGGCCCCCAGCACGTCGCCATGCGCGTGCACGAGCGCGGCTCGGGCGAGACCCGCTCGTGCGGCACCGGTGCCTGCGCGGTGGCCGTCGCCACGGCCCGCCGGGACGGCCTCGACCCGGCCGCGACGGGAGTGCCGGCGACGTACGAGATCGACCTGCCCGGAGGCCGGCTCACCATCACCGAGCGGCCCGACGGCGAGATCGAAATGACAGGACCGGCCGTGATCGTGGCCGAGGGCGAGCTCGACGCGGACTGGTTCGCGGCCCTCGAAACCGTAAACCCGTGAACCTTCGCTCGAATGGGTGATCCGTTTCACGCTGGGCGAGAGCGGGACTGCGCCACGTGATGGGCTCGGTAGCATCAAGCACCGGTCCGGACGGGTGCCCCCGCCAGCCCGCCGCCGGTAGAGAAAGCCGGAGGTGCTCATGAGTGCGGAGGCGACCAACCCCGCCACCCCGGGGCCGATCACGCCCGGAGCACCGCGCAGGCGTGCCCGCCCCCGGATCGACCTGCGGCGCCTGGGCCGTGCCGCGCTCCTGGGCCCTGCCGCCCGGGGCCGGCTGCCCGACGCCATCGGCCACGTGGCCGAGGCGCACCGCGCGCACCATCCGGACGCCGACCTGGACCCGCTGCGCCGCGCCTATGTGCTCGCCGAGTCCTCGCACCGCGGCCAGATGCGCAAGAGCGGCGAGCCGTACATCACGCACCCGCTCGCGGTCACGCTGATCCTGGCCGAACTGGGCGCGGAGACCACGACGTTGACCGCCTCCCTGCTCCACGACACCGTCGAGGACACGGACGTGACGCTCGATCAGGTCCGTACGGAGTTCGGCGAAGAGGTCGCCTATCTCGTCGACGGCGTCACCAAACTCGAGAAGGTCGACTACGGAGCGGCTGCCGAGCCCGAGACCTTCCGCAAGATGCTGGTCGCCACCGGCAACGACGTCCGCGTGATGTCGATCAAACTCGCCGACCGCCTGCACAACATGCGCACCCTCGGCGTCATGCGCCAGGAGAAGCAGGAGCGGATCGCCAAGGTCACCCGCGACGTCCTCATCCCGCTCGCCGAACGCCTCGGCGTACAGGCGCTGAAGACCGAACTGGAAGACCTCGTCTTCGCGATCCTGCACCCCGAGGAGTACGCGCAGACACGCGCCCTGATGGTGACCAACGCGGCACGCGAGGACGAGCCGCTCGCCGCGATCGCCGAAGAGGTGCGTGGCGTCCTGCGGGAGGCGGGCCTGAGCGCCGAAGTCCTCATCCGGCCACGGCACTTCGTGTCGGTGCACCGGGTGTGGCGCAAGCGCGGCGAATTGCGCGGCGCCGACTTCGGCCGCCTGCTGGTCCTCGTCTCCGAAGACGCCGACTGTTACGGCGTCCTCGGTGAGCTGCACACCTGTTTCACCCCGGTGGTGTCCGAGTTCAAGGACTTCATCGCCGTACCGAAGTTCAACCTGTACCAGTCACTGCACACCGCCGTCGCCCGCGGTGACGGCGAGGTCGCCGAAGTCCTCATCCGTACGCACCAGATGCACAAGGTGGCCGAGGCGGGCGTCGTCGCCCTCGGCAACCCGTACACGCCGTCCGGCGAGGAGCACCTCGACACCGTCGGCGAGCGCTCCGACCCCACGCGCCCCGGCTGGCTCTCCCGCCTCCTCGACTGGCAGCAGTCCGCGCCCGACGCCGACATGTTCTGGTCCACGCTGCGCGAGGACCTCGCCCAGGACCGCGAGATCACCGTCTTCCGGCCCGACGGCGGCACCATCGGGCTGCCCGCGGGCGCCAGTTGCGTGGACGCCGCGTACGCGCAGTACGGCGAGGACGCCCACGCCTGCATCGGCGCTCGGGTCAACGGCCGCTTGGCGACGCTCGGTACCGTCCTGCGCGACGGCGACACCGTGCAGCTGCTGATGGACCGCATGGAGGGCGCCGCCGCCTCCGAGCCGTCCAGAGACTGGCTCGACCACGCCCGTACGCCCGCCGCACGCATCGCCATCCGCCGCTGGATCGCAGCTCACCCGGAGGGCCCGAG
This sequence comes from Streptomyces sp. NPDC050085, assembly GCF_044460595.1. Taxonomy (NCBI): domain Bacteria; kingdom Bacillati; phylum Actinomycetota; class Actinomycetes; order Kitasatosporales; family Streptomycetaceae; genus Streptomyces; species Streptomyces sp. NPDC050085. The sequence goes on along the minus strand of NZ_JBITJZ010000001.1, from coordinate 1,894,094 downwards.
CGCCACCGAGGCGGCCCCTCGCGCGCCCTACAGCGGGCCCTCGGCGCGCCCCGCGGCGGCGAACGCGGTGGTGGACCAGCCGGGCGCCACCGTCCGCCTCGCCGGCTGCTGTACGCCCGTACCGCCCGACTCGGTCACCGGCTTCGCCGTACGCGGCGGGGTCGTCACCGTGCACCGCGTCGAGTGCTCCGGGGCGGCCCGGATGAAGAGCGCCGGGCGCGCAGAGGTCGGCGTGCGCTGGGCCGACGCGGAGACCGCCGAGTACCGGGTGACGCTCGTCGCCGAGTCGTTCAGCCGCCCGCACCTGCTGGCCGACCTCACCGAAGCCATAGCGCTGGAGGGCGTCGCCATCATCTCGGCGACCGTCGAGCCGCCCGCACAGGGCCGCGTCCGGCACACGTACACGCTCCAACTCCCGGACGCCGCCCACCTCCAGGGACTGATGCGGGCGATGCGGAACGTGCCGGGGGTGTACGACGTCGGGCGCGCCCAGCACGCGGCGGCAGGAGCGCTCTGAGGGCACCTGGCGGATGTTTGGCGGGCCCGAGCAGGTCTCGTTCGGGTGGGTGCGGGGTGTGCCGCCCCAGTCGTGGGGCGGCGCGCTGATAGCCGTAGGTCATGCTGCTCACCCCCCGTCTTCGGGCCCGAACGCCCCGCACCGCCGCGCTGCTCGCCGTCGGTGCCTCTGTCGCCCTCCTAGCCGCGGCCGCGCCCCGGCCGGTGACACCCCTCGGCATCGGTGACCGTCTCTTCCCGCATCTGGGCAACCCCGGTTACGACGTCCAGTCGTACGACATCGCCTTCACCTATCAGGGCGACAACAGCAAGCCGCTCGACACCGTCACCAAGATCGACGCCCGTGCGACCTCCCGGCTCGAGCAGGTCAACCTGGACTTCTCGCACGGCACCGTGCGCTCCGTGGAGGTCAACGGGGCCCGCGCCGGATTCGCGACCAGTGACGAGGACCTGATCGTCACGCCCTCCCGGCCCGTCGCGGCCGGACAGCCGCTGCACATCACGGTGCGCCACACCAGCAACCCCGTTCCTGGCAAGGAGGAGATCGGCTGGGTCCGCACCAAGGACGGCCTCGCCATGGCGAACCAGGCGGACGCCGCCCACCGGGTGTTCCCGTGCAACGACCACCCCGCCGACAAGGCCTACTTCACCTTCCGCGTCACCGCCCCCAAGGGGTACACGGTCGTCGCCAACGGCCTCCCTGTGGCGCAGACGCGACAAGGAGGTGCCACGAACTGGGCCTACCGCACCGCCCACCCCATGGCCACCGAACTCGCCCAGGTCTCCATCGGGCACTCCTCCGTCATCCGGCAGGAAGGCCCGCACGGCCTGCCCGTGCGCGACGTCGTACCGGCCAAGGACGCCAAGGCACTGGCGCCGTGGGTGAAGAAGACGCCGGCGCAGCTCGCCTGGATGGAAGGGAAGGTCGGGCGCTACCCCTTCGAGAACTACGGGGTGCTCGTCGCCGAGGCGACCACCGGCTTCGAACTCGAGACGCAGACGCTCTCTCTCTTCGAGAGAGAGCTGTTCCTGCGCCCCGAGTACCCCGAGTGGTACGTCGACTCGATCATGGTCCACGAACTGGCCCACCAGTGGTTCGGCGACAGCGTCAGCCCCCGCACCTGGTCCGACCTGTGGCTCAACGAGGGACACGCCACCTGGTACGAGGCCCTGTACGCGCAGGAGAAGGCGCACCAGCCCATGGAGGCGCGGATGCGCGACGCCTACCGCGACTCCGACGCCTGGCGGGCCTCCGGCGGCGCGCCCGCCGCACCCAAGGGGCCCGAGGGCGGCGAGAAGATCAGCATCTTCCGGCCGGTCGTCTACGACGGCAGCGCCCTTGTCCTGTACGCGCTGCGCCAGGAGATCGGCCCGAAGGCCTTCGACCGCCTCGAGCGGCAGTGGGTGCGTACGTACCGCGACTCCACCGCCACCACCGCGGACTTCACCCGCCTCGCCTCGCGGATCGCGGGGCGTGACCTGGACGGCTTCTTCACGGCGTGGCTGTACGGCACGAAGACGCCGCCGATGCCGGGGCACCCGGACTGGAAGAGCGAGCCGGCCTCCGGGGAGTAGGGCTGCCAGGAGCGTGGAATTCGGAGCGGAGAACCGGGCTTCGGCCCGGTGACCGCGGGAAATAACTCGGGTGACGAGACGTCCCGTACCGTGCGACCATCTTCAGGTCGACGGCGCGGGCCATCGGCCCACTCGGGAATCTCGGGGCGCGGCCGTGCGTTGTCAGTGATGACGGACGAGGCGTCCGTCACATTTCCCCGAATCCCAGCGACGTAAAGGATCCAATGACCTCCTCTTCTTCCCCTTCCCAGGACGCGCAGCGCTTCGCGCAGAACCACACCGAAGGTCTTCGGGCCGATGCCCTGATGGAAGAGGACGTCGCCTGGAGCCACGAGATCGACACAGAGCGGGACGGCGACCAGTTCGACCGCTCCGAGCGCGCGGCTCTTCGCCGTGTGGTGGGCCTGTCCACCGAGCTCGAGGACGTCACCGAGGTCGAGTACCGGCAGCTCCGCCTGGAGCGCGTCGTCCTCGTCGGTGTCTGGACGTCGGGCACGGTGCACGACGCGGAGAACTCCCTCGCGGAGCTGGCCGCCCTCGCCGAGACCGCGGGCGCGCTCGTGCTCGACGGCGTCATCCAGCGCCGGGACAAGCCCGACGCGGCGACGTACATCGGCTCGGGCAAGGCCCAGGAGCTGCGGGACATCGTCCTCGAGACCGGAGCGGACACCGTCGTGTGCGACGGTGAGCTCAGCCCCGGCCAGCTCATCCACCTCGAAGACGTCGTCAAGGTCAAGGTGGTCGACCGGACCGCCCTGATCCTCGACATCTTCGCCCAGCACGCCAAGTCCCGAGAGGGCAAGGCACAGGTCGCGCTCGCGCAGATGCAGTACATGCTGCCGCGCCTGCGTGGTTGGGGTCAGTCGCTGTCCCGGCAGATGGGTGGCGGTGGCTCCTCCGGCTCCGGCGGTGGCATGGCCACCCGCGGTCCCGGTGAGACCAAGATCGAGACGGACCGGCGACGGATCCGCGAGAAGATGGCGAAGATGCGCCGTGAGATCGCGGAGATGAAGACGGGCCGCGAGATCAAGCGCCAGGAGCGCAAGCGCAACAAGGTGCCGTCGGTCGCCATCGCCGGCTACACGAACGCGGGCAAGTCGTCCCTGCTCAACCGTCTGACGGGCGCGGGCGTCCTGGTGGAGAACGCGCTGTTCGCCACCCTCGACCCCACCGTGCGCCGGGCCGAGACGCCGAGCGGTCGCCTGTACACGCTGGCGGACACGGTCGGCTTCGTACGGCACCTGCCGCACCACCTCGTCGAGGCGTTCCGCTCCACGATGGAGGAGGTCGGCGACTCCGACCTGATCCTGCACGTGGTCGACGGTTCGCACCCGGCGCCGGAGGAGCAGCTCGCCGCCGTGCGCGAGGTCATCCGCGACGTCGGCGCCACCCAGGTGCCCGAGATCGTGGTGGTCAACAAGGCGGACGCGGCGGACCCGTTGGTCCTCCAGCGGCTGCTGCGCAACGAGAAGCACGCGATCGCCGTCTCGGCCCGCACCGGCGCCGGCATCGACGAGCTCCTCGCGCTCATCGACGCCGAACTGCCGCGGCCCTCGGTCGAGATCGAGGCCCTCGTGCCGTACACGCAGGGCAAGCTGGTCGCGCGGGCGCACACCGAAGGCGAGGTGATCTCCGAGGAGCACACCGCGGAGGGCACCCTGCTGAAGGCCCGTGTCCACGAGGAGCTCGCGGCGGAATTCGCGCCGTACGTTCCGACAGTGGCCACGAGCTGAGCTGACGGCCCAGCTGCTTCCGCTCCGTCCGTACGCGGATGAGCCCCGCCGGTTCGAACCGGCGGGGCTCATCGCTGTGCTGGGCGTACAACTGCCTTACTGGCTGCCGTACTTCTCGCTCATCGAGTCGAAGACCTGCTGGGCCTCCTGGCCCAACTGCGGTCCGGCGAGCCAGGTGTTGGAGGCCGGGCCGATCGACGTGTTCGACGCCAGGACGGTCTTGCCGTCCTTGACGCGGAACCAGCCGCCGCCGGACGAACCACCGGTCATCGTGCAGCCGATCCGGTACATCGTCGGCTGCTCAGGGGCGATCGAGAGCCGGCCGGGCCGGTCGAGGCACTTGTTCATCAGCAGACCGTCGAACGGCGGCGCGGCCGGGTAGCCCCAGGCGCCCATCGTGCCGATGGACTGGACGGAGGGGGCGGAGAAGTCCACCTCCAGCGCGTTCCCCACCGTCTCCTCGAGGGACTTGGTGCCCTGCTCCGGCTTGACGTGCAGCACCGAGAAGTCGTACGGCGCGCCCGCACCGCCCGACTCGGCGCCCTGGCTGATCCACTCGTTGGAGGTCGACGCCCAGTCCGCCCAGAACGTCCCGTACGGAGCGATCTGCTGCTGCGTCGCATTGCGCAGCGCGTCGGCCGACAGGCCCTGGTCGTTGTACGACGGCACGAACGCGATGTTGCGGTACCAGCCGCCGGCCGCGCCCGCGTGCACACAGTGCCCCGCGGTCCACACCAGGTTGGACTTGCCGGGGTTGCGCGGGTCCTTCACGACGGTGCCCGAGCAGACCATCGAGCCCTCGGGGGAGTCGAAGAAGACCTTGCCGACCGGTGCCGCGTTCTCGTGGTACGGCAGCTTCTCCCGCTGCGCCCGTACGGGAGCGGGCTCCGGGTCGGTCACCCCCTGGTCGTTGGAGAAGTCCTTCGCCGCGATCGTCTTGTTCGGATCCTTGGCCGACTTCATCCGCTCGGGCTTCCACAGGCCCTCGATGACCGGGTTGACGAAGTCCTTGGCTTCGCGCAGCCAGTCGTCCTTGTTCCAGTTCTTCCAGGCCCCGTTCTTCCACTTGTCGGGGTCGATGCCGTGCTTCTTCAACTGGTCGGCGAGGTCGCTGGGCAGCTTCGCGTCACTGCCGGAGCCCTGCGACGCGGTGGCCGACGGCTTGTCACCGGCGGCGTCCTTGCTGTCGTCGTTGCACGCGGTGGCGGTGAGTGCCAGGACCGCGACGAGTCCGGTCGTGGCGAGGACGGAGCGCCGCCCTCGGCCGCGCACGACGGACGGACGTATGGAACGCATGGTGCGAGTACCCCCGAAGAAATGCGGTGCGCGGTTCACGGACGGCCGGTGCCGTCGCTCGACGCGCGCTATCTGTCATGAGCGTGTCATCCGCGGATCGGGCGTCCGCCCGGACCGGCTTCGACACAGCACCCCACTATGCCTGTGGGGTTGGGGACGAACAGCGGCGGGGTGGTGAAGGTTCGACACGCGGGTTCCTCGCGGATTCCCACCGGGCCCCTGAGGAGGACCCCTGCCGGTTCCGGCACCTCACCGCCGCCGTCCTGGTGCAACTCGGTCTCCGGACAGGAGCGTTGCCGCTCCCGTCCGGCGAACCGCTCGCGCCGCTACTGTCCGGCGAACTTCTTGCTCACGGCGTCATAGATCCCCTTGGCCTCCTTGCCCAGCCGGGGGCCGGCGAGCCAACCCGCCGTCACCGGGCCGATCGAGGTGTTGGACACCAGCGCCGGCTTGCCGTCGGAGCCCTGCCCGACCCAGCCGCCGCCGGACGAACCGCCCGTCATCGTGCAGCCGACCCGATACATCGTCGGGTCCGTCTTGTTCAGCGACAGACGCCCCGGCTTGTCCGCGCACTGGAACAGCTTCTGCCCGTCGAACGGCGGCGCCGCCGGGTACCCCTTCGCCGTCAGCTGGGAGATCTTCGGCACCGCAGGCGCATTGAAGTTCACCGGGAGCGCCGAACCCACCGTCTCCTCAAGGGACTTGCCGGTGCTGCCCTTCTCCGGCGTCACGTGAATCACGGCGAAGTCGTACGGCGCACCCTGACCGCCGGTCGGGCCGCCCTGCTCGATCCACTGATCGGACGTCTGCGCCCAGTCGCCCCACCACACGCCGTACGGAGCGACTTCCTCCTTGGGCGCACCCTGCAACTCGGCGGCCGACTTACCGCTGTTGTTGTACGAGGGCACGAACGCGATGTTGCGGTACCAACCGCCGCTCTTGCCCGCGTGCACGCAGTGACCGGCCGTCCAGATCATGTCGGACTTACCGGGGTGCGCGGGATCGGTGACCACGGTGGCGGAGCACACCATCGACCCCTCGGGCCCGTCGAAGAACAGCTTCCCCGCGTACGGCGCGCTGTCGTGGTACGGGCTCTCGACGGCCGCGGCCTTCACCGGCTGCGGGGTCGGGTCCGTCACGCCCTGGTCACCGGAGAGGTCGTTGTCGTCGACCTCGTTGTCCGGGTTCTTGTCGGCGTCGCGCATCCGGTCCGAGTCCCACAGACCGTCGATGATCGGGTTGACGAAGTCCTGCGCCTCACGCAGCCACTTGTCCTTGTCCCAGTTCTTCCACTCGCCGTTCTTCCACTTGTCCAGATCGATCCCGTGGTCCTTGAGCCGGTCCTTGATGTCGTCCGGGATCTTGAGCTCGTCGTCGCCCGCGGTCGCGGAGGACGACGGCTTGTCGTTGGCGTTGTCGTCGCTCGGACCGCACGCCGTGGCGGTCAGGGCGAGCGCCGCGCCGAGCGCAACTGCCGCCGCCACGGGGGACGTTCTGCCGCGCACGCTCCGGGCGCGGCGAGCGGCGAACAGTGGGCGTATGGGTCGCATGTCGTGAATCCCCCTGGGCTTCGAATCGTTGCACTACCGAACGGGTGCGGTGGAGGAGCGGCGTGGCCCTTCCCCCGAACGGCACCCCACACTATGCCGGTGCCGTCGGGGACGGCCGACGGAACAGCAACGGTTCCGTCACGGCGGGATCTTGGCGCCGCCCCCGAACGTTCCACCCGCTTCCGACAGGGCTCCGGCGGAGTGCCGTGCCGTACGGCGACGCATGCTGCGCCCTCTCGCTGGGCGTACGTACGCGACCTCCGGGCCCGGTGTTCAACCGGCGCCGGCCGAGCCAACCCGGCCGAGCCGCGCGAGCCCACGCCTCCGGTCCCGATTCCGCCACAGATGCCGGTTTCGGCACGGCAGTCGACGCTGCCGGCGATCTGTGGCGCACGTCTCGTCACGAGTCTCCGCACGACCCGTGTTCCTCCCGCCTCCTCCTCGTTAGTGCGTACGGGGGATCCGCAGTAGGCGCTCAGTCCTCGAACCGTCCTGGTGTGCCACCAGGGCGGTCCTTCGACGCTCTGGACGCCAACGCGCCCCGCCCACCGGCGAGTCGACGAGCCCAGTCGGCCGCACTTCCAGCGGGAGGACCAGCAGCCGTGGCCGTGACCGACCCTGCGCCCGTGACGGTGCCCGCCCCGTACGACGGGGAGGCGCGTGGGACAGCCGCACGCGAAGGTGCCGCGCACGAAGGGATCCTGCGCCGCCAGTCGGCGCGGGAGTCGGCGGCGCGCACCTATGCGCGCGCCCTGCCGATCGTGCCGGTGCGGGCCCGCGGCCTCACCATCGAGGGCGCCGACGGCCGCCGCTATCTCGACTGCCTCTCCGGCGCGGGCACCCTCGCCCTCGGCCACAACCACCCCGTGGTGCTCGAAGCCATCCGCAAGGTGCTCGACTCCGGTGCCCCGCTCCACGTCCTCGACCTCGCCACGCCCGTCAAGGACGCCTTCACCACCGAGCTGTTCCGCACGCTGCCGCCCGCGCTCGCCGACCGGGCACGCATCCAGTTCTGCGGACCGGCCGGCACCGATGCCGTCGAAGCCGCCCTGAAACTGGTGCGCACCGCCACCGGCCGCTCCGGCCTCCTCGCCTTCACCGGCGCGTATCACGGGATGACCGCCGGGGCGCTCGAGGCATCGGGCGGGGCGCAGGACGTCCGCGTCACACGCCTGCCGTATCCGCAGGACTACCGCTGCCCCTTCGGCATCGGCGGCCCGCAGGGCGCCGAACTCGGCGCCCGATGGACCGAGTCGCTCCTCGACGACACCAAGTCCGGCGTGCCGCACCCCGCGGGCATGATCCTCGAACCGGTCCAGGGCGAGGGCGGAGTCATCCCCGCACCCGACTCCTGGCTGCGCCGCATGCGGAAGATCACCGAGGACCGGGGGATCCCTCTGATCGCCGACGAGGTGCAGACCGGTGTCGGCCGCACCGGCGCCTTCTGGGCCATGGACCACAGCGGTGTCGTCCCGGACGTGATGGTCCTGTCCAAGGCGATCGGCGGCAGTCTTCCGCTCGCCGTGATCGTCTACCGCGACGACCTCGACGTCTGGGGCCCCGGCGCCCACGCCGGCACCTTCCGCGGCAACCAGCTTGCGATGGCCGCAGGCGCCGCCACCCTCGCCCACGTCCGCGAGCACCGCCTCGCCGAGCGCGCCGCCGCCCTCGGCGCCCGGATGACCGGACAACTCCAGTCCCTGGCCAAGGAATTCCCGTGCATCGGCGATGTGCGCGGGCGGGGCCTGATGATCGGCGTCGAGCTCGTCGACCCGGAGGGCGCGGTCGCGGTCTGCCCCGGCACGGACTCCGCCGACCCCACGGCGGACGCGGGCCTCGGCGGACCGGCCGCGACACCGCTGCCCGCCGCCCCCGCCCTCGCCGCTGCCGTCCGCGACGCCTGCCTCGAGCGGGGCCTCATCGTCGAACTCGGAGGCCGCCACTCCAGCGTCGTACGCCTCCTGCCTCCCCTCACCATCTCCGACGAACAGGCCGCCGCCGTCGTCGACCGGCTCGCCGACGCCCTCGCCGCCGTGGCCAGAGCCCACCAGGCCCAGCCGTACCAGGCCTAGCCGCACCGGTACCCGACAGCACGCCTGCCACCAGCGACAGCCGCGGCAACCGGACCAGCCGGACCACCGCCTCACGGAGCCCACCACCCCACGCAAGGAAGCACTCTTGAACGCCACTCCCGCATCCGACGACCGTCCCCGCACCCCTGCCGGCGGGTCCTGCGACACGCAGGACCCGCGCGGGCCGGAGCGCGAATCGGTCCCCCGGCAGAAGGGCGGGGGCCAGGAGGCCGAGCGTCTGAGCAACCCCACCGTCGACCTCCTCGAGCATCCGGATCCGGCAACTGCCGCCCAGGCAGCGGCCGTCGAGAACCTGCTGCGCTGCTGGGTTCGTGAGAACAACATCGCCCCTTCTTCCGTCGGCGCCCTGCGCGTCCCCCTGCCCGCGAGCGGCACCGCCCTCCTCGTCCCCGTCCTGTACTGGTCACCTACCGGCTGGCACCGCTTCTCCCTGCCCTACCTGGAGGACGGCCCCGTCGGAGCGCCTAGCGTCGACGCGGTGACCCTTGCCGCCCTCCTGAGCCGTGAATCCGCCCAGCCGGAAGGCGAATTGGCCGTCGCGGCGCCGACGGCTACCGGCACTGCCGACTCGCGCGGCCTCATCGAGGCCGACGACGAACAGCAACCGCTGATCGCCGACACCGTCGGACTGAGCGCCCGTGAACACGGTGCCGCACAGCCCGATCAGCCCGCTCCGGCCCCGAAGGCGGACACCCCAGCCCCAGCCTCAGCCTCAGCCACGGCTCCCGCCACCGACGCCTACGGCTTGGCAGTCCCCTCCGGCGACGGAGGCGACCTCGTCGGCCGCGTCGCCGACTCCGTGCGCCGCACCGCCGAGTTCATCGCCGACCGGCGCCGCCGCCGCGCGGACAACCCCGACCGCTTCCTGGCAGCGGAACAGTCCCTCCTCCTCGGCCACCCGCTGCACCCGACCCCGAAGAGCCGCGAGGGCCTCTCCGAGGCGGAGTCCCATCTCTACTCACCGGAACTGCGCGGCGCCTTCCCCCTGCACTGGATCGCCGTCGCCCCGGACGTACTCGCCCACGACTCGGCCTGGACCGAGCGCGGCCGCACCGTCTCCGCCGCCCTCCTCACCTCGCGACTCGCCGGTCCCGAACTCCCGCTGCCCGACGGCTACGCCGCCCTGCCCCTGCATCCGTGGCAGATCCGCGAACTCCGGCACCGCCCCGGCACCGCAGCTCTCCTCGACGCCGGCCTGCTGCGCGATCTCGGCCCGCACGGCGAACCCTGGTACCCCACCTCCTCCGTCCGCACCCTGTACCGACCCGGCGCACCCGCGATGCTCAAGCTCTCCCTCGGCCTGCGCATCACCAACTCCCGCCGCGAGAACCTCCGCAAGGAACTCCACCGGGGCGTCGAGGTCCACCGACTGCTTCGCAACGGACTCGCCGAGCAATGGCACGCCGCCCATCCGGGCTTCGACATCGTCCGCGACCCCGCCTGGCTCGCCGTCGACGACGCGGACGGTGCACCCGTCCCCGGCCTCGACGTCATGATCCGCAACAACCCCTTCGCTCCCGGTGACGATGCGTCCTGCATCGCCGGCTTCGTCTCGCCCCGGCCCCCGCACGACCTGTCGGGCCCTGCCGACCGCGCCCCGATGCGCTCCCGCCTCGCCGATACCGTCACCGGCCTCGCGGCACGCACCGGCCGCCCCCGCGGAGCCGTGGCCGCCGAGTGGTTCCTGCGCTACCTCCACCACGTCGTGCGGCCCGTGCTCTGGCTCGACAGCGAGGCCGGCATCGCCCTCGAAGCGCATCAGCAGAACACGCTGCTGCTGCTCGACGTCGACGGCTGGCCCACGGGCGGGCGCTACCGCGACAACCAGGGTTACTACTTCCGCGAGTCCCGCCGCGCCGAACTGGACCAGAGGCTGCCCGGGATCGGCGCGCGCAGCGACACCTTCGTCTCCGACGACGTCACCGACGAGCGGTTCGCCTACTACCTCGCCATCAACAACGTCCTCGGACTGATCGGCGCCTTCGGATCCCAACACCTCGCCGACGAACGTCTGTTGCTCGCCGCCTTCCGTCGCTTCCTCGCCGAAGCCGCAACCGGCCCCCGCCGACTGCGCAGCCCGCTGCCGGGCCGACTCCTCGACTCACCCACCCTGCGCTGCAAGGCCAACCTCCTCACCCGACTGCACGGCCTCGATGAACTCGTCGGCCCCGTCGACACCCAATCCGTCTACGTCACCATCGCCAACCCCCTTCATTCCTGAGGCCCCCGAGACCACGAGGACCACGTCCCGCACCACTTCCTGAGAGGAGCGTCGCCGTGCCCCCCACCGATGCGAGCACCGACGCCGACACCCCAACTCCCGTCGCCACCGGCGAGATCACCGCCCGCGCGGAGAACACAGACGGCCAGGACACCCTCGACCTGCGCCTTCCCGACGAACTGCTGGCACTCATCGCCGAGCAGGACGGACCGGCGTCCGCCGTCGGGACGGCCAGTGAGCACCGGATCACTGACACCCCGACCGGCCCGGTGGAACCCGATCTGCTCGACAACGTGGGGGAGTGGGGACCGGTCACCACTCCCTCAGGCGTGTTCCAACTCGTCCCGGCGCGCATCGAGCGCGACGTCGCACTCATCTGCCGCTGGATGAACGACCCTGCCGTAGCGGCCTTCTGGGAACTCGCGGGCCCCGAGGCCGTCACCGTGGATCACCTCCGGCCCCAACTCGAGGGTGACGGACGCAGCGTCCCCTGCCTCGGCGTCCTCGACGGCACGCCCATGAGCTACTGGGAGATCTACCGCGCCGACCTCGACCCACTGGCCCGCCATTACCCCGCGCGACCGCACGACACCGGAGTCCACCTCCTCATCGGTGGTGTCGCCAACCGCGGACACGGGCTCGGAACCACGCTGCTCAAAGCCGTCGCAGACCTCGTACTCGATCATCGGCCGCCGTGCGCCCGTGTCATCGCCGAACCAGACCTTCGCAACACCCCCTCCGTCTCCGCCTTCTTGAGTGCCGGCTTCCGCTTCTCTGCCGAGGTGGACCTGCCCGACAAGCGGGCCGCGCTCATGGTCCGTGACCGCGCCCTGCGCACCGTGCTGTGAGCGCGTCACTCTTAGTACACCGCTCGACCCGATCCGGTTCCCTCTCGAGGAGTCCCCGTGCCGAATCCGCCCGGCGTCCCAAGTTCCGCCGAGCCGCCCGTGCTGTACGACCCGCCCGAGCTCACGCGCGAGAACTGGGACAGGGCGGGAGCACGCCTGCTGGCCAAGCTCATCGGCGAATTCGCCTACGAGGAAATCTTCCGGCCGCTCCCCGCGGACGGTGCGCCGGCCGCCGGTCCCGGCCACTCCTTCTACACCCTCGCCGTCCCTGGTCAGGGCGCGTCGGTCGGCGGCACCGTCCGATTCCGTGCCCGCCGTGGCGCGTACGGCAGTTGGCAGGTCGACGCGGACAGCCTCGAGTGGACGTCTGATCCCAGCGGGACAGCAGATCAGAGCGGGATGACAGACCAGAGTGAGACGGCAGACCAGAGCGAGGAGACTGATCCGAGCAGGAGGCCTGGTCCGAGCGAGACGGTCGGATGGAGCGAGACGGGCGGATCGAGCGGGACTGCCGGTCCGAGCGGTGCAGGCGGCGCCGTCGACGCCCCGCTTCCTCCCAAGCGGCTTACCGACCCGCTCGCCTTTCTCCTGCGCACCAAGCACCTCCTCAACCTCGACGGCACCACGCTCGGCCACATCATCCGCGAACTCACCGTCACCCTGGCCGCCGACGCCCGCCTCGACCACACCGCGCTGCCCGCGACCCGGCTCGCCGACCTCGGTTACGCGGAACTCGAGGGCCACCAGACCGGTCACCCCTGGCTCGTCCTCAACAAGGGCCGTCTCGGCTTCTCAGCGACCGACGCCTCGCGCTGGGCCCCGGAAGCACGCCGCCACACCAGCCTCCCCTGGATCGCGGTGCACACCAACCTCGCCACCTATCGCGGCGCCGCGGGCCTCGAGTCCGCGGAAGCCCTATACTCCCGCGAACTCGACGCCCCGACGCGGCAGTTGTTCGCCGAGACGTTGCGCAAACGCGGCCTGGACCCTGCCACGTATCTCTATCTGCCGGTGCACCCCTGGCAGTGGGACGACATCGTCCTCCCGCTTTTCGCGCCTTCCGTCGCCGCGAACGCGATCGTCCCCCTCCCGACCGACGGCGACCAGCGACTGCCACAGCAGTCGATCCGTACGTTCCTGAACACCAGCCGCCCGGAACGGCACACCGTCAAACTCCCGCTGTCCGTTCTCAACACCCTTGTATGGCGCGGACTCCCGACAGAGCGCACCTTGGCCGCGCCTGCCGTGACCACGTGGATGCTGTCCCTGCGCGACGCCGACCCCTTCCTCAAGGACGAGTGCGCAGTCGTCCTGTTGGGGGAGGTCGCCTCTGTTGCCGTCCAGCACCCGTTGTACGACGGACTGGACGAAGTCCCTTATCAGTACAGGGAATTGCTGGGAGCGATCTGGCGTGAGCCCGTCACACGACACCTCGCACCTGGGGAGCGCGCCCGCACTCTCGCCTCCTTGTTGCACGTCGACCCTGAAGGCCGCGCGTTCACGGCAGAACTCGTCGCCCGTTCACCGCTGGACCCGAAAGCCTGGCTGCGCAGGCTCTTCGCCGCACTGCTTCCGCCCCTGTTGCGCTTCCTCTACCGGTACGGGACCGTGTTTTCGCCCCACGGGGAGAACGCCATCGTCATCTTCGACGAGCACGACATTCCCGTGCGCCTGGCCGTCAAGGACTTCGTGGACGACGTGAACGTCAGTGCGGAGAGCCTCCCCGAGCACGCCACCATGCCGCAGGACGTACGGAACGTCCTGCTGACGGAGAGCCCCGCCTTTCTGACGCAGTTCATCCACTCAGGACTCTTCATCGGTGTGTTCCGCTACCTGGCGCCGTTGTGCGAGGAACAACTCGGTGTTCCGGAAGCGGACTTCTGGTCCCTCGTGCGCGCCGAGATCCTGCGGCATCAGGTCCGCTTCCCCGAGCTGAAAGAGCGGTACGAAATGTTCGACCTGCTCACTCCACACATCGAGCGGCTGTGCCTCAACCGCAACCGCCTGCACCTCGACGGCTACCGTGACCGCTCCCACCGCCCGCACGCCGCCGTGCACGGCACCGTGGCCAATCCCCTGCACCAGCCTTGATCGCGGGATTGTCAGTGGTGACCTTTAGGGTGGTCGAGCTATGACGAAGCCCTCACTCCCCGAGCTCCTGCACGCCGCCGTCGCCTCCGTCGGCGGCACGGAGCGCCCTGGCCAGGTGACCATGGCCGAGACCGTCGCCGAGGCGATCGACGACGGTTCCCATCTGCTTGTCCAGGCGGGCACCGGCACCGGAAAGTCGCTTGGCTACCTGGTGCCGGCCCTGGCACACGGGGAGCGCGTCGTGGTGGCGACGGCCACGCTGGCCCTCCAGCGCCAGCTCGTCGAGCGGGATCTGCCGCGCACCGTGGAGGCGCTGCATCCGCTGCTGCGCCGCCGCCCCAATTTCGCCATGCTCAAGGGCCGGTCGAACTATCTGTGTCTGCACCGCCTCCACGAGGGCGTCCCGCAGGACGAGGAGGAGGGCCTCTTCGACCAGTTCGAGGCCGCCGCTCCCACCAGCAAGCTGGGCCAGGATCTGCTGCGCATGCGGGACTGGGCGGACGAGACGGAGACGGGCGACCGGGACGACCTCACCCCCGGTGTCTCGGACAAGGCCTGGTCGCAGGTGTCCGTCTCCTCGCGCGAGTGTCTGGGCGCGTCGAAATGCGCGTACGGACAGGAGTGCTTCGCCGAGATGTCCCGCGAGCGCGCCAAGCTCGCCGACGTCATCGTCACCAATCACGCACTGCTCGCGATCGACGCCATCGAGGGCGCGCCGGTCCTGCCGCAGCACGAGGTGCTGATCGTGGACGAGGCCCACGAGCTGGTCTCCCGCGTCACCGGAGTGGCGACGGGCGAGCTCACCCCGGGGCAGGTCAACCGGGCGGTGCGCCGCGCGGCGAAGCTCGTGAACGAGAAGGCCGCCGACCAGCTGCAGACCGCCGCCGAGGGCTTCGAGCGGCTCATGGAGCTGGCCCTGCCCGGCCGTCTCGAAGAGATCCCGGAAGACCTCGGCTATGCGCTCATGGCGCTGCGCGACGCGGCACGGACCGTGATCACGGCCCTGGGTTCCACCCGTGACAAGTCTGTTCAGGACGAGGACGCCGTACGCAAGCAGGCCCTCGCCTCCGTGGAGACGATCCACGACGTGTCGGAGCGGATCACGAACGGGTCGGAGTGGGACGTCGTCTGGTACGAGCGCCACGACCGCTTCGGGGCGTCGCTGCGCGTGGCGCCCATGTCCGTATCGGGACTGCTCCGGGAGAAGCTGTTCTCCGACCGTTCCGTGACCCTGACCTCGGCGACCTTGAAGCTGGGCGGCGACTTCAACGGGGTGGGAGCGTCGCTCGGCCTGGCCCCCGAGGGCACACAGGGCGAGGACCTGCCCGTCTGGAAGGGCCTCGACGTCGGTTCGCCGTTCGACTACCCGAAGCAGGGCATCCTCTACGTCGCCAAGCACCTGGCCCGCCCCGCGCGCGAAGGCACGCGGAGCGACATGATGGACGAGCTGGCCGAGCTGATGCAGGCGGCAGGCGGACGCACACTCGGGCTGTTTTCCTCGATGCGCGCCGCTCAGGCTGCCGCGGAGGAACTGCGCACCCGCGTCCCCGAGTTCCCGATCCTGCTGCAGGGCGAGGACACCCTCGGTGAACTGATCAAGGGATTCGCCGCGGACCCGAAGACCTGCCTGTTCGGCACGCTGTCGCTGTGGCAGGGCGTGGACGTCCCCGGCGCCGGCTGCCAGCTGGTGATCATGGACAAGATCCCGTTCCCCCGGCCCGACGACCCGCTGATGAGCGCCCGCCAGAAGGCGGTCGAGGATGCGGGCGGCAATGGCTTCATGGCCGTCGCGGCGACCCATGCGGCGCTCCTCATGGCGCAGGGCGCGGGCCGTCTCGTACGTGCCACGGGGGACCGCGGTGTCGTCGCGGTCCTCGATCCCCGTCTGGCGACGGCCCGCTACGGCAGCTATCTGCGGGCTTCGATGCCGAACTTCTGGTACACGACGGACCGCAGTCAGGTACGACGCTCACTCGCGGCGATCGACGAGGCGGCGAAGGCGGACGAGAAGTAGCTCTGCGGGGCTCGGCGCGGACAGCGCTGGGCCCCGGAACCGGCGCAGTTGGTCCCGGGGCCCGGTCAGGGAGGAGTCACACCCGGCGCAGTACGGCCACCACCTTGCCGAGGATCGTCGCCTCGTCACCGGGGATCGGCTGGTACGCGGAGTTGTGCGGGAGGAGCCAGACATGGCCGTCCTCGCGCTTGAAGCGCTTGACGGTGGCCTCGCCGTCGAGCATCGCCGCGACGATGTCACCGTTCTCCGCGACGGGCTGGCGGCGGACTGTGACCCAGTCGCCGTCGCAGATCGCGGCCTCGATCATCGAGTCACCGACGACCTTCAGGACGAAGAGCTCGCCGTCGCCGACCAACTGCCGGGGGAGCGGGAAGACGTCCTCGACCGACTCCTCGGCCAGGATCGGGCCACCGGCGGCGATCCGGCCGACCAGCGGCACATACGAGGCGGCGGGCTTGCCCGTCGTGTCCGTGGGCTGCGAGCTCGGCTGGTCGGAACCCCGGACCTCGTACGCGCGCGGACGGTGCGGGTCCCTGCGCAGGAAGCCCTTGCGCTCGAGAGCCATGAGCTGGTGCGCGACCGAAGACGTGCTGGACAGGCCCACCGCCTGGCCGATCTCCCGCATCGACGGCGGGTACCCCCGGCGCTGCACCGAGTCCCGGATGACCTCGATCACGCGGCGCTGGCGGTCAGTGAGACCGGAGCTGTCCGCCCGGATCCCTGGAGGTCGGCCGGGCAGGGAGCGCCCGGGCTTGGGCCCCTCCTGGTTCATGGCTGCGTCATTCATGGCATGCACCGGCTCGAGTCGGCCCTGGGCGCGGCCCTGGGCAGTGATGGTGGCACTGTCTGCGGTGGTGGTCACGTCGGTCGGCCCCTCTCGAGAATGTCTCCCTAGCTAGCCAACGGTAGTTCCTTTCGAAAGGTTGCGCCAAACACACGTTCGAGTGAAAAATCGCAGATTACTTGTCGTGATCATGCGCGTAGGTGTATGGCTGACGCTCGAGCGGAGTGGCAATTCGGTTCAATCCGGTACGCTTCACCGCCGGGACCAAGGCCCGCTCCGAAGGCCACTCCAGTCTGCCATTCCTGGTCCCGTCAACCAGGCACCGCCCCTCTTTTCGTGCGTCGTGCCGGTTGGCGGCTGCGGCCCGTGAGGTTTCCGGGCCTGAGTGCGGTGAACTCGCCCCGTGCGACACGCGCTAGGTCGTAAAAGGCGCCCAAACCCCAGATGTAGTGGTTGGATTGCAACAGCAGCCCAGAAGTTGTGGTCCCCGGTCTTTCGGGGCCGCGGGCATCGCCTATGCTTGGGGCTGCTTCGAGGGGCGGGACCAGCCTCTCGGGGCCATCGAGTCGTGCCGTGAAGGAGGGTTGGGAGTTCATGCACTGCCCCTTCTGCAGGCACCCCGACAGCCGTGTCGTCGACAGCCGCACCACCGACGACGGCACGTCGATCCGCCGACGCCGTCAGTGTCCGGACTGCTCCCGTCGTTTCACGACGGTGGAGACGTGCTCACTGATGGTGGTCAAGCGGAGCGGGGTGACCGAGCCCTTCAGCCGCACCAAGGTGATCAACGGCGTACGCAAGGCGTGCCAGGGGCGGCCGGTGACCGAGGACGCCCTCGCCCTGCTCGGCCAGCGGGTCGAAGAAGCGGTGCGGGCCACCGGAAGTGCCGAACTGACCACCCATGACGTGGGCCTGGCCATACTCGGCCCGCTTCAGGAGCTGGACCTCGTTGCCTACTTGCGTTTCGCGTCCGTGTACCGGGCGTTCGATTCGCTCGAGGACTTCGAGTCGGCGATCGCGGAACTGAGGGAACAAGCGCCCGGCACGGAGGCGGCCGGCGCGGGCGGAGAGCGCGTAGAGAGCGACAGCGGGCCCGGAGGGACTGTCGAAGTCCCCGTGCCCGCCCACGCCGCCGACTAGCCGGCCACAGGCCGGACGGCGGCGATCCACAGACCTGTTGCGGGCGGCGTGAGCGGCGTCCGCAGCACAAGACACACATCGTGCCTCGGGAAGAACGTGGCACTTTAGGGCGTTTTAGCCCAGTAAATGGGAGGCGGCATGACAGAGACGGCGAGCGGCCCGGCACGAGGTTCCCGCGCGAAGGGTTCCAAGGCCACCAAGGGTCTGCGCATCGAGCGCATCCACACCACCCCCGGCGTGCATCCGTACGACGAGGTGGAATGGGCGCGTCGTGACGTCGTCATGACCAACTGGCGCGACGGCTCGGTCAATTTCGAGCAGCGTGGCGTCGAGTTCCCCGAGTTCTGGTCGGTGAACGCGGTCAACATCGTCACCAGCAAGTACTTCCGCGGTGCTGTGGGCACCCCGCAGCGTGAGGTGAGCCTGAAGCAGCTCATCGACCGCATCGTGAAGACGTATCGGAAGGCCGGCGAGGACTACAAGTACTTCGCTTCGCCCGCCGACGCCGAGATCTTCGAGCACGAGCTGGCGTACGCCCTCCTGCACCAGATCTTCAGCTTCAACTCGCCGGTGTGGTTCAACGTGGGCACGCCGCAGCCCCAGCAGGTCTCCGCCTGCTTCATCCTTGCCGTCGACGACTCCATGGAGTCGATCCTCGACTGGTACAAGGAAGAGGGCATGATCTTCAAGGGCGGCTCCGGCGCCGGCCTGAACCTCTCGCGCATCCGCTCCTCGAAGGAGCTCCTCTCCTCCGGCGGCAACGCCTCGGGTCCCGTCTCCTTCATGCGCGGTGCCGACGCCTCTGCAGGAACGATCAAGTCGGGTGGCGCCACGCGCCGCGCGGCCAAGATGGTCATCCTGGATGTCGACCACCCCGACATCGAGGACTTCATCGAGACCAAGGTGAAGGAAGAGGAGAAGATCCGCGCCCTGCGCGACGCGGGCTTCGACATGGACCTGGGCGGCGACGACATCACGTCCGTCCAGTACCAGAACGCCAACAACTCGGTCCGTGTGAACGACACGTTCATGAAGGCGGTCGAGGAGGGCGGCAAGTTCGGCCTCACCTCGCGCATGACCGGTGACGTCATCGAGGAGGTCGACGCCAAGTCGCTCTTCCGCAAGATGGCCGAGGCCGCCTGGGCCTGTGCCGACCCCGGCATCCAGTACGACGACACCATCAACCACTGGCACACGTGCCCGGAGTCCGGCCGGATCAACGGCTCGAACCCGTGCAGCGAGTACATGCACCTGGACAACACGTCCTGCAACCTCGCCTCGCTGAACCTGATGAAGTTCCTGAAGGACGACGGCCTCGGCCACCAGTCCTTCGACGTGGACCGCTTCTCGAAGGTCGTCGAGCTGGTCATCACCGCGATGGACATCTCGATCTGCTTCGCGGACTTCCCGACGCAGAAGATCGGCGAGAACACCCGCGCCTACCGCCAGCTGGGCATCGGTTACGCGAACCTGGGCGCCCTGCTCATGGCGACCGGCCACGCCTACGACTCGGACGGCGGCCGCGCCCTCGCCGGCGCCATCACGTCGCTGATGACGGGTACGTCGTACAAGCGCTCCGCCGAGCTCGCCGCGGTCGTCGGCGCCTACGACGGCTACGCCCGCAACGCCACGCCGCACCAGCGCGTCATGAAGCAGCACGCCGACGCCAACACCGTGGCCGTCCGCATGGACGACCTGGACACCCCGATCTGGGCCGCCGCCACGGAGGCCTGGCAGGACGTCGTCCGCCTCGGTGAGAAGAACGGCTTCCGTAACGCGCAGGCCTCGGTCATCGCGCCGACCGGCACCATCGGTCTCGCGATGTCCTGCGACACCACCGGCCTCGAGCCCGACCTCGCCCTGGTCAAGTTCAAGAAGCTGGTCGGCGGCGGCTCGATGCAGATCGTCAACGGCACCGTGCCGCAGGCCCTGCGCCGCCTGGGTTACCAGGAGGAGCAGATCGAGGCGATCGTCGCGCACATCGCCGAGAACGGGAACGTCATCGACGCCCCCGGCCTCAAGACCGAGCACTACGAGGTCTTCGACTGCGCCATGGGCGAGCGCTCCATCTCCGCGATGGGCCACGTCCGCATGATGGCCGCCATCCAGCCGTGGATCTCGGGCGCCCTGTCCAAGACGGTCAACCTGCCGGAGACGGCGACCGTCGAGGACGTCGAGGAGGTCTACTTCGAGGCGTGGAAGATGGGCGTCAAGGCGCTCGCGATCTACCGCGACAACTGCAAGGTCGGCCAGCCGCTCTCCGCCAAGAAGAAGGAGGACGAGAAGGCCGAGGTGACCGCGAAGACCGAGGCGACGATCCGTGAGGCCGTCGAGAAGGTCGTCGAGTACCGCCCGGTCCGCAAGCGCCTCCCGAAGGGCCGTCCCGGCATCACCACCTCCTTCACCGTGGGTGGCGCCGAGGGCTACATGACCGCCAACTCCTACCCGGACGACGGTCTCGGCGAGGTCTTCCTGAAGATGTCCAAGCAGGGCTCCACCCTCGCGGGCATGATGGACGCCTTCTCCATCGCCGTCTCGGTCGGCCTCCAGTACGGCGTGCCGCTGGAGACCTACGTCTCGAAGTTCACCAACATGCGCTTCGAGCCGGCCGGCATGACGGACGACCCGGACGTGCGGATGGCGCAGTCGATCGTCGACTACATCTTCCGCCGCCTGGCGCTGGACTTCCTGCCCTTCGAGACGCGCTCCGCGCTCGGCATCCACTCCGCCGAGGAGCGCCAGCGTCACCTGGAGACGGGCTCCTATGAGCCCGCCGACGACGAGGTCGACGTCGAGGGTCTGGCCCAGTCCGCCCCGCGCGCCCAGGAGCTGAAGGCCGTCGAGACGCCGAAGGTCGAGGCCGCCACCGTGCAGCCCGCCCCGAAGCAGGCGCACACCAGCGCCGAGCTCGTCGAGATGCAGCTGGGCATCCAGGCGGACGCCCCGCTCTGCTTCTCCTGCGGTACGAAGATGCAGCGCGCCGGATCCTGCTACATCTGCGAGGGCTGCGGCTCGACCAGCGGTTGCAGCTGATCGACTGACCTGAAGGGCGGTGGGACCATTCCGGTTCCGCCGCCCTTCGGCGTAGGCGGGCGCTAGAGGGCGCCCATCGCGGCGGCGAACGCGGGCAGGTCGCCGTCGAAGCCGCGTATCACCTCACGGAACGACCACTCGCCGTCGCCGTCCCGGGTGAACTCGCCGATCACGGCCGCAGGTCTGTCGTGCACGGCGGAGAGGTCGTGCTGTGACAGATCCGCGTAGTTCTCACGTATGCGTACGCCGGTGTTCGCCACGTCGCCGAACACGGTCGCCCGTCCGGACTGCTGCTCGCTCTGCTGGATGGCCACGCCCACGACCACGCGCGCGTACTGCGCACCGAGACGCTCCAGTTCGAGCGTCATCACCTCGTCGAACCCGAAGCCCTGTCCCGTCCTGCTGTCCCGGTTGAGGGTGATGGTCCCGTCGGGGGAGCGGCTGTCGAAGTGGACGAGGTACGCGGGGCGGCCGTGCGGATCGTCGCGCGTGTACGTCGCGGCCACGAGGTCCAGGTCATGGGGCGGTGAACCCAACGGGCTCGGATCCCACTTCAGGCCGACCTCGGCCTTCTCGACGCCCTTGCGGAGACTGCTCACCGAACTCCCCCTTCTCGGTGCGATGTTGAGTGCTCCTGACACGCTACGTCGTCCCACTGACAGGGCGGCCGCCCTCCCCCCCGTCGGTAGGGGAGGGCGGCCGGGCCGATATCGGGTTGGTGAAGAGCGCCGCCGTGTCGATCATTGGGGAATGACCTGGAGCTCGGAAGAACTGAATGTCGAGGCCTACTTGGCGAGAATCGGGTTCAAGGGGGACCTGAAGACGGACGTGGGGACGCTGCAGGGCCTGCATCGCGCCCACGTAGCGGCGATTCCGTTCGAGAATCTCGAAATGATGCTGGGCAGACCGGTGCCGCTCGACCTGCCCGCGCTGCAGGACAAGCTGGTGCGCCGTCGGCGTGGTGGCTACTGCTACGAGCAGAACCTGCTGTTCGCCGCCGTGCTGGAGCGAATCGGCTTCCGCGTACGAGGACTTGGGGCACGCGTGCGTTGGGGCACTGATGCGCTGCGTCCGGTTACCCACATGCTGACGCGTGTCGAAGCGGGCGGGGAGGAATGGCTCTGCGACGTCGGATTTGGTGCGTCGGGACTGCGCGAACCAATTCCTCTTCGGGACGGGGCACAAGTAGGTGTCGGCACGGGGGAGTTCAGTGTCAGGAAGGAAAGCGCCGACGTGTGGGTGCTGCGCGCGATGCGGCCCGACGGTTGGCGAGATGTGTATGCCTTCACGTCGGAAGAGCGCCATCCTGTCGACTACGTAGTGCTGAATCACTACACCTCCACGCATCCGAGGTCCACTTTCATCAGGCGCCCGGTCGTGCAGTACGCCGCCGAGGACGCCCGGCGGATGCTCACCGGGCGGGAGCTCGTCATCGAGTACGCGGACGGGGAGCGGGTCGAACGGGAGCTCGTGGAAGGGGAGTTGAGGTCGGTGCTCGACCGCGAGTTCGGGGTCGAGCTGAGTGACGACGATCTGGCCGCGTTGGAGCGCGCGCACTACACCGGAGAGTGACCCGGCGTCACGCACCGCGCCGTACGATGGCGCGGTGCTGGTCAAGTGGATTCGCTGCACCGTGGTGGACCGTCGGGGGTTCGAGCGGGGACAGCGGAAATGGGCGGGGCTCCTGGGGGAGCCGGGATTCCGGGGGCAGGGCGGGGGCTGGAGCAGGAAACGACCCGATGTCGCCCACGTCTTCGGCTTCTGGGAGAGCCGTGCCTTCTACGACTCCTTCATGGCGCGGTCCCACGACCGGCTGGCGGCCTCGCAGTCGGGGACGTACAAGGACATTCAAGTGAAGCTCTTCGACCACCTCTTCGACGTGAAGACCGGGTTCGAGCCGAGGTTCACGGACGCGGACGTCGTACGGGTCGCGCTCTGCCAGGTGCACGCCGAGCGGGCGGAGCACTTCACCGTGATGCAGCAGAAGGTCTGGAACCCGGCGATGGCGGGCTCGCCGGGGATGGTCCGTGGCCTGTTCGGAGAGGCGCCCGGCGACGAGTTCCTGGTCCTGTCGATGTGGCGGTCGGCCGCCGAGCACGGCAAGTACCAGGTCGACCGCGTGGAGCGGTTGTCCCTGCGCGCTCAGACCGAGGCCGACGTCGCGGACGTCAGCGGTGACATCGTGCAGCTCGAGCCGACCTGGACCGTCTGACCGCGTAGATCGGGCGGCCACGCGCGCGTGGCCGCCCGATCTACGCCGGATGGAGCTCGTACCGGTGCTCGAACCCGGCCGGACCGATCTAGGGTCATGACATGGCACGACCGCAGCGCATCGTTCTCGTCCGGCACGGGGAGTCCGAGGGGAACGCCGACGACACCGTGTACGAGCGTGAGCCCGACCATGCCCTGGCGCTCACGGAGAAGGGCTGGCGCCAGGCCGAGGAGACCGGCAGCGGACTGCGTGAGCTGTTCGGCCGCGAGCCGGTCAGCGTCTACGTCTCGCCGTACCGGCGCACCCACGAGACGCTCCGGGCGTTCCGTCTGGACCCCGACCTCGTGCGCGTACGGGAGGAGCCGCGGCTGAGGGAGCAGGACTGGGGGAACTGGCAGGACCGCGACGACGTGCGGCTCCAGAAGGCGTACCGCGACGCATACGGCCACTTCTTCTACCGCTTCGCGCAGGGCGAGTCCGGCGCGGACGTGTACGACCGGGTCGGCGCGTTCCTGGAGAGCCTGTACCGGAGCTTCGAGGAGCCGGACCATCCGCCGAACGTGCTGCTCGTGACCCATGGCCTGACGATGCGGCTGTTCTGCATGCGGTGGTTCCACTGGACCGTGCAGGATTTCGAGTCGCTGTCGAATCCCGGGAACGCGGAGACGCGGTCGCTCGTTCTGGGAGAGAACGGCAAGTACACCCTGGACCGCCAGTTCGAGCGTTGGTGCGAGCCGCGGCCCTGGGGGCTCTAGCCGCGTCGGCCGCGCGCGAACCGGACGCTTGTGCGGTCACCGGATAGAGTGGCAGGGCGATGACCGCTGACTCCTCACCCGCCGGGCGCCTGCACCGCGCCCTGTTCAGCCTGCGCGGACTGTCCGTGGGCGATGCCCTGGGCTCGCAGTACTTCGTTCCGGCGAACTATCCGCTGCTCAAGCGTCGCGCGCTCCCCGACGGGACCTGGCAGTGGACCGACGACACCGAGATGGCGTGCTCCGTGGTGGCTGTGCTGGCCGCTCACGACCGCATCGACCAGGACAACCTGGCGCGCTCGTTCGCGGAGCACCACGACTTCGATCGCGGCTACGGACCTGCGGTCAACAGATTGCTGCGGCAGATCCGCGAGGGCGGGGACTGGCGGATGCTGTCGTCCGCGCTGTTCAAGGGCCAGGGCTCGTGGGGCAACGGAGCGGCGATGCGCATCGCGCCGCTCGGCGCCTACTACGCCGATGATCCGGAGCAGGCCACGCACCAGGCCGAGATCTCGGCGTATCCGACGCATCAGCATCGCGAGGCCGTCGTCGGTGCGATGGCCGTGGCCGCTGCCGCGGCACTCGTGGCCGATCCGGCAGGGCCGCCGACCCCGGGGGACCTGCTGGACGGAGTGATCGCGCTCGTGCCGCGCAGCGCCGTGGGAGCGGGTCTGCGCCGGGCCAGGGACATGCTCGACTACGGAGACCCGGCCACCGTGGCAGCCGTACTCGGGTGCGGTCGGCGGACGACGGCGCACGACACCGTGCCTTTCGCGCTGTGGTCGGCGGCACGAGGCCTCGGGGACTTCGAGAGCGCTTTTTGGAGCACTGCCCAGGTGGGCGGGGATATGGACACGACCTGCGCGATCGTGGGCGGCGTCGTCGCCTCCGCCAAGGGCGGGGCACCCCCGACGGAGTGGCTGGAGCGTACCGAGGCGCTTGCGCCCTGGATGCCGACCGCGTCGGTCTGATCAGGTCAGGTCTCACCTGGTGTGACCTGGGCCGGTTCGGGTCGTTGCGGTGCCAGTGCGTCCAGGCCGCTCGGAGCGCCGCACGGCGCCCGTGTGCCGACGGGCCCTCTCGGTGAGTGGGGCGGTCGGTCACGGACGCCGTGGTCGGGGAACCTCGTAAGGGGTTACAGGGGTTACAGGGGTTACAGCGCCGGTGCGCCACCCGTGCCCTGGAGCGCTTCCAGGTCGCTCTTGCGGACCCGAATGACGACGGTGGCGACGACGAGCGCGAGGACAGCCATCGCGGCGGCCGGGATGAACGCCGTGGCGATCCCATGGGCCAGTACTTCGTGACTCCACGGAGCGGGCAGTTGGTGGGTCTTGGCGAATGCGGCCTTCTGCTCGGGCGAGGCCTGGGCCATGAACGAGGCGACCTGCTTGGTCGCTTCGTCGCGGCTGGCCGAGCCGAAGACGGTGGTCAGGATGGCGAGCCCGATGGAACCGCCCACCTGCTGCGTCGCGTTGAGCAGCGCCGAGGCCGCGCCGGCCTCGTTCGGTGCGACGCCGGATACCGCGGTCACCGTGACGGTGACGAAGTTGAGCCCCATGCCGAAGCCGAAGATCAGCATCGGGCCGAGCACGCCACCCGCGTACGAACTGCCCGAGTCGATGAGCGACTGCCAGGTCAGCCCGACGGCGACGAGGACGGCCCCGGTGATGAGGAACGGTTTGGGCCCGAGCACGGGCAGCAGCCGCTGGGATATCCCCGCGCCGAGTGCGATGACGACGGTGACGGGCAGGAAGGCCAGGCCGGCCTGGATCGGCGAATAGCCCAGCACGTTCTGCACGAACAGCACGATGTAGAAGAACATGCCGAACATCGCCGCGGCGAGGCTGATCATGATGATGTACGTGCCCGAGCGGTTCCGGTTGGCGAACATCTTCAGCGGAGTGATCGGCTCCTTGGCGCGGCTCTCCACGAGCAGGAACGCGGCGAGCAGCACGACGGCCGCGCCGAACGCCCCCAGCGTGAGCGAGTCCCGCCAGCCGTCGGACGCCGCCCGGATGAACCCGTAGACCAGGGCGACCATGCCGAGCGTCGAGGTGGCCGCACCGGTCAGGTCGAAGCGCCCGGGGTGCCGTTCGGACTCGTTGATGAAGCGTGGTGCGAGTGCCGCGATGACGATGCCGATGGGTACGTTGACGAAGAGCACCCAGCGCCAGTCGAGCCAGTCGGTGAGCAGTCCGCCTGCGAGGAGACCGACGGCGCCGCCGCCCGCGGAGACGGCCGCGAAGATGCCGAACGCCCTGTTGCGCTCGGGCCCTTCGGGGAACGTCGTGGTGATGAGCGCCAGCGACGTGGGTGATGCGATCGCGCCGCCCATCCCCTGCAGGACGCGGGCGGCCAGCAACTGCCAGGGCTCTTGGGCGAGTCCACCGAGCAGTGACGCGAAGGTGAAGAGCAGGATGCCGGCGATGAAGACCTTGCGGCGCCCGAGGATGTCCCCGATCCGCCCACCGAGCAGGAGCATGCCGCCGAAGGTGAGGGTATAGGCGCTGACCACCCACGTCAGGTTGGTGGTCGAGAAGTTGAGGGCGGTCTGGATGTGCGGCAGGGCGATGTTCACGATGGTGGCGTCGAGCACCACCATCAACTGGCACGCAGCGATGACCGTGAGCGCGATGCCGGGGTGGGCCGGGCGTGAGGCCGGCCCTGGGACGGCTGGCGCGGGTGGCTGCGCCTGTATCTGATCATGCGTCACAGGAGGTCCCCCAGAGACGATTTAGTGAACGCACTCGTTCACTAGTCGGGACCATAGCGAGGGCGACTTCGTGAACGCAAGCGTTCACTAAAGGAGTTGACGCATGGAATGGTTCCTGGGTTGAGCGGCCCGTGGTACTGCGTCTCGTGCCCGCCGCCGACGCGGGTGCGTGGCATGCCCCGGCCCCGGGCGTGGTCCGCCCGGGGCCGGGATGCGTGCCCTTCTGGTCGCGAGGGCTAGGGCGTGCCCGCCAACTCCTCGATGCGTTCGGCGAATCCGGCGGTGGGGAGAGGGAGGTCGACGGCATCGACGTACTCGATGGCGGTGGGTACGTAACCGACGACTGCCTCGGCGGCCTGCGGAAGCGGTGCGCGCCTCAAGGGCATGGTGAGGTGGAAATCCTCGTTCTCGCAGATCACCAGATCGGGCTCGTCGGGCTGGTCCTGGGTGAGGAACGCGCGCCACCAGTCGGCCTCTTGGGTCTCACCGAGGGAGAGGTGGTGCAGGTACAGGCAGTGCACGGCGGGCCGGCACCCGGCGCCCGCCGCGAACTGCCACCAGAAGCGGGCGCTGTCGTCCCGGCCGGCCAGTTGGAGTACGCAACCGAGCACCACTGCTCCGGACGGCTCCAGGATGCGATTGCTGATGAAGGACGACATCTCGTGCAAGGACTGCGGTGTGCCGACCAGGCTGCGGCAGAGCACCCGCAAGTCGCTTGCGGCGTAGTCGGATTGAGTCGCGCGCTCGTGGGCGTCGGGGCGCCGCTGGGGCCGGGGGAGCTGAACTCCGGCGCCTTGGATGTGGTCGTCGAAGGTGAGCACGCTGTGCCACATCCGGTTGGCGATGCGGGCGGTGAGCCGGGCCTCCGCTGCCGTGATCTCCTCGGCGCCGTAAGGGCGTTCCCTGAGCCGGATCTTGGCGAGCAGTCCGTCAATTTGCGAGGTGGTCATCAGCGATTCCTTCCTCGTCGTTCAGGTGGAGGGCCTGCTTGAGCCGGCGCTTGGCGTTGCGGACGTTCGAGCGGACGCCGGCCGGAGTGATGCCCATGATCATGGCGGCGTCGGCGTAGTCGTATCCGTGGGCGGACGTCAGCAGGATGGCGTCCCGTTGCCGATCCGGCAGTGCCTGGATCGCCTGGTAGACGCTCAGCGAGGTCTCGAACTCGCTGATCGGGTCCACGGCGTGGTCCAGGCTCCTCGTCTCGAACGCCGCGAAGTCGGTGACCGTGGCCCGGCGTCCCCGGGCGCGTGCCAGATCGATGCAGCGGTTCTTGAGCACCTTCCAGGCGTAGGCCTCGGGCACCTGCTGTTTCAGCACGGTGGACCAGCCGACGTAGATCTGCTCAAAAGCCTGGTCGACGGCCTCTTCGGCGTCGGCGGCGGATCCGAGGAAAGGTTCCGCCCACTTGATGTACGCGGGGCGGTAGAGCTCGTGGAAGGCGCGGAAGTCCACGGGGAGGCCCGGCAGGGAACTCACGTCGGGCGGGCGACTGTTGTGGTCCTCTGTCACCGACGCCCCTCCCGTCGGAAGTGCTCCTGAGGCCTGGCGAGTTCAGAGGCCCCCACCCGCACGGAGGTCGCGGCGAGACGCCGCAGGAGTATGCGTACGTCGGCACCGAGGACGCGCGCCATCAGGGCAACGACGACCCAATCGCGTACGTGGTCAAGATTCACGGACCTTCAGGTCCCTTCGGATCGTTGTCGGCGGCGCGTTCCCCAGCCGCACCACGGAGAGTCGCGTTTGGACTCTCTGCCCTCAATAGCGATCGGGAGTGGGCTCCTGTGCATCAGCCGACGCCAGAAATCTAACAGAGAGCTACTGGTCGGTTACCTGCGTTCGAGTGGGGCGGTAGTGGCCTGCGGTGACATGAGGCACCGCGTGAGTGCGCCTTACGCGCGTGCTTTCGCGGAGCGTGTGTGTACCTGGCTTGAATCGTGTTGCCGTGGCCGAGAAGGCGCTCGTCTGTCCGGTTCCTGGCCCGGATCGGCTCGGGCCGCGCCCGGCCCATCGCCAGAACTGGCCTTGCCTGACATGCTCATTGAGGGAGCGATCGAGCCGCGTCCGTTCATCGGGGACGACGAAGCGGATGACGGAACGGTCGCGTCGAGGACCACCACGCGTTGGCAGGCGGCGGTGACGGGGAGCGCGATCCCGGCATGCCCCTTCCGGCGGGCCGCTCCCGGTTACTGATCTTGCTTTGACTGGGAGGTTGTCACTATGGATCCGCCACGGGTGAGTTGGTGAACGACCCCGTTCACTGTCGCGTCAACGGTAGTGACTCCCCTACAGTGAACGCAGCCGTTCACTGAAAGCGCTGCCGTGCGTCTCGTGTCGCTCGCCCTGCTCAACGGAGAGATGACGATGGTTACTTCGCGCTGGACGGCCGCTTCCGCTCAGTCGGCCGCCTCCATGCGCAGGCGTGGACCCGTGCTCGAACGGGCCATCCTGGACGCCGCGCTGGACCAGCTCAGTACGGTCGGCTGGAACGGGCTCACCATGGAAGGTGTCGCCGCGAGTGCGCAGACCGGCAAGGCCGCGGTGTATCGGCGCTGGCCCTCCAAGGAGGATCTGGTCGTGGACGCGCTCCAGGCCGGGCTGCCCAAGCTGGACGCCGTCCCGGACCTCGGGAGCGTGCGCGAGGACCTGCTGGAACTGTGCCGGCAGATCCGCGAGGGGATGTACTCGCGTCCGGGCTATGCGCTGCGTTCCGTTCTTCACGAGTGCGACACCTTCACGGCCGAGCGTTTTCACGGAGTGATCGTCGAAGGCGTCATCGAGCCCAGCGTGGAGTTGATCAAGGAGGTCGTACGCCGGGGGATCGAGCGCGGTGAAGTGCGGCCCGACGCGGCGAACGCGTCCGTGTACGACGTCATCCCCGCGATGATGATGTACCGCTCCAAGGTGTGCGGAAGCGAATGGGAGGAGGCCGATCTGGTGGAGCTGATCGACCTCGTGCTGGTGCCCCTGCTGCTGCGGCGCGCGGACTGACCCCCGCCGGGTGTCGCGGCGGGGCTCCGGCGGCGTACGCTGTCTGCCGCCATGCCGTACGAAGCACCCACCCACACCGTCGAGCGCTCGCTGCGCGCCACCACCGGAGCCAAGATCGTCGCCGGTGTCGATGAAGTCGGCCGCGGTGCCTGGGCCGGCCCGGTCACCGTCTGCGCCGCCGTCACCGGACTGCGCCGCCCCCCAGAGGGGCTGACCGACTCCAAGCTCATCAGCCCCAAGCGACGCGAGACGCTCGCGGACGCTCTGGAGAGCTGGGTGAGTGCCCATGCCCTCGGGCACGCCTCGCCCGAGGAGATCGACGACCTGGGGATGACGGCCGCCCTGCGGCTCGCTGCCGTACGTGCCCTCGAGGCGCTGCCGGTGCAACCGGACGCGGTCATCCTCGACGGGAAGCACGACTACCTCGGCTCGCCGTGGAAGGTCCGTACGGTGATCAAGGGGGACCGTTCCTGCATCGCCGTCGCCGCGGCGTCGGTGATCGCCAAGGTCCGCCGCGACAAAATGATGGCCGAACTGGGCATCGACCATGCAGACTTCGGGTTTGCGGCCAACGCCGGATACCCGTCGCCGGTGCACCGCGCCGCGCTGGAGGAGCGGGGGCCCACCCCGCACCACCGGCTTTCGTGGGCGTATCTTGATGCGCTGCCCCAGTGGCGGCACCTCAAGAAGGCCCGCAGCTGGGCGGACGCAAGCGTTCCGGAAATCGAGGGCCAGCTCGGCTTCGACTTCTGACCACCGCGTTCGCACTGACGTGCCACCCGGTGGCGCGATCCGCACCTGCGTTTGATAGATATCAGCTCATGCCTCTCATTCCCGAGGAGCCTCAGATTCACGAGAGTGCCCAGGGTCCCCGCGCCGTGCCTGCCAGCAGCCGCACCGCGCCGACCCCCCGTCCCGTACCCGGCCCGCGTCCCGCGGCGCCGCCCAGGCCCGGTCGCCCGGGCCCCGCACGGCCCGCACCGCCCGCGCAGCGCACCTCGCGCGAGTCGGCGCCGGCCGTCGAGCCGGGGTCCAACGCCCCTGCTGTCCCGTCGACTTCGGCCGCCAAGCCGCAGATCCAGCTCATCCCGGCCTCGGTCGAGGGCGCGCTGGACGCCGCCGAGGAAGCGGTCGACCTGCTGCTCGACTCGGGGCGCGCCCCCGGCGACGTCCTCGTGATCACCACGGGTGAGCCGCACCCGTGGACCGCGCACGAGCTGTCGTTCGGCGAGAGCGCCTACTGGGCGCAGCACGACGCGGGTGACGACGTCTTCTACGCCGATGTCTCCGCCCTGGAGCGCGCCGGGTCCCGCCCGGTGGTCGTCGTCGCCGTGAACGGCGGCGCCGACGAGGCGACCACGACGGCGCTGCCGCTCGCTCTCGGCCGGGCCGGTGCCCTGCTGATCGTGTGCGGTGACCCGCAGCGGATCAACTCGCTGCTGGGCGCCGGAGTCTGACGCGCCGCTTGCCGGCTGCCCGCACCGTCCCTCGGTGTCCGGGGAGTCCGGCGGGTCGGCGCGCGGCCGCGGCCGGGCGGCTCAGCGGGCCGCCGCGCGACGGAGCATCTCCGTCGCGGCGCCACCGGTCCTGGGCGCCGACCGGTCGTCGCCGCCGAGGGCCTCGGCCACGGATCCGACACTCGGACGGCGACCGCCCCGGCCCTCGCCCAGCACCTGCCAGCCGTCGCGGGTCATCGCGATGTACGCCCCGCAGCGCAGGCCGTGCAACGTACAGGCGTCCCGAAGTCCCCACATCCAGGCGCCGTCCTCCTCGGTCCAACGCGTCTCTCCCTCACGGCAGTAGAGCAGGACCGCGGTACGGACCGGGTTGCGGCGGCGCAGGTCGTGCGGGATGACCCGGCGCAGCTGGGAGAGCAGGGCGTTGCGGAACGTCCAGCCGTCGGTGGCGGTCTCCCGCCGGGCGAACGAGGCGCTCGCTCGCAGCCGCTCCTCCGGATCGAGTACGGCCACCACGGCGGTTCGGGGCATCGGGCGATGGCGGGCGTGCAGTCCGCTGACGACCTCGCGCGGATTGCGCAGCAGCGGGATTCCGGCGGCCGCCCACTCCGTGGGTTCCAGCAGCCTGGTCGGTCGGTTGACGGAATCGGCGGACCTCTCGGTGCGCATCGATGACGCGGAGATCGATGACGCCGAGGACGGAGCGAATCCGAAGGTCACGGTCCTCCCTTCGGCTACACGCCCACACTGAGGGCGGGGTCGGACTGGGGAGCGCACCACGGCACAGCCCTACCGGACCACGGGAGCCGCGCGGGGAACGCTGCCAATTCTTCCCGTCGCACTGGCGCACGGCAACGAGCAATTGTGGCCCGGGGTTGGTATCTGGCGATGCGTCGCCTATATCCCTGCTCCATCCCTGCCCAAAGATGGGGTCCTCGACGCCTGCGTCACCCCTGTACCGCCAGGACCAGCGGCAACACCCCCTCGGCGCCCGCCCGGCGCAGCAGCCGGGCAGCCATCGCCAGCGTCCAGCCCGTCTCCGTGTAGTCGTCCACGAGCAGCACCGGGCCGCCCGCGCGCGCGAGGGCCTCGGCCAGCTCGGGCGGCAGCGTCAACGTGCCTTCGAGGGCGCGCAGGCGCTGCGCACTGTTGCTCCGCGGGATGCGGGTGGTGTCACTGTCCGCCACGTACTCGATACGGCCGAGCACCGGCATGCGTCCGACCTGGGCGATGCCCGCACCGAGGGACTCGATCAGCCGGGGGCGCGTGTGGGAGGCCAGGGTCACCACGCCCACCGGGCGCGGCTGCGCGTCGGGGCGCCCGCCGGCCCAGCCACCCGGGCCCTTGGCCCAGTCGGCCAGGACCTCCACGACGGCCCGCGCGACGTCGTCCGGAACCGGTCCGTCCGGGGCCTGGGGCGCGAGCATCGGCCGCAGCCGATTGCCCCAGCCGATGTCCGAGAGGCGGCCGAGTGCCCGCCCCACCCCCGCCTGTTCACTTGCCGGGATGCGTCCCTTGAGGTCGATGCCCACGGCCGCGAGACCGGTGGGCCACATCTTCCTTGGCTCCACCTCGACCCCGGGGCGCCCGAGTTCGCCTCGCGCCGAATCCAGTGCGCTCGTGGAGACGGAGGTCTCGAAGCGTCCTCCCGCGCAGTTGTCACAGCGTCCGCACGGGGCCGCCGACTCGTCGTCCAACTGCCGGCGCAGGAACTCCATCCGGCAGCCGGTCGTCGTCACGTAGTCGCGCATCGCCTGCTGCTCGGCCTCCCGCTGCTTGGCGACCCACGCGTAGCGCTCCGTGTCGTACACCCAGGGCTGCCCGGTGGCGATCCAGCCACCCTTCACACGGTGCACCGCGCCGTCCACGTCGAGAACCTTGAGCATGATCTCCAGGCGCGAACGACGCAGCTCCACAAGGGGTTCGAGTGCCGGGAGCGAGAGCGGCCGCTCGGACCGGGAGAGCACGTCCAGGGTGCGCCGCACCTGCTCCTCGGGCGGAAAGGCGAGCGAGGCGAAGTAGCGCCAGATCGCCTCGTCCTCCTTGCCGGGAAGCAACAGGACCTCGGCGTGCTCGACGCCGCGTCCTGCGCGTCCGACCTGCTGGTAGTACGCGATCGGGGACGAAGGAGAGCCCAGGTGCACGACGAATCCCAGGTCCGGTTTGTCGAAGCCCATGCCGAGCGCGGACGTGGCGACCAGCGCCTTCACCCGGTTCGCCAGCAGGTCTTCCTCTGCCTGCTGCCGGTCGGCGTTCTCCGTCTTGCCCGTGTACGAGGTCACGGTGTGGCCGCACTGGCGCAGGTACGCCGTGACCTCCTCGGCGGCGGCGACCGTGAGCGTGTAGATGATCCCCGAGCCCGGCAGTTCGTCGAGGTGGTCGGCCAGCCAGGCCAACCGGTGCGCGGCGTCCGGCAGTTGCAGCACTCCGAGGCTCAGGCTCTCGCGGTCGAGCGGGCCGCGCAGCACGAGGGCGTCCGAGCCGCCGCCGGTGCCGAGCTGATCGGCGACGTCGGCCGTCACGCGCGCGTTGGCCGTCGCCGTCGTGGCCAGGACGGGGACCCCCTGCGGCAGCTCGGCGAGCATCGTGCGCAGGCGTCGGTAGTCGGGGCGGAAGTCGTGCCCCCAGTCCGAGATGCAGTGCGCCTCGTCGACGACGAGCAGGCCGGTGGCCGCGGCCAGTTGAGGCAGTACGTTGTCCCGGAAGTCCGGGTTGTTGAGCCGCTCGGGACTGACCAGGAGCACGTCGACCTCCCCGGCCGCGACCTCGGCACGGACGGCGTCCCACTCCTCCGTGTTCGACGAGTTGATGGTGCGGGCACGGATGCCGGCCCGCTCCGCCGCCTCCACCTGGT
The DNA here is from genome assembly GCF_044460595.1 of Streptomyces sp. NPDC050085. Taxonomy (NCBI): domain Bacteria; kingdom Bacillati; phylum Actinomycetota; class Actinomycetes; order Kitasatosporales; family Streptomycetaceae; genus Streptomyces; species Streptomyces sp. NPDC050085. Next base: position 1,860,224 of record NZ_JBITJZ010000001.1, on the reverse strand, counting down.
TGCGCATCAGCGCGAGGAGCGGGGAGACGATCACCGTCGGTCCGCTTCCGCGCTCCCGCAGCAGCGCGGTCGCGACGAAGTACACCGCGGACTTGCCCCAACCGGTGCGCTGCACGACGAGGGCGCGTCTGTGCTCGGCGACCAGGGCCTCGATCGCGCGCCACTGGTCCTCGCGCAGGCGGGCGGTCCCGCTCGGGTCGGAGACGAGGCGGGCGAGTACGGCATCGGCGGCCGTCCGCAGGTCTTCGTTGCTCATGCCCCCATGCAACCCGATGGGACTGACATCGCGCGAACGCCCCCGCCGACTTGTGGACAACTCGTGTCGTGTCCCTGATCGAGGTTATCCACAGGTCAAAACGGAGTTCGCCGATTCGCGGCATGGTCGTTCCATGACGAATCACAGCGAGCCCGTCGGTGCGACCGGCGAGGCCAAGATCACCCTGCGCACGGCCGGTGAACTCGCCGAGGCGCTCCCGTACTTGCTCGGGTTCCGTCCGGACGACAGCGTCGTCCTGGTGGCCCTGCACAAGGGGCGGTTCGGTGGGCGCGTCCGCCTCGGTATTCCCGAGCGTCCGCGGGACTGGGGGCCGGTGGCGCAGCAGATGGCCCGTTGTCTGATCGGCGAGTGCGAGCGCAGGGACGGGAAGCCGGACAGCATCGTCGTGTTCCTGTGCCAGGACGCAGCGGCCCCGGGCATCGACCATGCGCAGCGGGTGATGGAGCGGCTGCGCCCTCTTGCCCAGCTGTTGCGCACGGCGTGCGGCAGCCTGGACGTGCCCGTCACGGAAGCGCTCTGTCTGTCGGGCGGCAGGTACTGGTCCTATTGCTGTCCGCGCCCACAGTGCTGTCCGCCGGAGGGCAACGCCATCGCCACAGAGGGCACCTCGGTCATGGCGGCCACAGCGGCGTACGCCGGTATTCAGGTGCGGGCATCGGTGCAGGAGGTGCGGGCCCGCCTGGCTCCCCTGGAGACGGCGCTCGCCGCCGACCAGACGAGGGCCTTGGACGCTGCCGCGATGGACCTCGTGCCGAGAATCTTCGCCGGCGTCTCACGCGACGTGGTGGAGGCCGAGACCCTCGACCTGGCGCGGCGCGTCCTGGGCCGCCTCGCGGATGCCCCGCGCACGGACGACGACTTGGACGCGGATCTCAAGGACGACGAACTCGTGGCGCACGACGAGGCCGCGACCCTGATCCTCGGCCTTCAGGACCGCGTGACCAGGGACCGGGCCGCGGAGTGGATGGAGGGCGCGGAGGCCGACGGTGCACTGCGTCTGTGGAGGGCGCTGGCTCGGCGCTGCGTCGGGCCCTACGGCGAGCACGCCGCGGCGCCGCTGACCCTCGCGGGCTGGGTCGCCTGGTCGCTCGGTGACACCGTCGAGGCGGACCAGGCGCTGGAGATGGCGCTCACGGCCGACCCCCGGTACACGTTCGCCCAGCTCCTCAACGACGCGCGTGCGGATGGGCTCGATCCGGAGCTGGTGCGCCGTTGTCTGCGCGGGAAGCGGGCCGAGCGCGCGACGGAGGCGGCCGCGGGTGAGGTCGAGCGGGCCGAGCAGGGAGACGAGACGGCGGCCTCGCGCGGGACGAGCGTCACCGCGGGGTCCGGGGTCGTGGCCGCCGTCGCCCCGGGAGGCACCGTGGATCCCGGGGTGTCCCGCGCGGCACGTGGCCTGGAGGCCGCCCTGCGCCGCCGGGGCGAGCGCCGTCAGCGGGCGGGTACGCGCCCTGGTCGGGCGGGAGCACGCGCGCCGCGACGGCCGTCCGGTCACCGCCGAGCGGGACGGCAGCGCACCAGGGGCGACGGATGAGGCGGGTCACGGCGGGAACCCGGCCGCGAGGACGGGGCCGATTGGGGCTGCTGTGGCGTTACTTGGGGCGGGGCGGCTCCGTTCACCTGAGTGGCGGTAGGGGCAGCCGGGTCGGGCCGTCGGCGTGTCGGTCGGTCCGATCGCGGGCCGGAGTCCCGTGCCGCCGCGCTCGAAAGGAGGTGCCCCATGCCGGAGTTGAAGCATCCGCCGACCACGGGTGGTGGCGTTGGCCGTCGATCGGACGACGCGTGCGGGCGGTGTGTCGAGCGCGGCGACCGGCTGCGTCGACGCCACCGGAGCGGACTTGGCGAGGGGGCCGAATGCCGTCGGGCCCTCGCAGCGGGGTGGAGGCAGACATGACGGCGCAGGACACACGACCGGGCGGCCCGACAGCGCCCACAGGAGGCCTCGCCGCGGTGAGCGAAGCAGCTCCGCCGAGGCCCCTTCGAGGACGGCCCCACCCTCCATCGGCCCGACCCGCCCTTCAAGCGACCTCGGCAGGGCCGCCACCGATACCCCGACGAACCTCCGAACTCCCGCCCGCGCACAGGTCGTTGATCTGCGTCGCTCTGCCGGGGCTGGCGATCTCCGCCGATCACGGGCAGCTCACGGGCCAAGGGCTCGAAGGCTTCTATCGCGGTGGCCGACGGCTGCTGTCGCGCTGCCAGATCCGCGTGGCGGGGCGCGAGCCGCTCGCGGTCCAGGGGCGTATGGTCTCGGCCGACCGCGCCCGGTTCGTGGCCGGTGTGCGGGCGGCCCCCGACGCGGGCCCCGACCCGGACGTCGTCGTGGAGCGGATCCGGCATGCCGACGGTACCGAGCGCATCACCCTGCACAGTTCCGCGCAGCGGCCGCTGCGGCTGCCCCTGGAGGTGGCGCTCGGCACGGACCTGGCCGACCTCGGCGCGGTGGCGGCAGGCACCCCGGGTCCCGAACTGCCCGCGACAGTCCACGACTCGGGCATGCGGTGGACGTCGCCCGCGGGCCACACCGTCGTCACAGCGTCCCCTCCGCCCACGGACGCGCTCGCCTCGGCGGGTCTGCTTCGGTGGGAGTTCGATCTGCCGCCCGGAGGCGCGTGCACCGTGGAGCTGAGGGTGCGGGCCGACGCATCGGGATCCGCGAGAGCCGTGGGGCACCGTGCGGTTCGGCCGTTCGCCGAGGCCCGGGCGAGCGGGGACGACCCGCGGGTGGGGCGGCTCCTGCAGACCAGCCTCGACGACCTGCAGGCGCTCGTGGTGCGTGACCCGGAGCATCCGTCGGACGTCCTGGCGGCCGCGGGCGCACCCTGGCGGTGCGTTCCGGCCCCGGCCGAGGCGCTGGCGGCCGCCAGGATGTCGCTGCCTCTCGGTACCCGCCTGGCAGCCGGCACGCTGCGGGCTCTGGCACGTACTCAACTGATCGAACCCGGCGGTGAGTTCGGCCGCCTGCCGGGGCCGCTGCGACACATGGGTGCGTCGCTGCCGCCGAGTTGCACCGGCATCGAAGCCACCCTCCTCTTCCCTGTCCTGCTGGCGGAGGCCAGACGCTGGGGCCTGGCCGAGCAGGAGGTGGCGGAGCTGCTTCCGACGGCGGAGCGGTGCCTGCAGTGGCTGCGCGCCGCTGCCCACGGCGGTCCCTATCTGCCGGATCCGGGACCCGGCGGTCCGCTGCGCTGCGAGACGCAGGCCCATGCCCATCGGGCGGCTGTCCTCGGAGCGGATCTCCTCGATGCGTACGGCAGACCCGGAGGCGCGGAGCTGCGTCAGTGGTCGGACGAACTGCGACGCCGCTTCCAGGAGGATTTCTGGGTCGACGACCGGGGCGGCGGCAGACCGGCGGCCGCGCGCACCGCGGACGGTCGCACGGTCCCGTACCTGGGCAGTGGCTCGGCCCATCTGCTGGACACCGGACTGCTCGGCGCGGGTCTGTCCGCCCGCGGACTGCTGGACAAGGTGCAGACCGAGCAGCTGGCGCGCCTGCTCGGTGGCCCCGCACTGGACTCGGGATGGGGGCTGCGGACGCTGGCGGTGAAGGAAGCCGCGTACAACGCGTTCGGGCACCGCGCGGGTGTGGTCCGCGTGCAGGAGACGGCGGTCGCTGTCGCGGGCCTGGCCGCCGCCGGGTACGAGAAGGAGGCGGCGTCCCTGCTCAGCGGTGTCCTGGCCGCGGCGGAGACCTTCGGGTACCGGCTGCCGGAGATGTACGCGGGGGAGCAGCGCGTCGACGGAGGGGCTCCGCTGCCCCATCCCGCCGCCTGCAGACCGGCCGCGACCGCGGCGGCCGCCGGCGTGCACCTGCTGACCACCCTCGCGGGCATCAGACCGGACGTGCCCGCGGGGACGGTGACGCTCTCACCCATGCGCAGCGCCCCACTGGGCGAGATCGGGCTGACCGGGCTGCGCGTGGCGGGACAGGCCTTCTCCGTGCGCGTCAGCCGGCTCGGCCTCGCCATGGTCGAGGAGGCCGCTGACGTCCTGCAGTTGGGGGTGTGACCGGCTCGGTCGCGGCAGGTTCGGAGCGTGCGCGGGCCGTGCCACGAAGTAGGGAAGTGGCGAGCGAAGGGAGTGTTTATCGTCAGGCAGACGACTATGATCGTTCCATGTCGCCCTACGACCCGTCGGCCTTCCCGCCCTTCGCTGTCACCGTCGACCTGGTCGTGTTGACGGTTCGCCGTCATGCGCTGTGTGCGTTGGCGGTGCGCCGAGGCGAACCGCCGTTTCAGGGCCGGTGGGCGCTGCCCGGTGGTTTCGTACGGGACGACGAGGACCTGACGGCGGCAGCCGCGCGCGAACTGGTCGAGGAGACGGGCCTGTGCGCCCACGACCCGGACGCACCCGCTCAGGACAACGGGGCACACCTGGAGCAGTTGGCCACCTACGGCGACCCGAAGCGGGATCCGCGGATGCGCGTGGTCAGTGTCGCCCACCTCGCTCTCGCGCCCGACCTGCCCGCCCCGCGTGCGGGCGGCGACGCGCACAGCGCCCGCTGGGCACCGGTCGAGGCCCTGCTCAACCAGAGCGGATACGGGCGGGAGGGCGAGCTGGCCGCCCCTCTGGCCTTCGACCACGCGCAGATCCTCGCGGACGGGGTCGAGCGGGCCCGCTCGAAGATCGAGTACTCCTCGCTCGCCACGGCGTTCTGCCCGCCGGAGTTCACCGTCGGTGAGCTGCGTCGCGTCTATGAGGCGGTCTGGGGCGTCGCCCTGGACCCGCGGAACTTCCACCGCAAGGTGACCGGGACCCCCGGCTTCCTGGTGCCGACCGGGGGGACCACCACCCGCCAGGGCGGACGGCCCGCCCAGCTCTTCCGCGCGGGTGGCGCCACGCTCCTCAACCCGCCGATGCTGCGACCGGAAGTCTGACCAACTCCCCAGAGGGCAAAGCCAACTCCCCGAGTGGCGTGCGGCACAGCGATGTCCTGACTGCGATCTGAAGCGCGATTCGTGGACACCCACGCCCACACCCTGCCCGAAAAGCCGGAAATATCGCGTTATCTTGCTGCGGTACCCACGGGGTTCGCCCATCGCGTCAGCGGAGGACCGGCCCCGGCCGCCGCGCGGTCGCCCATCCTGCGAGAGAAGCGATGATCCAGGCCATCGGACTGACCAGCAACGCCCGTAAGGAGAGCCCGCTCGCGGTCGACGACGTGTCCTTCGAGGCGCACGCGGGCCGTGTCACGGCACTGCTAGGTGCTCGAGGGGCAGGCAAGACGACCGCGGTGCGGCTCATGCTCGAGCTCCAACAGGGGCGCGGCGTCACCTACTTCAGAGGCCGTCCCCTGCATCGCCTCGCCCACCCCGCGCGCGAAGTCGGCGTACTGCTCGGCGATGTGCCCGGACATCCGGCCCGTACGGTCCAGGGGCAACTGCGCATGCTGTGCTCGGCGGCAGGCGTACCCGTTCAGCGCGCCGACGAAGTGCTCGAAGTCGTGGGCCTGGTGAGCCTGCGCGACCAACGACTGGGCACGCTGTCCCGCGGCATGGACCGGCGACTCGGCCTGGCCTGCGCGCTGCTCGCGGATCCCCACACCCTGGTGCTCGACGGCCCCGCGGACGGCCTGTCGACCCGGGAGGGCAAGTGGCTGCACGGGATTCTGCGGGCGCATGCGAGCCTCGGCGGCACCGTCCTGTTCACGACCGACGACCCCAAGGAAGCGGCGCGCACCGCGGACCGTATCGTCACGCTCGACGAGGGCAAGGTGGCCGCGGACCAGGACGTCGCGGACTTCGCCCGGACCCGACTGCGACCCCGGGTCGCCGTCCGAAGCCCGCACGCCGTGCGCCTCGGTGTCCTGTTGACCAAGGAGGCGCGCACCGCCAAGCGCAGGGTCGAGGTCGTCCCCGAGGACGGCAACCGTCTCTCCGTGTACGGCAGTACCTGCGCGGACGTGGGGGAGACCGCGTTCCGGCACGGCATCCTCGTCCACCAACTCGCCGACGAGGTCGGGGACGCGGGGCCCGCGGTCGCCCGGACCCTCTCCGCGGATCCACGGGACGAGCGCGGTGCCGCCGACACGACGCCGTTTCCGCCCGCCAACGTCGCAGACAACACCTCTGACGCGCACAGTGACGCTGCCGCGAGCGCGCTCGCGGCAGCCGAAGCCTTCAACGACCCAGCCGGACCAAGCACGTTCGTCCCGCTCGTCGACACGACGCCGGCGCCCGCGGGGCCCGGGACCGTCGCCGACGGACAGGGGGACGCGGCGCACGACGAGCCCGGATCCGCATCGTCACTGGCCCCGCTGCCACCACCCATCACCGTACGCCCCGCCCGCAGCCCGCTGCGTCCCCTGCGCTACGAACTGCGCCGTGCGACCGGCATCGCCACCGGGTACGTCACCATCGCCCTCGTCCTCGCCGTCTCCGCCCTCCTGTCCGTGCTGCTCGCGCGCATCGGACACACCCCGCAACCCCGCCTGCTCGCCGCCTGGCCGCAGGAACTGCCCCTGCCGCCCGCAGCCCTTGGTGCAGGGCTGCTCGGCGCGTTCGCCTTCGGTGACGAGTTCCGCCATCCCGCCCTCGCCGCCGACCGCGGCACCGTCCCCCGCCGCCTGGGACTGCTCACAGCCAAGCTGCTCGTCGGCGCCGCCACCGCCGTCCTCATGGGCGTCCTCGTCGTCGGGTGCGACGCCGCGCTGCTCCACCTCGTATACGGATCGGAGCTCACACAAGTTCCCTCCGACTGGCTTTCACTGACCGCGAGTTGGTTCGCCCTCGTCGTCGCGTGCGCCTGGGCCGGTGTCCTGGCCTCGGGTGTGTTCCGTTCCACCGCCGCCGGACTCGCGGCCGTGGTGGCCGTCCCCGTCGTCATCGTGCCGCTCGTACAGAAGGCCTTGGAGGGTCCATCTGTGCGAACGGCCGCGGGACTTCCGACCAGGCTGCGTGATCTCGCCCTGGTGCACTGGCCGTTCGGCGCGGAGCGGTTCGTCGCCGCCGGAGTGCGCATGGTCGCCCAACCCGTCGGCGGCGCACTGATGTTGTCGCTCAGCGCTCTGCTCTGCGCATATCTGCTCATGGTGCTGCGACCGCGGGTGCGATGACGACCGTCCGGTGCCTTCCGGTCCCTCGTCGCACACAACTCCCCTGGGAACGGCCATTTCTTTCCGATAAGGCGTCAATTGCAGCGAGGGCGGCGATCACCCTTTCGTGTGCTTTTCACCAAAGACCTCAAGGGAGTTGAGAACGGAGCCGACAACACATTCCGTGAGTACCCTTGCGCACACCATGATGACCGCCGCCCGCTCCGCCGACTCAGGCCTCGCAGGACCGGGCGAACTCGACCGCTACCCCTACGCGGAGTCGGCCGCCGACCGCGTCGGCGCCCCCGTCTGGGACAGCACGGACCAGGACCTCGGCCGGGTCGGCCGACGCGCCGCGGGCAGCCGGGGCCGCGGTCTGCACGGCCAACTCGTCCAGCAGTTGGGGCAGATGATCGTCTCCGGAGACCTGGGCGCCGACCGTCCGCTGGTGCCCGAGGAGATCGGCCAGCGATTCGAGGTGTCCCGTACCGTCGTCCGCGAGTCCCTTCGCGTGCTGGAGGCCAAGGGCCTGGTCAGCGCCCGGCCGAATGTGGGCACCCGCGTGCGCCCGGTCAGCGACTGGAACCTGCTGGACCCGGACATCATCGAGTGGCGCGCCTTCGGGCCCCAGCGCGACGACCAGCGCCGGGAGCTGAGCGAGCTGCGCTGGACCATCGAGCCGCTCGCCGCGCGCCTCGCCGCCGGGCACGGCCGCGAGGACCTGCAGCAGCGGGTTGCCGACATGGTGGAGATCATGGGGCACGCGCTCGGCCAGGGGGACTCGATCACGTTCTCCCGTGCCGACGCCGAGTTCCACGCGCTGCTCATCCAGCTCGCCGGCAACCGCATGCTGGAGCACCTCTCCGGCATCGTCTCCGCCGCCCTCCAGGTCTCCGGCGGCCCGGTCACCGGCTGTGACCGCCCGAACGAGACCGCTGTCGCCCACCACGGGCGCATCGCCGACGCGCTCGCCGCGGGCGACGGCTCCGGTGCCGAGGCGGCCATGCGTCAACTGCTGACCGTCCACCCCGAGGTGGAGCGCGTGGTGCCGGCCCCCCGCGAGCACTGATCGTGCAGAGGCCGTAGCGGAGCGAGGGAGTACGAACCTGGTGTCGCCGGACGGCGTCCCCCATGCGCCCCGCGCGCGTGGAGGCGGACGCCCTCCGGCGACTCGGTCGTGGAGGGCTTGTCCCCGGATGTGGCCGCTGTGGCCGCTGTGGCCGCCGCGGCCGACGCGGCCGACGCCGATCCCGGGTCGTTGTCTGTGTGGATGTATCCACGGCATGACCGACTCTGCTGGTATCCGTCCGTTTTTGACCGCTTACGGGGTGTGACTCGGGCCACGCAGATTGGGCGTAACGCTCCTCGGGGCCACGCGATGACCTAAGAGGTGACAGGCGAGGAGGGAATACAGCCGCCGTTCGTGGCGCTGTCCTTCTCCCCGGTACCCGCCCGCGCCGTCGGCCCATCCCCAAGCCGGCGGTCGTCGGCTCCGGTCCACACAGGACGGGGCCGGAAGCCGTTTTCCAACGTTCCGAGAGGTTGTTCGTGTCGGCCAGCACATCCCGTACGCTCCCGCCGGAGATCGCCGAGTCCGTCTCTGTCATGGCGCTCATTGAGCGGGGAAAGGCTGATGGCCAGATCGCCGGCGATGACGTGCGCCGTGCGTTCGAAGCCGACCAGATTCCGGCCACTCAGTGGAAGAACGTTCTGCGCAGCCTCAACCAGATCCTCGAGGAAGAGGGTGTGACGCTGATGGTCAGTGCCGCTGAGCCCAAGCGTCCTCGAAAGAGCGTCGCAGCCAAGAGTCCGGTCAAGCGCACCGCCACCAAGACTGTCGCGGCCAAGACGGTCACCGCCAAGAAGGTCGCTGCCACCACCACCGCCGCCGAGCCTGTGGCCGACGAGGACGCCGTCGAGGACGCTGCGCCCGCCAAGAAGGTCGCTGCAAAGAAGACCACGGCCAAGAAGGCCGCTGCCAAGAAGACGGTCGCCAAGAAGACCGCCGCCAAGAAGACGGCCGGCAAGAAGGACGACGAGCTTCTCGAGGACGAGGCGGCCGAGGAGACCCCCGCAGCCGCCAAGGGCGAGGGCGAGGAGACCCCCGAGGGTCAGGGCTTCGTACTGTCCGACGAGGACGAGGACGACGCTCCCGCCCAGCAGGTCGCGGCCGCCGGTGCCACCGCCGACCCGGTCAAGGACTACCTCAAGCAGATCGGTAAGGTCCCGCTGCTCAACGCCGAGCAGGAGGTCGAGCTCGCCAAGCGCATCGAGGCCGGTCTGTTCGCCGAGGACAAGCTCGCCAACGCCGACAAGCTCGCCCCCAAGCTCAAGCGCGAGCTGGAGATCATCGCCGAGGACGGCCGTCGCGCCAAGAACCACCTCCTGGAGGCCAACCTCCGCCTGGTGGTCTCCCTGGCCAAGCGCTACACCGGCCGCGGCATGCTCTTCCTGGACCTCATCCAGGAGGGCAACCTCGGTCTGATCCGCGCGGTCGAGAAGTTCGACTACACCAAGGGCTACAAGTTCTCCACGTACGCCACCTGGTGGATCCGTCAGGCGATCACCCGCGCCATGGCCGACCAGGCCCGCACCATCCGTATCCCGGTGCACATGGTCGAGGTCATCAACAAGCTCGCGCGCGTGCAGCGCCAGATGCTCCAGGACCTGGGCCGCGAGCCCACCCCGGAGGAGCTGGCCAAGGAACTCGACATGACCCCCGAGAAGGTCATCGAGGTCCAGAAGTACGGCCGCGAGCCCATCTCCCTGCACACGCCGCTGGGCGAGGACGGCGACAGCGAGTTCGGTGACCTCATCGAGGACTCCGAGGCCGTCGTCCCGGCCGACGCGGTCAGCTTCACGCTCCTTCAGGAGCAGCTGCACTCGGTCCTCGACACGCTCTCCGAGCGTGAGGCGGGCGTCGTCTCCATGCGCTTCGGCCTCACCGACGGTCAGCCGAAGACGCTCGACGAGATCGGCAAGGTCTACGGCGTGACGCGCGAGCGCATCCGCCAGATCGAGTCCAAGACGATGTCGAAGCTGCGCCACCCGTCACGCTCGCAGGTGCTGCGCGACTACCTCGACTAGTCGTCACCGCTGTACGGCCCTCAGAAGGCCCGGCACACCCCGTACGCGGGCATGCCGGGCCTTCTGCGTACGTTCTGCGTACGGGGACCGCGGACGGATCCTCGCGGTGCGTGCAGAGCACCGCTGAATCACTCTGGGTGTGCCATAGCAACCCAGAGTGAGGAGACCGCATGCGTCGCCCTTTCGCGAGAGCGCTGACCGCGCGGCTGGCCGTGCTGGCCGCGACGGCCGCTCTGCCCCTGGCCTCGTCGGCGCCCGCGGTCGCCGACGAAGGGGTCATCGGTGGCCGCCAGGTCCAGGCGTCCGACAGCCCGTGGGCCGTGGCGCTCGCCAGTCGTGACCGATTCGGGGGTACGCGCGCGGGACAGTTCTGCGGGGGAGTGGTCGTCGCCCGGTCGACGGTCCTCACCGCGGCGCACTGCCTCAGCGAGGACGTACTCGGCGTGCCGCGCAACGAAGTGCGCGACCTCAAGGTGATCGCCGGCCGGGACGACCTCCGGGCGGCGGACGGAGTCGAGATCCCCGTCCGTAGCGCCTGGATCAATCCGGACTACGACGGCTACACGAACTCTGGAGATGTGGCGGTCCTCACACTGGCCACACCGCTGCCCGGGGGATACGTGATCCCAATGGCGGACGAAGGAGACCCGGCCTATCTGGCCGGCACGGGAGCCGCCGTCTACGGATGGGGTGACGTGACCGGCGTGGGCGACTACGCGCGCACGCTGCACGCGGCACGGGTGCAGGTCCTGGCCGACGCCGTGTGTGAACAGGCGTACCCGGGCAGCTCGGACGGGATGTATCTGCCCTCGTCGATGCTGTGCGCGGGCGAGCTGGAAGGCGGCAGGGACGCCTGTCAGGGCGACAGCGGCGGGCCGCTGGTCGCCCAGGGGCGGCTCGTCGGTCTCGTGTCGTGGGGCAGCGGGTGCGGGCGGGCGGGAAGCCCCGGCGTCTACACCCGTGTCTCGGACGTGGTCCAGGTGCTGCGTCGGCACGGCTGACGCGCGCGGCGGATACGAGGACGGGCGGCCTTCCCCGGGTGAGGGGAAGGCCGCCCGATCACCGGCCTGATGCCGGAGCTGGCTCGTCGTGGGTGCGAGGCGTCAGCGTTCCTCGGTTTCGGCGCTTACCGGCACGGCGGTGAGCCGCTCCGTCTCGTCCTGTATCTCAGCGGCGATCTTCTTGAGTTCCGGCTCGAACTTGCGCCCGTGGTGGGCACAGAAGAGCAGTTCACCACCGCTGATGAGGACGACGCGCAGATATGCCTGGGCGCCGCAACGGTCACAGCGGTCAGCGGCCGTCAGCGGGCTCGCGGGGGTCAGAACAGTAGTCACGTCGCCTCTTCTCTAGCTCGACGAGCTGTCGTACCAGGGTCAACATCCAACCAGGCCGAAAACGTTCCCGCTCGCGGCTTTTCCTCGAAAAATTTCTTCGAGGCCGGTCGGCTGCTACCGGGTGGCGGCGAATGTGCCGTATTGCGTCTCTTACGTGTCTTACGGGTTCGCGCGTTCTGTCAGGTCGGTCCTCCCCGGCGAGTTGCCGGTTGTTCATGAGGACGTGCCCGGAGCCTAAATGGTTCATGCCTGGAAGGGAACGTGATGTGTGCTTCACTCCAACGAGGGATCGAACACTCATGCGACCGTGGACTAGTCTGGGCTGAGGGTGAGGGTGGCGTTACAACGGCTCTACCAGGCCTCGGTACCCTCTGAGCGGCGACCGACGCCGGCCCTTTACCCACAAGGGCCCCATCTGAAATTCAGCGAGGAGCGAACCGCGTGACCGCCGAAACGTCCGTGCCGTCCACAGCGCTGCTGACCGGAGCAGACCGGGACGGTTCCAACTACACCGCGCGGCACCTCCTCGTCCTCGAGGGGCTCGAAGCGGTACGCAAGCGCCCGGGCATGTACATCGGCTCGACCGACAGCCGCGGTCTGATGCACTGCCTCTGGGAGATCATCGACAACGCGGTCGACGAGGCCCTCGGTGGCTTCTGCGACCACATCGACGTCGTGCTGCACGACGACGGCTCCGTGGAGGTGCGGGACAACGGCCGCGGCATCCCCGTGGACGTCGAGCCCAAGACCGGCCTCTCCGGGGTAGAGGTCGTCATGACCAAGCTGCACGCGGGCGGCAAGTTCGGAGGCGGCTCGTACGCCGCCTCCGGTGGTCTGCACGGCGTGGGCGCCTCTGTGGTGAACGCGCTGTCGGCGCGCCTCGACGTCGAGGTGGACCGCGGCGGCCACACGCACGCCATCAGCTTCCGCCGCGGTGTGCCGGGCGCCTTCTCCAAGCCCGGTCCGGACGCTCCCTTCGACCCCTCGGCGCGCCTGAGCAAGGTCAAGAAGATCCCGAAGAACCGGCTCGGTACGCGCGTCCGCTACTGGGCGGACCGGCAGATCTTCCTGAAGGACGCCAAGCTCTCGCTGGAGAACCTGCACCAGCGAGCCCGCCAGACGGCCTTCCTGGTGCCCGGCCTGACCATCGTCGTCCGCGACGAACTGGGCCTCGGCGACGGCGGCAGCAAGGGCGAGGAATCCTTCCGCTTCGACGGCGGCATCAGCGAGTTCTGCGAGTACCTGGCCCAGGACAAGCCGGTCTGCGACGTCCTCCGCTTCAGCGGACAGGGCACCTTCAAGGAGACCGTCCCCGTCCTCGACGAGCACGGCCAGATGACGCCGACCGAAGTGACGCGCGAGCTGGGCGTCGATGTCGCGATGCGCTGGGGCACGGGCTACGACACGACCATCAGGTCGTTCGTGAACATCATCGCCACGCCCAAGGGCGGCACCCACGTCACCGGCTTCGAGCGCTCCCTCACCAAGACGATGAACGAGGTGCTGCGCTCCCAGAAGCTGCTGCGCGTCGCCGAGGACGACATCGTCAAGGACGACGCCCTGGAAGGCCTGACCGCCGTCGTCACGGTGCGTCTGGCGGAGCCGCAGTTTGAGGGGCAGACCAAGGAGGTCCTCGGCACCTCGGCGGCGAACAGGATCGTCGCCAACGTGCTGGCCAAGGAGCTCAAGGCGTTCCTGACCTCCACCAAGCGCGATGCCAAGGCGCAGGCCCGCGCCGTCATGGAGAAGGCCGTCGCCGCGGCCCGTACGCGCATCGCGGCCCGCCAGCACAAGGACGCGCAGCGCCGCAAGACGGCACTGGAGTCGTCGTCCCTGCCGGCGAAGCTCGCGGACTGCCGCAGCGACGACGTGGAGCGCAGCGAGCTGTTCATCGTCGAGGGGGACTCCGCCCTCGGTACGGCCAAGCTCGCACGGAACTCCGAGTTCCAGGCGTTGCTCCCGATCCGCGGCAAGATCCTCAACGTTCAGAAGTCGTCCGTCTCGGACATGCTGAAGAACGTCGAGTGCGGCGCCATCATCCAGGTCATAGGAGCCGGGTCCGGCCGGACCTTCGACATCGACGCGGCGCGCTACGGGAAGATCATCCTGCTCGTCGATGCCGACGTCGACGGCGCGCACATCCGCTGCCTGCTGCTGACCCTGTTCCAGCGCTACATGCGGCCCATGGTCGAGGCCGGCCGTGTCTTCGCGGCCGTGCCGCCGCTGCACCGCATCGAGCTGGTCCAGCCGAAGAAGGGCCAGGACAAGTACGTCTACACGTACTCGGACCGTGAACTGCGCGAGACGCTGCTCGAGTTCCAGCGCAAGAACGTGCGCTACAAGGACTCCATCCAGCGCTACAAGGGCCTGGGCGAGATGGATGCCGACCAACTGGCCGAGACCACGATGGACCCGCGCTTCCGGACGCTGCGCCGGATCAACATCGGTGAGCTGGACGCCGCGGAGCAGGTCTTCGATCTGCTGATGGGCAATGACGTGGCGCCGCGCAAGGAGTTCATCAGCAGCTCCGCCGCGACGCTCGACCGCTCGCGCATCGACGCGTGACATCAAGCGGCTCCACCCACGGGTGGAGCCGCTTGATCCACCCACGATCCACCTGGGCTCCGATCCGCTGAGCTGCTGGTTTCCGTAGTTTCGAAGGCGTTGAACCGTTCGCCCTCAAGCGCCTTACGGAGGCCGTCATGTCCGGGCTGAGCACCGTGCTGGTGATCGTCGCAGTCGTCGCGCTCGTTCTCGTACGTCAGTTCAGGACGCAGCGCCTGTCCGCTGACCGCAAGTGGTGGCTGCTGCCCGTGATTCTCGGCATTTCGGCCGTCAACAACGGGTCCCTGGTGGACGCGCACCATGTGTCGGGTTCCGTGGCCCTGCTCGTCGTCGAGCTGCTGGTCAGCGTCGGCATAGGGATCGGCTGGGCCGTCACCACCCGCGTCTGGGGCGACGATCGGGGCGACGTGTGGACCAAGGGCACCGCCGCGACCGCCGGCATCTGGCTCGGGGGCGTGGTCGCCCGGGTGGGCGTCGTCGGCATCGGCCTGGCGCTAGGTATTCACCTCGGCATGTCGACCCTCATGCTGGGCTTCGCCCTCTCGCTGCTCGTCCGTTCCGGACTGCTGATGCTCAGGGCCGAGGGCGAGCGCTCGGCGTACGTCGGACCCGTTGGCCAGCCGGTGTGGGAGGACCGCAGGTGACCCGTAGGCACTGGACGGAATGGCCCTCGCGGGAGGCGCTCTCCCGCGAGGGGCTGACGCGCGCCCGGCGGGTGATCGCGCGCCTCGTGCGCTTCAGCGTGATCGCGATCCTGGTGTGGACCGCCGTCACGCAGAAAGGCGTCGACGACCGGGCGCTGGTGCTGGCCCCGGTGCTGTTGATCGCCTGTGCGGGGGCCGCATGGGCCTTCTTCCGCACCACCCTGGACCATCGGCTGTGGCCGTCCCTCGGGCTGCTCGGGTTCCTGGTCGCCATCGCGATACTCGCCCAATGGGCCGGATTCATCGGGCCGGCGACCGTGCTGTGGTGCGGCTGCGCCGTCTCCGCGCTGGAGCGGCTGCCGCTCGCGGCCTCGGCGCCCGCCATGGTGGTGTCCCTCACGGGGTTCGCCCTGGTCAACGACGACGCCTGGCTGACCACCGCGGTCGTCGTCGTGGGGCTGTGCCTGTCGGGGTACATCCTGCGGCTCGACGCCGAGGCCAGGGGCAATGCCCAGCGGCTGCTGGTGCAGGAGCGGGCGGCGAGGGCCGCCGAGGCCGAGTCGGCTGCGCTGGCCGAGCGGTCCCGCATCGCCCGCGAGATCCACGACGTGCTCGCGCACAGCCTCTCCGCCCAGCTCGTGCACCTGGAGGCCGCACGGCTGCTGATCGAGCGGGGCGCCGACCGGGACCAGATCCTCGAGCGGGTCGTCGCGGCGCGCGGCATGGCCCGCGACGGACTGACCGAGACGCGGCAGGCCCTGTCCGCGCTGCGCGGCGACATGACGCCGCTGGAGGACTTCCTGCGCGAGCTGGTCGCGTCCTCGGACGGGGCCTCGCTCTCCGTGGCGGGTGAGCGCAGGCCGCTGTCCGCGGAGGCGTCCCAGGCGGTGCGCAGAGTCGCACAGGAGGCCCTGACGAACGTACGCAAGCACGCTCCGGGGGCGAAGGCGGCGATGCGTCTCGAATACGGCCCGGCCGAAGTGGCCCTGGAGATACGGGACTCGGGGGCGTCCCGGCCTCATGAGGAGCTCACTGTCAGTGGCTCCGGTTACGGTCTGTTGGGGATGAGGGAGCGCGCCGAGTTGTTGGGGGGCGTGCTGGAGGCAGGTCCGTACGAGGAGGGTTTTGTGGTCACGTTGAAGGTGCCCCTGTGAGCGGGGCCGAGGCGGGGGCGGACGGGGCGCGGCCGGCGGCCCGTGTGGTGGTGGTCGACGATCAGACGGTGGTGCGCGAAGGCATCGTGATGCTGCTCGGGCTGTTGCCCGGGCTCGAGGTGGTCGGTTCGGGCGGTGACGGCGAGGAAGCGCTCGCGCTCGTGGCCCAGCTGGATCCGGACGTCGTCCTGATGGACCTGCGCATGCCGCGCTGCGACGGGGTCGAGGCGACCCGGCGCATCCGCGCGGAGTATCCCGGGACGCAGGTCGTCATCCTGACCACGTACGCCGACGACGAGTCGCTCTTCCCGGCCCTCAAGGCGGGAGCACGCGGCTATCTGACGAAGGACGCCGGCGGAGACGAGATCGTCCGGGCCGTGGCGGACGTGCTGTCCGGTGACGCGGGGCTCTCGCCGAGGATCCAGCGGCGGCTCCTGGAGAGACTGTCGCAGCCCGAGACCGTCGCCCCCGAGCCCAAGGAGCCGCCGGACGGCCTCACGGCCCGCGAGGCGGAGGTGCTCGTCCTAATCGCGGACGGACTCACCAACCAGGAGATCGCCAGGTCGCTCCAGGTCTCCACCGCCACGGTGAAGACCCACATCAACAACCTGTTCGCGAAGACCGGGCTCAAGGACCGCGCCCAGGCGGTCCGTTACGCCTATCGGCACGGGCTCGCGAAGCCACCGGGGACGACCATCACCTGATCGGGGACGCCCATCACCTAATGGGGTGAAGGGCTTGAGAGGAGAGTCCGGGATCTTCCCGGTCTGTCCATCCTTGGGCACGCGGCCGAAGTGGGCCGCGGACAAGGAGAGTTCGGTGGAGAAGCACGACGGGCGCGAGACGGCGCAGCCCCGGGCCGGTGATCGCGGAGGCATGGGCGATCCCTGGTACGACGCGCTGGCCTCGGGGTGGGGCGAGTGGGACGGCACGGGTGCAGCGGCACCCGCCGTGCCCGCCCAGTCCGCGCACCGGGAGCGAAGCGCGGCGGGGGTCTACCTGGAGGTGCAGCGCAGTGCCGCGTTCCAGGAAGTGCGCGGGCGCTACCGGAGGTTCGTCGTCCCCGCGGTCGCGATCTTCTTCGCCTGGTACGTCGCGTACATCGTGGCCGCCACGACCGCGCCCTCGCTGATGGCCCAGCAGGTCGTGGGCGCGGTGAACGTGGCGATGGTCGCGGGTCTCGGCCAGTTCGCCAGCACCTTCCTGCTGACCTGGCTGTACGTGCGTCACGCCCGGCTGCACCGTGACCGGCCGGCGCTCGAACTGCGGTGGGACACCCAGGAGATGACGCGCGGCATCGAGTCCCCGTCACGCATGAACGGTTCCGCACGCATGAACGGTTCGGCGCGGGTGAACGGGACGGCCCGCGCGCCGGAGACCGGCCCCGAGGACGGTTCGGCACGAGGCGAGGGCGGTCAGCGGTGACGCATCAGACTCTGGCCCTGATCCTGTTCTGCGCGTTCGTGGCGGTCACGCTGGCCATCACCACGTGGGTGGGGCGCAACCGGCACGGTTCCGCAGAGGAGTTCTACGCGGGCGGCCGGCTGTTCTCGCCCATGGAGAACGGATTCGCCATCGCCGGTGACTACATGTCGGCGGCCTCCTTCCTCGGCATCTCCGGGCTGATCGCACTCTTCGGCTACGACGGGCTGCTCTACTCCGTGGGCTTCCTCGTGGCCTGGCTAGTCGTGCTGTTCCTGGTCGCCGAACTCGTGCGCAACTGCGGCCGGTTCACCCTGGCCGACGTCGTGGCCTCCCGGATGCGGGAGCGTCCCGTACGCATCGCGGCGGGAACTTCCTCGGTCACCGTGTCCGTTCTCTATCTGGTGGCGCAGATGGTGGGGGCGGGCAGCCTGGTCGCGCTGCTCCTTGGCGGAAAGAGCGGGGCTGCGCAGGCATGGACCGTCGTCGGCGTGGGCGCGCTCATGGTCATCTATGTGTCGATGGGAGGGATGCGGGCCACCACGTGGATCCAGATCGTGAAGGCCGTGCTGCTCATGGGCGGGGCGATCGCCCTGACGGTGCTCGTCCTGGCGCGCTTCCACGGTGACTTCGACCAACTGCTGCGTACGGCCGCTTCACGCAGCGGGCACGGCTCCGACTTCCTGGTGCCCGGTCTGAAGTACGGCGGGAGCTGGACCGCGCGCTTCGACTTCATCAGCCTGGGCCTCGCGCTGGTGCTCGGCACGGCGGGCCTTCCGCACATCCTGTCGCGCTTCTACACCGTGCCGACCGCGCGGGCCGCTCGCCGTTCGGTCGTGTGGTCCATCGGGCTCATCGGCAGCTTCTACCTGATGACGATCGTGCTCGGCTTCGGCGCGGCCGCCATCGTGGGCACCGACGCCGTACGGGGATCAAATGCCGCGGGGAACACGGCGGTTCCCCTGCTCGCCCTCGACCTGGGAGGCGGCGCGGACTCCACTGGAGGGACCGTGCTGTTCGCGATCGTCGCCGCGGTCGCCTTCGCCACGATCCTCGCGGTCGTCGCCGGGATCACCCTCGCCTCCTCGGCGTCCGTGGCACACGATCTGTACGCCACGCTGCGCCGCCGTGACCGGCACGGGAAGCACGGACGCAAGCAGCACAGCGAGGTCGCGGTGGCGCGGGTCGCCGCGGCCGGGATCGGTGTGCTCGCGATCGCGCTCGGGCTCCTCGCGCGCGATCTGAACGTCGCGTTCCTGGTGGGGCTCGCCTTCGCCGTCGCGGCGTCCGCCAACCTGCCCGTGCTGCTGTACTCGCTGTTCTGGCGGAACTTCACCACGCGCGGAGCCGTCTGGTCGGTCTACGGCGGCCTCGTGCCGGCGCTCGTGCTCGTCATGCTGTCGCCGGTGGTGTCCGGGAGTCCCACATCCCTGTTCCCGGGCGTGGACTTCCAGTTCTTCCCGTTGGAGAACCCGGGTCTGGTCTCGATCCCGCTCGGCTTCCTGGCCGGCTGGCTCGGCACTGTGACGTCCACGGAGCAGCCGGACGAGGCCAAGCACGCGGAGACCGAAGTGCGGGCGCTCACCGGTGCGGGAGCGGTCTGACCGACGGCCTCGGAGCGGCTTCAGAGGCGGCTTCAGAGACGGGCGGCCCACTCGTACCGGTGCTCGGGCCGCCCCGTGTCGCCGTACTTCAGGCTCAGCCGCACCCGCCCGGTGCGCTCGAGGAGTTTCAGATAGCGCTGGGCGGTCTGGCGGCTGAGCCGGGTCCGATCCGCCAACTCCTGTGCAGAGAGCGGGCCTTCGGCGTCGATCATGGCCCGGCGTACGAGTTCGGCCGTGGTCGGGGAGTGCCCCTTGGGCAGCTCGGGCGCGGGCGTCGCGGACAGCGCGCCGAAGATCCGGTCGACCTCCGCCTGCTCGGCCTCGCCCCCGCCGTCGAGCGTGCGCCGCAGTGCCGCGTACGCCTCGAGCTTGCCGCGCAGACCCGCGAACGAGAACGGTTTGACGAGGTACTGCAGTGCTCCGTTCCGCATCGCCGCCTGTACGGTTGCCACGTCGCGCGCCGCGGTCACCATGATCACGTCGATCTGGTGGCCGCGTTCACGCACCGTGCGGGCGACGTCGAGGCCGGTCTCGTCGGGCAGGTAGTGGTCGAGCAGGATCAGATCGACCTCGAGGTCCTCGACCCGTTCCAGGGCCTCGGCCGCGCTGTGCGCCGTGGCGGCCACCCGGAAGCCGGGCACCTTCGCCACATAGGCGGCGTTCACGTCGGCGACGCGCGTGTCGTCGTCCACGACCAGGACCTCGATCATCGGACCTCCTCGGCCGCGCTCGGAACGGTTTCGGTGAAGGCTTCCGGCAGCACGACGACGAACTCGGCTCCCCCGGAGGGGGACGCCGTCACCTCGGCCGTACCACCCTGCCGCTCGGCGAGCCGGCGGACCAGCGCGAGCCCGATGCCGCGCTTGCCGTGCGCCGGCGGCTCCTTCGTGGACCAGCCTTCCACGAACACGTTCTCCCGGTGATCGGCGGGGACCCCGGGCCCCGTATCGCGCACCCGAAGGACAGCGGTGCGGCCCTCCGCCCGCACGAGCACCTCCACGCGCGCGTGCGGACCCGAACCGGCCGCCGCGTCCAGGGCGTTGTCCACGAGGTTCCCGACGACCGTGACGAGACCGCGCGGATCGACGAGCCGGTCCGGCAGTGCGGTGTCCCGGGAGATCCCCAGCGCCACACCGCGCTCCGCGGCGACCGTCGCCTTGCCCACCAACAGGGCCGCCAGCAGCGGATCCTGGATCTTCTCGGTGATCTGCTCGGCGGTGACCCGGTGCGCGCCGGCCACCTCGCCGACGAACTCCGCGGCCTCCTCGTACATCTCCAGTTCGAGCAGCCCGAGCAGCGTGTGCATCCGGTTGGCGTGCTCGTGGTCCTGGGCGCGCAGGGCGTCGATGAGTCCGCGCGTGGAGTCGAGTTCGCGGCCGAGCTGTTCCAGCTCCGTACGGTCGCGCAGCGTCGCGACGGCGCCTCCGTCGTCGGTGGGCATCCGGTTGGCCACCAGGACGCGCTGACCGCGCACCGTGAGCAGGTCGGTGCCCGTGACGTGGCCCGCGAGCACGTCCGTGGTCCGGCCCGGGCCGAGCGTGGCGTCCAAGGGCTGCCCGATCGCCTCCGCGTCGAGGCCGAGCAACCGCTGTGCCTCGTCGTTCAGCAGGCGTATGCGCCCGCTCCGGTCGAGAGCCACGACGCCCTCACGGATGCCGTGGAGCATCGCCTCGCGCTCGGCCAGCAGCGCGGAGATGTCGGAGAACGCGAGGTCGCGCGTTTGCCGCTGCACCCGTCGCGCGATCAGATACGCGGCGAGCGCACCCACTGCCAACGCCCCGCCCGCGTAGGCGAACAGACCCGGGATCGCGTGGACGAGGCGGGCGCGGACGCTGTCGTACTCGATGCCGACCGACACCGCGCCCACGATGGCCCCGTCGGCGCCCCTCAGCGGCACTTTCCCGCGCGCGGAGCGCCCGAGGGTACCGTCGTCGATCTCCATCACCTCGCGGCCCGCCAGTGCGTCGCTGGGGTCCGTCGAGACGACCTTGCCGATCTGGCGGCGGTCGGTGTGCGACCAGCGCACCCCGTCCTTGTTCATGATCACGACGTACTCGGCGCCGCTGGCCCGCCGGATCCGCTCCGCCTCGGCCTGCACGGGACCGCCGGTGACCGGCCGCGAGGACTGGAGGTCCGCGGCGATCTGCGGCTGCGCCGCCGTGGTCTGCGCGATGGCGAGCGCGCGCCGCATCGCCTGATCGTCCAGCTGATCGCTGAGCGGAGCGAGGAACAGCCCGGTCGCGAGCACGGCCACCCCGGCGGCGATCGCCACCTGCATCAGCAGGACCTGCGCGAACACACGCCTCGGCAGGCCGAAGCGCAGCCGGCGGGTGGGAGAAGTCGGGCTCATGGTTACGAACGGTACGGGCCGTTCCGCCCCTGATCGAAGCCCTTGTGGCGCGGATCTCGTTGCGCGGTCTCCGGCCGGGGCAGTGGTGCGCCGGCCGGTTCGCGGGACAGGTCAGCCGCGCGCCGCGGGAACCTCGCGCACCGCAACGACATCCATGCGGGCCGGTGCCCCGAGGGCGGCGCCGCAGCTCTCCGGGCGCGGCGGCAGCGAGGCGGCCTGGGCGACCGTCACCTGCCAGTGGCGCCCGTCGGTGTGCGCGACGGTCACGTCCCAGCGGGGAACGTCACCCGCCACCGCCTCGGTCGCCACGACGTCCAGGGCACCGGCGCCGACTTCGTGGGCCGCCTCGCGCACCGCGAGCTCCGCGGCCTGGCCGGGCCGGTCCCAGGCGGAGCGGCCGCGGCAGCCCTGCGTCAGGATCCGCTCGGCGCGCACCGCATCGAGGACCTCCTTGACGTCTGCCGCCGAGGCCCTTCCGTAGGCGTATCCGTACGGCAGCACGAGCAGGGTGGGCGAGAAGCGGTGACCACCGAGATGGGTCACTTCCCAGACGCCCTCCTCCCCGGAGAGGGCGAGCTCGGAAGCCAGCGGCCGCCCCAGAAGCGCGCAGCAGCGGTCGCGCTTGCCATTGGTGCAGACGAGCGCCAGCGGTGCGCCTGTATGCGGCTCACCGAAGCCGCCGTGATCGCCCGCTCCGAGCGCGGCGAAGTCGAGGCGCAGTAGCTCTTCGGGAGCCTCGGTCGTGGTGCTGCGCAGCCATGCGTTTCCCGGAGCGGTGTGGGCCACGTACACCTGATGGCGGGAGGGCGAGTGGCAGTCGGCGTGCCGTCCGGGGCGTCGTACGAGGGCGACGCGCACCCCGGTTCCCTCGGCGGCCGCCTCGAGGGCACGGCCCACCTCGGGATCGAGGTGGCTGGAGGTCAGGGCCTTCGCTCCCCACGGTCCCGGCTGCTCGATCAGCAGCCAGGTGCGGGCGGTGGCCGCGGTCCCCGCGAGGGGTTCGTCAAGATCCCGCGAGGCGGTCGCGCACGTACTCACGCAGGCGAGCCTAACCTGCGTCGACGGCCCCTCCTCACGGGGTGACGAGAGCAGGGTCTGCCGCACGCGCTACGGCAGGGGCTGCGGTGGGCGCACGCCTACGTAGTGGCCTGTGGGGCGCATACGGAGCGGACGTTCCCCGTACTCCTCCAGGGCGTGGGCGATCCAGCCCGCGGTGCGCGCGACCGCGAAGATCGTCTCGCCCGCCTCGGCCGCCATGCCGTGGGAGGCGGTGAACACGGCCAGCGCCAGGTCCACGTTGGCGTGCAGGTCCGTGTGACGGGCGGTCGTCGTCACGACGTCACGGGCCGCGGCCAATGCGGGCCGGGCCGCGGGAAGGTCCTCCAGAGCGGCGAACAGCGCCTGCGCGCGCGGATCCTCGCCCTTGTAGAGGCGATGGCCGAGCCCGGGGACGCGGCGCCCTGCACGCAGTTCGTCGGCGACCACGGGACCGGCGCTGCCCCGGTCGAGGACCTCCAGGAGCATGCGGTGCGCCACGCCGCTGGCCGCTCCGTGCAGGGGCCCTTCCAGCACGCCCAGGCCGGCCGAGACGGCTGCGTACGCGTGCGCGCGCGCCGACGCGGCGACCCGGACGGCCAGGGTCGACGCCGCCAGATCGTGGTCGACCAGCAGAGCAAGGGCCATGTCCAGGAGGCGCAGTGACGCCTCGTCGGGCTCCTTGTGGGACAGGCGGCCCCAGAGGCGGCGTGCGATCGGTTCGCCGTCCACGAAGGTGGCCCGCCGCAGGGGCAGGGCGGCCGCGAGGGTCGGGATGAGGGAGCGGGCGGAGCCGAGCACGGAGTCCTCGGACAGGTCGTACCGCAAGGGGTCGACCGTGGCGGCGGCGACGGCGGCCACCCGCAACAGGTCCACGGGGCTGCTGTGCTCGGGCAACGCGCCCACCGCGCGCCGCGCCGCGGCGAGGGACTCCTTGGGGGCGCGGAACCGGGCGCCGGGGCGCAGGGTCCCGGTCCACAGCCACTCCGCCACCTCTTCGTACGAGTGGTGGGCCGCCAGCTGCGCCGCGTCGACCCCGCGGAAGAAGTACCGGTCCTCGTCGATGAGGGTGATCCGCGTGCGCACGGACAGCTCGTCCGAGCCCGAACTGGGCGCGCTCTCCCGCTTGTTGCGCCGGGCGAGGGCCTCGACCTCGGCGGCGTCGAAGGTGCTCCCGCGCCGGCCCTGTCCGCGTCGGCTCGTGAGCTGCCCACGGCTCACGTACGCGTACACGGTCTCCGGCTTCACGCCGAGCAGTTCGGCGGTCTCCTTCGTGCTCAGTCGGCGGCTCTGCTGTGCCGGCTGCGGCTCTTGATCCCTCATGTGCGTCACCGTATCCGCATTGCGATGCATTGATTCAATCAATATTGACAGAGATTGAGTCAAGCATGGACAGTCGAATCAAGTACAGGGAGGAAACATGCCGATCAACGGGACCACGGGCACGCCCGTCATCGACGTACCGCGCGGACTTGCGGGCGTCGTCGTCACCGACACCGCACTCGGGGACGTCAGGGGGCGCGAGGGCTTCTACCACTACCGCCAGTACTCCGCCGTCGAGCTCGCGCAGACCCGCAGCTTCGAGGACGTATGGCACCTGATGATCCACGGTGAACTGCCGGACGTGGCACGGTCGGTGGCCTTCGCGCGCGAGACCGCGAACCTGCGTGTGCTGCCCGACGAGGTACGGGCGGCGCTGCCCGCCATCGCCCGCGCCGGATCGCTTTCCGGGCCGCTCGCGGGGGTGCGCACGGCCCTCTCGCTGTTCGGCGCCTCGCGCGGATTCCGGCCCGTCTACGACATCGACGCCGACCGGCGCAGGGAGGACACTCTCGCCGCCGCGGCCGTGGTGCCCACCATGCTCACCGCGCTGCACCGGCTGGGGGAGGGGCTCGACCCGGTGGAACCCCGCGAGGACCTCTCGTACGCGGCCAACTACCTCTACATGCTGACGGGTTCGGAGCCGGAGCCCGCCCACGCGCGGGCCGTCGAGCAGTACCTCATCTCAACCATTGATCATGGCTTCAATGCCTCGACCTTCACGGCCCGCGTCATCACCTCGACCGGAGCCGACGTCGCGGCCTGTCTGGTCGGTGCGGTGGGCGCCCTGTCGGGACCGCTGCACGGCGGCGCGCCCAGCCGCGCTCTCGACACCCTGGACGCGATCGGCACCCCGGACCGCATCGATCCCTGGATCCGTGAACGCGTCCTCGCCGGCGACCGGATCATGGGCTTCGGGCACCCCGTCTACCGCACGGAGGACCCGCGCTCGCGGATGCTGCGTGGCATCGCGGAGGGATTCGGCGGGCCCCTGGTGGAGTTCGCCGTAGAGGTCGAGCGGCAGGTGGAGGCGATCCTGGCCGAGCTCAAGCCGGGGCGCGAACTGCACACGAACGTGGAGTTCTACGCGGGCGTGGTCATGGAGTTGTGCGGACTTCCGCGGGAGATGTTCACACCGACGTTCGCCGCAGCGCGGGTGGTCGGCTGGAGTGCCAACATCCTTGAACAGGCCCAGGATTCGAAGATCATCCGCCCGGCGGCACGGTACGTGGGCGAGGAGCCGCCGGTGGCGGTGCCACTCCCGTAGTGGTGCCGGAGGCCCGGCGCCGATGAGCACCGGGCCTCTCTCACGCCGCGGGCGGCGGGCTCCCCTCACCAGGCGGATCAGGGTTGCCCGTGCGGTCGGACGTCCCGCTGCCGCCGGGCGGTGGTGAATCGTCACGGGGCCTGTTCCGTCCGCGTACTGCGATGAGGGCGGCGAGGCCGCCCAGGAAGGTGCCGCCTCCGGTGAGAAGGCCGGAGACGTCGTTCATGGCCATGGCCGTGGTGAACAAGGTGCACCCCCTTCGACTGTCGGCGCAGGGATCGTGCTGGTCGACGCCTTGACCGGAGGGTTCAGGAGTCGGGGATGTCGCTCTTGGCGCGCAGCAGCGTCTCCCGGCTGACGATGACGATGCGCTCGTAGTCGGCGACCCCCGCGTCCGAGGGGAGTTCGTGCTTGAGCTCGGCGGTGGCCTCCGTGCCGATCACGGCGAAGTTCCCGTCGCTGAGCTCGAATACATCGGGGCAGGTGGCGCCGGAGGCACTTCCGCGAGCGCTCGGGGGCACCCCGATGCGGCGTACGATCTTCAAGGGAACCGGTCCTTCTGGAAAGGGTTGGGCGATACGACGGCGTCACAGTAGTGCGCCCGGCGGGGCGGGAGCGTACCGAAGCCTGTTATTCCAGAGGGAGTTGGGCGAGTTCTTCACCGGTACGAGTGATGGCGGCGCGGTCGCGAGGTGAGTCGCTCAGGCAAGCGGCGGTTCGCCCACCACCCACCATTCGTCCGTCTCCGCCTCGTCGAGCTCCTGGAAGAGCGCCTCGGCGATCCGCCCGATCTCCGCCTCGGCCGACAGCGGGTCGAGCGCCGCACGGTGGGGCCGGGTGATCTCCCAGTACTCGCGGATGTACACGCTCTGGAAGAGCTCGCGCAGATGCCCGAAGAGTTCCGGCCGGCTCAGTAGGCCGGACTCGTACAGGTGGAAGGCGTTGACGTACCAGAGGTTGGCGTACAGGAGCTGTCGCCGCTTCTCCGGCGAGAGGTCGATGCCGAAGTTGTCGATCACGACGGCCAGGGCGGGGTCGTCGATGGCCTTGCTCAGCAACTCCCAGTGCATGCGCTGCTGATGGGCGCGGGCCAGCCGGCGCCGCTCCACCACCGTCGACTCCGGATCCGGCTCGCATCGGTGCCGCAGGCGTATCGCGGCGGCGCCCACGAGCCCGCCCGCGGCACCCGCGACTACATTCCGCCATACCCCATAACTCTTTGTGGCCATGTCAACCCCCGATTCAGGCGACCGTCCGCCGGTCGTCGGGTGCGGGTCGACGGATGTGGGGACCGGCGAGCGGTGGGCGGCGCGCTTGCCGTCTCCCAGGATGCCGAGCGGCTCTGGTCGGCAGGGAGGCGGAGAGGAGGCGCACGGAAGGTTGCCCGGGTCGTGCGAACCGGCGCCATGTTCAACGTGTGCCCCGCGAGCGCCGTTAGCAATCGTTTACTTGGCGACCTTGTGTACGCGGTGCCCTTTCCGCCCGCTCGTATCCTGAGGCGGCACACACAGTCCGTACGAGAGCCGGCCGCCGGGCCGGTGCACACTCCGGTGCGAGAGAGGTCGCGTTGAGCAAGGCGAGTCCGCAGCAGATCCCCGTCGTCGTCCTCGCGGGATTCCTGGGTTCGGGGAAGACGACGCTGCTGAACCATCTGCTGCACCGCAGCGGGGGCACCCGCATCGGTGCGATCGTCAATGACTTCGGGTCGATCGAGATCGACGCGATGGCCGTTGCGGGTCAGCTGGGCGACTCGACCGTCTCTCTGGGCAACGGTTGTCTGTGCTGTGCAGTGGACGCGAGTGAACTCGATGTCTATCTCGACAAGTTGACTCGTCCCGTCAATGATCTGCATGCCATTGACGTCATCGTGATCGAGGCGAGCGGGATCGCGGAACCGCAGGAACTGGTGCGCATGGTGCTCGCCAGCGAGAATCCGCGGATCGTGTACGGAGGTCTCGTCGAGGTCGTCGATGCCTTCGAGTTCGACGCCACGCGGGAGAAGCACCCGGAGGTGACGCGTCACCTGGGTCTGGCGGACCTTGTCGTCGTGAACAAGGCGGACCGGGTGGACACGGGGGAGCGGGAGCGCGTGCTCGCCGCCGTGCGGGCGGCCGCGGAGCGTGCAGCCGTAGTCTCCGCGTCGTACGGCCGCATCGACCCCGAGCTGCTCTTCGACTGCCGCCCCACAGAAGAGCGCATCGGACAGCTGTCGTTCGACGATCTGCACCGGCCCGTCGACCCGGAGGCACATCACGGGCATCTGCACGACGCCTACGACAGCGTCGCCTTCGCCTCGGAAGTGCCCATGGATCCACGGCGGTTGATGGCGTTCCTCGACAGCAGGCCCGAGGGGCTCTACCGCATCAAGGGGTACGTGGACTTCGGCGCCGCCGATCCACGCAACAGGTACGCCGTGCACGCCGTCGGCCGGTTCCTGCGGTTCTACCCGGAGCCGTGGCCCGCCGGGCCGGGTACGGAACCGCGCCTCACCCAGCTCGTCCTCATCGGGGCGGGACTCGACACGGAGGCGCTCGGCAAGGAACTCGCCGCCTGTAGGAGCGAGGCCCCGCACACCGCGGACGAGCGCAGCATGTGGGGCGTCCTCCGCTACGTACAGGACAAGGGAGAGCAGACGGAGGAGACGGAAGCGGACGAGGTGGCAGGCCTCTAGAAGGGGCCCGCCACCACTGTCACCGGGCAGACCCCTAGAAGGGGCCCGCCACTACCGCCACCGTCTTCGGCAGCGAGACCCCCGAGCCGTCGCGGCGCGGGTCGATCTCGGGCAGCTCGGCCGGCATCCCGGTCTTCTGTGCCGCGCGCGCGGGCACCGGGCCCGCCCAGGCCAGGCTCAGACAGTCCTCGCCCTTCAGGAAGCGCTGGCAGCGCACGCCGCCGGTCGCGCGGCCCTTGCGCGGGTACTGGTCGAACGGGGTGAGCTTCGCCGTCGTCTGCACCGAGTCGTCGAGCGTGCCGCGCGAGCCCGCCACCGTGAACACCATCGCGTCCGCCGCGGGGTCGACCGCCGTGAACGAGATGACCTTCGCCCCGGTCGCCAGCTTGATGCCGGCCATGCCGCCCGCGGGACGGCCCTGCGGGCGCACCATGGAGGCCTGGTAGCGCAGCAGTTGGGCGTCGTCCGTGATGAAGACCAGGTCCTCCTCGCCCGTACGGAGCTCGATCGCGCCCACGATCCGGTCACCGTCCTTGAGGGTGATGACCTCCAACTCCTCCTTGTTGGACGGGTAGTCGGGCACGACGCGCTTCACGACGCCCTGTTCCGTACCGAGGGCGATGCCCGGCGACGACTCGTCGAGCGTCGTCAGACAGATGACCTTCTCGTCCCCTTCGAGGGAGGACAGGAACTCGGAGATGGGGGCGCCACCCGACAGGTTCGGCGCGGACGCCGTGTCCGGGAGCTGCGGCAGGTCCACCACGTTCAGCCGCAGCAGCCTGCCGTCGGAGGTGACCGCGCCGATCTCGCCGCGCGTCGTCGCCGGCACGGCGGAGATGATCACGTCGTGCTTGGTGCGCTTGCCGGCGTCGCCGTCCTCGGACGCGGCGAACGGCTCCCCGTTCGCCGTGCGGGCCAGCAGGCCCGTCGAGGAGAGCAGCACTCGGCACGGGTCGTCCGCCACCTGCAGCGGCACCGCGGCCACCGGGGCGCCGGCCGACTCCAGGAGCACCGTGCGCCGGTCGGAGCCGAACTTCTTGGCCACCGCGGCCAGTTCGGCCGAGACGAGCTTGCGCAGCTCCGTGTCGGAGTCGAGGATGCCGGTCAGCTCGTCGATCTCGCCGTTGAGCCTGTCGCGCTCCGACTCCAGCTCGATGCGGTCGAACTTGGTGAGGCGGCGCAGCGGCGTGTCCAGGATGTACTGCGTCTGGATCTCGCTCAGCGAGAAGCGCTCCATGAGGCGCTCCTTGGCCTGCGCGCTGTTCTCACTGGAGCGGATGAGGCGGATGACCTCGTCGATGTCCAGGAGGGCGACGAGGAGACCCTCGACCAGGTGCAGCCGGTCCTGCTTCTTGCTGCGGCGGAACTCGCTGCGGCGGCGCACCACTTCGAAGCGGTGGTCCAGGTAGACCTCGAGCAGCTCCTTGAGGCCGAGGGTGAGCGGCTGCCCGTCCACCAGCGCCACATTGTTGATACCGAAGGACTCCTCCATCGGCGTCAGCTTGTAGAGCTGCTCCAGGACGGCCTCCGGCACGAAGCCGTTCTTGATCTCGATGACCAGGCGCAGGCCGTGCTCGCGGTCGGTGAGGTCCTTGACGTCCGCGATGCCCTGCAGCTTCTTGGAGCCGACGAGCTCCTTGATCTTCGTGATGACCTTCTCGGGGCCCACCGCGAAGGGCAGTTCGGTGACGACGAGGCCCTTGCGGCGCGCCGTCACGGTCTCCACCTCGACCGTCGCACGGATCTTGAAGGTGCCGCGGCCCGTCTCGTACGCATCCTTGATGCCGGACAGGCCGACGATCCGGCCGCCCGTGGGCAGGTCGGGTCCCGGCACGAACTTCATCAGGGTCTCGAGGTCGGCCGCCGGGTGCTTGATCAAGTGCCGTGCGGCGGCGATCACTTCACCCAGATTGTGCGGCGCCATGTTCGTCGCCATGCCGACGGCGATGCCCGACGCCCCGTTCACCAACAGGTTCGGGTACGCCGCCGGGAGGACCAGCGGCTCCTGCTCCTGCCCGTCGTAGTTGGGCGTGAAGTCGACCGTGTTCTCGTCGATCGACTCCGTCATCAGGGACGCGGCGGGGTCCATCTTGCACTCGGTGTACCGCATGGCGGCCGGGCGGTCGTCATTGCCCAGCGAACCGAAGTTGCCGTGCCCGTCGACCAGCGGTACGCGCATCGAGAACGGCTGGGCCAGACGCACCAGCGCGTCATAGATCGACGCGTCGCCATGGGGGTGCAACTTACCCATGACCTCACCGACGACGCGGGCGCACTTCACGTAGCCCCGCTCGGGGCGCAGGCCCATCTCGTTCATCTGGTAGACGATCCGACGGTGGACGGGCTTCATCCCGTCGCGGGCGTCGGGCAGGGCACGCGAGTAGATGACCGAGTACGCGTACTCCAGGTAGGAGCCCTGCATTTCGTCGACCACGTCGATGTCGAGGATCTTCTCCTCGAAATCGTCGGGCGGCGGGGTCTTCGTGCTGCGGCGGGCCATCGCTGCTGCGGCTCCTTCACCAACATGAACGGGTACATGAACGGGATCTGTCGCGGACCATTGTGGACCGCCCCACTGACAACGCTGCTCGCGACCCGTCCGTAGCGGGTCGTTCGCGGCTGCGCGCACGGTCCGCCCGCTCGCTCACGGCGTAGTCGGGGCGGGAACTTCGCCAGGGGTCAGCACGCTTGCATACAGTGGCAGGACTGGCAGCAGTTCTGCGATTCCTGCAGCTTCCGAGATCGAGGGGACGTACATGCCCATGGGTCACACGGCCACCGCCGAGGCCGGCTCCGGCGGCCTGACAGCGACCGAGCACCGGCTGGCCAACGGCCTGCGCGTGGTGCTCTCCGAGGATCACCTGACCCCGGTCGCGGCGGTCTGCCTCTGGTACGACGTCGGTTCGCGCCACGAGGTCAAGGGGCGTACCGGTCTGGCCCACCTCTTCGAGCACCTGATGTTCCAGGGATCGAAACAGGTGCACGGCAACGGGCACTTCGAGCTGGTGCAGGGCGCGGGCGGCTCGCTCAACGGGACGACGAGCTTCGAGCGCACGAACTACTTCGAGACCATGCCCGCCCACCAGCTGGAGCTCGCGCTGTGGCTGGAGGCCGACCGCATGGGCTCCCTGCTCGCGGCCCTCGACGACGAGTCGATGGAGAACCAGCGGGACGTCGTGAAGAACGAGCGCCGTCAGCGCTACGACAACGTCCCCTACGGCACCGCGTTCGAGAAGCTGACCGCCCTCATGTACCCGGAGGGCCACCCGTACCACCACACGCCGATCGGCTCCATGGCCGACCTGGACGCGGCCACTCTTGAGGACGCGCGTTCCTTCTTCCGTACCTACTACGCGCCCAACAACGCGGTGCTCTCCGTGGTGGGCGACATCGACCCCGAGCAGACGCTCGCCTGGGTCGAGAAGTACTTCGGCTCCATCGCGGCCCACGACGGCAAGCCGGCACCGCGCGACGGTGCGCTGCCCGAGGTCATCGGCGAGCAGCTGCGCGAGGTCGTGGAGGAAGAGGTTCCGGCGCGCGCCCTGATGGCCGCCTACCGGCTCCCCGAGGACGGCACGCGCGCGTGCGACGCCGCCGACCTCGCCCTGACGGTGCTCGGCGGCGGCGAGTCCTCGCGCCTGTACAACCGTCTCGTACGGCGCGACCGCACCGCCGTGGCCGCCGGTTTCGGGCTGCTGCGCCTGTCCGGAGCGCCGTCCCTGGGCTGGCTCGACGTGAAGACCTCCGGTGACGTCGAGGTGCCGGTCATCGAGGCCGCCGTCGACGAGGAGCTCGCCCGGTTCGCCGAGGAGGGCCCGAGCCCCGAGGAGATGGAGCGCGCCCAGGCCCAGTTGGAGCGCGAGTGGCTCGACCGGCTCGGCACCGTGGCCGGCCGCGCCGACGAACTGTGCCGCTACGCCGTCCTGTTCGGCGACCCGCAGCTGGCCCTCACCGCGGTGCAGCGGGTCCTGGACGTGACCGCCGAGGAGGTCCAGGAGGTCGCCAAGGCGCGCCTGCGGCCCGACAACCGCGCGGTCCTCGTGTACGAACCGACGGCCCCCGCCGAGACCGAAGACGAGAGCGACGAGAGCGACGAGGAGGCGGGCCGGTGACCGAGCAGCTCGCGACCATGGACTTCCACCCGCAGCCGCAGGCGGGCGCCGCCAAGCCGTGGGCGTTCCCCGCCCCGCAGCGTGGCGCGCTCGCCAACGGCCTGACCGTGCTGCGCTGCCACCGCCCCGGTCAGCAGGTCGTGGCCGTCGAGATCAACCTCGACGCACCGCTGGACGCCGAGCCGGCCGGCCTCGACGGTGTCGCCACGATCATGGCGCGCGCCTTCAACGAGGGCACCGACAAGCACTCCGCCGAGGAGTTCGCGGCCGAACTGGAGCGCTGCGGCGCCACGATGGACGCGCACGCCGACCACCCCGGCGTCCGCGTCTCCCTCGAGGTGCCGGTCTCCCGCCTGCCCAAGGCGCTCGCGCTGCTCGCCGACGCCCTGCGCGCCCCGGCCTTCGCGGACAGCGAGATCGAGCGGCTCGTGCGCAACCGGCTCGACGAGATCCCGCACGAGAGCGCCAACCCGGCCCGCCGCGCCGCCAAGGAGCTCTCCAAGCAGCTCTTCCCGGCCACCTCGCGCATGTCGCGCCCGCGCCAGGGCACCGAGGAGACCGTCACCGCCATCGACGCGGCGGCCGTACGTGCCTTCTACGAGAAGCACGTACGCCCTGCCACCGCTACGGCTGTAGTGGTGGGTGACCTGACGGGCGTCGACCTGGACGCCCTGCTCGCGGACACGCTCGGCGAGTGGACCGGGGACACGACCGAGGCCCGTCCGGTGCCGCCGGTCACCGCCGACGACACCGGCCGCATCGTCATCGTGGACCGCCCCGGAGCGGTGCAGACGCAGCTGCTCATCGGCCGGATCGGGCCGGACAAGCACGACCGTGTGTGGGCCGCGCAGATCCTCGGCACGTACTGCCTCGGCGGCACTCTCACCTCGCGTCTGGACCGGGTGCTGCGCGAGGAGAAGGGCTACACCTACGGTGTGCGCTCCTTCGCCCAGGTGCTGCGCTCGGCCCCCGACGGGACGGGCGCGGCGATGCTCGCCATCAGCGGCTCCGTGGACACCCCGAACACCGGGCCCGCGCTCGACGACCTCTGGAAGGTCCTGCGCACCCTGGCCGCGGAGGGCCTCACGGACGGCGAACGGGACACGGCGGTGCAGAACTTGGTGGGTGTGGCCCCGCTGAAGTTCGAGACCGCGGGCAACGTCGCGGGCACTCTCGCCGACCAGGTCGAGCAGCACCTGCCGGACGACTTCCAGGCGGAGCTGTACCGCCGGCTCGCCGAGACGGGCACCGTGGAGGCCACCGCGGCCGTCGTGAGCGCCTTCCCGG
The DNA here is from genome assembly GCF_044460595.1 of Streptomyces sp. NPDC050085. Taxonomy (NCBI): domain Bacteria; kingdom Bacillati; phylum Actinomycetota; class Actinomycetes; order Kitasatosporales; family Streptomycetaceae; genus Streptomyces; species Streptomyces sp. NPDC050085. Next base: position 1,827,062 of record NZ_JBITJZ010000001.1, on the reverse strand, counting down.
TGGACCGGCTGGTCACGATCCTGGTGGGCGACGCCGCGCAGATCGAGGAGCCGGTGAAGGCCCTCGGCATCGGAGAGGTGACGGTGGTCGCGGGCTGACCGCCCTTCTGTAGGCCGCATCCGTAGGCCGCATCCCTACGCCGCGTCCGTATGCCGCACGAGGCCCCGTTGGTCACACGGACCACCGGGGCCTCGTGCCGTCGCTCACGTCCGTCTCTGATCGGCGATCGATCACGTATGTCCGAATTGGGGCGGAGGTTGCCTGTCTGCTCTGTGGCATGCACAACAAAAGCCGGGATCCGTTTGTTGATTGAAAGATGTCCCGCTTAGCGTCGGTCCGGCTGTCCGCCACCTATGTGCCGCGTCCGCGACACCGGACAGTCATCGCCGAGTCCCCCACGGCGCGAGCCAGGGGAGCCGGGGACCCACCGCAGTCCCTGGGGTGAATCGGACGCTCTTCCCGTAAGGGGAGGGGGCCCGTAGGAGACCTTCCTGCTCCGAACCCGTCAGCTAACCCGGTAGGCGAGAGGGAAGGAAAGGATCAACCCCTTCATGGCGTTCACCCGTGCCACCGGGAAGCACCGTCGTCCGAGCCGTCTCACGCGTACCACCGCGCAGGTCGCGGGTGTCGCAGCGCTCACCACGACCGGTGTCATCGGAGGCCTCGCCGCCCCCGCTCTCGCCGCCGACCACGCGGCCGCCGAGCAGAACGGCCTGACGCAGGCCATCGCCATCGGCGACTCCCTGGCCGACCAGATCGACGCGCAGGCCACCGCGCAGAAGAAGGCCGCCGACGAGGCCGCTGCCAAGAAGAAGGCCGAGGCCGAGGCCAAGAAGAAGGCCGAGGAGGCCAAGCGCAAGGCCGAGGCGAAGGCCAAGAAGGAGCGCGAGGCCAAGGAGCGCGCCGCCCGCGAGGCCGAGCGCAAGCGCCTCAACTCGTTCGTGGCCCCGATCTCCAACTCGTACGTGTCGACCGGTTACAAGACCGGCGGTTCGCTCTGGTCCTCCGGCAGCCACACCGGCATCGACTTCCACGCGGCGAGCGGCACCTCCGTGCACGCCGTCGGGTCCGGCACGGTCGTCGAGGCCGGCTGGGGCGGCGCCTACGGCAACAACATCGTGATCAAGATGAACGACGGTACGTACACCCAGTACGGGCACCTGTCGTCCATCGCTGTCTCCGTCGGCCAGAGCGTCACGCCCGGCCAGCAGATAGCCCTCTCCGGCGCCACCGGCAACGTGACGGGCCCGCACCTCCACTTCGAGGCCCGCACGAGCCCCGACTACGGCTCGGACATCGACCCCATCGCGTATCTCCGCTCGCACGGTGTGAGCGTCTGACGCCGGCTGCCCCAGCGGCACCACGCACCTCACGAAAGCCCCGGCTCGATCCGAGTCGGGGCTTTCGCGTGCTTCGCGCGCACAGACCTTCGCGCAGGCCTTCCCTGTCCAAAAAATATCCCTGAATTTCGGCCTGCCGTCGGAAATTCAAGTGCGGTGGAATAGAGTCATTGGGCAAGCGCGCCGGACGAGTGCTCATCGCGCGTGCACGGGCGTCAATCGACCGCGTTTCGCGGGGATTAAGGCGGAGGTCGGGTCATGCGCATTCCCGCGCACTCGGTATGCACAGCGATCCGCGACGACATCGTCGCGGGTGTCTACGAGCGCGGCAGCAGGCTCACCGAGGAACTGCTCGCGCGTCGCTACGGTGTCTCGCGCGTGCCGGTCCGCGAGGCGCTGCGCACCCTGGAGGCGGAGGGCTTCGTCGTCACGCGCAGGCACGCGGGCGCGTGCGTGGCCGAGCCCACCGAGCAGGAGGCCGTCGACCTCCTGGAGATCCGCATGCTGCTCGAGCCGCTGGGTGCGGCGCGTGCCGCCCAGCGCCGGACAGAGGCCCATCTCAAGGTCCTGCGTGGCCTGGTCAGGCTGGGCCAGGAGCGCTCCAGGCGTGGTCAGAGCGAGGACCTGCGCTCCCTGGGCACCTGGTTCCACGAGACGCTCGCCCAGGCCTCCGGCAGCCCCGGCCTGATCACCCTGCTGACCCAGCTGCGCCACAAGATCGCATGGATGTACGCGGTGGAGACCCCGGCGCAGCCGGCCGAGTCATGGGCCGAGCACGGCGCCATCGTCGACGCGGTGGCGCGCGGGGACGCCGAGCGCGCCCGCGCCCTGACCGCGCTGCACACCGAGCGCGCCTCGAGCGCCCATCGACTGCGCCTCGCGCGCGCGGGTGAGCGTGTGAGGACTTCGCAACATGTCGTAAACACGGCGGGACTTCAGCATTAACAGGCGCGCCGTATACAAAGAAGTGCGATATTTGTCGAATAGGTCGCGCGATATTTTTCGCTGCCCTGATCGAGTTATGTATCGAGTTATGCGAAGGGCGCGGTTCCGGAATTCGGTACCGCGTGATCCTGGCGCGCGTGAATGCGTCCGAACGCGACTGAACGTGCTTGAAAGCGAGAACGACGGAGCCGCGCGCCCCCGAAGGGAAACGCGCGGCTCCGTCGTGCCGGCGGAGATCGCCGTGGAGATCAGACGGTCTCGGGAAGCTCCTCGAGCCCCTCGGCGACCAGCTTCGCCAGACGGTCGAGAGCGGCGTCCGCACCCTCGGCGTCGGAGGCCAGGACGACCTCCTCGCCGCCCTGGGCGCCGAGACCGAGCACGGCGAGCATGGAGGCGGCGTTGACGGGGTTGCCGCCAGCCTTGGCGATCGTCATCGGGACGCCGGCCGCCGTGGCCGCGCGGACGAAGATGGAGGCGGGGCGGGCGTGGAGGCCCTCGGCCCAGCCGACGTTGACGCGGCGCTCAGCCATGTGATGCTGCCCTTCAGGTGACTCACGGTTGTCTAGACCATTCTCACACACCGGGGAGCGTGCTCGACGCGGACCCGGGTCCCCTGCGCGCACTGCCCTTCGGCCTTCCTTAGCCTGCCTCCCACGCGCGCGGGCCGCGACCCGTACGACGAGCGCCGGCTTGGCCCCACTTGTCAGAGGCCCGCCCTACTCTTGCGGCATGGAGACCCCGTCGGACCGGCACGCCTACCCCGCCCACTGGGAGGCCGACGTGGTGCTGCGCGACGGCGGCACCGCGCGGATCAGGCCCATCACCACCGAGGACGCCGAGCGCCTGACCAGCTTCTACGAGCAGGTCTCGGACGAGTCGAAGTACTACCGCTTCTTCGCGCCCTACCCGCGTCTGTCCGACAAGGACGTCCACCGCTTCACCCATCACGACTACGTCGACCGGGTCGGGCTCGCCGCCACCATCGGCGGCGAGTTCATCGCGACCGTCCGCTACGACCGTATCGACCCCCAAGGCAGGCCCGCCTCCGCGCCCGCCGACGAGGCCGAGGTCGCCTTCCTCGTGCAGGACGCCCACCAGGGGCGCGGCGTCGCATCCGCACTCCTGGAGCACATCGCGGCCGTCGCCCGGGAGCGCGACATCCGCCGGTTCGCCGCCGAGGTACTGCCCGCCAACACCAAGATGATCAAGGTGTTCACGGACGCCGGGTACACCCAGAAGCGCAGCTTCGAGGACGGCGTGGTCCGCCTGGAGTTCGACCTGGAGCCCACCGAGGCGTCCCTCGCGGTGCAGCGCGCCCGCGAGCAGCGCGCCGAGGCCCGTTCCGTGCACCGCATCCTCGCGCCGGGCTCGGTCGCCGTGATCGGTGCCGGGCGTACGCCCGGCGGGGTGGGCCGCAGCGTTCTCCACAACGTGAAGGACGCGGGTTTCACAGGCCGCCTGTATGCCGTGAACCAGTCCTTCCCCGAGGACCTGACCGAGCTCGACGGCGTCCCGGCGCACCGCTCCGTGCGCGACATCGACCCGGCCGAGCCCGTCGACCTGGCCGTCGTCGCCGTGCCCGCGCCGAAGGTGCCCGAGGTCGTCGCCGAGTGCGGGGAGCGCGGCGTACAGGGACTGGTCGTCGTCTCCGCCGGATACGCCGAGAGCGGGTCCGAGGGCCGCGAGCGCCAGCGCGAACTGGTGCGCCAGGCCCGCACCTACGGGATGCGCATCGTCGGGCCGAACGCGTTCGGGGTGGTCAACACCTCACCAGAAGTACGGCTCAACGCCTCGCTCGCCCCCGAGATGCCGCGCCCCGGCCGCATCGGCCTGTTCGCCCAATCGGGCGCCATCGGCATCGCCCTCCTGTCCCGGCTGCACCGCAGGGGCGGGGGAGTCACCGGAGTCACCGGCGTCTCCACGTTCGTCTCCGCGGGCAACCGCGCGGACGTCTCCGGCAACGACGTCCTTCAGTACTGGTACGACGACCCGGACACCGACGTCGCCCTCATGTACCTCGAATCCATCGGCAACCCGCGCAAGTTCACCCGCCTCGCCCGCCGCACGGCCGCAGCCAAGCCCCTGGTCGTCGTCCAAGGAGCCCGGCACAGCGGCATCGCCCCCACCGGGCACGCCGTCCGCGCCACGCGTCTGCCGTACGCCACGGTGTCCGCACTGCTGCGCCAGGCCGGCGTCATCCGGGTCGAGACCATCACCGAACTCGTCGACACCGGACTCCTGCTGGCCCGCCAGCCGCTCCCCGCGGGCCCCCGCGTCGCCATCCTCGGCAACTCGGAGTCCCTCGGCCTGCTCACCTACGACGTGTGCCTGTCCGAAGGGCTGCGGCCCAAGACGCCCCGGGACCTCACCACGGCCGCCTCCGCGGCGGAGTTCCGGGCCGCCCTCGAAGAGGCGCTCGCCGACGACAAGACCGACTCCGTCGTGGTCACCGCCATACCGGCCGTGGGCGAGTTCACCGCACGGGACGCGGACCTGGCCGCGGCGCTGAGCGCGGCCGCCGCGACCGCGCCCACGAAGCCCGTGCTCGTCGTCCACGTGGAGCTGGGCGGCCTCGCCGAGGCACTGTCCGCGGCGGCCAGCACCGGGCCCAACGCGCGGGGCGCGCAGGCACCCCGCCCGGCTCCCGAGACGACCGAGCTCCCCGAAGGCACCCCGCGCCTCATCCCCGCCTACCCCGCTGCCGAGCGTGCCGTCCGCGCGCTCTCCGAAGTCGTGAAGTACGCCCAGTGGCGGCGCGACGCGGCCGAGCCAGGCAAGGTGCCCGAGTACGAGGCGATCGACGAGTCGGGGGCCGCCGCCCTCATCGCCGAACTCCTCGCCGGTCAGGACGAGCCGCGCGGCATCGAGCTCTCCCCGGACGACGCCCTCGCGCTCCTGTCCCGCTATGGCATCGAGGTACGCCGGACGCTGCCCGCACCCGACGCCGACCGGGCCGCCGAGGCCGCGCGCACCCTCGGCTACCCCGTCGCCCTCAAGACGACGGCCCCGCACCTGCGCCACCGCGCGGACCTCGGCGGCGTACGGCTCGACCTCGCCGACGAGACCGACCTGCGACGTGCCTACGAAGAGCTGACCGAGCAGCTCGGCAAGCCCGCCGAGCTGCGCCCCGTCGTCCAGTCGATGGCACCGCGCGGCGTCGACACCGTCGTGCGGGCCGTCATCGACCCGGCCGCGGGCGCGGTGCTCTCCTTCGGCCTGGCCGGCGCCGCGTCCGAACTGCTCGGCGACACCGCGCACCGCCTGATCCCGGTCACCGACCAGGACGCGCAGGGGATCATCCGTTCCATCAAGACGGCACCGCTCCTGTTCGGCTGGCGCGGTGCCGCCCCCGTCGACACGCCCGCGCTCGAGGAGCTGTTGCAGCGCGTGTCCCGCCTGGTCGACGACCACCCCGAGGTCGTCGGCGTCTCCCTGGAACCGGTCGTCGTCGCCGACCACGGCCTGACCGTGCTCGGCGCGTCCGTCCGGCTCGCGCCACCACCCGCCCGGGACGACCTCGGCCCGCGCACCCTGCCCGTCGCGTACTGACCCGAGCAGTGCGCAAAGCCCCTCACGGAGAGTTATCCACAGGGGCAACGGCCGCCTCTCCCCGGGCCTTAGGATGGACCCCATGGCCAAGACCAGTACGACGACCCAAGGGCTGCGAGCGGCGATCGAGCGCAGCGGCTACTACCCGGCCCTCGTGGCCGAGGCGGTGGAGGCCGCGGTCGGCGGCGAGCCCATCTCGTCGTACCTCGTGCACCAGGAGACCACGTTCGATGCGAACGAGGTCCGTCGTCATGTCACCGTCCTGGTCCTGACCGACACCCGCTTCATCGTCAGCCACACCGACGAGCAGGCGGCCGACACCACGTCCCCGACGCCGTACGCGACGACGTCCACGGAGTCCGTGAAGCTCGACCGCATCTCCTCGGTCGTGCTCAGCCGCGTCGTCGCCAATCCGGAGAAGTACGTTCCGGGCACGCTGCCGCGCGAGGTCGTCCTCACCATCGGCTGGGGCGCCGTCTCCCGCATCGACCTGGAGCCCGCGGCCTGCGGCGACCCCAACTGCGAGGCGGACCACGGGTACACGGGCAGTTCGACCGCCGACGACCTGAGTCTGCGTGTCAGCGAGGCGGGCGACGGTCCGGAGACCGTGCGCCAGGCCCTCGCCTTCGCGCAGGCCCTTTCCGAAGCCACCGCGGACGCAGGGCGCTGATGACGCAGGCCGCCTGGGACGACGTAGAGCCGCTGCCCGTCCACTCCGCTCCCGTCCCGGCGTACGGCACCGGATCCCTCGCGGACCTGCTGCCCACTCTCGGCGCCCACCTCGGCGTCCCCGACTGCACGCCCACGATCGAGGAGCTCGCCCCCGTCGACCGGGCCTGTGTCTTCCTGATCGACGGCCTCGGCTGGGAGCAGTTGAAGGCGCACCCCGACGAGGCGCCCTTCCTCAGTTCCCTCATAGCCTCCTCGCGCGGTGGCACGGGACGCCCGATCACCGCGGGCTACCCGGCGACCACCGCGACCTCCCTCGCCTCGGTCGGCACCGGCCTGCCGCCCGGCGCCCACGGCCTGCCCGGATACACCGTGCGCAACCCGGCCACCGGCGAGCTGATGAACCAGCTCCGCTGGAACCCGTGGACGAGCCCGCGCCCCTGGCAGCCGTATCCGACGATCTTCCAGCGCGCCCACGAGGCCGGGGTCCGCACCGCCCAGGTGTCCGCCCCCGCCTTCGAGTCGACACCGCTCACCAAGATCGCCCTCAGCGGCGGCACGTTCTACGGCCGCCTCTCCGGCGAGGACCGGATGGACCTGGCCGCTGAGCAACTGGCAGCGGGGGACCGGTCGTTGGTCTACACGTACTACAGCGAGGTCGACGGCAAGGGCCACCGCTTCGGTGTCGACTCCGACGCCTGGCGCGGCCAGCTCATGTACGTCGACCGTCTCGCCCAGCGCCTCGCCGAGCAACTCCCGCCGCGCAGCGCCCTGTACGTGACCGCCGACCACGGCATGGTCGACATCCCCTTCGACGAGCAGTCCCGCATCGACTTCGACGAGGACTGGGAACTGCGCGCGGGAGTGGCCCTGTTGGGCGGCGAGGGCCGTGCGCGACACGTGTACGCGGTGCCGGGCGCCCAGGGTGACGTACTGACCGTGTGGCGCGAGGTCCTCGGCGAGCAGTTCTGGATCGCGAGCCGTGACGAGGCGATCGAGGCCGGCTGGTTCGGCCCGACGGTCGACCAGCGGGTGTACGAGCGGCTCGGCGACGTCATCGCCGCCGCCCGCGACGACGTGGTCATCATCGCCTCGCGGACCGAGCCGAAGGAGTCCCTGATGGTGGGCAACCACGGCTCCATGACCCCGGCGGAACAGCTCGTACCGCTTCTCGAAGTACGTTCCTGACCTCAGGTTCCTGAGCCGTACGTTCCTGAACCTCCGCCGCGAAACTCCCCTGTCGCGCAACCCGAAAGGTGCTCAACTCCCCATGCCCGAGCTGGCCTTCTTCTCCGGCACGATGGACTGTGGAAAGTCGACTCTGGCCCTGCAGATCGTCCACAACCGGTCGGCCCGCGGCCTGCAGAGCGTGATCTTCACGCGGGACGACCGGGCCGGCGAGGGCAAGTTGTCGTCGCGTCTGGGGCTGGTCACCGAAGCGGTGGAGGCGACGCCCGCGCTCGACCTCTACGGGTTCGTGGTGGACTGCGTCACGCGTGGTGGCAAGGTCGACTACGTGATCGTCGACGAGGCGCAGTTCCTGCTGCCGGAGCAGATCGACCAGTTGGCGCGGATCGTGGACGACCTGGACCTCGACGTCTTCGCCTTCGGCATCACCACGGACTTCCGCACGAAGCTCTTCCCCGGCTCGCAGCGGCTGATCGAGTTGGCGGACCGGGTGGAGACGCTGCAGGTCGAGGCGATGTGCTGGTGCGGGGCGCGGGCCACGCACAACGCCCGCACCGTGGGGGCCGAGATGGTCGTCGAGGGCGAGCAGGTCGTGGTCGGTGACGTCAACACGGCCGTGGAGATCGTCGGTTACGAGGTGCTGTGCCGACGGCACCACCGCAAGCGGATGACCAGCGCGTCCGCGCGAGCCGCGGCCCTGTCGCCCGACGTGCTGCCGGTGACGTCGGCCTGACACCGGTATCAGGTTCGGTACTCGCGGATCAGCGGGTGGGGCTGTCCCTCCAGCCAGAGCCGGTTGTCGGGGTCGACGTGCCGGCCGAGCCTTTCCGGCTGGCCGCGCAGGTACGCGACCGCTGCGGCCGTCAGACGGACCCGGCCCGGGCCGATGCGGGTGACGCCGTCGGTCTCGGCACGTGCGGCGAGCCGGGCGGCGTGGCGGCGGGGGAGGTCGACGGTGTACGTGGCAGTGGAGCCCGCGGCCAGTTCCATGGCCTGCAGGACGTCGCCGTAGCGGGCGTGCCCGACGACGGCGCGCACGGCCGCGTCGGAGCTGGGCAGGCCCGAGTCGACCTGGTCGCAGGCGAAGATCCGGCCGGGGCGGGCGCGTGCGTAGGCGAACCAGGTTCCCGTGCGGGAGGGAAGCACGTAGCCGATCGGGTAGCCGCCGGGCAGGCCGTCGCGCACGCACACGTACGTGATCTCGGCGGCGTCGCTGCGCTCTTGGGTGAGGTGGAGCCCGCGCTGCTTCAGCAGCGCCACGAGGGGCTGGTGCTGGTCGACGACAGTCGTCATGTGGTGGTCCTTGTCCGAGATCCGGCATCGTCCGGCCTTCGAGCCCGGGGCTCGAAGGTGGCGGCGGCCGTTCCCCGGCGCCGGCCGCCGCACTTGCACACCCTTGCGCGAGGCGCTGCAATACTCATGAAATTTCGATGATGCGCATGGTGAGGCGGGGGCTTCGGGGATGGGCGTGGGATCTCGGCTGCGGCTCGCGGTACTCGGTCCGGTCCGGGCCTGGCGCGAGGAAGCGCCCCTGTCCCTCGGGCCGGTGCGGCAACAGGCGGTGCTGGCCGCCCTCACCCTGCGCCCCGGGCTGCTGGTCAGCCGCGAGCACCTGCTCGACGCGGTCTGGGGCGACAGGCCGCCCGCGTCCGGCCACAAGGTGCTGCCCAGTTACGTCTACGGGTTGCGCAGGTCGCTCGACGTGCCGGGGGTCGGCCCCGCCGGCTCCGTGATCCGCGGCGAGCGGGGCGGGTACCGGTTCGTCGGGGACGGCCTGTGGCTCGACGCGGCCGAGTTCGCCGAGCGGTCCGCCGCCGCCCGGCGTGCCAAGGCGGCGGGCGACATCACCGGCGCGACGGCCCAACTGGTGGACGCGCTCGGCCTGTTCACCGGCGAACCGCTGACCGGGCTGCCGGGACCGTACGCGGCCACCGAGCGGCAGCGGCTGCTCCAACTCCTGCGCACGGCCCGGCTCGAACGGATCGACTGCCTGGTGCTGCTCGGCCGGTACGCCGGGGCCCTCGACGAACTCGCGGCGTCGGCCGCGCCGGATCCGTACGACGAGTCCCTGCTGGCCCTGCGCATGCGGGCGCTGTACGGCTGCGGACGACAGGCCGAGGCCCTCACCGCGTACGACGAGATGCGCGTACGGCTGCGGGACGAACTCGGGGTCGATCCGGGCGAGGAACTGCGCCGCGTCCACGAAGCGGTGCTGCACCAGGACGAGGCGGGCCTCGGACAGGCGTCGGCCCCTGCCGCGGCTCCGGGGGCACCGGCGGCTCCGCAGCGCGACAGCAGCCGTATCGCCCCGGCCGAACTGCCCCACACCACACCGGGATTCACCGGCCGGGTGCACGAACTCGCCTCGCTGGACGCGATGTTGACCCCCTTCGCGCCCTCCGCCGAGGCGTCGAACACCGTCGTCATCTCCGCGATCGGCGGTGCCGCCGGCATCGGGAAGACCGCACTCGCCGTCTGCTGGGCACAGCGCGTGCGGGGCCGTTTCCCGGACGGCCAGGTGTACGTGAACCTGCACGGGTTCGACCACGAGCGGCCCCCGATCAAGCCCGGCGAAGCCCTTGAGCTGCTGCTGCGCAGCCTCGGCGTCGAGGCGTCGCAGATCCCCGCGGGCGAGGAGGCGCAGGCCCGCATGTACCGCACGCTGGTCGCCGACCGGCGTCTGCTGGTGCTGCTCGACAACGCCGCGTCGGCCGAGCAGGTGCGCCCGCTGTTGCCGGGGGCCGCGTCCTGCCGCACCGTCGTCACCAGCCGCAACCGACTCGCCGACCTGGTGGCCAGGGACGGGGCGCAGGCGCTGCAACTCGACGTGCTGTCACCGGCGGAGGCCCGGGACCTCCTCGGTGAAGTGCTCGGCGCCGACCGGCTTGCGGGCCGGACCCACGTGGCCGACGAGCTGGTCCGGCTGTGCGGCGCCCTTCCGCTGGCGCTGCGGGTGGCCGCCGCGCGACTGGTGGCCGATCCCGGCCTCGGCGTGGCCGATCTCGTCGACGAACTGTCCACCGGTGGACGGCTCGAGGCGCTGGAGACCGAGAGTGACGCGCCTTCGCCGCTGCGGCTGGCCTTCTCCGTGTCGTACCGCGTGCTGACCCCCGAGGCGCGCCGGCTGTTCCGGCTGCTCGGGCTGTTCCCCGGGCCGGAGTTCACCGCACAGGTCGCGGCCGCCCTGCTCGCGGTCCCGCCGACGCGGGCGCGGCGGCTGCTCGGGGTGCTGGCCGCGGCCCACCTGCTCGATCCGGCGGGCGCGGGCCGCTACCGCTTCCACGACCTCCTGCGCGAGTACGCCTGGGAGTGCGCGCGGGCGGAGGAGACGGCAGGCGACCGTGAGGCCGCGCTGGAACGGGTCCTGATCTGGTACGTGCACGCCACGCGCGCCGCGGCGGGCACCTGGTACTTCCCGGAACTCCCCGACGCGCTCGACCGGGGCGAGCAGCAGGGGCTGCCGTCCGCGGCCGACGCCGGCCGGTGGCTGGAGGCGGAGCGGGCGAACCTGCTCGCGGTGATCGACCACGCGAATCAGCAGGGCCCGCACCTCGTCGCCGCGCACCTGGTGTCCCCGCTGCTCGGCTACTGCTGGCTGCATCTGTCGCGGGCGACCTGGGAGGCCCTGGCGCACCGGTCCCTGGAAGTGGCCACGGCCCAGGGGGACTTGCGCGGCGAAGGCGTCATGCGCAGCATCCTCGCCATCACCCAGTGGGACCAGGGGCAGCCGGGCAGGGCGATGGAGCACTGCACCCGAGTGCTGGACATCAGCCGCGAACTTCACTGGCCGGCGGCGGAGGCCATGTCCCTGGGCGTCAGCGGTTACGTGGACTGGAGCACGGGCCGCCTGGTGCGCGCGCACGAGCGGTTGACGGCCGGTCTGCGGATCACCGACGACATCGGGAACCACTACTTCGCGGCCTTCGGGCTGCTCGGTCTCGGGATGGCCTCCCGCGACCTGGGCCGGCTGCGCGAGGCAGCGGGCCACCTGGAGCGGGTCATCAGCCTGAACGCGCAGGTGAGTTGGTGGGACGACAGCCTGTCGCTGCAAGTCCTCGGCGGGGTCTACTGGGAGCTCGGCCGCTTCGCCGACGGCCTGGAGATGCTGGCGCCCAAGGTGGCCGCCGACGCCGAGGGCGGATACCGCAACGGCCGCGTGATGATGCTCGACGCCGCCGCGAAGATCAACGTCGATCTCGGCCGCCACGAGGAGGCACTGGCCCTGACGGAACGGGCCTTCTCCATGTTCCGGGACCCCGGGCGCCCCTGGATCCACTCCGGCCTGCTCAACACGGTCGCGTCCGTCCACCGCGACCTGTCCCGGTTCGACGCCGCACTCAGAGCCGACACCGAGGCCCTGGCGCTCGCCCGGCAGGCACGGTTCCGCCGGGCCGAAGCGGACAGCCTGACGGGCCTGGCGCTCACGCACCAGTGCCGCGGCCGCCACGACGAGGCGCGCCAAGTCGCCGAACAGGCGCTGGAGTTGGCCCGCAAGCACGGATTCCGGGTGGTGGAAGGGCGGGCCCTGACCGTACTGAGCGACGTGGCGAGGTGCGATGCGCAGGACGCCGCGGCCCGTGCGCTCGGCGAGGCCGCCCTGGCCGCACACCGCGCAACAGGCCACCGACTGGGCGAGGCCCGCACCCTGGCCGTCCTCGCCGAGGTGCGACGCGGCACGGACCCCGAGGCGGCCAAGGTCCTGCGCAAACAGGCAGCGGCCGTCCTCTCGGGACTCGGGGTGCCCGCGGAGACGTATCGGGACGCGACCGGATGACCGCCGACGGGCGGCACACGTCATCAACTCCCGCGCCCCGAGCACCCCTTGCCCGGACCTGCCCTGCCCTGACCCGGACCGTCAGCCGTGCGACGCCACCAGCGCGAACTGCGCTCCTTCGGGGTCCGCCACCGTCGCCACCCGGCCGTGCGAGCCGTCCCGGGCCGGCTTGATCGCGTGACCGCCCAGATCGGCGACCCGCTCCACCGCCTCGTCGACGTCCGCGACCTCGAAGTACGTCATCCAGTGCGGGCCGCGATCGCGTGGCAGCGCGTGCCCGACGCCCTGCACGGAGGCGACCGGACGGCCCTCCAGGAGCAGCGTCAGACAGTCGAAGTCGGCGGATACGACGGGCTCTTCCGCGTAGCCGAACACCGCCTGGTAGAACTTGCCGACGCTCGCGGTCTCCCGCGTCACCAGTTCGTTCCACGCCACCGCGCCCGGTACGCCGGTGACCGCCATGCCGAGGTGCTCCGCCGCCTGCCAGATGCCGAACACCGCGCCCGTGGGGTCGGAGCAGATCGCCATCCGGCCGGCCTCGCCCGCGTCCAGCGGCCCGACGCCCACCGTGCCGCCGCAGTGCCGCACGGTCTCGGACGTCGCGTCCACGTCGTCCGAGGCCAGATACGGGGTCCAGGCGATCCGCAGATGGTGGTCGGGCGGCAGCTGGCCGATGCCCGCCACCTCCTGGCCGTCGAGGAGGGCCCGCGCGTACGGGCCGAGCTGCTGCGGTCCGGGCCTGAACTCCCAGCCGAACAGCGCCCCGTAGAACTCCTGGGTGGCGGCCATGTCGTGCACCATCAGGCTCACCCAGCAGGGTGTGCCCGGTACGCGCCGGGCTGCTGCCTCGGTCATCGTCACTCTCTCCTCGGACTCCTCAGACCAGAACCCTCGGGGCCCCGCTCGGGATCCCATGTGTCGCATCTCTGTGTCGCATCGCGCCCGTGCTGATGGTGGCACTCCGTGCCGCGCGGCGCTGCCTGACCGCGCCGAAACCGCCGGGCTCCTCGCAGAGGATGCCCGAATCGGTGTTTCGCAGGCGTTGCCGCGCCATGACCCGGCCGTGTCCGGCCGGTCGACGCTCGGTAGTCGATCGAGCACGCTATCCGAACGGGGACGCGCGGGCCAGACCATGAGCAAGGATGGCCCTCATGAATGCCATCATCACCGCATCCGAACTTGCGAGCGAGTTGGCGGGGGAGAACCCGCCGGTCCTGCTCGACATCCGCTGGCAGCTCAGTGTCGCGAAGGCCGCGGGGGCACCCGCGTTCGACGGCCGAGCGGAGTATGCGGCAGGTCATCTCCCGGGCGCCGTCTTCATCGACCTCGACAAGGAACTCGCAGGTCACGCGGGTCCGGGCGAGGGCCGGCACCCCCTGCCCGAGCTGGCGGACTTCGGTGCCGCGATGCGCGCCGCGGGCGTCTCGGCGGACCGGGACGTCGTTGTGTACGACGGCGGTCAGGGCTGGGCCGCGGCCCGCGCATGGTGGCTGCTGCGCTGGACGGGGCACCCGTCCGTGCGGGTCCTCGACGGGGGTCTCGCCACCTGGGACGGCGCCCTCGAGACCGGGATCCCGTCGCCGCGGCCCGGAACCTTCGACCCTGCACCCCGTGCCACCGGCCTCCTTGACGCGGACGCGGCGGCCGCCCTGGCCCGCTCCGGCCTGCTCCTGGACGCCCGCGCCGCCGAGCGCTACCGGGGCGACGTGGAGCCGATCGACCGGGTCGGCGGCCACATCCCGGGCGCGGTCTCGGCGCCGACCACGGAGAACGTCGGGCCCGACGGCCGGTTCCGCCCGGCCGCCGAACTCGCGGACCGCTTCACGTCCCTCGGCGCGACCGGCGAGCCGGACCAGGTCGGCGTCTACTGCGGCTCGGGCGTCTCCGGAGCCCACGAGGTCCTGGCGCTCGCGGTGGCGGGCATCGACGCCCAGCTCTACGTCGGCTCGTGGTCGCAGTGGTCCGCGGACGAGTCGCGCCCCGTGGCGACGGGCCCGGACCCGCAGTAGCCGTTCTCCTGTACGTAGGTGGGGCCCGCGCCGATCATCGGCGCGGGCCCCACCTACGTACGACTGGCGTCTAGTCCTGCTTCTTGCGACGCGTACCGAAGACGATCTCGTCCCAGCTCGGCACCGCGGCCCGCCGCCCGGGACGGACCCCGTCGGCCTCGGCCTGGCGGTCGGTGGTGCCGGTGAGGCGGTCACGGTGGCCCGCGACGCTGCGCGGCATGAGCACGTCCGCGTAGGCCGATCCGGCACCGGCCGACGCGGCGGGGGCCGGCGGCTCCTCCACGCCCTCGGCGGCCGCGGGCTGCTCCGGCTCCTCCTGCGGCGGCTCGGGAGCCGTCGTCGGACGGTCGGGCAGCACGAGATCGCCGCGGTAACTGGGCACGGCCTCGAGGAGGCTGGTCAGCGAGTCGCGCTCCGCGGAGGAGGCGATCGCCGGCAGGTTCTCCTCGGGGGCCGGGGGTGCGACCTCCGGCGGCGTCGGACGCTCCAACTGCCGGTCCAGGGCGCGGTCCAGAGGCCGGTCCCTGGGCAGCCGTGCGATGCGCGGCACGAACGGGAACGTGGGCTCGGGCGCACCGATGTCGTCGGACTCGCCGATGAGCGAGCGCGCCTCGTCGTCCACGGCCTGGACGAGCCTGCGGGGCGGGTCGTACGTCCAGCTCGCCGAGTGCGGTTCGCCCGCGACCCGGTAGACGAGCAGGACTTCCCAGGTGCCGTCGTCGCGGCGCCAGGAGTCCCACTGGACGGTTTCCTTGTCGGCGCCGCGCAGCAGGAGTCGCTCCTGCACCGCCTCGCCGAGCTGGGGGCCGGTGTTCTCGCCGGGACGGCGCACGGGGGTCTTCCTGGCCCGCTCGGCCATGAAGGCGCGCTCCGCGAGCACGGGGCCCTCGAAGCGGCGTACACGATCGACCGGGATGCCCGCGAACTGGGCGACCTCCTCGGCGGAGGCACCGGCTCGTATGCGCGCCTGAATGTCGCGCGGGCGGAGGTGGCTCTCCACCTCGATCTCGATCTGGCCGAGACGCGGACGGTCGCCGCGCACGGCGGCGCGGAGGCGCTCGTCGATCGGAAGCGTGTACTCCGTGCTGTCCGCAGCCTTCAGCACCAGCCGTGTGCCGTCGTTAGAGACGGCCACGACACGCAGTTCGGGCATGGGGACCTCCCGGGTGGTGCCTGCCGACGTCACGTGCGTCGCTGCTTCCGCTAGTCGAGTGTGGCCTGCCCGGGTGCAGCCTGCCACAACCTTGCCGAGTTGCCCGGCGTGTCGGGCATCGACCCGAGAGCGCCGTTATGGCACGGTTACCTGTTCGCAACGCTAAGTGACCGAAGTCGTCACCCTGTGCAACGAGCCCCCTCCCGGCGGTCCTGCAAGGCCCCGGGCACCCTGGCGGGAGACCGGACCCAGGGCTCGCAACAGTACTCCATTCGGGCCACTCGCGTGGATCGGCACGCCGCTGAACTTCTCACAGGGGGCGGGAGTTGGGTACGGGGCGCCGTGGCGGCGTGCCCGATTCGCGGGGGACAGACAGGGCGAGACGTGGCGTGCTTCACGGAATCTGCAGAACCGGAACTAAGGACTTCGCCCGTACGTCCCTTTCTCGTGTGACACAGGAAGTTCACGTAGCCTCGGGAGCTTCGCTGTGAAACAGGCGGGGATGTCGAGAAAGGCAGGCAAGGTTCGGAGATGGGCGAGAAGCCGGAAAACTCCAAGGATGGTCAGGAAGAGCCCAAGGAGAAGAAGCGGCTGGATCTGAGCGTGCCCCAGGTGGCGGGCAGCGCGGTCGCCGCCGTCGTGGCCGCGAAGCTCGCCTCCAGTTTCGGCGTCTACGGGACGATCCTGGGTGCGGGCATGGTCAGCGCGCTCGCGACCTGCGGCGGCACCGTCTTCCAGCACTTCTTCAAGCGCACCGGCGAGCAGATACGTGACGTCGCCGTGCAGACGAAGCCCAAGGGGCGCCAGGTTCCCGTCACGGCCGAGGGCCGTCCCGTACCGCGCACCTTCCGCTCGGACGTCTCCATGGACGCCACCAGGGCCATGGTCACCGGTGCCCGGCCGCCCGCCGCGCGGCCCGCGACGAGCGCGCTGCCCACGACCACGACGTGGGGGACGCGGGCGACGGCCGAAGTGCCGCAGGGCGACGAGGAGATGACGCAGCTGCTCGACACGGGAGCGGTGGCCGACCTGCTGCCGGACGAGCCCGACAAGACGCAACTGCTCGGCACGGTCGACCCGGACAGGACTCAGCTCATCGAGCCCGGCGTGCCGCTCGACGCCGACGAGGCCACGCGGGTGCTGCGGCCCGCCACGGACCTGCCGCACCAGGAGCTCCCGGCCGACGAGGAGTTCACCGCCGGGACCGTGCACCGCTCCCGCGTCAAGAGCTGGAAGCGGCCGTTGATCGCCGCCGCCGTCGTGTTCGGCGTGACCATGGGCGGCATCACGACGTACGAGCTGGTGTCGGGGCACAGCTTCAGCGACGGCAACGGCACGACCATCGGAGACGCCTTCAAGGGGCGCAGCTCCTCGTCCGGAGGCGACGGCGAACCCGCGCCCAGTACGTCGCAGCAGCCCTCGGACAGCGGCAGCACCGGTTCCGACAGCGGTACGCAGCAGAACGGCGACGGCTCGTCCACGGACGGGAACACCTCGCCGAGCCCCACGCCCAGCGACAGCAGCAGCACCGGATCCGGCACCGGTACGGGGTCGGGCGACGGCTCCGACTCGGGCTCCGACAGCGGTTCTTCGGACTCCGGGGACGGCAGCTCGACCACCAGCCCGACGCCCACGCCGACCCCGTCGGGGAGCGCGGGATCGGGCGCGGACGGCGGCTCGGGGGCGGGCGCCGACGCGGGGCAGCAGACCCCGGACGAGTAGGCGCGTCCGGCCGGGCGTGCTCAGTCGCCGAGGACCCGGCGCGTGTAGGCGTTGCCGAACAGGCGGTCCGGGTCCAGGCGGTCGCGCAGGGCCGTGAACTCGCCGAAGCGCGGGTACGCCTGCGCGAAGTACTCGGCGTCGCGCGTGTGCACCTTGCCCCAGTGCGGGCGGCCCTCGTGCGCGGTGAAGATCGACTCCGCGGCTGTGAAGTACCGCTGGTACGGCGTCCCCTTGTACATGTGGACCGCGATGTAGGCACTGTCGCGACCGGAGGCCGTGGACAGCGTGATGTCGTCGGCGGGGGCGGTGCGGACCTCCACGGGGAAGCTGATCCGCAGGTCCGAGCGGTCCACCATGGACTTCAGCTCGCGCAGCGTCTCCACCAGGGCCGCACGCGGAACCGCGTACTCCATCTCCACGAAGCGCACCCGGCGCGGAGATGTGAAGACCTTGTAGGGAATGTCGGTGTACGTCCGGGCCGACAGCGCCTTGCTGGAGACCTTGGCGATCGCCGGGATCGTGGCGGGCACGGCCCGGCCGATCGAATTGACCACCTGGAACAGGCCGTTGGAGAGCAGCTCGTCCTCGACGAAGCCGCTGATCCGCGACACCGGGGCCTCGGGGCCCGCGCTGCGGTTGTTGCGCTTGGTGTTGCAGTTGCCGGTGTGCGGGAACCAGTAGAACTCGAAGTGCTCGTTCTCCGCGTACAGCTCGTCGAAGTCCGCGAGCACCTTGCCGAAGGTCATCGGCTCCTCGCGCGCGGTCAGCAGGAAGATCGGCTCCACGGCGAAGGTGATCGCCGTGACGATGCCGAGCGCGCCCAGGCCGATCCGGGCGGCCGCGAAGACCTCCGGGTTCTCCTTCTCCGAGCAGGTGATCAGCTCACCGCTCGCCGTGACCAGCTCAAGTCCCTTGATCTGCGCGGCGATGGAGGCCGAGTCGCGGCCCGTGCCGTGGGTGCCGGTGCTGGTGGCGCCCGAGACGGTCTGCTCCATGATGTCGCCCATGTTCGTGAGCGACAGGCCCTCGCGGGCCAGGACCGTATTGAGTCGCTTGAGCGGGGTGCCGGCCTCGACGGTGACCGTGCCGTTGTCCCGGTCAATGGTGCGGATGCCGGTCAACAGTTGAGGGCGTATCAACACGCCGTCGGTCGCGGCGGCCGCAGTGAAGGAGTGGCCCGTGCCGACGGCCTTCACCTTCAGGCCGTCCTGTGCCGCCCTGCGCACGGCCGCCGTCAGTTCCTCGACGGACGCGGGCGTCACCTCGCGCACCGGGCGGGAGGTGACGTTCCCCGCCCAGTTACGCCATGTTTCGCTGCTCTTCGTGCTGCCCGTCTGCGCCGTGCTCATGAGTAGTTCCTCCCCGCTGCGGAACCGGCTGCTTCAGCCGGCGGTAGCCGAGGACCGCGATCACGACCGCGACGGCACCGGCCACTCCCGGTACCCCGTACCCGGCCTTCGCACCGGCGGCGTCGATGACCCAGCCGGACACGGAGGAACCGAGCGCGACACCGGCCGTGAGTCCGGTGCTCACCCAGGTCATGCCCTCGGTCAGTTTCGCGCGTGGTACGTGCTGCTCGACGAGAGCCATGGTCGTGATCATCGTCGGTGCGATGGACAGGCCCGCAACGAAGAGCGCCACGGCCAGGAACGGCAGGTTCCCGACCAGTTGGAGGGGGATCATACTCACGGCCATCGCGACGACACCCACCAGCCACCTGCGCGCGGGTGCGCCCTTGAAGTGCAGCAGGCCGAACAGGGCGCCCGCGACGCAGGACCCGGCCGCGTACACGGCGAGCACCACGCTCGCCCACGACTTGTGCCCCTGGTCCTCCGCGAAGGCCACCGTGACGACGTCGACCGCACCGAAGATCGTGCCCGTCGCCACGAAGGTCGCCACCAGAACCTGCAACCCGCGCGCGCGGAGCGCCGATCCGCCGCCGTGCTGGGTGCGCGGGTGCGGCGGCGGTTCCGTGGCGCGCTGCGCGGTCAGCCAGAAGACGCCCACCGCGAGGAAACAGCCCGCAAGGAGGGGGCCCGCCTCCGGGAACCACGCCGTGGACAGGCCGATCGAGATGATCGGCCCGAAGATGAAGCAGATCTCGTCGACGACGGACTCGAAGGAGTACGCCGTGTGCAGCTGCGGGGTGTCCCGGTACAGGACCGCCCACCGCGAGCGGATCATCGAGCCCACGCTCGGGACGCAGCCGATGAACGCGGCGCACACGAACAGTGCCCAGTCGGCAGCCTCGTACTTCGCGCACAGCAGCATCCCGGTGACCGCGGCCAGCGAGACCAGCGTGGCCGGGCGCAGCACGCGGCGCTGGCCGTACTGGTCGACCAGACGCGAGATCTGCGGCCCGATCACCGCCGCGGACAGCGCCACCGTCGCCGACAGGGCGCCCGCGAGGCCGTAGCGCCCCGTCAGCTGGGAGACCATCGTGACGATGCCGATGCCCATCATCGACAGGGGCATCCGGCCCAGGAACCCGGCCACCGAGAAGCTCTTGGTGCCGGGCAGGGCGAAAATGGCGCGGTAGGGGCTGGGCAACTCGACGACTCCGGTAAGGAATGAACGCGGCCGATACAGCTTACGCGTGTCATGCGCGCGGTGGCATGGCGGTTTTCCGCCTGTCAGTGCCGGGTGGCAGGATCGAAGACATGCCCGACGTGCACGCTGCCGGCCACGACGCCCGGCCCTACGACGCCCTGCTGCTGCTCTCCTTCGGCGGCCCCGAGGGCCCCGACGACGTCGTCCCGTTCCTGGAGAACGTGACGCGGGGCCGCGGCATCCCCAAGGAGCGCCTCAAGGAAGTGGGGCAGCACTACTTCCGGTTCGGCGGGGTCAGCCCCATCAACGATCAGAACAGGGCACTGCTCGACGCCCTGCGCAAGGACTTCGCCGAGCACGGTCTCGACCTGCCGGTGTACTGGGGCAACAGGAACTGGGCGCCGTACCTGACGGACACGCTGCGCGAGATGGTCACCGAGGGCCACCGCCGCATCCTGGTCCTCGCCACGAGCGCGTACGCCTCGTACTCGGGCTGCCGCCAGTACCGCGAGAACCTGGCGGAGTCGCTGGCCACTCTCGAGGCCGAGGGCCTGGAGCCGCCGACGATCGACAAGCTGCGCCACTACTTCAACCACCCGGGCTTCGTGCGGCCCATGGTGGACGGCGTCCTGGAGTCCCTCGCGGACCTCCCCGAGGACGCCAGGGCCGGCGCCCACATCGCCTTCACCACGCACTCCATCCCGACCGCCGCGGCCGACGCCTCGGGGCCCGTCGAGGACCACGGCGACGGCGGAGCGTACGTGAAGCAGCACCTGGACGTCGCGCGGCTGATCGCCGACGCCGTGCGCGAGGAGACCGGCGTCGAGCACCCCTGGCAGCTCGTCTACCAGTCGCGTTCCGGCGCCCCGCACATCCCGTGGCTGGAGCCCGACATCTGCGACCACCTGGAGGAGCAGAAGTCCGCCGGGGTTCCCGCCGTCGTCATGGCGCCCATCGGTTTCGTCTCCGACCACATGGAGGTCCTGTACGACCTCGACACGGAGGCCACGGCGAAGGCCGAGGAGATCGGCCTTCCGGTGCGCCGCTCCGCCACCGTGGGCGCCGATCCGCGCTTCGCCGCCGCCGTACGGGAGTTGGTCCTGGAGCGGGCCGCGCGCGAGAGCGGCCGCGCCGCAGAGGGAGCCGCCCCCTGCGCCCTCGGCGCGCTCGGTGCGAGCCACGACCTGTGCCCGGTGGGCTGCTGCCCGGCACGCGCCCTCAAGCCCGCTGCCGCGGGCGCCGACAGCCCGTACGCGTAAAGGAAGCCG
The DNA here is from genome assembly GCF_044460595.1 of Streptomyces sp. NPDC050085. Lineage (NCBI taxonomy): Bacteria > Bacillati > Actinomycetota > Actinomycetes > Kitasatosporales > Streptomycetaceae > Streptomyces > Streptomyces sp. NPDC050085. The sequence continues at coordinate 1,805,895 of NZ_JBITJZ010000001.1, read as the reverse complement.
ACATGACCGATCTCAAGGCCGAGCTTCTCGACGTCGCCCTGGAGGCGGCCGCGCGCGCGGGTGCCTTCCTGCGCGACGCGCGCCCCGCCGACCTCGGCGTCGCCGCCACCAAGTCCAGCGCGGTCGACGTCGTCACCGAGATGGACATCGCGTCCGAGAAGCTGATCACGGACTACCTGTCGGAGCGCCGCCCCGACGACGGCGTGCTCGGCGAGGAGGGCGCCTCCAGGGAGGGCACGAGCGGCGTCGAGTGGGTCATCGACCCCATCGACGGAACGGTCAACTACCTGTACGGCAGGCCCGATTGGTCGGTCTCCATCGCGGCACGCAAGGACGGCGAGACCGTCGTCGGCGTCGTCGCGGCACCGATGCGCGGCGAGACGTACCGCGCCGTCCTGGGGGAGGGCGCCTACGTGAACGAGCGCCCTGCCCACGCGCGCGTGGCACCCCCGTTCGCCCAGGCCCTCGTCGGTACGGGGTTCGGCTACCTGGAGGCGCGCAGGGCCCATCAGGCCGAAGTCGTACGGGAGTTGGTGCCGAAGGTGCGCGACATCCGGCGCGGCGGCTCGGCCGCCATCGACCTGTGCGACGTGGCCCTCGGCCGCATGGACGCGTACTACGAACGCGGACTCAACCCCTGGGACTTCGCGGCCGGCGACCTCATCGCGCGCGAAGCGGGCGCCCTGACCGGCGGCCGCCCCGGCGAGCCCGTCTCGCCCGAGCTGACGATCGCCGCGCCCCCCGGCCTCTTCGAGCCACTGCAGAAGTGGCTGGAAGAGCTCGGCGCCTGGCACGACTGAGCCCGGCGCAGAAGAAGGCGCACACGAAAGGGCCCCGGCGCCCGCCTGGATCGAACCAGGCGCCGGGGCCCTTCCTCGTGCTCGGGTCAGACGCTCGTGGCGTGAACCTCCACGCCGTGCTCGGCGGCCAGGCGGTGGAGGTCGTCCAGCTCGCCCTGCTCGACCTCGGCAAGGAAGTCGTCGCCGCTCTCGCGCGCCCGCGTGAGGTCGGTCTCGGCCGCCCTTATGCGCTGGAGCAGTCCTGCGGTGAATGCGTCCATGGTTGCGCCCCCTCGTCCTGGGTCGTGGGTCGGTGGCACGGGGGTGTGCCCGGTGGAAGGGGCGATCACGTCTCGAGCCGACTGAGGGTCGACAGCGGCTCGTGGCATGCCACATACAAAGCGTGATCGCGGGTGTAAAGCCGTCCTCCCCCCGCTCCCTTCCACGGAAACCTCAACCCCCGGGAAAACTGCGGCATTCCCCCGACGCCTCGCCGCCTTACAGCCGGTTTATGGCCGAAAGGGGCAGGATGGAGGCCCACACCCCATGAACGGACCTGCCCGCGCGCCCGAACGTGCCCGCGGGTGGCCAGAGGAAGGACAAGCGACGTGCGCGTACTCGTCGTCGAGGACGAGCAGCTGCTCGCCGATGCGGTGGCCACCGGACTGCGCCGGGAGGCCATGGCCGTCGACGTCGTGTACGACGGCGCGGCCGCCCTCGAGCGCATCGGCGTGAACGACTACGACGTGGTCGTCCTCGACCGCGACCTCCCGCTCGTGCACGGCGACGACGTCGCCCGCAAGATCGTCGAGCTGGGCATGTCCACCCGCATCCTCATGCTGACCGCCTCGGGCGACGTCAGCGACCGCGTGGAGGGCCTGGAGCTGGGGGCGGACGACTACCTCCCCAAGCCCTTCGCGTTCAGCGAGCTGACGGCCCGTGTCCGAGCCCTCGGACGTCGTACGAGCGTGCCGCTGCCGCCCGTCCTGGAGCGCGCCGGCATCAAGCTCGACCCGAACCGCCGCGAGGTGTTCCGCGACGGCAAGGAGATCCAGCTCGCGCCCAAGGAGTTCGCCGTCCTGGAGGTGCTGCTGCGCAGCGAGGGCGCCGTCGTCTCCGCGGAGCAGCTCCTGGAGAAGGCCTGGGACGAGAACACGGACCCGTTCACCAACGTCGTGCGCGTCACCGTCATGACCCTGCGCCGCAAGCTCGGCGAGCCCGCGGTCATCGTGACGGTGCCCGGCTCCGGCTACCGGATCTGAGCCCTCCATGGCCGCCGCACCAGCGCCGCCCAAGGCGCCACCGAAGCCGACCTGGAAGCCGGGAGGGCCGGTCGAACCGCCCTTCCCCTGGCTGCGCCCCACCATCCGCATACGGCTCACGCTGCTCTACGGCGGCATGTTCCTCATCGCGGGCATCCTGCTGCTGTCGATCATCTATCTGCTCGCGGCCCAGGCCCTGAACGTAGGCAGCGAGCTGCCGTTCAAGATCGTCGAGGGCAAGGTCGCCAGCACCATCTGCAACAACATCCCGGACGGTTCGCAGCTGTCGGCCGGCGAGCTGAACGACGCACTGAGCAAGTGCGTCAACGACCAGCGTCAGCACGCCCTGGACGTGTTGCTGAGCCGTTCGCTGATGGCCCTGCTCGGCCTCGCGATCATCGCCTTCGCGTTCGGGTACGCGATGGCGGGCCGCGTCCTGTCCCCGCTCGGCCGCATCACGCGCACCGCGCGCCGCGTGGCCGGCACGGACCTCTCGCGCCGCATCGAGCTGGACGGCCCCGACGACGAGCTCAAGGAGCTGTCGGACACCTTCGACGAGATGCTCGACCGCCTGGAGCGCGCGTTCACGGCACAGCAGCGCTTCGTCGGCAATGCCTCGCACGAGCTGCGCACCCCGCTCGCCATCAACCGCACACTCCTGGAGGTTCACCTCTCGGATCCCGGAGCCCCGGTCGAGTTGCAGCAGCTCGGCAAGACGCTGCTTGCCACGAACGAGCGAAGCGAACAGCTGGTGGAGGGCCTGCTGCTGCTCGCCCGCAGCGACAACCAGATCGTCGAGCGCAAGCCCGTGAACCTGGCGGAGGTCGCCTCCCAGGCGATCGACCAGGCCAGGTCCGAGGCCGACGAGAAGAGCGTCGAGATCCGCGGCGAGCGCAAGGAAGCGGTCGTCCAGGGCAACGGCGTGCTGCTCGAGCGCATCGCGCTGAACCTCGTACAGAACGCGATTCGGTACAACGTGCCGGAGGGCGGCTGGGTCGAGGTCGACACCGAGGCGCAGCACGGCCAGGCGGTCCTGGTCGTGGCCAACACGGGCCCCGTGGTGCCCGCGTACGAGATCGACAACCTCTTCGAGCCGTTCCGGCGGCTGCGGACCGAGCGCACCGGCAGCGACAAGGGCGTGGGTCTCGGCCTGTCCATCGCGCGGTCGGTGGCGCGGGCCCACGGCGGCCGGATCACCGCCGAGCCGCGTGAGGGGGGTGGGCTCGTGATGCGGGTCACCCTGCCGATCTAGACGGGTTCGACGTGCACGGCGCGTACGGATCTGACATGCTTCCGCCGACGCGCTGAGGAGTTCGCTTTTAGCGGAATTTTCGGGACCTGTGCCCGGGAAGATCGTGTGTGATCGATCACATGGGCGAATTTCCGGCCATCTACTCTCCGTGATCGCAATAGTCGTGCGAAAGCCGGGAAAGTCCGGGTTTTCGGGCAGCTTGATCACGGGAAGTACACGGGGTGGCGCCCGTGCAGTGCGGCAATCGGACCGTGTACGGTCCCGTTCGCCACCCAAGCCGATCACTCATGAGGAGTCGGGTTGGGTGTCGATTGAGTAACAGACCTTGATGTGAGGCAAAATCTCCGCCTCAGGTCGGGCACAAGTCCGGCCTCTCATGCGTTACGTGCGCTGAGACACCGCAGACACCCAGAGGGGGAGAGGCGACATGGCAACGGACTACGACACTCCACGCAAGACCGATGACGACCTCAATGAGGACAGCATCGAAGAACTGAAGTCCCGGCGGAACGACAAGTCCGCGTCGAACGTGGACGTGGACGAGTTCGAGGCGGCGGAAGGCCTGGAACTTCCGGGCGCCGACCTCTCGAACGAGGAGCTCGCCGTTCGCGTCCTGCCCAAGCAGCAGGACGAGTTCACCTGCATGAGCTGCTTCCTGGTGCACCACCGCAGCCAGCTCGCGCGGGAGAAGAACGGCCAGCCGATCTGCCGCGACTGCGACTGAGGCAGGGTCGGGCATGACCGGCTCGACCCCGCCCTGGAAGCGCCGCCCCCGCATCAAGCGACGGGGGGCGGAGCAAGGCCCGTCGAAGGCCGTGCGTGACGACGACGAGCGAGGCTCTTCCACCAGTGAAGACGCCTCGCTCGAGGCGTCGCGAGAGCACGACGTGACGGGCGAGCCGACGGCGGCCGGCGTCGTGGATCTGCGCGACGCCGACGCGGTCGGCACACCGGACACCACGGCCGACGGGGCGCCGCCGGCCAAGCGCCGCGTGGCCGCGGTCAAGGACGGCGTCCGCAGAAGCGGCAGCGCCGCGAAATCGGGGATGGTCAAGAGCGGCAACGCGGCGAGAGCCGGCGTCGGCTACCTCGCCGACCGGATCATCGAGAACGCGCCACGGGTGCCCGTACGGGACCTCGCGGCCCTGCGGCGGCAGTTCCCGGGCCTGGGGCCCGAGCAGCTCGCGGACAAGCTGGTCGCCGGAGCGGCGGCCGCCACCTCCACGGTGGGCGCCGGAGTCGGTGCGGCCGCGATGCTGCCCGTACCGCCCGCAATGCCCACGGAGCTGGCGGCGGAGATCACCGGTGTCGCCGCGATCGAGCTGAAGCTGATCGCCGAGCTGCACGAGGTCTACGGGGTCAGGCCCACGGGCACCCTCAAGGACCGCAGCACCGTGTATCTGACCTCGTGGTCGCAGGAGCGCGGCATCGACGTGTCGAAGCCGTCGACGATAAACGCGGCGCTGGGCGGCCAGATGAAGCGCGAGCTGCGCCAGCAGATCATGAAGCGCATGGTGCGCAACCTGCCGACGCTGATGCCGTTCCTGGTGGGCGCGGCGGTCGGGGCCGCGATGAACCGCAGAGACACCAAGAAGCTGGCCGAGCGGGTGCGGGGGGACCTGCGCCGCTTCCAGGTGCCGTGGGACGCCCTGCCGGATCTGCCGCCGCTGGACGCGCCCAAGGACCCCCTGGAGCTCGAGCACTGAGTCAGGCGCCGAGAGCCTTTGCCAAAGCTTCAGGTTCGCGCGTCGACAGGTAGACGTACGGGGTCGGGTCCGTGGGATCGGTGATCTCCGCGCGGATCGCCGTCGGCACGTAGCTGCGCAGCAGCATGAAGGCGCGCGGATCGGCCTTGTACGTACGCCAGGCGCGCGCCTCTTCGGCGTCCAGGATCTCCACGGTGCCCAGGGCCGACAGCGGGATCTTCGCGTCCCCCGCCACCAGCGATCCCGCCACGACGCGGATCCGGATCGAGCCGTACTGGCTGGTGACCACGGCCGCGACGAGCAGGCCGCCGACGAAGCCGCCGAGCAGTGGGAGCGTGCCGAAGGGCAGCAGGATCAGACCGCAGGCGACGCCCACCAGGAACGTGACGAGCCACCACGAACGGGGTGCGGTGAGGCGTTCTTCGTAAGGCGTCGTCGAGAGCTCCATGCGGACAAGCTTGGCACGATGCGTGGCCCCATAGGACTCGCGGGTAAGGTCTGCGCCTGTGAGTGGTACTTCAGCAGCTCTGACGCCCCCGGCCGACGCCATAGCGCCGGTGCGGCACCCCGACGCTCCCGCCCCCGGCGAGCTTCTCGGCGCGCACTACGGACACTGTTTCGGCTGCGGCGGCGAGCAGCCGCACGGGCTGCACCTGGAGGCGCGGGCCGGTGACGGGGTGCGTGTCACCGCCGAGTTCACCGTGCGGGCCGCCCACCAGGGCGCACCCGGGCTCGCGCACGGCGGCATCCTCGCCACCGCGCTCGACGAGACGCTCGGCTCGCTGAACTGGCTGATCCAGACCATCGCCGTGACCGGGCGGCTCGAGACGGACTTCGTGCGACCGGTGCCGGTCGACACCGTGCTGCACCTGTCGGCCGAGATCACCGCCGTCGCCGGGCGCAAGATCTACTCGACCGCCACCGGCCGGATCGGCGGCCCCGACGGGCCCGTCGCCGTCCGCGCCGACGCCCTCTTCATCGAGGTCAAGGTCGACCACTTCATCGACAACGGCCGCCCGCAGGAGATCCGGGCAGCCATGAGCGACCCGGACCAGATCCGGCGCGCCCGTGCCTTCGAGGTGAACCCGTGAACCAGCCACTGGATGTGCTCGTCCGCCGCGTCGACCCCGATGTACCGCTGCCCGCGTATGCGCACCCGGGCGACGCGGGCGCGGACCTGCGGACCACGGAGGCGTGCGAACTGGCCCCCGGCGAGCGGGTCGTTCTGCCCACCGGGGTGTCTGTCGCGCTGCCCGAGGGGTACGCGGCCTTCGTGCATCCGCGATCCGGTCTCGCCGCACGCTGCGGTGTCGCCCTGGTGAATGCCCCAGGGACGGTGGATGCCGGGTACCGTGGGGAGATCAAGGTGATCGTGGTGAATCTCGACCCGCGCGAGAGTGTGCGGTTCGAGCGCTTCGACCGGATTGCCCAACTGGTCGTCCAGCAGGTCGAGAAGGTCCGTTTCCATGAGGTCGCGGAGCTTCCCGACTCGGCTCGGGCCGAGGGGGGCTTCGGGTCCACCGGCGGGCATGCCTCTGTGGGCGTCGCTGCCGGTGGCGGCGAGGACGTAGACGGTCAAAAGGGTGGGAATCGATACGCTTCGGTCGTATCCGACCGGGAAGGACAGTGACGTGTTCGGACGTCGCAAGAAGAACAGCTCCGCTGACGACGCAGTGGACGCGGCGGGCGAGGCCGAGCAGGTCGTCGACGGTGTCGACACCGATGCGGAGGACCAGGGCGAGTCGGAGCGTGTCCGGCTCGAGCCCGAGCCGCGTCCCGACGGTCCCTGGGACTCCACCGAGGTCCGTGAGCCGGCCGAGGGCCGTGTGGACCTGGGCGGACTCTTCGTCCCCGGTGTGGAGGGCATGGAGCTGCGCGTGGAGGTCGCGGGCGACGCGATCGTCGCCGCGACCGTCGTCCTCCAGGACAGCGCGGTCCAGCTGCAGGCCTTCGCCGCCCCCAAGAAGGAGGGCATCTGGGGCGAGGTCCGCGAGGAGATCGCCACGGGCATCACTCAGCAGGGTGGTGTGATCGACGAGGTCGAGGGCCCGCTCGGCTGGGAGCTGCGGGCCCAGGTGCCGGTGCAGCTGCCGGACGGCACGGGCGGGTTCCAGGTCGTGCGCTTCATCGGTGTGGACGGACCTCGCTGGTTCCTGCGCGGTGTGATCTCGGGCCAGGGCGCGGTGCAGCCGCAGGCCGCCGGTCTGCTCGAGCAGATCTTCCGGGACACGGTCGTGGTGCGTGGCGAGGGTCCGATGGCCCCGCGCGACCCGATCGTCCTCAAGCTCCCGGACGACGCGCAGATGGTCGCCGAGGGTGGCCAGATCGACGGCGAAGAGGGCTCGCGCTTCTCCGGTGGCATGGGGCAGCTGGCCCGTGGTCCGGAGATCACCGAGGTTCGCTGACGCGGTTTTCCGTACGTGGCCGGGGCCGCGCATCCACCGGGATGCGCGGCCCCGGCCTTTGTCGTGCCGGGCCTCAACTGCCGTTCTTTCTTCAGGTATTGACGGAGGCCTGGTCCGTACCTAGGGTCACCGGCCAGCGCCGTAGTTCACATCGGCGCCTCACGTTCATATACGAGAACGGATGGCCCCCACCATGCAGGCTCGTCACAGAAGATCGCGCACCGCCCTGCTTGCCACCCTCGCGACCACCGTCACCGCCCTGGTCGCCGGCGTCGTCACCTGGCCAGGCGCCGACCGCGCCGAGGCCGCGCCCGCCACGTTCGCCCACCCCGGAGTCACCGTCTCCAAGGGGCAGTTGGACTTCGCCAAGGCCAAGGTCGACGCCGGGGCCCAGCCCTGGAAGGGCGCCTTCGACCAGATGATGGCGAGCAGGTACGCCGATCTGAACCGCACGCCCAAGCCCCGCGCCACCGTCGAGTGCGGCTCGTACTCCAACCCCAACTACGGTTGCACCGACGAGCGCGAGGACGCGATAGCCGCGTACACCGACGCGCTCGCCTGGTACTTCACGCGCGACGCGCGGTACGCGCAGAAGTCGATCGCGCTCATGGACGCCTGGTCCGGCACGATCAAGGAGCACACCAACAGCAACGCACCGCTGCAGACCGGCTGGGCGGGCTCCTCCTGGCCCAAGGCCGCCGAGATCATCAAGTACACGTACACCGGCGGCTGGGCGAACGAGAGCCGCTTCAAGACGATGCTGCGCGACGTCTACCTGCCGAAGGTCATCAACGGCTCGAACTCCAACGGCAATTGGGAACTGTCGATGATGGAGGCGGCCGTCGGCATCTCCGTCTTCCTCGAGGACAAGGCCTCGTACGACAAGGCGATGGCCAAGTTCCGGACGCGTACGGCCGCGTACGTCTACCTGTCCTCGGACGGCGCGGTGCCCAAGACCGTGCCGAGCCAGAATCTGGATACGACGGCGAAGATCGTCAACTATTGGCAAGGTCAGTCAACGTTCGTGACGGGGTTGACGCAGGAGACGTGCAGGGACCTCACGCACACCGGATACGGCATCTCCGCCATCTCGCACATCGCCGAGACCAGCCGCATCCAGGGGCAGGACCTCTACGGCACGGACGTCGGCGAGCGGCTGCGGCAGGCGCTCGGCTTCCAGTCGAAGTACGAGCTCGGCGAGGCGCCGCCGAGCTGGCTGTGCGGCGGCAGCGTCAACCGGGGGCTCGGACCGGTCACCGAGGTCGGCTACAACGCGCTGCACACCCGCCTGGGCACCGCCATGACCAACACCCAGAAGCTGACCGAGCAGCAGCGGCCTGCGGGCTCCAACAACCTGTTCGTCGCCTGGGAGACCCTCACCCACGCGGAGAACCCCAGCTGAGCTGACGGGAAGGTCCCCGCGCGGCGTCTTCCCCGAGACGCCGCGCGGGCGCATCAGGGTTCTGTCAAAGACGTCTCCCCACCAGGCATCTGTCCCATTTGCCAGAATTGCTGACCGTAAGGTCGACGCTGCGTGGAGCAGTGGGCTGCGTGCGGCAGCGACAGGAAGACAATGGGGCCATGGGACGCGGCAAGCTTCGGATCTATCTCGGCAGCGCACCGGGCGTCGGCAAGACGTACGCGATGCTGTCCGAGGCGCACCGGCGCATCGAGCGCGGCACCGACTGCGTGGTCGCGTTCGTCGAGCACCACGGCCGGCCGCGCACCGAGGTCATGCTGCACGGCCTGGAGCAGGTGCCGCGCAAGGAGATCGAGTACCGCGGTTCCGTCTTCCACGAGATGGACGTCGCAGCGGTCCTGGACCGGGCACCCGGCGTCGCCCTGGTCGACGAACTCGCCCACACGAACGTGCCGGGCTCGCGCAACGCCAAGCGCTGGCAGGACGTCGAGGAACTCCTCGCCGCCGGCATCGACGTCGTCTCGACCGTCAACATTCAACATCTTGAGTCACTGGGTGACGTGGTCGAGGCGATCACCGGTGTACGTCAACGTGAGACCGTCCCGGACGAGGTCGTGCGCCGCGCCGACCAGATCGAGCTGGTCGACATGTCGCCCCAGGCACTGCGCCGCCGCATGGCCCACGGGAACATCTACAAGTCCGACAAGGTCGACGCGGCCCTGTCCAACTACTTCCGGCCCGGGAACCTCACCGCCCTGCGGGAGCTGGCCCTGCTCTGGGTCGCCGACCGGGCCGACGAGTACCTCCAGCAGTACCGGGGCGAGCACAACATCCGCTCCACCTGGCAGGCCCGCGAGCGCATCGTCGTCGGACTGACCGGCGGACCCGAGGGCCGTACGTTGATCAGGCGGGCGGCGCGGCTCGCGGAGAAGGGCGCGGGCGGCGAGGTCCTCGCCGTCTACATCGCCCGCAGCGACGGGCTCACCGCCGCCTCGCCCAAGGAGCTGGCGGTCCAGCGCACCCTGGTCGAGGACCTCGGCGGAACGTTCCATCACGTCATCGGCGACGACATCCCCGCCGCCCTTCTGGAGTTCGCGCGCGGCGTGAACTCCACCCAGATCGTCCTCGGCTCGTCACGGCGCAAGGCCTGGCAGTACGTGTTCGGGCCCGGCGTCGGCGCGACGGTGGCCCGGGAGTCGGGCCCCGACCTCGACGTCCACATCGTCACGCACGAGGAGGCCGCCAAGGGGCGCGGACTGCCCGTCGCGCGCGGCGCCCGGCTCGGCCGCTCCCGCATCCTGTGGGGCTGGCTCGTCGGCGTCGGCGGGCCCGCGCTGCTCGCACTGATCCTGACGCACGTCGATTCCGATCTCGGTCTCGCCAACGACATGCTGCTGTTCCTGTCGCTCACCGTCGCGGCGGCGCTGGTCGGCGGGCTGCTGCCGGCCCTGGCCGCGGCGGCGGTCGGCTCCCTGCTCCTGAACTACTTCTTCACGCCGCCCCTGCACCTGTTCACGATCGCCGACCCGAAGAACATCGTCGCCATCGTGATCTTCGTGGGCGTGGCCGTGTCGGTGGCCTCCGTCGTGGACCTGGCCGCACGGCGCACCCACCAGGCCGCGAGGCTGCGTGCCGAGTCCGAGGTCCTGTCGTTCCTCGCGGGCAGCGTGCTGCGCGGTGAGACGAGCCTGGAGGCGCTCCTCGAGCGCGTACGGGAGACGTTCGCCATGGAGTCCGTGGCCCTGCTCGAGCGCGAGAGCGACACCGCGCCCTGGACCTGCGCGGGCAGCGTCGGACCGCGGCCCGACGGACGGCCCGAGGACGCCGACGTCGACATGCCGGTCGGCGACCACATGGCGCTCGCCCTGTCCGGCCGCGTGCTGCCCGCGGAGGACCGCCGGGTGCTCGCCGCGTTCGCCGCACAGGCCGCCGTCGTCCTGGACCGGCAGCGGCTGCAGTCCGAGGCCGAGCAGGCCCGCACGCTCGCCGAGGGCAACCGCATCCGCACCGCCCTGCTCGCCGCCGTCAGCCACGACCTGCGCACCCCGCTGGCCGGCATCAAGGCCTCCGTGTCCTCCCTGCGCTCCGAGGACGTCGAGTGGTCGCCCGAGGACCAGGCGGAGCTGCTCGCCGGGATCGAGGCCGGGGCCGACCGGCTCGACCACCTCGTCGGGAACCTGCTCGACATGTCCCGGCTCCAGACCGGCACGGTCACGCCACTCATCAGGGAGACGGACCTGGACGAGGTGGTGCCGATGGCGCTGGGCGGCGTACCGGATCCGGAGCTGAGCGTCGAGCTCGACATCCCCGAGTCGCTGCCCATGGTCTTTGTCGACCGGGGACTCCTGGAGCGGGCCGTCGCCAACATCGTCGAGAACGCCGTCAAGTACAGCCCGCCCGACGAGCCGGTCCTGGTCGCCGCCAGCACGCTCGGCGACCGGGTCGAACTGCGCGTCGTGGACCGCGGACCCGGCGTCCCCGACGAGGCCAAGGACCGCATCTTCGCCCCGTTCCAGCGCTACGGCGACGCCCCGCGCGGTGCCGGAGTCGGGCTCGGACTCGCGGTGGCGCGCGGCTTCGTCGAGGCCATGGGCGGCACACTCAGTGCGGAGGACACTCCAGGAGGCGGGCTCACCATGGTGCTCACCCTGCAGGCAGTGACGCCCACGCCCGATCAACTTGATCAACTCGATCAATCATTGAGCGCAGTAACTCAGAGAGGCAGGCACGCATGACCCGGGTGCTCGTGGTCGACGACGAGCCGCAGATCGTGCGCGCCCTCGTCATCAACCTGAAGGCGCGCAAGTACGAGGTGGACGCCGCCGCCGACGGCGCGCAGGCGCTGCAGCTCGCCGCCGCCCGCCACCCCGACGTGGTCGTCCTCGACCTGGGCCTGCCCGACATGGACGGCGTCGAGGTGATCAAGGGACTGCGCGGCTGGACCCGCGTGCCGATCCTCGTCCTGTCCGCCCGGCACTCCTCGGACGAGAAGGTCGAGGCGCTCGACGCGGGCGCCGACGACTACGTGACCAAGCCGTTCGGCATGGACGAACTCCTCGCGCGGCTGCGCGCGGCCGTGCGGCGGGCGGAGCCCACCGGGGGCGGCGAGGACGAGGGGATCGTCGAGACCGACGACTTCACCGTCGACATGGCCGCCAAGAAGGTCAACCGGGGCGGCCGTGACGTGCGTCTGACGCCCACCGAGTGGCACCTGCTGGAGGTGCTCGTGCGCAACACGGGACGCCTGGTGAGCCAGAAGCAGCTGCTTCAGGAGGTGTGGGGGCCTTCGTACGGCACCGAGACCAACTACCTGCGGGTCTACATGGCGCAGCTGCGCCGCAAGCTGGAGACGGACCCGTCGCATCCGCGGCACTTCATCACGGAGCCGGGGATGGGGTACCGGTTCGAGAAGTAGGCCCTACGTTCGTGTCGGCGCCCCCGGGTACGCTTCGTGTATGAGTGCTGTTCCTCGTTCCGACAGGGCCGACAGGGCGTCCGGCAAACCGGCGGGCCGGTTCCGGCGCATGCTCGACCGACTGTCCACCTCGCAGGAGGACCTGGAGTCGGAGGAGCTGCGCGAGGACGCGGAGACCACGGGCTGTACGCGCATCGGTGATTGCCACGATCGGCAAATAGTCACGGTTACTGGTACGTTGCGCACCGTGACCCTGCGGCCACGCGCCGGAGTCCCGGCCCTGGAGGCCGAGTTGTTCGACGGCTCGGCGGCCCTGGACGTGGTGTGGCTCGGTCGGCGCTCGATCGTCGGCATCGAGCCGGGACGCAAGCTGATCGCCTCGGGCCGGGTCTCGATGAGCCGGGGCCGTAGGGTGCTCTTCAACCCGAAGTACGAACTCAGACCGCTCGGACGGGAGTAGCCGGTGACGTCCCTCGACAAGCCGACCCACCGCGAAGACGCAGACCAGGAAGTCGCGGACAGGGCGGTGACGGAGGCCGCGCTCTTCGAGGCCTTCGGCGGCGTGCGGGGCATGGTGGAGACCGTCGTGCCCGGCCTCCTCTTCGTGACCATCTTCACGATCAACAAGGACCTGCACATGTCGGCCATCGCGGCCCTCGCGGTGTCCCTGGTCCTGGTCGTCGTGCGCCTGGTCATGAAGGACACGGTCAAGCACGCCTTCAGCGGGGTCTTCGGGGTCGCGTTCGGCGTCGTCTTCGCGATGATGACCGGCAACGCCAAGGACTTCTATCTCCCGGGCATGCTCTACACGTTGGGCCTCGCGCTCGCGTACATCGTGACCACGCTGTGCGGCGTTCCCTTGATCGGGCTCATTCTCGGGCCGGTGTTCAAGGAGAACCTGTCATGGCGCACGCGCAACCCCGGCCGCAAGAAGGCGTACGCGAAGGCGAGTTGGGCCTGGGGGCTCATCCTGCTCGCCAAGTGCGCGATCCTCTTTCCGATGTACTGGTGGGCCGACACCACCAAGTTCGGCTGGGTGCTCATCGCGTTGAAGATCCCGCCGTTCCTGCTGGCGGTGTGGCTGACGTGGGTGTTCCTGGCGAAGGCGCCCGCGCCGATCGACGTGTTCGCGGAGATGGAGGCGGAGGACGCTGCCGCCAAGGAGCGGGAGGCTTCTTCCGGGGAGGTCTCGTCCGGGGGGTCTGCGCGGCATCGCCGTGAGGATTGAGCGACGTTCGCGGGTGCGCGTCGTGTGTGGCTGGGCGCGCAGTTCCCCGCGCCCCCAAGAGCAATGGGCGAGGGCCCCACGAGCAAAGCTCGTGGGGCCCTCGCCCATTGCTCTTGCTCTTCTACGCGTCCTCGCGCCGGACCGACAGCAGGTCCTCCAGCTGCTCCTCGCGCGCCTGCGCTGCGACGAACAGGAGCTCGTCGCCCGCCTCCAGGGAGTCCTCCTGGCTGGGGGCCAGGACGCGGGTGCCGCGGATGATCGTGACCAGGGACGTGTCCTGCGGCCACTGGACGTCGCCCACGCGCGTGCCGGCCAGGGCCGACTCCGGCGGGAGCGTCAGCTCGACCAGGTTCGCGTCGCCGTGGCTGAAGCGGAGCAGGCGCACCAGGTCGCCGACGCTGACCGCCTCTTCGACCAGGGCCGACATGAGACGGGGGGTCGAGACGGCGACGTCCACGCCCCACGACTCGTTGAACAGCCATTCGTTCTTGGGGTTGTTGACGCGGGCGACGACCCGCGGGACCCCGTACTCGGTCTTCGCGAGCAGGGAGACGACCAGGTTGACCTTGTCGTCGCCGGTGGCCGCGATGACCACGTTGCAGCGCTGCAGCGCCGCTTCGTCCAGGGACGTGATCTCACAGGCGTCGGCGAGCAGCCACTCCGCCTGCGGGACGCGCTCGACCGAGATGGCCGTCGGCGCCTTGTCGACGAGCAGGACCTCGTGACCGTTCTCCAGGAGCTCGCCCGCGATCGAGCGGCCGACCGCTCCGGCTCCGGCAATGGCGACCCTCATCAGTGACCGCCTTCCTCGGGGCCTTCGGCGAACGCCGCCTCGACCTTCTCGACCTCGTCCGTCCGCATCATCACGTGGACCAGGTCGCCTTCCTGCAGCACCGTCTGCGACGTCGGCAGCATCGACTCGCCGAGCCGGGTGAGGAACGCGACGCGGACGCCCGTCTCCTCCTGCAGGCGGCTGATCTTGTGGCCCACCCAGGCCTCCGACGCGTGCACCTCGGCCAGCTGGACGCCCCCGGTGGGGTCGCGCCACAGCGGCTCCGCGCCGGACGGCAGCAGGCGGCGCAGCATCTGGTCGGCGGTCCAGCGGACCGTGGCGACCGTCGGGATGCCCAGGCGCTGGTAGACCTCGGCGCGGCGGGGGTCGTAGATCCGCGCCGCCACGTTCTCGATCCCGAACATCTCGCGGGCCACGCGGGCGGCGATGATGTTCGAGTTGTCACCGCTGGAGACGGCGGCGAAGGCGCCCGCCTCCTCGATGCCGGCCTCGCGCAGGGTGTCCTGGTCGAAGCCGACCCCGGTGACACGGCGGCCGCCGAACCCGGAGCCCAGACGGCGGAAGGCCGTGGGGTCCTGGTCGACCACGGCGACCGTGTGACCCTGCTGCTCCAGGGTCTGGGCAAGCTGGGACCCTACTCGGCCACAGCCCATGATCACGATATGCACGGTCTTACCCCGCACTCCTCATAGGCCCACTGACCTGCGTAAACGTCCTGCTCATGTCTCTCTCTCGCGGCTCGGTCCAGCCCGTGCGGCTCGATCTCGGGCACGATGCGGGCCCCGTATGGCCCGCGTCAAGACCACCGTATCGGCAATGTGCTCGAACTCGTCCTTCGCGTCGGCCCCTAGATCGCTCCCGCGCCCCCTGTCCCGGGCTTCCTAGACTGGCGGCCACGGAACCTGCGGGTGCGAGGAGGGCGGGCGTGGCCGGTCGGCGTACGCGGTGGGGGTGGCTCGCCGCGGTCGTGGCGGCGGTGGTGGTGTGGGGCGTGCTGTCCCGCGGGGGCCCGTCACCCTCGCAGGCGGGCGGGGAGCGGACGACGCCCTCGCACGCGCCTTCGGCCAAGGCCTCGTCGGCGCCCCCGTCACTCCCGTCACCCCCGTCACCCCCGTCACCCCCGTCACCCCCGTCCACGAAGGCGGCCCCCTCCCCGTCCCGCACCACGGGCGGCGGCTACGACCCCGCCGACTACGCGCCCCAGGTGAAGGCCCGGGCCCAACAGGCCGGTGTCAGTGCCCGGTTGGTGATGGCGATCCTCTACAACGAGGCGTACAAACCGCACGACCCCGCGCTCGAGCGGGCCTGGCAGAGATACAAGCCGGAAGCGGCCTTCGGCATCGCGAACATGCATCGGGCCGCGTTCGAGGAGACCCGGAGCGGACGTGACTTCGCCCACCGTCGCTGGGACGAACTGCCCGACGACCGGGACCTCGCCATCGAGGCCGCCGCCTGGCACCTGCACGACCTGGACGCACAGCTTCCGGCGCACTGGCCGGGCCCCTTCGACAGGGAAGAACTGCTGGCCCTCGGCTACAACACGGGCGCCGGGAACATGCTGGCCTTCGCCCGTGGCGCGAGCCCCGGCAGCCAGGCCCGTTCCTATCTCGACCGGCTGCACGAGAACTGGGCGAAGGCCGGCCGGGCGGTGGCCTGAGTGGAGATTCGGGGTGGTGGGTGTGCCGCCCCCCGTTCGAACGCTTACGATCCTCTGCGTGTCCAAACTGACCGACGTGCCCAAACGGATCTTGATCGGGCGCGCACTGCGCAGTGACCGGCTGGGAGAAACGCTCCTGCCGAAGCGCATCGCACTCCCCGTTTTCGCCTCCGACCCGCTCTCCTCCGTCGCGTACGCGCCCGGCGAGGTGCTGCTGGTCCTGTCCATCGCGGGCGTGTCGGCGTACCACTTCAGCCCCTGGATCGCGGTCGCGGTCGTCGTGCTGATGTTCACGGTCGTCGCCTCGTACCGGCAGAACGTGCACGCCTACCCGAGCGGTGGCGGCGACTACGAGGTGGCCAACACCAACCTCGGCCCGAAGGCCGGGCTCACCGTCGCCAGCGCCCTGCTCGTCGACTACGTCCTCACCGTCGCCGTCTCCATCGCGTCCGGCATCGAGAACCTCGGCTCCGCGGTCCCGTTCGTGGTCGAGCACAAGGTGCTCTGCGCGTGCGTGGTCATCGTCCTGCTGACGCTGATGAACCTGCGCGGCGTGAAGGAGTCCGGCAAGCTCTTCGCCATTCCGACGTACGTGTTCGTCGCGGGCGTCTTCATCATGATCGCCTGGGGCGCCTTCCGCGGGATCGTCCTCGACGACACCATGAAGGCTCCCACCGCCGACTACCACATCAAGGCCGAGCACCAGGGCCTCGCGGGCTTCGCGCTCGTCTTCCTGCTGCTGCGCGCCTTCTCCTCCGGCTGTGCGGCGCTCACCGGTGTCGAGGCGATCTCCAACGGCGTACCGGCGTTCCGCAAGCCGAAGTCGAAGAACGCGGCGTCCACGCTCGCCCTCATGGGCGCGCTCGCCGTCACCATGTTCTGCGGCATCATCGGCCTCGCCATGGCGACCAAGGTCCGCATGGCCGAGAACCCGGCGACCGACCTGATCCACAACGGCATCGCGGTCGGCACCGGCTACGTCCAGAACCCGGTCATCTCGCAGGTCGCCGAGGCCGTCTTCGGCAAGGGCAGCTTCCTGTTCATCATCCTGGCGGCGGCCACGGCGCTGGTCCTCTTCCTCGCCGCGAACACGGCGTACAACGGCTTCCCGCTGCTCGGCTCGATCCTCGCGCAGGACCGCTACCTGCCGCGCCAGCTGCACACCCGCGGCGACCGCCTCGCGTTCTCCAACGGCATCGTGCTCCTCGCCGGGGCCGCCATGCTGCTCGTCGTCATCTACGGCGCGGACTCGACCCGCCTGATCCAGCTGTACATCGTCGGCGTGTTCGTGTCCTTCACGCTCAGCCAGACCGGCATGGTCCGGCACTGGAACCGCCACCTGCGCGCGGAGCGCGACGCCGAGAAGCGGCGCCGCATGATCCGCTCCCGCGCGATCAACGCGTTCGGCGCCTTCTTCACCGGCCTGGTCCTCGTGGTCGTCCTGGTCACGAAGTTCACGCACGGCGCCTGGGTCGCGCTGCTCGGCATGTGCATCTTCTACGCGACGATGACCGCGATCCGTAAGCACTACGACCGGGTCGCCGAGGAGATCGCCGCGCCCGAGACGCCGTCCGACGACAGCGTGCGCCCGTCGCGCGTCCACTCGCTCGTGCTCGTCTCGAAGATCCACCGCCCGACGCTGCGGGCGCTGGCGTACGCCAAGTTGATGCGTACGGACACGCTCGAGGCATTGAGCGTCAATGTGGATCCGGCCGAGACGAAGGCATTGAGGGAGGAGTGGGAGCGTCGGGGCATCGACGTCCCGCTCAAGGTCCTCGACTCTCCCTACCGGGAGATCACCCGGCCGATCATCGAGTACGTGAAGAACCTGCGCCGGGAGTCGCCGCGCGACGCCGTCAGCGTGATCATCCCCGAGTACGTGGTCGGCCACTGGTACGAGCACCTGCTGCACAACCAGAGCGCCCTGCGCCTGAAGGGCCGCCTGCTCTTCACCCCGGGGATCATGGTGACGTCCGTTCCCTACCAGCTGGAGTCCTCCGAGGCCGCCAAGAAGCGGGCCCGCAGGCGCTCCGAGTGGAGCGCGCCGGGTGCGGTGCGCCGCGGACCGGTGGAGAAGCGGTCCAAGGAGCCGAGCTCCAAGTAGCCGCGTCCTCGACGGCCGACTCGTGGTGAGCGGCCGGACGACAGCCACGTAGACTGGTGGGCTGTTGTCCGGCCGCTTTTCCTTTGCGGCCTCCCCTTACGTACTGGAGCTCCCGCCATGCAGGCAGAACCGAAGAAGTCACTGGTGGGGGAGGAGTACGAGGTCGAGGTCGGGCCCGTCGCGCACGGCGGTCACTGCATCGCGCGTACGGCCGAGGGCCAGGTCCTCTTCGTCCGGCACACGCTGCCCGGCGAGCGGGTCCTGGCGCGGGTCACGGAGGGCGAGGAAGGCGCGCGCTTCCTGCGCGCCGACGCCGTGCAGGTCCTGGACGCGTCCAAGGACCGCGTCGAGGCCCCGTGCCCGTACTCCGGCCCCGGCCGCTGCGGCGGCTGCGACTGGCAGCACGCGAAGCCGGGCGCGCAGCGCCGCATGAAGGGCGAGGTCATCGCCGAGCAGTTGCAGCGGCTCGCGGGCCTCACGCCCGAGGAGGCCGGCTGGGACGGCACGGTCGTACCGGCCGAGGGCGACAAGCTGCCGGCGGGCGAGGTGCCCCAGTGGCGCACGCGCGTCCAGTACGCCGTGGACGCCGACGGCAACGCGGGCCTGCGCCGCCACCGCTCCCACGAGGTCGAGCCGGTCGAGCACTGCATGATCGCCGCCGCGGGCGTGTCCGAGCTGGGCATCGAGGAGCGCGACTGGTCCGGCATGGCGTCCGTCGACGCGATCGCGGCGAGCGGGTCCCAGGACCGCATGGTGATCCTGGAGCCCAAGCCCGGCGCCCGCCTGCCCCTCGTCGAGCTGGACAAGCCGGTGTCGGTGATGCGGGTCGACGAGAAGGACGGCGGCGTCCACCGCGTCCACGGCCGCGCCTTCGTGCGCGAGCGCGCCGACGACCGTACGTACCGCGTCGGCAGCGGCGGTTTCTGGCAGGTCCACCCGAAGGCGGCGGACACGCTCATGCGCGCCGTCATGCAGGGCCTGCTCCCGCGCAAGGGGGACACGGCCCTCGACCTGTACTGCGGCGTCGGCCTGTTCGCGGGCGCGCTCGCGGACCGCGTCGGCGAGAAGGGCGCGGTGCTCGGCATCGAGTCCGGCAAGCGCGCCGTCGAGGACGCCCGCCACAACCTGGCCTCCTTCGACCGCGTCCGCATCGAACAGGGCAAGGTCGATTCGGTCCTGCCGCGCACCGGCATCACCGAGGTCGACCTGATCGTCCTCGACCCGCCGCGCGCGGGCGCCGGCAAGAAGACGGTCGCCCACCTGGCGACGCTGGGCGCGCGGCGCATCGCGTACGTGGCGTGCGATCCGGCGGCGCTGGCGCGGGACTTGGGGTACTTCCGGGAGGGCGGGTACCGGGTGCGGATGCTGCGGGCGTTCGATCTTTTTCCGATGACGCATCATGTGGAGTGCGTCGCGATCCTTGAGCCGGTCACTAAGGGCTCCTGACTTGCTGTTTTTCCGGTGCGCGTTATGTGCGGTGTGGGCGTTACGGGCGATATCTTGACGCTGGAATGACGCTCGTGACGCTCATTTGACGCTCGTTCTGATGGGATGTCAGGTGACCTTCCGTGCAGGTGACGCCGGGTCGGATTAGGTCTGCAAGGAACTGGGCTTTACCGACCCTTGGTGAGATCTGCGAGCTGTGGGCGGCTCTGCCGCGGTGCTGGCGGCTTCGGCGTCCGTTGGCGTCAAGGCTGTGGCACGTGTGAGCCGCATGACCTGACCGTAGCGGCCTGTGCTCCGCCGACCATATGAGCCACTCTGGCCGAGTCCCGCTCTACCTGGGATTCCGCGCGTCTGATGCCATGTCTGAAAGCGGCGGGGGCGCGTCGGCGAAGGGGGCGTCGTGGGCACATCGACGCGGTGGAAAGGGCCCAACGGCGGTAGATGGAGTTCCGCTGCGAGACGTCTTGCACGGTGGGATGACGAATCGCGCAATGCGGACCAGCGGCTGGAGGAAATCGCTGCGGATCACTTACGCGCGCTGCATGAGACGCTCCGTGATGACCGGTCAGCTTTCGGTCTGTACGACACGGCGTGTGCGGCTGGTGAGCGGCTCGCCGGAGCGCTGGGTTCCTTGGCTGTGGACGGCGCCCAGTCGGAGGGTGAACTCCTTGCCCGTCTCGTCTCGGAGGTCGGCGGTGGCGGAGGCACTTTGGCTGACGCCGCAGTGCGAAGGGGAGTGGCCGAGGCCGTCCGTGATGTTCGAGGCCGACACCCTGAGCTGGACGACGCCATGGAGGCGGCATCAGCAGGGGGCGGCTTCGCCTGGGACATACTCTGCGATCTCTATCAAGTGTTCTTCGCCGACATGGTGGGGGAATTTCTCCGGTCAGTTGTCGCCGAGCACGTGAAGCTGGCCGTACCGGTGCTCGTCGCAACCGATCCGGAAGGCAGGATCGCCGACTGGGTCGCGGAGAGGCTGGTGGATCTTGTGCCGAACCCGTGCGAGGAGTCCGTCGAGGCAGCGGAACTTGCAGAAGCCGTGGACACCGCGCAATCGGTTGTAGGTGCTGCGGAGGATCCGTCCGCCGTGCTGTCCAAGGTTGCCGAGGGGTTGGTTCCGAAGGCCGTTGGCAGGGTGCTCGGGTTGATCACTGATGAAGTCGTCGGCGAAGGGGGAGCCGCGGCATGACGTCGTCCGAGCATCTTCTGTGGTGGCGGGGCCACCACCGCGATCGGCCTCTCGACGGCCGCTGGGCGGATATCGGTGAAGACGCCTTCCAGGAGGACGAGCACCGTACTCATGGTCGCCACCGTCTGCCCGGCCCGGTTCCCGACTGGGCCGAGGATCTCCTCCGAATTGCTCGGGCCGCGTTCATTGCGGACAAGTACGTACGCCGCACCGGAGCAGGAGACAGGTGGATGCGACACATCCACCTGTCTGTGCCTGTCTCGGAGTACGAGCGATGGGACAGCAAGGCGGTCCACCACCAGCTTGTCGGGCTGCTCCAGATCCTCACGGGGGATCTGTGGAACATTGAGTTTCGACCGCTCACGGGTCATCAGGTCAGCGACGCGATGATTTTCCCCGACGCTCCGCGTGCGTCAGAAGTCGCCTTGTTCTCCGGGGGCTTGGACTCCGTCAGCTGGGCTGCGGCACGCTCGCGGGCTTCCGACTCGCGTCCGCTCCTTCTGGTGATGTTCCGCGAAATCGGACTGCTGCGCCTGCAGAAGCGGGTGTATAGGGCCGTCGAAGAACTGAGTGAATCACGACCTGTGACGCTTCTGCAGATGAGCCAGACCCCAAGGGGTGACGGATCTGGGCTCAGGCTTGAAACCTCTTCCCGCACTCGCGGCTTGTTGTATGCGGCGGGTGCGATACGTGCTGCCGCCGCACATGGCGTGGCCACAGTCCACATACCTGAGAATGGCCAGCTTGCTCTCAACCCGCCTTTAACCCCTGCTCGTTCGGCTGCCTGCTCCACGCGCTCCGTTCACCCGCGGACGCTTGCTCACCTGAATGCCGTGGTCGGTGCCATTGGCGAGCGCAGCGGCGCGGTGAGAGTGATCAATCCCTGGGCGCAGCTGACGAAGGGCGAGGTGTGCGCGATGGGAAGGGATTCCGGTCTCACACGGTCCGATCTGGAAACCACACTGAGCTGTGGCAAGCCGCCCACCCGGCGAAGTGGCGGACCGCCGATCGCCAACTGCGGTGTGTGCTTTCCCTGTTTGGTGCGTCGTTCCGGACTGCTTCATGCCAATGGCGCTGATGGTACCCAGTACGAGACGGACCCTTGGGTCGACGATCTCCCCTTCGCCCGGGGCGCGGACTGGCGTGCACTGCAGCGATGGCTGCTCGGTCCGTACACCCTGACTGATCTGGTCACCGATACGCCGTTGCCATCGGCGATGGATCCTGTAGCTGCCTTCGATCTGATCAGGCGTGGGAGGGGCGAGCTTGCCCGGCTGCTGCCATTCGTGGGCACGACGGACGCCGACGTGGCGTAGTGAGTGCTGGGGCGCCTCGTGCGATCTGCCCTCACTCATACTGCCCTGGTCAGGCGGGCCATTCGACGCGTACGGGCTCGCGGGCCACAGCCAAGGCGCCGTCGAAGTCGGCTAGACGTTCGGCGAGAGTGGATGTGGCGATTCTCGGCGGCAGAGCCACCGAGAACTTCAGGCCGCGCACGGCGCGAGGGTCGACGGTGGGCAGTGTGAGGGAGTCGGGAAGTTCGGCGCGGGCAGCCTTCCAGTCCGTGGCGGAAAGGTCCTGACGGAGCCGGACGTGGGTGTCGGTGGGGCGTTGTACCGGGTCGGCGAGGTTGCCCAGGGACGATGCGAGGGTGGCGTTGGCGCGGTAGCCGGCCCAGGTCCACCAGCGGGTTGCGTCCGCGTCGCGCACCAGCAAGGTGCCGGCCGGGTGTACTTCGTGGGGCGCGCGGTCCGTGCGGAGTTCGGCGAGGGTGGTCGTGGCACGGCGGGTGAGTTTGACTTCGGGGTCCGTGCCGAGCAGGACGTCGCGCATGGCGCGGGTCAGGGCGTACGACAGGCCGCGTGCTTCGCTGCCTTGCCATTTGGCGACGCCGCCGTCCTCGACGGGTTCGACGAAGGCGCGTCGCCGTGCCCAGTCGATGAAGGTGACTTGCCAGCTGCGGCCCGCCAAGAGCAGGCGGCGTGGGCCCTGACGTTCCTCGGTGAGGACGGAGGGGTCGGTCGTACCGATCTCGGTGCGTCCGGCGAGGACCGTGAATTCGGGGGGCGCAGTGAACGAAGCCGTCAGTTCCATGAAGTGGCGTCGGCCAAAGTGCTTTTCGGCTTCGGGCCCGATGAAGAGCATGCCGCCGTCACTGTCGAGGAAGCCCTCGGAAAGCAGATGGGACAGGAGCGGGGCGGCGGAGCGATCGAAGGGAGCGAGGCCGTTCCACTGCTCGGGCCACAGCCGATCACCGATGCGATGTTCTTGCAGGGCGACGGCGAGGAGCTGCTGGGCGACGAGGTGGCGCGGTGAGGGCGGCGGGGTGACGGGTTCCACCCAGCCGCGGGCCCACAGGGACAGCAGGCCGGCTGCTTGGAGCAGTGTGTCGGGGCGGGTGGCGAGGAACAGGCAGTTGCGGGAGGTTCCAGCGCGTCGTCCGGTGCGGCCGATGCGCTGGAGAAAGGAGGCCACGCTCCCTGGTGCGTCGATCTGGACAACGCGGTCGAGGTCGCCGACGTCGATACCGAGTTCCAGGGTGGAGGTGGAAACGATGACGCAGTCTCTCGCTTCGGCGAACGCCTGCTCGGAGCGGGCGCGTTCGTCGGTGGAGAGGGAGGCGTGGGAGAGGAAGACGGTTACATCGCGGGCGCGTAGGGCCGCGCCGAGTTCTTCCACCTGCTTGCGAGAGTCGCAGAAGACGAGCCGTTTCTCGCCTTGGTGCAGGGCGGAGATCACCTTGGCCGCGTTTCCGAGCGAGCCCACGTAGTCGAGCTCCACTTCCCCTGCAGGGCGCGGGAGGTCGGTAGCGCTCGGGGCGTTCGGGGTGGCGGGCAGCGTGACTCCCGGCGCGACGACGCGGCCTTGCCGTATGGCCGGGGTCGCGCCTTGGAGCCAGGTGAGGAGGGCATCGGGGTTTCCGACAGTCGCCGAGAGGCCGATGCGCTGGATGCGGTGGCTGGCGAGTCGCTCCAGACGTTCGAGGACGGCGAGCAGGTGCCATCCTCGATCGTCCCCGGCGAAGGCGTGTACTTCGTCGACGATGACGGCCCGGACGCTGCCGAGCATGTGTACGTGGTCGGTTTTGACGCTGATCAGCATCGCTTCCAGTGACTCCGGCGTGGTGAGCAGGAAGTCGGGGGATTCGGTGCGGATGCGACGGCGTACGGATTCAGGGGTGTCGCCATGCCACAGGGCGGCTCGGCGTCCCAGCCACTGGGCGTAGCTGTCGACGCGGTGTAGCAGGTTGTTCAGGAGGGCCTTGAGGGGCGCGAGGTAGAGCACAGAGGTGCCGGTCCAGTGCTTCTCGCGCATTGTGGAGAGCATCGGGAAGGTGGCGGCTTCGGTCTTTCCGCCTGCGGTCGGCGCGAGGAGGATCGCGTCCTCACCGTCCATCAGCGGATGTACGGCGGCCTTCTGCAAGGGTCGCAGGTCGGGCCAGCCAAGTGTGTTGACGATGTGGTGCAGGACCACCGGGTCGAGGCGGTCCAACGGATCGGTTCCGCGAGGCTGCTCCTGCACGCTGGTGACTCCTGTGCTGGTCTACGGAGTTCGGGGTTGCGGAGATGAGGCTCTGGCGGTCTGCTCGCGGAGTTCCGAGCGGAGCGCCGGCTCCTCAGATCTCCAGGTCGAGATCGTCTGCGGAGGCGGCCGGTGCTGGTGCGGCGTAGTTCCGCTCGGTGGGGGTGAGGTCACCGCTGCCCACCGTCAGCTGGTAGTGCGTACGTGGGTCGAAGTCGTCGAACTGGTCGATGCGGTCCAGGACGTCGCCGACCAGCTTCTTCAGGAACAGACGTGGGGCGACTCCGACCTTTCCGCCGAGTGCGCCGCCCACGGCTCGTGCCAGGTCGGCGAGGTAGGCGTCGTCGGCGAGCTGCTTGATCCGGTCGGGGGCCTGGGAACCTTCGGCGTACAGGTCGCGGATCGTGGCGCCAAGGCCGGTTAGGGATTGCTCGGTGAATCCCGGCAGCCGGATCTGTACGGCCCGAGGGTTGTCGAATCGGGGATCCGTGGTGAAGTCGGTGGCCAGGCGTTGGGCGAGCGGCGCGAGCCGTTGTACGCCCTGCTGCCCGTCGTAAAAGGCGGGGGTGCCGGTGATGATCAGGTACAGGCCGGGGAAGCGGCCGGAGTGGACCTCGTCGATGAGCTGCCGCAGCGCATTGAGGGCCTTGTCGCGGGCGTCGGAGCGGACTCGTTGCAAGGTCTCCACCTCGTCCAAGACGATGACGAGACCTGCGTGTCCGGCGTCCCTCAGGACAGTGAGCAGGCCCTGTAGGAAGCCGAAGGCGCCGAAGTGGTCGAGGTCGCCGCGGACGCCGGCGCTGCGCCTGGCGGACGCGGCGACGTGCGGCTGGCCGCCGAGCCAGGACAGCACTGCGGCGGCGGTGGCCTCGTCACCGGCCTCCAGGGACTGCTGGTAGCCGCGCAGGGCGGTGGCGAAGGCCGGGGCGTGCCGGGAGACCTCGGCCAGGCGGGCGGTGAGCAGTCGGTCCACTGCCTCGGGTAGTTCGCTCTCTGCTACGCCGTCGGCGAGCGCGTCCTCTTCCAGCGCATAGAACCAGGCGTCGATAACCGGGCGCAGGGCGCTGGGCGGGAAACTCGACGTGGTCAGGCGCTCGGTGAGGCGTCGGTAGACGGTCTCCAGCTTGTGCAGCGGGGTCTCGGTCTCGGACACCTGCACCTCGGCCACGGCGAAGGTGCGGCGTTTGGCACGCTCGCCGAGCCAGCGAGTGAAGAAGGTCTTGCCGGACCCGTACTCGCCGCGCACCGCCTTGAAGACCGAGCCGCCGGCGGCAACCGTATCCAGTTCCTCGTCGACGGCCCGCTCGAAACGGTTGAGGCCGGTGGCGAGCAGGTCCAGGCCGCTCTCGGGGACGGCGCCGCGCCGCAGTGCGTCCACCACGGCCCGGCGTCGCACCGCGCCGACCTGGGGACCGGCACTGGGTGCTGAAGATCGATCGGCGTTCACCTGGACAGTGTCCCATTCGGTCGCGGCTGTGGTGGCCGGTGTTCGAGCTGAGCCGAGCTGCGGCGGTGGCCCTGCTCACGCGTGCGAGACCGCGTCCTCCGGCAGCCACACATCCCGAATCTCACAGCCCGAACTGTTCGATCAGCTGGTCCCGGTGCAGACGCAGCGTGCGGTTGTCAGGCAGGATCTCCAGGATTTGGGCGCCGTCGTAGTTGAGGAGCTGGGCCAGTGTCGTGGCGAACCCACGTGCGCGGCCGACCGGTTGGCCGGCACGCTCCGCCAGGGCGGTCATCGGCAGGGTGCCCGCTTCGACAAGTGCGACCAACGCGGGCTGAGCGCCCTTGGCCATGGACTTACGGGCCAGCATGTCCAGTTGCGCCGCATACAGCTCGGTGGCCATCAGACGTTCCACCAGGGTGGTAGCCGGGTCGCCAGAGTCCGGGCCCTGGGGGGCGGGCGGCGTCGCCTGCTGCTCTTCGAAGAGAGCCAGGGTCGGTTCGGCCGAGGCGGCGGCCTTCTTCGTCTGCTTGGTCGTCTGTTTGCGGCGCGATGCGGCTCCAGGAATTTCGACAGTTCCCGCGTCGCTTGCGACTGCCGAGGGTGCGGCACTGGTCTGCGTACCCCACCACGCGGGGGCCGGCTCCCCCAACTCCAACCAGTCTGTTGGCGGTTCGGCGCCGAACGGCAGGAGAGCGAGCAGGGGGATGGCGAATTCTGCGAGGGTGGCTCCGCCGTGGTAGCCGGCTTTCATCGCTGTGTAGCGGGCGTCGTGGTCGCGCAGTGCGACGATGCGCGCACCGGGTTCGGGCCAGACCACCCGTGGGCCGGACAGTTCCACCTCGGACGGGGCGAGCGGTTCACCGGGCAGGCGGTGGCGTGCCGAGGCGACGGTGCCTGCGGGGGCATCGGCCCGGTTGCCGCGCCGTTCGATCACGTGTCCGTGGTCTGAGGTGATCAGGACGGTCATGCCGCCCGCTCGAGCGGCCCGCAGGAGTGATTCCAGACCGCTAATCTCCTTGATCCGCCAGGCGCCGTCGCCCAGCTTTTGTTCTTTGCCGAGCCGGTCGTCCACGGTGTTCAGGACCACCGCGACATGTGTGCGCTCGTCTGCCAGGGCCTCACTCAGGGCAGTGGAGAACGGCGATCCGGTGTCCGGGCCGCGCAGATCGTCTTTGTGGAACACCTGGGCAGGGGCACCCTTCCAGCAAGCGTGTTGAGGGAAGAGCCGCTTCTCGTCGCCTTGGTCGCCCTTCATTAGCGCGCCAGCGAACAGCGAGGTACGCGAAACGGTGGTAAGCGTGGGCAACGCCGCGGCCACCGCCCGACGGGTCGGCGTGCCGCCCGGCTCGGGCAGTGGATCGAACTCTGACCAGTGGGCGCGCAGCTCCTCGCCGAGTTCGGCGGCGATCGCCGCGCTCATCCCGTCCACTAGGAGCAGCAGGACTCGATGCTCTGGCGAGGCGACTATGGGGGCGACCACGCGCTCCAGGAAGCTCTCCACGGTGAGCATGGTGCGGGGGGCGGTGCCGTCCGCCGTCCACACCGCAAGCCGCTCGGAGAAGGCGCGGTCCAAGGTGCGGCGCTTGGACCGGACCTGTTCGCCAAGCCGACTGTACGCGTCGGCGAGCACGGGGTCCGTGTCGCCGCCCGCTTCCAGGTGTTCCAACGCCCGGTCCACCCAGCCGAGTTCACGGATTTGCCGCGCGATCCCCTCGGCCACGGACGGGATCTCGTTCGTGGGTTGGGAAGCGATCCATCGCTGCAACCGGGCCGCCATCCGGACGCGCTCGATACGGGCAGGGGTGGTGTCGGCATCGGCGAGCGCGTGCTCTGCCAGCACGGCGAGAGCACCGGTGATCTTCTCAGCGCTGCCTGCGGCGAGTGCGTGCCCTGCCGCAGTGAAACGCGTGTCGAGGCCGGACATGAGCAGCGGGCTGGCCGCCGCGGCACGCTGCGCACCGAACTGGACGACCAGCTGCCCGGCCCGGTTCAGCACAGGGTCGGCCAGGCGATACTCGCCCCGTTCCAGCAGACCGCGTACGTACGCCTCGCCGCTGCGTGCGAAGGACGTCACCAGCCGGTCAAGGTCGTCGCCCTGGGCGGGCGGCTGCTCGCCCAGCCACCGTTCGGCGCGCCCGCGTGCCCGGTAGGTGTCCTGATCGGCGGTGGCGTGTTCCCACAGGGCTGCGCACACCACCGCGTACGCCGCCGCGTCCACCCCGTGCTCGGCCTCCAGGAGCGCGGTGATGATCCGGCCCGCCGAACCGGCTTGCTCGGGTTCGCCGAGGAAGGCGGCGAGGCCGGCGCGTTCCGGTCCGCGCAGCTCGCGCAACAGGCCGGGGCCGCCGGGGGTGAGCGTCCAGCGCAGCAGCGCGACGGCGTCGACGCGGTCGCTGTCGTCGAGCGCGGCCGGGGCACCCAGGGCGTCGGTGTCGTCGCGGGTCAGCCGCAGGCGGCGCCTGGCCAGTCGAGTCAGCGCTTCGTCACGGGAGAGCAGCCCCTTGCCGAGCGAGGGCCAGCGTCGGGTGGCGGCGGCGTCCACTAGTGCCTCGGCAGCCCAGCTCTCCGCACGCAGCCGCCCGTCGATCACGCGGGCGTCGAACGCCTCCCGTACGACCTCCCAGTTGTCCACGGAACGGATCCGGCCGCCGTAGACCCGGGCCAGCAGGCCGGGATCAAGCTCGGTGTCCTCGCAGTCGGTAAGCACGACCAGGACCCGCGGATCGGGCGGCGCCCCGTCAGCCGGGTGGTCCAGGTGCTCCAGGATCAGCTCGTGCACGGCCAGTACGGACGGTGCGACAGACACTCGGGCGTGCAGGCCACCCGCCGTGCGCTGGATGGCGGGCGCGTCCCAGATGGGAGCGGCGCGCAGCAACAGGACACGGACCGCGCCGTCGCCGAGCCGGCTACGGGCGGCCAGGTACTGGCGGACGGTCCCCGCCGACAGCCGGGCCAGACCCGCCGGTAGAGGGGCCGCGGTGGAGGCGGTGGAGGTCGCGGTGATGGGCGTCATCAGTCCACGACCTTCCAGACGACCTCCACGACAGCGTCCGGATGATCGGCCGCGAGCGCCGCGATCTCCGCCTGGAGTTCGGCCGCGGCGCGGGACGCAGTGGTCCGTCCGCCGCCACTCCGGGCAATGGAACGCGCCCCCGCGCTCGGCCCAGGCTGGGCCGGCGGTTCGGGCAGCACCTGGGGATGGGCGGAGCCGCCGCCCAGATCGACGTCCTCGGAGCTTGGCGTCGTCGAGACGGGGGGAGCGGGCGGCGGCGGAGCCTGACGGGACCTCAGTAGGGCCACCACTTCCTTGCCGCAGGCGCTCAGCACTCCGGGCAGGTCGGGATAATCCCCCGGGTCACCGGAAGCGGCCTCCCGCATCCGCGTCAGAACTGCCTCGCCTTCCACTCCCGTGGTGGAGGCCAGGCCGAGATGGTCCCAACTGGTGTTCTGCAGTGCTCCGGCGACCTTCCCGGCGCTCTTGAGGGACATCCCGTACCGCTGCGCGGTGTAGTCGCCGAGATCGAAGCGGGCGAGCCGCTCCACGACGGACTTGGCCTCGACGCCCGTCTCGGTGACCTGCCGCAGCAGCTCCTGGGCTTGCCGTGCCAGGACGAGCCGCGGCGAGTCGTCGGTCAGCTGCAGGAAGGCGCGGTGCTTCTCCAGCTCGGTGACAAGACGGCCGGCGTCCTGCGCGAGGCCGCTCGCGGCCTGCCTGATCTGCCCCGCGAACTGGTTCACGATCCGGCCGCGGTTCTGCTGCGGCGCAACACCGCCGAACACTGTCTCGAAACGCTCGCGCGCCCGCTCCCAGTCGCCGTCGTCCGGCCGCGGCTGCTCGCGGAGCGCGAACTCCGGCTTCAGCTCGTGCGGCGCGGGCGCGGGCTCCACCGGCACCCCGCCGCGCACCCACACTCGGTCGGTCATCTCCGCGTACGCGGCGGCCAGCAGTCTGCGCAGCGGCTCGGGCAGCCCACGCGGCTGGGGAAGGTCACTCCAGTCGGAGAGCCGGACCAGCGTCGGCTCGGCGACGGAGTCCCGTCGCGCCTGCGCGGTGAAATGGTCGGCCCACAGGCTCGCCTGCCGGTAGTACGCCTCCCGCATCACACCGAGCCCGAGCCCACCGGCGATCCTGCCCATGACCTTGCGGTCCTTGGCTTCGACCTCCACCTGTCCGTCACGGTGCTCGGCGGCCTTGCGCACGTACCCGAAAACCGTTCGGATCTCGGCTGCCTTGACGGGCTTCCCGGTGTTCTCCGGGTCCAGATCGGGGTGCGCCGGGAACTGGTGGCCGAGCAGCTTCCCGGCGAGCTCCCGGGCGGCCACATCCAGGGCCGCACCGAGCGGCAGCCGCAGCTCGGCCACCTCCTGCTGGGCCACCAGATGCGTGTCGAAGCTGAGGTCGACGACCCCTTCCTGCTTCTGCGCAAGGCCGTACGCCTGCCGCAGGGCCTGGTGGACCCGCTCGGTGAGGATGTCGAGCTGCGAGGCCAGCATGGACTTGGCGCGAGCCTTGTCGTCGGCGCCGAGGCTGCGCGCGTACTCGGAGTCGAAGCGGGCGTCGTCGGCGAGGGCCTTGTCGATGACGACCAGACGTTCGAAGTCGCCGCGCGTCGCGTCCGTCAGATGCGTGGGCAACCAGGCCAGGGTGCGGCCCTCGCCCCCTGGCTTCTCGCGCAGCGCACGCAGCCGCTGGACGTCGTCCATCGGCCCGAACTCGCCCTCGTCGTAAGGGAAGTCGACGACGAGCCGCCAAGCGTCGTCCTGGCTGGGCCGTAGCGTCGACTCGGGCAGGGAGTCGGCGTCGGCGACATTGCCGAACACCACCTCGACTTGCCGTTCGGTGCCTTTCCACACCAGGTCGAGTACGTCGTACGGGTCAAAGCCGCCAGGCCCGTCACTGACGCCGAGCGCGTCCTTGAGCAGGGCCCGCATCTTGGCCCGCCGACTGGCCTGGTTGTTGTGCACCTGGGCATTGGCGAGCACCGCGTCCAGATCGACACCGGTGAGTTCGAGGCGAACCACCGCACCGGGACCGGTGCCGACGACCTTTATCTCGGGGAAGGTCGCCGCCCATTCCTTGGCCTTCTGCTCAAGGCGGCCGACCTCGGTACCTGCGATACGGGTGGTGATGGAGCCGTGGTTGAGTGCGTTCAGTCGGGCCAGGGTGAGATCGGCGAGCGCGGGTACGCTCGGTGCGAGTGCGGACAGCAGCAGCGTCTGTAGGAGCCGGATGTCACCAGTGAAGTCACGGCAGCGTGCGGTCAGTTGAGGATCGCCCAGGCTCGCCGGATCGCGCCGGTACGCCTCCACCTGGTCCTCGGTGACCTGGTTGGTCCTGAGCAGGTACGGGCGCAGCTTGTCCCGGTACAGCTTGTCGGCGGCCTCGAAGTGCACATGCGTCTCGCCGCTGAACGCCTTGTCGCCGCCACCCGCGATCGCCGGATAGAGATCCCCGAGCGGTACGAGCTGACCGAGCCGCCACTCGTCCCGGTGGTCGACGAGCAGTTGGCTCATGAGCTTCAGACCGGTACGGGACCGCTGCAGCGCTGAGGAGATGTGCACCAGCGTGTCCATGAACGCCGGCGGGAACGGATATGTCTTGCGGAACGCGTCCTCGTCCGCGCCGGTCGTCGACTTGTCGTGCCCGAGGAGGGTGTCCCAGATGTCCGGCCCGAGTTTCTTGGCGTCGGCGAACGCAGCCTCGATCTTGGCCTCGGCCTCATCGCTCAGGGGCCGCAGCACGCGGGCGCGGGCGATCTGCGGCAGGTTGCGGTCCTCCAGGACGATCTTGTCGAAGCGTCCGCTGCCGCTGTGTCGCAGGCTGTCCTGAACGGCAGCTTCGGCCGCTCCCGACATCTCCTCTCCGACCAGCTCACGAAGGTCGCGCTGGCGGGCGATGAACGATACGACCGGAATGGCTCGCCGCTCGTCAGCGCCTTCGACAAAGTTCGCAATCTTGTCGGCTTCACGGGAGACGAACTTCTGGTCGTGGATACGGGAGGCCAGCCAGAGAATCAACTCGTCCAGGAACAGGACAAGTCCGTCGTAGCCCATCGACTTCGCGTGCGCGGCGATGATGCCGAGCCCCTTATCCAGGGATACGAACCCATCGGCGTCCTCGGACGCGGACCGGGCGAAGGAGGGAAACAGGGTCTGCGTCAGATCCTGTACGAGTCGGGCCCGCAGCTCACGCGGCGTAGAGGGATTGCCGAGATCGAGCTGCTTGGTGTTCTCGTGCTCCTCGGGTGCGCTCACCGCGGTGTCGAGGAGTTCGGTGGTCCATGCGAACGACTCGCCCCACTCGTCCTCGCCGTCACCGTCCCCGGCGTCGGCGAGCTGCGCGATCACCCAGCCGTCACCGTTCCGCCGACGCAGCTGGTCGAAGTCTTCGAAGAGCCCCTCGGTCAGATAGACCTGCGGCAGCGGGCAGTTCGGATCCAACTTGCGTACGTGCTCCACGTACCGCCCGAGCACCCGCTGCTCAAGGGACTTGGCGCCCAGCATGTGGTACGGCACCAAGAGGAACTTCCGACCGTCGGCGTCCAGCCAGGAGTGCTGGGCACGGACGGGATCGAGCTCCCTGCGAGCGCGGGCGGCCGAGTTTCCGGAGAGCAGGGCGTACAGCACCGCCATGAAGTGCGACTTACCGGAACCGAAGGAACCGTGCAGGTATGCGGCCTTGGAGGAGTGGCTGTCCTGTGCTGCCTTGATGAGGTCGAGAGCTTGGGTGAAGTTGCCGACGAGGCGGTCGGTTACGACATAGTCCTTCAGCGCCGCCTTGGCGCCCACGGGGGTAACCGCCTCGCTGAGCTTCAGCACGAAGTCGGAGGTCGACACCGACTCCGGGATGTCGATCAGCTCGCGCAGCAGCGGACGGTCCTCGGGGCGGGGGGCTTGCCTGCTCATGAACGCCATGGTGGGTCTCTTTGCTCCTGGCCCTGATCAGTCGGATTCGGCGGCGGGGATGGTGGTCTGCGCGGCCTGCTGCTTGGGTGCGGCCTTCTTCGCGGCGCCGCGCCCACGCGTGGCGGCGGGCGGACGCCAGTCGCGCAAGGCGTCGTCGGTCAGCCCGAGTTCACCCTGCTTCTGCTGCCGGAACGCGAGGATCTCCGTTGCGGGCGAGGCTCCGAACTCCGGGTCGTACTCGCTGTACCACTGGTCGAGCCAGGGCTGAAGCTCAAGAAGCCCGGCGAGGTAGGGGAGGAGGTCGTCTTCGTTCAGGCCGGCGGTCTGGACGTACGAGGCGAGTGCCAGGGCCTGTTCGAGGTGGTCCCAGCCGGCCCACCCGTACAGCTCCGGCGACTGCGCGTTGACCGTCCCGTACGACACGAACCGTTCCTTGGGCACGTCCAGTTTGCCGCGCGCCCGCCAGTAACTCGGCTTGAGGAAGTCGGCCGAGGTGTACTTCGGCGGTACGGGGGTGCGCTCGCGGATCTTCCGCTTGGCAGGCTCGTCGGGCGCTGCGTCCTCCTCTCGCTGAAGGCCCCATACATGTTCCCAGTCGGCGCGCTTCTTCAGCCCGGCGGGCTTGTAGCGGAGGGCGGCGACGAACGGGACGTGCTCCTCGGCGAGCAGCTCGCGCACGGTCTTGGCGAGGTCCTGCCGGGGCGCGTACAGCTCCGCGACGGCGGTGAAGTCCTCGTCCGTGGAGAGGCTTTCGGTGAGCCGGGGGAGCGTGGTGACGGTCGGATTGCCCTGCTCATCGAACCAGTACGAGCGGTCCTCGATCCGGTCGAGGAGCCAGGCGCGCAGGGCCTTCTGCCGCATGGCGTCCCAGCCCTCGGTGGCCCAGCGCCGCTTGTACTCGGGGCGCTCGACCATGCCGATGGCACGGTTGGACTCGATGGCGTCGATGCGCTTCTGCACGAGGGCGCGGTAGTCGTCGGGCCAGTGGGCGGGGATCTCGGTGAGGGGGGTGGATCCGTGGCGCTTGAACCACTCGTCGCTGGCCTCCCCGGCGGCGAGGCGGCGCGCGAGCAGGATCTCGAAGGCGCGCTGGCCAAGGGCGAGTTCGGGGACGGCGCCGGAGTCGAGGGCGGCGGAGGGGTCGGTCTTGACCTCGTGGAGGCGGAGGTCCTCGGAGTGCAGGTTGTAGAGGGAGTAGACCTGCCAGTCCAGTTCCTCCTGGAGGGCAATCATGCGGGCGCGGGTGGAGGCGTAGAGAGTCTCGGCGTCACGGAGAGCAGCGGCAGTGGGGACGGCTGTACCTGCGAGCGCAACTGGCGTTGCCTTTGAAAGCTGCTGTGCTAGAGAGTCCAACTCGGCCGCAAGCGCCGTGGGATAATGGATCGGGAGAGAAAGCTCGCCAACCTTGGCCCCGTTAAACTGGTAAAAATCTTCGAACGGCAACGTAGATTGTCGTGCGCCCAAAGAGTCCACTGTGCTTCCCATGTTGTGGCTAACCATCTTCAACCACATGCATACCGTGGAACTGTTTAGAAGGCCGAGAAGGTTCAGGTGGTCGCTTTCAGTCGCGCTTTGAGGCAGCTTGAGGATCAAGGCCGATTGCTTGAATACCTTACTGTCGCGATTTAGTACGAAGTGATTGTGTGTGGCTACGAACGCGTAGCAGATCGACCAAGGGTGGCTCTTGGGGCTCGAGGTTACTTGGTGCCATTCATACCAAGGGCGGCCGTCTGAAAAATAGGTTCCTTTCGAGAAAGTTGCGCGGTTTCCTAGGGTGGTGCGTCCAGCCCACATCCACCTGTACGCGGCGGACGTAGGGTTCAAGGTGACTAGTTCAAACTTCCCATTCTGTTCCTTGTATGGAAAGAATGCGAAGGTTTCCTCGGTATGTACCCAATCGCGCAATTCGTCGCCTAGCACGACAGTGCGGCCGAGCTCTGCTTCTCCTCCTCGCCGTCGCCAGCTGATTGGCGTGGTAAGCATCATGCTGTCGGCGTTTGTTTGGCCTGTGTAGCCAATACGTTGCGTGACGGCCTGGAGCTTCACTTTGTTGGCTGCGAGAGAAGTGGCGATCTCTAGGCCGCCTGCGCTCAGGATCCAAGGGTGCAGCGCAAAATTCTCATGACGGTCCAGGTCGTCAACTGCCACCCACTGGCTTGTCGACCCTGGCGAATCGATTTGTTCGGAAATTGCCCGCCAGACTAGGCCGTCTTCTGCCTTGATTGGAGCTGACGGCTCCCCCTGTACGCTACGCACCGTCCGAACTGTCATCTGCCGGTTCGACCCGCTTCTCGGCCGTCCCACCAGGATTACGGTTGGTGTTCCATGACCGGGGATGTATGCGCCTGATGTGTCAATGACTTCAGTGAGCTCGACCTTGTGGGCGAAAAATTCCTCGATGAGCCTCGCGCCGAATTCACGCTTCATGAAGGAACTTGCCGTGATCTGGCCGACGGTGCCGTAGCCGCCACTGTCGGGCGTGCCTCGCTTAGCGAGCTCGAAGAATCTCTGTGCGAACGGAACCGACAGCGCGTACGTCCCAGCGCACGCGTCATACAATTCCCGGTATAGCTGATTCAGGTTCTTGTCCTTGACCGTGATATACGGAGGGTTACCAACCACTACGTGGTATCGGCCGGGTTCCAAGATCCGCTCGTACTCGTGCACGTCCTCCGTCGCGTACGAGAACTCGGCCAGTGGGTCCCCAGTCTGCTCATCCCCGATTCCGAGCTGGAGCTCCAACTGCCGATCCTTGATGAGAGAGTCGCCTACTGCCAGCTGAATCGGCCAGTCGTATGCCCGCGCTCCCGCGAACGTCCTGATCTCGCTTGCCGCCATTGCCGCGACCAGCAGCCGGAATCGGGCCACCGCTACCGCGAACGGGTTGAGGTCCACCCCGTGCACCGACTCCAGCGCCGCTCGCACTCGCTCGTACGCGTCGGCTTCCGGCCGCTTCTCGGCCCACATCCGTAGCAGCCGCCGAAACGCCCCAAGCACGAAGTGCCCCGACCCGCAGGTCGGATCGATCATCTTCAGTTCGGCGAAACCGAACTCCTGCAACGCCGGCGTCATCGTCCGGTCGAGGATGAACTCCTCCACAAACTCGGGAGTCTGCCGGAGCGCGTACGTGTCCCGAGCGGCCTGGCTGAGGTATTCATACAGGTCACCCAGGAAGCGGGTGTCCCAACCCTCCGTACCGTCCTCACTCAGCGGGTCACGGAAGTCGTGCACCAGCACATGGTCAGCCGCGCCGTCCTCCCCGTCGCCCGCCTCCACCCGCTGCTCTCGCCAAAACGCCAACAGCGCCCCGGCACCATCATGCGACAGCGGAATCTGGAACAGCGGATTGTGGTCTGGATCGAAGAGCAGTCGCCCGGCCTGCCCCGCGCCCAGCTCCTCGAACGCGGTCTCCAGCCACCCTCGGTACGTGGGGTCGGCGTCCTTCTCCAGGTACTCGTCGTACCGTGCCTGCGCGACCTCCCGGCCCTCTACATCCGGGGCCGTGATGTACGGCTCTGGGATCAGCCCGTTGTCCTCGCTGAACCGGACGAAGACCGTGCCGAGCACCCAGGCCACCGCCACCTGCGTGACCCGCTCGCCCAACCACGCGTTCCAGGTGGCCGCCGTGCGCCCCAGCTTCCGGGCTGTGTCGTACTCGCCGCGCAGTTTCGTCCCAACCTCGGGGACGGCCTTGACCTGCTGCTCAAGATCGCTCTCCGCTGCCTTGACCTGCTTCTGCAGATCGGCGAGGAGGCTCTTGCGGTCGATCACGAACGGCTCCCGAAGTGAAGTGATACGGAACAAACAAGGATAAGGACGAGAACAACGGCGAGAACCAGGACCAAGGACTGGGTCTAACGGCCCCGCCGGAGTCGCTAGCTCACGCCTCTGGCGCCAGATGTCGGCGCCCGACCCACGCGTCCGGCACGACGATCCACTCGTCGAACCCCGCTTGGTACGGCACGCTCTGCCCGGCTAGGCGCGGCGCACGCGCCGGGTCGGACGCGGCGACGAGCAGCCACAGCGGACGGCCGCCCTCCCGTGCGGTCTCCGCGAGGCGGCTGAGCAGGTCGAGCGCGTCGTACCGGGCCAGGGCCGCCGTGTCGGTGAGTAGCAGAGGACCCGAACTTGAGCCAGCGGAGCCGGCCGTCGCCAACCACTCCCGCAGCTTCGGTTCGACCCGCCCCCACGCCTTGTCGGTACGCACCCGCAGCTGCTGGTGCGGACGGCTGCCGGCCTCGGAGGCGTCCGCCTTGAGCACGGTTTCCCAGGTCGGTTTCGGCGTCTCGCCCACCACACCACGCAGCTCGGTGACGAACACCCCGGTGAGTGAGAGCGGCTGGGCCCCGTACGGCGCCTCGGACAGTCGCTGTACCGCTTCCTCGACTCGGCGCTGCGGCACGGTCAGAATTCGGAAGCCGTCCTGCCGGGCCGAGTGGACCAGACGCTGGTCGGCCTTGACGGCGGCGGCGACCGCAGCGTCCTCGTCGTACCGGGTCGGGGCGGATCGCCGGGCCGCTGATGCGCCCCAGCTCGCCGAGGTGAGACCCGCGGTAGAGCCATCAGCGGGGCGGTCGGGGATCAGGCGGAGCACGCCGTCATAGCGGGTGGCCAGCTTCAGTTCGAAACCGGCTTGCTTCAGGTCTCGTACCAGTGCGCTGCCAGTGGGCAGTTCGCGCGGAGCCAGAGGGTCGGTGCCCAGCTCGGGGAAGCGGGTGGTGACCCGCTTGTGCAGGTCGGACACGGTCAGGCCCGGCTGTCGGTCCTCTTCGACGCCCGGCTGCACGGCGACCACACCGGCCTGCGTGATGCGCAGTGCACGGACCAGGCCCAGGTCGCGCGGATAGATCTCCAGGCGGGGGGTGAGTGCGGCCTGGGTGGAGGCGGCGACCGCGATTTCGGCGGTGCGGCGCTCGTCCCAGTTGAGGGTGCCGGGCGGGCGGCGTACCGCGTCGAGGTCGGTGAGGACCGTGCTCGCCGTCGGCAAGGACTCCTGCGCCGCCAGCTTGTCGGCCTTCGCGCCCAGGTTCAGTGCGTACTCCTGCAGGGCTGGCCCCGTCGGAGTGTCCGGGCCGTCCACGCCCTCGCGGACATCGAGGGCGAGCAGCCCAAGTACCGGGGCGGCTCCCCTGGGCATGCGGGCGTGGAAGTAGCGGAAGAGCTGTGGTGTCTCGTTGTCCCAGCTCTCCCGCTCGACCAGCGCGCGCAGGACTGACAGGGCCAATGCCCGCCTCTCGCGCCGCTCGGGCAGCTGGGTGCCGCGCCGGGCGATCAGCGCGTCGGCGATCTCAACGGCGGGGACGACCCGGCCACGCTCGGCGAGCAGCTCCACGAGTTCGTCGCGGAGCAGGCCGAGTGCCGGATCGTTGAACCAGCGCTCGCGGGCCTTCTTCACGATCTGCGGAATGCGGCCCCGCGTCAGCCCTACCGCGTCGGCCACGTCCAGCTGACGGACCCAGGCCAGGTCGCCCGGCAGCACACTCCGTTCGTCGGGCAGTCGCAGCAGCAGCCGGATCGCTTCGCGCTCGGTGGCGTTCGACTTGGCGCTGCCACCGGACGGCTTGGGCACCAGGCGGGAGGCGAGAGCATCCAGGCTGAGTGCGCCGAGCACGAGCGGAGAGCGCACTCCTTCGCCAGCGACCGCGACGGTGTCGGCGAGTGCGCGCTCCAGTTCCGAAAGCTCCTGGCCTGCCGCCTTGCGGGCCTCCGGACTCAGTGGCGCGGGGGCGGCCTTGCCCAGCCGGGCGTTCCACTCCTTCTGCCGGCGCTGGATCTCCTCCCGGGTACGCGAGCCCATGCCCGGCGCGGTGAGGAACTTGCGCGCCGAGTAGTCCAGGACGTCCCCGACCGTGTTCAGCCCCATGGCGAACAGCTGAGACTGCGCCGACTGCGTCAGACCAGCCACCGACAGTGACGTGGAGCGGTCAGCGCGCTCGGCCTGCTGGTCGCGGATCTGCTCGGCGGAGGCGTCGTCGTCTTCCCTCCCGATCTGTGCCTGACGCTGCGGATGACCACTCGCCGTCTCGTCCTGTCCGACCGCCGCGTTGCGCCCGGACTGTTCCGTGTGACCACTGCTCGGCGCCGTCGTGCGCTGCGCATCCAGGAAGATGCGCTGCCAGGCACGCTCCATGGGCTTCAGGTCACTGAAGCGGTCCTTCACATCCCGGGCCAGCGCCTTGCGGAAGAACGCCACCAGACCGTCTCGCACAGCCGGTTCGAAGGCGTCGGCGGCGAGCTGCGGGTACGGCCACTTCTCCGCGTCCGTCTGACGGGCGGTTACCGAGCCGTCGCCCCAGCGCGGCAACTCGTTCGACGCCATCTCGTGCAGGGTGACCGCGAGTGCGTAACGCTCGGCGTGCCCGTCGTAGGTACCGCGCGTGACGACGCCCACGAACGGGTCGAGGTATCCCTCGGTGCCGGCCTCGATCTCCTTGGCCGGGTAGCCGGCGAGTGAGAAGTCGATCAGGACCAGCTGCCGGGTGCCGTTGCCACGGATACGGATCGCGATGTTGTCCGGCTTGAGGTCGCGGTGCCAGATCCCCTCCGCCTCCAGGTGGTCCACCGCGCCGAACAGGTATTTCCCGTACGCCTCCAACTGGTCCATGCCCAAGCGGCCGTTGTCCCGCAACTGGCGGGCGACGGTGTCCTCGCGGCGACGCGGTCCCTTCGCCACGCCGCCCGCCCCTGTGGTGTCCTCGCGGTGCTCGCGGCTGTCGCCCACGTATTCCAGGACCAGGACGCGGCGCCCCGCCAGCGTGAGCGGCTCCGGCTCGTACAGCGAGATGATGCTGGAGTCCCGGTGGATACGGCCCAGGACCTCCGCCTCCCGGTCCAGAACCGAGTGCTTGGCGTCGCTCAGCGCGACCTTGAGCACTGCCACCGGCAGGGCACCGCTGCGGCGCGGCTCGCCTGCCAGGTCCCGCACCAGGAACGCCCGCGACGTCGATCCCGTGCCGAGTCGGCGTAGGACTTCCCAGCGGCCTGCCAGCACGTCGCCGGCCACCGCCTCCAACGGGTCCCTCTCGGGCTCGTCCGGTTCTCCACCGGGCTCTGCACCGTCACCGCTGTTCCCAGCCCCGCTACTGGTAGCGCCTACGGCCTTGTCGTCGTCCGCCGAAGCTTCGTCGGCGAACGCCTCTTCGACGTACTCCAGCATCTCGAGGAAATCGTCGACCGTGGACAGTCGTCGGCTCGGCTCGTACGCGGTAGACGCCTCGACCAGTTCGTCGATGTCAGTGTGCAGTCCGTCGACCAGCGCGCTGGGACGCAGGCTTCCGCCGGCTTCGAGGTGCGCCAGGACCTCTCCCTGGTTCGCGCCCGGCGCCTGCCCGGTGATCAGCAGATACGTGAGCACCCCGAGCCCGTACACGTCCAGACGCACTGGATCGGCCTTCGGGAGACGCAGCTCTGGGGCCAGATACGGGTCGGCTTGTTCAGAGACGTGGGAACCCGACATATGGGTGGGTGCCAGGGTCAGCGGGCGACCGCTGCTCGCGCTCTGCCCTGTGGCGATCTGCCAGTCCGCGATCTGCATCCACGGCCGGAGCCAACGCTGCTCCTCGCCGAGCTCCCGCCCGCGCGGCCCGCGGTCCTGTGGTACGACGTGCACGGCGTGCGCCGACAGAGTCCGGTGGTGAATCCGGCGGGAGTGCGCGGAGCGCACCGTCTCCGCGAGCTGGCGTACCAGGGCGAGGCGTCCCTCAAGGTTGAGCCGCTGTCCGTGCTCAACGAGGTAATCGTCCAGGCGCAGCGTCTCAGGGTGGTAGTCGAAGAGGATCGCCGGACCGGCCGGATGCCCGGAGGGCAGATAGGTCTTCAGCTGCACTGCACCGGGGTGCCGGAACCGGCTGAGGACCGTGGCCTCGCGTGCGGCGGCCCGCTCCACGGAGCGGCGGGCGTCGTCGGAAGCCCCCCGTTCGCTGAGGAAGATCCGAACCCTCGCCAGGTCGTGCAGCTGGGAGTGACGACCGCGATAGTCGGCCCAGGTAGGACCGGAGTCGAACGCCTTGGCGTCGAGGAGATATCCGCCGACTTCGTGCTGGCGGCGGATCGAGGCGATACCGAGTCTCTTCAGGGCGGCCTCGACGCGACGGGACGTCTCCGCTGTGATCCGGTGCCGGGCGTCGGACGGGGGTTCGGCGAGCATCTCCACGAGCTGCTTGACCGTGAACACGCCGTTCATGTCGGCGGTCGGGAGCGTCAGCTGCAGCCTGTCGTCGGTGAAGCAGACTGCCTCACCCACCCAGATTCGCGGCCGGGACCCAGGGCCCCGTGCGTCGCCGTTGACCAGCCCCGACAGCTCCTTGGCCTTACGGTTCGCCAAGTGCAGTGGGTTGCCGTGCCGTCGCATCGTCCCGCCGGGCGTGGTCTGCACCCAGTCGTTGCCACCGCCGCGTACCGAGCCGTGCCAGTCCTTCAGCTCGATCAGGAACACCCCGGCTGGAGCCGTCACCAGAAGATCGATCTCCCGCACGTGACCGCTGGTCGCAGTGAACGTGAAGTTCGACCAGGCACGCCAAGGTTCCTCGTCCGGCAGACGCCGACGGATCGCCTCAAGGCCGCGGCGCTCGTGCTCGTACTCGGACTCGGTGACTGTCGTCCACCGGTCT
This sequence comes from Streptomyces sp. NPDC050085, assembly GCF_044460595.1. Classification (NCBI taxonomy): domain Bacteria; kingdom Bacillati; phylum Actinomycetota; class Actinomycetes; order Kitasatosporales; family Streptomycetaceae; genus Streptomyces; species Streptomyces sp. NPDC050085. The sequence goes on along the minus strand of NZ_JBITJZ010000001.1, from coordinate 1,764,755 downwards.
TCCCGCATGCCGCTCTCCGTCTGCTCGCGCGCCTACCCCGCCGGATTCTCACAGGCGACACCGCCTCAACTGAACCCCTGCAAATCCTAAGGGGAGGGACTGACACAGGGGGATGGATCGGTCATGAGTGCGTGCTGCATGGGCCACGGGCCGCGCGAACGACCGCGATGTGAGGGTTCCGGCGGACGGCCACGTGCTGCGGTTGCTGCAAGCGGGAGTGCCCGCGACTTCGGGCGGTGGACCGCCTGGCTGGCGACCTGACGATCCCCGAAGATGGGCATAAAACGCTGGCGGGTCGACTGTGCGTGAAATTCTGCCCGTGCTGGAGGGTAATGCCTGGTCGATTTTCGACTGAGGAGAAGATGCGGTCAACCTCGCGTATGAGGCGCTATACAGAAAAGGGGCAGTCGGTGGTGGCAGCTGCCCAATTCCTCAATGCTGTCGCTTGGTGCGCACTTGTGTGTGCTGGACGAGCTGAACGGTGCGTCGGTGGGGTGACCGATAGGGCAGGCGCTTAGAAGGCGCCTACCCTGCTCGCGAGCCCTGCGGTGCAGTTTGCCCTAATTTAGCAACTTTTGTGCAGTGAATTCTGCCTCAGGAGCAGTTCGCCGACGGCAGACGTATTGGGTCGCCAAGGGACTGGATTAGTTCGGCTGCTTCAAGTGAACCTTGATGTCGGCGGGTTAGTCGCGGGTGCATGCAATCGGCATGACGCGACGGGAAACTCCGCACGGGCCAATGGACGGGCCCCTGTCTTTGTAGCACGGGATCCCCGGTTACCGAAACCGGGGATTGTGTGGACGATTGTCCTTGTCAAGCGGTCCTCGTGCGACGAATCCCCTATTTCCCTGAGGAGTTCACTGCTGTGCTGGTCGATGCATTGGATGAGGAATGGATACTTTCCGAGAGGCAAGTTCTCTCGCTGTTGGATTGGATACGCCAGCAGGCGGGCGGGAGTCGCTCGGTGTACCCCTTCCTGGCCACCTTGGCTGAGGGGGCACTTCGTCCGAGTGAAGCCCGCTCCCTGCGTGTTCGCGATGTTGTCCTTCATTCGGGTGGTTCTGGCGAGCTGACAGCTCGCCATCGAGGTCAGGATCGAGTGGTTCAGCTGCGACCTCAGTTCGCCACGTTCGTGCGCGGGTGGATCGACGAGGATGGCCTCCAGAACGACGATCTGCTGTTCCCTGGCTCGCGCGGTGGACGACTTACGGCAGCCGCGTACGAGCGGGTGTGGGAGCAGGCGCAAGAGGCCGTGCTGCCGCACGACAAGCTGCTGGACTGGCGGTTGGGGGAGCCGGTCGACATCCTCCGGGACTCCTCCCTGGTGCGGTGGCTAAGGCTGGGCGTCGACGTCGCCAAGGTGGCCAAGCTCGCCGGCGTGACCCCGGCCTGGTTGGCGCTCCGCTACCCGTACTGCTTCCGTCTCGAAGCGACCGAGATCGACTCGGAGCCCGCTGCTCAGGCAGCTTGCCTTCTGGAGCCGACTACGCGGTGAACTCAGGTCGGCGCTCCTGTCGATCGGGGGAGCGCCGCCGCCCGCGGACCCGTTCCGCACGCCTTCCGGCCCATTCCTGTCTGGCTCCTGTTTTCAGGGGTCCTGCCGCTCCCCTGACGTGCCGCGCCCCGTCCCCGACTGAGGGCATGACGGCCTGCCTCACCCGGACCGGCCACGCGGCCGCCTGTGCGCCGCGCTCCTTCCCGTCTCCCCGCCAAGGACTCACCCATGCCCGCACGCCTGTTGTCCATCCCCGCCGTCGCCGCCGCCCTGGACGTCGACCGCCGCACCATCTACCGCTTTATCGCCGCAGGCGACCTTCCAGTCGTCGATCTGCGCACCGGCACGGGCCGCTCGCGAATCCGCGTCCCCGCCGCCGGCCTCGACGAATTCATCTCCAGCCGCGCCGTCGCAGCACCGAGACCGCGCCGCTGACCCCGGCCCACCGAAGGGCCTTCCGTACCGACATGAGGAGTTGGGCTGTACCTACGCAAGCTGAAGACCGGCAACTGGCAGGCGACGGTACGCAACCGGCTCGGTGATCGTTTTAGCGAATCGTTTCCCCTCAAGACGCAGGCGCGCGCCTGGGGGCTTGAGATGGAGACCCAGTTCGCCCGCGGGGGTCTGCGTGACCCGCGCGTGGGTGAGACCTCCTTCCGCGACTGGCACGACCGGTGGTGGGACGCCCGCGTCGTCGAGCCCCACACCTTGCAGGGTGACGGGTCGAGTATCAAGAACCATGTCATGCCCCACTGGGCCGACTGGGAGATGCGGGCCATCACCCGCATGGATGTGCAGAGTTGGATCCGCTCCTTGATCGACAAGGGCGCCGGGGCGGCGGCCATCAAGCGGGCCTACAACCTGACCTCCTCCATCATGCGCGCGGCTGTCGACGACGACGTGATCGCGGTGAGCCCCTGCCGCAGCATCGACCTGCCTCAGATCGCCGTCAAACCGCCGCAGTGGTTCACGCTCGACCAGGCGCAGAGAATCCTGGACGAACTCCCCACCGTGTGGCGGACGATGTGCCTGCTCGGCTTCTACACCGGCCTGCGATGGGGCGAGCTCTCCGGGCTGCACCGCCACCGCATCGACCAGCGCCGCTCCCGTCTGTTCGTCGTCGAGGTCAACACCAAGAGCGGCATCAAGGAGTACCCGAAGAGCTCCAAGAGCCGCCGCGAAGTGCCGCTTCCGCCGCACGTCCTGGAGGCGCTGGAGCGCCACATTCACCGGCTCGACCGGGATGCCGTGGTGTTCACCACCCTCACCAAGGGCCGGGCTGGCCGCCTCCTCAACGACGGAAACTGGCGACGGCAGATCTGGTGGCCGACCGTCGACAACGCCTACTACTTCGACGATGACGGCGAGCAGCAGCTCGTCCCGCACTACCCGCCCCACTCCATGCGCCACACCTGCGCCTCGTGGCTCGTGCAGAAGGGCGTCTCGCTGTACGAGGTCCAGCACCTCCTCGGCCACGAGAGCTTCCAGACCACCCAGCGCTACGCACACCTCCAGCCCGACGCGCACAAGGCCGTGCTCGGCGCCTGGGAGCGCATGGAGGCACCACTCACCATCGCCGCATAAACGTTGCTTCGCCCCGTCCGCAGCGGACGGGGCGAAGTCGTATGCGGGTGCACTGGTGATCGGCCCGGATGGAACCGCCGCAGGAGACTCGCCAAGAGTTCCGTTGTCGACGAGATTGCTCGACGCCTGATGTCAAGTGGCTGGCGTTCGACCGCTGCGATGCGGGATCGTTGCTTCCTGATGATCGACGACGACTCTGTGGTCGCTGACGGCGGTGAGCCGACGGAGCTTGCGCAGCCTCGGTCGCCCTATAGCGAGCGACCCGTCGCGCGTGCCAGGCGGGCGAAGGCGCAGGAACTGATCGAGCGGCTCGTCGCCGAGAGACGCGTGCGGATCGCCGAGCCGGATGACGACGAGGTCGCGGAGTGGCGGCGCGTCGTCAATTATGCGAAGCGTCACGGCATGGAGCCGGCGGGCCGGCGTATCGAGAAGGTCCCTTACGGTGGGCCGGGGCTGGAGCTGTTCCTTGCGGACGGCCCGCATCCCAACGCGCGGAGTCAGCGGCCGAAGGCAGCCGGAGAACCAGCACCGGTTCCCGCACGCCTGGGACACCTGCATCCGGTGGTGGCGACGCTCAAAGACGATGAGATTCGGCTGGTGATGCCGCCTGCGTTGCGCCGCAGGGCGCTTCTGCTGCTGCAGGGGCTCGCGGCTGAGGCGGTACGGCGAGGGTATGAGGTGCGGAAGGCGGGGTCCGCCTTCCACCCGCGCGAGGGCGGAGTGGACGTCACTGTCGACGGCCTCGCGTACACCGTCTCCGCTAGGCAGGAGTTCCCAGAGTCCACGAATCCGGAGCGCTCTGCCCGTCTCGTCTTGGAGCTTGCCCACGGTCTGGGCGACAGGCCCGGTCGCTGGCGGGACCGGAAGAGCCGGACACTTGAAGAAGCCCTCGGCGTGATCCTCGGGGAGATTGAAGCGCGAGCCGCCCAGGACAATCAGCGTCGGCAGGATGAACAGCAGGCCATGGCAGAACGTGAGGTTCGTTGGCGGGCGGCCTTGGCTGTGGCGAAGCAACAAGCTGTTCGCGAACAACTTGCCCATGTGCTGCGTGAAGAGGCCAGAGGGTGGCAGGAAGCGGCCGCCCTCAGCGCGTACTGCGTGGCGCTGGAACGTCGTATCCAAGAACTGGACGGTACCGCGGACGAGCCGGCACTGGACTCAGCCCGACGCTGGTTGGAGTGGGCATGGGCATATGTAAAGTCGGTGGACCCTCTGAGTGGACTTCCCGGCATGCCCCGCACGCGTGAAGCCACGTCAGAGGAGCTTGAACCACACCTCAGGGGATGGAGCCCTCACGGACCGGAACGGCGTGGGCGAGGGTGATATGAGCCTGTTCTACTGCGCCTACGTGTGGCGCGACAGCCACCGAGACAGGAAGGAGTTCCGCAAGGCGTGGAACGGCCGACGCCCTGTCGGCAGTCCTGGTCGAAGCGATTACGTGAGGAAGCTGCTCCGGCCTGTCGTGACGCTCATTTGACGCTCGAAGCACCCGAAGGCTCCTCTGGCAGGTCGAAGAATGGCACCTGACCTGCAGGTATGCCATGTCCTTCGTGATGTGACGTGTTTCCGATGACGCATCATGTGGAGTGCGTGGCGATTCTTGAGCCTGCCGAGAAGGGCGCCTGACCTGCGGTTTCGCCGAGTGTGCATTATGTGCGCTGTGGGCGTTACGGGCGATATCTTGACGCATTTGCGACGCACGTGACGCACGTTTGACGTACGTTCCGATGGGGCATCAGGCGGCTGTTCGCGCAGGTGACGGTAGGTCGGGTATGACTGTCGGGGTTCCGGCTTTGCTGTCCCTTGGTGAAAATCCGCGGGTCATTGGTGGCGTTGAGGGCTCAGTAGGAGCAGGGCCCGTAGGGGCTCCAGTGGCCGAGGAAACGCTCGAGGGCGGCCCTACTGGCCTTCGGCGGCGTAGGCGGCTTCGGCGCTGAGGTGGACTCGGTGAGGTGTCGGAGGTACGCGTCCGTGAACGCGAGCCAGGCCACGGCGTTTGGTCTGCCTCAGCCTCTTCGAGGCCCTCGTCATCGCCAGACGCGTTCAGCCTCGGGGCTGGCTTCCTCGGCGACGCCTTCGGACTGCGCTCGGTGTTTCTGTGGGGGCTCGTCGTCCTCGTACTCGTCAACGGCATCGTCCTCACGCTCCTCCACCGCACCTACGCCACTGATGTGGCCCGCGTCCAGAACGCCCTGGAGAACCGGCGGCGGACGGCTCTCGGCAGATGGGGCGGGGAGAGTGTGAGGCGCGGCAGGCACCGGGGTCAGACCTGCGGCAGGGAGAAGGGGACGTGCCCGACGGCACGCCCGGTGGTGTCGAGGAGTCGGCCCATGCGTTTGCGGGAGTGGAGGAAGACGGTGCGGTCGCTGACCTTCAGATGCGGGAGGCGTTCCGCGAGGTGCGCTTCGAAGGGGTCGATGGCGTGCAGGCCGCGCAGCCAGACCATCACCAGCAGGTTGTCGGAACCGCTGACGGACACGGCCAGGCGCACCTCTTCCATCCGGGCCAGCGCGTTGCCCGTGGCTTCGAGGTGGGTGTGCGGGACCGCGGTGCGGTAGAGCACGACCGTCGAGAGCCCGGCGAGGGGGTGGGCCAAGTCGCAGCGGAAGGTGATGTCCCCGTCCCGGATCATCCGCTGAAGCCGGCGCCGGGCGGTGTGTTCGCTCATGCCGGTCGTGGCGCCCAGGTCGGTGTAGCCGAGGCGTCCGTCGCGGCCGAGGACTTCCAGGAGGGCTTGGTCCTCGGGCGGCGGTCGATGGTGCATGTGGGCGCTGTACGTGGTCGGGTGTGAGGTGCGCGCGGTGGAGAGCTCCGCGTGGCCGGAGGGCTCCATGGCCCGCATCCGCCAGTCGCCACCTTCGCTGTACAGCGTGATGCCGAGGCGCGTGCGAGTGGACCGTACGCCCTTCAGACCGCCGATCAGGCCGCGCACCGAGCGGCCGAGGGCGGGCAGGTCGGCCGCGACGACCGACGCCAGGAGATCGAAGTCGCCGGCCGTCTCGTCGACGCTGAAGACCCAGGGCATGTCGGCCAGGGCGGCGCCGACGGATTCCAGGGCCCGGGGCCGGCACCTCACCTCGACGTAGGCGACGGTGGCCGCCTTCGCGGAGTCGTACGCGCTGACCCAGGCCAGGCCGTTCGCGCGCAGTCGTTCCCAGCGGCGGGCCGCCGTGGTGGCGTCCACGCCGAGCGCCCGGCCGATCCGGGACCACGGTGCCCGGGGAGCGGCCTGGAGAGCATCGACGAGGGCCAGGTCCAGTTCGGAGAACGGAGCACCCCCGCCTGTCTCGCGGGAATCAGGTGCTGCGGCTCCTTCCGAGATGTTTTCCTGCAATTCTCCAGAGATTCCGGTCACGGACCGGATCGTAGGGGCACTTCCGGTCGATGCCCAGCCCCGGTCACCCGGAGCCGAAGGAGTGCCGCGTGTCTGCTCCGCCCTCGAAGTACACCCGGAGAACCGTCCGGATCACGATTGTCCTGCTGTTCACCGCCTGGCTGGTCGACTACGCCGACCGGCTCGTCATCAACCTGGCCCTGCCCTCCATCGGCGACGAGTTCGACGTGGGCCGCGGGCAGCAGGGCCTGGTCGTCTCGGCGTTCTTCCTCGCCTACGCCCTGTGCCAGATACCCGGCGGGCTGCTCGCCGACCGGCACGGCGCCCAGCGGGTCGTGCTCTGGGCGCTGCTGTCCTGGTCCGTGTTCACCGCACTGACCGGCTTCGCCTGGTCGTTCGCCGTTCTGCTGCTCATGCGGTTCGCGTTCGGCGCCGCCGAAGGCATCTTCCCGCCCTCCTCGATGAAGGTCCTCGTCGAGCGGACCACGCCGGCCGAGCGGATGGGCGCCAACGGCCTGATCATGAGCTCGAACGCCCTCGCCGGGGTCCTCACCCCGCTCCTCGTCGCGCCCCTGATCGCCGCTTTCGGCTGGCGCTCGGCGTTCTTCTCGACGGCGGCCCTCGGCGTCTTCGTCCTGGTGGCGATACGGGTGTGGCTCCCCGCTCCGCTGCCGCTCGTGGAGCCGGAGACCCGCGTCCCCCGGCGGCGCGCGGGGGGTGTCCTGCGCAAGGGCGTGATCTGGCGCTTCAGCGCCATGATGTTCGGCTACAGCTTGATCGTCTGGGGTCTCACCACCTGGATCCCCTCCTACGTCAGCGAAGAGTACGGCGTCTCCCTCACCTCGGCCGGGGCCCTCGTGGCGATCCCCGGCCTCGCCGCGACCGGCGCGATCGTCGTCGGGGGCCGGCTCGCGGACCGTCTTGGCGGCCACCACCGCAGGGTGATCGTGCCCGGCATGACGGTGGCTGCCGTCACGCTGCTCTTCATGGCCTTCGCGCCGACGCTCACCGGTTTCGTCGTCTTCGGCACGCTCGCCACGACCGCCGTCTCCCTCTGCTACATGCCGATCCTCGCCGTGCCGCTGGGCGGCCTCGCGCCCGAGGACGTCGGCGTGGGCAGCGGGGCGATCGTCTTCGGCGGCCAAGTGGCCGGCATGGTCGCCCCGCCCGTCATCGGCGCGCTCGCCGACGCCTTCTCCTTCAAGGTGGCCTTCGCCTCCCTGGTGCTCGGCGCGGCCATCGCACTCGTGATGGCACTCCTCACCCCGCAGGACGCCGTCTCCTTCCGGGCTGCCACCGGCGCGTCCGACCTGCCCACCTCTGCAAAGGAGCACTCATGACCACGGCCTCCGTCACGCGCCTGCTGTCCGGCTTCCCGGACCGACTGCCCGGCCTGCGCGCTCTCTACGAGGACCTGCACGCCCATCCCGAGCTGTCCTTCCAGGAGTTCCGTACGGCGGGAGTCGTCGCCGAGCGGCTGCGCAAGCAGGGCTGGGAGGTCACCGAGGGCGTCGGCGGCACCGGCGTTGTCGGGGTCCTGGCCAACGGCGAGGGCCCCGTGGTCCTGCTCCGCGCCGACATGGACGGGCTCCCGGTCAAGGAGCGGACGGGACTGCCGTACGCCTCCCAGGAGACGGCCGTCGACGGCGAGGGCAACAAAGTTCCCGTCATGCACGCCTGCGGCCACGACATGCACGTCACCTGTCTGCTCGGCGCGACCGCCCAACTCGCCGTCTCCAGTGCGCAATGGCGCGGCACGGTCGTCGCCGTGTTCCAGCCGGCCGAGGAGGTCGGCGGGGCACCGGCCATGATCGAGGACGGCTTCCTGGAGCGGTTCCCGCGCGCCGACGTCTGCCTCGGCCAGCACGTGTCCCCGGCCCCCGTCGGTCTCGTCGGTACCCGCCCCGGGCCGGTGATGGCCGCCTCCGACAGCCTGCGGGTGCGCCTGCACGGCCGCGGCGGACACGGCTCCACGCCCGAGACCACCGTCGATCCGATCGTCATGGCCGCCGCGGTCGTCATGCGGCTGCAGACGGTCGTCTCCCGGGAGGTGGGGGCGACGCAGACCGCCGTGGTGACCGTCGGTTCGCTGCACGCGGGCACCAAGGAGAACATCATCCCCGACACCGCCGACCTGCGGATCAACATCCGCTCCACGACGCCCGCGGTACGGGACCGGGTCCTGGCAGCCGTCGAACGGATCGTCCGCGCCGAGGCCGCCGCCTCCGGTGCACCCAAGGAACCCGAGATCACCGGATTCAACTCCTTCCCGGTCACCGTCAACGACGCCGCGGCCACCGGGGCGGTACTGGACGCGATCGCCGAAGTCCTGGGCAGGGAACGGGTGTTCACCCTGCCCGAACCCCTCACCGGCAGCGAGGACTTCGGCACCTTCGGCACGGCCCTCGAAGTCCCCTCGGTCTTCTGGCACTTCGGCGGCGCCGACCCGGCCCTCTTCCAGCACATCGACCCCGACACCCTGCTGACGGACGGCCTGCCCGACACGATTCCCGCCAACCACTCCCCGCACTTCGCCCTCGTACCCGAACCCACGATCCGCACCGGCGTGACGGCGCTGCTCGCGGCGGCAGCGCACTGGCTGTGTGCCGAGGGCGACGGCCCCCGCGACCGGCAGGAGCAGTGACATGCCCCTGGACCCGGACATCGCCGCCTTCCTGCGAAGCCTCCAGCAACTCGACGCCTCCGGGGGAGGGGAGAGCGACGCGGCACGAGCCAGAGCCCGGCTGCGGGCGCTGACCGTCGGCCGGCGCGACCCGGCCACCAGGCCCGAGGTCGCGGAGGTGGCCTCCACCGTGGTGGCCGGTTCCTCCCGGCCCGCGTCTTCCGGCCGCACACCGCGACGCCCGTGCCGACGGTGGTGTACCTGCACGGCGGCGGCTGGGTGGCCGGCGACCTCGACACACACGACGTGCATGCGCGGACCCTGTGCCGCGACATCGACGCCGTCGTGGTCAGCGTCGACTACCGGCTCGCGCCCGAGCATCGTTTCCCCGCCGCGGTCGACGACGCGTACTCCTCCCTGACCTGGATCGCACGGCACGTGGACGCGTTCGGCGGCGACCCCACCCGGCTGGCCGCCCAACTGCTGGTCTACCCGAGCACGGACATGGTCGCCGGGTACCCGTCGCGGGCCGAGAACGGCGAAGGCTACTTCCTCACCACCACGGAAGTGCACTGGTTCTTCGAGCAGTACCTCGGCGTCAGTGGCTCCGATCCCGCCTCCGCCGCATTCGGCGCCGACCCGCGGGTCGCACCCCTGCGGGCGAAGGATCCGGCCGGGCTCGCTCCGGCCGTCGTGGCCACCGCGGAGTACGACCCGCTGCGCGACGAGGGGGACGCGTATGCCGAAGCGCTGCGGTGGTCCGGCGTACGCGTCGAACACCGGCGGTTCGGCGGCCTCGTCCACGGCTTCTACGGCATGGGCCACCTCAGCCCTGCCGCAGGGGAGGCGACGACCTGGATCAACACCGCACTCAAACGGTTGATCGGCTGACACGGTCAGCCACCGCCACGAGGCCGACTGCCACCCCCTCCCTCTCCCTCCCCTCATCCGAAAGGGACGTCCGCAATGAACTCGAACGCCTCCAGCACCGATCTCGATCTCGTCTACCTGAGCGCCACCGAGGCGCGACGGCTCTTCGACGCTCGCGAACTCTCCCCGGTGGAGCTGATGCACGCGGTCATCGACCGCGCGGAACAGACCGAACCGGTCGTCAACGCCTTCACCGAGCAGTTCTTCGACGAGGCACTCGAACAGGCCCGGCACGCCGAGGACCGCTTCCTCGGCAAGGGCGGACTGACGCCGCGCCCGCTGGAAGGCATCCCGGTCGCCACCAAGGAGAAGCACGCCATCGCCGGGCGCTCCCTCACTGAGGGGTCCCTCGTCAACGTCGGCAACACGGCGAGCGAGAACGCCCCGGTGATCGACCGGATCCTGGACGCGGGCGGCATCATCCATGCCCGCACCGCCACCCCCGAGTTCTCCATCGCCACCTTCACCCACAGCCGCCTGTGGGGTGTCACCCGCAATCCGTGGAACCCCGAGTTCACCCCCGGCGGCTCGTCCGGAGGCGCCGGCGCCTCCCTCGCCGCCGGTACCGCACTGCTCGCCTCCGCGTCCGACATCGGCGGCTCGACCCGTATCCCCGCCGCCTTCACCGGAACCGTCGGCTACAAGGCCCCGTACGGCCGGATTCCCGGCGTGGCACCGCTGTCCGCCGACCACTACCGCGGTGACGGCCCCATGGCGCGGACCGTGGACGACTGCATCACCTTCGCCAACGTCCTGGTCGGTCCGGACCCGCGCGACCATGTGTCGCTGCGTCCGAAGCTCGTCCTGCCGGCCGAGTACGAAGCGGTCACGGGGATGCGCATCGCCTTGTGCCTCCGGCTGGGCGCCTACGACGTCCACCCGGAGATCGAGGCCAACACCCGCGCCGTCGCCCGCGCCCTCACCGACGCCGGCGCGATCGTCGAGGAGATCGAACTCCCGTGGACCAAGGACGACCTCCTCATCAGCGGCGCGGGACACTTCTCCACCATCTTCGGCGCCCTCGTCCGGGAGATCGAAGCGCAGCACCGCGACCAGATGTCGCCGTACGCGGCAGCCTTCGCCGACACCATGGCAGTCGCCCGTGAGCAGGTCACCTACCTCGACGGCCTGCGAGTCGAGACCCGGCTGCAGCGCGAACTGGGCGAGGCGATGGCCCCCTTCGGCGCCCTGATCTGCCCGACCACGGCCGTCCCGGGACAGCCCGCTGGAGACGACCTCCTGGGCCGCCTGGTGGTGAACGGCGAGGACCACGGCGAGCCGCTGTGGGCGGCGATGACCCTGCCCTTCAACATCAGCAACCGCTGCCCCGTCCTCAACGTGCCCAGCGGCCACTCCAGTTGGGGCCTTCCGACCGGCGTCCAGATCGTCGGCCACACCTACGACGACCCGACCGTCTTCCGTATCGGCAAGGCACTGGAGCAACTCCACCCCTGGGCCTACACCCCGAACCACCGGCCGACCGCTCTGCCAACGCCTCTCGTACAGTCGGCCGCCGGTTGATCGTCGGCCTTGCCGGGCCTTCGCTGTCCAGGACCAGAGCGCCGCTCAGGCGGCCGCCCCAGCACCGGAAGAGGAGGCGGCCCCGGGGAGCTTGGCCTGCTTGACGACCACGGCTCTCGGATCTGCCCGGCCGCTGCGCGGGTCCAAGTCGGCGATCAGCTCGTCCAGGTCGTCGCGCTCGATCTGACGTCATGGCGCCTTCTCCAGATACGCGGGTACGCCGCGCTTGCCGACCTGCTCACGTGGTGAGCCGGAGGTGTGTTCGCACTGGGCTGGAACGTGCGTCAAGAGATCGCACGTAATGCCCACAGCGCACATCAATCCAGGGTCCGTTTTGTTCCTGGTGCACCGATGAACTGCGGCTTCCTTGCACATGTTTTTGATTCACATCATTTCGATGACGCATCATGCGGAGTGCGTCGCGATCCTGGAGCCGGCTGAGAAGGGCAACTGACCCGCGCGTCGCGTGAGCGTCGCCCCCTGGGGGATGACGTCGGGGTCCACACGGCTAGGGTGTGGCGCCTTACTCGGCGGATCACTCCCCTGAAGAGATGGGACCGGTGCTCATGGACGCGGATCACGTGTGGCTGGTCGTCGCGGCGCAGCGCGGTGATCAGCGGGCGCGCGAGGAGCTCGTGTCCGCATATCTGCCGTTGTTGTACAACATCGTCGGGCGGGCGCTGGGCGGCCATGCCGACGTGGACGACGTCGTCCAGGAGACGCTGCTGCGCGCGGTACGCGACCTGCCCGCCCTGCGGGCCCCGGAGAGCTTCCGGTCGTGGCTGGTGTCGATCACGCTCCGGCAGATCAACACGTACTGGCAGCGGCAGCGCACCCTCGCCGACCGGACCACGCTCATCGACGAGGCGCTCCCGGTGCCGGACGCCGCTGCCCCTCTGGAGGACATGACGATCCTGCGGCTGCGCATGTCGGACGAGCGCGGACAGGCGGTCGAAGCCGGTCGTTGGCTCGACGCGGAACACCGGGTGCTGCTTTCGCTGTGGTGGCAGGAGTGCGCCGGGCTGCTCAGCCGCCAGGACATCGCCGACGCGACGGGGAGCAGCGTCGCCCACACCGGGGTCCGCCTGCACCGCATGCGTGAGCAGCTGGAACTGAGCCGGACGATCGTCGCCGCGCTGGCGGCGCAGCCGCGCTGTCCGGGCCTGAGCGCGACCGTCTCCGACTGGGACGGTGCGCGAACGTCCGTGTGGCGCAAGCGGATCGCCCGGCACACGCGTGACTGCGCGACATGTACGGCGACGGCCGTCGAGCGGGTTCCGGCCGAGTTGCTCCTGGCCGGCCTCACGCCGCTGGCCGTACCGGCGGCACTCGTCGGGGCGCTGATCGCGAAGGGCCTGCTGTCGGGTTCGGCGGTGGCGACGGCATCGATGACGGCATCGACGACGGCAGCGACCGCGAGCGCTACCGGTACGGCGGCCGGGGGCGGCGGCGCCGTGTTCGGCAAGGTCAGCGCGCTGACCGCCCATCCGATCGCGACGCTCGCCACCGGCGCGGTGCTCGTCACCGGGACGGCCACGTACGTCGCCTGGCCCGAACCGGAGCACCGGGCGCCCCGTGCCGTCGCCGCGCCGACGGCCGGTACGAGCACCCCGGCTCCAGCGGCCACGCCATCGCCGTCGCCCTCGGGTCCGGCCGTGGTTCCGCTGGGCCTGCGGTCCCTCGAATCCGTGGACCGGCCCGGCCGGTTCCTCGCGTACGCCGGTGACTTCGCGACGCTCGGCAGCGTTGCGGCCACCTTCACCGTCAGCAAGGGGCTCGCGGACAGCCGGTGTGTCACGTTCCGGGCGGCCGACGGCCGGTATCTGCGCCACTACGAGCTGCGGCTGCGGCTGAGCGCCGACGACGGCAGTCGGCTGTTCCGGGAGGACGCCACCTTCTGCCCGCGCCCCGGGACGGTCGACGGATCGGTGACCCTGCACGCGCACAACTACCCGGGCTCCGCCCTGCGGCCCCGTGACGGATCGATCCGCCTCGACGGCTCCAACGGCACGCGGGCCTTCACCGGCCAGGCCTCTTTCGTCGTCCGCGCGCCGCTGACGTGAGAAGCGGGATCCGCTGACTTCAGAAGTGGGCCCCGGATTACGCTTTTCCGCTGCGAGATCCGTCACCGCGTGGGTGCGCATGTTTTTCGTTATGCCGTCCCACCTTCCCCAGCCTCCTCTTCAGGGTGCCGCTTCACCGGCGTCCCCGCTGATCCATCCCCTGAAGAAGGCCACTCCCCATGACCAGAAACACCGACGAACCCCGCAAGGGCCTGCACCGGCTCCGCCGGCCCCGCCGGACGTTGACGATCGGGCTGACCGGCTGCGCGCTGGTGGCCGGAGTCGTGACCCTGCTCCCCAACTCCGCCGGGGCCGCGAGCCTGGAGGACGAGGCGTCCGCGTCGGGCCGGTACTTCGGCACCGCGATAGCCGCAGGGCGGCTGGGCGACTCGACGTACACGTCGATCGCCGACCGGGAGTTCAACATGATCACCCCGGAGAACGAGATGAAGTGGGACGCGGTGGAGCCGTCCCGCGGGAACTTCCAGTTCGCGGCCGCCGACAAGATCGTCAACCGGGCCCTGGAGCACGGCCAGCGACTGCGCGGCCACACCACGGTGTGGCACTCCCAGCTGCCGGACTGGGTCAAGGCGATCGGCGACCCGAACACCCTGCGCAGCGTCACGAACAACCACATCAAGACCACGATCGGCCGCTACAAGGGCAAGATCTACGCCTGGGACGTCGTCAACGAGGCCTTCCAGGACGGCCCCAGTGGCGCGCTGCGCGATTCGGTGTTCAAGAAGGTGCTCGGCAGCGGCTTCATCGAGGAGGCGTTCCGCACCGCCCGCGCGGCCGACCCGGCCGCGAAGCTCTGCTACAACGACTACAACATCGAGGACTGGTCGGCCGCCAAGACCCAGGGCGTGTACCGCCTGGTCAAGGACTTCAAGGCGCGCGGTGTCCCCATCGACTGCGTCGGCTTCCAGAGCCACTTCGGGACGGACGGCCCGCCGGCCAGTTTCCAGACGACGCTCGCGAACTTCGCCGCCCTCGGTGTCGACGTGCAGATCACCGAGCTGGACATCGCCCAGGCGTCTCCCGCGCACTACACGAGTGCGGTCAACGCCTGCCTCGGCGTGAAGCGTTGCACCGGCATCACGGTGTGGGGCGTCCGCGACAGCGACTCGTGGCGCGCGGACGAGAAGCCGCTGCTGTTCGACGCGGCCGGCAAGCCGAAGCCCGCGTACGACGCCGTCAAGAAGGCGTTCGGCGCCGGGGCCGGTACGACCCCGGCCGACCCGGGTGACGGCACCGGCCGGATCAAGGGCGCGGCCTCCGGCCGCTGCATCGACGTACCCGACTCCTCGACGGCCAACGGCACTCAGGTACAGCTGAAGGACTGCGACGGGCAGTCCCACCAGAGCTGGACGCACACCGCCGCCAAGCAGCTGAAGGTGTTCGGCAACAAGTGCCTGGACGCGAAGGCGAAGGGCACGGCGAACGGCACCGAGGTGGTCATCTGGGACTGCAACACCGGCACGAACCAGCAGTGGAACGTCAACGCCAACGGCTCGATCTCCGGCGTCCAGTCCGGCAAGTGCCTCGACGCGGTC
Source organism: Streptomyces sp. NPDC050085 (assembly GCF_044460595.1). NCBI lineage: Bacteria > Bacillati > Actinomycetota > Actinomycetes > Kitasatosporales > Streptomycetaceae > Streptomyces > Streptomyces sp. NPDC050085. The sequence goes on along the minus strand of NZ_JBITJZ010000001.1, from coordinate 1,749,649 downwards.
GGTGCCGGCACGTCCAACGGCACCAAGATCCAGCTGTACACCTGTGCCGGCGTCGACAACCAGAAGTGGTCCGCCCCCTCCGGGTCGGCCGGTGGCGCGTGCACGCTGCCGTCCACGTACAAGTGGAGCTCGACCGGCGCCCTCGCGCAGCCGGCCAACGGCTGGGCCTCGCTGAAGGACTTCACCCACGTCACGTACAACGGCAAGCACCTCGTCTACGGGTCCCTGTCGACCGGCACCTCGTACGGCTCGATGGCGTTCGCCCCGTTCAGCGACTGGTCGGACATGGGCAAGGCCACGCAGACGAAGATGAGCCAGAACGCGGTCGCGCCCACCCTCTTCTACTTCGCGCCCAAGAAGATCTGGGTCCTCACCTACCAGTGGGGGGCCTCGCCCTTCAGCTACCGCACCTCGGCCGACCCGACCAACCCCAACGGCTGGTCCGCGCCGCAGGCCCTGTTCACCGGCAAGCTGCCCGACGCCGGCACCGGTCCGATCGACCAGACGCTGATCGGCGACGACCAGAACATGTACCTCTTCTTCGCCGGTGACAACGGCAAGATCTACCGGGCGTCCATGCCGATCGGGAACTTCCCCGGCAACTTCGGCTCGTCGTACACGACGGTCATGAGCGACACGGTCAAGAACCTCTTCGAGGCACCGCAGGTCTACAAGGTCCAGGGCCAGAACCAGTACCTGATGATCGTCGAGGCGCGGGGCGCGAACGAGAACCGCTACTTCCGCTCCTTCACGGCGACCAGCCTGAACGGCACCTGGACCCCGCAGGCCGCCACCGAGTCCAACCCCTTCGCGGGCAAGGCCAACAGCGGTGCGACCTGGACCAACGACATCAGCCACGGCGACCTGATCCGCTCCAACCCGGACCAGACCATGACCGTCGACCCGTGCCACCTGCAGCTGCTCTACCAGGGCAAGGACCCGAAGTCGAACGCCCCCTACGACGCGCTGCCCTACCGGCCGGGTGTGCTGACTCTGCAGCGCTGAGCCGCTTCTCAGAAAGCCACAGACAGCTATTCGCAAGGAGCACAGCCCCCATGAACACCCCTCCCCCCACCCGCACGGGCTCCCGGCGGCGCGGTCTGCACCGTCGCCGCCGGGGCGCCATCGCCCTGCTGCTCGCGGTGCCCGCCGCGGCCGTGCCGTACCTGCTCCTCACGCAGGACGACTCCGAGGCGGCGAAGGCCCGGACGTCCGCGGCAGCACCGTACGCATGGAAGAACGCGCAGACCGTCGGCGGCGGCTACGTCCCTGGCCTCGTCTTCAACCAGCGTGAGCGAGGTCTGCTGTACGCCCGTACCGACATGGGCGGCGCGTACCGCTGGGACACCGGCGCCAAGAAGTGGATCCCGCTGACCGACTGGCTCGGCGAGAAGGACTGGAACCTGCTCGGTATCGACTCCCTCGCCACCGACCCCGTCGACCCCGACCGGCTCTACCTCGGCGCGGGCACGTACACCAACGACTGGGCGGGCAACGGCGCGATCCTGCGCTCCACCGACCGCGGCCGCACCTTCCAGCGCACCGAGCTGCCCTTCAAGATCGGCGGCAACGAGGACGGCCGCGGCGCAGGCGAACGCCTCGTCGTCGACCCCTCGGACAACGCGAACCTGCTCCTCGGCTCCCGCAAGAACGGGCTGTGGCGGTCCACCGACCACGGTGCGACCTGGCGCCAGGTCGAGTCCTTCCCGGTGAAGGACGGGGCGGGCAGCGGCGCCGGCATCTCGTTCGTGACGTACGGGCCGAAGGGCAGCGGCACCGTGTACGTCGGTGTCGCCGACAAGGCCAGGTCCCTGTACCGGTCGACCGACGGCGGTGCCACCTGGCAGGCGGTCGCCGGGCAGCCGACCGGTCAACTGCCGCAGCACGGTGTCGTCACGGGCGACGGCACGCTCTATGTGACGTACACCGACAACCTCGGGCCCAACGGCGTCACCGGCGGGTCCGTCCACAAGTACACCCCGAACAGCGGCAGTTGGCGGGACGTGTCCCCCACGAAGGGCGGTTACGGCTTCTCGGGGCTCGCGGTCGACCCGCGCAAGCCGTCCACGGTGATGGTCACGACGCTGGACCGCTGGTACCCCGAGGACGAGATCTACCGCACCACGGACGGCGGTTCGACCTGGAAGGCCCTCGCCGGCAAGGCCGTACGGAACGCCTCCGGCGCGCCGTACGTCGGCACCCACACCGGTCACTGGATGACGGCCCTCGCGATCGACCCGTTCGACTCAGGACACGTGCTGTACGGCACCGGCAACGGGATCTGGCGGAGCCAGGACGCCGACGCCGCCACGAGCCACTGGACCGTAGGGGCCAAGGGACTCGAGGAGACGGCGATCCTCGACGCCATCGCCCCGCCCGGCGGCGCTGCCGTCCTGACCGCCATGGGCGACCAGGGCGGATTCCGCCACACCGACCTGACGCGGGTGCCGGCCGGACGCATGACGAACCCGCTGATGAGCAACAGCACCGACATCGACTACGCCGAGAAGAAGCCGTCGGTGATGGCGCGCGTCGGTACGGGCGGCAAGCAGGACGGCGCCTACTCCACCGACGGCGGTGCCACCTGGAAGGGCTTCGCCGCCGAACCGGTGGCCGGCGCCCACAGCGGCCGTATCGCCCTCGCGGCGGACGGCTCCACCCTGGTGTGGACCCAGGCCGGGCAGTCCCCGTACCGCTCGACGGACAAGGGAGCGACCTGGACGAAGGTGCGGGGGCTCGGCACGGGGGCAGAGGTCGTCGCCGACCGTTCCTCGGCCCGCACCTTCTACTCCCTGACCGGCGGCACCCTCTACGCCAGCACCGACGGCGGCGCGACCTTCACGGCTCGCGGGACCGGCCTGCCCGCCGACGGCCGCCTCAAGGCCCTCCCGGGCCGGGCCGGCGACCTGTGGATCACGGGCGGCGGCAAGGGCCTGCTCCACTCCACGGACGGTGGCCGCACGTTCACCCGGCTCACCTCGGTGACGTCCGCCTCGGCGGTCGGCTTCGGCAAGGCCGCGCCGCGCGCCTCGTACCAGACGCTGTACCTGATCGGCACGGTCAAGGGCGTCACCGGTGTCTTCCGCTCCACCGACAAGGGCGCCACCTGGGCCCGCGTCAACGACGACGCCCACCAGTGGGGCGCCATCGGCAGCCAGGGCGTCGTCACCGGCGACCCCGACACGTACGGCCGTGTCTACGTCGGCACCAACGGCCGCGGCCTCCAGTACGGCGATCCGTCCTGATCCCTGTGCGTCGCCTGTTCCCTGCGCGTCACCTGTGACAGCGCCACCGCCGCTCCGGCCGGCGGTGGCGCTGTGCCGGGCCGCGGGCGGATGGACTCGGAGCCATTGGGCAGCCGCTCGCTCCGCCTACTGTTCGGGTGCGTCGGTAGTGGTTGCGCCGCCGCGGTAGGGCGTGTCGCCGGGGGGTCGGCCCGCGGCCATCTCCGTTTTGGCGAGGGTGAGTTGGAGCCAGGCGATGTAGGCGGCGGTGTTGCTGTAGCCGAACTCGTGGGCCGCGAGCTGGACGGTGCGGGCCCACGGCAGGTCGATCTCGGGGACCGGATCGAGGCCGACGGTGGTGAAGTCCATCCAGCCGGGTTCGCGGAGCTGGGCGAGCCGGTAGTCGAGTTCGGTGCGCAGGATGTCGCGGGTGATGTCGGGGCCGAGCTGCCCGGCGAAGAGGAACCGGAGCTTGAAGTCGGGGTCCATGGGGCGCGGTGAGGGTTCGTACGGGGAGCGCGCCCAGGTGAGGAGTTCGTCGCGGCCCGCGTCGGTGAGCCGGTAGATCTTGGCGTCGGGTTTCCCGTCGCGGGGGTCGACCTCGAACTCCGCCCAGCCGTTGGCGACGAGGCGGGGCAGGACGCGGTAGATCTGGGGCAACTGCACGCCGTAGCCGATGTACTTGCCCGGGCCGTCCATCCACTTGCGCATGTCGTAGCCCGAGAACGGGCGCAGGGCCAGCAGGCCGAGAAGGACGTGTTCCAGACGCATGACGGTTCCTCAACGAAGCGGGGCGCGGGGCGGGCGGGGCGAAGAGCGGCTCACCGTAGCTCATCCGCCGGGCGGGTCCTGGCGTCCTGGGTGAGGTCGCGGGCGATGCGGAAGCCGCAGTTGCCGGCGGAGGACTCGGGGGTGTTGGCGGAGCGGGCGGCGAGCCGGTAGCGGTTGCAGTAGCTGTCGTGGCAGAGGTACGAGCCGCCGCGGGTGACGCGGGCGGTGCCGGTGCGCGGACCGAGCGGGTCGTGGCGGGGCGAGCGGCGGTAGTAGGCCGGGGAGAACCAGTCGGCGCACCATTCCCACACGTTGCCGGCCGTCTCGTACAGGCCGTGGTCGTTGGGCGGGTAGGAGCGCACGGGCGCGGTGGTGAGGTGGCCGTCGCTCAGGGTGTTGTGGGTGGGAAAGGTGCCGTGCCAGATGTTGCACCGGTCCTCGCCGTCGGGGGTGAGCGCGTCGTCCCAGGGATAGCGTCGGCCGCGGTGCCCGCCCCGGGCCGCGTACTCCCATTCGGCCTCGGTGGGCAGGCGGGCGCCGCTCCACCGGCAGTAGGCGAGCGCGTCGTCCCAGGACACGTGCACGACCGGGTGGTCCGGGATCTCCTCCCAGTGGGAGAGCGGTCCCGCGGGGTGGGCCCAGTCGGCGCCGGCGACGTCGAGCCACCAGGGGGTGCGGGGAGCGCGCCCCAGGACGTCCCGGGCGCGGGCGCGCAGCGCGAGGTGGAAGACCGCGGACGAGCCGTAGCGCTCGGCGTCCGTGCGATGGCCGGTCGCGGCGGCGAAGGCGGCGAACTGGGCGTTGGTGACCGCGGTGGCGGCGATGGCGAAGGGGGAGAGCTCCACGCGGTGCACGGGCTGTTCCCCGTCCGAGGGGTAGCCCTCACCGAAGGAGTCGCCCATGAGGAACTCCCCGCCGGGAAGGTCCACGAGCTCCGGCCGCCCGGCGGGGTGTGCGTGGACCGGGGCCGGCACGGACGGCACCGGCAGGAGCGCCGTGCGCTCGTGCCCGGCCGGGCGGCCCGGGGCGCAGCAATCGTCCATGATGGGCCACTCCTCGTCGCCGTGTGCACTCCACTCCATATGTACGCCAGAACTTATGAACCTGACAAGCGTCAGAGAGTGGAAGGCTGGGCGTCGGCGGTCGCAGGCGGCGAACTGATGCTGAGGTATTGCAAGTATGAGAACTGTGGTGCGACGTCTTGACACTGTCGGCAACGTCCCTGAAACCTGAGATGTATAGCTGCTGACGCACATATGCGTCGGAGCGCTCGATGGATGCCGGCCGTCTGCGGCTCCCGCCTTCCCCCGGAGTTCTCCTTGCGCATCATCTATGTGGACGTCGACACCCTGCGGGCCGACCACACGACCCCGTACGGCTACCACCGGCCCACCACGCCCCACCTTCAGAAGCTCGCCGACAAGTCGGTCGTCTTCGACCGCTACTACTGCTCCGACTCGCCCTGCCTGCCGTCCCGGACGGCCCTGACCAGCGGCCAGTTCGGGATCACCAACGGGGTGATCGGCCACTACGGCGCCGACGCGCAGTTCCGGCTCGACTCCGGGCACGGGCCCGAGCCCGACCGGCCGCTCCTCGGCCAGCGCCTCCAGCTCGACGGCTACTACACCGCGGCCGTCTCCGTCTTCGCCGAGCGCCACCGCGCGTACTGGTTCCACGGCAACTTCCGCGAGTCCGTCCGCGCCACGGGGAACTGGGGCGACGAGGACGCCGCCGACGTCAACCGCGCCGCCCTCGACTGGATCCGCCGGCACGCCGAGGACGACGACTGGTACCTCCACCTCACCTACTGGGACCCGCACACCGACTACACCCAGCCCGCCGAATGGACCGACCGCATGGCGGCCTCGGGCCCCGTACGGTCCTGGCCGGACGAGCAGACGATCCAGGAGCACGCCGAGATATACGGCCCGCGCAGCGCCCTGGACCTGCACTACTCGCTCACGGGCGGCGGCGGCGCCTCGCCCGTGCCGCACAACATGCCCGACGCGATCCGCTCCCGCGCCGACTTCGAGCACCTGATCAACGGCTTCGACGGCGCCGTCGCCTACTGGGACCACCACTTCGGTCAACTCCTCGCCGCCCTGGAGGAGTTGGGCATCGCGGACGACACGGCGATCGTCGTCAGTGCCGACCACGGCGAGGCGTTCGGCGAGCACGGCATGTACGCGGAACACGGACTGGCCACCGAGTCCGTCCAGCGGATCCCCCTCGTCGTGTACTGGCCCGGACTCACCGACACCCTCCCGGACGAGGCCCGCCGCAACGACGCCCTGCTCTACAACATCGACCTGGCGCCCACCCTGTGCGACCTGCTCGGCCTCGACGTACCCGAGGGATGGCAGGGCGCCTCCTTCGCGGACGCGGTGCGCGGCGAGGAGACCGGCTCGCGCCCGTACCTGGTCCTCGGCCACGGCGCGCACACCTACCAACGGGCCGTCCGTACCCGCGACCACCTCTACATCCGCACCTACCACCCGGGCAGCTTCAAGACGGAGTGGGAGCAGCTCTACGACGTCACCGACGACCCGTACCTGACCCGCGACCTCCTCGACGCGGAGCCCGCTCTCGCCGCCACGATGCGCTCCCGGCTGGCCGAGTGGTGGCACGAGCACGCCGGCCGGCCCGGCTGTCTGCCCGACCCGATGCAGAGCAACCTCCAGGCCGGGCCCGTCTATTACGCGGACCCCACCCGCTACGCCCAGCACCTGCGCGACACCGGACGCGCCCACCTGGCCAAGGACCTGGAACAGCGGCTGAACACGCCCCGGGCGGCGGTGCCGGTCCCCTGGCACGCGACGGCACCACCGCGCTCCGCGGACGTCTTCGGGCGGTGGATGGAGATCTTCCAGGAACGTGCCGCGCGGCAGACGAACGAAGAGGAGGCGGTCCGGTGAGGGCCATCATGGTGATGTTCGACAGTCTCAACCGGCGCATGCTGCCGCCGTACGGCGCCGACTGGACGCACGCCCCGAACTTCGCGCGGCTCGCGGAGAAGGCCGTCACCTTCGACAACGCGTACGCGGGGTCGATGCCCTGCATGCCGGCCCGCCGTGAACTGCACACGGGACGCCACAACTTCCTGCACCGCAGCTGGGGCCCGCTCGAACCGTTCGACGACTCGATGCCCGAACTGCTCAAGCAGAACGGCGTGTACACGCACCTGGCCAGCGACCACCCGCACTACTGGGAGGACGGCGGCGCCACCTACCACGGCCGCTACAACTCCTGGGAGTTCTTCCGCGGCCAGGAGGGCGACCCGTGGAAGGGACAGGTCGCCGATCCGGAGATGCCCGAGGACCTGAAGCGGATGCGCTCGGTCGCGTACCGGCAGGACTGGGTGAACCGCGCGCACATGGCGACGGAGGACCGGCACCCGCAGACCCTCACCTTCGACGCCGGCCTTGAGTTCCTCCGCACCAACCGGGCCGAGGACCGCTGGTTCGTGCAGATCGAGACCTTCGACCCGCACGAGCCGTTCTTCAGCCACCAGAAGTACAAGGACCTGTACCCGCACGCCTACGCCGGGCCGCACTTCGACTGGCCCGACTACAAGCAGGTGGTGGAGACCGACGAACAGGTGGCGCACGCCGGGTACGAGTACGCCGCTCTGCTGTCCATGTGCGACCACTCACTGGGCCGGGTCCTCGACGCCATGGACGAGTACGGGATGTGGGACGACACCCTCCTCATCGTCAACACCGACCACGGCCTGCTGCTCGGCGAGCGGGGCTGGTGGGGCAAGTCCGTCCAGCCCTGGTACAACGAGCTGGTCCATCTGCCGCTGTTCGTCTGGGATCCGCGGACCGGCCGCGCGGGCGAGCGGCGGGACGCCCTCGTGCAGACCATCGACCTGGCGCCCACGCTCCTGGAGTACTTCGGCGTCGAGCGACCGGACGACATGCAGGGCGTGCCGCTGCCCGTCGCCGTGGACACCTCCGTACGCGAGGCCGGGCTGTTCGGCATCCACGGCGGACACGTGAACGTCACCGACGGCCGCTACGTCTACATGCGCGCGCCCGTCGACGCCTCCAACTCACCTTTGGAGGAACACACGTTGATGCCGACGCACATGCGGGGGCGGTTCAGCCCTGCCGAACTCGCCGACGTGGAACTGGCCGAACCGTTCGGCTTCACCAAGGGGGTGCGCACCCTGCGGATGCCGGGCAGGACCTTCGTCAACCCGCACCACCACGGCACCCTGCTGTTCGACCTGGAGAACGACCCCGGGCAGCTCCACCCGCTCGTCGACGACGCGGTGGAACGGCAACTCGCCACCCTGCTCGTGGAGTTGATGCGGCGCACCGAGGCCCCGCCGAGCCAGTACGAACGTCTCGGGCTGCCCGCCGAGGGGCCGGTGACCGACGCGCACCTCCTCGTCCGGGCCCAACGCGACCAGGCCCGACGGGCCGCGACACCGCTGCCCCGCGCCGAGGACTATCCGGAGGGCCGGCTGTCCCTGCGTACGCCGTTCGCCACGCTCATCGGCGACCCGGTGGCCCTTGAGGTGCTGAAGCGCCACCTGCCCGGGGTCGCCGACTCCGAACTCCTGCAGTTCCTGGGGCCCACACCGCTCATCGACATCGCCGCGATGTCCGGCGGCAGGATCCCGCCCGACGGGCTGCGCCTGGTCGCCGAGGAACTCGCGGAGCTCTGAGACCCGGCTGCCGGAACCCACTGGGAGGCCAGGTGAATGCCGGTGACGGGGCGGCTACCCCGTCACCGGCCCGCCTTCCTCTCCTCGCACCCATCCAGCGAAGAACGAAGCGAAGACGAGAGGTGGCGTCGTGCCAGAGCTTACCGAGGAACCCGTCGGCATCACGAAGGACGTGAAGCCGCCTCCCGTGCGGGGCCGCTGGCGCCAACTGTCCCTGCTCGGCGGCACCATGCTCGTCGAGAACACCGAGGCCAGCCTGATCAGCGGCCTGTTCCCGGTGATCCGCCAGTCGCTCGGGGTCTCGCTCGGTGCCCTCGGCGTCCTGACCGCCGCGGGCCGGATCGTCGGCGTGTTCGCGGGACCGTTCTGGGTGTGGGTCGCTCAACGCTGGTCCCGCAAGGGCGTCCTCGTCCTGGCCACCGGATTCTGGGGAGTGTGGGGGATAGCAGCCGGCTTCGCCCAGAACTTCGCCCAACTCGTCGTCCTGATCACCGTCCTCGCCGCCGGGTACGCCGCTTCCGGACCGCTCACCACCGAGATCCTGGGCGACCTCTTCGACCACGAGTCCCGGGGCCGCGCCGTCGGCATGCTGTACGGCGTCATCAACCTCGCCGCCTCCCTCTTCGCCACCCTGAAGGGTCAGCTCGCCGGGTTCGACGACGGCTGGCGCTGGGGCCTGTGGGCCATCGGTACGGTCAACGTCCTCTTCGGGCTCGCCCTGTTGCTCTGGATGCGCGACCCGGGCCGGGGCGCGTCCGAGCAGCAGCTCGCCGGCCTCGACCGCACGACACGCGAGGCCCACTCCAAGGTCACCCTCCACCAGGTGACCGCTCTCTTCCGGATCCCGAGCCTGGTGATCCTGCTCGTCTCCCGGCTCCTGTCCGGGCAGCTCCTCGCCGCGTCGTTCGGCGTGATCTTCCTGGTGGACGTCTACGGATTCAGTACCCAGGTCGCCTCCGTCGTCCTCTTCCCCATGGGCATCGGCTTCTTCACCGGCACCGTGCTCGGCGGCTTCCTCGCCGACTGGGCCGTCCGCCGCAACCCGCGCCACGGTCTCGTGGTCGTTCTCCAGGCCGCTCAGCTCGCCTTCGCGACCATGGCCTTCTTCGGCACCCAATGCGACTGGGGCGGCATCGGTGTCTTCGCCGTCTTCTTCGCCCTCATGGGCCTCGCTCAGGGCATCAACCCGGTCGTCAACCGGCCCATGATCATGGCTGTGACCCTTCCCGAACTCCGTGGCGCGGCCTTCGCCATCTACCTCAGCCTCTTCGAGGCCGTCGCCATCGCCGCGTTCAGCCTCGGCGCCGGTTTCCTCGGCGACGTCTTCGGGCTGCGCCCGGTGTTCCTGTGGGTGCTTGTCGTCCTCGTGCTCGTCAACGGCATCTTCCTCACGCTCCTCCACCGCACCTATGCCACGGACGTGGCCCGCGTCCAGAGCGCCCTGGAGGACCGGCGGCAGGCGGCTCTCGCCGGATAGACCGGCCCGCTCGGTGGAGTCCGTCCGGGCACAGGTCCGCGCCCGTTGTCCGCGGCCTGTCCCGTACGCACCTCCGGCCGGGCCGGAGCGCTCGGTCGACCTCGCCGTACGCCGGGTGGCCGGATGGCCCGTCTACCCCCGGGCCCGCCGTGGCCGGCGCGCGCTGCGCCGAGGACCCCTGTCGCGGAGGTCTCCCACGGCGGCGGGCGTCGACCTGGACTTCCACGAGGAGCCGGAGATGGTGCCCGCCCCCACCCGGCGGTGGTGACATCGGGCGGCATACGCCCCATCATGGTGGGGTCATGGGGGGAACGAGGCGTGCGTCCCGTTTGTGCCGGCGCAGGGGGTTGCCGCGGCCGGTGCCGGTCGCGGCTGCTCGTGCGGGGCTGTTCTCCGTCCTCGGGACGTCCGTGTCCGTCACCGTCCACCATCTGGCGTTCGGCTCCAGCCCCTCGTGGGGATCGCGGGCGCTCGCCGCGCTCGTGTTGTTCGGCGCCGCGCTGCCGGGCGCGGGCCACGACAAGCCGCTGGGGCGGCAGTTGGTGCTGGCCGTCGGGTGTCAGGCCGTCGTCGGCTACGGGTTCCTGCGGCTGGACGGCGGGGTGTCCGTGCCCGCGATGTGGCCGTCGGCCGTGCACGCGGGATGGCCCGTCGTGGTCGCGCATCTCGTGCTGACCGTGCTGTGCGCCGTGTTGCTGCACGGCATCGACGCCGGGCGGCGTGGAGTCCTCGTCGCCGCCGGCCGGCAGTGGGAGGTGCTGCGCGCCCTGCTGCGGTGTCTGCTCGGGCCCGTCCGTACCCCGCTGGACCTGACCGCCGTCGGTGCCGTGTGGCGGGCGAGCCCGGGGCCAGGTCGCGCGCCGCCCACCCGAACTGTCCTCGTGGGCACGGTCGTTCGGCGCGGGCCTCCGCTTCCTCCGCCGCCGCTCGCCGTCTGAGTCCGAGTCCGTTCTCGCAGTCCGGGTCCGACCAGGCTCGGGGGACGGCAGTTCGACGCGCGGCGGTCTTCGATCCGTACGCCTTACGTCCATGCCGGAGCGCGGGTTCTGCGCGAGCGCCGCGCCAGGGGGGAATTCCACATGTCTCGTACGTTCCGCAACAAAGGGACGTCAGTTTGGAAGTCGGGGGTCAAGCGGCTCCTGGGACGCGCCGGGTTCGACATCGTGCGCAGCACCAACTCCCGTGGGGGAGTGGACGACTTCATCCCGTTCGAGGCCACGATGCGCGCCGCGCGAGCGGCCGGGCTGTCGGTCGGCGACTACATCGACGAGGTGATGAACGGTACGCCGGGCGCCACCCGGTCCACCATCGACGAACTGCGCGCCATCGGCGTCTTCGCCGCCGAGCCGAACAGGGTCCTCGAGATCGGCCCCGGGTCCGGGCGGTACCTCGAGAAGACGCTGAAGGAGTGCTCGCCGGACCGGTACGAGATCTACGAGACGGCCGCGCCCTGGGCCGACTACCTCGTGGACACCTTCGGCGTGGTCGCCCAGCCCACCGAGGGCGCCAGCCTCGCCGCGACACCCGACGGCAGCATCGATCTCGTCCAGGCCCACAAGGTCTTCAACACGCTGACCTTTCTCGGCGCCTCCCGCTACTTCTTCGAGATGGCGCGCGTCACGCGGCCCGGCGGCCGGATCGTCTTCGACGTCATGACGGAGACCTGCCTTGACCCGGCCACGATGCGCACCTGGGCGACGCAGGGCGGCGTCGGCCACGACTCCTACCCGGCCGCCATGCCCCGCCGGACCTGCGTGGACCTCTTCGAGACACTCGGCTGCAGCCTCGAGGCCAGCTTCGTGGCGCCCATGGGCGTCGCCTCCACCGAGGTGCTCGTCTTCAGCAAGGGCCAGGGACAGGGAGCAGCCGCACGGTGATGTGACCCGGCGTGAGTGATCGCATACGGTGGGTCAGTGATCGGATTCCGCGTCGGCCCCGCCACCCCCTCCGGGCGGTGGGGCCGTCTCGCGTCCGTGATCGGTCTCGTCGTGCTGGTCATCGCGCATCTCGCCGGTACGGTGCACGCGTCCACGCCCGCCGGCAGCCATCTGGACGTCACGGTCACGGCGTGCGGGCACGAGGCGCAGCAGCAGCCGTCGCCGCACCGGGTCGCCGGGCCGCTCCCCGCTCACCACCACTCCAGCGGTGACGGGCACGCCGAGCACCTGGCCGACCGGCCCCGCGCGACAGGACCCGACGGTCCGTCCGTGCCCGGGCCCGACGCACCGCCGCCGGTGCCCGTCGCCCCGGCCGCCGTCCCCGGCTCCCGTCACCTGCTCCTCCCGGGGCTCGACCCGCCCCGCGCGGCGCACCCCGCGGCCGCCCGTTCGCTCCTCGGCGTCTGGCGCCAATAGGGCCGATCCCGCACGCCTTCGCGCGTGCCCGCGTGCCCCCACACCAGGATCGACCCGCCGCTCCGCGCCCTCTCGCGGGCCGGGGCGCGAAGGAGCCGTACCCCCATGGAACTGTCCCTGCTCAACCCGGTCGGAGCGCTCGCCCCGGCCCCCTTCACCGCCCGTCGCCCGGCCCAACTGGTGGGCAACACCCCGGTGTTGTGGATCGACGAACCCTTCGCCCCGTCCGGGCTCGGCTTCCACGCCAAGCTGGAGGGCGCCAACCCCGGCGGCATCAAGGACCGGCCGGGGCTGCACATGGTCCGGGAAGCGCGGCGCCGCGGCGACCTCGCGCCCGGCGCCCCGGTCGTCGAGTCCTCCAGCGGCACCCTCGGCCTCGGCCTGGCCCTGGCCGGGCTGACGTACGGGCATCCGGTGACCGTCGTGTCCGACCCCGGCATGGAACCGGCCGTGGTCCGGCTGCTGACCGCGTACGGCGCCCGCGTCGAGCACGTCGACGCCCCGCATCCCGAAGGCGGCTGGCAGCGGGCCCGCCGCGACAGGGTCGCCGAACTGCTGGCCGCCTCCCCGGGCGCGTACTGCCCGGACCAGTACCACAACCCCGACAACGCGGCCGCGTACGCGCCCCTGGCCACCGAGCTGATCGCCCAACTCGGCCGCATCGACGTCCTGGTGGCCGCCGTCGGCACCGGTGGGCACTCGGCGGGCACGGCCCGGGTGCTGCGCGAGACGTTCCCCGGGATGGCGCTGATCGGGGTCGATTCCATCGGCTCCGCCATCTTCGGGCAGCCCGCACGGCCCCGGCTGATGCGCGGGCTCGGCTCCAGCATCCACCCCGCGAACGTCGCCCACGGGGCCTTCGACCAGGTGCACTGGGTGGCCCCGGGCGAGGCGGTGTGGGCCTGCCGCGAACTCGCCCGCCGGCACTACGCCTCCGGGGGCTGGAGCGTGGGCGCGGTGGCGCTCGTCGCGGGGTGGGCGGCCCGGACGTACCCGCCCGGCACCCGCGTCGCCGCGGTCTTCCCCGACGGGCCGCACCGCTACCTGGAGACCGTCTACAACGACGCCTGGTGCCGGGAGAGGGGCCTGCTCGGGCCCGACGGCCAGGGGCACGAGCCGCCCCGCGCGCCGGACGAGGCCGCCGCGCAGGACGCGTACGAGTTCACGTCCTGGACCCGCTGCGACAAGGTCCGCGACCCGCTCGGCCGGCCCGCCGACACCGTGAAGGGCGCCGTCCGATGAGGAACTTCCGCGCCCAGTTCGCGTCCTTCGACCGGCCCGCCCGGCTGTTGATGGTGAATCAGTTCGCCATCAACCTCGGCTTCTACCTGCTGATGCCGTACCTCGCCGACCACCTCGCCCACGGCCTCGGCCTCGCCGCGTGGACGGTCGGCCTCGTGCTCGGCGTGCGCAACCTCTCCCAGCAGGGCATGTTCCTCGTCGGCGGCACCCTCGCCGACCGGTACGGCTGCAAGCCGATGATCCTGGCGGGCTGCGCGCTGCGGACCGTCGCCTTCGCGCTGCTCGGCCTCGTCGACTCGCTGCCCGCACTGATCGCGGCGTCGGCGGCCACCGGCCTCGCGGGGGCGCTGTTCAACCCGGCCGTGCGCGCGTACCTCGCGGCGCAGGCGGGGGAGGAGCGCCGCGTCGAGGCGTTCGCGACGTTCAACGTCTTCTACCAGGCAGGCATCCTCGTCGGCCCGCTCGCCGGACTCGCCCTGCTGGCCTGGGACTTCAGGGCCGTGTGCGGGGCCGCCGCCGTCATCTTCGGGGCGCTCGCCCTGCTGCAGTGGCGGGCCCTGCCCGCCCGTCCGCCGCGGGACCGGAGCGGTGAGCCGGCCTGGCGGGCCGTCGCCCGTGACTGGCGGACCGTCGCCGCGAACCGTCCCTTCGTGCTGTTCGCCGTCGCGATGACCGGTTCGTACGTCCTCGCCTTCCAGGTCTATCTGGCGCTGCCGCTGCGCGCCCGCGACCTGTTCGGCGACCGTACGGGAACGGTGACCGGCGCGATCTTCGCGGTGTCCGCACTGGCCGCGCTGTCGGGGCAGTTGAAGCTCACGGCGTGGGCGAAGCGGACGATGCCGGGGCCGCGGGCCATCGCCTGCGGGCTCGCGGTGATGGGCGCCGCGTTCCTGCCGCTGCTGCCGAGCCTCGACTCCCCGGCGCTCGGCGTCCTCGCGCTGACCGCGTGCGCGGCGCTGCTCGCGTGGGGCGGGGCGCTGCTCTACCCCTTCGAGATGGACACCGTGGTGCGCCTGTCGGGGGACCGGCTCGTCGCCACGTACTACGGCGCCTACAACACCGCCTCGGGGATCGCGATCTCGGCCGGGAACCTGGCCGTGGGCGCGCTGTTCGACACCGGGGTGCCCTGGCTGCCGTGGCTGACGCTGGCGGCGACCGGGCTCGGCTGCGCCGCGGCCGTGACGTGGCTGCACCGCGGCGGACACCTGGAGCCCGGGACCGCGGCGCGTCAGGCCGCCGTGCCCGTGGGCTGAGGGGCGGGACCGTGCGGGAGGCGTCCGGCTTCCCGCGCGGGCCACAGTCGCGTCGCCGCCACCGCCGCGACCAGCGCGACGACCCCGAGGGCGGCCACGGCCCAGCCGAGTCCGGCCGCCCCGCCCAGCCATCCGGCGAGCGGATACGTCAGCAACCAGCACGCGTGGGACAGCGAGAACTGCGCCGCGAACGCCGCCGTCCGCTCCTCGGCGGGAGTCGAGCTCCGGATGAGCCGACCGGTCGGCGTGAGCACCATCGAGCACGCCGCCCCGAACACCGCCCACGCCACGAGCAGCGCGGGGAGCCGCCAACTCCCGCTCTGCGCAGCCGTGTCGACCCCGAGCCCGGCGAACACGACCACGATCAGGAGCGCCCCGCCGAGCATCACCGTGCGGTCGCGTACGTGGTCCAGGACGCGCGGCAGTACCAGCGCGACGGCCATGGACCCGCCTCCGTACGCGGCGAGCGCGACCGTCACCGATCCGGGGGAGAGCCCGAGGACGCTCCGGACGTACACGACGGAGTTCACGGTCACCATCGCGCCGGCCGCCGCGACGGCCGCGTTCAGCGCCAACAGCGCGCGCAGCTGCGGAACTTGGAAGAAGCGGCGGCTGCCCGCCGTGGCCCTGGCGCGGACCGGTGCGGCCGTCACTCGCGCGGGCAGAGCGACGGACACCACGAGCGCGGCCGAGGCGAGGAAGCCGAGCACCGTGCCGGTGAAGAGCCAGCCGTACGTCATCACGGTCAGCAGCAGTCCCGCGAGGGCCGGGCTGAACAGGCTCTCCAGGTCGTAGGCGAGACGGGACAGCGACAACGCCCGCGTGTAGTCGCGCTCTTGGGGCAGCACGTCGGGAAGGACCGCCTGGAAGGCCGGGGTGAACGCCGCCGACGCGGACTGCAACAGGAAGATCAGCACGTACACCTGCCAGATCTGCCCGACGAACGGCAGACACAGCGCCACCGCCGCCCGGGTCAGATCGGCGCCCACCATGAGGGTGCGGCGCGGCAGCCGGCCGGCGAGCGCGCCGACGGCGGGGGCGATGAGCACGTACGCCGCCATCTTGATCGCCAGCGCGGTGCCGAGCACTTCTCCGGCGCGGGCGCCCGCGAGGTCGTACGCGAGCAGGCTCAGCGCCACCGTCGCGAGGCCGGTGCCGGTCAGGGCGACGACCTGGGCGGTGAACAGGCGGCGGTACGTCCGGTGACGCAGGACGGTCGGCAGGGTGGTCGGCCGGGTGGTCGGCCGGGTGATGGGCATGCGGCGGCTCCCGTGCGCGGGGCGGGGCTCCTGAACGACTTCGGGTTCCGGTGAGTGTAGTCGTCATGTGCGCATCTGCGCACATGACGAATGTGCGCTCGCGTGCATCCCGAGCCGTACGCTGGCCCCATGCCTGAACGCGAGCCCGTCCCAGCTGCGCCCCATGCGCACCTGCGGGAACCCGACACGGCCCGACTGGCCGCGGCGACGCGGGTGTTCGCCCTGCTCTCGGACACGACACGGCTGCACGTGCTCTGGCTGCTCGCGGGGGCGCAGGGCGAGTCCGACGTCGGCTCGCTCGCCGAGCGGTGCGACGCCTCCCGCACCGCGGTCAGCCAGCACCTGGCCAAGCTCCGCCTCGCCGGACTCGTCGAGACGCGCCGCGAGGGCCGCCACGTGCACTACCGCCTGACCGACGGCCATCTGCGCCGCCTGGTCATGGAGGCGCTGAGCCATGCCGACCACCGGGTCAGCGGACAGGCGTCGCACGACTAGGGCGTGTCTTCAAACTCCCGTCTGCCTCACGACGCCTGGCACGCACTCTCGCCGCACCGGGCGTAAGGCCAAGTACATCCAGTACGAGGCCTTGCACCCGGCACGCCGAGAGCACGCACCAGACGCCGCGCGGCCGCCCTGCGGGCGTGGGGGTCCCCCCGGCCGAAGGCTGGGGGAGGGAGTTTGAAGACACGCCCTAGGGCTCGCGCTGCTCTCAACCGGCGGGGCGCGTGGCCGCGTCCTCTTGCCAGGGGCCACGTCACCGACATCTGCTCGACGAGGCGCATCGACGAGAGGCATGCAGGCATGGAGATCTCCGGCATCTTCACCGCGATCCTGATCGGCATCGTGCTCGGCACCCTGGGCCGGCTCGTCATCCCCGGGCGCCAGCGCATCGGGGTGCTCTGGACGATCCTGGTCGGCATCGTCGCCGCGCTCGTCGGCACGGCCGTCGCGGGGGCCCTCGGCGTCGCGGACACCCGGGGCGTCGACTGGGTCGAACTGGCCCTGCAGATCGGCCTCGCCGCGGTGGGCGTCGCGGGCATGGAGCGGCTCACGGTGCGCGGCCGCCGGTGACATCGGGCCCCGGGCCCCACACCGGTCAGGAAGCGGTCAGGAAGCGGTCAGGAATGGAGAAGCCACCGGACCCGTGCCCGTCCTAGCGTCGACGGCATGGACCTCACCATTCACTGGACCTTCCTTCCGCACGACGACCCGGACGCCTCCCTGGCCTTCTACCGCGACGGCCTGGGCTTCGAGGTGCGCAACGACGTCCGCTACGACGACAAGTGCTGGCTCACCGTCGGGCCCGTCGACCAGCCCGGCACGTCGATCGTGCTCGAGCCGCCGGCCGCCGACCCGGGCCTCACCGAGGACGAGCGGCGCACCATCGTCGAGCTGATGGCGAAGGGCAACTACGCCCGGATCGTGCTCGCCACCCGCGACCTCGACGCCACCTTCGAGCGGGTGCTCGCCAGCGGCGCCGAGGTCGTGCAGGAGCCGATCAAGCAGCCCTACGGCGTCCGCGACTGCGCCTTCCGCGACCCCGCGGGCAACATGATCCGCATCAACGAACTGAGCTGAACCGAGCTGAGCTGAGCTGAGCAGGGCCGCACCACCACGGCCGTCCGTCGTCCGCCTGCGGCGACGGGCGGCTGCCGGTGATACTGCGGATGGACCACCGCAAGACCGCGCGTGACCCAGGGATCCAGGGAGAGACGATGACCAGCAAGGCCAGGAAGACCGCCGCCCCGCAGTCGCCTGCGCAGCACGTTGCCGACAGCCACGACCTGATCCGGGTGTACGGGGCGCGGGAGAACAACCTGAAGGACGTCAGCGTCGAGCTCCCCAAGCGCCGCCTCTCCGTGTTCACCGGGGTGTCGGGGTCGGGCAAGAGCTCCCTGGTGTTCAACACGATCGCCGCCGAGTCGCAGCGGCTGATCAACGAGACGTACAGCGCCTTCGTGCAGGGCTTCATGCCGACGCTCGCCCGGCCCGAGGTCGATGTGCTCGACGGGTTGACGACCGTGATCACCGTTGATCAACAGCGGCTCGGCGCCGACCCCCGCTCCACCGTCGGCACGGCCACCGACGCCAATGCCATGCTGCGGATCCTGTTCAGCCGCCTCGGCAAGCCGCACATCGGCTCGCCCAAGGCGTTCTCCTTCAACGTCGCCTCGATCAGCGGCGCGGGCGCGGTCACCGTCAAGCGCGGCGGGCAGGACGTCAAGGAGCGGCGCAGCTTCAGCATCACCGGCGGCATGTGCCCGCGCTGCGAGGGCCGTGGCGCGGTCACCGACATCGATCTGACCGCCCTGTACGACGACAGCAAGTCGCTGAACGAGGGTGCGCTGACCATCCCCGGCTACAGCATGGACGGCTGGTACGGCCGCATCTTCACCGGCTGCGGCTTCTTCGACCCGGACAAGCCGATCGCCAAGTACACGAAGAAGCAGCTGCACGACCTGCTGTACAAGGAGCCGACCAAGATCAAGGTCGACGGCATCAACCTCACGTACGAGGGGCTGATCCCGCGCATCCAGAAGTCCATGCTCTCCAAGGACGTCGACGCACTTCAGCCGCACATCCGGGCCTTCGTGGAGCGCGCGGTCACCTTCGACACCTGCCCCGAGTGCGCGGGCACCCGCCTGAACGAGGGCGCCCGGTCCTCGAAGATCAAACGGATCAACATCGCCGACGCCTGTTCGATGGAGATCAGGGACCTGGCGGAGTGGGTGCGCGGGCTGAAGGAGCCGTCCGTGGCTCCTCTCCTGGAGACGCTGCTCGCCACCCTGGAGTCGTTCGTCGAGATCGGGCTCGGCTACCTCTCGCTCGACCGGCCGTCCGGGACCCTGTCCGGCGGTGAGGCGCAGCGCGTCAAGATGATCCGCCACCTCGGGTCGTCGCTCACCGACACGACGTACGTCTTCGACGAGCCGACCACCGGACTGCACCCGCACGACATCCAGCGGATGAACGAGCTGCTGCTGCGCCTGCGCGACAAGGGCAACACCGTGCTCGTCGTCGAGCACAAGCCCGAGATGATCGCCATCGCGGACCATGTCGTCGACCTCGGGCCCGGCGCCGGTGCGGGCGGCGGCACGGTCTGCTTCGAGGGGACCGTCGAGGGGCTGCGTGGCGCCGACACCGTCACCGGGCGGCACTTCGACGACCGGGCCTCGGTCAAGTCCAGCGTGCGCGAGCCCAGCGGCGCGCTGCAGATCCGCGGTGCCTCGGCGCACAACCTCAAGAAGGTCGACGTCGACATCCCCCTCGGCGTCCTGACCGTCGTCACCGGCGTCGCAGGCTCCGGCAAGAGCTCGCTGGTGCACGGGTCGATCCCGGCAGGGGAGGGCGTCGTCTTTGTCGACCAGGGCGCGATCCGCGGTTCGCGGCGCAGCAACCCGGCGACGTACACCGGGCTGCTCGAGCCGATCCGCAAGGCGTTCGCCAAGGAGAACGGGGTGAAGCCGGCCCTGTTCAGCGCCAACTCCGAGGGCGCGTGCCCCACGTGCAAGGGCGTCGGCGTCGTCTACACCGACCTGGCGATGATGGCCGGTGTCTCGACGACGTGCGAGGACTGTGACGGGAAGCGGTTCGACGCCTCCGTGCTCGACTACCACCTGGGCGGGCGCGACATCAGCGAGGTGCTCGCGATGTCGGTCGCCGAGGCCGAGGAGTTCTTCGGTACGGGCGATGCGCGCACGCCCGCCGCGCACAAGATCCTCGAGCGGCTGCGTGACGTCGGGCTCGGCTACCTCACCCTCGGCCAGCCGCTCACCACGCTCTCCGGCGGCGAGCGCCAGCGGCTCAAGCTGGCCACGCACATGGCGGACAAGGGCGGCAACCGTGCCGTCTTCGTCCTCGACGAGCCGACCGCCGGGCTGCACCTCGCCGACGTCGAGCAGCTGCTCGGGCTGCTCGACCGGCTCGTCGACTCCGGCAAGTCGGTGATCGTGGTCGAGCACCACCAGGCCGTCATGGCGCACGCCGACTGGATCATCGACCTCGGCCCGGGCGCCGGACACGACGGCGGCACCGTCGTCTTCGAGGGCACCCCGGCCGAGCTGATCGCCGCCCGCAAGAAGACCCTCACCGGTCAGCACCTGGCGCAGTACGTGGGCGCCTGAGGCCCGTCCCCAGCCCGGCTCAGTCCAGGCTGTAGCAGCGGATCACGATGGCGACCCCGTCACCGCCACCATCAGCATCACCGTCTTCATCCCCCTCGGCGTGCGCCAGGCCGACGAAGACGGTCGAGGTGAGCCAGCGGTGGGCGGGGGCGTCCGTGCGGAAGACCGGGGCGGTGCGGAAGTACACGCCCGCCTCGGACTCCACGTAGTAGCCCCGGTTGACGATGTCGATCACGGTGCCGTCGTCCGCGCGCAGCAGGTAGCGGGCCTCCAACTGGCAGACGTCGCCCCGGGTTTCGGACCAGTCGCCGCCGCCCGCGATGACGGTGCCGTTCAGCCGTGGGCCCCGCACCGTGCCGCCGGTGATGGGGGTGAACTCGGTGCGTTCGCCGCTGCCGTGGCCGATGTGCAGCGGCGGGGCCACCTCCGCCCGGATCTCGAAGGCGAAGGTCAGGGTGGGAGCGTCGTTCATGGGGTTCCTTTCAGGTGGCGGGTGGGCTTCCAGCCCGGGCGTGGCACGGAGTCGAGCAGTTGTCTCGTGTACGCGGCCGTCGGCTCGGTCAACACGGCGCGTACCGGCCCGCGTTCGACGATCCTGCCGCCGCGCATGACCACGATGTCGTCGCAGACGTGCCGGACCACGCCCAGGTCGTGCGTGAT
This sequence comes from Streptomyces sp. NPDC050085, assembly GCF_044460595.1. Lineage (NCBI taxonomy): Bacteria > Bacillati > Actinomycetota > Actinomycetes > Kitasatosporales > Streptomycetaceae > Streptomyces > Streptomyces sp. NPDC050085. The sequence goes on along the minus strand of NZ_JBITJZ010000001.1, from coordinate 1,728,610 downwards.
GAACAGATAGGCCACCGGCGTCCGTTCGCGGATCTCGCGCAGCAGCGTGAGGATCTGCGCCTGGACGGACACGTCGAGCGCCGCGACGGCCTCGTCGAGGACGAGGACCTTGGGGCGCACCGCCAACGCCCTTGCCAGAGCGACCCGTTGACGTTGGCCGCCGGACAGGGAGCGGGGCAGCGCGGCCGCCTGGCGCTCGTCCAGGCCCACCTGGTCGCAGAGTTCGGCCACGCGCCGGTCCAGGTCGGGGCCGCGCAGGTCCGTATGGAGCGCGACGACCTCGGCGAGGCAGTCGCGCACCCGCTGGCGGCGGTCCAGGGAGGCGTACGGGTCCTGGAAGACCAGCTGGATCTCGCGGGCGGCGCGGCGCCGCTCCGCGGTGCGGCGGGGCGGGCGCAGGCGCTCGCGTCCGGCGATCCGTACGGTTCCGGCCGTGGGCCGTTCCAGGCCCGCGATCATCCGGGCGGTGGTCGTCTTGCCGGAGCCGGACTCGCCGACGACGGCCAGGGAGCCGCCCGGCGCCAGCGAGAGGGTGACGTCGTCGACGGCGACCACGTCGCCGAACTCCTTGCGCAGACCGGCTGCTTCGAGCACGTACGGGTCGTCACGCGCATCAGTCATCGGTGGGCTCCGCGGGATAGTGGCAGGCGGCGAGTCCGTCACCGACGGGCCGCAGTCCGGGGCGCTCGGTGCGGCACAGGTCACGCGCCGCCGGGCAGCGCGGCGCGAACGCGCAGCCCGGCCCGGCCTCGAACGCGGACAGCGGCCGGCCGGGGATCGCCCGCAGCGGACGGTCGTCCGCCCCCGGCGCGGGACGGGACGCCAACAGTGCCCGGGTGTACGGGTGTCGGGCCGCCTTGTGCAGATGCCCGGCGGGGAGGTCCTCCACCAGCGAGCCCGCGTACATCACCGCGACGCGGTCGCAGACGGCGGCGGCCAGGGCCAGGTCGTGCGTGATGAACAGCATCGCGAGGCCCCGGGCCGTGCGGGCCTCGTCGATGATCGCCATCACCTCGGCCTGCGTCGTGACGTCCAGCGCCGTCGTCGGTTCGTCGGCGAGCAGCAGACACGGGTCGCCGGCGAGCGCGGCCGCGATCATCACGCGCTGGAGCAGCCCCCCGGACAGCTCCGGCGGACGCTGCCGCATCCGTCGTGCCGCGTCGGGGATGCCGACGTCGCGGAGCAGGGCGGTGACCGTGGCCGTGGCGTCGCGCGGCCGGGTGCCGCGGGCGAGCAGGCCCTCGGTGAGGAAGTCGCCGACCGTGCGCACCGGGTTGATGTGGGCCCGCGGGTCCTGGAAGACCATGGCGACGTCCCGCGCCCGCAGCGTGCGCAGCGCGGCCGGCCCCATGGCGGGCACGGAGGCGCCGTCGACCAGGATGTCACCCTCGACGCGGGCGCCGGCCGGCAGCAGCCGCAGTACGGACCGGGCGGTCAGCGACTTGCCGGAACCGGACTCGCCGACCAGACCCACCGCCGCACCGGCCGCCACGCAGAGGTCGACCCGGTGGATGACGGTGCGGTCGGTGCCGCCGAGGGGGAGGGTGACGCGCAGGCCACGGATGTCGAGCAGGGCCGTCATCGGTCGTCCCCCAGGAGTCGTCGGGACAGGCCGTTGCCGAGCAGGGTGCAGGCGATGACGAACACGACGATCACCAGGCCCGCGTACAGCGACTGTTCGGCCCGTCCCGCCAGGACCCCGGAGGCGCCCTGGGCGACCATCAGCCCCCATTCGGCGGTCGGCGGCTGGGCGCCGAGCCCGATGAAGGAGAACGCCGCCACGTCGAGCAGCGTGTAGCCGAACGACACCGTCACCTGCACCAGGACCAGCGGGAGCAGCGCGGGCAGCAGATGGCGCAGACAGATCCGCCGGCCGGACATGCCGAGCATGCGCAGCGCGGCCACGTACGGCAGGTGCACCTCGCGCTGCGCGGCGCCGCGCACGGTGCGTGCGACGTACGGCAGATAGGCGACGGACAGCGTCACGACCGCCACCCGGAGTCCCGCCCCGAAGACGGCCGCGCCGACCACGGCGAGGATCAGCCCGGGGAAGCCGAACACGACGTTCAGCAGACCGGAGAGCAGCCGGTCGTACCAGCCGCCGAGCCAGGCCGCCGCGAGCGCGAGCGCGGTGCCGACGGCGCTCGCGCAGACGGTCACCACGGCAGGCGCGAACAGGCTCAGCCGCGCCCCGTACAGGAGCCGGGACAGGATGTCGCGCCCGGTGTCGTCGGTACCGAGCCAGTGCGCCGCCGAACCGCCCTGGTACACGGCCGTCGGGTCGACGGCCTCCGGGTCGTACGGGGCGACGAGCGGGGCGCACACCGCGAGCAGGACCACGAGGGCGACCACGGTCCCCGAGGTGATCAGTACGCCGTTGCCGCGTCGGAACACCCTTGTGTTCAGGGCGAGTTGAAAGGTCGTCATGCGGCCGCCTCCAAGGGCGTGCGGCGGTCGAGCAGCGCCGTGACCACGTCCACGACGGTGTTCACGCCGACGAACAGGACGACGCTGATCAGCGCGAGCGCCTGCACCACCGCCAGGTCCTGCTTGGCCGCGCTCTGCACGAGCAGCGCCCCGATGCCGTTGACGCCGAAGGCCTGCTCGACGATCGCGCAGCCGGCGATCAGGCCCGCGACGGCGACCCCCGACACCGAGAAGATGGGGGCGGACGCGTTGCGCAGCACGTGCTTGCGTACGACGAGGCGCTCGGGCAGGCCCCGGCCGCGTGCCGTCTGTACGTGCTCCGAGGCGAGTTCGGCGCGTACCGCGGAGCGCGTCACCTGGGCGACGTACGCGAGCCAGGTCGCGGCGAGCGCGAGCGCCGGGAGCGTGAGGTGTTCCAGGCGTCCGGCGAAACCCTCGCCCGTGCCGTAGGCGGGGAACAGGGCCCAGCGCACGGAGAGTCCCCAGATCAGCAGCACCGACATGACGAACGTCGGCACCGCCATCAGCGTCGTCGTCACCATCGTCACCACCGTGTCGCCCCAGCCGCCGCGCAGCGCCGCGAACGCGCCGAGGCAGACGCCCGCCACGATGATGAGGACGGCCGCGTACGCCACCAGGAACAGGGTGTTGCCGAGACGGTCGCCGACGAGGTGCGTGACCGAGTCCCGGTAGCTGAGGGACTGCCCCAGATCGCCGTGGAACAGGGCGGTGAGCCAGCGCCAATACCCTTGCAGAAACGGGTCGTCGAGGTGGTACTGGTGGTGGATCTCGGCGAGCAGCTTCGCGCTCGGCGGTCTGCCGCCGCCCACCAGCAGGGTCGCCGGATCGCCGGGCGAGACGAACAGCGCCCCGTACACGGCGACGCTCGCGACCAGCGCGGTCACCGCGAGCGCCGCGGTGCGCCGGGCCATGAAGCGCCAGATCGGGAAGCGCCGGATCATGAGGCACCCTGCCCGGTGCCGCCGAGGCGGGCCGCCCACGGCATGTTGATGTAGGCGAAGGAGGCGGGGGCGCCGCTGAGCCGCTTGTTGAGGAAGAGCCGCTCGTACGGGCAGACGATCGGGACGACCGGGAAGTCCTTCGCGTAGAGGGCCTGGGCCTGGGTGAACTCGGTCGCGGCGGTCCGTTCGTCGGTCGACGCCCTGGCCGCGTCCAGGTGTGAAGTGACGTCCCCGTTGCGGTAGTCGGTCCAGTTCAGCGGGGACTTCGGGTCGGTGAGCATGTCCGCGTAGGAGAGTGGGTCGGGCAGCTCGACGTAGCCGAGGACCATGGTGGCGTCGAGGCCCTTGCGCAGCGCCGGGTTGTAGAACATGCCGGACATCTGCGTGGGCTGGAGCTGCCGGATCGCGATCTTGAGGCCGATCTGCTTGGCGCCTGCCTGGAGGAACGTCAGTGTCTGCAGGGACTGTTGGTCGCCCGCGCCCATGGCGACGGTGACGGTGCGCTGCTTCGGGGCGGCCTGCTCGACGAGCTTCTTCGCCGTGGCGACGTCCGGACCGCGGAGCGCGGGCAGCGCGTCGTACCCCTGCGCGTAGACGTCCTTGGCCGCGCTGTTCTTCCAGACGAGCGAGGGGATGAACGTCTTCTGCCGCTGGGCCGCGCCGTCGTACACGTTGCGTACGAGCGCGTCGCGGTCGAGGACGAGGGAGAGCGCGTCGGCGACGCGGCGGTCGGCGACGGGGGAGGTGGGGCTCGTCGGGATGAGGAACACGGTCTGCGCGGACGGGCCGTAGTAGAGGTTCCCCTCCTTGGACGTGCGCAGGGCCTTGGCGGCGGTCGACGGTATCTCGTAACTGCCGTCTATCTGGCCGGACATGAGGGCGCTGGTCAGCGTCCCGTTGTCGGTGATGAACCGGAACGTGAGCTTCTTGACCTTGGGGCGCAGCGCCGGGTCCCAGTACGCGGTGTTGCGCACGGCGGTGATCGACTCGCCCGACCGCCAGTCGCTCAGCTCGAAGGGGCCGGTGCACATCAGTCCGCCCTTGGCGGTGCCGTACGCGGCGCCCGCCTTCTTCAGGTACGCGGCCTTGCTGACGGCCCCGAACCCGTTCGCCAGGTAGGTGAGGAACAGCGAGTCCGGCGTGCGGAAGCGGACGGTGACCTGGTGGGGGCCGGTGGCCTTGATGGTGGTGACGTGCGCCAGGACCTGGATGTTGACGCTCTGCGTGGCCGGCACGCGCTGGCGCTGCAGGCTTGCGACGACGTCGTCGGCGGTCATCGGGCTGCCGTCCCAGAAGGTGACGCCGCGCCGCAGGTTCAGGACCAGCGTCCTCGGGTCCGGGCGGTGCCAGGAGGTGGCGAGGCCGGGCGCGGTCGAGTAGTCGGCCTTCAGGCGCACCAGTGGGTCGCAGAGGTTGGCGGCGACGGTGCTGGGCGAGTAGTCGCCGACCTTCGCCGGGTCGAGCGTGGTCGGCTCGCCCATCGGCAGGTTCCAGGTGACGCCGTCGACGGTGCCGTGCGCGGCGGGCGTCGTGGAGGTGAGCCGCACCGTGCCGGGCGTCGCCCGGCCCCCGCCGGACGAGCAGGAGGTGAGCGCGAGCACCGTGGCCAGGGCCGCGAGCGGCAGGGCGGTGCGTCGGGGAGCGTGCATGAGGTGCTCCTGATCGGGAGTTCTGAGTCGTGCCGGGTCCTTCGGTGCGGGTGCGCGCGTGGGGGAGCGGGGCGTTCAGTGCCGCGCGGGCAGAGCGGTGACGACGAGGCGTGAGGGGTGGGCGGCGCCGGTGCGCAGCGTCTGGGTGCTCGGCTTCGGGGCGAGCGTCGTCCACGGGTTCTCGGCACTGCCCGACGCGGGCAGGTAGAGCGGGTAGTCGCTGCTCGCGAGCAGCAGGGCGAGCCGGTGCCCGGGGCGGACCCGGTAGCCGGTGTGCCCGAGGTCGACGCGCACCTCGTCGGGTGCCTCGTCGGTCCTTACGTGGACCTCGCCGCGTGCGAGGGGCCGCATCCGCCCGTCCGGGAGGACGTCGACGAGCTTGGCGAAGACGTCGAACTCCGGGGCGGTGCTGGTCACATGGAGGTCGAGCGCGAGGGGCCCCGCGAGGTCGAGCGCCTCGCCCAGCACGGGACCGAAGAAGCAGAGCACGTCCTCGCGGGCCGCGACCGGGGCGAGATCGGGGTAACTGTGCAGCACGGCAAAGGAGTTCTCGACGACCGAGGGGACGAGGTCCTCCGGGTCGTACGTCCACCGCGCCAGGCCCGGCGTGGTCGGCGCGGGCTCGTCGAGGGCGTCGAGGGTGCCCGTCGCCGCATCGAGCCACCAGGTGTGCCGCACGGCGTCCGGCGGCGGCCACGACGCGGCGGTCCGCCATTCGGCATGCCCCAACTCCCAACGGACCCTGGGCAGTTCGTCGGCCCGGCGGATGCCCTTGAGGAACACGTCGAAGAAGGCGAGCGCCGGGTCGACGTAGTCCGGGAGCATGCGCTCGAGGGCGGCCGCGCTCTGCGCGTGGTCGCTCTCCCCGGTCGCCGGGGCGTCGGCGAGCCGGTAGTTCTCGTGGTCGACGGCGCCCGCCCACAGGTACTGCACCGCGTCCCAGCCGGGGCGCGCGGCGAGCTCCATGTAGTCGCGCATGTGCGGGGTCACGATGTTGTCGAACCAGCCCACGCAGTGCAGCACCGGCACCGGGCGCGCGTCGAAGGGGTGTCTGCCGCGCGCCGGGAACAGGTCGGTGAAGCGCGGGGCGAGCAGGTCGAACCAGGTGGAGCGGGCGCCGATCGCGCGGAACGCCTGCTCGTACTGGTCGATGACCGGCCGGACGGTGCGGTCCGGCTCGTACTCGTACACGCCCTGGTCGACCCAGTAGTGCGCGTAGTACTCGATGCCCTCGAGCCAGACCGGCCGGCCGACCGAACTGCCGCTCTGTGTGGTCGCGTTGAAGTCCACCGTGGTCACCCGGGGCACGATCGCGCGCAGCGCCGGGTGCTGGGAGGAGACCGCGGCCCACTGCGTGAAGCCGTAGTACGAGTCGCCGAACATGCCCACCAGGCCGTTGGACCAGGGCTGTCGGACGATCCAGTCGATCGTGTCGTAGCCATCGTCGGGCTCGCGCAGGAACGGCACGGTCGGGCCCTCGGAGCGGAACTTGCCGCGCACGTCCTGTACGACGACCGCGTAGCCGCGGGCGGTGAAGCGGGCGGCGATCTCGTCGAAGTAGACGTAGCGGCTGTTCTTGTCGTACGGCAGGCGTACGAGAACGGTGGGGACGGCGGGGTCGGCGGGGTCGGGGGCTTGCGCCTCGGGGAGGTAGACGTCCGTGGCGAGCCGGACCCCGTCGCGCATCCGGACCCGGAACTCGTGGGCCCGCGGGGGCACGGGAGCCGGGCCGACGCGCGAGAAAGTGAAGGTCATGTGGGTGGTCTCCCGGAACTGGCCGGAAAGCGGCCGGGCAATGGGATGAACAACGCTGTGATGTGACGACGTTGTATAACAACATTGCAGCTCCGTGTGAACGCGGTCAAGCCATTGCGTTAAGGTCGGCGACATGCCGATCGAGGTAGACGAGGCCAGGCGGCTCGACGAGATCGCGGACGCCACCATTCAGGTCGCCCGCGAGCGCGGCGTCCGCTCCGTGACCATTCGGGCCGTGGCCCAACGGCTCGGCGGATCCACCGCGATGGTGACCAACTACGTCCCCAGCCGTGCTGCCCTGATGATCAACGCGATGCGCCGCGCCGAGGCCGGCTGGGACCGCGAGATGGCCGAGGAGCTGGCGGGTGTCGAGGGTGAGGAGCGGCTGCGCGGGGCCGTTCGCTGGATGTGCACCACCCAGCAGAACGACGAGGTGCTGCGCCGGCTCATGATGGAGATCGCCAGCGCGGGGCCCGGTGCGGGCGCCGAGGTCGAGGCGTTGCTGCGGGAAACGTCGCGGCGCAGCCACGAGGAGTTGGGTGCGCTCGCCGCTGAAGGGGGCCTGTCCGGCGGCGAGTTGGTCGGCGACATGCTCCATCTCCTGATGCGCGGCTACTGGTTGGCGACGCTGGAGGACCCGGAGCGCTGGACCGCCGAGCGCGGGGAGCGGGCCATCCTGGCCGTCGTCGATCTGCTCAAGGGGTCCGCCGGCTGAAGTGGCGTCCGGCGGGCGGGGGTTGACAGCGCCCGAGGCCGCGGCGCAGTCTGTGCGCGAAATAAAACGCCGTTGTATGACGGGGTTCGCGGCGGCCTGCCCGAGCGAGCCCTCCGGTGTCCCTCCCCTTGCCGCGGTCTCCATCCCGCACCGGTCCCGTGGCCTCTTGTTCCCTTGTCCCGCTTGTTCCCTTGTCCTGCCACCCCGTCCCGAAGAGGTGCCCCATGGGAAGTCCGGATCAGCACACCGAGTTGTGGCAGTGGTCCGCCACCGAGCTCGCCGCCGCCGTGCGCGGCCGGGAGGTCTCCGCAGCCGAGGTCGTCGCCTCCTGCCTCGGGCGCATCGAGGAGGCGAACCCGGTCACGAACGCGCTCGTGGAGGTCCGGGCCGACGAGGCGCTCGACGCGGCCCGCCGGGCCGATGCCGCCGTCGCCGCGGGGGAGCCCCTCGGCCCGCTGCACGGTGTGCCCGTCTCCATCAAGGTCAACACCGAGCAGCGCGGGTACGCGACGACGAACGGCGTGGCCGCACTCGCCGGGAACGTCGCCGACGAGGACGCCGCCTGCGTGACCGCCCTGCGCGGCGCGGGCGCGATCCCGCTCGGGCGCAGCAACGTGCCCGCCTTCTCGCTGCGCTGGTTCTCCGGGAACGACCTGCACGGCCGCACCCTCAACCCCTGGGACCACGGCAGGACGCCGGGCGGGTCGAGCGGGGGCGCGGCCGCCGGCATCGCCGACGGTTTCACGCCGCTCGCCCAGGGCAACGACATCGGCGGCTCCATCCGCTTCCCCGCGACCTGTTGCGGAGTCGTGGGGCTGCGGCCCACCGTCGGGCGGGTCTCCGGCTGGGGGCCTCCCGCCTACGCCGAGACTCCCGAGGGGCGTACGCCGCTGGACTTCCCGCCGACCGTGCACGCCTGCGCCGTGCAGGGGCCGCTCGGGCGGACCGTGGCCGACGTCCGGCTCGCGCTGACCGCCATGACGACCCCCGATCTGCGCGACCCCGCCGGTGTCCCGTCAGTGCCCCGACGGGCCGCCGGCGCGGGACCGCTGCGGGTCACCGTCGTCCGGGGCGACGGGGACGCGAAGAACCACCCGGCGGTCGACGCGGCGGTGACCGACGCCGCCGCCCGGCTCGCCGACGCCGGGTACGAGGTCGAGGAGGGCGACAAGACGGTCGCCGAACCGCTGCTCGCCGAGGCCGCCCGGCTGTGGCTGCTGCTCCTCACCGAGGACACCAGGCCGCTGCTGCGGGTCGTGGAGCAGATCGGCGACGACGCGATCCGCGCCGCGCTCGCCGGACATTTCGCGGCGGCCGCCACCGTGTGGGGTGAACGCCCGGACCTGGAGACGTACATCAGCGGCTGGGGGCGGCGCGCCACCCTGATCACGCGACTGCAGCAACTGCTGGGCGCGGAGCGGCTGTTGCTCACTCCGGTGTGCGCCGAGCCGCCCTTCGAGCAGGACGCCGACCTGGCCGGCGCGCGGCGGTCCGGCGAGCTCTTCCCCGCGATGTGGCCGATGACCTCGGTGCCCGTGCTCGGCTTCCCGGCCGTCACCGTGCCGGTCGCCCTGCACGAGGGGCTGCCGCTCGGGGTGCAGCTCATCGGCGGCCGGTTCACGGAGGAGGCGGTGCTCGACGCGGCCCAGGCCGTCGAGGACCGTTCGCCGGTGCCGCGCGCGTGGGCGGCGCGCGGCTCGTCCGCCTGAGCGGGTCCTCGTCCTCGGGACCTAGGGCGTGTCTTCAAACTCCCGTCGTCGCCCGCAGGGCGGCCGCGCGGCGTCTGGTGCGTGCTCTCGGCGTGCCGGGTGCAAGGCCTCGTACTGGATGTACTTGGCCTTACGCCCGGTGCGGCGAGAGTGCGTGCCAGGCGTCGTGAGGCAGACGGGAGTTTGAAGACACGCCCTAGCCCGCCACGGTCACCGGTGCGGCGCGCCGCGTACGCAGCACCCGGGCCACGAACACGACGGCCACCGCGATGGCCACGCCGTGCGCGACCCCGACGACCGACAGCGGGGAGAAGGCGTCGAGCGCGGCGGCCACCGCGATCATGCCGAGGCCGAAGCCGAGGTTCTCCACCGTCGCCGACAGGCCGAACGCGTGGGTGCGCAGCTCGGTCGGCAGGGTCTGCAGGTGCGAGCTGTACGACACTTCCGTGACGCCGTCGGCGGCGCCCGCCAGCAGCGCCACGATCACGGTCGGCGCCCACGGGAGCCCGGCGAACGCCAGGATGAACGTCGCCGACATCACGATCGTGCCGAGTCCGAAGCCCAGCGCTCCGACCGTCCTTCCGCCCTTCTTCACGTACCGCTGGACGACCTGTTGCACCAGTACGTTGCCCAGGGCCCACACGCACCAGAAGACACTGACGAACACGGCGGGCCGGTCGGCGTCCAACTGCGTGGAGTACACCGGCAGCGCCGCGTTGTGCGAGGAGGAGCCGAGCGCGTCGATGCCGCGCAGGGCCACCATTAGGGCGATGACGGGGGCGGAGCCGAGCGCGACGAGGGCGCCGGGTGAGCGGCGCTCTCGCGCTCGGGCCTGCGCCGGGTCCGTCCGTGCGGCTGCTGTCAGCGGCAGCAGCGCCACCGTCGCCGCGCACACCAGGAACGTGGCCATGTCGACGACGAACGCCGCGCGGTAGCCGAGCAGCGACACGACGACGCCCGACGACGCGAACCCGACGACCATCGCCATCGAACGGCCGCTCACCATCAGGGAGTTGGCCCAGGTGTGCCGCCCCTCGTCCACCATGTCGGGGATCGAGCTGCGGAACGCGACCATGAAGAACGTGCCCGCGCCGCCGACCACCGCGGAGACGAGGAACAGCGCGGCGGTGCGCAGCCCGTCCGGCGCGCACACGAGGAGCAGGAGCGCGGCCGCCTGCACGAGGTTCGACCAGAGCATCACCGGCTTGGCCGCGCACCGGGCGAGCAGCGCCGCCGCGCCGAGGCCCGCGAGGAACCCGGCGCAGAGCCGGGCGCCCATGAACAGACCGACCGCGAGGGCCCGGTCCGTGACCGCGTACACGTACAGGTTCAGCGCGACCAGATTGAGGAAGGTGCCGTACGAGGAGATCGCGTACCCGGTGACCAGGATGCGGTACCGGCGTTCCTTCATCGGATGACTCCCCCTGCTGCCCCTACTGCCCTCATGCGGCTGCGTGTTGAGGCACCCTACCTTCCACCGGGGCGCCCGCTGCATAGTGCACGTATTCCCGTACGAGGCGGAAGCCGGCCGTCCAGGCGAGCAGGCGGCTCGCACGGTTCAGGGTCGAGCAGTTCCAGCTGGGGAGGTGCCCGCGGCCGCGGATGTCGGCGGTGAGCGCAATGACGCACGCCAGGGCGAGGCGGTGGCGGCGCTGGTCGGGGACCGTGAGGACCGCGACGTCCTCGTGGCGGGTGCCCCGGAAGTACGCACAGGCCACGGCGAGCACCGCACCGCTGCGGTCGACCGCCGCCCAGCCGTGTCCGGACGCGGCGAGCCCGAGCGCCCCGCCCCAACTCTCCGCGATCCAGGCCGAGTCGGGCCCGAGGGAGGCAAGAGCGTCACTGTCCGCGGGCTCGAGGCGCCGGACGTGGACGCCGCGCGGGGGCGTGCTCGGCTGCGGCGCGGCGGTCTGCGTCCACACCATCCGCTCCCAGGGCGTGAGCCGGTCGAACGCGGCGCCGAGCAGCGGCAGGAAGCGGGCCGGGGCGTCGACGTAGGCGTGGGCGAACGGGGCGAGGGCCGCGGACGTGAGCGCGTCCGGGTCGCCGCGCAGCGCGGCGTGGCCCGCGCAGGTCACGGCCAGCGCGCGCGGCTGCTCGGGGTCGTCCGTCCACCAGCGGCCGTGCCCGGTGGCCAGGGCGTGTTCCCCGACGACGGACGGACCCGGGGTGCCCACGGGGAACCAGCGGGACAGGGCGGGCAGGGCGCGGGGCGCGATCTCGATCATGCGGACCTCACACGGGAAGGGGGTGGGGTGCGGCGGCGGCCGCCGCCGCACCCCGGAACGGGAGCCGTCAGCGCTGACCGGCCTTGCTGCCGTGGTTGGCGGACTTCTTGCGGCGTGCCTTCTTCTTGCGGGCGCGCTTGGACATCGAGCTCAACTCCATTGAAAGGGAAGGGCGTTCAAGCCTCGGTGGAGCGGCCGACCAACAGGTCCGCCAGCTTGTTGAGGCGCTTGACGGTGCGGTCCTCCTGGGCGGCGGGTGCCGGTTCGACGCGCTCGTCGCGGTCGTAGTAGGCGCCGTTGACGATCTCGACCGCCGGGTCGCACAGCCGCACCACGTGCGCGGCCCCCTCGGCCGGCGTCACGCCCTCGTTCGCGTACAAGGGCAGCAGCGCGGTGTCGCAGGCGCCCGGGTGCACGGAGACCGCGGTGACGCGCGGGTCCGCGGCGAACACCGTCAGGGCCAGCTGCGCCTGCGCGTACGCGGCCAGGCGCGAGTAGCGGCGGGCGCGGTTCGGGTCGCTCCACTGGATGTTGCCGGTGCGGTGCAGCGAGGAGGAGACGTTGACGACGCGGCCGCCGGGCTCGCTGGTCAGCGCCGGTTCGAGCAGGCACGTCAGCAGGTAGTGGGCGAGGAAGTTGACCTGGAAAGCGATCTCGTTGCCGTCCGCGGTGATGGTGTGCCGCTCGGGCGCGGCCATGCCCGCGTTGTTGACGAGGACGTCCAGGTGCGGGTGCTCGCTGACGACCTTGCGCGCGAACGCCTCGACCTCGTCGAGGTGCGCGAAGTCCGCTGCGAAGCAGCACAGTTGCTCGGCCCGGACGGTGGCCGACGTCGCGACCAGCCTGTCGGCGGCCGCGCTCGCCTGCTCCGCGGTGCGGCCGTGCAGCAGGACGGTCGCACCGCGCTCGGCGAGCAGCCGCGCGCTGTCGTAGCCGATGCCGGAGGTGGCACCGGTCACCAGAACGGTGCGGCCGGACAGGGATGTTTCGGGCATGGGGTGTCCAAGGGTGTGGGTACGCGGCGCCACCGGGGCGCGCACATACGGATACGGGAATGGGGCGCCGGACGGATCACGGCGCCCCGCTGGATGTGTCGGCGAACTCGTCAGCGTGGAGCGGGCGTTCGCGGGCAGCGGGGCGTGCGACGGGGCGCCGGATGAGGCGGCCGGTCGAGCAGGAGCCACGCGCTGTTCACGAGATCCATGGAACCGGGCACGGTGGGCCCGGGCAAGACAGGCCCGCGTTTCCATACGGCCCTCTGATGACGGGAAGCGGCCCGCTGACGCCTGGTTTCTGACGACCCATCAACCGAGCCGGTGTGCCGCCGGCTTCGCCAGGGCAGGTGCCCGGTCGATCAGTCGGGCGCGCGGCGTCGGGGCCCGGTCGGTGGTCGTGTCATGCCGCTGGCGCCCGCGGCCCCTCCGGCGGCCGGAGCAGTCATGCAGCCAGGGTGACCGGCCCCAACTCGCCTGTAGGCGCCGGAATGTGCTCCTCCCTGACGGCCCGGCCGGCGAGCCCGTCAAGTTCGCATCAAGGCCGTACGCGTGCGCGTATGCACGCCGTCAAGACCGCGCGGGCGTGGCCGGAACCCGGCGCAGACTCGTCGCCACGGGGGACGGGCGACGACCGTCCGTGGCGTGAACGCTGGAGGGCGAGTGACGATCACCGCCGGTACGACGCGGAACTCTGCAGCGGGGGCCGGAGTTCACGCGCCACCGCGTCACGTGACGGTCGACCCGCCTGCGGGGCCGCCCGCGCCGGAGCCACGAGGGGGGCACCGGCCGGGCGGACCGCGCAGGGTCCCCCGGTACCGCCGGGTCCTGAACCGGCGGCTGTTCGCCACCCTGCCCGCGCGTCTGCGCCTGCTGCGTGCCGCGGTCCTCGCCGTGGCCGCCGCGCTCGTCGTGCTGCTCGCCGTCGCCGGGTTCACCGCGCACGGCACCTGGGCGGGCATCGCCGGGCGCGACGCCCCGCGCACCACGAGCGCCGCCGACCTCGACCTCGCGCTCGACGACATGGACGCGCAGGTCGCCAACATCCTGCTGGCGAGCGGGGACGCGGGCGCGGGCCGCCTGCAGACCCCGTACGCGAAGGCCGTCGGCTTCTACGGCGACTCACGCACCAGCATCAGCCGGGCGCTGCGCACCCTCGCCGTCGCGGCCGAGGGCGATCCGGCCGCACAGCACACCGTCGAGTCCCTCATTGCCGACTACGCCCGCTACCAGGAACTCGTCGGACGCGCCCTGGACAGCGACGAACGCAAGGGCGGCAAGCAGGCGGCCGTCCTCGACTACCGGCGCGCCACCGACCTGTTGCAGAGTCAACTCCTGCCCGAGGCCCGTGAGTTGACCGACGCGAACAACATGGCCTTCGAGCACGCGTACCGCGACGCGCGCAACGCGCACACCGGGCAGCTCGTCGCCGCCCTCGTCCTCGGCGTCCTGCTCCTCGCCGTGCTCGCCGCGCTCCAGTGGTACCTGACCCGCCGGTTCCGCCGGATCCTCAACCCCGGGCTGCTCGCCGCCACCGCGTGCGCGCTGCTCGCCGCCGTCCTCGGCGCCCAGGCCCTCGCCGCCGACGCCGCACACCTGCGGGTCGCCCGCCGTGACTCCTTCGACTCCGTCGTCGCCCTGTCGCGGGCCCGCGCCCTCGCCCACGACGCCAACGCGGACGAGAGCCGCTATCTGCTCGACCCCGACCGGCGCACCGGCTACCAGCAGGCGTTCTTCGAGAAGGCCGGCCTGCTCTACGGGGTCGAGGGCACCTCCGACGGGCGCTACCCGGACGACGTCGCGCGCACCTGGTCGGCCTACCGCGCCGACCATGACGACCTGCGGTTCACTGGCGAGTTCCGCCGCGAACTCGACAACATCACGTTCGCCGGTGAGCGGGACGCCGCGGCGGCCACCGTCGACGCGTACCTCGTCTACGTACGCGACGACGCCAAGATCCGCCGCCTCTCCGCCGCGGGCCGGGACCGCGAGGCCGCCGAGTTCTGCATGGGCTGGGAGCCGGGCACGTCCAACGCCCACTTCCAGGAGTGGATGAAGGCGCTCGACAAGGTCGAGGCCATCAACCAGCGCCACTTCGACTCCTCGGTGAGCGCAGGCCGCGCCGAGACCACCGGGGCCCTGCCCCGGTCGGTCGGCTCGCTGCTCGCGGCCGCGGCCCTGACGGTCCTCGGACTGCGGCCTCGGCTGCGCGAGTTCAGCTGAGCAGGCGCGCCTCCTCCAGGTCGAGGGAGCGCTGCAGCCTGCGGCGCGTCGTGTCGCTGATCCGGTGCTCGTCGTAGAGGCGGCGCAGTTCGGCGGCCTCCACCGAGATCAGGTCGCGGCGCAGCCGTCGGTAGACGAGGTCGGAGGTGTCAGGGGCCGGGCCGTCCCCGTTCACGCCGTTGCCCAGGTGCTCCCGTGCCGACTCCAGGCGGGCCGTCAGGGTGCGGCGCAGCCGGTCCACGACCACCTCCGGTGCCGCCTCCAGGTCCGCCATCTCCTCGAGGCGGCGGATGCCCGCGCTCGCCAGGCTGCAGCGGGCCGTGGCCTCTTCGCGGACCGTGTGGTCGGGTTCGAGCGCGATGCCGCTGCGGTGCACGACCGGGGCCAGCGTGAACCCCTGCACGACCAGCGTGACCACCACGACCGACGTCGTCAGGACCAGCACCAGCGGGCGCTCGGTGAGCGGGGTGCCGTCGGCCGCGACCACCGGGATGGACAGCGCCGCCGCGAGCGGCATGACGCCCCGGGTGCCCGCCCACGTCAGGACGACCGGGACCCGCCAGTCGGTGCGGGCGACCCCGCCCCTGCGCTGCACCAGCGCCGACAGCGGCGCCAGCCACAGCAACCGTACGGCGATCAGGACGGCGGCCACCGCCAGCGCGTACAGCGGCCAGCCGCCGGTTCCTTCGGGAAGGGAACGCACCTGCGCGGGCAGCGCGAGCCCGATGAGGCTGAACACGACGGACTCCAGGAGGAACACCAACGTGCCGTACACCGCGTGGAGTTGAAGACGTATGGGCGCGTTGGTCAGGCGGTCGGCGCTGCCGCCGAGGACGACACCCGCCACCACCACCGACGTCACGCCCGAGGTGTGCACCGCCTCCGCGAGGACGTACGCCGCGTACGGCGTCACCAGCGCGATCACCGTCTCCAGGACCGGGTCCTCGGTGCGGCGCCTGATCAGTGTCACGACACCGGCGAGCGCCGCGCCGACCAGTGTGCCGCCGCCCGCGAGCAGCGCGAACTCCCCTGTCGCGGACTGCCAGTCGGTGGCCGCCGACGCCACCGCGACGCCGACCGCGACCCGGAAGAGGACGAGCGACGTCGCGTCGTTGAACAGGCTCTCCGCCTGGACGAGGACCTGCACCTTCGGCGGCAGCGCCAGCCTCCTGCCGAGCGCCGTCACCGCCACCGGGTCGGTGCTCGCGAGGACCGCGCCGAGGACCAGCGCCATCGGCCACGAGAGCGGGGTGAGCGAGGACGCCACCGCGCCGACCGCCGCCGCCGACGCCAGGACCAGGCCGATGGCGAGGATCCCGACCGGCTTCCACACGGCACGCAGCTCACGCCAGGAGAGCTCCTCCGCGGACGCGTACAGCAGGGGCGGCAGTACGACCACGCCGATGACGTCGGGGCTGATCTCGATGTCAGGAGTGCCCGGCACCAGCGCCACGAGCAGGCCCGCAACGACGAGCAGGGAGGGTGCGGGAATGCGCATGCGGCGGGCGAACGTCGCCACCACCGTGGCGAGTACGACCAGAGCCAGAACCGTTCCAACGCCGCGCATGCCGTCCCCTGTGTCCTTCAGCAAGAACGGGGCCACCCCGGCCCCCCGCCGACCAGACTTCCCGGCACACCGCCTTCACCCTATAGGGCCAGGGCCCGTCAAGGCAGTGTCAATCTCCTGGTGACCTGCGCCAAGGTGCCGCCAAGAAGGCATCGAGGGACGGGACCAACTCGCCCTCCGCGCGCTTTCTTTGGGGACATGAGTGAGGTGAGGCGAGGCCGTCTGAAGGTCTATCTGGGGGCCGCTCCGGGCGTCGGCAAGACGTACCGGATGCTCGACGAGGCACGGCGCAGAGCCGATCGCGGGGCCGACGTCGTCGTCGGCGTCGCCGAATGCCACGGCCGGCCGCACACCGAGGCCCGGCTCGACGGTCTTGAACAGCTGCCCCGTGCGCAGTGCGCCTACCGGGGCGGCCGGTTCACCGAACTCGACCTCGCCGCGCTGCTCGCCCGCCGCCCCCAGGTCGCCGTCGTCGACGAACTCGCGCACACCAACGTGCCGGGCGGCGGCCGCAACGCCAAACGGTGGCAGGACGTCGAAGAGCTGCTCGCCGCCGGGATCGACGTCGTCACCGCCGTCAACATCCAGCACCTGACCTCCCTCAACGACGTCGTCGAGAAGATCACCAAGGTGCCGCAGGCCGAGACCGTCCCCGACGAGGTGGTGCGCCGCGCCGACCAGATCGAACTCGTCGACCTGCCGCCCCAAGGGCTGCGCCGCCGCATGGCGCACGGCAACATCTACGCCCCCGAGAAGGTCGACGCCGCCCTCGCCAACTACTTCCGCCCCGGAAACCTCACCGCACTGAGGCAGTTGGCGCTCCTCTGGGTCGCCGACCGGGTCGACGAGGCCCTCCAGGAGTACCGCTCCGAGCACCGCATCGGCGGCGTCTGGGAGACCCGGGAGCGCGTCGTCGTCGCACTGACCGGCGGCCCCGAGGGCGACACCCTGATCCGGCGGGCCGCCCGCATCGCCGACCGCGCGGCGGGCGGCGACCTGCTCGCCGTCCACGTGGCCCGCAGCGACGGCCTCGCCGCGGGCACCTCGCACGCCTCGCTCGCCCGGCAGCGCCAGTTGGTGGAGGACCTCGGCGGCAGCTACCACTCCGTGGTCGGCGACGACGTCGCGTCCGCCCTCGTGGAGTTCGCCCGCGCCGAGAACGCGACCCAGCTCGTCCTCGGCACCAGCCGCCGCAGCCGCCTCGAACGCTTCCTCACCGGCCGCGGCACGGGCGAGTCCGTCGTCGCGACCTCCGGCGACATCGACGTGCACACCGTCACCCACGAACGGGCGGGCCGCGGCACGCTGTTGCCGTCCCGCCGCCGTACGTTGTCCACGGCGCGCAGGGTCGCGGGACCCGTCGCCGGGCTCGTCCTCCCCGTGCTCCTGACGCTGCTGCTCGGCCTGGACGCCGTACGGGCCCATCTGGACCTCACCAGCGAGGCCCTGCTGTTCCTGCTCGCCGTCGTGGGCGTGGCCTGCATAGGGGGTGTCGCGTCCGCGGTCGTCGCGTCCGTCACCGCGTCCCTGCTGCTGAACTACTGGTTCATCCCGCCCGTCGGGCACTTCACGCTCAGCGATCCGAACGCGGTGATCGCCGTCGCGGTGTTCGCGGTCGTCGCGGCCACCGTGGCGGCCGTCGTCGACCGCTCCCTGCGCCTGTCACGGCGCTCGGCCCGCGCCACCGCGGAGGCCGAGACCATGTCGTCCCTCGCGGGAACGATCGTGCGCGGCGGCACCACGATCCCGGCGCTGCTCGAACGGACCCGGGAGGCGTTCGGCGTCGAGGCCGCGGAGCTCGTGGACAAGCCGCAGGACGACAGGACGGAGGGCAGGGGAACCGCCGTTCCCGTCGGTCCCGACCGCCATCTCCTGTTGCGCGGAAGGGAGTTGTCGTCCTCCGAACGGCGCGTCCTCGCCGCGTTCGCCGCACACGTGGGCTCCGCCGTGGAGCGGGCGCGGCTCGCCGAGGCGGCGGCCCAGGTGGAGCCCGTGAGGGCCGCCGACCGGATGCGCACCGCGCTCCTGCGGGCCGTCGGCCACGACCTGCGCACCCCGCTCGCCGCGGCCTTGGCCGCGGTCACGTCCCTGCGCAGCGAGGACGTGGACTTCTCCGCGGAGGACCGGGCCGAACTCCTCGCCACCGCCGACGCGTCCATGGCCAAGCTGAACCGGCTCGTGGAGAACCTCCTCGACATGAGCCGCCTCCAGGCCGGCGCCCTCGCTCTCGACCTGCGGGCCACCGCCCTGGAAGAGGTCCTCCCGGCCGCGCTCGACTCCCTGCCCGCGGCCGAACCCGCCGTCGAGGTCGCCGACCTCCAGGAGATCCCGCCCGTCCTCGCCGACCCGCCGCTGCTCGAACGCGTCCTCGCCAACCTGGTGAGCAACGCGGCCCGGCACACCCCGGCGGGCCGCAAGGTCGTCGTCAGCGCCAGCGCCCTCGCGGGCCGCGTGGAGATCCGGGTCGTCGACCGCGGACCCGGCATCGCACCCGACGACCGCGACCGCGTCTTCGAACCCTTCCAGCGGATGGGCGACACCGACAACACCACCGGCCTCGGCCTCGGCCTCGCCCTGTCCCGCGGCCTCACCGAGGCCATGGCGGGCACCCTCGACCCGGAGGAGACCCCGGGCGGCGGACTGACCATGGTGCTTTCGCTGCCGTTCGCCCCGATGGGACAGGCGGTGGGGCGGCACTGAGGCTCGCGAAGCAATTCAGGCCCTGGTCGGGGGAGTTGGTGGCTCAGCGCAGCCCGGACGCCCGGAAAACGTCCCGGGCCAGCTCCCCGTCCACGCGCGCGGCCAGCTTCTTCAGCGCCGTCCCGCCGCACAGCAGCAGCCCGCGCTCCACGGACACCCGGGCGCCCTCGTCGAGCAGCCGCCACAGCGGGGGACTGTCCACCAGGACCCGCGGGTCGATCTCGACCCGGCCGCCCGACGCGTCGCGCAGCACCAGCCGGTGGGCCACCCCGTCGACGCAGCGCACGGCCACCAGCCGGTCGGTCCGCACGGTGTGCTCGCGCCACAGGCCCCGGGCGGTGAGCCGGTCCGCCGTGGCGGTGACCCGGGCCGGCAGCAGTATCAGGGCGAGGGCGAGACCGAGTACGGCCCACAACGCAGCGCGCCACAGGGCGAGTTGGCCGGACAGCGCGTCGATCCCGAGCAGCAGCGCGCACAGGCCGCCCCCGTAGAGCGCGGCGTCGCGCGCCTCCCCGGCCCACCGCTCGTCCCGGGCCACGGCCTCGCGGGCATCGCTCGTGTCTCGCATGCGGGTGACGGTAGGGAGCCGCCGCACTCCCGTCCCGCCTCTTGACGCCACGCGAACGCAACTCCGTACGGCTTCTTGACGCGGTGCGCCCCGCACGTGTCAACAGCCCGTCAAGTTCACGGGCCGCGGCGCGAAGAACGCGCTAGAGGCCGAGGACGGCCGTGCCGACGGGACAGACCCTGAACAGACCCTGAACGGGCAGATCCGTGCGCCAAGGGGCGCGGGGCTGTGCCCATATGCGGCTCCGCCGCGTGGGCGCGACCAGCCACGACGAGAGCCGCACCCGCCAGTGAACGCACAACCATCAACGGCGAGTCGGCGAGAAGGACCCTGATGACCACCCAAGCAACAGAACCCACCCCTGCCCAAACCGAGGGCGCAGAGGAACCCCCCGACCCCACAGACGCGGCAAGCGAGAAGCACCGGCTCACCGCGACAACCGGCCTGGCCGCTCTCTCCCTCGACGCCATGGCCTCCGTCGCGTACGGCCCCGAGGCCATCGTCCTGGTCCTCGCGGCGGCCGGCGCCCACGGCCTCGGCTTCACCCTCCCCGTCACCCTTGCGATCGCCGCCCTGCTCGCCGTACTCGTCGCCTCGTACCGGCAGGTCATCGCCGCGTTCCCGGACGGCGGCGGCTCCTACGCCGTCGCGAAGAAGCACCTCGGCGCCCGGACGAGCCTGGTCGCGGCGGCGTCCCTCGTCCTCGACTACGTACTGAACGTCGCCGTGGCCGTCACCGCGGGCGTCGCCGCCCTGACGTCGGCCTTCCCCGCCTTCTACGACGACCGGCTGTGGATCTGCCTGGCCGTCCTCGTGCTGATCACCGCCGTGAACCTGCGCGGCATCGTCGACTCGGCCCGCGCCTTCATCGTGCCGACGGCCGTGTTCGTCGCCTCGATCATGATCCTGATCGTCGTCGGCCTGTTCCGCTCCGCGCCCGTCTCCACCGAGGCCGCGGCCGGACACGCCTCCGTCCTCGCCGACAACGCCACCACCGTAGGCGCGCTGCTCCTGCTGAAGGCCTTCGCCTCCGGCTGCTCCGCCCTCACCGGCGTCGAGGCCATCGCGAACGCCGTGCCGTCCTTCCGCGCCCCGCGCGCCCGCCGCGCCCAGCACGCCGAGATTGCCCTCGGCGCCGTCCTCGGCGTCATGCTCATCGGGCTGAGCGTGCTCATCTCCCGCTTCCACCTGCAGCCCGTCGAGGGCGTCACCGTCCTCGCCCAGCTCGCGGACGCCTCTCTCGGCCACAACTGGGCTTTCTACGTCGTGCAGTTCGCGACCATGATCCTGCTGGCGCTGTCCGCCAACACGTCCTTCGGTGGCCTGCCCGTACTCCTCAAGCTGCTGGCCAGCGACAACTACCTGCCGCACGTCTTCGCCCTCAAGGCCGACCGCCAGGTCCACCGCCACGGCGTCCTCACCCTCGCCGCGATCTCCGCCGCCCTGCTCGTCTTCTCCGGCGGCGACACCAACACCCTCGTGCCGCTCTTCGCCATCGGCGTCTTCATCGGCTTCACCATCGCCCAGGTCGGCATGGTCCTGCACTGGCGCGGCGTGCCCGGCTCACTGGGCAAGAAGCTGCTCAACGGGCTCGGCGCCGTCCTCACCGGCGTCAGCGCGATCGTCGTCACCGCCACCAAGTTCCACGACGGGGCCTGGCTGATCGTCGTCGCCCTGCCCCTGCTGGTCGCCGCCTTCCAGGCCGTGCACCGCGCCTACGACCGGATCGGCGAGCGCCTCGGCCTCGGCCGCATCCCCGCATGCCCGAGCCACGCCCGCTCGCTCGTCATCGTCCCCGTCTCCAGCCTCTCGCGGCTCACCAGCGAGGCCCTGACCGCGGCGAACTCCCTCGGCGACGAGGTCCGCGCCGTCACCGTCTGCCACACCGACCCGGAGGACCGGGCGCAGACGGAGGCCCTGACGCGCGACTGGGCCTTGTGGAACCCGGGCGTCGACCTCGTCCACATCGCCTCCGAGCGGCGCACCCTCGGCAAGCCCGTGGCCGCGTACGTCCGTGAGGTCGCCGCCGCCGACCCCGGCACCCGCGTCACCGTCCTCATCCCGGAGGCCGAACCGGGTCGTCCCTGGCAGCGCATCCTGCAGAACCAGCGCGGCGCCGTCGTCGCCCACGCGGTGCGCCGTGACACCGATGCCGTCATCTGCCGACTGCGGTTCCGCCTCTCCCGGGAGCCGATTCAGGGAGCCGTGCATCACGGCGCGCACACCTCCACGTAAGAGACGCGTCAAAGGCGTGTGCGCCCCCGTAAGGGAGGCGTCAACGGGGACCGAAACCGGCCATGGCCGGGGGTTTCCTCTCAGTGTCAGTTCCAACTCGAACCTCTTTACTCAGGGAGCTCACGATGGCCGACCTGGCCTTCGTCGTCACCACGATCGCGGTCTTCGCGCTGGTGGCACTCGTCGCCAAGGGGGTGACCAAGCTGTGACCGCCGAGAACATCGTCGGCCTCGTCGTGGCCGTCGCCCTGCTTGGATATCTCGTCCTCGCCCTCATCTACCCGGAGAGGTTCTGAGCACAGATATGAGCCCCGTACTTGCCGGAGTGCTCCAGCTCCTCGCGCTCATCGCCGCGCTGGCACTGGCCTACCGTCCCCTCGGCGACTACATGGCCCGGGTCTACTCCTCCGAGAAGCACCTCCGGGTGGAGAAGTGGATCTACAAGGGCATCGGCGCCAACCCGAACACCGAGATGCGCTGGACCGCGTACCTGCGCGGCGTCCTCGCCTTCTCGGCCGTGAGCGTCCTGTTCCTCTACCTGCTGCAGCGTGTCCAGGGCTCGCTGCCCGGCTCGCTCGGCTTCAGCTCGATCGACCCGGACCAGGCCTTCAACACGGCCGCGTCCTTCGTCTCCAACACCAACTGGCAGTCGTACTACGGCGAGCAGGCCATGGGCCACGTCGTGCAGACCGGCGGCCTGGCGGTGCAGAACTTCGTCTCGGCCGCGGTCGGCATCGCCGTGGCGGTCGCGCTCGTCCGCGGCTTCGCCCGCTCCCGCACCGGTGAGCTGGGCAACTTCTGGGCCGACCTGGTCCGCGGTGTCGTCCGGATCCTGATCCCGATCTCCGTGATCGGCGCGATCGTCCTCGTCGCGTGCGGCGCCATCCAGAACTTCGCCGGGATTCATGAAGTCGGCCAGTTCATGGGCGGCTCGCAGCAGTGGAACGGCGGCGCGGTCGCCTCGCAGGAGGCCATCAAGGAGCTGGGCACCAACGGCGGCGGCTACTTCAACGCCAACTCGGCCCACCCCTTCGAGAACCCCAACGCGTTCTCGAACCTCTTCGAGATCTTCCTGATCCTGGTCATCCCGTTCGCGCTGACCCGCACGTTCGGCAAGATGGTCGGCTCCATCAAGCAGGGCTACGCGATCCTCGCGACGATGGCGACGATCTGGGTCGGCTTCGTCGCGCTGATGATGTGGACCGAGTTCGCGCACCACGGCCCGGCGTTCGACCTGGCCGGTGGCGCGATGGAGGGCAAGGAGAACCGCTTCGGCATCGGCGGCTCGTCGATCTTCGCGGTGTCCACGACGCTCACCTCGACCGGCGCGGTGGACTCCTTCCACTCGTCCTACACCGGCCTCGGCGGCGGCATCACGATGCTCGGCATGCAGCTCGGCGAGATCGCGCCCGGCGGTACCGGCTCCGGCCTCTACGGCATGCTGATCATGGCGATCATCGCGGTGTTCATCGCCGGTCTGATGGTCGGCCGTACGCCCGAGTACCTCGGCAAGAAGATCGGCACCCGCGAGATCAAGTTCGCCGCGTGCTACATCCTCATCACGCCGGCGCTCGTGCTCATCTTCACGTCCCTGTCGATGGCCATGACGACGCCGAAGAACTCCATGCTGAACTCCGGCGCGCACGGCTTCTCCGAGATCCTGTACGCGTTCACGTCCGGCGCCAACAACAACGGCAGCGCCTTCGCGGGACTGAGCGCCGACACCCAGTGGTTCAACACCACGATCGGTCTCGCGATGCTCCTCGGTCGCTTCCTGCCGATGGTCTTCGTGCTCGCGCTCGCTGGTTCGCTGGCCGAGCAGAAGCCGATCCCGGCCACCGCGGGCACCCTGCGCACCGAGAAGCCGCTCTTCACCGGCCTCCTCGTCGGCACCGTGCTGATCGTCACCGGCCTGACCTACTTCCCGGCGCTCGCGCTCGGCCCGCTCGCCGAAGGGCTCGCGTCATGACCGTACGTACGCAGAAATCCGAGGACGAGATGTCCGCAGTCACCCCCACCCGGGCGCCGCACCAGGACGTGCCGACCGGTCACAAGCCCGGTCAGGACGGCGAGGGCAAGGTCGGCGCGGGTCTCTTCGACCCGAAGCAGCTGCTCAAGTCGCTGCCGGACGCCTGCCGCAAGCTGCACCCGCGCGTCATGGTCAAGTCGCCCGTGATGTTCGTGGTCCTTGTCGGCTCGGTCCTGACGACGGTGTTCTCCTTCAAGGACCCGTCGGACTGGTTCGGCTGGGCCATCAGCGCCTGGCTCTGGCTGACGGTGATCTTCGCGAACCTCGCGGAGGCCGTCGCCGAGGGCCGCGGCAAGGCCCAGGCCGACACGCTGCGCAAGGCGAAGACCGACACGGTCGCCCGCCGCCTCGGCAAGGACGGCAGGACCGAGGAGCAGGTGCCCGGCACCCGGCTCACCATCGGTGACCTGGTCGTCTGCGAAGCGGGCGACATCATCCCCGGCGACGGTGACGTCGTCGAGGGCGTCGCCTCCGTCGACGAGTCCGCGATCACCGGCGAGTCCGCTCCCGTCATCCGCGAGTCCGGCGGCGACCGCTCGGCCGTCACCGGCGGTACGAAGGTGCTCTCCGACCGCATCGTCATCAAGATCACGACGAAGCCCGGCGAGACGTTCATCGACCGGATGATCAACCTGGTCGAGGGCGCGTCCCGGCAGAAGACGCCGAACGAGATCGCGCTCAACATCCTGCTCGCGTCGCTGACCATCGTGTTCCTGCTCGCGGTGGCCACGCTGCCGCCGTTCGCGCACTACGCGGGCAAGAACCTCAGCATGGTCGTCCTGGTCGCCCTGCTGGTCTGCCTCATCCCGACCACCATCGGCGCCCTGCTCTCCGCGATCGGCATCGCGGGCATGGACCGCCTGGTGCAGAGGAACGTACTCGCCATGTCGGGGCGGGCGGTCGAAGCCGCGGGCGACGTCTCCACCCTGCTCCTCGACAAGACCGGCACCATCACCCTCGGCAACCGGCAGGCCGCCGAGTTCGTCCCGGTCAAGGGCACCACCGAGGCCGAACTCGCCGACGCCGCCCAGCTCTCGTCGCTGTCCGACGAGACCCCCGAGGGCCGCTCCGTCGTGGTCCTCGCCAAGGAGAAGTACGGGCTGCGCGAGCGGCACCAGGGCGAGCTGGCCGGTGCCACCTGGATCGAGTTCACCGCCCAGACCCGTATGTCGGGCGTGGACGTCGACGGGCGCAGGATCCGCAAGGGCGCGGCCGGTTCGGTCATCACCTGGGTCAAGGAGCAGGGCGGCCGGGTCGCCGACGACGCCGACACCCTCGCCGACACGATCTCTGAGGCCGGCGGCACGCCGCTGCTCGTGGCGGTCGAGGACGACAAGGGCGCGCGCATCCTGGGCGTCATCCACCTCAAGGACGTCGTCAAGGAGGGCATGCGCGAGCGGTTCGACGAACTGCGCCGCATGGGCATCAAGACCGTCATGATCACGGGCGACAACCCGCTGACGGCCAAGGCGATCGCCGAGGAGGCGGGCGTCGACGACTTCCTCGCGGAGGCCACTCCCGAGGACAAGATGGCCCTCATCAAGCGGGAGCAGGCCGGCGGCAAGCTCGTCGCGATGACGGGTGACGGCACGAACGACGCCCCCGCCCTCGCCCAGGCCGACGTCGGCGTGGCCATGAACACCGGTACTTCCGCAGCCAAGGAAGCCGGCAACATGGTCGACCTCGACTCGAACCCGACCAAGCTCATCGAGATCGTCGAGATCGGCAAGCAACTCCTCATCACCCGGGGCGCGTTGACGACGTTCTCCATCGCCAACGACGTCGCGAAGTACTTCGCGATCATCCCGGCGCTGTTCGCGGCGGTCTACCCGGGCCTGGACAAGCTCAACATCATGCACTTGTCCTCACCGAACTCGGCGATCCTGTCCGCGGTCATCTTCAACGCGATCATCATCATCGCCCTGGTCCCGCTCGCCCTGAAGGGCGTCCAGTACCGGCCGGTGAGCGCCGACAAGCTGCTGCGCCGCAACCTCGGGATCTACGGCCTCGGCGGTCTGATCGCCCCCTTCATCGGCATCAAGATCATCGATCTCCTCATCTCCCTCATCCCCGGCCTGTAACTTTTCGAAAGCGTGCTGATCGCGATGAACAACTCACTTGGAAACACGGGCCGGTTGCTGTGGGCGGGCCTGCGGGCCCTGATCGTCCTCACCGTCGTGTGCGGCGTGATCTACCCGCTCGCGGTCACCGGCGTCGCCCAGGCCGTCTTCCACGACAAGGCCAACGGCTCGGAGATCAAGTCCGACGGCAAGGTCGTCGGCTCGTCCCTCATCGGGCAGTCGTACACCGACAAGGACGGCAAGGCCGACCTGAAGTGGTTCCAGGGCCGCCCGCAGAACGGCCTCGGCACCAACAACATCAACACCCAGTACAAGCTGATCCTGTCCGGCGCCACCAACCTCGCGGGCGACAACCCCGAACTGGTCAAGCAGGTGAAGGAGGCCCGGGCCGCCGTCATCGAGGACAACTCCACGGCGACGTACCGGGTGAAGGCCTCCGACATCCCGGCCGACGCCGTCACCTCCTCGGGCTCCGGCCTCGACCCGGCGATCTCCCCGGACTACGCCGACCTCCAGGTCCACCGCGTCGCCGAGAAGAACCACCTCTCCGTCGCGCAGGTGCAGAAGCTCGTGGACGACCACAAGGACGGCAGGATCCTCGGCTTCATGGGCGAGCCCACCGTCAACGTCCTCGAACTCAACACCGCGCTCAAGCAGTTGACCACCCAGAGCTGATGACCCGGGTACTGGTGGTGGAGGACGACCCGCAGCTCGTCCGGGCCCTCGTCATCAACATGCAGGCACGCAGGTTCGGGGTCGACGCGGCGCCGGACGGAGCCACCGCGCTCCGTCTGGCCGCCGCGCGGCAGCCGGACGTCGTCGTCCTGGACCTGGGCCTGCCCGACATGGACGGCGTCGACGTGATCAAGGCGCTGCGCGGATGGACCCGCGTACCGATCATGGTCCTGTCCGCCCGCCGGGCCTCCGAGGAGAAGGTCGCGGCGCTCGACGCGGGCGCCGACGACTACGTGACCAAGCCGTTCAGCATGGACGAACTGCTCGCCCGGCTGCGGGCGGCGGTGCGCCGCACGGAGACCGTGCCCGCGGCCCCCGGCACCGTGGTCGTCGCGACGGACGACTTCACCGTCGACCTCGTCGCGAAGAAGGCGGTACGCGGCGGACGCGACGTCCGGCTGACGCCCACGGAGTGGCACCTGCTGGAAATCCTCGTGTGCAACCCCGGCCGGCTGATCAGCCAGAAACAGCTCCTCAAAGAAGTCTGGGGAGCGTCACAGAGCAACAAGACCAACTATCTCCGCGTCTACATGGCCCAGTTGAGGCGGAAGCTCGAATCGGATCCGTCCCACCCGCGTTATCTCATCACCGAGCCCGGCATGGGCTACCGCTTCGAAAACCCAGGGCACTGAGCGGACTCCGAGGGGAACAGACAGGCAGATGGCGCGCGGCAGGCTCAGGATCTATCTCGGCAGCGCACCGGGCGTCGGCAAGACGTACGCGATGCTGTCCGAGGCGCACCGCCGCATCGAGCGCGGCACGGACTGCGTCGTGGCGTTCGTCGAGCACCACGGCCGGCCGCGCACCGAGGTGATGCTGCACGGCCTCGAGCAGGTGCCGCGCCGTCAACTGGACTACCGGGGCACGGTGTTCACCGAACTGGACGTGGACGCCGTGCTCGCCCGCCGCCCCCAGGTCGCGATGGTCGACGAACTCCCGCACACGAACGTGCCGGGCTCGCGCAACGCCAAGCGCTGGCAGGACGTCGAGGAACTTCTCGCCGCGGGCATCGACGTCGTGGCCACCGTCAACATCCAGCACCTCGAATCGCTGGGCGACGTCGTCGAGTCGATCACCGGCGTACGCCAACAGGAGACCGTCCCGGACGAGTTCGTGCGCCGCGCCGACCAGATCGAGCTGGTCGACATGTCGCCCCAGGCGCTGCGCCGCCGCATGGCCCACGGCAACGTCTACAAGGCCGACAAGGTCGACGCGGCGCTCTCCAACTACTTCCGGCCCGGAAACCTCACCGCTCTAAGGGAGTTGGCGCTCCTCTGGGTCGCCGACCGGGTCGACGAATACCTCCAGGAGTACCGCAGCGAGCACCGCGTCTCGAAGATCTGGGGCTCGCGCGAACGCATCGTCGTCGGACTGACCGGCGGACCCGAGGGCCGTACGTTGATCAGGCGCGCGGCGCGGCTCGCGGAGAAGGGCGCGGGCGGCGAGGTCCTCGCCGTCTACATCGCCCGCAGTGACGGCCTGACCGCCGCCTCGCCCAAGGAACTCGCCGTCCAGCGCACCCTGGTCGAGGACCTCGGCGGCACCTACCACCACGTCGTCGGCGACCACGTCTCGACCTCGCTGCTCGACTTCTCCCGCGGCGTCAACGCCACCCAGATCGTCCTCGGCGTCTCCCGGCGCAAGGCCTGGCAGTACGTGTTCGGGCCCGGCGTCGGCGCGACGGTCGCCCGGGAGTCCGGCCCCGACCTCGACGTCCACCTCGTCACGCACGCCGAAATGGGCAGCGGCCGCGGCCTCGCCCCCTCATCGCGCGCCGGAGTGGGCCGCGACCGCAAGCTGTGGGGCTGGGTGACCGGCATCGCGGGACCCGCCCTGCTCACCTTCCTGATCAGCGCGATCGCCCCGAACCTCGGCCTGGCCAACGACATGCTGCTGTTCCTGTCGGTCACGGTCGCGGCGGCCCTGCTCGGCGGCCTCGTCCCGGCCCTCGCGTCGGCGGCGTTCGGCTCGGTCCTGCTCAACTGGTTCTACACACCGCCGGTCCACCGGCTGACCATCTCCGACCCGAAGAACATCCTCGCCCTGGCGATCTTCATAGGGGTCGCGGTGTCGGTGGCCTCGGTCGTCGACCAGGCGGCCCGGCGCACCCACCAGGCCGCGAGGCTGCGTGCCGAGTCCGAGGTCCTGTCGTTCCTCGCGGGCAGCGTGCTGCGCGGTGAGACGAGCCTGGAGGCGCTCCTTGAGCGCGTACGGGAGACGTTCGCCATGGAGTCCGTGGCGCTCCTGGAACGCGAGAGCGACACCGCGCCCTGGACCTGCGCGGGCCGGGTCGGCCCGGAGACCGCCGTGGACCGGCCCGCGGACGCCGACGTCGACATGCCGGTCGGCGACCACACCGCGCTCGTGCTCAGCGGCCGCGTCCTGCCTGCCGAGGACCGCCGCGTGCTGGCCGCGTTCG
The DNA here is from genome assembly GCF_044460595.1 of Streptomyces sp. NPDC050085. Taxonomy (NCBI): domain Bacteria; kingdom Bacillati; phylum Actinomycetota; class Actinomycetes; order Kitasatosporales; family Streptomycetaceae; genus Streptomyces; species Streptomyces sp. NPDC050085. Next base: position 1,699,617 of record NZ_JBITJZ010000001.1, on the reverse strand, counting down.
CCGCGCAGGCCGTGGTCGTCGTCGACCGGGAACGCCTCAAGTCCGAGGCGGAAGCGGCCCGTACGCTCGCCGAGGGCAACCGCATCCGCACGGCCCTGCTCGCCGCCGTCAGCCACGACCTGCGCACCCCGCTGGCCGGCATCAAGGCCTCCGTCTCCTCGCTCCGCGCCGACGACGTCGAATGGTCCGAGCGGGACCGGGCCGACCTTCTGGAGGCCATCGAGGACGGCGCGGACCGGCTCGACCACCTCGTCGGGAACCTGCTCGACATGTCCCGGCTCCAGACCGGCACGGTCACGCCACTCATCAGGGAGACGGACCTGGACGAGGTGGTGCCGATGGCGCTGGGCGGCGTACCGGATCCGGAGCTGAGCGTCGAGCTCGACATCCCCGAGTCGCTGCCCATGGTCTTTGTCGACCGGGGACTCCTGGAGCGGGCCGTCGCCAACATCGTCGAGAACGCCGTCAAGTACACCCCTGAAGGCGTGCCCGTCCTCGTCGCCGCCAGCGCGCACGGCGACCGGGTCGAACTGCGCGTCGTGGACCGCGGACCCGGCGTCCCCGACGAGGCCAAGGACCGCATCTTCGCCCCGTTCCAGCGCTACGGCGACGCCCCGCGCGGTGCCGGAGTCGGGCTCGGACTCGCGGTCGCACGGGGCTTCGCCGAGGCGATGGGCGGCACGCTCGCCGCCGAGGACACCCCCGGCGGCGGGCTCACCATGGTGCTCACGCTGCAGGCCGTGCTCAGTGCACGGCTGCCCCGGGTCCGAGCGGAATCCCCAGCGCCCACCACGCCACGAACTGCCGCATCACCAGGCCTTGTTGCCCGTCCCGATACGCCAAGGGCCCACTGACATGCACATGGGTGTCAACGGACGTGCACGCTCCCGTTCCTCAGGAGATCCGCCGTCCGTTACAGCAGCCCCCGCTCCATCGCCACCACGACCGCCCGCGTCCGGTCGCTGACGTCCAGCTTCGCGAAGACCCGCAGCAGGTGCGTCTTCACGGTCGCCTCGCCGATCACCAGGCGTCTGCCGATGTCGGCATTGGACAGGCCGTCCGCCACCGCCTTCAGCACGTCCACCTCGCGCGAGGTGAGCGCCGCCTGCGTCGGGCGGCGCATCTTCGCGACGAGCTTCTGCGCGACGCGCGGCGCGAGCACCGTCTCGCCGCGGGCCGCCGAGCGGATCGCGTCGACCAGCTGCTCGCGCGAGGTGTCCTTGAGGAGATAGCCGATCGCCCCGGCCTCCACCGCGTGCTCGATCTCGGTGTCCGTGTCGTACGTCGTCAGGATCAGCACGCGCGTCCCGCTCGGCCCCGCGACGATCTGCCGGGTGGCCGCGACCCCGTCGAGCACCGGCATCCGCAGGTCCAACAGGGCGACGTCCGGGGCGAGTTCCTCGACGAGCGTCACGCCCGCGCGGCCGTCGTCCGCCTCTCCGACGACCTCGATACCGGTCTCCGGGGCGAGCAGCGCGACGACTCCGGCGCGCATCACGGTGTGGTCGTCGACCACGACGACGCGCAGTCGGGGCTTGTCCTGGCTGCTGCTCATGCGGGGTTCTCCTCGTGGGACGTGACGGTGGGCGCGGCGGGCAGGGAGGCGAGGATCCGGGTGCCGTCGCCGAGGGAGCTGGTGACGGTCAGCTCGCCGCCGAGTTCGGCGAGCCGCTTGCGCATCCCGTCGAGGCCGAAGCCGCGCGCGGCGCCGACGTCGAAGCCCTGCCCGTCGTCGGTGAGCTCCAGATCGATGCCGTACGGGCCCTCCGTCAGGACCACGATCACCGTCGAGGCCCCGGCGTGCTTGCGGACGTTCGCCAGGGACTCCTGGGTGCAGCGCAGCAGTGCGATCCTGGTCTGCTGGTCGCAGTGGACCTCCGCGAGGTCCGCGTCCACCGCGATCCCGGTGTCCTCGGCGAACCGGTCAAGGGTGCGCCGCAGCGTCCCCGACACCGGTCCCTGGACCGCGCCGCCCGGCGGTGGCGTCGCACCCACCAGGGCGCGCGCCTCCGCCAGGTTCTCCCGGGCCGTCTGCTCGATGGACGTCAACTGCTGGGTGGCGCGGGCCGGTTCGGCCGCCAGGCCCGCCCGGGCGGCCTCCGCGAGCACGATGATCGAGGCGAAGCCCTGGGCGAGTGTGTCGTGGATCTCCCGGGCCATCCGCTCCCGCTCGTCCGCGGCGCCCTGCCTGCGCAGCGCCTCGCTCAACTCCTGCTGGGTGTCCGCCAGTTCGGACGTCAGCCGCTGCGCACGCGCCTCGCTCTGCGCGGTGAGCCGGTGCACGAGGAGACCGACCCCGGCCCCCACGGCGTATCCCGCCACGATGAACACCTCGTTCCCGGTGAGGAGTTGGCCGCCGTCGCGCCCCACGATGCTGCCGACGCCGGTGAGGGCGGCGGCCGCGCCGCTGAACGACAGAGCGGCGGCGGGCCCGGTCGCGTAGATCCAGAAGTGCGGCAGCGACACGATGAACAGGGCGGCCCCGCTGCCCATCGTGTACGCGATGCCGCCGACCCCGGCGGCAAGGGCCGCCAGGTAGAGCTGCGAGCGCAGGAGGGGCTTGCCGGGGAACATCGCCACGGCCGCGTAGGAGAACGTGAGCGCGGCCAGCAGCCCGTACGTCGTGTACTTCGTCCCGGCCGCCCGGTCCGACACCGCGATGGCGGGCGGGAGCAGGCCGCACAGCACCCACACCACCGCGTTCCAGCGGTGCGCCGCGGGTATCGGGGCGTCGGACACGGGCTGCCGGCTCGGGCTCGGGCTCATGAAGATCAGCCTACGTTCGCCGTCGGCCGGTCCGCCGTCGGCCGCGGAGACTGCCGGGCGCTCCGTGAGGGCCACCAACTCCGGTCCCCGAGCAGCAACATGAGCGCGGGCAGGATCAGCACCCGGATCACGAAGGCGTCGAGCAGCACCGCCACCGCCAGGCTGAAGCCGATCTGCTTCATCTCGATGAAGTGCAGCGACACGAAGCTCGCGAACACCGTCACCATCACGAACGCCGCGCTGGTCACCACCCCGGCCGAGCTGCCGACCCCGTCGAGCACCGCCTGCCGCGTCGGCACCCCGCGCAGCACGGCCTCCCTGATCCGGCTGATCACGAACACCTGGTAGTCCATCGACAGGCCGAACAGGATCACGAAGAGGAACAGCGGGACGCGCGAGCCGATCGTCCCCGTCGAGGTGAAGTCCAGCAGCCCCTCCGCCCAACTCCCTTGGAAGGCAAGGGTGAGGACACCGAGCGAGGCCCCGGCGGAGAGCAGGTTGAGGACGACACCGACCAGGCCGAGGACCACCGAGCGGAACGCCCACACGGTCATCGCGAACGTGACGAGCAGCAGCGCCCCGATGATCAGCGGCAGCTTCTGCTTCTGGTGCTCGGGATAGTCGGCGTAGCGGGCCACGTCGCCGGTCACCGCGGAGTCGATGCCTGTAGGGGACCCGCCCAACTTCCCTACCGTGTCCGGGAGATAGCGGTCCCGCAGCCGCTCGAGGGACTCCTGCGCGGGCTTCGCGCTGACGTAGTGCGGGACCGGCAGTTCGAGGGAGCTGACGCGGTGGTCGGCGGAGGTGCGCAGGGTGTACGTGCCGTTCATGCCCGGGTCGTCCTTCGTCTGCGCGGCGAGGGACCGCAGCGCGCCCGCCACCTCGTCGGCACGCTCCGCGTCGGCCCGCACGACGACCTGGTGCACCGCCTTGACCTCGGGGAACGCCGCGTTGAGCCGGTCGAAGGTGGGCATGCCCTGTGTCTGCCGCGAGTGCGTCTCACGGCCCATGTCGGTCAGCTTCATGCCGAGCAGGGGAGCGGCCAGGGCGAGCAGCGCCACGACCGCGACGGTCAGGACGGCGGCGGGGCGGCGCGCGGTGAGCCGCAGCAGGGCGTTGTGGCGTACGGGCTTGGCCGCCGGAGCGGGCTTCTTGCGGCGGGCGGCCCGGCGCTCGGCCCGCGCACCCAGCTTGGCCAGCAGCGCGGGCAGCACCGTGAGCGAACTGACCACGGCCACCAGCGTCACCACGATCGCCGCGGTCGCGATCGAGGAGAAGATCACGTCGTCGGCGAGGTAGAGCGTCGCGCTGGAGACGGCGACCGCGAACCCGGACAGGACCACGGCCCGGCCCGACGTCGCCGCGGCCAGCTCGACGAGCGCCTGCGGGCTCAACTTCCCTTGTGCGCGGGCCCGTTCCTCCCTCTCCCGCTTGAGATAGAAGAGGGTGTAGTCGACGCCGACGGCCAGGCCGATCAGCAGGATGATGTTGGTGCCGACGCCCGCGTCGGGGAAGGCGTGCGAAGCCAGCATCGACAGGCCCACGGACGCGACGATCGAGGTGAGCGCAAGGAGCAGCGGCACCGTCGCCATGGCCACGGACCGGAACACGAACAGCAGCGTCAGCAGGGTGATCGGCAGCGCGATCAGCTCCGTACGGGAGAGGTCGCTGCCGCGCAGTTTGTCGACGCCCTGGCTGATGGACGGGCCGCCGGTCTCCTCCACACGCAGCCCCGGGTGCGCCTGCTGCACCTCGGCCGTCTGCGCCCGCAGCGGGTCGACGTGCTTCTTGCCGTCGAGTTCGGCGCCCTTCATGGTGACGTCGACGCGGACGGCCCGGCCGTCCTTCGACCAGACGGGCGCGGCCACCGACCGCACCTCGGGCAGCTTCCGCATCCGGTCGGCGACGTCCCGGGCGACCGCGCCGCCCTCGGTGCGGGCGAGCTTGCCCGAGCGGCCCTCGATCAGCACCCGCTCGACGGGCCGCTGCGCGAGCCCGCCCTCCCGGGCGATCGCCTCACCGCGGCCTGCCTCACCGACGCCGAAGTCCGCCGACGTGGCGGGATTCGAGCCGACGGCGATGCCGGCACCGAGGCAGAGGACGACGAACAGGAACCAGCCGGCGATCGCCCGCCAGGGGTGTCCTGCGCTCCAACGAGCCATGCGTACGGGGTAGTTGGTCATGACGTACATGCTGCTCGGCAGGGGAGTGGCCGCGGCAGCAGCGGCCGGTTGAACCTGGGGTCCACCACCTGGTGGACCCCGCGGTCCACCGACGCGTCCAGGACCCGGACGCCCGCCCGGATGGATGTCTCCTACAGCTACCCTCCGGCGGTAGGCGCTGCTGACGCGGGAGGCATCATGAACGAGAACCCAGGGCGCATCGTCGCCGCCCTCGACGGTGCGAGCATGCGCCGCTACACCACCGGCCAGGTCATCCTCGACGCCATCGACTGGCGCGTGCGCTCCGGCGAGCACTGGGCGCTCCTCGGCCCGAACGGCGCGGGCAAGACCAGCATCCTGCGCCTCGTCGGCGCCACCACCTTCCCCACCACCGGCACCGTCGAGGTCCTCGGCCACCGCCTCGGCCGTGTCGACGTGCGCGAACTGCGCGCCCACATCGGCCACGTCTCCACCTCGCAGCGCGTCCCGCAGGACATCACCGGGCACACCGTCGTCCTGACCGGCCACACCGGCACGGTCCAGCCGCTGTGGAAGGCGTACGACGCCGAAGTGCGCGAGCGTGCCCACGAGTTGCTCGCCGAACTGCAGATCAAGGAGCTCGCCGACCGCGAGTACGGGGTCTGCTCGGGCGGTCAGCGCGCCCGCATCCTCATCGCCCGCGCCCTGATGGCGAACCCGGCGCTGCTGCTGCTCGACGAGCCGTTCAACGCGCTCGACCTGCCCTCCCGCGAGGACCTCATCGACACCATGCGCCAACTCGCCGTGAACCGGCCCGAGTTGGCGACCGTCACCGTCACCCATCACCTGGAGGAGCTCTCCCCGGCGATCAGCCACGCCCTGCTCCTGCGCGAGGGACGCGTCCTCGCCCGCGGCCGCGTCGACGACGTCCTCACCGACGCGCGCATGACGGCCTGCTTCGGCCGCCCCATCGAGGTCACGCGGCACGAGGGCCGCTGGCTGGCCCGCTCGGGCGGCCACCGGTAGGGGGCGCCGGTGGGGCCAGGTGTACGTAGGGACACCCCCGGTTCGGGTCGTACGCCCAATGTCCCGCGCCGCCGCGGTCCCTAGCGTCGTAGACGAGGCGCACAGGGCGCCGGACGACGAGGGGATCGGCGGACATGCGACACCACAGGAACCAGGGACCGGCCACCGAGTACGGCCGGGGCGAGGCACTGCGCCTCGTCCGTGTCACCAAGACGTACGGCGCGACGGAGGAGGGTGCGGGCGCGGCGGGCGGCACTCGGGTCACCGCCCTCGACGACGTCACGCTGAGCCTGCCCACCGGCAGCTTCACGGCCGTGATGGGGCCCTCCGGGTCCGGCAAGTCGACGCTGCTGCACTGCGCCGCCGGACTCGACCGCCCCGACAGCGGCCTCGTCGTGGTCGACGGCGAGGAGATGACCGGCGGCCCCGGCCCGGCGCGCAGCGAGGCCGCGCTCACCAGGTTCCGCCGCACCCGCATCGGCTTCGTCTTCCAGCAGTACAACCTGCTGCCCACGCTCACCGTCGCCCAGAACACCGTGCTCCCGCTGCGGCTCGCGGGGCGGCGCGTGAACCGGGCACGGGTCGAGCAGATCCTCACCGGCGTCGGCCTCGGCGACCGGCTCGGGCACACCCCGGACCAGCTCTCCGGCGGCCAGCGCCAGCGCGTCGCGATCGCCCGCGCCCTGGTCACCGAGCCCTCCGTGGTCTTCGCGGACGAGCCGACCGGCGCCCTCGACACCCGCAGCGCCCGTGACGTCCTGCGGCTGCTCCAGGAAACAGTGCGGCTGCACGGCAGGACCGTGGTGATGGTGACGCACGACCCGGTCGCCGCCTCCTACGCGGACACCGTCCAGTTCCTCGCCGACGGCCGCCTCGCCGGGCAGCTGACGGCCCCGACCGTCGACCAGATCGCCGAACGTCTCGCCCACCTCGGCGACGACGTCCCGATGGAGGTGTGAACCATGTTCACCATGCTCGGACTCGCCACGCGCTCCGTACGGCAGCGCCCCGGCCGCTTCCTCGCGACACTCCTGTCCGCCTTCCTCGGCGCGACGATCATCATGACGTTCAACTCGATGTTCGACACGGCGGGCGCGAGCGGCGTCGACAAGGTCAGCTCCGACTCGCTCACCACGGCGGCGAGCGTCGTCGGCGGCTACGGCACGCTCCTGGTCTTCTTCGCGATCGCCTCAACATTGACGGTCAACGTCCGTCAACGTACGGAGGAAATCAACCTGTTGCGCACCACGGGCGCCACACCCGCCCAGATCAAGCGCATGGTCATCGGCGAATCCGTGGCCGTGGCCCTCATCGGCGCACTCCTCGCGATCGGCCCCGCCATGCTCGGCGGCTCCATCCTGCTCGACGTGTTCAAGGACAGCGGCCAGGTCGCCGACTCCGTCGACTACTCCTTCGGGGCCGTGGCCCTGATGTCCGGCATCGACATCACGCTGCTCGCGGCCGCGGGCGCGGCCTTCCTCGCCGTGCGCCGCGCGACCAGGGCCGCGGCAGGCGTACGCCAACGCACCGGCCGCGCACGGAAGTTCGCGGCCTGGGCCGCACTGATCGTGGGCGGGCTCGCCGTGTCCAGCACCTTCGCCATGAAGTCCACCGACGCCGCCCTGATGGCGGCGCCCGCCTACGGCGCGATCCTCCTCTCCGTGGGGTTCGCCCTCGTCTCGCCGAGCCTGCTGCGCACGGTCCTCGGCCGCGCGGAGCCGCTCATCACGGCACTCGCGGGCGCGAGCGGCTATCTGACCGTCCGGAACATGCGCCGTCGCGCCACGCAACTGTCCGGCGTCCTCATGCCGTTGATCCTCTTCACCGGCATGGCCACCGCGACGCTGTACATGCAGGCCGTCGAGAATGACGCGATCAAGGCTTCCGGGTTGACCAAGTCAATAGAGGACAAGAACCTCGAGACGCTCAACTTCACCGTGGTCGGCATCATCGTGGTCTTCGCCTGCATCATGTTGATCAACTCCCTGTACGCGGCCACGGCCTACCGCGTCCGCGAGTTCGGCCAGCAGCGTCTGGCCGGCGCGACCCCGTCCCAAGTCCTGGGGACCGTTGCGGTGGAGGGCGTCGTCCTGACCGTCACCGGCGTGTTCTTCGGCACACTCGCGGCGCTCGCGGGCCTCCTCCCGTTCACCGCCGTACGCACCGACGGACTCCTCCCCGACCAGGGACTCGGCATCTGGATCACGGTCGTGGCCATTGCCGCGGCGGCAACACTGGGCACCAGCCTGGCGACCGCACGACGCGGACTGCGGGTCCCCGCGGTGGACGCGGTCGCCCTGGCCGCATGACAGTGCGGTTGCCCCGGTCCGTGTCGGTGTTGGGCCAAGCGGGTGACATGGCGTAAGAATTGGCCGGTGCAGACAACAGTGCGAGCCCGGACGGGGTGGGGGCAGTGAACGGCCACGACGTCACCGACGAACAGTGGGAAGGGCTCGCCCAGGTCGTACCGCTGCGCAGCCGCAACGAGTGGCCGTCGGCGGTCGACCATCGGGCGATCCCGGAGATGGACACGGAGCCGCGCCGCCGCTTCGTCGTCCTGCGGGTCAACGTCTTCGGAGACGCCCGCGAGGTCGCCGAGACCGTGATGGCCGGCATCCCGGTCCTCCTGGACCTGTCCGGAGCCGAGACCGAAGTGGCCAAGCGCGTCCTGGACTTCAGCAGCGGCGTGGTCCTCGGCCTCGGCTGCGGCATGCACCGCGTCGACCGCAACGTGTTCCTGCTGGCCCCGCCCGGCACCGAGGTGCAGGGCCTGGTCGCGGGGGCGGGTGCGCTGTCCTGAGGGAGCACCCGGCGCGGGGCCGGTGGCAATCCCGGAAGGCATAGTCCCCCGATCGTAGGAAGGTCACCGGGGATGAACGGTTCTGCGGAGGCGGGGCGGCCTACGTTCACGGCATGACCGTGCTCCAGCGGGGCGCGCCCCCGTTACCCCCGGGCGCGTCCCCGGACCGCCCGAGCGTGACCGAGCTGCGGCTCTCGGCCTTCGGCCGCCACCGCGGCGCGACCGTCCCCCTCGGCCCCTTCACCGTACTGACCGGGCCGAGCGGCAGCGGAAAGACCAGCGCGCTGCAAGCCCTCGAGGCCCTCGCCCGACTCGGCGGCGGAGCGGGCCTCGCCGACGTCTTCCCCGACCCACGGGCGTACGTTCCCGAGCGGGCCAGGCCCGATGCCCAGCAGCGCCGCGGCTTCCGCATCGGATGCACCGTCGAGGGCCCGGCCGGGACGGTCCGCCTCGACCTCGCCGTCCAGGCCGAACCCGAACTCCGCGTCGTCGGCGAGCGATTGACCGGCCCCGGCATCACCTACCTGGAGACGGCGCTGCGCGACCCCGGCCGCCGCGAGGTCCAGGCGGCATGGCACACCGCGGGCTCGGTGCCCGTGACCCGCGGCCCGCTCCCCGACGACCTCCTCGGCACCGCTCTGCTCCCGCTGCGCGTCTCCGGGCGCACGGAGGGGCAGCGGCAGGTCCTCGCCGCGGCCGAACAGGTCGTGGTCGGGCTGCGCTCGGCGTTCCCCTGCGACCCGGACCCGGCCCGGATGCGCACCCCGGTGCGGGCCCACACCGACCGGCTGCTGCGCGGCTGCGACAACCTCGCGGCGGTGCTGCGCCGCACCCGCGCCGAATGCGGCACCCGGCACTCCCTCCTGGTCGCCGCCGCCCGGGCGGGCCTGACCGGGCCGGTGGCGGACGTACTGGCGGAGGCCGCTCCCGACGGTGCCGTACGTGCCGTCATCGACCGCGGCGACGGGCCGCGTACCCCTGTCGAGCGGCTCGCGGACGGCGAGTTGAGGTACCTGGCGCTGGCGCTCGTCCTGCTCACCGGGCCCCGCGTCCTGGAGGTCGACGCGGCGGCGGAGGTCCCCGAGGCGTACCAGACCCTCACGGTTCTGGCCGACGGCCTGGACCGCGCCCTCGATCCGGCCCAGAGCACCGAACTCGTCGCCCTGGCCACCCGGATGTGCGCCCGCGGGCACATTCGCCTCCTGGCCACGGCGGGTGAGGCGGGCCCCGCGGCCCGGACCGCACGGGAGCTCGGGGCGACGGTGGTAGACCTGAGGCCGTGACAGACGGAACCAATGAAGTGACGGGCGGGGCGGCCGGCGGGGCGACTGGCGGGGTGACCGGCGAGGCGATCGACGAGGCGAACGGCGAGGCGAACGGCGAGGCGAACGGCGAGGCGGGGTCCCGAGACCCGGGGTCCCGTGACCCGGGGTCCCGTGACCCGGGCGTCCCTGCGGCCCGCCCCCTCGACATCGCCTCGCTGCAGTCCCGGCTCGCCCGGTTCGCGGCCGCTCGCGACTGGGGCCCCTTCCACACGCCGAAGAACCTGGTCGCGGCCCTGAGCGTCGAGGCCTCCGAACTGGTCGAGATCTTCCAGTGGTTGACCCCCGAGCAGTCGGCCCGGGTGATGGACGACCCCGAGTCGGCGCACCGCGTCGAGGACGAGGTCGCCGACGTCCTCGCGTACCTGCTGCAGTTGTGCGAGGTGCTCGGCATCGACGCGCTCGCGGCGCTTTCGGCGAAGATCGACCGCAACGAAAGCCGGTTCCCGGCGCCAGGGTCGGACCGGGCCTGAATCCGGCCCGCCGTCACTCTACGGAGTCATAGAAATATCCACATCCGATTCCGTGTCCACAGATTTCGGGCTTCCTCTGGCTTTTCGTCTCGCAGACCCTCACTCTGGGTAGTGGACAAAGGAGTTCGGGCGGGACGGGACGGGGACGCGGATGGATGCGGTGCGGCTCATCGGGGTCGGCCGACGGGCCCTGGCACAGAGCCAGGACGCGCCGGACATCATGAGGGAGGCATGGCAGGCACAGGCACTGGCACAAGCGATCGGCAGTCGGCTCGCGCTGCAGGGGCCACCGGAATTACGAGGCGAGGCGCGCGCCCTGACCGAGGCGGGAGCACGGGGCAGCGGAGGCTCGGCGGTCCCGGTGGTGGGCGCCGGAGGAATACGGGCGGCGCAGCTGACCGAACTGGGCGATGTGCACGAGGCGTTGCACGGCCTCGGTGCGCTGCTCGGCGATGTCGGCATCGCGCTCGTCGCGGTGGCGAGCGCGTCATTCGAGGAGGGGGCCTATTGGCAGTGCATGGAATCGATCGACGCGGCGGACGAGTCCCGGGACCGCGTCCTGGAGATACTGCGCAGACTGCCGGAGCGGGACGAGCGGGAGAGCCGCGTGCGCAGACCTGAGCCGGAGCCCGGCTCGGACTCGGCGGCCTGACCGGGAGCGCGTAGACCGGGGGCGGCGCTCCCGTCAGGACCGGTCGTCAGGCGTCGTCGGTGGCGGGACGCGCGGCGCCGGGGGGCTGTTGGAGATCGGCGTCGAGCTGCGACAGGTCGGCGTTGAGCGCTGCCATCAACTCCTCCATCTGCTGCAGCAGACCCTTGGGTGCACCCGGTTGTTCCGGCACGGTCGTCTCGTGCACGGCCTCTTCGGGCACGGCTTCCTGGGACATGACGGCCTCCTCGGCCCTTGCCTTCCCGCTGGGGGACGGGCAGCTGACGCAAGTGACGCCCGGCAGCGACCGCCGGCGCGGGTGCCGGGCGGTCCGGCTCCGCCCGAGCCAACGATCACGCGAGGTGCCCGGTCACTGGAGTGGACCGTCACCGCGCACCGGGTTGACGCATTTCACCCGACCGTGGCGACGCCGGACGGGCGGGACCAGTGGGGTTGACGCACGTTCGACCGTGCAGGATGGAGGTATGGATCTTCGCATCTTCACCGAGCCCCAGCAGGGGGCCACCTACGACACACTCCTGACCGTGGCCAAGGCGACCGAGGACCTCGGCTTCGACGCCTTCTTCCGGTCCGACCACTACTTGCGCATGGGCTCGTCCGACGGGCTGCCCGGCCCGACGGACGCCTGGATCACGCTCGCCGGCCTCGCCCGGGAGACCCGGCGGATCCGGCTCGGCACGCTGATGACCGCCGGCACCTTCCGGCTGCCGGGCGTGCTCGCGATCCAGGTGGCGCAGGTCGACCAGATGTCGGGCGGCCGGGTCGAACTGGGCCTGGGCGCGGGCTGGTTCGAGGAGGAGCACCGGGCGTACGGGATCCCGTACCCGAAGGAGAAGTTCGCCCGGCTCGAGGAGCAGCTGGCGATCGTCACCGGCCTGTGGTCCACCGAGGTCGGCTCCACGTTCAGCCACGACGGCACGTACTACCAGCTCACCGACTCTCCGGCGCTGCCCAAGCCGGTGCAGCCCAAGGTGCCGGTGCTGATCGGCGGACACGGGGCGACGCGCACGCCGCGGCTGGCCGCGCAGTACGCGGACGAGTTCAACATCCCGTTCGCGTCGATCGAGGACAGCGAGCGGCAGTTCGGCCGGGTGCGGGCCGCCGCCGAGCAGGCCGGGCGCGCGGGCAGCGACCTGGTGTACTCGAACGCGCTGGTGGTGTGTGTCGGCAAGGACGACGAGGAGGTCAAGCGCAGGGCGGAGGCGATCGGGCGGGACGCCGAGGAGCTCAAGGCCAACGGGCTCGCGGGTTCTCCGGCCGAGGTGGTCGACAAGATCGGCAGGTACGCGGCGATCGGCTCGCAGCGGCTCTACCTCCAGATCCTGGACCTCGACGATCTCGACCACCTGGAGTTGATCTCCTCGCAGGTGCAGTCGCAGCTGTAGCCGTGGCGGCAGCGGCCGTGGGCACGTCGAAACTCGCTGGCCAGGGCCCCGGCCGCGGGGGAGACTCGGCCTTGTGTTTCTGACGATCAGCACCACCGGCACCCCGGAACGCCCCGCGACCGACCTCGGATTCCTGCTGCACAAGCATCCCGACAACGCGCAGGCGTTCTCCACCTCCTACGGCACCGCGCACGTCCTCTACCCCGAGGCGAGCGCGGAGCGGTGCACGGCCGCGCTGCTCCTGGAGGTCGATCCGGTGGCGCTGGTCCGTCGGGGCAAGGGCAAGGGCCGCGGCGGCGCCCCGGACGCGGCGCTCGCGCAGTACGTGAACGACCGGCCGTACGCCGCGTCGTCGCTGCTGGCCGTCGCCCTGAGCGGCGTGTTCTCCAGCGCGCTGCGCGGTGTGTGCAAGGCACGCCCCGAGCGCGCCGAGGAGCCGTTGCCGCTGCGCATCGAGGTGCCCGCGCTGCCGGCGCGGGGCGGGCCCGACCTCGTACGGAAGCTGTTCGAGCCGCTCGGGTGGGCCGTGGAGGCCGAGCCGGTGGCGCTGGACGAGCAGTTCCCCGAGTGGGGGGCGTCGCGGTACGTGCGGCTCGTGCTGGAGGGCGAGCTGCGGCTCGCGCAGGCGCTGCGACACCTGTACGTGCTGCTGCCGGTCCTCGACGACGCCAAGCACTACTGGGTCTCGGCCGACGAGGTCGACAAGCTGCTGCGGGCGGGCGAGGGGTGGCTGGCCGAGCACCCCGAGCAGAAGCTCATCACCAGCCGGTACCTGTCGCGGCGCTGGGCGCTGACCCGGCAGGCGATGGAGAGGCTCGAGCTGGTGCGGCTCGCGGACGCCGACGACACGGACGTCGAGGAGATCGACAACGCGGTCGACGAGCAGAGCGACACCGAGGAGAGGCCGGTGCCGCTGGCCGTGCGGCGGCGCGAGGCGATCCTCGGCGCGCTGCGCGAGTCCGGTGCGGCGCGGGTGCTCGATCTGGGCTGCGGGCAGGGCCAGTTGGTGCAGGAGCTGCTCAAGGACGTGCGGTTCACGGAGGTCGTGGGCGTGGACGTGTCGGTGCGGGCGCTGACCATCGCCGCGCGGCGGCTCAAGCTCGACCGCATGGGGGAGCGGCAGGCGGCGCGCGTGCAGCTCTTCCAGGGCTCGCTCGCGTACACCGACAAGCGGCTCAAGGGGTACGACGCGGCCGTGCTGAGCGAGGTCGTCGAGCACCTCGACCTGCCGCGGCTGCCCGCCCTCGAATACGCGGTGTTCGGGTCCGCGCGGCCCCGCACCGTCCTCGTGACCACACCGAACGTGGAGTACAACGTGCGCTGGGAGACGCTGCCCGCCGGGCACGTCCGCCACGGTGACCACCGGTTCGAGTGGACGCGCGCGGAGTTCCGCGACTGGGCGGAGCGCGTCGCCGGACGGCACGGGTACGACGTGCGGTACGAGCCGGTCGGGCCCGACGACCCCGAGGTGGGGCCGCCCACGCAGATGGCGGTGTTCACCCTGCACGACAAGGAACAGGCCAAGGAACAGGCCAAGGAACAGTCCAACGGCCAGGAGAAGGAGGCGACGGGCGCATGAGCGGTATCGAGAGCGAGAGCGAGAGCAACATCGAGATCGAGACGGAGAGGGAGGACGCTGGGCGGATCGTGGCCGTCACCGACCTTTCCCTCGTCGTGTTGGTCGGTGCGTCCGGTTCGGGCAAGTCCACGTTCGCGCGCACCCACTTCAAGCCCACCGAGGTCATCTCCAGCGACTTCTGCCGCGGCCTGGTCGCCGACGACGAGAACGACCAGAGCGCGAGCCGGGACGCGTTCGACGTGCTGCACTACATCGCGGGCAAGCGGCTCGCCGCCGGGCGGATCACCGTCGTCGACGCGACGAACGTGCAGCAGGAAGGGCGTCGTCAACTGATCGAGCTGGCGCGGAAGTTCGACGTGCTGCCGATCGCCGTCGTGCTCGACGTCCCGGAGGACGTGTGCGCCGCGCGGAACGCGCAGCGCACCGACCGGGCCGACATGCCGCGCCGCGTCATCACCCGGCACACCCGCGAACTGCGCCGCTCCCTGCGGCACTTGGAGCGCGAGGGCTTCCGCAAGGTGCACGTGCTGAGGGGCGTGGCCGAGGTCGAGGGCGCGCGCGTCGTGCGCGAGAAGCGGTTCAACGACCTCACCCACCTCACCGGACCGTTCGACATCGTCGGTGACATCCACGGATGCGCGAGCGAACTGGAGTCGCTGCTCGGCGAGTTGGGCTATGTGGACGGCGTGCACCCGGACGGGCGCACCGCCGTGTTCGTCGGCGACCTCGTCGACCGCGGGCCCGACACCCCGGGCGTGCTGCGCCGCGTCATGGGCATGGTCAAGGCCGGTACCGCCCTGTGCGTGCCCGGCAACCACGAGAACAAGCTGGAGCGCTGGCTCAAGGGGCGCAACGTGCAGCACACGCACGGACTCGCCGAGACCATCGAGCAGTTGGGGCGGGAGAGCGAGGAGTTCCGCACCGAGGTGCAGGAGTTCGTGCGCGGGCTCGTCAGCCACTACGTCCTGGACGGCGGGAAGCTCGTCGTGTGTCACGCGGGGCTGCCCGAGAAGTACCACGGGCGGACCTCGGGCCGGGTGCGCTCGCACGCGCTGTACGGGGACACGACCGGGGAGACCGACGAGTTCGGGCTGCCCGTGCGCTACCCGTGGGCCGAGGACTACCGTGGCAAGGCCGCCGTGGTCTACGGACACACCCCCGTGCCGACCGCCACGTGGCTGAACAACACGATCTGCCTGGACACCGGCGCCGTGTTCGGCGGCAAGCTCACCGCGCTGCGCTGGCCGGAGCGCGAGCTCGTCGACGTACCGGCCGAGCAGGTCTGGTACGAGCCGGCCAGGCCGCTGAGCACCGAGGCGCCCGGCGGCCACGAGGGCCGGCCGCTCGACCTCGCCGACGTGAACGGCCGCCGGATCGTGGAGACCCGGTACTCCGGCCGCGTCACCGTCCGCGAGGAGAACGCGGCGGCGGCCCTGGAGGTCATGAGCCGGTTCGCGGTCGACCCGCGGCTCGTGCCCTACCTGCCGCCGACGATGGCGCCGACGGCGACGTCGTCGCAGGACGCCCGCGGCGGAGCCGCTGATGGACACTTTCTGGAACACCCGGCCGAGGCGTTCGCGCAGTACGCCGCCGACGGTGTGGCCCGCGTCGTGTGCGAGGAGAAGCACATGGGGTCGCGCGCCGTGGCGCTGGTGTGCCGTGACGCGGCCGCGGCGCGGGAGCGGTTCGGCGTGGAGGACGAGACCGTCACCGGCTCGCTCTACACCCGTACCGGGCGGCCGTTCTTCGACAGCCAGGAGATGACCGAGGCCGTGCTCGGCCGGGTCAGGGACGCCGTCACCGCGGCCGGACTGTGGGACGAGCTCGACACCGACTGGGTGTTGCTCGACGCCGAGTTGATGCCCTGGTCGCTCAAGGCGTCGGGGCTGCTGCGCTCGCAGTACGCGGCGGTCGGCGCGGCCTCCGGTGCCGTGTTCCCGGGTGTGCTCGACGCGCTCGGGACGGCCGCCGCGCGCGGGGTCGACGTGGGCGAACTCCTCGCGCGCCAGCGAGGGCGGGCCGAGGACGCGGCCGCGTTCACGGACGCGTACCGGCGCTACTGCTGGACCACGGACGGGCTGGACGGCGTACGACTCGCGCCGTTCCAGATCCTGGCCGTGCAGGGCAGGTCGCTGGCCGCGCTGCCGCACGACGAGCAGCTCGGGCTGATCGACCGGATCGTCGAGGGCGACCCGAGCGGGCTGCTGCAGCCGACGCGGCGGCTGTTCGTCGACACGGCCGACCCCGAGTCGGTGCGCGCCGGTGTCGACTGGTGGCTGGAGATGACCGCGCGCGGCGGCGAGGGCATGGTCGTCAAGCCGGTCGGGGCGCTGGTCCGCGACGAGAAGGGGCGGCTCGTGCAGCCCGGCATCAAAGTCCGCGGACGCGAGTACCTCCGGATCATCTACGGTCCCGAGTACACGCGGCCGGAGAACCTGGTGAAGCTGCGGCAGCGGTTCCTCGGGCACAAGCGGTCGCTGGCCATCCGCGAGTACGGGCTCGGGCTCGAGGCCCTGGACCGGCTCGGGGAAGGGGAGCCGCTGTGGCGGGTGCACGAGGCGGTGTTCGCGGTGCTCGCGCTCGAGTCGGAGCCGGTCGACCCCCGGCTGTGACGGTCCGGCCGCTCGTGCACACCGGGTGTACGGGCGGCCGGAGTTCTGCCGGAGTTCTTACGGCTCCATGACGTGGCGGAGCGGGCCGCCCCGGCCGCGTCCGGGGGACCGTAGCGTCGGTGCCATGCGTGTACTGATCACCGGCGGCGCCGGATTCATCGGGTCCCGGGTGACCGCGGCGCTCACCTCCCGCGGCCACGAGCCTGTCGTCCTGGACGCGCTGCTGCCCACCGCGCACGCGAGCGCGCCGCGGCTGCCCGACGCGGAGTTCGTCGAGGGCGACGTCCGGGACCCCGAGGCCGTGCGGCGGGTGCTGCGCGGGGTCGACGCCGTGTGTCACCAGGCGGCGATGGTGGGCCTCGGCAAGGACTTCGCGGACGCTCCCGGGTACGTGTCGATCAACGACCTCGGGACGGCCGTCCTGCTGGCGGAGATGGCCGCGGCCCGGGTGTCCCGGCTCGTGCTCGCCGGGTCGATGGTGGTGTACGGGGAGGGCCGCTACACGTGCCCCGCGCACGGGGACGTACGGCCGGGCCCGCGGACCGTCGGCGACCTCGAGGCGGGCCGCTTCGAACCCCAATGCCCTTGCTGTGGCGCTGACTTGACCCCGGGGCTCGTCGGCGAGGACGCCCCGGCCGATCCGCGCAACGTGTACGCCACGACGAAGCTGGCCCAGGAACACCTGACCGCCGCGTGGGCCCGCGCGACCGGCGGCCGGGCCGTGTCCCTGCGGTACCACAACGTGTACGGCCCCGGCATGCCCCGCGACACCCCCTACGCGGGAGTGGCCTCGCTGTTCAGGTCGGCGCTCGCCCGGGGCGAGGCGCCCCGCGTGTTCGAGGACGGCGGGCAGCGGCGGGACTTCGTCCACGTCGCGGACGTGGCGGCCGCGAACGTACTGGCCCTGGAGTCCGTGGGAGGGCGGGAGCCGGGCCGGATGACGGCGTACAACACGGGCAGCGGCCGGCCGCACACGGTGGGCGAGATGGCAGCCGCGCTCGGCACGGCGCACGGGGGCCCCGCGCCGGTGGTGACGGGGGAGTACCGGCTCGGCGACGTACGGCACATCACGGCGGACTCGGCACGACTCAGGGCCGAGCTCGGGTGGGAGCCGCGGGTCCCATTCGCGGCGGGGATGGCGGAGTTCGCGAGGGCGGGGTTGCGGGGAGCGTGACCGTGTCCCGGCCGAGGTCCGCCTCGGGGACGGCCGGGTTCGTTACGGCAGGGCCGCGGGGAGGGTGACCTCGAAGCGGCAGCCGCCGGTGACGTTGTGGACGGCGGTGTGGCCGTGGTGGGCCTCGACGATGCCGCGGACGATGGCCAGGCCCAGGCCTGCTCCGGAGGGTGGGGTGCGGGCCTCGGTGCCGCGCCAGCCGGTGTCGAAGACCCGGCCGAGGTTCGCCTCGGGGATGCCGCCGCAGCCGTCGGTGACCGCGAGGACGACGCCGCCCGCGCGGTCGCGTTCCGCGGTCACGGCGACCGTGCCGTCGGCCGGGGTGTGCCGGATGGCATTGATGAGGAGGTTGGCCAGGACGCGGGACATTTCCTTGCCGTCGACCTCCACGGGCACGGCGTCGACCTGCTTGCCGACGAGCTGGACGCCGTGCTGCCTGGCGAGCGGGTCGACGCCCGCGAGCGCGTCCCCGACCAGGTCGTACACCGACACCCGCATCGGGTTCAGCGTCAGCGCCCCGGCGTGTATGCGGGAGAGCTCGAACAGGTCGCCCACCATCGTGTTGAGCCGGTCGACCTCGGTGCGGATCTGCCGGTAGTAACGCTCGGGGTCCTCGGCCACCCCGTCCTCCAGCGCCTCCGACATGGCGCGCAGCCCGGCGAGCGGGGTGCGCAGGTCGTGGGAGATCCACGCCACGAGCTCTCGCCGCGAGGTGTCCAGGGCCCGCTCGCGTTCCCGGGAGGCGGCGAGCTTCTCGCTCGTGGACTTCAACTCCTGGGTCAGCGCGGCGAGTTCGGCCGTCGCGGCACCGTCCGGCGCGGCGAAGTCGCCGCCGTCGCCGAAGGCGCGGGTGGCCAGGGTGAGGGCGCGGCTGCTCGCGGTGACCCAGCGGCCCAGGAGCAGCGCGGTGGCGAGGGAGACGACCGCGGCCATGATGACGACCGTCGTGACGACGGTCAGGTCGTGGGAGTTGAGGAACATCGCCCAGGCCACGGCGAGCGTGCCCGTGAGCATCGCCGTGACGGTGACCGCGGAGACGACCGCGAGGCAGACGGCCACGGACCGGTGACGCAGCGCCCGCAGGGCACCCGCCCCGAGGACACCGGCCGCCGCCGCGCCCGCGAAGGCGTACGCGGCCATGAGCAGGATGTCGCGCATCAGGCGTTCCCTCCGAGGGCGGGCTCGGTGCGCGGCTCGACGCGCGGCTCGGTGAAGCGGTAGCCGGCGCCCCACACGGTCTCGATCAGCAGCGGGTTCGCGGGGTCGTCCTCGATCTTGCTGCGCAGCCGCCGGACATGGACCGTGACGGTCGACAGGTCCCCGAAGTCCCAGCCCCACACGTCGCGCATCAGCTCCTCGCGGGAGTAGACCCGCCCGGGGTGGCGGAGGAAGTGCGCGAGCAGGTCGAACTCCCGCCCGGTCAGGGCAAGTTCACGCCCGTCCTTGGTGGCGCGGCGGGCCGCCGGGTCGAGCGTCAGGCCCGCGCGCTCGACCGGCCGGGCGGCCACCTGGTCCTGGGCGGCGCGGACCCGGCGCAGCACGGAGGCGACCCGCAGGACGAGCTCGCGCGGGCTGAACGGCTTGGTCACGTAGTCGTCCGCGCCGACCTCCAGGCCCAGGATGCGGTCCTCCTCGTCGCCGCGCGCGGTGAGCATGACCACGGGGACCGGGGCGCGCTCGCGCAGCGCCCGGCACACGTCGAGGCCGTCCATGCCCGGCAGCATCAGATCGAGGACGACCAGGTCGGGCCAGTGCGCGGCGGCGGCCCGCAGCGCGGCCTCGCCGTCGGCGGCCCGGTCGACGGTGAGACCCGCGTGGGTCAGGTATCCCGTGACGACCTCGGCCACCGTCGGATCGTCGTCGACGACGAGGACGTGGGCGGGCGGGGTGGACGGGGTGGAACTCTGCATGCCCTCCAGCCTGCCACCCGGCTCCGGCGCTCGGCCTCGACCTGGGACGACGTTCCGATTCCGTAAGGTGACCGGGCCCTGTCCGGCCCGGATTCGCTCGTACGGTGAGGGCGTGATCGAGACACCCCACACCCCCTCCGTGGACGTCGTCCTGCCCTGCCTCGACGAGGCCGGGGCCCTGCCCTGGGTCCTGGCGCGGATCCCGGCCGGCTGGCGGGCGATCGTCGTCGACAACGGTTCGACGGACGGCTCCGCCGAGCTGGCCCGCTCCCTCGGCGCGCACGTGGTGCACGAACCGCGGCGCGGGTTCGGCGCCGCCTGCCACGCGGGGCTGCTCGCCGCCGCGGCGGACATCGTCTGCTTCTGCGACTGCGACGCGAGCCTCGACCCCTCCCTGCTCGTGCCGTTCGTCCGTCAAGTGGCGGACGGGGAGGCCGACTTGGTGCTCGGCAGGCGCAGGCCCCGGGCGCGCGGGGCCTTCCCGGCGCACGCGCGGGCAGGCAATCGGGCCCTGTCCTGCCTGCTGCGCCGCCGTACGGGCCTTCGCCTGCGCGACCTGGGTCCGATGCGGGCCGCGCGGCGCACGGACCTGCTCGCCCTCGGCCTGACGGACCGGCGCAGCGGCTATCCGCTGGAGATGGTCGTCGGGGCGGCGGACGCGGGCTGGCGCGTGCGCGAGACGGACGTGCCCTATTTTCCGCGCGAGGGGAAGTCGAAGGTCACCGGAACCTGGCGCGGCACCTGGCACGCGGTGCGCGACATGAAACGGGTCCTGAACACCCCGGCGCCCACGGGCCGGGCGCCTGCGGGCCCGGCGTCCACGGGCCGGGCGCCCACGGGCCGGGCGCCCACGGGCCGGGCGCCTGCGGGCCCGGCGTCCACGGGCCGGGCGTCCACGGGCCGGGCGTCTGCGGGCCCGGCGTCCACGGGCCGGGCGCCTGCGGGCCCGGCGTCCACGGGCCGGGCGTCTGCGGGCCCGGCGTCCACGGGCCGGGCGCCTGCGGGCCCGGCGTCCACGGGCCGGGCGTCTGCGGGCCAGGCGGCCGTGGGTCAGGCGCGTACGGGCCAGGCGGCCGTGGGCCAGGCGTCTACGGACGGGGCGTCCGCGGAGTCGGCGCCCGAGGCTGCGGCGCCCATGGACCGGGCGCCCGCGATCGCCCAGGCTCAGGCGCCCGCGGCGTTCGCGTCCATGCCCCCGGTCCCTGCCGCCTGCGCGCCCGTGACCCCGGCGGCGAGGGCCGCTGCGCCCGCAGCTCCTGCGCCCGCGGCCTCCGCGCCCACCATCACAGCGCCTGCGGCCCCCGCGCGCTGCGTGCCCGTGACCCCGGTGGTGACGCCCTCCGCGCCCGCGGCCTCCGCGCCCGCGGACCGTGTGCCCGCGGCCTCCGCGCCCGCGGACCGTGTGCCCGCGGCCTCCGCGCCCGCGGACCGTGTGCCCGCGGCCTCTGCGCCCGCGGACCGTGCCCCCGCGGCCTCGACATCCGCGGCCCCCGCGCCCGCGGGCCAGGCACCTGCACCCCCGACCCCGGGGCCCCCACCCCCCGCACCCCCATCCCCCGCACCCCGCAAAGAAGGCAGCGCCCAGTGACCGCCCTGCTCGTCATCGCGAAGGAGCCCGTGGCCGGGCGGGTGAAGACTCGGTTGACGCCGGCGTTCAGCCCGGGGCAGGCCGCCGCGCTCGCCGAGGCAGCGCTGGCCGACACCCTCCATACAGTCGCTCAACTGCCGGCAGAGCGGCGGGTGTTGGTCCTTGCCGGAGAAGTCGGGCCCTGGCTTCCGGGCGGCTTCGAGGTCGTGCCGCAGGTGTCGGGCGGCCTGGACGAGCGGCTCGCCGCGGCGTTCGCGCTCTGCTCGGGCCCCGCGGTCCTGGTCGGCATGGACACCCCGCAGCTGGCGGCGGACTACCTCGCCCCCGCCCTGGCGCCCGGCGCCTGGCGCGGCGTCGACGCCTGGTTCGGCCCGGCGCTCGACGGCGGCTTCTGGGCGCTCGGCCTCGCCGCGCCGGATCCGGGGCTCCTGCTCGGCGTACCGATGTCCGTACCGCGGACCGGGGCCGTGCAGCGGCAGCGGCTGACCGACGCCGGGCTGGTCGTACGGGACCTGCCGCACCTGCGCGACGTGGACACCGCACACGACGCGCGGCTCGTCGCGGCCGAGGCGCCCCACAGCCGGTTCGCCGCCCTGCACGCGCGGCTGACCGCGTCCGCCCGGCCCACCGAGGTGCCCGCCCGATGACGACGACCGCCTGGCGGACCGCCACCGACCCCTACGCCGATGCCGTCCGCGCGGGCCGCGGCCCGCTCTTCCTCAGCCGCACCGACGGCTGGCTGCTCCCCCTGGAGGTGGAGCGGTGGTGCGCCCCGCCCGACGCGGCCGACCTGACGGTGCTCGCCCGCTGCCGCGGCCCCGTCCTCGACGTCGGCTCGGGGCCCGGACGGCTCGTCGCCGCGCTGGCCGCGCAGGGGCGGGTCGCCCTGGGCATCGACGTGAACCCCGTGGCCGTGGAACGTACGGCACGGGCCGGCGGCGGCGCCCTGTGCCGGTCCGTGTTCGACCCCCTGCCGCGCGAGGGCGAATGGGGCACCGCCCTCCTCATCGACGGCAACATCGGCATCGGCGGCGACCCGGAGACCCTGCTCACCCGCATGCGTCAACTCCTCGCTGCCACGGGCCTGTTGATCGTCGAGACGGCGTCGGTGGACGTCGAGGAACGGCTGACGGTCCGGGTCAGCGACGGGCGCGGCACGCTCGGCGAACCCTTCGCGTGGGCCAGGCTCGGGCCCGCGGCCCTGCGCCGGTGCGCGCGGGCCGCGGGGTGGACGACGGCGGACGAATGGACCGCGTCAGGCCGCCGGTTCGCCGCGCTGCGGCCCGCGCCACGCCCGTAGGGCGCAGGCGACGGCGGTGCAGACGCCGAGCGCGAGCATGAGCAGCAGCCAGTTGCGTACGTAATCCAGCGGCAGCACCGACGAGTTGGCGGGAGTCCCGGGGCGCAGCAGCACCGGCAGGGCCACGAACGTCAGCGATCCGGCCACGACCAGTGCACCGCGCACCAGGGTCGGCGTCCTCGCCCGGCCCAGCAGCCAGCCCGCCGCGAACACCAGCGGGGCGATCACCGCGTCGTGCAGGGCGAGCCCGCCGACCAGCCAGACCGCCACGTCGAGCGGGTCCCTGACGCCGAGGACGAGCCACGTCCCGAGCCCCATGAGGGCGACGCCGGTCGCTCCGAGCACGTACCGCATCACAGCACCTCCAGACGGCGGACCCACTTGGTCTGCAGCACGCCGGGCCGGTTCGGCGCGATGATCCGGGCCGGGTGGCCGTGATCGGCGGACAGGACCTCGCCGTTGAGGCGCAGCGCCAGCAGGGACAGCGGGTCGTGGGCGTACTCGTGGCCCATCTCCATGACGCGGTAC
Organism: Streptomyces sp. NPDC050085; assembly: GCF_044460595.1. NCBI lineage: Bacteria > Bacillati > Actinomycetota > Actinomycetes > Kitasatosporales > Streptomycetaceae > Streptomyces > Streptomyces sp. NPDC050085. Next base: position 1,676,343 of record NZ_JBITJZ010000001.1, on the reverse strand, counting down.
GCGCCGCGGGCCTGCACCGAGGTGACGCGCAGCGAGGAGCCCGCGGGCGCGCCGGCCCGCTCCAGCAGGTCCACGATGCGCACCCCGCTCCAGCGGGCGCTCTTGCTCCACCCCTCGACGCACGCGATCGGCAGCTCCACGTCGTACTGCCGCATGCCGCGCAGCTCGGCGAGCGTCAACACGTACGGGGTCGGCCCCTCGACGGTCAACTTCCAGTCCGCGAGGGCGGTTTCGGTGATTCCGGCGGCGGCCGCCGTCTTGTTCACCGGGAGCCCTTGCGGGCCGTGTTCGGGGCTGCGGGGCGCGAGCAGGGCGGCGCGGCCGAGGGGCGTGAACGACTGGCCCGCGGTCGTCAGCGTGACCGCCCCGACGGCGGCGGTCACCGTGCCGAGCAGCCGCCTGCGACTCAGCGCGTCCTCGGCGGGAAGCTCCAGCGTGCCCGGCGAACGCCGCCCCCAATGCGCCCTGATCTCGGGCCACTTGACCGCGATGTGCACCAGCAGGGCCCCCGTCACGAGCCAGGCCACCGCGAAGTGCACCGGCACGAAGGAGAACGGCCACGGATACCACTGCACCGTGTTCAGGAGCCCGGTGAGCAGCTCGAACACCCCGGCCGCCACGAGCACGGCGATCGACAGGCGTTCCAGGGCGTGCCGGACGCCGCGCACCACGGGCAGCGTGAAAAGGCGTGGATAGACCGTCCACAACTTGGCCAGGAGCAGCGGGATCGCCGCGATGCCCGTCGCCACGTGCAGCCCCTGGCTCAGCCGGTACCCCCACGCAGGGCGGCTCGGCAGCCGGTCGGCGAGCGCGCCCGGCGGATGCTGGAGGTAGTGGCTGACGAGCCCGGTCAGAAAGCAGATGAGGAAGGCCGTGCCCAGCAGGCGTCCGACGACGGTCGCGGTGCGGGGGTCGTGGAGACGCCCCGGGGCGAACCAGGACCTGACCCGGAGAAGGGCTTCTTGCGTCATGCGTCCATGACAGCCGAAACGACGCCGGACCGGACGGCTCGCAACCTTACGAATCACTGACGTACGTGCTGGTGAGGGGACTTGAGGACGCGCGGGGCCGGTGCGCACTGCGAGGCTGCGAGGGTGACAGCCTCCGCCGCTCCCGCCGTGAAAGGCCCGCCCGTGAAAGCCCCGCCCGCGCAGGCCGCTCCCGAGTCGGCCGCCCCCGTGCTGCGCGCCTCGGCGGCCCTGGCCGCGCTCGTGGCCGCGCTGATCCTGACCGTGCGTTCGGACACCTACTACGCGGACCCCGCCGCCCTGTCGTGGTGGTACCTGGCCTGCTGGCTGCTGTTCGCCCTGACCGTGTGGTGCCTGCGCAAGGTCCCCGCCCGGCAGGTCGCCGGGCTCGTCATGGCCGGTGCCGTCGCTGTGTCCGTGACCGGCCTGGTGGCGCCGCCGCGCACCAGCACGGACTCCTACCGGTACGTGTGGGACGGCCGCGTGCAGCACGCGGGCATCTCCCCGTACGACCACGTGCCCGAGGCCGCGCGACTCGCCCCGCTGCGGGACGCCTGGCTGTTCCCCGAGGGTGCCGCCTGCGACGGACCCGGCCTGTCGCAGCTGCCGCCCGTCGACGGGGAGCAGCGCTGCACCCGCATCAACCGGCCTGCCGTGCACACGATTTACCCCCCGGTCGCGGAGGGGTACTTCTTCCTCGTCGACGCGCTGTCGCCGGACGGCGCACGCACCAAGCCCGTCCAGCTCGGCGGAGCGCTGATCTCGGTCGCCACCAGCGGCCTCTTGCTGTGGACCCTGCGCCGCCGCCGCGGCGACCCCCGGCACGCGGCGCTGTGGGCCTGGTGCCCGGCCGTCGCCCTCGAAGCCGTGAACAACGCCCATGTCGACGCGCTCGGCGCCCTGTTCACCGTTGCGGGCCTCGGACTCGTCCTGGCCCGCCGGACGACGGGAGCGGCGCTGCTCGGCGCGGGCATCGCCACGAAACTCCTCCCCGCCGTGGTCCTGCCGGGAGCGCTGAGCGGGGTCCGGCGGTGGCGGGACGCGGCCGCCGTCCTCGTCCCCGCCGCCGCGGTCGTCGCCCTGGCCTATCTGCCGTACGCGCTGCTCTCCCGCTCCTCCGTCCTCGGCTATCTGACCGGGTACGTGAGCGAGGAGGGCTACGACGACCCGTCGGGCGCCAAGGGGTACGCGCTGCTCAGGCTGGTCCTGCCGGACTCCTGGGCCGTCGCCGCGGTGGCCGTGGTGATGGCCGCGGTCGTCGCCCACGTCGTACGGCGCGGGGATCCGGCACGGCCCTGGTCGGGGGCGCTGGTGTGCACCGGGGCCGCGTTCCTCCTGATGACCCCCGGCTACTCCTGGTACTCCCTGCTGCTCGTCGCGCTCGTGGCACTCGACGGCCGGTGGGAGTGGCTGGCGATCGCGGCGGCGGGAGCGGCCAAGTACGTTGCGGGCAGGGCCGTTTCACCCGCCGACACGGTCACGACGACGGCGTACGCCCTGGCGGCCGCGGTCGTCGTCGCGGGGTGGCTGCTGCGGCGCAGGGCGGCCCGGCTCCCCGCGTCCCGGCCGGCCGTGCCGGGCGAGCCCGGCAGCCCCTCGTACTCCTGAGACGGGCTCGCAGGCGCGTCGGACGCCACCTCGGGGAAGGATGGATCCATGGGATTCCACGTCGACTCCGAGGCCGGGCGGCTGCGCCGCGTCATCCTGCACCGCCCTGATCTGGAACTGAAGCGGCTCACGCCGAGCAACAAGGACCAGCTGCTCTTCGACGACGTGCTCTGGGTGCGCCGCGCCCGGCAGGAGCACGACGGGTTCGCCGACGTGCTGCGTGACCGGGGCGTCACCGTGCACCTCTTCGGCGACCTGCTCACCGAGGCGATGGGCATCGACTCGGCCAGGGCCCTCGTCCTCGACCGGGTCTTCGACGAGAAGGAGTACGGGCCGCTGGCCACGGGCCCGCTGCGGGAGGCCTTCGACACGCTGCCCGCGCCGGACCTCGCCCAGGCGCTGATCGGCGGGATGACCAAGCGGGAGTTCCTGGCGGGCCACCCCGAGCCGACGTCGGTCCGGTTCCACGCCATGGACCTCGACGACTTCCTGCTCGGCCCGCTGCCCAATCACCTCTTCACCCGCGACACCTCGGCCTGGATCTACGACGGCGTCTCCATCAACGCCATGCGCTGGCCCGCCAGACAGCGCGAGACCGTGCACTTCGAGGCGATCTACCGGCACCACCCGCTGTTCCGGGACGCCTTCCGGGACGGTGACTTCCGCGTCTGGTCCGAGGGGCAGGCCGACTACCCGTCCACCATCGAGGGCGGCGACGTGCTCGTCATCGGCCGGGGCGCCGTCCTCATCGGGATGAGCGAGCGGACGACCCCGCAGGCCGTGGAGATGCTCGCCCACAAGCTGTTCGCCGCCGGGTCCGCGCGCACCATCGTCGCGCTCGACATGCCGAAGAGGCGGGCCTTCATGCACCTGGACACCGTGATGACGATGGTCGACGGGGACACGTTCACGCAGTACGCGGGCCTCGGCATGCTGCGCTCGTACACCATCGAACCGGGCACATCCGGCCGGGAGTTGAAGGTCACCGACCATCCGCCGGAGCACATGCACCGCGCCATCGCCGCGGCTCTCGGGCTGAGCGCGATCCGGGTCCTGACCGCCACGCAGGACGTGCACGCCGCCGAGCGGGAGCAGTGGGACGACGGGTGCAACGTGCTGGCGGTGGAGCCCGGGGTCGTGGTCGCGTACGAGCGGAACGCGACGACCAACACCCATCTGCGCAAGCAGGGCATCGAGGTCATCGAGATCCCGGGCAGTGAGCTGGGGCGCGGCCGGGGCGGGCCGCGGTGCATGAGCTGTCCGGTCGAGCGCGACCCGGTGCCGGACAGACCCTGAGTGAGCCGTCCTGCTGCCCGCGCCCCCGTGACTGTATAGAAATGTGAATGGTCGTATAGACTTCCAGTGTCCCTCTGTTCTGCCCCCGTCGTACCCCCAGGAGCGCCCCATGGCGACAGCCCAGCGTCCCGACCTCACCGGCCGCCACTTCCTCAAGGAGGTGGACTTCACCGCCGAGGAGTTCCGCGGTCTGGTCGAGCTGGCCGCCGAGCTGAAGGCCGCCAAGAAGGCCGGGGCGGAGACCCAGTACCTCAAGGGGAAGAACGTCGCGCTGATCTTCGAGAAGTCGTCGACGAGGACCCGCTGCTCCTTCGAGGTCGCCGCCGCCGACCAGGGCGCCTCGACCACGTACATCGACCCGGCGGGCTCGCACATCGGCAAGAAGGAGTCGAGCAAGGACACCGCCCGGGTCCTCGGCCGGATGTTCGACGCCATCGAGTTCCGGGGCGACGCGCAGGAGACGGTCGAGACGCTCGCCGAGTTCGCCGGGGTACCCGTCTACAACGGTCTGACGGACGACTGGCACCCCACCCAGATGCTCGCCGACGTGCTCACGATGACCGAGCACAGCGACAAGCCGCTGGAGGAGATGACCTTCGCGTACCTGGGTGACGCCCGCTTCAACATGGGGAACTCGTACCTGGTCACCGGCGCCCTGCTCGGCATGGACGTGCGGATCGTCGCCCCCAAGGCCTACTGGCCCACGGACCTGGTCGTCGCCCAGGCGCACCGCCTCGCCGCCGCGAGCGGCGCCCGCATCACGCTCACCGAGACCGTCGAGGAGGGCGTCGCGGGCGCCGACTTCGTCGTCACCGACGTCTGGGTCTCCATGGGCGAGCCGGAGGAGGTCTGGGAGGAGCGCATCACGTCGCTCGTGCCGTACGCGGTGACGATGGACGTCCTGCGCGCCACGGGGAACGCGGACGTGAAGTTCCTGCACTGCCTCCCCGCCTTCCACGACCTCGGCACCAAGGTCGGCCGCGAGATCCACGCGAAGTACGGCCTGGAGTCCCTCGAGGTCACCGACGAGGTCTTCGAGTCGGCGCACTCCGTCGTCTTCGACGAGGCGGAGAACCGGATGCACACCATCAAGGCCATCATGGTCGCCACGCTCGGTCGGCCGTAAGAAACAGCTCGAACAACCCATACCCGTTCAAACTGGTGGGGCCGGACCATCCGCTCCGGCCCCACCGGCATGCGGCACCACCCTGCGCCGCACCGCACCACCAGAAAAGAGCACCACCCCATGTCGCCGTCGCCGTCCCCCACCGGCCTGCGGATCAAGTCCCCCGAGTCCCTCATCGCCGAGTCCGGCGCCGACCTGGAGGGACACGGGCTCAAGCGCACCATGGGGCTGTTCCAGCTCGTGTGCTTCGGCGTCGGCGCGATCGTCGGCACCGGCATCTTCGTCGGCCTGTCCGACACGGTCGGCGAGGCCGGGCCCGCCGTCATCATCTCGTTCGTCCTCGCCGCGATCACCTGCATCTTCACGGCGTTCTCGTTCGCCGAACTGGGCGGCGCGATCCCGGTCTCCGGATCCTCGTACTCCTTCGCCTACGCGACGCTCGGCGAGCGCGTCGCGTTCCTCGTCGGCTGGTGCCTGCTCCTGGAGTACGGCATCTCGGTCTCGGCCGTCGCCGTCGGCTGGAGCCAGTACCTGAACGAGCTGCTCGACAGCATCTTCGGCCGGCAGCTCCCGCAGGCGCTGTCCGCCGGGCCCGCCGACGGCGGCGTCGTCAACCTGCCCGCCGTCGTCGTGATGCTGATGGCCGCGACGCTGCTCGTGCGCGGCATCCGCGAGAGCGCGCGGGCCACCGCCGCGATGGCGATCCTCAAGATCGGCATTCTGATCGCGTTCTGCGCGATCGGCTTCAGCGCCTTCGAGGCGGGCAACCTCGCGCCGTTCATGGAGGCGGGCATCGGCGGCGTCACCTCCGGCGCCTCCCTCGCCTTCTTCTCGTACATCGGCTTCGACGCGATCACCACGGCCGGCGAAGAGGTCAAGAACCCGCGGCGGAACATTCCGATCGCGATCATGATCTGCATCGGACTCGTCACGCTGCTGTACGTCGCCGTGGCCGTGGCCGCCATCGGCGCGCTCGGCGCGGACGAGGTCGGCAACAAGCCGGCCGCGCTCTCCCTCGTCGTCGACCAGGTCACGCACTCCACCGTCGGCGGCGGCATCATCGCCTTCGGCGCGGTCGTCGCCATCGCGTCGGTCGTGCTCGCGGTGATGTACGGGCAGACGCGCATCCTGATGTCGATGTCCCGGGACGGGCTGATCCCGCGGGTCTTCGAGCGGATCTCCCCGAAGACGTCGACGCCCGTCGCCAACACGTGGATCGTGGCGCTCGTCTTCGCGGTCCCGGCGGCCTTCTCGTCGCTCGACGTCGTGGTGAACCTGACGACCATCGGCACGCTCGCCATCATGGCCGTCGTCAATGTCGCGGTCGTCGCCCTGCGCCGCTCGCACCCCGAGCTGCAGCGCTCGTTCCGGGTGCCGCTGTACCCGCTCAGCCCGGTGCTCGGCATCGCGATGTGCCTGTATCTGATCTGGGGCACGGGCTGGTCGACGTGGGTGCAGTTCGCGGTGTTCCTCGTCGTGGGTGCGCTGGTCTACGCGTTGTACGGCCGCAAGCACTCGCGGCTCGGGGCGGACAGGCCCTAGCGTTCCGCGGCGGGGCGCTGGGCCGGAAGAGCGGGGAGGGTGAACCAGACCGCCTTGCCGGACTCGGTGGGGCGGTGCCCGCAGGACGCGCTGAGCGTGCGGATCAGGAGCAGGCCGCGGCCGTGCTCCTGCCAGGGGTCGGGCTCCGCGGCGTCGTCCGGGTTGGTGAGGTCCGCGGGCGGTGCCGGGTCCGGGTCGTGCACCTCGACCTGGCAGCCGGTCTCGAGCAGTTCGACGACCAGCTCGATGGGGGCGTCGCCCGTCGTGTGCTCCACCGCGTTCGCCACCAGCTCCGCCGTCAGCAGCTCGGCGGTGTCCGTGTCGGCCGCCGGTGACTCGATCTCGGCCAGGGCGGTGCGCACGAGGGCGCGCGCGACCGGCACGGCAGCGGCCGTGTGCGGCAGGGCTATGCGCCACGAGGCGGGCGAGGACGAGGGGCTGGAACCAGAGGGCAAGGCGGGTCCTGAGGGGGCGGCTCGGGGACGGTCGTGAGGACGTCGTCGGTGCCGTCCTGTTTTCAACCTTACGAATGGTACGGCGTGTGCCGATAGAGCCTCCCGGTGGTCTTCCTCGGGACATTGGTCTCTATGGGCGGGCCCGGCCCCTATGCCGGATCTCCCGGCCGCTTATCGCGTACTGCTGACGACAGTCACAAACCGGTGATAGCTTCGAAGGGCACGCTTGGCACGCCGGGCCCGCTTGGAACGCCTGGGCACGCTTCGCTTCGAGAAGAGCGCAGGAGGCCGCACGCGCATGAGTCCCTTCACCGGCTCCGCCCCCCGCACCGAGACCTGGCGCCATCTGTCCTACGCCGTGGACGGGCGCGGTGTCGCGACGGTCACGCTCGCCCGCCCCGAGAAGCTCAACGCGCTCACCTTCGGCGCGTACGCGGATCTGCGCGACCTGCTCGCCGAGCTGTCCCGCGAGCGGTCCGTCCGCGCCCTCGTCCTGACCGGCGAGGGCCGCGGCTTCTGCTCCGGCGGCGACGTCGACGAGATCATCGGCGCGACCCTGTCCATGGACACCGCCCAGCTGCTCGACTTCAACCGGATGACGGGACAGGTGGTGCGGGCCCTGCGCGAGGCGCCGTTCCCGGTGATCGCCGCCGTGCACGGGGTCGCCGCGGGCGCCGGTGCCGTCCTCGCGCTCGCCGCGGACTTCCGCGTCGCCGACCCGAGCGCCCGCTTCGCGTTCCTGTTCACCAAGGTCGGCCTGTCCGGCGGCGACATGGGCGCCGCCTATCTGCTGCCGCGCGTCGTCGGCCTCGGACACGCCACCCGGCTCCTCATGCTCGGCGAGCCGGTGCGCGCGCCGGAGGCCGAACGGATCGGCCTGCTCAGCCAGTTGACCGACGAGGGCAAGGCCGACGAGGCGGCGCTCGCCCTCGCGGCGCGGCTCGCCGACGGGCCCGCCCTCGCCCACGCGCAGACCAAGGCCCTGCTCACCGCCGAGCTCGACATGCCCCTCTCCGCCGCCGTCGAGATGGACGCCGCGACGCAGGCGCTGCTCATGAACGGCGAGGACTACGCCGAGTTCCACGCGGCCTTCACCGAGAAGCGCCCGCCGAAGTGGCAGGGGAGGTGAGCGCCCGATGAGCCCGGTGCGCCCCCAGCGGATCGCCGTGATCGGCGGCGGACCCGGCGGCCTGTACGCCGCCGCGCTCCTCAAACGCCTCGACCCCGCCCGGGAGATCACGGTCTGGGAGCGGAACGCCCCGCACGACACGTTCGGCTTCGGCGTCGTCCTGTCCGACGAGACCCTCGGCGGCATCGAGCACGCCGACCCCGTCGTCTACGCGTCGCTGCGCGACGAGTTCGTGCGCTGGGACGACATCGACGTCGTGCACCGGGGCGTGCGCCACACCTCAGGCGGCCACGGCTTCGCCGCGCTCGGCCGCAGGCGCCTGCTGGAAATACTCCAGGGCCGCTGCCGCCAGCTCGGCGTCGACCTCCGCTTCCGCACGGAGGCGCCGCCGACCGCCGAGCTCTCCGCGTCGTACGACCTGGTGATCGCCGCCGACGGCGTGCGCAGCCGTACGCGCGAGACGTACGCCGACGCGTTCCGCCCGCACATCGAGGAGCACCGCAACCGCTACATCTGGCTCGCCGCCGACTTCGCCTTCGAGGCGTTCCGCTTCGAGATCGCCGAGACCGAGCACGGCGTGATGCAGCTGCACGGATACCCGTTCAGCGACCACGAGTCGACGGTCATCGTCGAGATGCGGGAAGAGGTGTGGCGGGCCGCCGGGTTCGGCGAGACGGACGTGCGCGAGTCGATCGAGCGCAGCGCCAAGGTCTTCGCGGACGCGCTCGGCGGGCGGGCCCTGAAGTCCAACAACTCGTCGTGGCTCACGTTCCGCACCGTCGTCAACGACCGCTGGTCGCACGGCAATTGCGTGCTCATCGGAGACGCCGCGCACACCGCGCACTTCTCCATCGGCTCCGGCACCAAGCTCGCCGTCGAGGACGCCCTCGCGCTCGCCGCGTGCCTGCACGAACACCCCACGACGGGCGCGGCGCTCAAGGCGTACGAGGCCGAGCGGCGGCCGGTGGTCGAAAGCACACAGCGCGCGGCGCGGGCCAGCCTGGAGTGGTTCGAGGACCTCGCGCGCCATCTCGACCAGCCGCCGCGGCAGTTCACGTTCAACCTGCTCACGCGCAGCCGCCGCGTCACGCACGACAATCTGCGGCTGCGCGACGCCCACTTCACCGAGGCGGTGGAGCGCGAATTCGGCTGCCCCGAGGGCACGCCGCCGATGTTCACGCCGTTCGCGCTGCGGGGTCTCACGCTGCGGAACCGGGTCGTCGTCTCGCCCATGGACATGTACTCGGCGGTCGACGGCGTGCCCGGCGACTTCCACCTCGTCCATCTGGGGGCGCGGGCGCTCGGCGGGGCGGGCCTGGTCATGACGGAGATGGTGTGCGTCAGCCCCGAGGGCCGCATCACCCCGGGCTGCGCCGGTCTCTACACGCCCGAACAGGCCGCGGCCTGGCGCCGCATCACCGAGTTCGTGCACACGCGGGCCCCCGGCACGGCCATCGGCGTCCAGCTCGGGCACTCCGGGCGCAAGGGGTCGACCCGGCTGATGTGGGAGGGGATGGACGAGCCGCTGCCCGAACCGGAGGACAACTGGCCGCTCGTGGCCGCGTCCGCGCTCCCCTACAAGCCCGCCAGTCAGACCCCGAAGGAACTGACGGTCACCGAACTGGCGGAAATCCGCGAGCAGTTCACGTCCGCCGCGTGGCGGGCGGCGCGGGCCGGATTCGACCTGCTGGAGCTCCACTGCGCGCACGGCTATCTCCTCTCCGGGTTCCTGTCGCCGCTGACGAACCGGCGCACGGACGCGTACGGGGGTTCTCTGGAGCGGCGGTTGACGTTCCCGCTGGAGGTGTGCGAGGCGGTGCGCGGGGTGTGGCCGGACGACCGGCCCCTGACCGTGCGCATCTCCGCGACCGACTGGGCCGAGGGCGGCACCACCGCCGAGGACGCCGTCGCGATCGCCCGGGCCTTCGCCGCGCACGGGGCCGACGCGATCGACGTGTCCACCGGCCAGGTCGTGGCCGAGGAGCGACCGGCCTTCGGGCGCTCCTACCAGGTGCCGTACGCGGACCGGATCCGCGCCGAGGCCGGGATCCCGGTGATCTCCGTCGGCGCGATCTCGTCGTGGGACGACGTCAACTCCCTTGTCCTCGCGGGCCGTACGGACCTGTGCGCCTTGGCCAGGCCGCACCTGTACGACCCGAACTGGACGCTGCACGCTGCCGCGGAACAGGGGTACACGGGGCCGGGCGTCACCTGGCCCGAGCCGTACCGTGCGGGGAGCCGTCGCCCGCAGACCGGCCGCCTCGATGCGCCCAAGCCGCGGTTGTCCCTCCCCGGGTAGCGCCTTCTGGCCGGCGGGGGCGTCAGGCCTCGTCAGCCCGCGTTCACGAAACCGCGCCCCGCGTCGTGCAGCCGCTCGTGCAGCGCCCGGAACACCTGGGCGGAGCGCAGCCCAGGCCACCCCTGCGGCAGCAGCGCGGGCGGCAGGCCCGGATCCGCGTACGGCAGGTGCCGCCAGGAGTCGAGGGCCGCCAGATAGTCCCGGTAGGCGTCCTGCGGCGGGGTGTCGGAGCGCTGCTCCCAGGCCCGCAGCACCGGCGCGTGCTCGTCGAGGAACGCCTCGTGCAGCTTGGCGAGGGCCGCCAGGTCCCACCAGCGGGCCACCGCCTCCGCCGTCGCCGCGAACCCCAGGTGCTCGCCCCGGAACAGCTCGACGTACGCGGAGCAGCCGGCCCGCTCCAGCGTGTGCCGCGTCTCCTCGTAGAGCCCGGCCGGTGCGAGCCACACCCCGGGCGCGGCCGTGCCGAAGCCGAGGCCGGCGAGCGTGGAGCGCAGCACGTGCCGCTTGGCCCGCTCGGACTCCGGCACCGAGAACACGGCGAGCACCCAGCCGTCGCTCGTCGCCGCGCTGCCGTAGATGCGACGGTCGCCGTCGTCCAGGAGCTGGCGCGCGCCGTCCGACAGCGCGTACCCGGCCGCCCCCGACGCGCTGCGCGCGGGCAGCAGCAGGCCGCGCCGCTTGAGCCGGGACACCGCCGAGCGCACCGAGGGCGCGTCGACCCCGGCCGCGCCGAGCAGCCGGATCAGCTCGGCGACCGGCACGGGCCCGGGAAACCCGCGGCCGTAGGCGCCGTAGAGCGTGACGATCAGGGAGCGGGGCGTGTGACTGCTGGACGGGGGTGCGGGCTGCTCGGACACGTGATCACTGTACGGTTCCGGGCGCGGCGGGTCCGTCCGTCGCGCAACCGTCGAGCGTGGGCCCCCCGGCCACCGGCTCGCGCAGCCGGAACCGCTGCAGCTTCCCCGTCGCCGTCCGCGGCAGCGCGTCCAGGAACACGATCTCGCGCGGGCACTTGTACGGCACCAGCTCGGCCTTCACGAACTCCCGCAGCGCCTGCGCCTCCCGCCGCGCCCCGGGCCGCAGCACCACGTACGCGACCGCGATCTGCCCGCGGTCCTCGTCGGGCCGCCCGACGACCGCCGCCTCCGTCACGTCCGGGTGCCGCAGCAGCGCGTCCTCCACCTCCGGGCCCGCGATGTTGTACCCGGCGGAAATGATCATGTCGTCGGCGCGGGCGACGTAGCGGAAGTAGCCGTCGGGTTCGCGGACGTAGGTGTCGCCGGTGACGTTCCAGCCGTGGCGTACGTACGCGGTCTGCCGCTCGTCGGCGAGGTAGCGGCAGCCGACCGGGCCGCGCACGGCGAGCAACCCCGGTTCCCCGTCCGGGAGTTCGGCCCCCTCGGCGTCCACGACGCGCGCCTCCCAGCCGGGCACGGGCACCCCCGTCGTGCCGGGCCGGATCGCGTCGTCGGCCGCGGAAATGAAGATGTGCAGCAGCTCCGTGGCGCCGATGCCGTTGATGATGCGGACCCCGGTCGCCTCGTGCCAGGCGTGCCAGGTGGCGGCGGGCAGGTTCTCCCCGGCGGAGACGCAGCGGCGCAGACTCCGCACGTCGTACGCGCCCCAGGACGGGTCGAGGAGCATCGCCCGGTACGCCGTCGGCGCGGTGAACAGGACGGACACCCGGTGCTCGGCGAGCGCGGGCAACAGCCTTTGCGGGCCCGCCTGTTCGAGCAGCAGCGACGAGGCCCCGACGCGCAGCGGAAAGATCACGAGCCCGCCGAGCCCGAACGTGAAGCCCAGCGGGGGACTGCCCGCGAACACGTCGTCCGGCGCCGCCTTCAGGACGTGCCGCGCGAACGTGTCGGCGATCGCGAGCACGTCCCGGTGGAAGTGCATGCACCCCTTGGGCCGGCCCGTCGTGCCCGAGGTGAACGCGATGAGCGCGACGTCGTCGGACGCGGTCGCCACGGCCTCGTACGACGCCGGTTTCGATGCGGCCCGGTGCAGCAGGTCGTCGGGCCCGTCCCCGCCGAACGTGGTGATCCGCAGCTTTGGCGCCTCCGCCTTCACCAGATCGTCCACGGACCGTACGTCGCACAGCGCGTGCCGCACCTCGGCGATCTCGCACATCGTGGCCAGCTCGGTGGACCGCGCCTGCGCGAGCACGGTCACCGCGACGCCGCCCGCCTTCATCACGGCCAGCCAGCAGGCCGCGAGGTGCGGCGTGGTGGGCCCGCGCAGCAGCACCCGGTTGCCGGGGACGACGCCGAGGTCGTCGGTCAGGACGTGTGCGATCCGGTCGACGACCGCCTTCAACTCCCCGTACGACCAGGTGGGTCGGCCGGGGGAGTGGAAGGCGGGGCGGTCCGCGCCAAGGCGTGCCACGGTCGCGTCGAGCAGCTCCTCGCCACAGTTGAGCCGGCTCGGATACGCCAGTTCGGGCAGCGTGAAGGCGAGCCCCGGCCACAGCTCGGCGGGCGGCAGACGGTCGCGCGCGAACGTGTCGGTGTGGGCGGACGGGTGCAGGGTCATGGCAGGTGCCCCCTTGCCGTGCGGCCGGACCGGCGTGGCTGCCGGAGCGGCATGGTCGCGCATCGAGCGTATCGTGATGGTGACGACAGTCAACAGAGCGCGATACGGTGGTCGGCATGGGCAACTTCTCGCTCGCACCCGACCAGCTCGCCCGGTGCGCCGAACTGCGCGACCTCGCCGAGCGCCGCCTGGCCCCCCTCGCCGAGAAGGGCGAACCGGGCCGCGTCAACCGCCCGCTCGTCGCCGAGCTCGGCCAACTCGGGCTGCTGGAGCGGCTGTTCACCTCCACGGCGCTCGACCTGTGCCTGATGCGCGAGTCCCTGGCCCGCGTCTGCACCGAGGCGGAGACGGCCCTCGCCCTCCAGGGCCTGGGCGCCCACCCCGTGCACGCGTACGGCACCCGGGAGCAGCGCGAGCGCTGGCTGCCGGAGGTGAGCGCGGGCCGGGCGGTGGCGGCGTTCGCGCTGAGCGAGCCGGGGGCGGGCTCGGACGCGGCGGCGCTCGCGCTCCGGGCCGACGCGGTCGACGCGGCCGACGCGGCGGACGGGACGGACGCGGCGGACGGGCCCGGCTGGCGCCTCACCGGCGAAAAGACCTGGATCTCCAACGCCCCCGAGGCCGACTTCTACACGGTCTTCGCCCGCACCGGCACCCCCGGAAGCGGGGCGAAGGGCGTCACCGCCTTCCTGGTCCCGGCGGACCGCCCGGGCCTGACCGGCGAACCCCTCGACATGCTCTCCCCGCACCCCATCGGCACCCTCACCTTCGACGGGGTCCCGGTCACCGCCGCCGACGTGCTCGGCGAGACCGGGGCCGGCTTCCGCGTCGCGATGACCACCCTCGACCTGTTCCGGCCCAGCGTCGGCGCGTTCGCCGTCGGCATGGCCCAGGCCGCCCTCGACGCGAGCATCGCCCACACCTCTCAACGGCAGGCGTTCGGCGGCCCGTTGAAGGATCTGCAGACCGTCGCCCACCAGGTCGCCGACATGGCGCTGCGCGTCGAGGCGGCCCGCCTCACGGTGTACGCGGCGGCATCCGCGTACGACGAAGGGGACACGGCGGTGCCCCGCAGGGCGGCCATGGCGAAACTCCTCGCGACGGAGACCGCCCAGCACGTCATCGACCAGGCCGTCCAGTTGCACGGCGCGCGGGCGCTGCGCCGCGGCCACCTGCTCGAGCACCTGTACCGGGAAGTGCGCGCACCCCGTATCTACGAAGGCGCGTCGGAGGTCCAACGCGCCATCATCGCCCGCGAGTTGTACAAGGAGGCGGCCGAATGAACCCCGACGTGCAGCGGGTGAACCCGCCCGAACTCTCCCCGCCGACCGGCTTCTCGCACGCCGTCGTCGCCACCGGCACCCGCCTCGTGCTGCTCGCGGGCCAGACCTCCCTCGACGCCGACGGCAAGATCGTCGGCGACACCCTGCCCCAGCAGTTCCGGCAGGCCCTGACGAACCTGCTGACGGCCCTGCGGCACGCCGGCGGCACCCCCGCCGACCTCGGCCGCGTCACGGTCTACGCGACGGACGTACCGGACTACCGCGCCCACGCCCGTGAACTCGGCGCTATCTGGCGGGAGTTGGCGGGGCGCGACTACCCCGCGATGGCGGTGATCGGCGTCAGCCGCCTCTGGGACGAGCAGGCCCTGGTCGAACTGGACGGCACCGCGGTCCTGCCCTAGAAGCCCTGCCCCGGAAACCCCGCCCCGGAAGCAGGCTCGGCCTAGGCTCGTGGCCATGACGCAACAGGCCGAACTCTCCGCAGGTCCGATCGCGTACGACGACACCGGCGGCGACGGCACCCCCGTCGTCCTCCTCCACGGGCTCGCCCAGGACGGCACGGTGTGGCGCCACGTCGTGGACGAGCTGGGCGCCTCCGTGCGCTGCATCGTCCCCACCCTCCCGTACGGCAGCCACCGCACGCCACTGCGCCCCGGCGCCGAACTCTCCCCGCGCACCATGGCGTTGCTCATCGGCGAGTTCGCCGACACGCTGAAGCTCGGCGACGACACCGTGTTCGTGGAGAACGACGCGGGACGCCTGCAACAGCTCGCCGCCGAGCGGCCCGAGAGGGTGGGCCGCATGGTCATCGCCGGGTGCGAGGCCTTCGACAACTACCCGCCGGGACCGAGCGGCAAGCTGCTCGACCTGGCCTCGCGCGTGCCCGGCGGCATCACCGCCCTCGCGCGCGTGCTGTCCGTACGCGCCCTGCGCCGGGTGCCCGGCACCGGATACGCCGTGATGGCGCACCGCCCCGTCCCGCACGACCTGATCGACCGCTGGGTCGAGCCCCTGCGCACGGACCCGGTGGCCCGCGCCGTCCTGCAGCACTACCTCCGCGCCACCGTTCGGACGGAGATGATGGAGGCGGCCGACGCCCTGCGCACGTACGACCGTCCGGCGCTCGTCGTGTGGGGCAGGCAGGACAGGATGATGCCGCTCGCGCACGGCCGCCGCCTGGCCGAACTGCTGCCGCAGGGGCGCCTGGTGGAGCTGGACGAGTGCGGCACGCTGATCCCGCTGGACCGGCCACGCGCCCTCGCGGAGGCGATCAGGGAGTTCGCGACCTCCTGAACTCCCTTACCAGTCAAGGGGCTTGGGGTACGCGGAACCGGCGCCGGTACTCCGTCGGCGTCGTGTTCAGGCGCCGCCGGAAGGCCCGCACCAGCGTGTCCGTCGTACCGAACCCGCACGTCGTCGCGATGCGCTCCAGGGTGTCGTCGGACGACTCCAGCTCATGGCGGGCCTTCTCCACGCGCACCGACTCGATGTACGCGTGCGGGGTCGTCCCGAGGTCGGTCTTGAACAGGCGCGTCAGATGCCGGTCGCTGACGTGCGCGTACTCCGCGAGGTCCATCACGGTCAGCGGCTCGCCGATGTGCCGCAGGATGTGGTGGCGCAGGTCCTCGATGCGCCGCGTCGTGGAGACCTGCTCCAGCGGAACGCTGAACTGGCTCTGTCCGCTGGGCCGCTTCAGATACATCACCAGCTGCCGCGCGACCCGCAGGGCCACCGCCTCGCCGAGGTCGTCGGCGATCAGCGCGAGCGAGAGGTCGAGGCAGGCGCTGATCCCGGCGCCCGTCCACACGTTGCCCTCGCGGATGAAGATCGGGTCGGCGTCGACCCGCACCGCCGGGTGGTCAGCGGCCAGCTGCTGCGCGGTGGACCAGTGGGTCGTGGCGCGCTTGCCGTCGAGCAGCCCCGCGGCGGCCAGCAGATGCGCCCCCACGCACACGGAGGTGATCCGGTGCGTGCGGACGGCGAGCTTCTTCACCCAGGCGACGAGCGCGGGGTCGACGAGCGGGTGGACACGGCGCTCGTCGTCCACCGTCACCGCCCCGGGCACGAGGAGCGTGTCGATGGTGCCCGCGGCGGCCTGTGCGAAGGTGAGGTCCGGCAGGATGCGCACCCCGGCGCCGGTGGTGACGGGGTCCATGGTCTCGGCGGCGAGCAGCACCTGGTAGCCCGCCGCCTCCTCGGTCTCGCGCAGCGCGAGCGAGAACACCTCCGGCGGCCCGGTGACGTCGAGCAGGTCGACGCCCTCGAAGAGCACGATCACGATGAGTCGTCTGACGGCGTTACCGGTCTTCGGCACGGAACCCCCTGCGTTCACAGTTCTCGGCATGCCGGAATCAGCATGTCGGAATCAGCATGTCGGAATCAGGATGCCGGAATCGGCATGTCGGTATCTGCATGTTAGACGTCATTGCCGACGTCACGGCTGGGTCATAGCGTTACAGACGTGGCCCGGTGAACGCTCCGGACCGCGCCTCCCACCCGTGATCCAAAGGCGGTAGAACCATGTCCCGAACCACGCTGCGCGAGCTCAACGGCTTCGACGAGACGCCCGCGAAGCTGGCCGGCTCGACGCTGATCCTCATCGACTTCCAGAACACCTACACGCAGGGCGTGATGGAGCTCGACGGCTGGGAGGCGTCGCTCGACGCCGCCGCGCAGCTCCTGGCGCGGGCCCGGGAGGCGGGCACCAAGGTCGTCCACGTCATCAACGACGGCGGCGAGGGCACCCCGTACGACATCCGGGCCGAGATCGGGCAGATCCACCCCAAGGTCGCGCCCGTCGACGGGGAGCCGGTCGTCGTCAAGCAGGTCCCGAACGCATTCGTCGGCACCGACCTCGCCACGCACCTCACCGAGGGTCAGGACGTCGTCATCGCGGGCTGGATGACGCACATGTGCGTGGCGTTCACCGCCCAGGGCGCGTTCCTCAACGGCAACCGTCCCACCGTCGTCGCCGAGGCCACCGCCACCCGCTCGCTCCCGGTCGCGGGCACCGACGTACCCGCCGAGCACGTGCACCAGGGTGCCCTCGCCACCATCGCCGACCTGTACGGGGTCGTCGCCCTGTCCCAGAAGGAGATCGTCTGATGAAGCTGCTCCGTTCCGCCGCCGCGCTGGGTGCCGCCGCCGTTCTCGCGGCCACCGTGTCCGCGTGCGGAGGCAGCTCCGAGGCCGCCACGCGCACCGACAGCCGTGACCAGCGCCAAGAGAAGAACCACGAGAAGAACTACGCCAAGGACACGACGACGCTGCGCCAGCTGATGAAGCTGGACGAGACCCCGGCCAAGCTGTCCGACGCCACGCTGGTCCTCGTCGACTACCAGAACGTCTACACCGACGGCACGATGGAACTCACCGGCTGGCGCGAGGCGGTCAAGAACACCAAGGCCCTCCTCGAGCGGGCCCGCAAGGCGCACACGCCGGTCATCCACATCGTGGAGAAGGGCTACGACCTCAAGTCGAAGGCCGGGCAGATCATCCCGGACCTCAAGCCCGCCAAGGGCGAGGCCGTCGTCGAGAAGGCCGTCCCCAACGGCTTCCACGAGACGAACCTCGACGCCGAGCTCAAGAAGACCGGCCGCAAGAACGTCATCATCTCCGGCTTCATGACGCACATGTGCACCCTGTTCACCACCGAGGGCGCCGTCTACCACGGCTACAACCCGACCGTCGTCGGCGACGCCTCCGCCACCCGGCCGCTGCCGGTGAACGGCAACCCCCGCGGCATCCCGGCCAAGCAGGTCCACGAGGCGGCGCTCGCCACGATCCAGGACCGCTTCGGCGTCGTGGTGCCGAAGCAGCGCGACATCAAGTAGCGCATCACCGCGCATCACCACGTACGACTGCTGAGGAAAGGCGCCCAGGGCCCGGGCGCCTGTTCCCGCTCGGCTTCCCCCTTCTCACCCCTTCTCACCCCTTCTCCCCCCATTCCCCCCAGACAAAGGCTTCCCCCCATGAATGAGATCCCCCCCATGCACGGAAAACCGAACCCGAAATCCCCATGGAGAGAACGAAGATGGCTACGCGCAGAGGATTTATAGGCGGCGCTACCGGCATCAGCACGGCCGCCCTGCTCGGCTACTCGGCGACCCCGAGTGCCGCGGACACCTCTACGGGTACGGAAGCGGCCGCGGCCGTCACCCAGCAACAGGCGCGGGAATCCCTGTTCGCCGTCAATGCCGGGATGCGCGCCAACTACGCCACCCTCAAAGCAGAGTTGATCAAGCACCTGGCCCCGGTGGTCGTCGTCCAGAACGACGCCAAGGGCGGCCGGTTCACCCTCGTGACCAAGGACGGTCAGGAGTCCAGCAACCCCGTCCCGCAGACGTTCGAGCTGGCCAAGTCCATCGCTCACGTCCCGCTCGGGATCTTCTCGGTGATCGCGTCCTACCTCGCGGACAAGATCCCGAACCTGCCCAACGCGAACCGCATCGACCCGCACGACCTGGTGATGGTCGCCTTCAACGACGACACGTCCACCGCCTGGATCGAACCCCTCAAGGCCTACGCCGCCAAGCTGACCACCGCCCGCGCCAACCTCGCCGCAGCGGGCCTGCCCGCCGCGCTGGCCACGTCCTGCGGGCACATCCTCGACGCCGGTGTGGCCTTCATCAACACGTCGATCGCCGCCAAGCACTTCGACATGAAGTCCTTCGAGGACTTCTCCGGCAGCGTCTACCCCGACATCCGCACCAACATGGAGCACGCCTCGCAGGCCCAGATCAGCGGCGTGCGCGAGATCATGAAGACCTGGCGCGCCAAGGTCGGCGAGGCAGCCTGGGCCGACCTGTACTGCGTGGTGCTCTCGCAGTGGACGACCAGCGTCCTCAACCAGAACACCATCATCATCAAGGACTGCATGAACGCGGCGAAGGTCGCCACCCACCTCATCGACCTGCCCGGCCTCGAGCCGCCGGCCGACCCGATCTTCACCGCACTCGACAACCTCGCCCGCATCGTGCAGGACAACATCGCCGCCGAGATGGTCTTCCCGAAGGACACGGTGGTCGCCGACGCCCTCAAGGGCCAGCAGGACCTGCTCTCCGACGAGATCCTCAAGCAGATCGGCAGCAACACGGTGACGACCCTGTCCGCCCCGACCTACAACACGGTCGCCGCGGCGTCCGGCGTCTGCCCGGTCCCTCACTAGTCACCTGAGACGAGCGGCGGCTCCCCCTGCCGGTGAACGGGGGAGCCGCCGCGGCCGTCGCTTGACCCTCCCGTGGCGTGAGGCCGCATAGTCGGTGCCGTGGAAGAGCACCTGACCGTGGGGCGCGTGGCCGAACTGGCCGACGTCAGCGTCCGCACGCTGCATCACTATGACGAGATCGGCCTCGTACGGTCGTCCGCGCGGACCGCGGCCGGGTACCGGGCGTACTCCGCGGACGACGTGGAGCGCCTGCGAGAGGTGCTGGCCTATCGGCGCCTCGGCTTCGGACTGCGCGAGATCGCGGACCTCGTGGACGACCCGGACACCGACGCGGTCGCACATCTGCGGCGGCTGCGCGGCCTGTTGGCGGGTCAGCGCGACCGCGCCGCCCTCATGGTGACGGCCATCGACACAGAACTGGAGGCGCGGGCCATGGGGATCAGAACGACGCCGGAGGAGCAACTCAAGGCGTTCGGCGCGCAGTTGTACGAGACCATCGGGACCGCCTATCCGGCGACGCGGCGCACCGAGCCGCGGATCGCCGAACGGATCTGGGCGGCGCTGGGGGACGCGCGGACCGTCCTGAACGTCGGGGCGGGCACCGGCTCGTACGAGCCCACCGACCGCGACGTCACCGCGGTGGAGCCGTCCGCGGTGATGCGGGCGCAGCGTCCCGCGGGCGCGGCGCCGTGCGTGGCCGCCGGCGCGGAGAGCCTGCCGTTCGAGGACGGTTCCTTCGACGCGGCGATGGCGGTCAGCACCGTGCACCACTGGCAGGACCCGATCGCGGGGCTGCGCGAGATGCGGCGCGTGGCCCGCCGTGTGGTGGTGTTCACGTACGACGCCAGTAGCACCGGCTGGCTGCAGAGGTTCTGGCTGACCCGCGACTATCTGCCGGAGTTCGGCGAACTCCTCGCCGACTGGCCCTCGTTGGCCGATCTGACCGGTGCCATAGGGGGCCGGGCCGAGCCGGTGCTCGTCCCGTGGGACTGCGCCGACGGTTTCTTCGAGGCGCACTGGCGCCGCCCCGAGGCGTACCTGGACGAGGAGGTGCGCCGCGCGGTGTCGGTGTGGACCCGGGTCGGGCCGCGCGCCGAGCGGCGGGCCGTCGGCGAACTCCGCGACGACCTCGCCTCGGGCCGCTGGGCCGAACGCAACCGCGACCTGGTCGCCCACGACGCGGCGGACCTGGGCCTGCGCCTGCTCGTCGCCTGACGTGCCGTGCGCGGGGCCCGAGAACCCGCCTGCCCCGTTCCCCGCGCGGGTGCACGGGGAACGGGGCAGTCGGGCAAGGGGCAGGGGAGGGCAGCGGGCGACCCTCAGATGTCGCGGAACGTCTCGATCTGCGCGCCCACGGAGTTGAGCCGCTCCGCCAGATCCTCGTACCCGCGGTTGATGACGTACACGTTGCGCAGCACGGAGGTGCCGTCGGCCGCCATCATCGCGAGGAGCACGACCACGGCCGGGCGCAGCGCGGGCGGGCACATCATCTCGGCGGCCCGCCAGCGGGTCGGCCCCTCCACCAACACCCGGTGCGGGTCGAGGAGTTGGAGCCTGCCGCCGAGGCGGTTCAGGTCCGTCAGATAGATGGCGCGGTTGTCGTACACCCAGTCGTGGATGAGCGTCTTGCCCTGGGCGGCCGCCGCGATCGCCGCGAAGAACGGCACGTTGTCGATGTTCAGACCCGGGAACGGCATCGGGTGGATCTTGTCGATCGGCGCCTCAAGTTTGGAGGGCCGTACGGTCAGGTCCACGAGCCGGGTGCGCCCGTTGTCGGCGACGTACTCGGCCGAGCGGTCGTGGTCGAGCCCCATCTCCTCGAGGACGGCCAGCTCGATCTCCAGGAACTCGATCGGCACGCGCCGCACGGTCAGTTCGGACTCGGTGACCACGGCCGCGGCCAGCAGGCTCATCGCCTCGACCGGGTCCTCGGACGGCGAGTAGTCCACGTCGACGTCGATGTGCGGCACGCCGTGCACGGTCAGCGTCGTCGTGCCGATGCCGTCGACCCGTACGCCGAGGGCCTCCAGGAAGAAGCACAGGTCCTGGACCATGTAGTTCGACGAGGCGTTGCGGATGACGGTGGTGCCGGCGGCGCGGGCCGCGGCCAGCAGCGCGTTCTCCGTCACGGTGTCGCCGCGCTCGGTCAGCACGATCGGCCGGTCGGGCGCGATGTCCGGGTGCACCTCGGCGTGGTACAGGCCCTCGGTCGCCGTGATGTCCAGGCCGAAGCGGCGCAGCGCGATCATGTGCGGCTCGATCGTGCGGGTGCCGAGGTCGCAGCCGCCCGCGTAGGGCAGCTTGAAGCGGTCCAGGCGGTGCAGCAGCGGGCCGAGGAACATGATGATCGAGCGGGTGCGGCGGGCCGCGTCCGCGTCGATGGCACCCATGTCCAGCTGGGCGGGCGGCACGATCTCCAGGTCCACGCCGTCGTTGATCCACCGCGTGCGCACGCCGATGGAGTTCAGTACCTCCAGAAGGCGGTACACCTCTTCGATGCGGGCCACGCGGCGCAGCACCGTGCGGCCCCTGTTGAGCAGCGACGCGCACAGCAGCGCCACGCACGCGTTCTTGCTCGTCTTGACGTCGATCGCGCCGGAAAGACGGCGACCCCCCACCACGCGCAGATGCATCGGCCCCGCGTACCCCAACGAGACGATTTCACTGTCGAGGGCTTCGCCAATTCGGGCGATCATCTCAAGGCTGATGTTTTGGTTGCCGCGCTCGATCCGGTTCACGGCGCTCTGGCTGGTGCCGAGCGCCTCGGCAAGCTGCGTCTGCGTCCAGCCCCGGTGCTGGCGGGCGTCGCGGATGAGCTTGCCGATGCGTACGAGGTAGTCGTCTGCCATAGCGGCAGGCTATCTCAGATATGAGATGACGCATTTCGGGGGGCCCATCAGGGTGACGCCCCCTGAGCGCCCCCTGACAAGGCGTCAGTGGCGCTTGCCCGTACGGGTCCGACGCCAGCCGAAGGGGCCCGGCAGGTCCCTGGACGTCGTCCGGCGTCCGGTGCTGCTGCGCGTGTGGCGCGTGCCGTGCGGTCCGTGCGTCGTGATCGACCACGACTTCCGGTTGATGTTGAGGCGGACTCCCGGCAGGATCCGGAAGCTCTTGCGGAACGTGAGCGGCATGACGGCGTCTCCCTCCATGCGGTGCGGTACGCGTACCCGCCCCCGTCCCCTTCAGTCGACGGGGAACACGGCCCCCGGCGCCGCGTACGCCACCGGCCCGTCGAACCGTGCGGCGGCCCGCGTCACGGCGTCCCCGGGCGTCACGGCCCGCCCCACATGCGTCACGATCAGCCGCCGCGCACCAGCGGCAGCGGCCGCCTCCCCGGCCTCCTCGGGCGTGTGGTGCACTCCGCCGCCCTCGTTCCCGTCGGCCTCGCACAGCAACGTCCCGCACCCGTGGGCGAGTTCGGCGAGAGCGGAGCACGGCGCGCTGTCCCCGGAGTACACGAGCGACCGCCCCGCGTGCTCGACGCGCAGCGCGAACGCGGGCAACCCGTGGGCCACTTGACGCGAGGTCAACTCCAGCACACCGACCCGAGCCCGCTCCCCGTCCCTCAACTCCCGTACATCAAAGGCACGTTCCACCGGACTGCGACTGTCCCCGTTGGTGAGGAACCCGGCGAGCCGGTCGGCGATCCCGGGCGGCCCGTACAGCGGAAGCGGCGCCTGGCGACGCACGTCCGCGTACAGCAACCCGTAGTACGCGGTGAGGAGATCGGCGCAGTGATCGGCGTGCAGGTGCGACACCCAGACCGCGTCGAGTTCCCCGAGCCCCACGTGCCGCTGCAACGCCCCGAGCGTCCCGCTCCCGGCATCCACCCACAGCCGGGTGCCGCCCGCGGTGACGAGATATCCCGAGCACGGATTGTCGGCGGCGGGGTACGGAGTGGCACTGCCGAGCACGGTGAGACGAAGGTCACGGTCCATTGCCGGACGCTATCGAACGAGGCTCCGCGCCTTGCCGCCGGGGCTACGCGTCCGTCACGCAGTCCACGGCACAGCCCCGCTCCACGAACCGCTCGCGCAGCGCCGCGGCCGCATCGTCCCTGGACGCGTACGGAATGTCGAAGTGCTCCACCATCAGATCGAGCACCGCCCCGACGGTCACGATGGCCGGCTCCCCGGGCCGCGCCTGCCGCCGCGCCTCGGCGATGGCCATGTCGGAGGCCCGCCGCAACGCCACCGGATACCGCCGCCGCTCCACCGCCGCGGCCCGCCGCCGGTTCCAGGGCCGCGTCGCCCGCCCGCGCGAGGCCAGGGACAGCAGCACGACAAAGGCCCCGGCCAGGGCCACCACCATCACTTCGGTCAGCACGCCCATGGCACCCCCCTCGTGCCGCCGAAGCCTAGCGCTGGTGCGGCGCCCGGCCTCGTACGACCATGAAGGGGCACGGCACCGCTTGATGGCACCATCCGGTGATGTACTAGAGTTATCTCGACATCGAGATATCTGCCGAGGCGCACCGCAATCGCCGCGCCCATCGTCAGTCTGGCGGTAAGGGTTACCTAACTTAGCCTTACCTTAGCGGATCGGCGACCCGTCGTGGCGGCAGGATGTGGTGGAACGCGCACATATATGAAGGAGACTGTCGTGTCGGCGAACAGCTTCGACGCCCGTAGCACGCTGAGCGTGGGCGACGAGTCGTACGAGATCTTCAGGCTGGACAAGGTCGAGGGCTCCGCACGCCTTCCCTACAGCCTCAAGGTCCTTCTGGAGAACCTGCTCCGCACCGAGGACGGCGCGAACATCACCGCCGACCACATCCGTGCGCTCGGCAACTGGGACTCCCAGGCGCAGCCCTCGCAGGAGATCCAGTTCACGCCGGCCCGCGTGATCATGCAGGACTTCACCGGCGTGCCCTGTGTCGTCGACCTCGCCACCATGCGTGAGGCCGTCAAGGAGCTCGGCGGCGACGCCGACAAGGTCAACCCGCTCTCCCCGGCCGAGCTGGTCATCGACCACTCCGTCATCGCCGACAAGTTCGGTACGGCGGACGCCTTCGGCCAGAACGTCGAGCTGGAGTACGGCCGCAACAAGGAGCGCTACCAGTTCCTGCGCTGGGGCCAGACCGCGTTCGACGACTTCAAGGTCGTCCCGCCGGGCACCGGCATCGTGCACCAGGTCAACATCGAGAAGCTGGCCCGCACGGTCATGGTGCGGAACGGCCAGGCCTACCCCGACACCCTCGTCGGCACCGACTCGCACACCACGATGGTCAACGGCCTGGGCGTCCTGGGCTGGGGCGTCGGCGGCATCGAGGCCGAGGCCGCGATGCTCGGCCAGCCGGTCTCCATGCTCATCCCGCGCGTCGTCGGCTTCAAGCTGACCGGTGAGCTGCCCGCCGGCACCACCGCCACCGACCTCGTGCTGACGATCACCGAGATGCTGCGCAAGCACGGCGTCGTCGGCAAGTTCGTCGAGTTCTACGGTGAGGGCGTCGCCGCCACCTCCCTCGCGAACCGCGCCACCATCGGCAACATGTCGCCGGAGTTCGGCTCCACCGCCGCGATCTTCCCGATCGACGACGAGACGCTGAAGTACCTGCGCCTGACCGGCCGTGACGAGCAGCAGGTCGCGCTCGTCGAGGCGTACGCCAAGGAGCAGGGCCTCTGGCTCGACCCGGCCGCCGAGCCCGACTTCTCCGAGAAGCTCGAGCTGGACCTCTCCACCGTCGTCCCGTCGATCGCCGGTCCGAAGCGCCCGCAGGACCGCATCGTCCTCGCGAACGCCTCGCAGCAGTTCGCCCAGGACGTGCGCAACTACGTCTCGGACGACTCCGAGGCGGGCAAGGAGTCCTTCCCGGCCTCCGACGCCCCGGCCGTCTCCAACGGCGTCCCGTCGAACCCGGTCACCGTGACCGCCCCCGACGGCTCGACGTACGAGCTGGACCACGGCGCGGTGACGGTCGCGGCCATCACCTCCTGCACCAACACCTCGAACCCGTACGTGATGGTCGCCGCCGCGCTCGTCGCGAAGAAGGCCGTCGAGAAGGGCCTGACCCGCAAGCCGTGGGTCAAGACCACCCTCGCCCCGGGCTCCAAGGTCGTCACCGACTACTTCGACAAGGCGGGGCTCACCCCCTACCTCGACAAGGTCGGCTTCAACCTCGTCGGCTACGGCTGCACCACCTGCATCGGCAACTCGGGCCCGCTGCCCGAGGAGGTCTCCAAGGCCGTCAACGACCATGACCTGGCGGTCACTTCGGTCCTCTCCGGCAACCGGAACTTCGAGGGCCGCATCAACCCCGACGTCAAGATGAACTACCTCGCCTCCCCGCCGCTGGTCGTCGCGTACGCCATCGCCGGTTCGATGAAGGTGGACATCACGAAGGACGCCCTCGGCGTCGACCAGGACGGCAAGCCGGTCCACCTCGCGGACATCTGGCCGACCGAGGCCGAGGTCAACGACGTCGTCGCCAACTCCATCGGCGAGGACATGTTCAACAAGTCCTACGCCGACGTCTTCGCCGGTGACGCCCAGTGGCAGTCGCTGCCGATCCCGACCGGCAACACCTTCGAGTGGGACGCCGAGTCGACGTACGTCCGCAAGCCCCCGTACTTCGAGGGCATGACGATGGAGACCACCCCGGTCTCCGACATCACGGGCGCCCGCGTCCTCGCCAAGCTCGGCGACTCGGTCACCACCGACCACATCTCGCCCGCCGGTGCGATCAAGGCCGACACCCCGGCCGGCAAGTACCTCACGGAGCACGGCGTCGAGCGCCGCGACTTCAACTCCTACGGCTCGCGCCGTGGCAACCACGAGGTCATGATCCGCGGCACGTTCGCCAACATCCGCCTGCGCAACCAGCTCGCGCCGGGCACCGAGGGCGGCTACACCCGCGACTTCACGCAGGCCGACGGCCCGGTGTCGTTCATCTACGACGCCTCGCGCAACTACATCGAGCAGGGCACCCCGCTCGTCATCCTGGGCGGCAAGGAGTACGGCTCCGGTTCGTCCCGCGACTGGGCCGCCAAGGGCACCGCGCTCCTCGGCGTCAAGGCCGTCATCACCGAGTCGTACGAGCGCATCCACCGCTCGAACCTCATCGGCATGGGCGTCCTGCCGCTGCAGTTCCCGGAGGGCCAGAACGCCGAGTCCCTCGGCCTGACCGGCGAGGAGACCTTCTCCTTCACCGGCGTCGAGGAGCTCAACAACGGCACCACGCCGCGCACGGTGAAGGTCACCACCGACACCGGTGTGGAGTTCGACGCGGTCGTCCGCATCGACACCCCCGGCGAGGCGGACTACTACCGCAACGGCGGCATCATGCAGTACGTGCTGCGCAACCTGATCCGCAACTAGCCGGTTCAGTACGCGAGTTGAGGGCCGCATCCCGGGTTCGCCCGGGGTGCGGCCCTTCCGCGTGTCCGGAACCTCATCACCCGGTCAGGGCGAACACCAGGGTTGCCACGCAGAGCGCCAGCGATCCGCTCGCGTTGAGGAACAGATTGCGGCCGAAGTCCCGCGCCCGGACGTGCATCGTGATCGCGATCAGGAAGTACAGGACCAGCGCGGCACAGGTCAGCACGGCCAGCGGGGGCAGCCAGATGCCGCCGACGAGTCCCGCCGCGGCCGCCGTCTTCAGGGGAGGCAGCAGGGGCCAGTAGCGCCGGGGCAGTCCGACGTCCGACAGGCAGGACGCGATGAAGGCCATCGGCTTCAGGCACATCACCGCATCGCCGAGCTGGACGACGGCGAGGGCGGCGAGCGGCCACCAGGGTTCGATCATGGGGAGGGTCCTCGTTCCGTGCCGGTGTGGCTTGTCATGAAGAGGACCGGGCAGGGGGGTGGATCCGTGACAACTCCCGGCGTGATCCGGGTCACCGGCGAGGCGGACGGACCACGGCCGCAGGGCTACGCGTCCGGCCCCTGCGCCCGCACCCGCCGCACCTCCTCAAGGGACGCGCTCAACTCGCTCAGCCAGTCGTCCGCGTTGCGCTGCACGAGCCGCACGCACCACGCAAGGGCGTCGCTGCGGCTGCGTGCCACGCCGCCCGCGACGAGCGTGTCGAGCACCTGCCGCTCGGGCTGGCGAAGGCGGGTCATGACGGGCGCCGACACATGCGTGAACAGGGCCTGTTCGTCCCCGCAGCGCACGCCCCACGACACCTTCCTGCGGAACCGGTGCTCGGCCTCCCGGGCCACCCCGATCCGCTCCTCGCGCGTACGCTCCCTGAATTCCTGGATGCGGCCCTCGACGGCGGCCGCCTTCTCCGCGTCGGAGGCGTCCTTCGCGAGCTGCGGCTCGGCGATGCGCCCGACGACGGTGATCTCCTCGCGGTCCACGGCGATGTCGGCGGCTCCCTCGAAGAGATCCGCGGACAGACGGCCGGTGAACCAGCCGCGCAACTTCTCGTGCTGTTCGGCTGTAAGCATGTAATCACCGTTGCACCAAGGGGAGTTGGCCGCAAGCCCCGTGACGCACACACGCGCGGGCTCAGGGCGCGCACAGCCCGCTCATGACCGGCTCACAGGCGTAGCCTCCCCGCCTCCGCGAATTAACCGCAGCCCTCTACCGCACCCGTCTACGCGCGTGGAATTCTGTCCCGCGGTCGGCCGGCCAGTACACCTGACGCTCCTTCAACTCCCCTCACAGGAGGCGTACTTCATGGTTATCCCCAGACGCAGGCCGCTGCGTCGCATAGGCCTGGTCGTCGCGTCCGCGGCGGCGCTGCTCAGCGCCGTCGCCACCCCCGCAGACGCAGCGACCTACTCGGCCTTCGCCTTCTCGCAGTCGGGCACCACCCAGCCCGTCGTCGAGGACTTCATCGCGTCGGCCACGTCCACCCTCGACATGACGATGTACGAGCTGGAGGACGACTCGGTCGTCGATCTGCTGGTCAGCGAGGAGGCGTCCGGCGTCGACGTCCGCGTCGTCCTCGACCTCGCCAACAAGTCCGACAACGCCGCCGCCTACAGCGAGTTGACCGCGGCCGGTGTCGGCGTCGTCTACTCGTCCTCGTCGTTCGTCTACACCCACCAGAAGACGATCACCGTGGACGGCGCCAAGTCCCTGATCCTCACCGGGAATCTGACCTCGCAGTACTACGACACGGGCCGCGACTTCGGCGTCTTCGACGACGCCGCAGCCGATGTCGCGGCCATCGAGGCCGTCTTCGACGCCGACTACGCGCACACCTCCATCACCCCGAGCGACGGCACGAACCTGATGTGGTCGCCGACCAGCGCCCGCTCCAAGCTCGTGTCCGTCATCAACGGCGCCACGAAGACCCTCGACGTGGACGAGCTGGAGTTCGGCGACTCCACGGTCGTCAACGCGATCGTGGCCCGCGCCAAGGCGGGCGTCACGGTGCGCGTGATCGTGCAGTACGCCTCCAGCTACTCCACCCAGATCGCCAAGGTGAAGGCGGCCGGAGGCAAGGTCGTCACGTACCAGAACAGCAGCACTCTGTTCATCCACGCCAAGGCGATGGTCGCCGACTACGGCCTGTCGACCCAGAAGGTCCAGGTCGGCTCGATGAACGTCACGGCCAACTCCCTCGACAACAACAGGGAGTTGGGCATCGTGCTGACCAACTCGTCGGTAGCGGGCGTCATCGAGACGCAGTTCGCCTCCGACTACGCGGGCGGTACGGCGGTCTAGGCTCCCTGTCGCACGAACGCGGTCCAGGCCTCGGGGGCCACGCTGAAATGCGGGCCCTCGGGGTTCTTGGAGTCGCGGATGTGGACGGCGGTGGCGTGGGCGGCGACCTCGACGCAGGCGCCGCCCTCGCTGCCGCTGTAGCTCGACTTCCGCCAGTTGTAGGCGACTTCGAGGCAGGCGCCGCCTTCGTCGCCGCTGTAGCTCGACTTGAACCAGTTCAGCGATGCGGTGTTCATTGCTCTCCTAGCAGCCGGTCCAGCAGGCCCTTGGACTGCTCGGGCGTGAGGGCCTGTGATCGCAGCATCGCATATTTGCGCGCCAGGATGGACACCTCGTCCGGGTCGGATACCCACTGGCTGCCGCGCTGGGACTCGGTGTACGCGAGGTGCTGGTGGTCCGGGGTCTCCAGGAGGATGAAGGGGCCGTCGAGACCGGCGTGCGTCGGTGCATCCAACGGCATGAACTGGAGTGTCAGGCCGGGGAGTTCGGCACAGGCGCGCAGATGGCGCAGCTGATCGGCGCGGGCGAGCGGTTCCAGATAAGCCAGCTTCAGCGCCGCCTCCCACACGATGAAGCTCAGCGTCGGCGGGCACTTGCGGTGCAGGATCTCCTGGCGCTCGACGCGGCCCGCCGTCTTGGTGGCGATCTCGTCCTCGTCGTACGCGGGCACACGGTTGCGCAGCACCGTGCGGGCACACTCCTCGGTCTGGAGGATTCCGGGCACGGTCAGGGCGTCGTACCAGGACAGTGCGATGGCCTCGCGCTCATGCGCCATGTACTGCTCGGCGAACATCGGGAACTGGTCGATCTCCGGCATGGCCCGCACCGCCGTCTCCAACGCACCCTTGGTTTCCAGGAGTTGGTCCAGCTTCTTGGCCGTGTCCAGCGGCAGCGGCCGTCTGCCCTGCTCGTACGCGGCGATCGTGGACTCGGCGATCACCAGCCTGTCGGCGAGTGTCGCCTGGGTGTGTCCGGCCGCCTTGCGGAACAGGGCGAGCAGATCACCGACCAGCCGCAACGCCGACGGATTCCTCGGTGGACGATTTCCGGGGCTCATGATGGTCAATGTCCCCACCCCCGCTCTGACTTGACCGGACTTGAACCCCGACAAAAAATCTGTCGGGGTCGACGCGCTGTCCCCATCTCATCACTCTGAGCAACATTTGTGCTCATGAACGAGGAATTCCGCGAGCGCTTCTACCGTCGCGAGCGCCAATCGGTCCCCGCCGCACGGGAGTTCACCCGCGCGGCGCTGGGTGACTGGGGCGTGGACGGCGAGTGCGCGGACGACATCCTGCTCTGCGTCAGCGAACTCGCCACGAACGCCCTCGTGCACGGCGTCCCGCCCGGCCGCGGATTCCTGCTGCGCCTGCTGCCGTACGGAGATGAGGGCCGGGCCCGCGTCGAGGTCCACGACAGCGGCGGCGGCGTTCCGGCCGTGCCGTGTGCGGACGGTGACTGCGAGGGCGGCCGTGGGCTGATGCTCGTACAGGCGGTGGCGGACAAGTGGGGGGTGGGGGAGCGGGATCCGGGCAAGGTGGTGTGGTGTGAGGTGCGCCTACCGTCGTGACGGCGCTCCTCGGTCGCGAGGGCGGGCTCCGTGGAGCGGTGTCCGCCGTGGTCGGCACAGGCAGGGCCAGTGGCTCTGACGGTTGGCGGTTCGCGTCTCAGGGCGCCTCGGGCAGGTACTCCCAGTAGCTGAGCGAGGGGGTGCTCGCGCTCGGGGCGTCGGCCGGAGGCCGCTCCGCGCAGGGGGTGGTCGGCGCGATCCGGTCGCCCCAGCACCGCCAGCCCCTGCCGTCGGGCCGGAACTCAAGGAGCTGTGGCGGCCGGTCGGGGAGACCGGGTGTCCAGAAGTTCGGGGAGGTGATCTTCGTGGTGTGCTGGGCGCCGTCATTGACGTACGAGACCTGGAAGGACCAGCTGCACGCGCCGTTCCCGGTCAGGGTGTTCAGGTTCGCGGCCCAGGACGTCTGGCCGTTTCCCAGCTCGATGTACTTGCGGGAGAAGTAGGGGTGGAGCTTCTGCCCGGTGACTTCGCGCAGGAGGGGCGCGGGGGTACCGCCGAGCAGGTCCACCGCCACGTCGTCGAGTTCCTCTCCCCCCTCCGGCGGAAGGTGGATGACCGTTGTCACCCGCGACTTCGAGCAGCGCAGGTCCGTCGCCTCCATCGCCCTGATCGACACGGCGTGGGAGCGGTCGCTCTGCAACGTCATCTTGTACGGGAAGGACGCGCGACCGTAACGGCCCCCGACCCCGGGACCGGAACCGGGGTAGACGAGGGTGGGTTTGTGGGTGAACCCGTTCAGCAGGGTGAGGAACTCCGGCACGGTGAAGTCGATGCCCAGCGGGTGGGCGACCACGGCCGCTTGTTCCTGCGCGGTGAGCGGCTCGTCGAAGATGATCCACTGCGCGTCCACCCAGTTGTCCCGGAAGGCGGACTCCACGTCGTTCGACGGGGTCACCGTCGTCGTGAACGGTTCCTTCCCCGCTTCGATCGCGTCACCGGCGGCCTGTTCCGCCCCGACGGTGGACCGCATGGTCAGGAGGTTGAAACCGAACTGGAAGTAGCTGGTCAGGGCGGCGGTCGTCAGGGCCAGTGCCAGAGTGATGGCGATGATCTTCCAGCGGCCCTGCCGGTCGGCACCGGCGAACCCGGGCAGACGGCTGTCGATCACTCCGACCACAGGAGAAGGGGCAGCGGCCGGGGGCGGAGACGGCGGAGGCGATGGTGTCGCCGGGGGTGCCGGCGGTGGCGGCTGGTACGGGGGCGGCACCGCGGGGGGTAGCGGAGGGCGCGGCGGAATCGCCGGCCAGGGCGCGGATCGCGGATCGGGGCCGCGCGGCGGTGGGGTGGGGTTCTCCGGCATGTGCCGCTCCTGGATCCGTGCATGGCGCGCACGCGATGAGGACGGCATTCTAGTCCTGGTCGAGGCGTTCGCGCCGGTCCGGTACGCCTCGGGCGGGCGTGAACTTCCCATGCCCGCCCGTGACTCGCCGGAGCGTTCGTCCACCGTCTTCCACGACGACCCGTCGTCCGACGTCAGCGTGTACTGCACCGTCGTGGCGCCATCCGCCCCGACCGGCAGGTCCACCGACTCCGAACTCGCCGACGTGGGCGCCGCGTCCGCATCCGTACCCCACTTCGGCACTTCGACGGCTTGTCGTCCATCTCGAACTCGATACAGGCTTCAGCCCGCGGCGACGAGATCCAGCAGGCCGGGGAAGCGCTCCTCCAGCTCGGCACGGCGCAGTACCGCCGTGCGGCTGTTGCCGTGGTCGACCATGCGCAGCAGGCCCGCCTCGCGCATCACCTTGAAGTGATGGGACGTGGTCGACTTCGAGACGGGCAACTCGAAGGAGGCGCAGGTGCGTTCGGTGCCGGCGGGTTCCCGCAGGAAACGTGCGATCACGCCGAATCTCAGCGGGTCCGCGAGCGCGTGCAGGACCGTGCGCAGGTCCATCTCGGCCGGGGTGGGGTGGCCTTCCTCGTCCGGCATGGCGTGCCGCCTCTCGCTCTCGTCCGCTCTCGTCACAGGTTCTACTTGCATCGTACCTCCAGGGCGTGCCAGAGTCAGGTTCGATCAATTCCGAACCTCTACCTCCGTCGGGGGCTCTCACGCATGTCCGGAACAACTGCCGTCCAGGCACAGCCCGTTGAGGGCGCCCGAGGCCAGGGCCTGACCCTCGCCGCCGTCCTCCTCGCCGTCTTCGTCGTCCCCATGTCGATCTCGGGCACGGCCGTCGCCCTGCCCGGCATCGGCGCCGACCTGGCCGCCTCCGACGCCGCACTCCAGTGGGTCGTGAACGCCTTCAACGTCGCCTTCGCCTGCTGCACCCTCGTCTGGGGCTCGGTCGCCGACCTCGTCGGACGCGTCCGCGTCTTCGCGACCGGCGCCGCGCTCTTCGCCGTCGCGGCGACCGCGAGCGCCCTCGCCGGGAACGCGTACGTGCTGGACGCGGCCCGCGCCCTCGCCGGAATCGCCGGCGCCGCGATCTTCTCGGCGGGCGCCGCGATCCTCTCCACGGCGTACGAAGGACCCGCCAGGGCACGGGCGTTCGCGCTGTTCGGCACCGTCGCGGGCATCGGCGTCTCGCTCGGACCGACCTTCGCCGGGCAGCTCGTGACGTCCGTGGGCTGGCGCTGGGTGTTCGCCCTGCACGCCGCCGCGCTCGCCGTGGCGCTGCTCGCGGTGCCGGTGATCGCACGATCGGTGCCCGACGCCTCCGTACGCATGCCAGGGCGCCGCCTCGACGTCTCCGGCGCGCTCGTCTTCGTCGCCGCCATGGTGCTGCTCACCACCGGGATCGTGCAGGGCTCACAGTGGGGGTGGGGGAGTGCGGGCGTGCTCGCGCTGTTCGCGGGGGCGGTCGTGGCACTGACCGTCTTCGTCCGCGTGGAGCGGCACAGCGCGCACCCCGTGCTCGACCTCGGGCTGCTGCGCGAACGCCGCTTCGTCGGTCTCGCGCTGGTCCCGGTCGCGGCGTCCTTCGGCTTCGTCACCCTGCTCACGTACCTGCCGAGCTATCTGACGGCCGTGACCGGGCGCGACGGTTCGGCGGCCGGATGGCTGATGCTGCTGCTCACCGTGCCGGTCCTCGTCTCGCCCCTGCTCGCCGCGAAACTGGTCGAACGGGGCGTCGCCGCAAGGGTGTTGATCCTCGTGAGCCTCGGCTGCCTGGTCGTCGGCGACCTCGGCCTGCTCCTCTTCTCCCCGCACGCCGCGATCGCCGCGGTCGCGCTGCCCATGGTCGCCACCGGCGCGGGGATGGGCCTGTCGGCAGGCCTCGTCGACGGTCAGGCGCTCGCCCTGGTCGCCCCGGAGCGCGCCGGAATGGCGGCCGGTTTCGTGAACACCCTGCGCCTGGGCAGCGAGGCGATCGCCGTGGCGGTCTACGGATCGGTGCTCACGACGCTGCTCGCGGGCGGGCACACCTACAACTCGGCCTTCCACGGGCTGCTTTGGGGCCTCGCGGGGGTGTGCCTGGTACTCGGCGCGGTGGTGGCGTGGCTGCTGCGGGACCGCCCCTGAATGGCTACTGCTGCGCGACCGCTTCTGCGTGACCGCTACGGCGCGACTACTGCTGTGCGGCCTCCCACTCCAGGTGCGTGGCACGGACACCGCGCCACAGCTCGGCTCGCGCGTCGGCGGCGACATCACCCAGGTCCAGATGGAACACGTCGGCGAGTACGTCGTACCAGTCGTCGGCCGAGTCGACGATCCGCTCGTCCGTGCCCTCGGCGTCGATCCGGCGCAGCACACAGCCGCGCAGCATGTCCACGCCCTTGGCGTCGCGGAGCTGCGCCTGGCAGACGCGGACGAAGCCGGACTCGGGGGAGGTGGACAGGAAGGCGTGCTTCGCCTCGAAGGCGGACAGGTCCACGGGCTCGGGCGCGAAGGCCATCGAGACGAACGCGCCATGGGGGTCGTGCAGGAACCGCCAGCCGCCGGGCACCACCGTCGACGGGGTCATCCCGTACGTGAACGGCCCCTGGGTGTACGTCCCTTCGCGCAGCGGCAGCGGCTCGTACATGCCACCGGCGAGCCCGGTGTCGACCAGCCAGCGCTCGCCGTCGAGCAGCACGGTCAGCGCGAGGTGGTCGCCGCCCGGGCCCGCGGGATCCTCCACCTCGTCCTGCACCCCGGCCACGTGCAGGGAGACGTCGTAGCCGAGGGCGGTGAGGAGTGCGCTGAACGCGCCGTTGAGGTGGAAGCAGTAGCCGCCGCGCCCGCGCAGGATCCGGGCCACGGACTCGTCGGCGCCGATGCCGGACGGCCGCCCCAGCTGGTTGTCGAGCGTCTCGTAGGGGATCCGCTCCACCTGCGCCCGGTGCAGTGCCCACAGCGCCTCGGCACTCGGCGCTGCGGGCCGCTCCATCCCCAGCACGGCCAGATACCTGTCGACGTCGATCATGCTTCCCCCACGCCCTTCGCCCCTCGCCCTTCGAACGGGCGATCAGCATAAGCGCAGGCCCGGCGACAGGCCCCGTTGCTAGTTGCTAGTTGCTAGTGGCCAATTGTCAGTTGCGGTACCGGTAGAGGATCCGGCCGCGCGTCAGGTCGTACGGGCTGAGCTCCACGAGCACGCGGTCGAAGGGCAGGATCTTGATGTAGTTCTTGCGGATCTTCCCGCTGATGTGCGCGAGCACCTTGTGCCCGTTGGTGAGTTCCACCTGGAACGTGGCGTTGCGCAGGCACTCCGTGACGGTGCCCTCGATCTCGATTCCCGGGTTTGTCTTCGGCATCAGTGAAGTACGACCTCCAAGTTGGTTCCGGCGCGCTCGGCGCCGATGTCGTCGAACAGGGCCGCGGCCGCTGTGTTGGTCTGATTGATCTCGGCGGACACCCGCCGGACGCCGGAGCGGTGCAGGGGTTCCAGCACCTCGGCGAGGAGCGCCCGGGCGATGCCGCGACGCTGGTGACCGGCCCGTACGGCGATGAGCCCGATCCGTGGCTGCCGGGGGACCGGCGCCACCCGCAGCAGTCCTACGTAGTCGCTCGTCGCCGTGTCCACGGCCACCGCGTACTTCGTCGGGTCGACCACGGTGGCGTCGTCGAGGCGCGGCAGGACCTCGGCGGGCATCTCCTGCCAGCCGACGGAGGCCTCGACCTCCGCCCTGATCACACGGTCGAGCTCGCGCAGCGGGTTCTTCTCCGCCGCGCCGAGGGGAAGGACGCGCACGCCCGACGGCGGTTGCGCCGCGTCGAGCCCCGTGACGCCCGGGTCGGTGGGCACGAGGCACACCCACTCGCGCCGCCCGGCCGTGAAACCGAACCGCTCCCACTGCGACTTCTCGACGGGATCGGACGCGTCGACCAGCGTGTACAGCGGCCTCGGCAGGTCCGGTGCGTCCGTCAGCATGGCGGTCGCCAACTGGTCGAAGACCGCTTCGTGCCAGGAATCGACGCTCACGAAGAGCCGTCCGTCGTGGCGGCTCCACACCTCGCCGCGGCCGACGACCTGGTCGTCCTGCACCGCATGCCACTCGTAGTCGTCGACGCGCGTGACCACGGCCGTGCTCAAGGGTTTTTTGGGTTCCATAGGTCTCTGCCTTTCAGGAGTGCCTGCTCCAGGCGCTCCTGGCGACCTATGTCAATCGCCTGACCGTGGGGAAGAGGGGAGCACCCACCTGCGTACTGCGGTCATGGGTCTCGCCTCCTCGGGTTGCTGCACGGTTCGTTCCGGACAGTAGATGCCGTGCCGGTGTCCCGTCCACTCGATTAACGTCAGCCGGTCAGGATCCGCTCAGGATCGTGATGCCGAGCGCGGCGATTTCCGTGACGACCGGGTCGTCCGGAGCGGCGTCCGTGATCACCCCGCTGATCTGCTCCCAGGGCAGGACGCGGAAGGGCGAGGCCGTGCCGATCTTCTCGGACGAGGCGAGGACGTAGGTGTCCGCGGCACGGGCCGCCAAGGCGCGCTTCATCGCGGCCTCCTCGGCGTCGCCGGTGGTCAGGCCCGCTTCCGGGTGCACGCCCGTGACGCCCAGCAGGAACAGGTCCGCCGAGACGTTCTGCGCCGCCTCGACCGCCGCGGCACCGCACGTGACCGCCGAGTGCTTGAAGACGCGGCCGCCCAGCAGGAAGAGGTCCGCCCCCGGGTGTGCGAGCAGGGCCGCGGCGACGGTCGGGCTGTGGGTGATCACGGTGCAGGAGAGGTCGTGCGGCAGCGCCTGGGCGACGGCGAGGGCCGTGGTCCCGCCGTCGAGGATCACTGTCCCGCCCGGCCGCACGAGTTGCGCGGCCGCGGCGGCGACCTGTTGTTTGCCGTCCGGTGACACGGTCTGCCGGGCCGCGTAGTCGACCACGGCAGGTGACGCCGGGAGCGCGCCGCCGTAGACCCGCTGGCACAGTCCTTCGGCCGCGAGGTCGCGCAGGTCCCGGCGGACGCTGTCCTCGGAGATGCCCAGTTCGGCGGCGACGTCCTTGGCGACGACCTTGCCCTCGCGGGCCAGGAGGCCGAGCAGGTGCTCCCGCCGTTGCGCTGCCAGCATGCACGCTCCTTCACGTTGTTGCACGTTTCTGCATGTATCGTAGCGCGCCATGAGCGACAACGTGAGCGACAACGTGAGCGACAACGTGATCGACGTACAGAGCGAAAACGCGAGCGGCGAACCGAGCGGTGAACCGAGCGACAAACCGATGCTGATCCTGATCGCCGGGCCCTACCGCTCCGGCACCGACGGCGACCCGCAGGCCATGGCCGCCAACCTCGCCCGCCTCGAATCCGCCGCCTGGCCCGTCTTCGCCGCAGGGCACCTGCCCGTGATCGGCGAATGGATAGCCCTGCCCGTGCTGCGCGCGGCCGGCGCCGGGCCCACCGACCCCCTCGCGGACCAGGTGCTCTACCCGGCCGCCGACCGGCTGCTCACCCACTGCGACGCCGTGCTCCGCCTGCCCGGCGCCTCCACCGGCGCCGACCAGGACGTGGTCACCGCACTCCGCCGCGGCCTGCCCGTCTACCGCGACGTGGCCGAGATCCCCCGCCGCACGACCCTGGAGACCGCATGACGAACGTCCCCGGCGTGGACACCCCCGACCACCGAGGGCGCACCGGCCTCGACCGGGCCGGGCGCGACCTGGACCGCAACCCGGACGTCGTGGTGCGCGACGTCGAACTCACCTCGCAGGGCTGGCACGTGCTGCGCCGGACGACCTTCGACTACCGGCGCCGCGACGGGCGTTGGGAGACCCAGCAGCGCGAGACCTACGACCGGGGCAACGGCGCGGTCGTCCTGCCCTACGACATCGAGCGCGGCCGCGTGCTGCTCACCCGCCAGTTCCGCTACCCCGCCTACGTCAACGGCCACCCCGACGGCATGCTCGTCGAAGCCGCTGCCGGGCTGCTCGACGCGGACGACCCGTACACCGCGATCCGCCGCGAGAGCGCCGAGGAACTGGGCGTCACCCTCGGGCCGCTCACGCACGTCCTCGACGCCTACATGAGCCCGGGTTCCGTCACCGAACGCCTGCACTTCTTCGCGGCCCCGTACACCCCGGCCGACCGCACGGGACCCGGCGGCGGGGTCGAGGAGGAGGGCGAGGACATCGAGGTGCTCGAACTCCCCTTCGCCGAGGCCCGGGCCATGTGCCGCGACGGGCGCATCGCCGACGCGAAGACGGTGATGCTCCTTCAATGGGCCGCGCTCGACGGTCCCTTCGGGGTGAACTCGACGGCGGGGAACGGAAGTTGCGTGGCACCGGTGGAGTGATGCGGGCATCCTGATGTTCATGAGGTCGGGAAACGGGGGCCTGGCGATCCCGAGGCTGCTTTTCGTCGGTGGTGTGCTGAGCCTTCTTCTCGGAACGGGGTGGGCCGTCCTCGCCGTGGCGCGGGGTGATCTCGAACCGCAGGACACCGCAGGGCTGTTGGGGGTGCCTCTGGGGATCCTCGGCATGCTGATCGGGACGTCCCTGAGCCTGAAGGCGCTGCGGTTGCAGAGGGCGAGCGACGGTCTCGGAGTGGCGCTCGACCGGCTCGCCGAGAACGTGCTGCGGGCCGAACTTGCCGAACGCGGGCACCTGTTGGGATCGGGGTCGCATCTGATCGA
This sequence comes from Streptomyces sp. NPDC050085, assembly GCF_044460595.1. Lineage (NCBI taxonomy): Bacteria > Bacillati > Actinomycetota > Actinomycetes > Kitasatosporales > Streptomycetaceae > Streptomyces > Streptomyces sp. NPDC050085. The sequence goes on along the minus strand of NZ_JBITJZ010000001.1, from coordinate 1,637,766 downwards.
CCTCGCCGTCGACGCGGTGCCCCGGCACGGTGAGGAGCACCCCGCGGGGCGGGAGAGCCTGTCCCGCATCGTGGAGTGGTACTGCGCGAAGCCCGGCAGGCTCGTCGTCACCGGCGAGCCGGGGGCGGGCAAGAGCGTGCTGGCCGTCCACCTCGTGGTGCGGCTGCTGGCCACCCGGGGCGCCACCGACCCGGTTCCCGTACGGTTGTCGATCCGCGATCTGTCCCTGTCGCCCCAGACGTGGTGGGGACGGGGCGGACGGAACGGGTCGTACGGACTTGAGCGCTGGCTCGCGGACCGGCTCGCCGCCGCCTACGGCACCGACCCGGCGGCCGCCGCCGAACTGGTCGCACGGCGACGCGTCATCCCCGTCCTCGACGGCCTCGACGAGATGGACAGCAGCGTCGACGAAGGCCGCGCGGCCTGGGCGCTGTGGGCCCTGAACACGTACCAGTCCGTCGACGGCAGCGCCCCGCTCGTGCTCATGTGCCGGACACGCCGCTACAGCGAACTGTCCGAGGAGCTCTACTGGTTGAGCGAAGCGGCCCAGGTCCGGCTGCGGGGCGTGGACGCCGGACAGGCGCGTGCCTACGTCGCCGTGCGGACCGACGGGCGGGGCAGCGGACTCGACGACATGCTGGACGCCCTGGCCGCGGCTCCGCAGGACAGCCCGCTGGCCCTGGCCCTGAGTTCACCGTTCTACCTGGGGCTCGCCTTCACCCTGTTCGGGGAGCGGGGCGGGGCGCGGCCCGAGCTGGACTTCGCCTCGGCCGACGAACTGAGGGAGTACCTGCTCGCCCGCTTCGTCCCGGTCGCCACCGAGACGGCGAACATGACGGCGCTGAAGGCGGCGTGGAGCCTCGCGGGCGAACCGGTGTCCAGGAGCCGCCGCCGCTGGTACCACCCCGACACCGTCTACCGATGGCTGTACCACCTGACGGATCCGGAAGGGGGCCTCGCGCCGACCGGGAGCGTGGTCGGACGCCGATGGGCGGCGTGCGCGGGTGCGTTGAGCCTGTCGACCGCAGGCCTGGGCGTATGGGCACTCCTTGAGTGGCTCGGCCCGGGGCTGGTGCCCGCGCACTGGTGGGAGCACCGCCGGGGCGTGGCCCTGTCGGCGGTCGCCGTGGCGGCGCTGGCCGCCCCTCTGGGCGGGGTGCTGGGGGCGATGGCCGACGACGAGGGCCTGGCCTGGATGCCCGACCAGGACCCTCAGCGCCGCAGGCGGTTTACGGAAGTCGTGCGCCGCACCCCGCTGTCGGTATGGCTGGTGATCCTGGCCGCCTTGGGCTTCGGCCTGTGGCCCGCGGGCCTTGTCGTTCTCGGCGCGGCCGCCGCCGAGGCGGGGTGGCTGCCCGCCGTGCCCGCCGCCGGCTGGCCGGCGGGCCTCGTCATCGGGTTCCTGGGCTGGCTCGTCATCTGTGCCGGTGGGCGGGCGGAGGGCGGCACCCTGGTGGCGCACACCGGCCGGGGACAGGCGGTGGCCTGTCTGGGGGCGCCCCTCCTGGTGATCGTCCGGGCCATGGTCGAGCTGCTGCCGGAGCCGCCCCCGGCCGGGCCGACTCGTGCACCGACCGTCTCCGTTCCGCTGCTGGGCGAGCAGACGGTGCTCACTCTGCTGCTCGGCCTCGTGGGCGGTGCGCTCCTCGTGGGCGTCCTCGAACTCTGCCGCAGGCGCGGGCTGTTCTCGGGGTTCGCCATGGCGGGGACCGCGTTCGCCCTGTGGCACGTGGTCTTCTTCGCCGGTGTCGGTCCGTCGACGGGTTTCTGGGGCGGAGCCCTGGAGGGCGGGCTGCTGTTCTACGCGCTCGGGTGTGTGCTGCTCGGGGCGCGGACGGCGGACCGTACCCGGCACGGTCTGGCGCGGCTGCGGAGCGGGGCCGCCGCACTGGGGCGCCGCGTGCCGGGCGGGGCGGCCGACCCGGTGTTCCTCGTGGGGATGTGCGGCCTCGGCCTGGGCGCCGGACGGCTGCTGGGTTTCGCGGGCGCCGTCGCGGTCGCCGCGTTGTGGCCGCTGTGCGTCCTGCTGGTGCTCGCGATCGAGCGGATCCTCCGGCTCGCCGGATTCCTGCGCGGACGCCTGCCCCTGCGTCGCGCGGCCTTCCTCGTCTGGGCGTACCACGCGGGCCTGCTCCGGTACGCGGCCGGTCGCTACCAGATCCGCCACGTGGAGCTGAGGCAGTGGATGGAAAGGAACCCACCGGACAACGGGCGGGCGTGAACTCTCCACGCCCGCCCGTCACTTCACGTACAACAGCCGGAGGTCACGACAGCAGCTCCACCTCCGCCACCGTCGCCGCCCCGCCCGTGAACACCAGGCGATAGTGCTGGTACGTCCCCGGCTTCGGCACCGTGAACGCCCGGGTCTGCTTGTCCCACGTGAAGGACTCGCCGGAGCGTTCGTCGAGCGTCTTCCAGGACGTGCCGTCGGTGGACGCCTCCAGCTTCCAGCCCGTCGGGGCCTTGGCCGCCTGGGCCGACGTCAGCGTGTACTGCACCGCCTTCGTCCCGTCCGCGCCGACCGGCAGGTCCGTCGACTCCGAACTCGCCGACGTCGCCGAGGAGTTGTCGAACAGCGGGCCCGATCCGGTGATCGCGTCGGACCGCGGCGACGGCACCTTGTCGTCCTTCGTGAGGGACGTGGGCGCCGCGGACTCGCCCGTGCCCCACGCCGACGGCTTCGAGCCCATCGCGAACTCGATGACGCCGCCCTTGGCGACCACCGAGTGCGGCAGCGAAGTCTTCGACCACGTACGGCCGTTGACCTTCACGCCCTGCACGTAGATGTTCTTCGCGCTGTTCTTCGGCGCCTTGATGACGAGGTCCTTGCCGTTCTCCAGGTGCAGCGTCATCTTCGTGAACTGCGGGGAGCCGATGGCGTATTCACCGCTGCCCATGACCAGCGGGTAGAAGCCCATCGAGGAGAAGAGGTACCAGGCGGACTGCTCGCCGTTGTCCTCGTCGCCGTGGTAGCCCTGGCCGATCTCGCTGCCGGTGTAGAGGCGGGAGAGCACCTCGCGGACCTTCTCCTGCGTCTTGTACGGCCGGCCCGCCGCGTCGTACATGTACGTGATGTGGTGCGCCACCTGGTTCGAGTGGCCGTACATGCCCATCCGGACGTCGCGCGCCTCGGTCATCTCGTGGATGACACCGCCGTACGAGCCCGCCACGTCGTTCGTCGCGGTCTCCGGCGTCGAGAAGAACGTGTCGAGCTTCTTCGCCAGACCGTCCCGGCCGCCGTACAGGTTCGCGAGACCCTTGCTGTCCTGCGGGGCGGTGAAGGCGTAGCCCCAGGCGTTGGTCTCCGTGTAGTCGTAGCCCCAGATGGCAGGGTTGAAGTCCCCTGACTTCACACGCCAGTTGCCCTGCGCGTCCTTGCCCTGGAAGAAGCCCGTCCCACCCGGACCCGCCGCCTTGTCGTCGAACATGTTGACGTAGTCACGGGCGCGGTTGAGGAAGTACTCCGACTCCTCCTCGTACTGCTTCTTGCCCGTCTTCTTGTAGAGCGCCTGGCCCATCTGTGCGATGCCGTAGTCGTTGAGGTAGCCCTCGAGCGCCCACGACAGGCCCTCGTGCGTGTCCGTCGAGGTGTAGCCGAGGAAGGGCGACGTCTCCATGCCCTTCCTGCCCACGCCCGACTGCGGCGGCACGACCGTCGCGTTCTTCACGGCCGCCTTGTACGCGTCCTCGGCGTCGAAGTCGACGCCCTTCACGTACGCGTCGGCGAACGCCACGTCCGACGACGTACCGGTCATCAGGTCCGCGTAACCCGGCGAGGACCAGCGGGAGATCCAGCCGCCGTCCTTGTACTGCTGCACGAAACCGTCGACCAGTTCACCGGCCTTGGTGGGCGTCAGCAGCGAGTACGCGGGCCAGGTCGTCCGGTACGTGTCCCAGAAGCCGTTGTTGACGTACGGCCTGCCCTCGACGATCTTCGCGCCGGTGTGCGTCGGCGTGTCGGGACCCGTCATCGCCGTGAACGGCGACGCGTACAGGTTCTTCGAACCGACCTTCTCGAAACCGGAGTTGGGGTACAGGTACAGGCGGTACAGCGACGAGTACAGCGTCGTGCGCTGGTCCTCCGTGGCGCCCTCGACCTCCACCTTGTTCATCAGCGCGTCCCACTGCGCGCGCGCCGCGTTCTTCACCGAGTCGAAGGACCGGGACTGCGGCAGCTCCTGGCGCAGGTTGTCCTTCGCCTGGTCGATGCTGATGAGGGAGGTCGCGAGCCGCAGGGTCACCGTGCGGTCCTTGCCCGCGTCGAACGTGAAGTGCCCCCTCACGCCCGCCGATTGGGCCTCCTCGACCGGCTTGTCGAAGACGCCGTAGACGAAGAGGCGCGTGGCGCCGGTCGAAAGCCCGGACTTCACGTCGGAGTAGCCGGTCACGACCCCGTTGTCCTGGTCGAGGGTCAGGCCGCCCTGCTCGGAGACGTTGTCGAAGACCACGCTCGCGTCGTCGCCGGGGTAGCTGAAGCGCAGCGCGGCGGCGTGATCGGTGGGCGTCATCTCGGCCCGTACGCCGTTCTCGAACTTCACGCCGTAGTAATACGGGCGGGCCGTCTCGTTCTCGTGCTTGAACGGGAGCGCGCGCCCGGTGCGTGAAGTGTCCACCGCCGTACCGGACTTGGCGGACGGCATGATCTGGAACGTCTGGCGGTCACCCATCCACGGGCTCGGCTCGTGGCTCGCGGCCAGGGCCTCCATCGTCGGCAGGTTGTCCGCGTTGTTGTCGCGCGCGTAGTCGTAGAGCCAGCTCAGCGAGCCCGCGTTCGTCACCGGCGTCCAGAAGTTGAAGCCGTGCGGGACGGCCGTCGCCGGGAACGTGTTGCCGCGCGAGAAGCCGCCGCTGGAGTTCGTGCCGCGGGTCGTCGACGCGTAGTCGCTCAAGTGGGCCTTGGGGCGGGCCTGTTGGGCCTTGTCGATGCTGATGTCGTCGAGCCAGCCGCGGAACTTCGCGGGGCCCTTCGCGGAGTCGTACGCGACGAGGATCCGGTCGACCGTCTTGCCCGCGGCGACCGAGCCGATCCCCGACTTCACGGCGTTCCACTGGTTCACGTACAGCCGCTTGGCGTCGCCCTGGCCCTGCGGGGTCAGCAGCCCGCCGTTGGAGTCGACGGCCTTCAGGTCGCTCAGGTGGGTCCCGTCGGTGAAGGTGAGATCGACGGAGACGTTCGTGGCGTCGTAGTCGCGGTCGCCGTCCGCCATCGACGGGAAGATCTTGTACGCGAGTTCGGTGTCCTTGCGCACCGCCACGTTCACGTCGAAGACCTTGTTGTACGAGTACGCGCGCCCGTCGGTCTTGTGCGTACCGGCGTAGCGCAGCGCCCGCTTGCCGGTGAAGCCGGCGCCCGCCTTGGCCGTCGGCGAGCCGTTCGGGCCCTTGTCGACGAGGGAGAGCATGTCCTCGGGGGTGGGGGACTGCTCGTCACCGGTCGAGAGCTGGAGGTCGGCGAGCTGGGTGGCGTCGGTCGCGCCGTTGTTCGCCGTGAACTCGATCCGGAAGTGGGCGTATTCGGCCGGGGTCCGGATCTCGTACGTCTTCGTCTGGAAGCGCTCGCCGAACGTCTCGCCGGAGCGGGTGTCGAGCGTCGTCCACGCCGTGCCGTCCGTCGAACCCTTGAGGACCCAGTCCTTCGGGTCGCGCTCGTCGTGGTCGTTGGCGGACGTGAGCGCGTACTTGGTGACCTTGGCGGGTGCGTCGAGGTCGTACTCGACCCAGGCGGTCGGCGTGAACGCCAGCCACTTGGTGCTCGATTCGCCGTCGAGCAGGTTCTCCTTGGTCTCGCCGCCGCCGCTGTTCTCGTCGCTGGCGCGGACGTCGGTGACGTGCCCGTTCACGTTGCCCGGGATGCCGCCGCTGTAGCCGCCGTCGACGCCGCTCGACCGCTTGCTGCCGTCGGCGGCCGTGTCGACCGTGTTCAGCCAGTCGGGCGCGGGCTGCCCCTCCTCGAAGGAGGAGCTGAACTCCTGGGCGGGTCGCGGCTTTTGGGCCTGCCCCGTGGCCGCGGCTCCCTGCCCCGCGGCGGCGAGCACCAGAGCGGCGGCCCCCAGAGCGGCCGTGACCATGGGCCCGCGTCTGCCTCGGCTGGATCGGACGGATCTGCTGTACGTGGATCTGCCCCGCATCGGTGTGCACCCTCCCGGCGATGTCGACAACGTTGTCAGTTCGCTGCGCAAGGTCCAGTAGGGAGGCAAGTGGGTAGTGGTGTCAAGGGTGTTGGAGCGTGTCGGGGGATTGAGGGAGAGGGTGGGGGTGAGGGGTGGGCCGGGGGTCGGTCTGAGCGGGGCTGGGATTCGGTGGGGGTGGGGTTTGGTGTGAGGCTGGGTCCTGGTGGGGGCGGGCCTGGTGTTGGGCTGGCCTCCGGCGAGGAAGGGGCCGGCTTGGTCCGCAACCGGTCAGTGAGGTTGACGGTGTTGGACCGGCCGTCGGACCGGTGAGGGGCGATCGCCGGTCCCCCATTACCGTCTTCGTGACTCCGCAATGGGGCCTCCGGCCTTCTGGTCCGGCATGAATTCCCCCTCCTGTTGTTGATGATCCGGGGGGTGTCAGCGGGTCCGGAGGCGTCGACGCACGCTGCTGGAACGGTTCGGATCTCCGGACCAGATTCGCAAGGCCGGCTGTCGGCGGCCGGTCACCCTACTGCGGCCGAAGGCACCGAGGATGGCCGAACGGCTCGTCGACGAGATCTTCGCCGCGTCAGACGAGCAGACCTCACTGTTCCGGGACCGACGCAGCCGCGCTGATCGTCCCCAGCCTGGCCGCCTCATTGACGGCCGTGCTTGACCAGCGCACGCTGTCGGCCGGGCGGATCGAGGAACTGCTGGAGGACCACCCTCTTTCGAAGGTCTTGACGTCGATGCAGGGGGTCGGCTTCAGGATCGGAGCCCGGATCCTGATCGAGGTCGGCGACGGCAGTACCTTCCCGGCCGCGGGCCCCCTCGCCGCCTATGCGGGTCTCGCCCCGGCGACCCGGAGCTCGGGCTCATCAATCTGCGGCGAACAGCCCTCCAGACGAGGAAGCCAGCAGCTCAAACGGGCCTTCTTCCTCTCCGCATTCGCAGCTCTGGGTGACCCGGTCTCCAGGGCCTACTGCGACAAGAAGATCGCCCAGGGCAAGCACCACGCCCAGGCACTGCTCTGCCTCGCCCGAAGACGGGCCGACGTGCTCTGCGCCATGCTCCGCGACGGCACCTTCCACGAACCCCGGCCGGCCACGGCCGACGGAGTCTAGGAGGAAGACCCGTCCCCGGCTGGAAGGTGAACAGCCACGTCGTAGTTGGCAATCCGCCCCGCCAGCGCCCTCGGGCTCACGCCATATGCGTTGTCCCGGTCAGGGTCAGCACCGGATTCCAGAAGGAGGCGAATCGTCCCGCCTTCGCCCCGCGAACAGAACACCGCCCTCGACAACGGCGTATTGCCATGACGGTCCACGACATCGACCCCCGCCCCCTCGGCCAGCAACACTTCGACGACCGAGGGGGCTTGCGCCTGAGCGGCAAAATGCAGCGGAGTCCAACCCGCTGCATCGGCAGCCCCCGGGTCCGCGCCCTCAGCCAGCAGCACCCTCAGCGCATCCACGTCCCCGTCGGCAGCGGCATAGTGCACCGCGGTCCGACCCAATCGATCCCGATCCGTCATGCCGACCATCCTCACCCAGCTTGACCAAACAGATAGGGCCCCCGGGTCAGGGCCGGCCCGAGGTCCGGGCCGGCCCCCGTCGGAGGCGCTCAGCGTTTGAGTGTGAAGGTGAAGTCGCCCGTGAGTCTGCCGGTCAGGCGGATCGACGAGACGAGTTTGCCGTCCGTGATGAGCCGCTCGACCTCGGCCCGCGACAGATCGCACCCCTCGGCGATCAGCCGCACCGGCCGGACCGGGATCCGCGCCGCGAAACGGACCGTGACGTCGAGCGCCTCCTCCTGGTTCCGGTGGTGGTCCGAGACGCCGGTGTCGAGGCGCCAGGCGCCGGCCCAGTCGAGGGCGATGCGGTTGCGGCGCCGCAGGACCGGATCCTGGAGCAACTCCCCTGCCAGGGAAGGGTCGTTGGCGTGCATGCGGTCGAGGAGGTCAGGCCGGACGGAGCGTACGTTCGTCCGCTCCAGGACCGTGAGCTTCGCGGTGCCCCCGCACGTCGTGCAGAGGATCAGGAGCCAGGCGTCGAGGAGCTTGTGGTGGGCGTTGACACGGAACTTGCCGTTCGGCCGGAAGCGGCCGGACGCGCACGTGGGACAGCGCCGGAGAACGATCGGCAGGCAGGTGGGTATGACCACCCAGTTTTCGAGCACAGGAGTACACCCGTTTTTCGGTGAGAAGTCCGCAGCAAAAAGCAGCGCGGGCGCACAGGCGCGTCGCGCGACGAATCAGCACTCGGGAGGTCTCACACGGTGTACAACGGCACGTCCTTGCCTGGGGGATCGGCTCGGCAGCACCGTAGAGGGCCGTCGCGGGGCCGTTCCACCGGTTTTTCGGGGGTCTAGGGCGTGGGCGTGGCGGTGGTCGTAGCCGTAGTGGTTGCCGTCGCCTCGATCACTTCGTCGAGCGTGCGGCAGAGCGCCGGGTACGCCGAAGCGGGTGTGTTGCCGTAGCCGAGGACGAGCCCGTTGGGTTCGGGGTCGGGCGCGAGGCAGGACCGGGAGAGCGGCAGCGGTGCGATCCCGCGCTCGTGCGCGGCCGCCGCGACCAGGTGATCGGGGTACTTCCGAGGCAGGTGCACGACCAGGTGCATGCCGCTCTCCGCACCGGTGATCGTGTGCGGCACGGTCAGTTGGGCGGCCAGCGCCGCCGTCAGGGCGTCCTTGCGCGCACGGTAGAGGCGGCGCATGCGGCCGATGTGCCGGCCGAACCGGCCGCTCTCGATGAATTCCGCGAGGGCGAGCTGCTCGTGCCGGTGACCTCCGCGCAGCACCTGGTCGAGCAGCGGCCGCGCCGGTGCGACGAGAGGCTCGGGCAGGACCAGGAAGCCGATGCGCAGGGCGGGGAAGAGGGTCTTGCTGAAGGTGCCGACGTACAGCACGGGCGCATCCGGCACGAGGGACTGCATCGCGCCGATGGGTGCGCCGGTGTGCCGGAACTCGCTGTCGTAGTCGTCCTCGACGATCCAGGCGCCGTGTGCGCGCGCCTTCTCGATCAGCTCGAGGCGCCGGCCCGCGGTCATGACCGCACCGGTCGGGTACTGGTGCGACGGGGTGGTGTAGATCAGCCGCGGCGGGTGCGTGCGCCAGGCCGACTCGGGCACCCGCAGCCCGCCGTCGTCCACGCGCATCGGCACGACGTCCAGATCGCCGTACGCCATCGCCGTCTGCGCCCCTCGATAACCGGGGTCCTCGATCCACGCGGTGTCACCGGGATCGGTCACCAGGCCCACGCACAGCCGGAGGGCCTCCTGTGCGCCCTCGGTGATGACCACTTGCTCCGGTGCGCAGTGCACGCCCCGGGCCAGGGCCAGATGCCGCACGATGGCCGTACGCAGGGCCGGTTCGCCGCACGGCGGCCCGTAGTCGAGCGTCGCGGTGTCCGCCCGCCGGTGGGCGAGGTCGACGCAGCGCCGCCAGGCGTCGTGCGGGAACCGGGGCAGCGCGGGGACCCCCGGGCTCAGCGCGTGCCGGACGCCGGCGTCGCGGGGGCGCGCGGGGATGCGACCGGCACGCCGGGCCGGTTCGGGCGCCGGATGCGCTGCGGCCGTCGGCCCGCCGCGTCGCGGGGCGCGGGCCAGGGCGGCCACGCGGGTGCCCTGCCTGCTCGGGTCGACGTAGCCCTCGGCGCCGAGCAGGTCGTACACGGCGGTGACGCTGTTGCGGGAGATCCCGAGCGCCGCGGCCAGTGCCCGGGATCCCGGCAACCGGCACCCGGAGGGCAGCCGCCCGTCCAGGACGGCCTCGCGCAGCCGCCGGGCGAGCTGGCGCTGCAGCGGTTCGGCGCCACGGCCGCGGTCCAGCGGCTCCTGGAGCAGGAAGTCCAGCTGCGGCCCGGGCCGCCCGTCCTCTGCGCTCATGGACGCACGGCCCCTCTCTCCAAGTCGCCTTCGTTTCGTGGCCCTACCTCGTGGCCCCATCGACGACGCACCTTGTGGACCTTTCCATGGGTCCACACACTTCGTACGCTAACAGCACCCGGCCCGGCACAATCCTGGAGCAAACATGCCTTTCCGCCTCAACGAGTACGACCAGCCCGTGGGTGAACCGCTGCCCGACTGGTCGCCTCGGCAGCCGCCCGCCGCGGTCACGCTGACCGGTGCCTTCTGCCGCCTCGAACCGCTGGACGCGGCCCGGCACGCCGCCGACCTCTACGCGGCGTACAGCTCGGGGGCGGACGGCCGGGACTGGACGTACCTGTCCGTGGGCCCGTTCGGCGACGCGCAGGAGTACCGCCGCTTCGCCGAGGCGGCCGCGGTCGGCACCGACCCCCGGCACTACGCGGTGATCGACCTCGGCCGGGGCACCGCGGTCGGCACGCTCTCGCTGATGCGGCAGGACCCTGCGAACGGCGTCGTCGAGGTCGGGAACGTGATGTTCTCGCCACTGATGAAGCGCAGCCCGATCTCGACCGAGGCACAGTTCCTGGCCATGCGGTACGTCTTCGAGGACCTCGGTTACCGCCGCTACGAGTGGAAGTGCGACAGCCTCAACTCGCCCTCGCGCACGACGGCCCAGCGCCTCGGCTTCACCTTCGAGGGCGTCTTCCGGCAGGCCGTGGTGTACAAGAACCGCAGTCGCGACACCGCCTGGTTCTCCGTCGTCGACGGCGAGTGGCCCACGGTCGAGAAGGCATTCGAGGCCTGGCTCGCGCCGGACAACTTCGACGCCCAGGGGATCCAGCGCCGCTCCCTCGCCGAGGTGCGTACGTCCATGGCCTCCCCGGCCTCCCCGGAGCAGTGAACGCCGCGCCTCGCTGAGCAGTTCCGTCTTCCTCAACGCCCGTAGGGATACGTACTGGTTGGGCCTCGACGCCTTGGTCGCCTCGACACCTCGACGCCTCGGTCGCCACGACGCTGGACCGCGCCGCCTGCCCGGCGGTCAGTACCGGCTCGCTGCTCTTCCGCGCCGCCCTGCACGCCACCCGTCGGCACGCCACCCGTCGGCATGCCACTGCCGGCATGCCACTGCCGGCATGCCACCGTCGGTACGGCCCTCGCCGCCCGGGACGGCACCCCCTGCCCGCTGGCATCCCCGGTCACGCGGAGACCGGCGCGTTCAGCCGCGGCACGGCCACCGGGAGCTGATCCGAAGCCCCAATCGGGCGGCGGCGACCGCCAGTTGGACGGTCGGGCCGCGGGCGGCCCGGACCGAGACCTCCGCTATCACCGTGGCCCGCGACGAACAAGCGGGAGAAGAGCCCGTTCGAGCCGCACTCCGTGGCCGGAATGCATACCTCGCCACCCCACCCCGCGTTCAACATCCGAACGCGCACTGCCCCGAGATGTCCGACAACACGGACTTCACGCCGCTCGTCCCCACCTGGACGGCTCGGCGGCTTCTCTCCCGCGGTCTTCCACTACACCCTTTGTAGTCAACGGAGTTGGGAAGATCGGCATCGTCCTCGCTGCGGCTTATTTCCGGGAGGTCTCAACTCGGAAAAGACCGACGCCCAAACCTGCATTCGATCTTGCCCAGCTCACAGGGAGTGGACTATACCTGTCGGCGTCCGGCCCGGCCCGTGTTCAGGCCGCGGGCGGACCCGGGGGGACAAGGGGGAATCGGCGGGACGTGCAAGGGCACCGACGGCCGTACTTCTCTATCGATCCCGGACTTCCAGCACCACCCAGCTCCAACTGCGTTCCCTCGGGACGGAGCATTTCCGGACAGCGTTTCGGACATGCCTTTCCGGCCCGGGACCCGGGATTCGATCCCGGCACAACACAGCACATCACCGCGGTGCCGGGGAGGATCCGGTTCACCGCCTGAGTCCTGGAGAAGGCGAGGACTTGAGCATGGGATCGACTTCCGACCTGAACAACACCGGTGAGGGCGCGAACACCGGCGAGGGCACGAACCGCCGCGACCTGATCAAGCGGTCCGCGGCGCTCGGCCTGATCGCCGTACCGTCGATGGGCTTCCTGTCGGCGTGTGCCACCGGCGGCGGCAGCGACGACAAACCCACCGACAAGGCCACGGGCAAGACGTCCGCGACCAACCCGCTGGGCGTCAAGAAGGGCGCCGCGCTGGAGGCGTTCATCTTCAAGGGCGGCCTGGGCGACCAGTACGCCAAGGACGCCGAGGCCGAGTACACCAAGATGTGGGGCGGCTCGGTCAAGCACACGGGCACGCAGCAGGTCGGCCCGAAGCTGACCCCGCGCTTCTCGGGCGGCAACCCGCCGGACATCATCGACAACTCCGGCGCCGACCACCTGGACATGAACCGCCTGTCCAGCCAGGGTCAGCTGCAGGACCTCAAGGCCCTGATGGACGCCCCGTCCCTGGACGACAAGTCCAAGACGGTCAAGGACACCATCCACCCGATGACGTACGAGAAGGGTCTGCACGGCGACACCTTCGACGTCCTGTACTACGCCTTCACGATCTACGGCACCTGGTTCTCGCAGAAGACCCTCGACGACAACGGGTGGAAGTACCCGACGACGCTCGACGACATGGTCAAGCTCTGCGGCGAGATCAAGAAGAAGGGCATCGCGCCCTGGACGTACGCGGGCAAGTACCCGTACTACGTGCACTTCAACATGTTCGCCCAGATCGCCAAGATCGGCGGCATGGACAACTGGATCAAGATCGACAACCTCGAGCCCAACGCCTGGACCGGCAACGACGCCGTCAAGCAGGTCGTCGAGCACTACGAGGAGCTGGCCAAGAAGGGCTACTTCCTCAAGGGCAGCCAGGGCCTGACCCACATCCAGTCGCAGACCCAGTGGAACAAGGGCAAGGCCGTCTTCATCCCGAACGGTTCGTGGGTGGAGAACGAGTCCGCGCCCACCACGCCCGAGGGCTTCCAGATGTCCGTCGGCCCGCTCTTCGACGGCGGCTCCGGCGACAAGATGCCCACGGGCACGCTGCGCGCCGAGCCCTCGGAGCCGTACATCGTCGCCAGCAAGGGCAAGAACTCCGCGGGCGGCATGGAGATGCTGCGCATCATGGCGTCGAAGAAGCAGGCGCAGAACTTCGCCAAGTTGGTGAAGTCCCTGACCTGTGTCCAGGGCGCCACCGACGGCATGACGCTGTCTCCGGGCCTCGCCTCGGCCGACAAGGTCTTCAAGGCCGCCGGCAACAACCTGATCTCCTGCCAGCTGCAGGAGTGGTACCCGGACCTCACCGACGCCAAGCTCGGCGGTCTGACCGGCGACCTGCTCACCGGTGACCTGTCCGCGGCCGACTGGATCAAGAAGGCCCAGAAGTACGCCGACGACGTCGCCAAGGACTCCAAGATCCAGAAGTTCAAGCGCACCAAGTGACCCGGACGGCCCGGCAGTTGACCAGACTGCCGGGCCGGTCGTGGTACCGCAGTGAGACCGCTGCGTCACAAAGCCGCGTCACATAGCCGCGTCACAAAGCCGCGTCACAAAGCCGCGTCACAAAGCTGCTTCACAAGCTGCTTCACAAAAGGGGAAGGGCCGGGGAGCTCCATGCAACACGGCAAGTACCGATTCATCGTGGGCTTCCTGGCCCTACCAGTGATCGTCTATGCGATCTTCGTGATCTCGCCGTTCGTCCAGGCGTTCCAGATTTCCCTGACGGACTGGTCGGGCCTGGCGGGCACCGCGAAGTTCGTCGGGTTCGACAACTTCAAGGACCTCTGGCACGACGACGAGTTCTGGAACGCGCTGAAGCACAACATCTATATGTTGATCGCCGTTCCGATCGTGACGCTCGCGCTCGGCCTGTTCTTCGCGTTCATGCTGAACGTCGGCGGAAAGCGCCGCAAGAACGAAGTCATCACCGGTGTCCGCGGATCGAAGGCGTACCGCTTCATCTTCTTCTTCCCGCAGGTCATCTCGATCACCATCATCGCGGTGATCTGGTGGAACATCTACAACCCCGATCCCAGCGACGGCATGCTCAACGCGCTGCTCTCGGGCGTGGGTCTGGACAACCTGACCAATGCCTGGCTGGGCGAGAAGTCGATCGCCCTGCTCTGCATCATGGCCGTCATGGTCTGGTCGAATGTCGGCTTCTACGTCGTCCTGTTCTCCGCGGCCATGGCCTCGATCCCGAACGAGATCTACGAGGCGGCGCTGCTCGACGGCACCAACCGCATCCAGACCTTCTTCCGCATCACCCTGCCGCTGCTGTGGGACACGGTGCAGACCGGCTGGGTCTATATGGGCATCATCGCGATGGACGCCTTCGCACTCGTCCAGATCATGTCGGTCAACATGGGCGGTCCGAACGGGGCGACGGACGTCATGCCGCTGCGCCTGTACGTCACGGCCTTCACCAACAGCCAGTTCGGCTATGCCTCCGCGATGGGCGTCGCGATGCTCATCGTCACCATGCTTTTCGCCGTTCTCACGATGCGCTTCGCGCGCCGTGAGCGCATCGAGTTCTAAAGGGCGGGCACCAGAAGATGACGATCGAAACCGGTGGATCCGGCCAGGTCAGCAAGTCGGACGAGGCGCCCTCCAAGGTTCCCGGCCAGCGTGACGGCGGCGGAGGCATCACCAAGAAGCTAGGCCCGACCGACGGCAAGAGCTCCGAGGGCAGCGTCCTCAACGTCTTCTCGCACGGCATGCTGATCGTGTGGGCACTCATGGTCGGCGTACCGCTCCTGTGGGTGCTGTGGAGCTCCTTCAAGGACACCAACGCGATCCTGACCGACCCGTGGAGCCTGCCCACCTCGTTCCACTTCGAGAACTGGTCCCACGCGTGGAACAACGCGAACATGGGCCAGTACTTCCTCAACACCATCATCGTGGTGGGCGGTTCGGTGATCGGCACGATGGTGCTGGGCTCCATGGCCGCGTACGTGCTCGCCCGCTTCACCTTCCCGGGCAACCGCCTCATCTACTACATGTTCGTGGCCGGCATGTCCTTCCCGGTCTTCATGCTGGTGATCCCGCTCTTCTTCGTCCTGCGGGACTTCCCGGGCACCTCGCTGCTCGCCACGTACCAGGGCCTGATCCTGGTCTACATCGCGTACTCGCTCCCGTTCACGGTCTTCTTCATGACCGCGTTCTTCCGTACGCTGCCGACCTCGGTCGCCGAGGCCGCCCTCATCGACGGCGCCTCGCACACCCGCACCTTCTTCCAGGTGATGCTCCCGATGGCCAAGCCCGGCCTGATCAGCATCGGCATCTTCAACTTCCTGGGGCAGTGGAACCAGTACCTGCTCCCGATGGTGCTCAACCAGGACGAGAAGAAGTACGTCCTCACCCAGGGCCTCGCGATGATCGCCCTGCAACAGGGCTACGAGAACGACTGGGGCGCCCTGATGGCAGGCATGATGATCGCCATGCTCCCGGTCCTGGTCGTCTACTTCATCTTCCAGCGCCAGGTCCAGGCGGGTCTTACGGCGGGGGCGCTCAAGTAGCGTCCGCAACACCCGTGCGCGTACGAGGATGGCCCACCCGGACTCCGGTCCGGGTGGGCCACCTTCATGCGCCGAGTTCGGCCGCCTCACTTCAGGAGCCGAAACCCGGGCGCTTGCGCCCAGGCCCTGAGGAACGCGGCGGAGCCGAACACGGCGGGCCACGGCACGAGGGTGGTCGCACGCAGCCCGGGCAGGCCGGCCACGAGCGGCCACTGGGCCTCGTCCAACTCGGCGTGTGCCACACCGCCGGTGACATCCATGAGCGCGGCCGCCGGCAGGGCGACGACGACGTGATCGACAGGCCTGCCGCAGAAGGCGATGACGTCGATCGCATGCGTCGGGCGGAAGCCGATGACCTCCCGCAGGCCGGGGACGTCCGCGTGTTCGGAGGCGAAGGTGGCCTCGTCGCCGACACCCGGCCCCAAGAGCGAGACGAGCACGGGCCGCGGTCCGCTTCCGTCCCCGGCGCCCACGATCCCGAGACTTCCGGCCCGCACACACAAGTCGTACGCGCCGATTCGTGTCTGCTCGCACCGCGTTGACACGCGCTCCGCGATCGCCCGAAGCTGCTCCACGACGGAGGGGGAGGGCCTTTTCGGCAGCTCGATCACCAACACCGGTCCGCTCATGCCCGGGAGAGTGGAGCGCCGCCCCGTTTGCTGGAACCGATTTCCGTCAAGGGCTTGACGGCGGAGACCACTTCAGCGGAGCTTGGAGTTCATAACTTGTACAAGGCCCGGTCACTCTCTGTGTGACGCGGGCCACGGACGGCTCGGCAGGTCGGGGGCGTTCGTCATCGGGGTAAGGGTGGAGTGAGTCAATGGAGACTCCGGGGTCGCAGTCGTCGCTGCACCGGGCCAATCTGGAGCGGGTCGTACGCGCCGTGCGCCTCGCCGGTTCGCTCACGCAGGCGGAGATCGCGCGGACGACGGGGCTGTCCGCGGCCACCGTCTCCAACATCGTCCGGGAGCTCAAGGACGGGGGAACCGTCGAGGTCACGCCCACCTCGGCGGGGGGACGCAGGGCCCGCAGCGTGTCGCTCAGCGGCGACGCGGGCATCGTGATCGGCGTCGACTTCGGGCACACCCACCTGCGGGTCGCCATCGGCAATCTGGCCCACCAGGTGCTCGCCGAGGAGTCCGAGCCGCTGGACGTGGACGCGAGCGCGGCGCAGGGCTTCGACCGCGCGGAGGAGCTGGTCGAGCGCCTGGTCGCGGCGACCGGCGTGGACCGCTCGAAGGTGGCGGGCGTCGGGCTCGGCGTACCGGGCCCCATCGACGTGGAGAGCGGCACGCTCGGCTCCACCGCGATCCTGCCGGGCTGGACCGGCACCAAGCCCGCGGAGGAGCTCAGCCGCCGCCTGGGCGTGCCGGTGCACGTCGACAACGACGCCAACCTGGGCGCCCTCGGCGAGCTGGTGTGGGGCAGCGGCCGTGGCGTCAAGGACCTCGCGTACATCAAGGTCGCGAGCGGCGTCGGCGCGGGCCTCGTGATCGAGGGCAAGATCTACCGGGGCCCGGGCGGCACCGCGGGGGAGATCGGGCACATCACGCTGGACGAGTCGGGCCCGGTCTGCCGCTGCGGCAACCGCGGCTGCCTCGAGACGTTCACGGCCGCCCGGTACGTGCTGCCGCTGCTCCAGTCCAGCCACGGCACCGATCTGACCATGGAGGGCGTCGTCCGCCTCGCGCGCGACGGCGACCCGGGCTGCCGCCGCGTGATCGGCGACGTGGGCCGTCACATCGGCTCCGGCGTCGCGAACCTGTGCAACCTGCTCAACCCCAGCAGGGTCGTCCTCGGCGGCGACCTCGCGGAGGCCGGTGAGCTGGTCCTGGGGCCCATCAGGGAGTCCGTGAGCCGCTACGCGATCCCCAGCGCAGCCCGTCAACTCTCCGTCCTTCCAGGGGCGTTGGGCGGCCGCGCGGAGGTCCTCGGGGCCCTCGCCCTCGCCCTCAGCGAGATGGGCGATTCGACCCTTTTGGACGGTTCCGTCCCCACGGTGACACCTGCCTTCACTTAGAGAACGCATGACACCGTTGCCATCTCGTTAAGTATTTACTCCTTGACGCTTGTGTTGCGGCCGAGTTGACTCCCAGCTACCTCGGCCGCAACGTCGCGGCCTCGTCAGGGAGGTTTCTGAAGTGAACACGCGTACGCGTCGTGCCGCCGTTGCTTTCTGTGCCACCGCCATGGCGGTCTCGCTGGCCGCCTGTGGCTCCGCCAAGGAGTCCGGCGACAAGGCCGACAGCTCGAAGTCCGCCGGTAAGAAGGGCGACGACATCACCGTCGGTCTGCTCCTTCCGGAGAACCAGACCGCTCGCTACGAGAAGTTCGACAAGCCGATCATTGAGAAGCAGATATCCACGCTGACCAATGGCAAGGGCAAGGTCGAGTACCTCAACGCCAAGCAGAACGCCGACACGCAGGCCCAGCAGATCGACACGATGATCACCAAGAAGGTCGACGTGCTGATCCTCGACGCGGTCGACTTCAAGGCCGTCGCCTCCGGCGTGAAGAAGGCCAAGGACGCCGGCATCCCGGTCGTCGCCTACGACCGTCTGGCGCAGGGTCCGATCGCCGCGTACACCTCCTTCGACAACAAGGAGGTCGGCAAGACCCAGGGCGAGGCCCTGCTGAAGGCCATGGGCGCGGACGCCAAGCCCAGCAGCAAGATCGTCATGATGAACGGCGCGATCACCGACCCGAACGCCAAGGACTTCAAGGACGGCGCGCTCTCGGTGCTCAAGGGCAAGGTGGACATCGCCAAGTCCTACGACACCAAGGAGTGGAAGCCGGAGAACGCCAACACCAACATGGACGGCGCCGTCTCCGCGATCGGCAAGGACAACATCAAGGGCGTCTACTCCGCCAACGACGGCATGGCCGGCGGCATCATCCAGTCGCTCAAGTCCAACGGCGTCACCAAGCTCCCGCCGGTCACCGGCCAGGACGCCGAGCTTGCCGGTGTGCAGCGCATCATCGCCGGCGAGCAGTACATGAGCGTCTTCAAGTCGTACCCGCAGGAGGCCGAGACCGTCGCCAAGATGGCCGTCTCGATCGCCAAGGACGGCAAGCTCGACAGCTCGATTGCCACCGGCACCGTCGACAGCGACACCGACAAGGGCATCCCGGCCGTCATCGTCCCGGTCGTCTCGCTGACCCAGGCGAACATCAAGGACACGGTCATCAAGGAGGGTTACTACACCCTCGACGAGATCTGCACGGCCAAGTTCAAGGCTGCCTGCGACAAGATCGGTCTGAAGTAAATCCCTTGTCCTGCACGGGACTTGCGCACCCGTTCCGGTAGCGCTCCTGTGTAAGCACGTCCGGCGCCCCGCCGCCGACAGCCCCGCAAGCTCAACGGCGGGGCGCCGGACGGAAGTCACCCCCCTCAGTCTTCACTTCTGTTCAACCTCCCGCCGGGTCAGGCCTTTGGCGGCGAAGGAGATGGTTCACGTGTCCGCTACGCCTGTTCTGGCGTTGCGCGGGGTCTCCAAGCGGTTCGGTGCCGTCCAGGCGCTCACCGACGTAGAGCTTGAGGTCCACGCCGGTGAGGTGGTCGCCCTGGTCGGCGACAACGGCGCCGGTAAGTCAACCCTTGTCAAGACGATCGCCGGCGTGCACCCCATCGATGAGGGCGTCATCGAGTGGAACGGCAAGGCCGTCACGGTCAACAAGCCGCACGACGCCCAGAACCTGGGCATCGCGACGGTCTACCAGGACCTCGCGCTGTGCGACAACATCGACGTCGTCGGCAACCTGTTCCTGGGCCGCGAGATCAAGCGCCGTGGCGTGCTCGACGAGATCGAGATGGAGCGCCGCTCGCGCGAGCTGCTGGACACGCTCTCCATCCGCATCCCCAGCGTGCGCATCCCGATCGCCTCGCTCTCCGGCGGTCAGCGCCAGGTCGTGGCCATCGCCCGCTCCATGCTCGGCGAGCCCAAGCTGGTCATCCTCGACGAGCCCACCGCGGCCCTCGGCGTCGAGCAGACCGCCCAGGTCCTCGACCTCGTCGAGCGGCTGCGCCAGCGCGGCCACGCGGTCATCCTCATCAGCCACAACATGGCCGATGTGAAGGCCGTCGCCGACAAGGTCGCCGTGCTCCGGCTCGGCCGCAACAACGGCGTGTTCGAGGTCAAGACGACCTCGCAGGAAGAGATCATCTCCGCCATCACCGGCGCCACGGACAACGCCGTGACCCGTCGTGCGGCGCGCACCAACGCGGAGGCTCAGAAGTGAGCAGCATCGACAAGGCCAAGGACACCACCGTGGAGGCGCCCGCCGCCGCGGCCGGTGCCTCCGTGTCCGCCGTGGACCCCCGACTGCTCGTGCGCGAGCAGGGATTCGCGGGCTACATAGGCGAGTTCAAGCGCAAGATGAAGGGCGGCGACCTCGGCGCCGTCCCGGTCGTCATCGGCCTGATCGTCATCTGCGCGATCTTCCAGAGCATGGACTCGCGGTTCCTGGGCGCGCAGAACCTCACCAACCTCTCCGTCCAGATGGTCGCCACCGGCATGATGTCGATCGGCATCATCTTCGTGCTGCTGCTTGGTGAGATCGACCTCTCGGTCGGCTCCGTCTCGGGCGTCTCCTCCGCCGCACTGGCCGTCCTCAGCGTCACGCACGGCGTGAACGAATGGCTGGCCATCCTGGTGTCGCTCGCGGGCGGCGCGGTGATCGGCGCCTTCCACGGCTTCATCTTCGCGCGCCTCGGCGCTCCGGCCTTCGCCGTGACCCTGGCCGGCCTGCTGTTCTGGAACGGCTTCATGCTCCAGATCCTGGGCGACAACGGCACGATCAACCTGGACGACGGCGGCGTGGTGGGGCACCTCACCGGCTACTTCTTCTCGGACGTGGCCGCCGCCTACGGACTCGCCGTGGTCGTCGTCGCGGGCTACTTCCTGTCCGCGTTCTTCGGTGCGCGCCGACGCGAGGCCGCCGGCATCCCGTCGCGTCCGCTGAGCGACATCCTGCTGCGCACGGTGCTCCTCGCGGTCGCGATGTTCGCCGCCGCCGCGGTGTTCAACCAGTACAAGGGCCTGCCGCTGGCGGTGCTGCTGTTCGCGATCGCCCTCGTCGCCACCGACTTCCTGCTGCGCCGGACCTCGTACGGCCGTAAGGTCTTCGCACTCGGCGGCAGCGTCGAGGCATCCCGTCGCGCCGGTATCAACGTGGCCGCGATCCGTGTCTCGGTCTTCGCCATCGCCGGCTTCTTCGCCGCGCTGGGCGGCCTCTTCTTCGCCTCCAAGATCGCGGCGGCGAACCAGAGCGCCGGCGCCGGTGACCTGCTGATGAACGTCATCGCCGCAGCCGTCATCGGTGGTACGAGCCTCTTCGGCGGCCGGGGCCGCAGCTGGAACGCCCTGATCGGTGTGCTGGTCATCACCTCGATCCAGTCCGGCCTCGCCCTTGAGGGCATCGCGACCGCGATCCAGCAGATGATCACGGGTGCTGTGCTCCTCGCCACCGTCATCATCGACTCGATCACCCGTAAGACCCAGAAGTCCGCAGGTCGCGCGTAACGACTTCTGGCCATGACTGACTGTGCCCGGCGTCAACGGTGACGCCGGGCACAGTCATGCTCCGAACGCACAGCCCGACCGCCGCTCCCGGTGGCGGAACATTAGACTCGACAAGCCCGGCAAGCTCGAACAGCTCAACCAGCTACTCACAGCTCTAACAGCTCTATCGCAAGGAGGCACGGGTGCCGCTGCTGACCCGCATCACGGGACCGCGCGATCTGGACCGGCTCAGCCTGGAGCAGCTGGACCAGCTGGCAGGAGAGATCCGGACCTTCCTCGTCGACGCGGTATCCAAGACCGGCGGCCACCTCGGCCCCAACCTCGGCGTCGTCGAGCTGACCCTCGCCCTGCACCGGGTCTTCGAGTCCCCCAAGGACAAGGTCCTGTGGGACACCGGTCACCAGTCGTACGTGCACAAGCTGCTCACCGGCCGCCAGGACTTCTCCAAGCTGAAGATGAAGGGCGGCCTGTCCGGCTACCCCTCGCAGGCCGAGTCCGACCACGACGTGATCGAGAACAGCCACGCCTCGACGGTCCTCGGCTGGGCGGACGGTCTGGCGAAGGCGAACGAGCTGCGCAAGAAGGACGACCACGTCGTCGCCGTGATCGGTGACGGCGCGCTCACGGGCGGTATGGCCTGGGAGGCGCTGAACAACATCGCCGCCGCCAAGGACCGCCCCCTCGTCATCGTGGTCAACGACAACGAGCGCTCGTACGCGCCCACGATCGGCGGCCTCGCCAACCACCTGGCGACCCTGCGCACCACCGACGGCTACGAGCGCTTCCTGGCGCGCGGCAAGGACCTGCTGGAGCGCACGCCCGTCGTCGGCCGCCCCCTCTACGAGACCCTGCACGGCGCCAAGAAGGGCCTCAAGGACTTCATCGCGCCGCAGGGCATGTTCGAGGACCTCGGTCTGAAGTACGTCGGCCCGATCGACGGCCACGACATCGAGGCCCTGGAGTCGGCGCTGACCCGGGCCAAGCGCTTCGGCGGCCCGGTCATCGTGCACTGCCTGACCGAGAAGGGCCGCGGCTACCGGCCCGCCCTGGAGGACGAGGCCGACCGCTTCCACGGCATCGGCCCGATCCACCCGGACACCGGCCTGCCGATCAAGGCCGCGGGCGCCGACTGGACCTCCGTCTTCGGCGACGAGATGCTCGGGCTCGGCCGGGAGCGCGAGGACATCGTCGCGATCACCGCGGCCATGCTGCAGCCGGTCGGCCTCGACAAGTTCGCCAAGGCGTTCCCCGAGCGGGTCTACGACGTCGGCATCGCCGAGCAGCACGGCGCGGTCAGCGCGGCGGGCCTGGCGACGGGCGGCCTGCACCCGGTCTTCGCCGTCTACGCGACCTTCCTCAACCGCGCCTTCGACCAGCTCCTGATGGACGTGGCCCTGCACAAGTGCGGCGTCACCTTCGTCCTGGACCGGGCCGGCGTCACGGGCACCGACGGCGCCTCGCACAACGGCATGTGGGACATGTCGATCCTCCAGGTCGTCCCGGGCCTCAGGATCGCCGCCCCGCGCGACGCCGACCAGGTCCGCGCCCAGCTGCGCGAGGCCGTGCAGGTCTCCGACGCCCCGACGGTCGTGCGCTACTCCAAGGGCGCGGTCGGCCCGGCCGTCGAGGCGGTCGGCAAGGTCGGCGGCATGGACGTCCTGCGCGAGCCGGGCCCCGACGCGGCCGCCAGGCCCGACGTCCTCCTCGTCTCGGTCGGCGCCCTCGCCCCGATGTGCCTGGAGATCGCCGACCTCCTCGACAAGCAGGGCATCACGACCACGGTCGTCGACCCGCGCTGGGTCAAGCCGGTCGACGAGGCGATGGCCCCGCTGGCCGAGCGCCACCGCGTCGTCGTCACCGTCGAGGACAACTCCCGCGTGGGCGGCGTCGGTTCGGCCGTCGCCCAGGCCCTGCGCGACGCGGGCGTGGACGTCCCGCTGCGCGACTTCGGCATCCCCCCGCGCTTCCTCGACCACGCCTCCCGCAAGGAGGTCATGACGGAGATCGGCCTGACGGCCCCCGACATCGCCCGCCAGGTCACGGGCCTGGTGGCGAAGCTGGACGGCCGTCACGAGCGCGAATCGGCTCCCGCCATGGAACCGGCCAGGGACTGACCCCGCCGGCACGTCCGCAGGACGACGGGGCCGGTCGGCTCACCCATAGGGTGGTCCGACCGGCCCCGTTCGCGTGAACCTGAGTGACTGACCCGCCCGCCGGAGGCTACTCGTCCCGATCATGTCGAGGACGACAAGCCGCACGGAGGTATGCCGGTGACCACCCAGCCAGACGCGGGACGCGTACGCAGTGGCCTGTTCAGGACGAAGTCCATCGAGCAGTCCATCCAGGACACCGAGGAGCCGGAGCACCAGCTCAAGAAGTCACTGTCGGCCCTCGACCTGACCGTCTTCGGCGTCGGCGTCGTGATCGGCGCCGGCATCTTCGTGACGACCGGCACCGTGGCCAAGAACTACGCGGGCCCGGCGGTCTCCCTCGCGTTCGTCGTCGCGGGCGTCGTGTGCGCGCTCGCCGCCCTGTGCTACGCCGAGTTCGCCTCCACCGTCCCGGTGGCCGGCTCCGCGTACACCTTCTCGTACGCCTCGCTCGGCGAGTTCGTCGCCTGGATCATCGGCTGGGACCTCGTCCTGGAGCTGGCCCTCGGCGCGGCCACCGTGTCCGTCGGCTGGTCCGGGTACGTCCAGTCGCTGCTCGACAGCTGGGGCATCCCGCTGCCGGACTTCCTGCTCGGCCCGCACGACGGCAAGTTCGGCTTCAACATCGCCGCCGCGCTGCTGATCCTGGTGATGACCGGCGTCCTGGTCGCAGGCGTCAAGCTGTCCGCGCACGTCACCTCGCTGGTCGTGGCCATCAAGGTGCTCGTCGTGCTGATCATCATCGCCGTCGGCAGCTTCCACATCATCGGCGACAACTACACGCCGTTCATCCCGGAGAAGCAGGAGCTGACCGGCAATTCGGGGCTCAGCGCGACGCTGCTCGAAGCGATCTTCGGCTACACCCCGTCGGCCTTCGGCGTGATGGGCATCTTCACGGCCGCGGCCATCGTCTTCTTCGCGTACATCGGCTTCGACGTGGTGGCCACCGCCGCCGAGGAGACGGTCAACCCGGCCAAGGACGTGCCGCGCGGCATCATCGGCTCCCTCGCGATCTGCACGGCCCTGTACGTGGCCGTGTCGATCGTCGTCACCGGCATGCAGAAGTACTCCACGCTGAGTTCGGAGGCGCCGCTCGCCGACGCGTTCAAGGCGATCGGCCAGCCGTTCTGGGCCGGGCTCATCAACTTCGGCGCCATCGTCGGCCTGGTCACCGTCGTGATGATCCTGCTGCTCGGCCAGGGCCGCGTCTTCTTCGCGATGAGCCGCGACGGACTCCTGCCGAAGGTGTTCAGCGACGTCCACCCCAAGTTCCGTACGCCGTACCGCTCGACGATCATCCTCGGTGTCGCCTCCGCGATCCTCGCCGCGTTCGTCTCCCTCGAAGAGCTGTCCAAGCTGGTCAACATCGGCACGCTGTTCGCCTTCGTGGTGGTCGCCCTCGGCGTGATCGTGCTGCGCCGCACCCGCCCCGACCTGCCCCGCGCGTTCCGCGCCCCCTGGGTGCCCGCGCTGCCGATCGCCTCGGTCGCCGCGTCCGTGTGGCTGATGCTCAACCTGTCGGTGGAGACCTGGCTGCGCTTCCTCGCCTGGATGGTGCTCGGCCTGCTCATCTACTTCGTGTACGGCCGCACCCACAGCAAGCTGGCCCGCGCCTCCCGGTAGTCGCAACTCCCAGTAATCGAACGGCATTTCACCCGGCCCCGTATGTCCCGTTTCGACGTGGACTGCGGGGCCGGATAGTTTGGCGCCCATGCTCACCGAGGCGCCGCCGTCGCTACCGTACGTGTCCGAAGGCCGCCGGGGTGCCTCGGACCGGAGACCCGCTGCCGGCTACTGGACGCGGCTGCTCCCGCTCCTCGCCCTCCTCGCCTGCGTCACCCGCATCCCCTCCTTCGCCGTCCCGCTGTGGAACCCCGACGAGGGCTATCTCGCCGTCCAGGCGCGGATGTTGGCGCACGGCGGACAGCTCTACGAGACGGTCGTCGACCGCAAACCACCGCTCGTGCCCTGGCTGTACGAGGCCGCGTTCGCCGTCTTCGGCTCGGGCTCGCTCACTCCGCTGCGGGTCTGCGCCGTCGCCGCGCAGCTGACCTCGGCTGTGCTGCTCGCCTCGATCGCCCGGCGGCGCTGGGGCGACACGGCGGGGCGCACCGCGGGGGTGCTGTGCCTCCTGCTGTCCGTCGGGCTCAACCCGGAGGACGCGCAGGCCGCCACCTTCGAGGTGTTCATACTGCCGTGGACCGTGGCCGCCGTGTGGTGCGCCGACCGGCGGCGCTGGGCCCTGTGCGGGATCGCGATCGCCGGGGCGTTCCTGGCCAAACAGACCGGGGCGGCGGTGGCCGTGCCCGTGGCCTGGGCGATGTGGCGGTGCGGGGCGGGCGGGCGGGACGTCGTGCGGTGCGCGGCGGGGGTGGCGGGCCCCGTCCTCGCGGCGGCCCTGGCCACCGACCCGGCGGGGTTCCTGTTCTGGACGGTGACGGGATCGGGCGCGTACGCCTCCTTCACCGGGTCCGAACTCCACGTACTGGCAAGGGGATTGACGAACACCGCGATCCTGGCCGTGGCCTGCGCCGGAATCCTGCCTCCGGTCGTCCGCGTCCTGCGCATCGCCCGCACCGGGTGCGGGGAGCTGTGGCTGTGGCTCGCCTCGTCCGCCGGGGCGGTGCTCGTCGGCTTCCACTTCTTCGGCCACTACTTCCTCCAACTCGTGCCGCCCCTGGCCCTGTTGGGCACGGCGGCCCTGCAGATCCTGCCGCGGGACAGGCTCGTCACGGCGGTGCTCACGTCCCTGTGCTGCTGCGGCCTCTTCCTGGCCTGGGGGATGCTCGCGCCGCGCCCCGAACTCGGCCACGCCCAGCGCGTCGCCCAGGCCCTGCGCGCACACGCGGCCGCCCGCGAACCGGTCCTGGTATGGGGCATGCACCCGGAGACGTACTGGCTGGCGGACCGCGCGCCCGCCAGCCGCTATCTGACGGCGGGCCTGCTCACGAACTACAGCGGGGGCCGGGACGGCCCGCAGGTGGGGGAGAAGTACGCGGTGGACGGCGCCTGGCGCACCTTCCGGCGGGAGTTCGCCGACGGGCCGCCCGCGGTCGTCGTGGACGACTCGCGCGGGCGGGCGTACGGGGTGGAGCGGACGCGCTCGCTGCGCCGGATGCTCGTCGGCTACGAGGCCGTCGGGAACGTGGACGGCGCCGTTGTGTACGTACGACGGAACTGAGCCCCGGCGGGGGCGACGTCAGGGATAGACGGTCCGGGGGCCCGCGCACCGCGCCCCCAACTCCTCGACCCGCAGCCGCAGTTCGCGGTCCGCCGTGACCACCGTGCAGGGACGCCCGGCCGCCGCCACCACGGCGACGATGTGGTCGTCCCCGTCGCCAGGAGCCTCCTCCACGCGCACCGAGGGCAGGGCGTCGACGCCCCGTGCCCGCCCCTCCACCACCAGCACCACGTCCACCCCCGGGTGCTGCTCCGCATACACCGCGAGCCGGTCGCGCAGGCGCACGGCGGCGCCGCGGCGGTCGCGCCACCAGCCGTCGGGAACGGAACCGACGACGTTGGCGCCGTCCACCACCAGGACCTCAGTCATCGGACCAGGATCGCAGGCGGCACGAAGGGCGGATCCGGTGGTGGGCCGGTGAAGAGGCTGCCGAACGGGCTCGAACGGGTCCGCTTAGACTTGCCCCGTGAACGGCGAATGGCTGATACGCGGACGCGACGGCAGGCTCTGCGCGTACGCGTACGCACCCGACGGCGAGGCGGTCATCTGCCGCACGGAGCTCACTCCTGGCGGCGCCTGGTCCGCGCCCCGCACGGTCGGCGGCGACCAGCGTCTGATCAGGGGTCTCGCCCTGGCCCGGGCCGCCAGCGGCTACACCCACCTGGTGTCCTGGCGCCCCACCGTCCCCGGCGAGGCCGGCCTGGTCCACTCGACGCACTTCCAGTCGCACCTGGCCGCGCTCGACTGGATCCCGATCGGCCACTCGAACAAGCAGGGCCCGCGCACCGGGCCGGCCGCCGTGGCCGTCGACGCCCAGGGCCGCGCCCACGTCTTCGTCCGCAACAAGGGCGGCGGCCTCAGCATGCGCGCCCAGGCGGAGAAGGGCGGCTGGAGCCCCTGGCGCGACCTCAAGAGCAGCCGGGGACGCGGCCGCGTCGTCGCGGTGACGGGTGAGTCCGGCCTGGTCACGGCCTACAACCTGACGCCCCAGGGCCTGCGGCGCTGGACCCAGACCGAGCCGGGCGCGACGCCCACGATGGACGACATGGCCCTGCCGGGGGAGACGATCCGCCCGGAGTCGCTGCACGCCATCGCGACGTCCCCGAAGCACGTCACGCTGTTCTACGCCGACGAGGACGGCGGCCTGTACGCCTGGCGCGGCGACGCCGACCCGGTCCGCGTCCTGGACGCCGCGGGGGACGGCCCGCCCGCCGCCATCCGCTGCCGCCTCGACGACGTGGACTGCACGCTGCTCGCCCAGCGCGCCCAGAGCGGCCGCGTCGCCTTCGCCGCGTATCCCACGGAGCTGGAGTCGGCGGGCGCCTGGTGGTCCGAGTCGGGCGACCCGCTCCCGGCCGACACCACGATCGCCCTCACCGAGGACGCCGACGGCCGCGTGGTCGCCGCCGCGTACGTCCCCGGCGCCCCGGACCGCATGTTCCTCACCCGCCGCAAGAACGAGCCGGGTCTTGCCCTGGAGCCGTGGCGGCAGGTGTTCTGACGCGCTCCGGACGCGGGAAACGGCGACGGCCGCCCTTACGACGTAGATCTACGTCGTAAGGGCGGCCGTCGCCGTTCTTCAGTTGTCGAGTGGCGGTGCGGTTACGCGGGGACGGACGCGACGCCCGGCTCCAGGAACCGCTTGCCGTTCACGCGCTCCGAGACGCCCTCGCGGTCCAGGTACGGCGTGATGCCGCCCAGGTGGAAGGGCCAGCCGGCGCCGGTGATCAGGCACAGGTCGATGTCCTGGGCCTCGGCGACGACACCCTCGTCGAGCATGAGCCCGATCTCCTGGGCCACGGCGTCGAGGACGCGGGCGCGGACCTGCTCCTCGGAGAGGACGACATCGCCCTGCTCGAGCAGCGCGGCGACCTCGGGGTCGAGCTCGGGCTTCCCGCTGTCGTACACGTAGAAGCCGCGCTTGCCCGCCTTGACGACGGCCGCGAGGTTCGGGGACACCGTGAAGCGCTCCGGGAAGGCGCGGTTCAGGGTCTCCGAGACGTGCAGACCGATGGCCGGGCCGACCAGCTCGAGGAGGACCAGCGGCGACATCGGCAGACCGAGCGGCTCGACGGCCTTCTCGGCGACGGCGACCGGGGTGCCCTCGTCGATGACGTTCTGGATCTCGCCCATGAAGCGGGTCAGGATGCGGTTCACGACGAACGCCGGGGCGTCCTTCACGAGCACCGCGGTCTTCTTCAGCTTCTTGGCGACGCCGAACGCCGTGGCGAGCGCCGCGTCGTCCGTCTGCTCGCCGCGCACGATCTCCAGGAGCGGCAGGATCGCGACCGGGTTGAAGAAGTGGAAGCCGACGACCCGCTCGGGGTGCTTCAGCTTCGACGCCATCTCCGTGACGGACAGTGAGGAGGTGTTCGTGGCGAGGATCGCGTGCGCCGGGGCGACCGCCTCGACCTCGGCGAACACCTGCTGCTTGACGCCGATCTCCTCGAAGACGGCCTCGATGATGAAGTCGGCGTCGGAGAAGCCCTCGGCCTTGTCCAGGACACCGGAGACCAGGCCCTTGAGGCGGTTGGCCTTGTCCTGGTTGATGCGGCCCTTGCCGAGCAGCTTGTCGATCTCGGCGTGGACGTAGCCCACGCCCTTGTCGACGCGCTCCTGGTCGATGTCGGTCAGCACGACCGGCACCTCGAGGCGGCGCAGGAAGAGGAGAGCCAGCTGCGAGGCCATCAGGCCGGCGCCGACGACGCCCACCTTGGTGACCGGGCGCGCCAGGTTCTTGTCCGGGGCACCGGCGGGACGCTTGCCGCGCTTCTGCACCAGGTTGAACGAGTAGATGCCGGCGCGCAGTTCGCCGCCCATGATCAGGTCCGCAAGGGCCTTGTCCTCGGCGTCGAACCCGGCCTGCAGGTCACCGCTCTTGGCGTTGGCGATGATCTCCAGCGCGCGGTACGCGGCCGGGGCCGCGCCGTGCACCTTGGAGTCGGCGATGAACTTGCCGCGCGCGACGGCCTGGTCCCAGGCCTCACCGCGGTCGACGTCCGGGCGCTCGACCTTGACGTCGCCCTTGAGGACGTTCGCGGTCCAGATCAGCGACTGCTCAAGGAAGTCGGCACCCTCGAAGAGAGCGTCGGCGATCCCGAGCTCGAAGACCTGCTTGCCCTTGAGCTGCTTGTTCTGGTTGAGCGAGTTCTCGATGATCACCGAGACGGCGCGGTCGGCACCGATCAGGTTCGGCAGCAGCGCGCAGCCGCCCCAGCCGGGGACCAGACCGAGGAAGACCTCGGGCAGCGAGAACGCGGGCAGCGCCTTCGAGACGGTGCGGTACGTGCAGTGCAGACCGACCTCGACGCCACCGCCCATGGCGGCACCGTTGTAGTACGCGAAGGTCGGCACGGCGAGGCCCGCGAGGCGCTTGAAGACCTCGTGGCCGCCCTTGCCGATGGCGAGCGCGTCGTCGTGGTTCTTCAGCAGCTCGACGCCCTTGAGGTCGGCGCCGACCGCGAAGATGAACGGCTTGCCGGTGATGCCGACACCGACGATCTCGCCGGCAGCGGCCTCCTTCTCCACCTGGTCGATGGCGACGTTCAGGTTCGCGAGCGAACCCGGGCCGAACGTCGTCGGCTTCGTGTGGTCGAAGCCGTTGTCCAGGGTGATGAGGGCGAATCGGCCCGCACCGTAGGGCAGTTCGAGGTGCCGTACGTGCGCGGAGGTGACGACCTCGCCGGGGAACAGCTCGGCCGCACCCTTCAGAAGCTCGGCGGTGGTGCTCACTTGTCCCCCTCGAAGTGCGGGTTTTCCCAGATGACCGTCGCGCCCATGCCGAAGCCGACGCACATGGTGGTGAGGCCGTAACGGACCTCGGGCTGCTCCTCGAACTGACGGGCCAGCTGCGTCATCAGACGCACGCCCGAGGAGGCCAGCGGGTGACCGAACGCGATGGCGCCGCCGTACTGGTTGACGCGCGCGTCGTCGTCCGCGATGCCGTAGTGGTCGAGGAAGGCGAGCACCTGGACGGCGAAGGCCTCGTTGACCTCGAAGAGGTTGATGTCCTCGATGGACAGGCCGGCCTTGGCGAGGGCCTTCTCCGTGGCCGGGATCGGGCCGTAGCCCATGACCTCCGGCTCGACGCCCGCGAAGGCGTAGGAGACGAGGCGCATCTTGACCGGGAGGTTGTTCTCCCGGGCGAAGTCCTCGGAGGCGATGATCGAGGCGGTGGCGCCGTCGTTCAGACCGGCGGCGTTACCGGCGGTGACGCGACCGTGCGTACGGAAGGGAGTCTTGAGACCCGCGAGGTTCTCGAGCGTCGTCCCCGGCCGCATCGGCTCGTCCGCGGTGACGAGACCCCAACCGGTCTCGCCCACCTCGGAGTTGGTGTTCCGCACGGAGATCGGGACGAGGTCCTGCTGGATCTTCCCGTTGGCGTACGCCTTCGCCGCCTTCTCCTGCGAGCGCACGGCGTACTCGTCGGCGCGCTGCTTGGTGATGTGCGGGTAGCGGTCGTGCAGGTTCTCGGCGGTCATGCCCATGAACAGGGCGGACTCGTCGACCAGCTTCTCGCTGACGAACCGCGGGTTCGGGTCGACGCCCTCGCCCATGGGGTGGCGGCCCATGTGCTCGACACCACCGGCGATGACGGCGTCGTACGCACCGAAGGCGACGGAGCCCGCGGCGGTGGTGACGGCCGTGAGCGCACCGGCGCACATGCGGTCGATCGAGTATCCGGGGACGGACTGCGGCAGGCCCGCGAGGATGCCCGCGGTGCGGCCCAGGGTCAGGCCCTGGTCGCCGATCTGCGTGGTCGCGGCGATGGCGACCTCGTCGATCTTCGCCGGGTCCAGGTTCGGGTTGCGGCGCAGCAGCTCCCGGATGGCCTTCACGACCAGGTCGTCGGCCCGGGTCTCGTGGTAGATGCCCTTCGGGCCCGCCTTGCCGAACGGGGTGCGGACGCCGTCGACGAAGACGACGTCCCTGACGGTACGAGGCACGATGGCTCTCCTCCAAGATGCGGGACGGCACTGCCACGGCGCGCGACTGAGCGCGCGCTCATGCCCTCATGCTACTTGCGGGTAACCATGCTGCCCAGTCCCCACGGGCCAAGCGGCGAACGTCACACCGCCGGGTGCCGTCGCAGGCGCACGAGAACGCCCCCCGGCCGAGGGCCGAGGGGCGTCGTGCACGCATCCGCAGGGGTCCCGCAGGGGTCAGCCCCGCGCGGCGGACAGCGCCGTCACGAGCACCGGCGTCACCTGCTCGACCTGCCAGCGCCGGGCGCCGTGCCCGGCCAGGGCCGCGGCCACCGAGTCCGCGTCCACGGAGGCCGGCGGCTCCCAGCAGACCCGGCGCACGGTGTCCGGCGTGATCAGGTTCTCCTGCGGCATGTTCAGCGACTCGGCCACCGTCGACACCGCGGCCCGCGCGGCGGACAGGCGTGCGGCCGCGGCCGGGTCCTTGTCGGCCCAGGCACGGGGCGGCGGCGGTCCGGCCACCGGCTGTCCCGGCTGCGGCAGCTCGGCGTCCGGCAGGGCCCTGGCCCGGTCCACGGCGGCCTGCCACTGCTCCAGCTGACGGCGGCCCATGCGGTGCCCGAAGCCGGGCAGCGCGGCCAGCGCCTGCGCGTTGACCGGGAGCGCCAGGGCGGCCTCGACGATCGCGGTGTCCCCGAGGACCTTGCCCGGCGACACGTCGCGCCGCTGGGCGACCCGGTCGCGGGCCGTCCACAGCTCGCGCACGACCGCCATCTGCCGCCGCCTGCGCACCTTGTGCATCCCGGACGTGCGGCGCCACGGATCCTTGCGCGGGGGAGCGGGCGGCGCGGAGGCGATCGCCTCGAACTCCTGGTGGGCCCAGTCGAGCTTGCCCTGCCGGTCGAGCTCCTTCTCCAGCGCGTCGCGCAGGTCCACCAGGAGTTCGACGTCGAGCGCGGCATAGCGCAACCAGGGCTCGGGCAGCGGCCGCGTCGACCAGTCGACCGCGGAGTGCCCCTTCTCCAGTACGTAGCCGAGGACGCTCTCGACCATCGCGCCGAGCCCCACCCGGGGGAACCCGGCGAGCCGTCCGGCCAGCTCGGTGTCGAAGAGCGCCGAGGGGACCATGCCTATTTCCCGCAGGCACGGCAGGTCCTGGGTGGCCGCGTGCAGCACCCACTCCGCGTCCGCGATGGCGGCGCCGAATCCGGACAGGTCGGGGCAGGCGATGGGGTCGATGAGCGCACTGCCCGCACCCTCGCGGCGCAGCTGCACGAGATACGCGCGCTGTCCGTAGCGGTAACCGGAAGCACGCTCGGCGTCGACGGCGACAGGTCCGGTGCCCGCGGCGAAGGCCGCGACCACCTCGGCGAGCGCGGCCTCGTCGGCGATCACCGGCGGAATGCCCTCGCGCGGTTCGAGCAGGGGGATCGGCGCCTCTCCAACAGATCCGCCGTCGTCCGGAGTCAGCGACATTAGCGGCTGCCGCCGCGGGCCTCCGGTGGTGCGCAGTGAACTGTCTGCTGCGGTCTCTTGGGCGTCGGTCACCTGTCAAGGGTATCTGTGAACGGACGACGCCCGTCGACGGAACGTTCCGTCGACGGGCGTTGATGGTCCGTAAACCGGAAGGATCCGGCCACGGGTCGATCAGTGGATGATTCCGGTGCGCAGCGCGACCGCCACCATCCCGGCGCGGTCACCCGTGCCGAGCTTGCGCGCGATGCGGGCGAGGTGGCTCTTGACGGTCAGTGCGGACAGGCCCATCGAGACGCCGATGGCCTTGTTCGACTGACCCTCGGCGACGAGCCGGAGCACCTCGACCTCACGGCCGGAGAGCTCGCGGTAGCCGCCCGGGTGGCTCGGGGCACCCGGGGGGCGGCGGTGCATACGGGCGGCCGCGGCACCGATCGGGGCGGCGCCGGGGCGGGTGGGGAGTCCGACGTTCGTACGGGTGCCGGTGACGACGTAGCCCTTGACGCCGCCCGCGAGGGCGTTGCGTACGGCA
This sequence comes from Streptomyces sp. NPDC050085, assembly GCF_044460595.1. Lineage (NCBI taxonomy): Bacteria > Bacillati > Actinomycetota > Actinomycetes > Kitasatosporales > Streptomycetaceae > Streptomyces > Streptomyces sp. NPDC050085. The sequence continues at coordinate 1,604,509 of NZ_JBITJZ010000001.1, read as the reverse complement.
CCGATGTCGTCGGCGGCGGAGAGGGCGAGGCCGTTGGGCCAGCCCGCTGCTCGGGTTTCGGAGAGAAGCGTCAGTCCGGATCCGTCGGGGAGGTGGACGTCGGCGACGCAGATGTCGCGGGGGTTGCCGATGCGGGGACGAGCCTCCGCGACGGACGAGGCCTCGATCACGTCACGAACACCGAGCGCCCACAGGTGGCGGGTCACGGTGGAACGGACGCGGGGGTCGGCCACGACCACCATCGCGGTCGGCTTGTTCGGGCGGTAGGCGACCAGGCTTGAGGGCTGCTCGAGGAGAACGGACACCAGGCCTCCTGGGGTGCGGGACGGAGCCGGCTCTGGGGGTGAAGCCGGGATGAACCGTGCTTTCAAGGTCACAGAGCTCTTCGGCAGCAAACCCGCCCGCCTTTAGAGAAAGATCACGATTTGGTGAGTAACAATTCACGCAATTCGGACACGCTATCGATCATCCGAAGATCGAACCGAATCGAACCGGGTCGCATCATGACCGAGGGGCGGATCCGACGCGGCCGAAATCCGCCCCTCGCAACGGTCCTGAAGAACGGTCAGGAAGGCTGCGGCCCACGCCGCTGAGGGAGCGTCACCACCGCTCCCTCGCCGCCCGGGGCCGCCGCAGGGGGCAATCCGGCGACCTGGCACAGCAGCTCGCACCAGGCCGTCAGGTGCGCGGCGGTGTCCGGAACCCCGCCGGGCCCCTCCCGCGGCGTCCACGACGCACGGATCTCGATCTGCGAGGCCGCGGGCCGGTCGCCGATGCCGCCGAAGTAGTGCGAACTGGCCCGGGTGACCGTGCCCGACGGCTCCCCGTACGAGAGCCCGCGCGCCGCGAGGGCGCCCGTCAGCCACGACCAGCAGACGTCCGGGAGCAGCGGATCGGCGGCCATCTCCGGCTCGAGCTCCGCGCGCACCAGCGTCACCAGGCGGAACGTGCCGTGCCACGCGTCGTGCCCGGCCGGGTCGTGCAGCAGGACGAGCCGGCCGTCCGCCAGGTCGGAGTCGTCGGCGGCGTCGACGACCGTGGCCTCCAACGCGTAGGAGAAGGGGGCCAGGCGCTGCGGCGGGCGCGTGGGGTCGATCTCGATCTCCGGGCGCAGCCGCGCGGACCGCAGGGCGTCGACGGCCGTGCGGAAGGGCAAGGGGGTGGTGTCCCCTTCTTCAACGTGTGCAGCGTTCATGTCCCGAGCGTTCTGCCCCTCCCGCACCGATTCACGCATCCCGTCAGAGTCGTCCGTGCCGTCTGTGCCATCTGAGTCTTCCGGGCCGTTCGACCGTCCCTGCGCCGCAGCCATGCCGGGAAGATTAAGGGGAACGGGCGCTTCGCGCAGGCAAGGACACCCGGCACGGACGCCGTTCTCGGCCCGCTTCGGGGGCGTGCGAGACTTTCCGGTGTGAGTGCCAACACCGAGGCCACGGGCCAGCAGCCGTCAGCGACGTACGAAGCCACCAAGGATTCAGCCTTCCTCAAGGCGTGCAGGCGCGAGCCCGTGCCGCACACGCCGGTGTGGTTCATGCGGCAGGCGGGACGTTCGCTGCCCGAGTACCTCAAGGTGCGCGAGGGCATCCCGATGCTGGAGTCGTGCATGCGGCCCGAGCTGGTCGCCGAGATCACGATGCAGCCCGTGCGCCGGCACGACGTGGACGCGGCGATCTACTTCAGCGACATCGTCGTCCCGCTCAAGGCCATCGGCATCGACCTCGACATCAAGCCCGGTGTCGGCCCGGTCATCGCGAACCCCATCCGCACCCGCGCCGACCTCGCGCAGCTGCGCGACCTGACCCCTGAGGACGTCTGGTACGTCACCGAGGCCATGGGGCTGCTCACGGCCGAGCTCGGCGAGAAGCCGCTCATCGGTTTCGCGGGCGCGCCGTTCACCCTCGCCAGCTACCTCGTGGAGGGCGGCCCGTCGCGCAACCACGAGAACACCAAGGCCCTGATGTACGGCGACCCGCAGCTGTGGGCCGACCTGCTCGACCGGCTCGCCGAGATCACCTCCGCGTTCCTGAAGGTGCAGATCGAGGCGGGCGCGAGCGCCGTGCAGCTCTTCGACTCCTGGGTGGGCGCGCTGGCCCCCGCCGACTACCGCCGCTCCGTGATGCCCGCCTCCGAGAAGGTCTTCCGGGCCGTCGAGTCCTACGGCGTCCCGCGCATCCACTTCGGCGTCGGCACCGGTGAGCTGCTCGGACTCATGGGCCAGGCCGGCGCGGACGTCGTCGGCGTGGACTGGCGCGTACCGCTGGACGAGGCCGCGCGCCGCGTCGGCCCCGGCAAGGCGCTCCAGGGCAACTTCGACCCGGCGATCCTCTTCTCCACGCCCGAGGCCATCGAGACCAGGGCCCGTGAGGTCCTCGACGCGGCCGCCGGCCTGGAGGGCCACGTCTTCAACCTCGGCCACGGCGTGCCGCCGAACACCGACCCGGACGCGCTGACCCGGCTCGTGGAGTACGTCCACACGCAGACCGCCCGATAGACGCGCCTATCCCGCGGCGCGGACCGCTGTCACCGCCTTCCGCGCCGCCACCAGGACCGGGTCCCACACCGGAGAGAATGGGGGCGCGTACCCGAGGTCCAGGGCCGTCATCTGCTCCACCGTCATGCCCGCCGTGAGCGCGACCGCCGCCACGTCGACGCGCTTGGCGGCGCCCTCGCGCCCCACGATCTGCACGCCGAGCAGCTTGCCGGTGCGGCGCTCGGCGAGCATCTTCACCGTCATCGGCGCGGCGCCCGGGTAGTAACCCGCCCGGCTCGTCGACTCGATGGTCACCGTCACGAACTGCAGGCCCGCGCGCCGCGCGTCCTTCTCGCGCAGCCCCGTGCGCGCGATCTCCAGGTCGCACACCTTGCTCACGGCGGTCCCGACGACGCCGGGGAAGGTCGCGTAACCGCCGCCGACGTTCGTTCCGATGACCTGTCCGTGCTTGTTCGCGTGCGTGCCGAGCGCGACGTACCGCTCGCCGCCCGACACCAGGTCGTGCACCTCGACGCAGTCGCCGCCCGCCCAGACGTTCTCGTGGCCGCGCACCCGCATCCCCAGGTCCGTGAGCAGACCGCCGTGTTCGCCGAGCGGCAGCCCCGCGTCCCGCGCCAACGCGGTCTGCGGGCGGACCCCGATCCCCAACACCACGACGTCCGCGGGGAATTCGGCGTCCTCCGTGGCCACGGCCCGCACCCGGCCGTCGTCGCCCGTGAGGATCTTCGTCACCTCGGCGTCGCCGACCATGGTGATGCCGAGCCCGGTCATCGCCTCGTGCACCAGGCGCCCCATGTCCGGGTCGAGCGTCGACATCGGCTCGGCGCTCCGGTTGACGACCGTCACCGCGTACCCGCGGTGCAGCAGCGCCTCGGCCATCTCGACGCCGATGTACCCGGCGCCGACCACGACGGCCCGCCGCCCCCGAGTCGCCCCCAACGTGTCGAGCAGCGCCTGCCCGTCGTCCAGCGTCTGCACGCCGTGCACGCCTGGCGCGTCGATCCCGGGCAGGTGCGGACGCACGGGACGCGCCCCGGTCGCGATCACGAGCTTGTCGTACGCGACCCAGGACTCGGCCCCGCCGTCGACCTCGCGGGCCCGTACCCGGCGCCCCTCGACGTCGATCTCCACGACCTCCGTGCGCATCCGCAGGTCGATGTCGCGCGCCCGGTGCTCCTCGGGCGAGCGCGCGATCAACTCGTCGCGCTCGCCGACCTCGCCGCCCACCCAGTACGGGATCCCGCACGCCGAGAACGACGTGAAGTTCCCCCGCTCGAAGGCCACGATCTCCAACTCGTCCGGGCCGCGCAGCCGACGTGCCTGCGACGCGGCGGACATGCCCGCCGCGTCGCCACCGATGACCACAAGCCGCTCGCGCGCAGAGTTCTCAGTGCTCATGCGCCCCACGCTACGTGGGGCCGGCCCGCGCGGGCCCTCACTCCTGCTCGTCGCCCGCCGGTTCCGGGGCCGCGGGCAGGCGCCGCCGGGGCCGCACGAGGCGCAGCCACGCGAACACGAGCAGCGCCGCGACCGCCGCGAACGGCAGGACCGCCGCGAGCGCCATCGCCACCCACTTCAGCGCGGTCACGAAGGCGCCCCAGCCGCCCGACAGCGCGTCCAGGAACCCCGGATCGTCGTCCTCGTCGCCCGCCGACTTCGGCGGCGTCTGGGACAGCTTCAGCGTGATCGTCGCGAGCGTCGTGCGGTCCTTCAGCGACGCCTGCTGCGCGAGCAGCGCCTCGAGCTCGGACTGGCGGCTGCTCAGTTCCCCCTCCAGGGCCACCACATCGCTCAACTTCGTGGCCCGGTCCATGAGTTCACGCACCCGCGCCACGCTGGCCCGCTGCGACTTGATCCGGCTGTCCACGTCGACGACCTGGTCGGTGACGTCCTTCGCCGTCACGTTCCGCTCCAACAGGCGCCCCGCGCCCGAGAGTTGGTCGAGGACGTCCTCGTACGCCTCCTGCGGCACCCGCAGAGTGACCCGTGAGCGCTCGCGGCCGTGGTCGTCGCGGTCGGTCGTCTCGTCGCCGACCATGCCGCCCGCGTTCTCCGCGACGGTGCGCGCCTTGTCGAGCGCATCCGGTACGTCCTTGACGCGGACGGAGAGCGTGGCGGTGCGGATGATGTGGACCCCGGTGAGGTCGGCCGGCTTCTTCGGCGCCGCGCTCGCACCCGACTTCCCGCTGTCGGCCCGCCCGCTGCCGGCGGCCCCGCCGCCCGCCTCCTGCGGTGCGGCCGCCTTGTCGTCGCCCGCGGCAACACCCTTGTCGCCGCTGTCGGAGGCGCCCGAGCAGCCCGTGAGCGCGAGCCCCACCGCGAGCAGCAGTGCGGCAAAACCCTGGAGCGGGCGCAGGCGTGGCCTCGTACGTGTCGTTCCGGACGTGTGCATCGACGTAACCCCCGAGGGACGTGACGGTCATCGGACGCCTCCTTCGACGCGCGAAGGCGCCCGCGCGACGTTGCCGAGCGGTTCCGAACCGGTCACGGTCGGGACTCGTCCGGGGCACCCGCCGCGTTCTGAGAGAGTGGGGGCATGCGCGAAACGGACACACGTACGGGAAGTGGGCGGGGCCGCGACGGCCGCGACGGCCGCGAAGTCCTTGTCATCGGCGGCGGCATCGCGGGCCTGGCAGCAGCGCACCGATTGCTCACCGGTTCCTCGGCCGCCGACCCCGTGCGCGTGACGGTCCTCGAGGCCTCCGACCGCCTCGGCGGCAAGCTGCGCGCGGGCGAGATCGCCGGAGCACGCGTCGACCTCGGCGCCGAGTCGCTCCTCGCCCGCCGCCCCGAAGCGGTGGGCCTCGCCCGGGACGTGGGCCTCACCGACCGCCTCACGCCCCCGGCCACGGCGACCGCCTCGATCTGGACCCGCGACGCCCTGCGCCCGATGCCGAAGGGGCACGTCATGGGCGTCCCCGGCACCGCCGACGCGCTCGCCGGGGTCCTCTCCGACGAGGGCCTGCGCCGCATCGCACAGGACGCCGAGCTCCCGCCCACGGAGCTGGGCGACGACGTCGCCGTGGGCGCGTACGTGGCGGCCCGCCTCGGCCGCGAGGTCGTCGACCGGCTCGTCGAACCGCTCCTCGGTGGTGTCTACGCGGGCGACGCCTACCGCATCTCCATGCGCAGCGCGGTCCCGCAGCTCTTCGAGGAGGCCCGCCGCCACCCGACGCTGATGGAGGCGGTCCGCGCGATCCAGGCCAGAGCGGCGGCCAACCAGCAGACGGGCCCGGTGTTCATGGGCATCGAGGGCGGTGTCGGCACGCTGCCTGACGCGGTCGCGGACGCGGTGCGGCAAAGCGGCGGCGAGATTGTCATGGGGGAGCGGGCGACCTCCCTGGGGGCGCGGGGAACTGCGCGAGCAACCACGACGAACGCGCAACCGACGGCCGGTCGCGAGCCCCTATGGCGAGTAGTCACAGAATCGGGCCGCACCTTCGACGCGGACCAGGTCGTCATCGCGCTCCCCGCCCCCGCCGCGGCGAGCCTGCTGCGCACCGCCTCCCCGAAGGCCTCCCAGGAACTCCGGGCGATCGAATACGCGAGCATGGCCCTGATCACCCTGGCGTACGACAGGAACCGGGCCGAACTCCCCGCCGGCAGCGGATTCCTCGTGCCTCCGGTGGACGGCCGCACCATCAAGGCCGCCACCTTCGCCTCGCAGAAGTGGGGCTGGATCGCGGACGAGAACCCGGACCTCCTACTCGTCCGCACCTCGGTCGGCCGCTACGGCGACGAGAAGGACCTGACCCGGGACGACGACGACCTCACGGACATCGCGCGCAACGACCTGAACGAGGCGATCGGGCTCACCGCGACCCCGGTCGCGTCCCTCGTGACCCGCTGGCAGGACGGCCTGCCCCAGTACCCGGTCGGTCACCCGGCCCGGGTGACCCGCATCCGCGAACACCTGGCCCAGCTGCCGGGAATCGCCGTGTGCGGAGCGGCGTACGACGGCGTCGGCATCCCCGCGTGCATCGCGAGCGCGCACGCGGCCGTCGACGAACTGCGCGGGGACCTGGGCGCCCGCGACGAACTGAAGGCGAACCCGGTGCAGAGCTTGCACGGCGGAGCAGGAGAATGAGGGACATGAGCGACGAGAACACCACCACCGACGCGGCGGCAGCCCGTATCCCGAACAAGGGCAAGTTGGCGAAGGACCTGAACGAGGTCATCCGCTACACGCTCTGGTCGGTCTTCAAGCTGAAGGACGTACTTCCGCAGGACCGGACCGGTTACGCCGACGAGGTCCAGGAGCTCTTCGACCAGCTCGCCGCGAAGGACGTCACGATCCGTGGCACGTACGACGTGTCAGGGCTGCGCGCCGACGCCGACCTCATGATCTGGTGGCACGCGGAGACCGCCGACGAGCTGCAGGAGGCGTACAACCTCTTCCGCCGCACGAAGCTGGGCCGCGCGCTCGAGCCCGTGTGGTCGAACATGGCGCTGCACCGCCCCGCCGAGTTCAACCGCTCGCACATCCCGGCGTTCCTGGCCGACGAGACGCCCCGCAACTACGTCTCGGTCTACCCCTTCGTGCGCTCCTACGACTGGTACCTGCTGCCCGACGACGAGCGCCGCAAGATGCTCGCCGACCACGGCAAGATGGCCCGCGGCTACCCGGACGTGCGCGCCAACACGGTCGCCTCGTTCTCGCTCGGCGACTACGAGTGGATCCTCGCGTTCGAGGCGGACGAGCTGTACCGGATCGTCGACCTGATGCGTCTGCTGCGCGGCTCCGAGGCGCGGATGCACGTGCGCGAAGAGGTCCCGTTCTACACGGGCCGCCGCAAGAGCGTGGCCGAGCTGGTGGCGGGGCTCGCCTAGTTTCAGCCCCGCCCTGGTACGAGAGGCAGCGGGGTCCGGGGCAGCGCCCCGCGACCCCGCTCACTCATGAGATCAACCAGCCGCGCGGGGCTCTGCCCCGAGCCCGCGGGACCCGGCACCCAGCGGCGCCGGCTCCGCATGCGGCGCACACGCCGCGGCGCGCCGCACCGGCAGCTGCCCGTCCAGGACGTACGCGTCCAGGTGCCCGTTGATGCACGCGTTCGCGCCGCCCGCGATCCCGTGCGTCCCGGCCTCCCGCTCCGTCACGAGCACGGACCCGGCGACCCGCCGGTTCAGCTCCTTCGCGCCGGTGTACGGCGTCGCCGCGTCCCGCTCGGCGGCCAGGATCAGCGTCGGCGGCAGCGCGCCCGGGCGGGTGCGCACGTCGACCGGCTGCTGGCGCGGGGCGGACCAGTACGCGCACGGCAGGTTCATCCACGCGTTGTCCCACGTCTCGAACGGCGCGGTGCGCGCGAGCCGCGTGTTGTCGCGGTCCCAGGTGCGGAAGTCGGTCGGCCAGGGCGCGTCGTTGCACTCGACGGCCGTGTAGACGGCGTTGCTGTTCTCGTTCTCGGCGGCGGCCTCCGGGCTCGGCGCGGCCTGCTCGATCAGCGGCTTCGGGTTGCCCTTCAGGTACTCCGAGAGTGCCACGGCCCGCATCGGCCAGTAGTCGTCGTAGTACCCGGCCTGGAGGAAGGCGGCCTGGAGCTGGCCCGGGCCGACCTTCTTGCCCGCCGGTTCGTGCGCCAGCTCGGCGCGCACCTTCTCGTACGAGGTGAGGACCTCGTCCGGCGTCGTGCCCAGGTGGTACGTGGCGTCGTGCCGGGCGACCCACGCGCGGAAGTCGGCCCAGCGGCGCTCGAACGCGGCCGACTGCTCGAGGTTGTTGGCGTACCAGATCTGGCCCGGGTCCGGGTTGACCGCCGAGTCGAAGACCATGCGGCGCACGTGCGAGGGGAACAGCTGCGCGTACACGGCGCCGATGTACGTGCCGTACGAGGCGCCCATGTACGTCAGCTTCTTCTCGCCGAGCGCGGCCCGCAGCACGTCCAGGTCACGGGCGTTGTTGAGGGTCGTGTAGTGCGCGAGGCCCGGGTTCTTGGCGCAGCCGCGCGCGTACGACTTGGCCTGCGCGACGCGTTCCTTCTTGTACGAGGCGGAGGGCTGCGTCGGCGCCTGGGTGGGGGCCTTCGCGAACTGCTCCGGGTTCTGGCAGGACAGCGGCGCCGAGCGGCCCACGCCGCGCGGCGCGTACCCCACGAGGTCGTAGGCGGCGCCGATGCGCTTCCACTCCGGCATGACGCCGACCATCGGGAAGTACATGCCGTTGCCGCCGGGGCCGCCCGGGTTGTAGACGAACGCGCCCTGGCGGGCGACCTTCTCGCCGCCGTTCCTGCCGGTGGCCCGGACGCGGCTGACGGTCAGTTTGATCTGCTTGCCGTGCGGACGGGCGTAGTCCAGCGGGACGGAGACCGTGCCGCAGGTGACCGGGGAGGGCAGGTTCTCCACGGCGGGGCAGTCGGCGAACTTGATGCCCGCGGCCGCGGCGCGCTGCGCGGCGACGGCGGTGCCGAGGGTCTCGGGGGAGTCGGGCACGGCGGTGGTGGCGCTCGCGCTGCCCGCGGGGGCGGCGACGAGGGCCGACAGGACCAGTGATCCCGCGGCCGCGTAGAGGGCGGATGCTGCTCTCATCGCTTGGATGCATCCCTTTCGTCGGGCTCTCGAACCCTTGCGGCTCGCGAACAAAAGGGATACTTGGGGCGGTAGTTGAGGAAGTAAAGCACCAGGTCGCCGGTGTCGGATCAATGACCCCGATGCGTCGCCCGCGCGCCTTTCAGGTCACTCGGCCGTGGCCGAGCGCGGCCCGTATCGCCGGGTCGTCCACCGCCCGCACCCCGCGCACGGCCACCGAGAGCAGGTTGCCGGTGCCCTTGGGCAGGGCGGCGAGGAGGCGCTGTCCCGCCGGTGAGGCCCAGCGCGTGTACGGGTGGATCTCGATCCGGGCGATGGCCAGACAGCTCAGGGTCAGCAGCAGCGGCAGCGTGAACCAGACCGCCACCGGCACGTCCGGCTGCCCCGACCGCCCGGGCATCAGGACGGCGACGGCGCCCAGGGCCGCCACCACGAGCGCGGCCGCCCGCACCTGGCGCACCGCGCCCGCGACGGTCGAGCGGGCCCCGTCCGGCACGGCGAGGCCCGCCGCGACGAGCCGCTCGGCCAGGGCGCGTACGGCGTCCCCCGCGGCGGCCGCCGCCCGCAGCGGCGCTGTCCGCGTCTGTCCTTCGGGCCCGATCGCGCCGATCACCGAGCGCTCCATGTCGTCCCGGCCGACCGGGTCGACGACCGTCGCCCACCCGGTGTGCGCGAGCAGCAGGCGGCGGCTGCGGGCCATCGACACGAGCGTCACGTCGGCGACCCGGTCGGGGCCGCCGGACAGGAACGCCGTCTCGTACAGCGAAAGTTCGCGCAGTTCGCGCCCGTGGTGCGGGTCACCCGCGGCGCGCTCGCCGTCGGCGGCGCGCACCGCCGCGAGGCACAGGCGCCCGCAGGAGACGCCCGCGACGGCGCAGGCGAGGACGAGGAACAGGACCCAGAACATGCGGAGTTTCTACGGCAGGTGTTCGGGCAGGCGCTACGGCCCGTTCAGTATGCGGACAGCGTGTTCGCCTTCGCCGGGGTCATCGGCAGGGTCACCGTCACGGCTTCGGGCTCGACGCGGCGGGTGGCAGGGTCAGCGTCGGAGTCGGGGTGACCGGCGTCGCCGAGCCGGGCGACGCGGTCGGTCCTGGCGGTGCGGGGGAGCGCGTTTCGGGCGGTGGGGTCGCCGTGGCCGCGCCGCGGGCCAGCGCGTCGAAGTCGACGAGCCCGGTCGCTTCCAAGACCTTGATGTGGTCGAGGACCGTGGTGTTCGCGTCGTCCGCGAGGTCCCGGACGAGCGAGTTGCGGGTCGAGGCGCGCACCTGGGCGACCAGGGAGAAGACCTGGCCGTGCGCGCGGCGCAGGATGTTGGCGAACTTCCGCTCGTAGTCCTCGCCCTTCGCGGCGGTCAACGTCCGCAGCCAGCCCTGCTGTTGGGCGTTCGGCTGGTTGGGCAGTTCCAGGTTGAGCCGCGCCGCGACCTCGCGCACCCGCGCGTCCAGGAAGGTGTGGCCCTGGACGAGGTGTTCCCCCGCGGTCTCGACCGCCTTGCTCGGCGCCCGCTCCTCGGCCTGCTGCCCGGCGGGCAGTTCCCACAGCCCGGCGAGCCGCACCTTGGTGATGAAGATCCGGTCGGTGGCCGACAGCGGCCCGAATCTGGTCGGTACGGTCTGGGAGTTGAGCGTGTCGAGACCGGTGCCCGAGCGGTCGGCGTACGACCAGATCGGGAAGACGAGTGCGGCGAGCGTCGCCATGAGTCCGGTAATGATGAGCGTCGTGCCGTTGATCCGGGTACCGCGTGTGGTGCGGATGGTGCGGGTGTCGCGTGTGCCGAGGGTCGATTCGGTGCGTGTGAGCAGTCGCATGGGGGTGCCTCCTGGTGCACCGCCGCACGCTAGTGCGCCCCGGGCACGGAGTGCCGGGCATCAGCGGGGACTACGTCAACTGCCGTACGGTGCGCGGGGGTTGCGCGGGCCGCGCGCCCCGCACGGGGTAGTACGGGGTAGTACGGGGCAGTAGGGGGTGATACGGGTGCTCAGCCCCTGCGCAGCGCGAACCGTGCGGCCCGCAGTGCCCGCGCCACCGGCCGCCCCGCCAGAGGTGCGGGTCCGGAGCGCTCCAGCCACCAGTCGGTCAGCTGCTTGCGGGCGAACGGCTCCTCGACGCGCTGCCCGAGCAGCAGGTCCTCGGCGAAGTCCAGCGCGTCGCGCCGGTAGCCGGCCGTCATCGGCCGCCGTCCCGCGTACGCCAGGAACGCGCCGCGATAGGCCTCGTGCCCCAGGATGCGGGGCAGTTCGGGTGCCACCTTGGCGACGACGTCGGCCCGCTTGCCCGCCAGCGCGCGGCTCTGCACGGCGAGCCGGGCCCGGTCGAAGCCCTCCGGCACCGGGGTGCCCGCGACGAGGGACGAGAGGAGAGAGGCCTGCGCGAGCGCGAGCCGCTCCCGTACGGACTCCTCAGCCTCCGCCATCTGTACGGAAGTTGTCGGGCACTGCGTCACCGGCTCGGGTGTGGTCAACGCGGGCGCGGCCGCCGAGGCGACGGTCTCCCGGATCACCGCCACCTCCCGGCCGAGCTCCGCCCCGTCCTCGGGAAAGTTCTCGTCGCGCTCCAGGAGCACGCCGGGCGGCGTCACCCGGGAGGCCAGATCGGCCAGGATGTCGAGGACCGGTCGCGGCACCGGGTGCGCGTGACTGTCGTGCCAGACGCCGTCGCGCTCGAAGCCGCCCGCGACATGGACGTACGCGATCGCCTCAACAGGCAACTCGTCCAGGGCCTTTGACGGGTCCTCACCTCGGTTGACGTGGTTGGTGTGCAGATTGGCCACGTCGATGAGGAGTCGTACGCCGGTGCGCTCCACCAGCTCGTACAGGAACTGCCCCTCGGACATCTCCTCGCCCGGCCAGCCGAACAGCGCCGCGATGTTCTCCACGGCCAGCGGCACCGGCAGCGCGTCCTGCGCGATCCGGACGTTCTCGCACAGCACGTCGAGCGCGTCGCGGGTGCGCGGCACCGGCAGCAGGTGCCCGGCCTCCAGGAGCGGCGACGCGGTGCGCTCGCCGCCCGCGCGGACGAACGCGATGTGCTCGGTGACCAGCGGCGAGCCGAGCGCCTTGGCCCGCACGGAGAGGTCGGCGAGCCGCTGTGCGTCCGGCCGCTCGGCGCCCCCGAGGCCGAGCGAGACGCCGTGCGGCACGACGGTGACCCCGCGCTCGCGCAGCCGCAGCAGGGCGTCGGGCAGATGGCCGGGGCACAGGTTCTCGGCGACGGCCTCGACCCAGTCGATGCCGGGCATCGCCTCGACGACGTCGGCGATCTCCGGCCGCCAGCCGATTCCGGTACCCAGGTGTGCCAGTCGCTCCATGATCGTCCCCCTCCGCCTGTGCCGTGACTGTTCTCTTCGCCGGGCGGGGCCGTTCGAACCCGGGGAGGGGGACGTTCAGAGCTACATTTGAGGTTTCCCGTCGCCCGTGGCCCCGGGCCGCCAGCCGGGGTCGCGCCCCAGCAGCGCCAGCATCGCGGCGAAGTCCGAGCCGCCCGCGGTCCTCTCGACGGGCGGGGCGAACGCGGCGCCCGGAGCGCGAGATTCCGGGTCCGTGGGAACCCGCAGGGCGACGGCGTGCGCGGCGGTCACGACCGGCGCGGGCAGCTCCACCCCGACGCCCAGGGTCACCGCGACGTCCCAGGCGTGGACGACGTAGTCGACGAGGTGGAACCCGACGGCGATCCGCCCGGGCCAGCCGCCGCCGGGCCCGGGCCCCTCCCGCAACTCGGGCAGCGTGAACTCCCTTTCCTCTACGCCCGGTTCGGCGAACGCGTCGAGCAGATCGAGCGCCGCGGCCCGGTGGGCCTCCCCGGGATCCGCCTCGTCCTGCCGCTCCCGCCACGGCGCGGGCTCCCCGCCGCCGCCACGGGCCGCGGCCGCGAACCCCCGGTGCTGGGCGGTCATGTGCGCGGCGAGGCGGCGCAGCGTCCAGCCCGCGCAGGGGGTGTCCCGCTCCCAGTCGTCGCCGCGGGCGAGGCCGAGGAGGCGTACGGACTCCTGGACGGCGAGGCGGTCGAGGGCGATCTGCCCGACGGGGTCGGTCATCGCGCTTCCTTTCCCGTGCGGGGTTCTGCCGTACGAGGTTCTGCCGTACGGAGTTCTCCCGTACGGGGCCGGGCGGTGGGCCAGGGGGTGTCTCCCGTGATGAGCGCCAGGGCGGCGTCCCACACGGCGGCGGCGTCGAAGCCGGGTGTGTCCCAGGCGGTGGCCCGCACCGACCCGTGGCCGCGGAACGCGCGGACGATGCGGACGTGGTCCGGGCGCCGGACGAAGCCGTCGAGCGCGTCCTGCCCGGTCCACACGGAGACGGAGCCCGAGCGGCGGCGCGGCGGATCGACCCACAGCCACATCCCGACGGCACCCGGGGTGCCGGGCCAAGTGCGGCGCAGACGCAGGCCGTTGGCGGCGACGCCCAGGGATCGCGTACGGGTGTCGGCGGTGAACTCCGTGACGCTGACCCGGACTTCACGGCTTTCGCCGTCGTGGTCGTGGTCGTCGCCGTCGTGGTCGTCGCCGTCGTGGTCGGTGGCGACGTGGAGCGCGGCCGGGCCGGGGCGCCAGGGGGCACGCAGGATTCTCGGTGTCATGCCCCTGAGCGTAAAACTAAACGAACGGTCGTGCTTAAACTTTGACGAAAGTCGAGGAGGACCCGGCGGGCCCCACTCTCTAGTCCGTCTCTAGTCCGTCTCTAGTTCGTTTCTAGTCCGTTCGCGGTGCGAGCTCCGGATCCGTCACCGCGGCGGCGAGCCGCGCCGCGATGCCGACCCGGGCCCGCCGGTACACGCCCGACTCGCCGTGCATCACCGAGTGCGCGTTCGCCATCTCCATCAGGGCGATCAACTCGAAGGCCAGCTGCGGCACATCGGTGTCCCGGCGCAGCTCGCCGAGCTCGCGCGCCTCCTCGGCGCAGCGCTCGACCAGGCCCACCCAGGACCGCTGGGCGCGCGCCAGCGCATCGTGCACCGCACCCTCGCGGGCGTCGTACTCGGCGAGCACTCCGTAGAAGAAGCAGCCGCCGGGGAAGACCCGGTCCTGGGAGTACCGCAGCCAGCGCCCGCACAGCCGCCACAGCCGTCCCACTCCGGCCGGGGCCTCCATGGCCGGGCGCACGACCTTCTCCTCGTACACCTGGGCGGCGGCCCGCACGGTCGCCAGCTGCAGCTCCTCCTTGGAGCCGAACAGGGCGAACACGCCGCTCTTGCTCAGCTTCAGTTCCGTGGCGAGCCGCCCGATCGACAGGGACTCGAGCCCTTCCACGGAGGCGATGTCGACGGTGCGGCGCAGCACGAGCCGCCGGGTCTCGTTCCCCCGCGCGACCCTGCCGTCCAGCGCGCTTCCCGCCTCAGTCATGCGTCCATGATGCGGCACAGGGGAGCGGCCGCCGCCGGCGGCTTCGGCCGACATCGGCGGCGGCCTGTGAGCACGGGAGCGCGCGTCTCCCCCTGCGCGGTTCACGTGCTCGTCGTCCCCGCCGGCCCGGAGGCGTGCGGGAGTTCGCCCCACGACGGGTCGGGGGGGACGCGAGGGCCGGGGCGTGTGTCGGCGAGAACGACCCGGCCGCTACGGCACTGTGTGCGGTGCGGTCCCGGGGTCTCGGGGGTGGAGCGGGGTGGAGCGGGGTGGAGAAGGGGCCGGCTCCGCGACGTGCCGGAGTCGACTCGTCCGAGTGTGAAGAGGCCCGGACCCAAGCGATGCTAGGACTCCCGGTCCCGCATGGCCAGAGCGTGGACCGGTCTTTCGGTCACCGAATCGCGGCCGGACCGGCATCGAGGTGCGTTCCGGCCGTGCGTCCGGGGCGCCCGGGGAACAGGAGGCGTGTGGCGACCGGTTCCGGGGGCGGGACGCCGCGGAGTGGGCCGTCTTCCCCACGCACGTCTCGACGGCGCGGTCGCTCCGTCCGGTCCCATTGGGGGAGCGCCGCGTCGACCCCCGCCCCGGAACGTGTCGTGCGCGCGTACGGCGGCAGCGGCCGTACGTGGGGTCTACACCCGTCGGTCAATCCGGTCGGAGGCCCTCGTCGGGCTCAGGAAGTCGTCAGCGCCGTGCGCGCCGCGCCGAGGATCTCCTCGGAGACCGGCGAGCCCGCGGTGGCCCGGGCCAGGACGAGCGCGCCGACCAAGGTGCACAGGCGGGTCATTCCGTCGGTGCCGTCCGTGCCGTCCGTGCCGTCGGTGCCGTCCGTGCCGTCGGTGTCGTCCGTGTTCTCCGGGTCGCCGGTGGCGAGGGCCGCGGCGAAGGCGGCGACGCCCTCGCTGTAGACCCGGCGGGCCGCGCTGTCGTCCGCCCCGCGTGCCATGTCGGTGACGAGTGCGGCGACGGGACAGCCGTCCGCCATGTCGTCCCGGTGCTCGACGGAGAGGTAGGTCTCGATCAGGGCCCGCTGATCGCCTGGGACGGCTTCCGTGCGGCGGTCCGCGGTCTCGGCGAACGCGTACGCCGTGGCCTCGTCGACCAGCGCCTCCTTCGAGGCGAACTGCTTGTAGAACCCGCCGTGCGTCAGGCCGGCCGCCTTCATCAGGTCCGCGACGCTGACGTGCGTCCCCTGCTCCCGGAAGAGCCGGGAGGCGGTCTCCACCACCCGTCGGCGGTTCTCCTGCGCCTGCGCCTGCGATACGCGGCCCATCGGGCACCTCCCCTTTGGATGTCGGTTGCCATCTATCCTAGTCTCGATGTTAGATGTCATCCATCATCTAAACGTCATCCAAGCGCGAGGGAGCAAGAGACATGGGATCGGACAGGGAAGCGGGACTGGAACTCAAGGGCGCCGTCGCCGTGGTCACCGGCGCCAACCGGGGCCTCGGCCGGCACCTCGCCGAGCAGCTGCTGCGGCACGGCGCGAAGGTGTACGCGGCGGCACGCCGCCCGGAGACCGTGGACCTGCCGGGCGCCGTGCCGCTGCGCCTCGACGTGACCGACGCGGAGTCGATCCGGGCCGCGGTCCGCGCCGCGCCCGACGCGACGCTGCTGGTGAACAACGCCGGGATCTCCACGGGCACGTCGCTGCTCGACGGGGACCCGGACGCGGTGCGCGCGGAGATGGAGACGAACTACTTCGGGCCGCTCTTCGTGACGCGCGCGTTCGCGCCGGTGATCGAGAGCAACGGCGGGGGCGCCGTGCTCAACGTCCTCTCCGTACTGTCCTGGCTGCACCCCGCGGGCCTCGGCTCCTACGCCGCGGCCAAGGCCGCCGCGTGGGCACAGACCGACGCGGTCCGAGAGGAACTGGCCCCGCGCGGCATCGCCGTATCGGCCCTGCACGTCGGCTACATGGACACCGACATGGCCGCCGGCATCCCCGCCGACCAGAAGGCCGACCCGGCCGCCGTCGCGGCGCAGGCGCTGGAGGGCATCGCGCACGGCCTGCCGGAAATCCTGGCGGACGACCTGACGCGTGAGGTCAAGCGGGGGCTTGCGGGGTAACCGGGGGCGGGTCTAGCGCCACTTTCGACACAGGTCCTAGTGGGCGCCGGGGAGCGGGCAGAAGCGGCGGCCGCCCTCGGCCACCACGGTGCAAGACCCCGGCGCGATCTCCGTGAACCCCGCGTCCCGCACCACCGGCAACCCGGCCCGCGTCAAAGGCTCCCAGCGGGCCCGGTCCGCGACCCGGACCGAGAGCGGGAAGCCCGCGTCGCGCCACTCCTTGCGGTCCGCGTCCGACAGCTCCCACCAGGCCAGTTGAGCCCCGTGGCCCGCCTGAGCCATGGCTTTGCCCGCCGTCATGTCCAGGTCGGGGTTGAGCCACAGGACCGGGGCCGACGGGTCGGGGTCCTTCGGCGGCTCGGGGTCGTCGAGGTCCGTGCCGGAGACCTGGAGGCGGGCCAGGTCCTTGGGCCAGCCGTCGAGGGGGACCGGCGGGAAGACCCGGACCTGGGTCTCCGCCGGGCCGGTGACCGTGATGCCTTCGAGCGCCTCGGCGCGGCGCCACTCCGCACCGCGTGCCCGCCGCACCACCTTGCGGATCCGCGCGTCCTGCCAGTCCCGCATCGCCTGCGCCCACGCGCCGTCGTCGAGCGAACGCTCGTCGGCGAGCATCACCAGGACCGCGCGCGCCGCCGTCTCCAGCGCGTCCGTACGGGCCGGGGGCGCGGCGCGCTCGATGCGCACCACGAGCGGCAGCACGAACTGCGGTGCCTCGTCGCGAGGGGTCGGCTCGGTGCGGAACGGGCTCTCGGGCGTGCTGTCGGCCGAGCCGCCGGGCGTGCCGTCGGCCGGGCGGGGTGTGGAGGTGTCGTCGCTGGTCACGTTCTTCAGTCTGCCAGTGGCCCCGGACACCCTCCGTCCCCCGGGTCACAGCCGTGCGGGACCATGGCCGCATGCGTTCCGCCCCGTCCCCAGGACTCGTCGCCCTGCGCAACGCCGGCCGCCGCTACGGCCCAGGCGGCCGCTGGGTGCTGCGCGGCGTCGACCTCGACGTGCCCGCGGGCGCCCTCGTCCGTGTCCAGGGCGCGAACGGCACCGGCAAGTCGACGCTGCTCAGGCTCGTCGCCGGGATCGACGCCCCGAGCGAAGGACGCCTCGTCGGGCGGCCGCGCACCGCGTACGTCCCCGAACGCTTCCCGGCCGCCCTGCCCTTCACCGCACTCGGCTATCTCACCCATCTCGGCCGCGTCCACGGTCTCGTACGCAAGGAGGCCACGCGGCGGGCCGCCCACTGGCTCGAGCGGTTCGGCGCCGAGGGGTACGCGCGCACGCCGCTCGCCGAGCTGTCCAAGGGCAGCAGCCAGAAGGTCGCGGTCGCCCAAGCCCTGCTCGCCGCACCGGAGTTGCTCGTCCTCGACGAGGCGTGGACCGGGCTCGACGCCGCCGCCCGCGACGAGCTGGACCGGGCCGTCGCCGAGCGCACCGCGGCCGGTGCCGCCGTGCTCTTCGTCGACCACGATCCGCGCCGCCTCGCGGACGTCACCGATGCCACCTATCTGATCGAGGGGGCAACTCTTCGGGATGCGGGGGGAGTTGTGGGAGGTGGTGCGGCTGCTGCAGGTGAAAGTGAAGGCGAAGGTGAAGGCGAAGGTGAAGGCGAAGGTGGAAGTGGAGGTGGAGGTGCGGGTGTTGGGCAGGTGGTCGTCACCGCTACCGCCCCCGTCGCCTCTGTCGCCGACTCCGTGCCGGGTTCCGGAACTCCCGAGCTGCCCGGACTTCCCGAACCGCACACGCTCACCCGTCTCGACCCCCGCACCGTACGCGTCACCGTGCCCGCCGACCGCTCCGACGCCGTCCTGCGTACGTTGCTGAACGCACGGCCGCCCTGGCACGTCGTCTCCGTCCGCAGCGAGCCCGCCCCGACCCCGCCGGAGAGCCGATGACCGCCGCCCTGCTCGCCTACCAGTCGGCCCTGCTGCTGCGCTCGCAGCGCTGGCTCGCGCCGGTCGTGCTGTACGCGGCGTTCCTCGCGATCGGCGTCCAGACCGGGCAGCCCGTGCTCGACTCGCTCGGGTACGCGGCTGCCGCCCTGCTGCCCGTCGGCGCCTGGCTGGTGCGGATCTGCGTCTCCAACGAGCCCCCGGCCGCCCGCAGTTGCACCGCCGCGGCCACCGCTCCCTGGCGCGCCCACCTGGCGAGCCTGGCCGCCGCCCTCCTCGCGACCCTGGCGCTCGGCGCGCTCGCGACCGGCGTCGTGACGCTCATCAGCGACGGCGCGAGCACCGACCACAAGGCGAAGGTGCCGCTGCTGCCGGCGGCCGGGTCCGGACTCCTCGCCATGCTGGTGTGCGCGCTGGTCGGCACCGCGGTCGGCGCCGTCACGACCTGGCCGGTGCTGCGCAGTACGGGCCTCGGCGTGGCCGGCATGCTGCTGTGCGCGCTGCTCGCCCTGGTCGCGCCCGGTTCCCCGGCGGGCTCGGCGGTGACGGCCCTGATCACGGGCTCGCAGCAGGGCCGTGTCCCGGCCCCGCTGCTCGCCCTCGCCGGAGCAGGCGTGCTGGCGACGGCCTGCGCGGCGGCAGCCTGCGCGCTCTCGTCGCGCCGCTGAGCGCTACCCGGAGCAGGCCGTGCGCTGTGCCTCTTGCCACTCGCAGCGCGGACACAGGGTCACGCCCTTCGTGGACTCCGGGTACTCCGTGGGCTCCCGGCACAGCACGCATTCGGCGACCGCCCCGTCGGCCCCGCTGCCCGCGCTCTGCGCACCCTCGACATGCTCTACGTGCTCTACGTGCTCCGTGCCCTCCGCGCGTTCCGTGCTCTCCACGTGTTCCCTGTGCTCCATGGGTGTCAGCGTACGGTCCACGGTCACGGCTTGCGGACCGTCCCGATCAGCTCCGAGACCCGGACGAACCGGTAGCCCTTCGCGCGCAGCGCGGGCACCACGGCCCGGACCACGCGCTCCGTCGTCGGGGCCGCGCTGCGCGTGCAGTGCATGACCACGACGGACCCGGGCCGCACCCCGCCAAGCACCTGCTGCGTCACCGCGCCCGCGTCCGTCGCGAACGCGTCGCCGCTCACCACGTCCCACTGCACGGCGGTGACCCCGGCCGGAGTGAGCGCCCGCAGCGCCTGCTTGTCGTAACAGCCGCCGGGGAAGCGGAAGTACGGGACCACGTGCGCGACCCCGGCCTTGCGGAACGCGGTGAAGGCGCGCTCGACGTCGGTGCGCATCCGCGCGGGCGGCACAGACGGCAGCCCGTAGCAGTCGCCGGTGAAGGCGTAGTGGCTGTAGGAGTGGTTCGCCACTTCGAACAGCGGGTCGGCGCCGATGTCCTTGGCCTGCGCCGGGTACTCGTCGGCCCAGCGCCCGGTCATGAAGACCGTGGCGGGCACCTTCAACTTCCGCAGCGTGGCGATGAGTTGAGGGTTGTCGAAGTGCTCGCCCGACGCGGCGCGCGGCCCCTGGTCCGCGGTCATGTCGGCGTCGAAGGTGAGCGCCACCGTGCGCTCCTTGGGCTTCGGGGCGCTCTTGAAGACGGGCGTGAGTCCGGCCGGGCCCGGGGCGAGCGTGGGCGGCCCGGTCGGCGACTTTGCGGCCGAAGGGCTCGCGGCGGGCCGCCCGGCCCGCCCCGGGGGTGTCGGCTCGGTGCCGCCGCCGGAACAGGCGGCGGCACCGAGAGCGAGGGCGCCGAGGGCGCAGGTCAGTGCGGTGCGACGGAGGGTGCTGATCACGCGGCGACGATAGCGCCGCAAAATGCGATTAGCCGGTCAAATTAGTCGGGCAAATCGGTGAACGCCTGACTTCCCGCCCCGCTCCACAGCTCCCTGCGGTCCCCGAACGGGTCGAACGCCACCGCGCCCACCCGGTCACCCGCCCCGGACCCCGGCAGCTCCCCGCCGAGCAGCATCGTCGCCCGCTCGCCCGGCTCGAACCGCGGCCACGACGGCAGCAGACGGTGCGCGGGCGCACCCTCCGTGGCGAAGTGCACCCAGGCCCCGCTCATCGCGTCCGCGAGCCGCTGCGGCGGCTCATCGCCCAGCCAGGCGGTGAGGCCGGGACCGTCCAGGACGTCGAAGACGTACGGGATGTCGAGCGTGTGCGTCGAGCCGAGGCCCCCGCCGAGCACCGGCGTGGGCTCCTGGAAGAGGTACGACCACACGCGCCCGCCGCCCTCGGCCGCCGCGTCCAGGAACGCGTCCGTGCCCTCCCGGAACAGCCGGTCGGTGAGCAGCGCGGCGAGGTTCTCGGTCGGTCGGTCCTGCGAACTGCCCTCGTACGTACGGTAGACGGCGCGGGCGCGCGCCCGCTGCTCGGCGTCGGGGAACGCCTCGGCGAGCGCCGCGTCGAACGCGTCCCCGGTGACGTCAGGGCCGAGCCCGACGAACAGGCGGCCCTCGTGCTCGTTCGTCCCGGCGAGCACGGGTATGTGGGCGCAGGACCCGTTGCGCAGGGCCTGCAGCGGGTGCAGCGGCAGCACGGACCCGTCCACGACCGGCGTGAACGGGATCTCGTGCACGGGGTGGCGGGTCATCAACTCGTCCTGGGCCGCGAGCAGTTGATCGACGCTCGCCTCCCTGACGTCCGTGACGCCCGTCTGCTCCTTCAGCACGGCCGCGTACGCCTGGGCCACCGCGGCCGCCTCGTCCGCGGAGCGCACCGCGCGCGGCGGCGCGCTCTGCAACGCAGCCCGGTGGATCAGCGGCCGGGCCGCGGGGGCGCCGAGCAGCGCGGCGACGCTGCCGCCGCCCGCCGACTCGCCGAACACGGTCACCCGGTGCGGGTCCCCGCCGAACCGTGCGATGTTGTCCCGCACCCACGCGAGCGCGGCGATCTGGTCCTGCAGGCCCAGGTTCGCGGACCCGGCGTACTCCTCGCCGAGCAGCTCGGGCACGTACAGCCAACCGAGCGCACCCAGCCGGTAGTTGAGGGAGACGACCACGACGCCGTACCGCTCGGCGAGCCGCTCGCCGTCGGTCCACACCTGATGCCCGTACCCCTGGACGTAGGCGCCCCCGTGCACCCACACGAGGACCGGCCGGTCCGGCCGGTCCGAACTCCCGCCGGGTGCCCAGACGTTGACGGTGAGACAGCCCGCCTCCGACGTCGCCACCCGTTCCGCACCGACCACGCTCTCCAGGAGCGGATCGGGCCCCTGCGGCGGCGCCGGGGAGGCGGCGAGGCAGTCCCGCACCCCGCTCCACGGCTCCGGCCTCGCGGGCGGCCGGAACCTCAACTCGCCCACGGGATCGGCCGCGTAGGGAATCCCCAGATAGCGCTGGACGCCGCTGCGCAGCCGCTCGCCGCGCACCCCGCCCGCGCCGGTCAGTGCCGTCACCTCGCTCACAGCCATCCCTCCAGGGACTTCATGAAGCCCGCGAAGTCGTCCCGGTGAATGGTGTGCCCGGCGCCCTGCACCGTACGCACCTCGAACCCGCGCCGCACCAGCTCCTCCTTCATCTCCTCCGAGACCAGGAAACTCGGCCCGGCGGCCTGCACCAGCGACGGTACGACGGGCCGCGCGGGCGTCCGGTCGACCGCCTGCTCCCCGGCGACGGCCAGGGCGCTCTGCGCGTCCCACGCGGCCAGCGTCGCCAGCTCGACGTCGATGTCCGCCTCCTCCCAGCGAGGATTGAGCTCGGCGATCAACTCCCGCCCGGCGCCCTGGAATTCCATGAACACGGCCGGGTCGACGGCCTGCGTCAGCGCCCACGCCGGATCGGAGTACACGGCACGCTGCGGCGCGAGCCGCTCCACCGCGAGGGACAGCGCGAGCCCGCCGAGCGAGTGCCCGATCGCCAGGTCCGCACCGGTGGGCAGCGTCTCGACGAGGTCGTCGGCGAACGCGGCCACGCTGTACGCACCGCGCCCGCTCTCCCCGTGCCCGCGCAGATCGACACCGATCACCCGATAGCCCCGCTCGGCCAGTGCGGGACCCACCCGCCGCCAGGTGCGGTGGTCCGACATGATCCCGTGGACCAGCAGGGCGACACGGTCGCCGCCGCCCCATTCCCGGGTGTGCAACTTCATCAGGGATGCCTTTCGTTCTCGTACGGCTGCCCACGGTCTCGTACGGAGCAGTACGTGATCTTCGTACCGGCGTACGCGGCCGTGCAGGGCCGTACGTGGTGATGCGTGGTTCTACGGTGCTCAGCGCACGCCACGGATGGGGCGCACGGCGAGCGCGCCGAGCACGGCGAGGGCCGCGCCGACGACGAACAGGGTGGTGTAGTTGGCGGCCGACACGATGACGGACGCGACGAACGGGGCGAGGATCTGCGGGCCCGCGGCGGCCATGTTGAGCACGCCGAGGTCGCGGGCCGCGTCGCCCTCGCTCGGCAGGATCATCGTGACGAGCGCGGTGTCCACGGCCATGAAGCAGCCGAAGCCGAGCCCGTTCACGGCGGCGAACACGAGCATCGCCGGCCAGGTGGGGGAGACCGCGGGGACGAGGAGGGAGACGGCGGACACCAGCGCGGAGATGCCGACGAAGGCCTTGCGCCGGTTCATCCGGTCGGACAGCACACCGCCCACGACCGTGGCGATCGCCATGGCCACCGACGACAACGGCGTCAGGATCGCGACGGCGTCGGCGGGCTCCATGCCCTTCGGCAGCGTGATGTGGTCGTCCAGGATGTACAGCTGGTAGCCGAAGACGCAGAAGTAGCCGAGCACGAGCAACGCCCGCCCGATGAAAGCCCACTTGAAGTCGTGGTTGCGCAGCGCGCTCATGAAGGCGGCGAACTGCTGCTTCAGCGGTATGCCCGCGACGGCGGGACGCCGCTCCTCCCGCGCACCGGCGGTGAAGACGACGGCCGCGACGGCGACGAACGCGCCGAGCACCAGATAGCCGGTCCGCAGATGGTCCGTGAACGCGGATCCGAGCAGCGCGCCGAGCGTCGACCCGACGGGCATGCCGAGTCCGACGGCCGCGGACGCCCTGCCGCGGGCGGACATCGGCACGCGGTCGGGGACGACGGAGGTGATCGCGGCCTGGAAGACGTTCATGACGGCCTGCCCGACGCACCAGGCGATCGTGACGAGCAGCACCGTGTGCACGCCGCCGAGCAGGGCCATCGCACCCACGGCCGCGAGGCCGCCGCCGAGGATCCAGGGATTGCGCCGCCCGGACCGGTCGGAGAGGGCGCCCGCCACCGGGTTGAACAGGGTGGCGAAGACGGCGCTCACCCCGCTCACGATCCCGAGCATCGCGACCTTGTGGGCCTTGTCGATGTGCTCGATCTGCAGCGGAAGGAGTACGCCGCCCACCCCGATGTAGAGGGTGTACATGGCGGTGTTGCCGAGCATGAGCAGCGGCAACAGGCCGCGCGGGGTGCGAGCGGGGGCCGGGGCGCCGGTGGCGGTACCGGCCTCGGGGGCGCGCTGGGCGGAAAGGGCCACGTTGCCCTCCTCCTCGTGACGGGACGGTCGTACGGGACGGCCGATACGAGCCGAGCGGTGGTGTACGTACGAGCCGAGCGGTGGTTACACGTGTAAGTTGACACGTGTAACGGATTCTTAGCACCCGCCACGGCACCCGCACCAGACCCCAGGCCCGAAAATCCCGCACAGACGGCTGTGAAAGGATCCACACAGCCATGAACGACAGCGCAGAGCAGCAGGAAAACAGCCCCGGCGGCGCGCGGCGGGCGACCGTGCCCACCAGCGCCTCGGTCGCCCGGCACGCCGGAGTCTCCCGCGCGACGGTCAGCTACGTCCTCAACGGCCAGGCGGCGGGCAAGGTCAGCGCCGCCACCCAGGCCAAGGTCAAGAAGGCGGCGCAGGAACTCGGTTACGTTCCCCACGCCGCCGCCCGTTCCCTGCGCTCCGGCAGCAGCGCCCTGGTCCTGATCGCGGTCCCGGCGGACAAGGTGCCGGCCTTCGGTCCGCTCTTCGCCACGTTCGTCGCGCACTTCCAGACCGCCCTGGAGCAGTACGGCTACACCGGCGTCCTGCACGGCGCCCGCGCCGACCGCTCGCCGCAGGACACGGCCCGCGCCTGGGCCGAACTGCGCCCGGCCGCGGTCCTCGCCACCTTCGGCGCCCCGCTCACCGAGGAGTCGGTCGGCATCCTGCACGGTTCGGGCACCCGGGCGGTGATCTCCTTCGGGCCGCAGCCCGCGCCCGGGGCCCACGGCATCACGATGGACCAGGAGGAGATCGGGGCGGTGGCGGGCGCGCATCTGCTGGCGTCGGGGCGGCGCCGGCTCGGGGTCGTGATGCCCCGGGAGCGTGGCCTCGACTCGTTCAGCGGCCCGCGGCTCGCAGGCGTGACGGCGGCCGCGTCCGCGTTCCCGGGCGCGCGGGTGACGCCTCTCCCGCTCGCCTACACCGAGGAGTCGGCGGCCCAAGTGGCGGTGGACGCAAGGGAGTTGGACGGGATCTTCGCGTACAACGACGAGTACGCGATGCTGCTGATGCGGGCGTTGCAGGACGCCGGTGTGGATGTCCCGCGCGACACGGCCCTGGTCGGTGCGGACGATCTCCTCATCGCCCGGTTGATGCGGCCGCGGCTGACGAGTGTGCGTACCGAGTTGCCCGCGCCGCACGAGGTGGCCGCGCTGGTGGACCGGCTGATCACGGACCGGTCGATCCGGCCCGGGGTGCGCATCCGGTCGACGGCGCAGATCGAGGCCCGGGAGTCCTCGGGCTGAACGCGGGTGCCGCGGGCTGAACGTGGGTGCCGCGGATTGAATGAGAGTGCCGCGGAAAGTTTGCGGAGGGGTCTGGTGCGTCGGGGGTGACACGTGTAACTATCACGCCCCCTCATCCGGAAAGGCGCTCACTGATGACCCGTGTCCCGCACTCCCGCGGCCTTCTCGTGCCCGGCGTGCTTCTCGTCCTGCTGCCCGTCCTGATCGGCGCGGTCGTCCGTGCGGGCGTCACCGACCCGCCGTTCCAGTCCCTGGACGACACCTGGCTGCGCTGGATGGGCGGTCCGCACAAGGGAGTTGCCCACGGTGCGGCGGCGGCGCTCAACTGGTTCGGGGGGCCCGCCGGTGCGCTCGTCCCCTTGGCGGCGACGGTCCTGCTGTTCGCCTTCCGGCGTCCCCGCGCGGCGCTCTTCGTCCTCGCGGCCACCGTGCTGACGCAGGTCGCGGTCCAGGCCCTGAAGCACATGGTCGACCGGCCGCGCCCGGCCCATCCGCTGGTGACGGTCGACCACGGGTCGTTCCCGTCGGGGCATGCCGCGACCATGGCGGTGAGCGTGGTGGCGGTCGCGGCGCTGTTGCCTTCGGCGGGCCGGAAGGTGTGGTGGCCGGTGGGTGTGGTGCTGACGCTGGCGATGATGTGGAGTCGGACGTGGCTGCATGCGCACTGGTTGTCCGATACGGGGGCCGGGGCGTTGGCCGGGGCCGGGGTCGGGCTGCTGGTGTGGTGGGGGTTCGCGGGGCGGGGGTCGGGTGCGGGGCCTGTCGCATCGTTGCTCGGGGGCGGGTCCAGGCCACGGGGCGCTGCCCCGGACCCCGCTCCTCAATCGCCGGAGGGGCTTGAAGTGAGTCGTTGACCGGGGTGGGTGCTCGGCTCGTGGGGCGTTGCCCCGGATTCCGCTCCTCAATCGCCGGAGGGGCTTGAAGTGCCCCCGGTTATCGCTCTGGATCCAACTCCCTCAAGCGCCCGAGGAGTTGGACGAGCGGATGGACTTCGCCACCCCCTCGAAGAACCCCGCATGCGCGGTCGCCGTTGACGGGAGTTCTGGGTTCCAGGGCAGGATCGTGGCGCGTTGGGCCACCGCGGCCCACGCCGGGTCCGTTGCGTACTCGTCTCGGGGCGCCGCGTTCGCGCGCGTGTCCAACAGGATTACTTCCGGGGCCAGTTCGGCCGCGTCGGCCCAGGTGCCGGTGTGCCAGTTGGCGCCCGGGCCCTCGGGGGGTTCCACCGTGTGGACGCCGAGGCCGGTGAGTGCGCTCAGGTCGGGCCACTTCGACGGGCGGGCCAGGTGCACGCTGTCCGGGCCGCCGGGGGAGAGGGCGAGGACCCGTGTCGATCCGGCGGGGCCCTCGGTCAGGGTCGCCAACTTCCGTTCCGCGCGCGTCAGTTCGGCCAGCGCCGACGGGGCCTCCGCGATGCCGAGCGAGCGGCCGAGCTCCGCCACCCGTTCCCGTACGGCCGTGAGACCGCGGCCCTGCCCCACGTCGAGCACGACGAGCGGGACGTGTTCCTCGAGGTGTTTCGCCACGTCGGGCTCGATCCCGTACACCTGGCCGCCGCCGTAGGTCAGCGCCACCACGAGATCGGGGCGCACCGCGAGCACGTCGTCGAGGTCCAGGCCCGCCCCTGCCCCCAGATACGCGATCTCGTCGACCGGTAGAGCGCCCGCCTTCGCGCGGTCGGCGGACTCCCCGTCGTGGTAGGAGCCGAAGATTCCGACGGGGCGCAGACCGAGATCCCACAGGCTCGCGCCCGTCTGTATGTAGGCCACGACCCGCTCCGGCGTCCCGACGGCGGCCGCCAGGTGGCTGCGGTCGTCCGTGAACTCCCACGCGTGTTCGTTTAATTGAGGCATATGGGCACCCTGCCCACCCCGCGCCCGCGGCACGCACCCCTCGGACATGCGTCGGGCCGTGGCCCGCACCCCCTCGACGGGGGACGCGCGACCACGGCCCGGCGTGCGTGCGTGCGTGCGGCAGCCCAAGGCTGCGTACTGTCAGTGCGTCAGGTCCACGTCCACCTCGTGCTTGCCCTCGCGCTCCAGGCGCAGGGGCACCGCGTGGGGCGCGTAACCGCTCGCGATCACCGTGTACTCGCCGGTGTCGAGGTCGCCGAACGCGTACCCGCCGTCCGCCCCGGTGACGGTCGAGGCGACCGTGTTCCCGGCCGCGTCGAGCAGCGTCACACGGGCCTCGTCCACCGGTGCGCCCGCGGTGGTGCGGACGGTGCCGTGGACCCGGGCGCCCGGGTCGAGCCGTACCTCGTAGTGGTCGGCGCCGCCGCCGGTGACCTCCACCGGGAGGGCCGCCGGGCGGTGACCCGGAGAGCTCACCGCGAGGGTGTAGCTGCCGGGGACCAGGTCGCCGAGGCCGAAACCGCCGCCGGTGTCGGAGGTACCGGTGGCGACGACCTCGCCGCGCACGTCGGTGGCGATGACCAGCGCGCCCGGCAGCGGACGTTCGCCGCCCGCGTCGACGACGGTGCCGGTGAGTCCGGCGGCGCCGCTGAGGATCAGGTCGAAGTCGGCGGGGGCGTCGCCGACCGTCACCGTCGTGGCCTGCGGCCTGCGTCCCCCGCCCGAGCCGATCAGCACGTACGTACCGGCGGCGGGCACCGTGACGGCGTACTGCCCGTCGGGTCCCGTCGTCGTGTTGCCGAGCTGTGTGCCGCGCAGGTCGATCAGCGTGACCACGGCCTGCGCCACGGGCGTCCCGTCGCCGTCACGGATGTGGCCGCGCACGCCCGGTCCCGAGAGGGCCGTGGCCGTGGTCGTCGCCGCGGCCATTTCCGCGGCGGTCACCGCGACCGGCGAGACCGCATCGGGGGACACGGCCTCCGCTTCCACGGCCGGGGTGTCCGCCGCGACCGGCTCCTCGCCGTTCTCCGCCGCGGCCCGTGCCTCCAGGCCCGACATCTTGCGCAGCGGGACCTCCTTGGTCCACAGGACCATCAGGAACGCGAGCGCGACGACTCCGGCGGTGATCAGGAACACCACGTGCATGGAACTGGCGAAGCCCTGCTTGAACGGCTCCGCGAGGCGCGGGTCCAGGTGCTGGATGAACGAGGAGTCGCTCAGCACGTCCGAGCCGCCGCCCGAGCCGGGGTTCTTCAGCATGTCGAGCACCGGCTTGTTGGCGGGGTCGGACACCACCGACGGGTCGTGCAGCGCCGCCTGGAACTGCGGGGTCCCCGCGGCCGACTTGAACGCCGAGGCGATCTTGTCGCCGACGTTGCTGAAGAGGACCGAGAGGAAGATCGCGGTGCCCGCGGTCGCGCCCATCTGCCGGAAGAACGTGGACGAGGCGGTCGCGACACCCATGTCCTGCGGCGGGACGGCGTTCTGGACCGCGAGGACCAGCGTCTGCATGCAGCCGCCGAGCCCGAGCCCGAAGACCAGCATGAAGACCATGGACTCCCAAAGGGGCGTGTCCCACTGCACCTTGAAGTGGAACAGGAGCAGTGCCACGACCATCAGCACGGTGCCGATGGTCGGGAAGATCTTGTAGCGGCCCGTCTTCGCCGTGATCTGGCCGGAGACGATCGAGGCGATGATCATGCCGAGCATCAGCGGCAGCATCTCGAGGCCCGAGCGGGTGGGGCTCGCGCCCTTCACGATCTGCAGGTACTGCGGGATCATCAGCATCCCGCCGAACATGCCCGCACCGATCAGCACGGACAGCAGGCTCGTCTTGCTGAAGATCGGGTTGCGGAACAGCCGCATCGGGATCAGCGCGTCGTCGCCCATCCGCCGCTCGACGAGGATCCACGCGATGATGCCGACGACCCCGATGCCGTAGCAGGACAGGGAGCGCGTCGAGCCCCAGCCCCACTCGCGGCCCTGCTCGGCGACGAGCAGCAGCGGCACCACGCCGATGGCGATGGTGAGGGCGCCCCACCAGTCGATGCGCCGGTCGCGCCGGGTGTGCGGGATGTTCAGGACCTTGGCGACGACGAACAGCGCGACGATGCCGATCGGCACGTTCACCAGGAACACCCAGCGCCAGCCGACGACGCCCAGGATGTCGTCCTGCCCGGCCAGGAAGCCGCCGATGAGCGGTCCCGCGACGCTGGAGGTGGCGAAGGTGGCGAGCATGTAGCCCTGGTAGCGGGCCCGTTCGCGCGGCGGCACGATGTCGCCGATGATCGCGAGCGCGAGGGACATCAGACCGCCGGCGCCGATGCCCTGCACGGCGCGGAAGGCGGCCAGTTCGGTCATCGACGTCGAGAACGTGCACAGCGCCGAACCCGCGATGAAGATCGTGATCGCGCCCAGGAAGTAGGGCTTGCGGCCGTGCAGGTCGGACAGCTTGCCGTACAGCGGCGTCGCGATCGTCGAGGTGATCAGGTACGCCGTCGTCGCCCAGGCCTGCTGGCTCAGGCCGTGCAGGTCGTCCGCGATGGTGCGGATCGAGGTGGAGACGATCGTCTGGTCGAGCGCGGCCAGGAACATGCCCAGCATGAGGCCGCTCAGAATGGTCAGGATCTGCCGGTGGCTCAGGCCGCCGGAGGTGGCTATCGCCTTGGTGTCGGTGTCTCCGCGCGATGCGGACACGGCCTCAGTCATGCGTACTTGCTCCCTGCTGCGCCACGGCGGCGGACTGCTGTGCGGTGCCGTGACGAGTGTGTTGATGCTCTGCCAGGTCGTCGTTGAGGCGGGCCATCAGCCGGATGAGCTCGGCCCGGTCGCGTGCGGGCCAGGGCCCGAGGAGCTGGGCCAGCTCGGCGTCCCGCTGGCGGCGGTAGGCCTCGAAGGCCGCCGTCCCCGCCTCGGTGGCGTGCAGCAGCACGCCGCGCCGGTCCACCGGGTCGGGGCGCCGCTCCACCAGGCCGCGTTCCACCATCGACCGCACCTGGCGGCTGACGGTCGACAGGTCGAGCAGGGTCGCCGACGCGAGGTCGGTGGCGCGCTGCGCGCCGTCCCGCACCAGCCGTGCGAGCAGCACGCGCTCCCCGGCCCCCTGCTCGAACTTGGCCCGCTGCCTGCTCGCGGACAGCAGCCGCGAGAACCGCACGATCTCCTGCCCAAGGCCGGCCGCGGCCTCCTCGGCGTCCATGTGCCCCGCCCCTTCGCACCCTTACGTTGCTTGTATCCAGCAAGTGAGTGTAGGCGCCTGTGAACGGCGCGGGAACAGCGCCCCGGTGGCGGCCGCAACGGTGCAGGTCAGTCCGCGGCGAGCAGCCGCTTCCTGCACTCGTCCACGTCGAAGTCGGCCTTCGGGTACTGCGGGTCGAGGGCCTCGAGGTGTTCGAGGAGCAGCTTGCTGATGGCCCAGTTGCGGTACCACTTGCGGTCGGCGGGCACGACGTACCAGGGCGCCTCGTCGGTGGAGCACCGTTCCAGGGCGATCTCGTACGCCTCCTGGTAGGCGGGCCACAGGGCCCGCTCGTCGATGTCGCCCGGATTGAACTTCCAGTACTTGTCCGGATTGTCCAGCCGTTCCAGGAGGCGGCGCTTCTGCTGCTCGTACGAGACGTGCAGGAAGCACTTCACGACGGTCACCCCGTCGTCGGCGAGGGACTTCTCGAACCGGTTGATCTGCCCGTAGCGCCGGCCGAGCTGGCTGCGCGGCACCAGCTCCCGCACGCGGGCGATCAGGACGTCCTCGTACTGGGACCGGTCGAAGATGCCGATCTCGCCCGGCTCCGGCAGGGCCTTGATGATGCGCCACAGGAAGGGGTGGTTGAGCTCCTCGGCCGTCGGTGCCTTGAACGCCTTGATGCGGCAGCCCGACGGGTTGAACAGGCCGATGACGTGCTTGACGGTGCCGCCCTTGCCGCTGGTGTCCATGCCCTGCAGGATCAGCAGCACCCGGCGCCGGTCACCGGCGGTGCCCGCGGCCCACAGGCGTTCCTGGAGGTCGGCGAGGCGTTCACCCATTCGGGCGGTCGCCGCGACGCCCTCGGCCTTGTCGCTCGGGCCGCCGGGGGTGGCGGCCGCGTCGAAGGAGGACAGGTCGACGCGCTCGCCCTCGGGGATGCGCAGCAGCTCGCGCAGCGGGGCGGGGGCGGTGGGGCGCTGCTTCGAGCCGCCCTTGGCGCCCTTCGCCTTTCCGCCGCCGCCCTTCTTCTTGTCCTTCGCCACTGCGCACCCCTTCCGGTCAGGTCCTCCGATCCTGCGTCGGCGCGGGTCCCGCCGCTACTTGTGCCAGGGGCCCGTCACCGCGAACGTCGTACCGGGCGTGTAGCAGTTCACGTACATGGTGGATCCGTCGGGGGAGAACGTGACCCCGGCGAATTCGCCCCACGAGGGATCGTCCGCGGTGCCGATGTTCTGCCGGCCGCGGGCCATCGCGTACACCTCGCCCTTGCGTGTGACGCCGAAGACGTGCTGCGCGCCCTCGCCGTCCTCGCACACCATCAGGCCGCCGCTGGGGGCGAGGCAGATGTTGTCCGGGGACTCGCCGGGCAGTTGTACGTCCGTGTCCGGGCCGAACACGATCACCAGGGTGAGGCGGCGCGCGGACGGGTCGTAGCGCCAGATCTGGCCGAAGTGGTCGGCGGCCGAGCCCGCGCTGCGGTGCGCGAACGACGACACGAAGTACACGCACGATCCGCCCCAGTAGCAGCCCTCCAGCTTCTGGGCGTGGGTGATGCCCTTCGGGCCGAAGTCCTGGAAGCGGATGGGGGTTTGGGCGGCCAGCGGGTCCGGTACGTCGATCCACTCGATGCCGTCGAACGTCGCACCGGTGTCCTGGATCAGGGAGAGGTCGAGGACGCCGGGCACCCGCATCGCCTGGAGCCTGCCGCCCGCGCGCAGTGAACCGAGCCCGCCCTGCGGCCTGTTGGGCAGGAAGCGGTAGAAGAGGCCGAAGGGTTTGTCGAAGGCGTCCTCCGTCTCGTACACGACGCCGCGCCGCGGATCGACGGCGATCGCCTCGTGCTGGAAGCGGCCCATCGCGGTCAGCGGTACGGCGCCCGAGCGGTGCGGGTCGACCGGGTCGACCTCGAAGATGAAGCCGTGGTCCTTGGTGTACCCGTTCGTGCCGGCCCGGTCCTCGGTCTCCTCGCAGGTGAGCCAGGTGCCCCAAGGGGTGTGCCCACCGGCGCAGTTGACGGCCGTACCGGCGATGGCGACGCGCTCGGACAGCACGTTGTTGTGGGAGTCGAGCGCGAGCGCCGTACAGCCGCCCTTGCCCATCGGGTCGTACGTGAGTCCTTCGACGGTCGGCACCGGGACCTTGGCGGTGACGCGGTTCTCGTGGTTGCGCACGAGGTGGACGCGGCCGCGTCTGCCGCCGAAGGCGGCCATGCCGTCGTGATTGCTGGGCACCAGCCCTTCTCCCGAACGGAGTTGGTCCCCTTCCCGGGACAGGACCTTGTAGCGGAACCCCTTCGGGAGGTCGAGCAGACCGGCCGGGTCGGGCACCAACGGCCCGTATCCACCGCGCCCTTGGGCGGCGGCCGACCCGGCGAACAGCTCGGAGAGCGTCCCGGTGAAGGCGATACCGGCGCCCAACGCACCGGTACGGGCCAGGACTTGACGTCGTGTTGCGTGCAGCCGTGTTTCAGACATGGGGCAACCTCCTGCTGGCGGACAGGACTGTGACCCGGCTGTGTCTATCACGCGGTCGGGCGCGCGTGAACCACGCGCGTAGTAAGGCCAGTTGAGAGGTGGTTACTCGTGTCGCCTGTGCGGGGTGGCACGCGGCCCGGGCGATTGCCGGTCACGTACCTCAGTCGCGTACGAGACCCTTCGCGTCCCGTGCCAGTGCGGTGAGCCGGGAGATCGCCCGGAAGTACTTCTTGCGGTAGCCGCCGTTCAGCATCTCCTCGCTGAACAGCCGGTCGAACGGCAGGCCGGACGCGAGCACCGGGATCTCCCGGTCGTACAGCCGGTCGGCGAGGACGACGAGGCGCAGCGCCGTCGACTGGTCGGGCACGGCCGTGACGTCGGTCAGGCAGACCGCCCTGAGGTCGTCCGTCAGGGCGCCGTACCGGCTGGGGTGCACGCGCGCGAGGTGTTCCAGCAGGTGCGGGAAGTCGTCGAGCGAGGCGCCCTCGGTGGCGTACGCGGCCTTGGTGACCTGCTCGTCGGTGAACGGCGCGGGCGCCTCGGGCAGACCCCGGTGCCGGAAGTCCTCGCCGTCGATGCGCAGCGGCCTGAAGTGTGCGGACAGGCCCTGGATCTCGCGCAGGAAGTCGGCGGCGGCGAACCGGCCCTCGCCGAGCTTGCCGGGCAGCGTGTTGGACGTGGCCGCGAGGGCGACGCCCGCCTCGACGAGCTTGCCGAGCAGGGACGACACGAGGACGGTGTCGCCCGGGTCGTCCAGCTCGAACTCGTCGATGCACAGCAGGCGGTGGCCGCTCAGCGTCTTCACGGTCTGCTGGAAGCCGAGCGCGCCCACC
The DNA here is from genome assembly GCF_044460595.1 of Streptomyces sp. NPDC050085. Taxonomy (NCBI): domain Bacteria; kingdom Bacillati; phylum Actinomycetota; class Actinomycetes; order Kitasatosporales; family Streptomycetaceae; genus Streptomyces; species Streptomyces sp. NPDC050085. The sequence continues at coordinate 1,571,152 of NZ_JBITJZ010000001.1, read as the reverse complement.
AGGTTCGTCAGCTCGACGAAGGTGCCGAACGCCTTGTGCTCGGGTGCCGCGGGGGTCGCGTGCCACAGGGAGGCGAGGAGGTGGGTCTTGCCGACGCCGTACCCGCCGTCGAGGTAGACGCCGCGGGGCCCGGTCGGCGCGGCGGGCTTCTTGGCGAACCACTTGCGCCCGCCCGTCTCCCACCACCGCCCTTCCAAGGAAGCGCTTCGCGCCTTTTTCTTTCCGCCGGTCGCCGCGTGCGCCCCGCCGAGCCCGGCGGCGAACGAGCTCAGGACCTGCACGGCCTCGATCTGGCTCGGCTGGTTCGGATCGGGGATGTACGTGTCGAAGCGGACCGAGTCGAAACGCGGCGGCGGCACCATCTCGGCGACCAGGCGCTCCGCGGGTACGTGCGGTTCGCGGGCGCACAGGGACTGGGGCGCCGGGTCGGCTATGCGACTGATGCCCGTGCGGCCGGAGCCGGTGGTTTCGATGGAGGACGACACAGCACCCCACCTTAATGGCCGTGCCACACTGCACGTCATGCGACGCCTGTTCCCTGTGACGTACGAAACAGCAGATCACCAGGGCCGGGAGGGCGGTGAGTGGAGCCTCGACGAGATCGCCGACGCCTATGCGTATCCGGCCGGTGCGCGGGGGGAGGCCTGGCTGCGCGGCAACATGGTCGCCACGCTCGACGGCGCCGCCCAGCACGACGGCCGCTCCCAGCCCATCTCCAGCGCCACCGACATGCGGATCTTCGGGACCCTGCGCGGGCTCGCGGACGTCGTGGTCGTGGGCGCCCAGACGGTCCGCCAGGAGCAGTACCGGCCGGCCCGCGCCCGGGACGCCTTCACCGAGCGCCGCAAGGCCGCGGGGCAGGGGCCCGCCCCCTCCATCGCGGTGATCAGCGCGAGCCTCGACCTCGACTTCGCCCTGCCGCTGTTCACCGGGCCGCTGGCGCCGACGTACGTGATCACGGGTGCGGGCGCCCCGGCGGACCGGGTCGAGGCGGCCCGTGCCTCGGGCTCCGAGGTGTTGTTCGCGGGGGACGGGGCAACCGTCGATCCCAACCGGGCGGTACGCGCGCTGGCCGAGCGCGGGCTGACCCGGCAGCTGACGGAGGGAGGACCACGGATGCTGGGTCAGTTCGTGGCCGCACAGGTGCTCGACGAGTTGTGTCTGACGCTCTCGCCGATGCTCACGGCGGGCGACGCGCAGCGCATCGCGGGAGGCTCGACGCTTGCCGTGCCGGAACGTTTCGAGCTGGCATCTCTTCTGGAGGAGGACGGTTTCCTCTTCACCCGATACCGTCGGACCCGACACTCGGCGGAATGACCAGTTCCGTTTAGCTTCCGCTGGGCACACTAAATCTCGCAGACCCCGTGCGGCCACGGGGCAGGATGGTTTCCGCAGGTCCCCCAAGGGCCCACCGCGAGGCGGCGGGCCCACGGCAGGAGAAGAAGGGCGCCCGTCGTGTTCACGAGCGTATTGATGATCGAGAAGGCCCTGACGTCCGCCGACGTGGAGTTCGTCACCACCTTGCACGGCGACGAGGAAGTCTCCTTCCACGTGCTGCTCCAGCCCCGCGGCGACCAGGCGGACCGCCTGCTGCGGGCCATCGACGACGTCGCGATGGGCGAGCTCGACGAGGCCGCCCACGAGGGCGAGGTCCCCGAGGGCGAGGACGCCGCGGGGCCCGCGGAGCAGGCCCTCCAGGTCTCGCTCACCGCCCTGCACCAGGCGGGCTGCGCCGCCGAGGGCCGGCTGATCGAGGACCACCCGCTCGACGCCCTCAAGGCACGCGTCGACGAGGTCAAGGCGGACGAGGTGATCGTGCTGACCGACCCGCACTACGTCGAGGAGTTCTTCCACCGGGACTGGGCCTCGCGGGCCCGGCACAAGGTCGGGGTGCCGGTGCTGAAGCTGTTCTCGTACAGCAAGGCGTAGCGGCGAGGTGCCGACCGGGCGGGGTCGAGGCAATAGGGTTGTCACCGGTCCGGGGACACAGTGTCCCCTGGACCGGTGACACCCAAGAACCTCAGGGGAGAGACACGTATGGCACCCGGCCTGCCCCAGTCCATCGCCGGCATGGACCGACCGCACTTCATCGGCATCGGCGGCGCCGGCATGTCGGGCATCGCGAAGATCCTGGCCCAGCGCGGCGCGAAGGTGGCGGGCAGCGACGCACGCGAGTCGGCCACGGCCGAGGCGCTGCGCGCCCTCGGCGTCACGGTGCACATCGGCCACGACGCGGCCCACCTCGCACCGGATGCGACCTGCGTGGTCGTCTCCTCCGCCATCCGCGAGGACAACCCGGAGCTGGCGCGCGCCGCCGAACTCGGCATCCCGGTCGTGCACCGCTCCGACGCGCTCGCCTCCCTGATGGACGGCCTGCGCCCGATCGCGGTGGCCGGCACCCACGGCAAGACGACCACGACGTCGATGCTGGCGGTCTCCCTGAGCTCCCTCGGCCTGAACCCGTCGTACGCGATCGGCGGCGACCTCGATGCCCCCGGGTCGAACGCGCTGCACGGCGACGGCGACATCTTCGTCGCCGAGGCCGACGAGTCGGACCGCAGCTTCCACAAGTACCGGCCCGAAGTCGCGATCATCCTCAACGTCGAACTCGACCACCACGCCAACTACGCGTCGATGGACGAGATCTACGACTCCTTCGAGATCTTCACGTCGAAGATCGTCCCCGGCGGCACGCTCGTCATCGCCGCCGACCACGAGGGCGCGGTCGAGCTGACCCGCCGCATCCGCGACACGACGTCCCTCAAGGTCGTCACGTACGGCGAGTCCGAGTCCGCCGACATCCGGATCCACAAGATCACGCCGCGCGGCCTGACCAGCGAGGTCACGGTCCTCCTCGACGGCAAGCTGCTCACCTTCACCGTCTCCGTCCCCGGCCGCCACTACGCGCACAACGCGGTCGCGGCGCTCGCGGCGGGCGTGGCGCTCGGCATCCCCTCCCGGAACCTGGCGGGCGCGCTGAAGTCCTACACGGGCGTCAAGCGCCGCCTCCAGCTCAAGGGCGAGGAGAACGGCGTACAGGTCATCGACTCCTACGCCCACCACCCCACCGAGATGACGGCGGACCTGGAGGCGATGCGCGCGGCGGCGACCGACTCCCGCCTCCTCGTCCTCTTCCAGCCCCACCTCTTCTCCCGCACCCAGGAACTGGGCACGGAGATGGGCGCGGCCCTCGCCCTCGCCGACGCCTCGGTCGTCCTCGACATCTATCCGGCCCGCGAGGACCCGATCCCCGGCATCACCAGCGCCCTGATCGTCGACGCGGCGCGCGCGGCGGGCGCCGACGTCCAGGCCGCGGCCGACAAGGCGGCGGCCGTCGAGACGATCGCGGGAATGGCCAAGCCCGGCGATCTCGTTCTCACCATGGGCGCGGGCGACGTCACGGACCTCGGCCCGCGCATCCTGGACCGCTTGAAGGGCTGAGGAGACCTGACATGTCGTACGACATCGAGAAGCCGGACGAGCAGTGGCGCGCGGAACTGAGCCCCGCGGAGTACGCCGTACTGCGCCAGGCCGGCACGGAGCCCGCCTTCACCGGTGAGTACACGGACACGAAGACGACGGGCGTCTACTCCTGTCGCGCCTGCGACGCGGAGCTGTTCACGTCGACCGAGAAGTTCGAGTCGCACTGCGGCTGGCCGTCCTTCTACGACCCGAAGGACTCGACGGCCGTCGAACTGATCGAGGACCGCTCGCACGGCATGGTGCGCACGGAGGTGCGGTGCGCCCGGTGCGGCTCGCACCTCGGGCACGTCTTCGAGGGCGAGGGCTACCCGACGCCCACGGACCAGCGCTACTGCATCAACTCGATCTCCCTCAGGCTGGCCCCGGCCGGGGAGTGACCCCGGGGTCTTCCCCCAGCGCATCCCGATCCCGCCCGGCCATTCTTCGGATGGCGCCGGGCGGGATCGCTGTGTTTTGGGCGGCGGCCCGCCGGGGATCCTGGCACTGCCCAGCTCAGGCGTGGGCCAGTTCCGGGGAGTTGATCGCGAAGTCGCCCGGGTCGACGCCGCCCTCCTTCGTGTCGTCGTTGGCGAAGACGAACGACTCGATGGGGACGTCGCGTGCGGCGCTGAGCGCGCGGACCAGTTCCTGGACGACCGCTGTCTCGAGGACGACGCGGGGGGCCGGGGCCGTCTCGGGGAGCCGGACCACGGTGAGGGTGTCGGTGCCGGGGACGTCCTTGGTGGTGATCAGGAGCGTGAGGTGGCCGGCCGAGGAGAGGGAGCGGGCCAGGTCGATCTCGCGGGCGTCGCCGAACACGACGTGCAGGGTGTTGCCCGCCGACTCCATCTCGCCGTGCAGGTAGTTGCGGGTCGCCGAGGCCGCGGCGGGCATCCGCGGGACCTCGCGCAGCAGCAGCGCCGCCTCCTCCGCCGAGGCCCGGGAGGCGCCGGAGGCGACGCAGTCCGCGGCCACGCAGCGGCCCGCCCGGGCGGCGAGCGGGGCGATCGCCACCTCGGCCTGGTGCCGGACCGTGCGCAGCCGTTCCGCGATGCCGTGCCAGGGGTCGTCGGTGCGGCCCGCGACGGCGCCCGCGAGCAGGTCGAGGGCGACGACCGTGCCGGTGAACCCGATGGTGGAGGCGTACGAGTCGGGCTCGTTGCCCAGGTCGACGGTGAGTTCGGCGAGGTCGCCGAGCGGGGACGGGGTGACGTTCAGGACGGCGAGGGTGGAGGCGTCGCCGGCCGCCTTGAACGCCGCGAGCGTCTCCGAACTGCGGCCGCCCTGCGAGACGCCGATCAGCAGGTCCGTGTCGAAGCCGGTCAGTCCGGTCTCGACCTCGTCGGCGAGGACGCGCTGGGCCGCGACTCCGTGGACCCGCAGCACCTCGACGGGGACGGCGAGCGCCGCGTACGAGGCGCCGATGCCGGTGAACAGCGGGCGGCGTACGGAGCGCAGGCCCGCGAGGGACGCGGCGGCGAGCCGGGTGCGCAGCCGGTCGGCGATGCGGTCCAGGGCCTCGGGCTGCGCGTCCTGGCCGACCTCGAAGGTGATGCGGGATCCGGACATGGGGTTCCTTGTTCCTTGCTTCTTGCTTTGTGGTTCGTGGGCGTGGTTGGTCAGGGCCTGGGTTGTGGCTCGGTGTCCGTCGCGGGGCGCTCCGCCTGGGGCGGGACCGTCGCCGACGCGCTCGGGGTGTCGTCGGCCGGGTTGTCCATCGGTTCGCGGCCCGGTGTGGGCAGGTTGAACCGGACGATGGCGAACCGGAAGATCACGTAGTAGAGGGCGGCGAAGGCGAGGCCGATCGGGATCAGCAGCCAGGGTTTCGTGGCGATGCCGAAGTTGAGGACGTAGTCGATCGCGCCGGACGAGAAGCCGAAGCCGTCCCGGATGCCGAGGGCGTAGCAGACGGCCATCGAGACACCGAAGAGCACCGCGTGGATCGCGTAGAGGACGGGCGCCACGAACATGAAGCTGAACTCGATCGGTTCGGTCACGCCCGTGACGAACGAGGTCAGCGCGACCGAGATCATCATGCCCTTGACGACCTTGCGGTTCTCGGGGCGTGCGGTGTGCGCGATGGCGAGGGCGGCGGCGGGCAGCGCGAACATGTAGATCGGGAAGCCGCCGGTCATGAACTGGCCCGCGCTCGGGTCACCGGCCAGGAAGCGGGCGATGTCGCCGTGCGCCTGGGCGCCGGTGTGCGGGTCGGTGAAGCTGCCGGCCTCGAACCACGGGAAGAACGAGAAGAAGTGGTGCATCCCGACGGGGATGAGGGCGCGTACGACCAGGCCGAACAGGCCCGCGCCCCAGGCGCCGGTGCCCACCAGCCACTCGCCGAAGTGGAAGAACCAGCCGCCGACGGTCGGCCAGATGAAGCCGAAGGCCGAGCCGATGACGACGCCCGCGAAGGCGCTGAGGATCGGCACCAGGCGGCGCCCGCCGAAGAAGCCCAGCCACTCGGGCAGCCTGGTGCGGCTGAAGCGCTGGTAGAGCAGGGCGACGACCAGGCCCATCACGATGCCGCCGAGCACCTTGGCGTCCAGCGGCTTGCCGTCGGCGCCGTGCGGGAAGGCGCTGGACGCCAGCACGCTCTTGAAGACCAGGTAGCCGACCGCGGCGGACAGGGCGGTGGAGCCGTCGGCCTTCTTCGCGAAGCCGATGGCGACACCGATGGCGAAGAGCAGCGGCAGGTTGTCGAAGACCGCCTGGCCGCCCGCGGTGAGGATCATCCCGAACTTCCGGACGACCAGCGGGAACGCCTCCCGGCCCAGCAGGTCGTCCTTGCCCAGGCGCAGCAGGATGGCGGCCGCGGGCAGGACGGCCACGGGCAGCATCAGACTGCGGCCGATGCGTTGCATGACCGCCATGGCGCCGGCGCCGGATCGCTTCTTTGCGAGGGCCGTACTCATCCGTCTTCCTCCATCGGGGCAAGGGGAGCGGTGCCGCCGGAAGTGCGTCGGACACCGAGGTCAGCGGGGGTTCGACCCGGCCGCTGTCCTCACAAGGTAAGCAGTGGTCTGCAACTGGTCAATAGTGGTATTCGGTTGGGAGGCGTTCGAGGTCCAATGCGGGCGGCTTCGGGTCCTAGGGCCTGCTGGGCCTGGGGCGTACGGTCCCTGGCCGGGTGGTAAGCGGTGGTACGGTTTCAGTCGCCGACGAGGAGGTCAGCCATGCCGGACCACGCCCGCTCCGCCCGCGCGCCCCAGCGCGCCAGCGGTGCCGCGCCCCTGTGGTCGCAGGCGGCGGACCTGATCCGCGAGGAGATCGCCCGGCGCGGTCTCGAGGCCGGGGCCAAGCTGCCCTCCGAGCGGGATCTGTGCGCCCGCCTCGACATCTCCCGCGTCACCCTGCGCAAGGCCCTGCTGCACCTCGTCGACCAGGGGCTGATCACGGCGTCGCACGGCCGCGGCTGGTTCGTGGCGGAGCCGGCGCCCGCCCGGGAGTGGCCCAACGACCTGGAGTCGTTCACCACGACGGCCCGCCGCAAGCGCATGACGCCGGGCTCGCTCGTGCTGCGCCAGGAGCCGGTCCTCGCCACGCTCGACGACGCCGACCGGCTCGACGTGCCGGCCGGTACCCCGCTGTTCCGGCTCGACCGGGTCCGGCTCCTCGACGAGGTGCGGGTCGCCGTCGACCGTGCCCTCGTCGTCGCCCGGCTCGCGCCCGGCATCGAGGACGTCGACTTCACCGCGAACTCGCTCTTCGAGGAACTGCGCGCCCGCGGCGTCGAGTTGGACCGCTCCGAGGTCACCATCGAGGCGCACGCGGCCGACGCGGAGCTCGCCGGTCAGTTGCAACTCCCCACGGGCGCGCCCGTGCTCCGCCTCGACCAGACGATCTATGCGCGCGAGCAGCGGCCCGTGCTGCTGTCGACCGTCGAGTACAGCGGGGAGCGCTACCGGCTGCGGACGACCTTCCAGCCGGGCTGAACCGGCCGACGGTCTGCTCGGACCCGCGGGGCCACGTCGCCTCCTCCCTCGGGGCGTGCACCATGCGTTTCGCGAACTTCGTCAGGGAATGGGGCTGCATGGAGCCATGGTGCTCCGGTGGAGGGCCGGTTGTGTGCGGCGTAAGTCCCGGGGTCCCGGCCGATGGACCCGCAGCCGCATGAGGTAGAACTGAACCCCTTAGGTAAGCCTCACCTAAGTCGTCTTTCCGGGTTGTCTACCTGAGTTGTCAGTCAACGGTCGGCGTGCCACGTGGCTCGTCTCGTTCCCGTTCGTTCGTCAGGACCTCATATGTCTCACGTCAGCCGCCGCACCTTCCTGCTGGGCGCCCTCGGCGCCTCCGGTGCGGTCGCGGGCCTCGCCGCCTGTTCCTCCGGATCCGGATCCGTCGGTTCGAGCGGCTCCTCCGGCTCGGACTCCACCACGGCTGCCGCGCCGGCACCCTCCGCCCCCGCCGACGGCATGGGCAGCGCCCAGGGCGACGGAGTCTTCCCGCGCACCGTCAAGCACTACGGCGGTACGACGAAGGTGGCCGCCAGGCCCGTCCGCGTCGTCGTCCTCGGCACCGGCCAGCTCGACGACGCGCTCGTGCTCGGGCACGCCCCGGCCGGTGCGACGTACGGCATCGGCGAGGACCTGATTCCCGGCTACCTCGTCGAGGCCTTCCCGCAGCAGGCCGCCGCCCTCAAGAAGACCGCGCGGCTCGGTGAGCGCACGGCGCCGAACCTGGAGGCGATCGAGGCCGCGAAGCCCGACCTCATCCTCGGCAACTCCAGTCAGCAGGACCTCTACAAGAAGCTCTCCGCGATCGCGCCCACCGTGCTCACCAAGGGTCAGGGCATCAACTGGAAGGCCGACTTCCTGCTGATGGCGTCCGCCCTCGGCGCGCAGGGCGACGCGGAGAAGGCCCTCGCCGCGTACGCGAAGTCCGCCGACGGCGTGGGCAGGGCCGCCGTCACCGTCTCCCTCGTCGCCTTCTCCACCGGCCGTACGCGGATGTGGGGCACCCGGTCCTTCTCCGGCTCGGTCCTCACCGACCTGGGGTACGGGCGCCCGGACGCGCAGCGGTTCGCCGACACCTCCAAGGACCTGAGCGCCGAGCAGCTCGCCGAGGTGGACGCGGACTGGATCTTCTACGGGGTCCAGGAGGGCGCCGACGTCGAGGACGTCGTCAACGGCGACCTGTGGAAGTCCCTGTCCGCGGTCAGGGCCGGGCGCGCGGTGAAGGTCGCGTACACGCCGTGGTTCCTGAGCGCGGGGCAGACCGCGGCGGACCGGGTCGTCGCGGATCTGGCGAAGCACCTCACCAAGTGACGCCGGGCGCGGGGGACTCGGGGCCGGCTCTCAGCCGGCTCTCAATGGCTCCGGGTCCGCCGCGCCCGTACCAGCAGCCACAGCAGATACGGCGCTCCCACCAGCGCCGTGACCACGCCGACCGGGAGTTCGGTGGGGGCCAGGGCCGTACGCGCCGCCGTGTCGGCCACGACGGTGATCACCGCGCCCGTCAACGCCGAGCAGGCGAGCGGGAGTTCGGGGGAGCGGGTGAGGCGGACCGCGATCTGCGGGGCGACCAGGGCCACGAAGTCGACCGGGCCCGCGGCGCCCGCCGCGCACGCCGCGAGGACCACGCCGAGGAGCGCGAGCAGCAGCCGGTCCCGGCCCGGGCGGGCGCCGAGCGCCTGTGCCTGTTCGTCACCGAGCGCGAGTCGGCGCATGGCGCGGGCCGCCCCCACCAGGAAGGGCAGTGCGACCACGAGCACCGCGCCGAGCCAGCGGGCCTGCGCGAGGTCCGCGCCGTTGAGGCTCCCCGTCATCCACACCTTCGCCGTCTGCGCCGTCGTGCCCTCGCCGTGCGAGAGGAACAGCGACGTCACCGCCGACAGGCCGCTGCTCAGCGCGATGCCGACCAGGACGAAGCGGTGTGCGGCGAGGCCGCCGCGCCAGGCCAGGACGTAGACCAGCGCGCCCGCCGCGAGCCCGCCCGCGACCGCGGCCCACGGCAGTTGGCCGGGCGACGCCGTGATCCCGTACGTCATCAGGCCGACGACGAGCACCGACGAGCCGTGCGTGACCCCGAGGACGTCGGGGCCGGCGAGGGGATTGCGGGCGACGGCCTGGATCAGTGCGCCCGCACAGCCGAGCGCCGCCCCCACCAGCGCGCCCAGGACGACGCGCGGCAGCCGCAGTTCCCCGACGACGACCCGGTCGGGTCCGCCCCCGGTGAGGAGCGCGTCGAGGACACGGCCCGGCGGCACGTACGCGTCGCCGGCGCAGAGCGCGAGCACCGCCGCCCCGGCGAGCGCCGCCAGCAGGGCGAGGACGATCAGCGCGGACCGCGGGCGCACCAGTACCGCGTACGGACCCGTCCGCAACGCCCTTGTCCCGGCGGGGGGTCGAAGCGTCACGCTCACACCGGCACCCCCTTGCGCGCGCGGACGAGCCAGATCAGCAGCGGCACCCCGGCCACCGCGGTCATCACCCCGGCCGGCACCTCGGAGGGCGGGAACAGGATCCGGCCCACGGTGTCCGTCGACAGCAGCAGCGCCGCTCCGCACAGCGCCGACAGCGGCAGCAGCCACAGATGCCGTACGCCGACCAGGGCCCGGGCCGCGTGCGGGGCGAGCAGGCCGACGAAGGCGACGGGCCCGGTCGCGGCGACCGAGGCGCCGGTCAGCACGGTCGCGCCGAGCACGGCCACCGCCCGCACCAGCCGCACCCGCGTGCCGAGCGCCGCCGCGGCCTCGTCGCCGAGCGCGAGGACGTCGAGGCTGCGCGCGAGCGGCAGCACCAGCGCGCAGCCCACCGCGACGAACGGCAGCAACTGCCACGCCGTCCGCTCGGTCGCGGTGCCCAGCGAGCCGATCTGCCAGAACCGGAACTGGTCGTACGTCGCCGCGTTCGTGGTCAGCACCGCGTTGTTGAGGGCGCCGATGAACGCACCGATGGCGCTGCCCGCGAGCGCCAGCTTCACCGGGGTCGCACTGTCCCGGCCGCGCCCCGCGAGCCCGTACACCACGGCGGCCGCGCACAGGGCGCCGAGGAAGCCCCACCACACGTACGCCGTGTAGGAGGTCACGGAGAAGACGGAGACGGCGATGACGACGCCGCTCGCGGCGCCCTGGCTCACTCCGAGGATCCCGGGGTCCGCGATCGGATTGCGGGTCACCGACTGCATGACGGCGCCGGCGAGGCCGAGCGCCGCGCCCGTCGCGATGCCGATGAAGGTGCGCGGGACCCGCAGTTGGCGCACGATCACCGCGTCCGGGTCGCCGCTGCCGTGCAGCAGTCCCTGCAGGACGGCGGGGAGTCCGATGCCTTTGCTGCCGAGGGCGAGGCTGGCGAGAGCGGCCAGGACGAGGACGCCGAGAGCGGTCAGGAGGACGGGGACGCGGCCGAGGGGCGGGGCACCGCCCGTCCGGGCCGAGGGTGGTGCCATGGGACCTTCTCGCGCAGGTGCGGACCGGCGGCCGGACAGCCGGTCGCCTGGTTAGGGGAGCCTTACCTTACATGTACCGGCAAGGTCTTGATCCCGTTGATGAAGTTCGAGACGAGCCGCCCCGGCGGCCCCGCGGGCGTCAGCGTCGGCACGGCCCGGGCCACCTCCTCGTACAGCACCCGGAGCTGGAGCCGGGCGAAATGCGCGCCGAGGCAGACGTGCGGGCCGTCCCCGAAGGAGACGTGCGGGTTGGGGGTGCGGGTGAGGTCCAGGCGGAACGGGTCGGGGAAGACGCGCTCGTCGTGGTTGGCGGACGCGTGCAGGACGACGACCTTGTCGCCGCGCCGGATGCGCGTGCCCGCGAGCGTCGTGTCACGGGTCGCGGTGCGGCGGAAGGTGAGCACCGGCGGGTGGCGCCGCAGCAGTTCGTCGGTCGCCGTCGCGAAGTCCCGCTGTCCTTCGCGCAGTTGCTTGTACGCGGAGGGGTGCTCGGCCAGCAGGGACAGGGCGCCGGCAGCCGCGCCGCGGACCGTGTCGTTGCCCGCGATCGTGAGGAGGAAGAAGAACATCTGCCGTTCGGGCGGGGTGAGTTCGGGGTCCGTGGCGAGGGTCGTCATGACGTCGTCGGCGGGGTGTGCGCGCTTGTGGGCGGCCAGTTCGTCGGCGTACGCGAACATGTCGGCCAGGGCGGATGGGGAGCGCGGGTTCACCGGACGGCCCGCCGCGTCGCGCACCGGCTCCGGGGACTCGTCCGGGTCCTGGTAGCCGATGACCCGCTGGGTCCAGCCCAGCAGGAGCGAGCGGTCGGCGGGCGGCACGCCAAGAAGGTCGGCGAGGTTCAGCAGGGCGTACTCGTCGGTGACGGAGCCCACGAGGTCGATCGGGCCCTGCTGCTCAAGTGCCGTGCTCAGCAGGGACGTTGCCCGGGTGCGGGCCGCGTGCTCGAACGCCGCGACGCGGCGCGGGGTGAACGCCCGGCTCACCAGGCGGCGCAGGCGGCCGTGGGCCGGCGGGTCCTGGTTCAGCATCATGGACCGGATGAACGGCAGGTCCGCCGGGTCCGGGTCGCGGATCTGGGTGGCGCCGAGGTGCGAGGAGTACGCCGACGCGTCCCGCAGCACCTCGACGACGTCCGCGTGCCGGGCCACCGCCCAGAACCCCGGGCCCTCGGGCCAGTCGAGGACCGCGGGCTCGGCCTGCCAGGACACCGGGAAGCGGTTGCGCAGGATGCGCAGGCGCTCGTGCGGGACCCCGTCGGCGTACAGGCGCGGGTCGAAGACCTGCGGAGCGGTGTCGTGCGTCATGCGGCGTCGGCCCGCAGGAAGTCCTCCACCACCCGGATCACCGCCAGCGGCGCCTCGTCCATCGCGTAGTGGCCGCACACGGGCAGGTCCACCAGCTCGCCGCGGCGGAACCAGTGCAGCCACGTCTCGCGCATCAGGGTCGCCGAGAGCGCCGGGTCGAGCTGGCCGGTGACGGCCAGCGCCGGCGTCGTACAGCCCTCCAGGTCGCGGTGGAAGTCGTCGCCGGTCCACGAGTCGAGCCAGGCGCGGAACGCCTTGACGTCGCTGCGCTCGAGGGAGCGCGCCACCATCCGGTCCAGCCAGGCGGCCGGGCGGACACCACCCGTGGTGAAGTCGATGATCGCCCGCCGGTGCCCCGGTTCGGTGTCCGCCGTCGAGAACAGCTCCCACTGCTGCGGCGGCAGCGGCAGGCCCGACGCCGGGACCGGCGAGATCCCCGCGATGCGCCGCACCCGGTGCCGCGCCGACGCCACCACGCGCTGCGCCACACTGCCGCCCATCGAGTGCCCGATCAGCGAGAACCGCTCCCAGCCGAGCCGGTCCGCGAGCGCCAGGACGTCGGCGGCGCCCTCGGCCGTCGTGTACGCGCCGGGGACGTCCTTGGCCTCGCCGTAGCCGCGCAGATCGACGAGCGCGTACTGGAAGGAGACGCGGTCCAGGTCGGGGACGACCGGCGCGAACGCGGAGCGGTCGGCGAACCAGCCGTGCACCGCGATCACCTTGTGCGGGCCGTCGCCGTGCAGTTCGTACGGGAGGAGGAAGGCGGACGACGCGGACGACGCGGAGGGGGTGGAGGGGGTGGAGGGCGCAGAGGGCACGGAGGGGGTGGAGGACTCGGCGGACACGTCGGCTCCCGGCGGGTGGGGGACAGTGCGGGTCGCGTCCACGGTGGCGCGGCGCGCGGCCGGTCACAAGAGGGCGGGGCGCAACAGGGCGGCACCGGCGGGCCGGTGATCGGGGACAATGGGCGTGTGACCTCCCCCGAATCCGCCCCCACGCCCGGTTCCGCGCCCCGCCGCCCTGACCTCGCCGCCGACTGTGGCGACTGCTTCGGCCTGTGCTGCGTCGCGCTGCCGTTCGCCAAGTCCCAGGACTTCGCGCGGAACAAGAGCGCGGGCACGCCCTGCCAGAACCTCCAGGAGGACTTCCGCTGCGGCATCCACACGCGGCTGCGCGACGAGGGCTACCGGGGGTGCACCGTCTTCGACTGCTTCGGCGCCGGGCAGAAGGTCTCGCAGGTCACCTTCGAGGGCGTCAGCTGGCGTGAGCGGCCGGCGAGCGCCCGGGCGATGTACGAGGTGTTCCCCGTCATGCGCCAACTGCACGAACTGCTCTGGTACTTGAGCGAGGTGCTCGAACTGGAGCGGGCCGCGGCCGCGCACCGCGACGCCCGGCGCGCCCTCGCCGACGTCGAGCGGCTCACGCGCGCGGGCGTCGACGAACTCCTCGCCGCCGACGTCCCCACGATCCGCGGCGACGTCAACCGGATCCTGCTCGAAGCCAGTGACCTGGTCCGTGCCGAGGTGCCGGGGCGCAAGAAGAACCACCGCGGCGCGGACCTGATCGGCGCCCGGCTCAAGAAGGCCGACCTGCGCGGCGCCACCCTGCGCGGCGCCCTCCTCGTCGCCGCCGACCTCACCGGGGCCGACCTGCGGCACGCGGATCTGATCGGCGCGGACCTGCGCGACGCCCGGCTCGACGGCGCGGACCTGACCGGCAGCATCTTCCTCACCCAGGCCCAGCTGAACGCCGCGCGGGGCGACGCCGCCACGAGGATCCCGCAGGGGCTGACGCGGCCCGCGCACTGGACGGCGTAGCAGGGCGTCAGTCCTCGCAGACCGAAGGCAGCGCGCGGGCCAGGCCCTTGAGGTGCAGGACGTCGAAGCGGTGCGTGCGGGCGTCGTGCAGGGCCGTCGCCGTGAGCACCGGGGTGCACGCCGGGGACGTGCGTACCGGGGCCACCGCCCGCAGCGCGTCCAGGAGCTCCGTCGTGATCCGGTCGAGCGCGGGCCGTACCTCCTTGGCGAGGTCCGGGCGCTCCGTCGGGCGCTCGGCCGGGTGGGCGTCCCAGCGGGCGTAAAGGCCGCGCTGCACCACCTTGTTGGCCTCGATCTGGTCCCGGAACACGGACTGGGCGAACGCCGGGTCGACACCGAGCGCGGCGGAGCGCGCCGCGACGTCGTCCAGGATCTGCCGCTCGCGCACCGGGTCGTCGATGGGCGTCGCCGTGCCGTACTTCGCGGCCGCCACCTTGTCCGCGAGGGCGAGGCGCTCGGCCGCGAGGGAGGAGACACCGGCCAGGGCGCGGGGTGCGGGCGCCGCCGATGCGGGCACCGCGGCCGCGCCGCCGGTGAGGGCGACGGCGGCGCCCAGGGCGATGAGGAGACGGGTGGCCGTGGTCGGGCGGGTGCGGGTGCCGGTGCGGGTGCCGGTGTGCAAGACAAGTCCTCCGGGACGTAAGGGTGTTGGGGCGTATGGGGGTTGGGGTGTTGGTGCGTCGGGCGTGCTTCCCCGGAACCGGGCGGCGCACTCCTCGCCCCGCCCCGTTCACGCGATAGGACGATCATGCCGCGCGCCGTGGATGCACGCCGGCCGACACGGGTAGAGCCGCGCCCATGACACAGCAGTCCACTCACCCGTTCCAACTGCCGCGCTTCTACATGCCGTACGTCGCGCGGCTCAACCCGCACCTCGAACAGGCGCGGGCCCAATCCGCCGCCTGGGCCCGGGAGATGGGGATGCTGGAGGGCAGCGGTGTCTGGCGGCGGAGCGACCTCGACGCGCACGACTACGGCCTGCTGTGCGCGTACACGCATCCCGACTGCGACGGGCCCGCGCTCTCCCTGATCACCGACTGGTACGTCTGGGTCTTCTTCTTCGACGACCACTTCCTCGACATGTACAAGCGCACGAACGACCGCGCGGGCGGCCGGGCCCATCTCGACCGGCTGCCCCTGTTCATGCCGATGGACCTGGACAGTCCGGACGCAGTGGTCCCCGCACCCGAGAACCCCGTCGAGGCGGGCCTCATCGACCTGTGGCGGCGCACCGTGCCCGCCATGTCCCTCGACTGGCGCCGGCGCTTCGCCGAGTCGACCGAGCAGTTGCTCAACGAGTCGATGTGGGAGCTCTCCAACATCAACGAGGGGCGGATCGCCAACCCCGTCGAGTACATCGAGATGCGCCGCAAGGTCGGCGGCGCCCCCTGGTCCGCGGGGCTCGTGGAGTACGCGACCGCCGAAGTCCCGTCCGCGGTCGCCGGGTCGAGGCCGCTGCGGGTCCTCATGGAGACGTTCTCCGACGCCGTGCACCTGCGCAACGACCTCTTCTCGTACGAGCGCGAGGTGCACGACGAGGGTGAACTCTCCAACGGGGTCCTGGTGTTGGAGACCTTCTTCGGCTGTACGACGCAGGAGGCGGCCGAGGCCGTCAACGACGTGCTCACCTCGCGGCTGCACCAGTTCGAGCACACCGCACTGACCGAGGTGCCCGCGCTCGCCCTGGACAAGGGGCTCGCGCCGCAGGAGGTGGCGGCCGTCGCCGCGTACACCCAGGGGCTGGTGGACTGGCAGTCCGGCGGGCACGAGTGGCATCTGCGGTCGAGCCGGTACATGAACGAGGGGGCTGTCGAGGAGCAGTCGCCGCTGCACGGTCCGACGGGGCTCGGCACCGGATCCGCCGACGTGCGGGCGCTGTTCGCCGCGGTGGGGGCCGAGCGGCTGCGGGCCTACACCTACCAGCCGTTCCGGAAGGTCGGGCCTTCCCAACTCCCGGACTTCTCCATGCCGTTCGAGGTGCGGATCAACGCGGAGCTGGACTCCGCCCGGAGCAGGCTCGTCGCCTGGGCGCACCGCATGGGCATCCTCTCCGAGGGGGTGTGGGACGAAGACCGGCTGCTGGCAGGGGACTTCGCCCTGTGCGCCGCCGGGATCAGCCCCGACGGCAGCGCCGAGAACCTCGACCTCGGCGCGCAATGGCTGTCCTGGGGCGCCTACGCCGACGACTACTACCCGCTGGTCTTCGGCAACCGGCGCGACTTCGCGGGCGCCGTGCAGTGCACCCGGCGGCTCTCCGGCTGCATGCCCGTCGACGCCGAGGAGCCGGTGGCGCCCGCGAACGCGATGGAGCGGGCACTGAGCGACCTGTGGCGGCGCACCTCCCGGGACATGACCCCGCAGGCGCGGCGCGACCTGCGTGCGGGCGTCGACGCCATGCTGGAGAGCTGGCTGTGGGAACTGGGCAACCAACTGCAGGGCCGGATCCCCGACCCCGTCGACTACGTGGAGATGCGGCGCTCCACCTTCGGCGCCGACTTCCACCTGGGCCTCGCCCGCATCGAGCAGGGCGCGAACGTGCCGCCCGAGGTCTCGCGCAGCGGCCCCGTGCGCGCGATGGAGAACGCGGCCGTCGACTTCGCGATGCTGGTCAACGACTGCTTCTCGTACCAGAAGGAGGTCGAGTACGAGGGCGAGTTCCACAACGGCATCGTGGTCGTCCAGTCCTTCTTCGGCTGCGACTACCCGACGGCCCTGGGCATCGTCCACGACCTCATGACGCAGCGCGTGCGGCAGTTCGAGCACATCGTGGAGCACGAACTCCCCGTCCTGTACGAGGACTTCGGGCTCACGCGCGAAGCGCGGGCGCTGATGGACGCGCACGTGCGGTCGCTGCGGTACTGGATGTCCGGGATCCTCAACTGGCACCAGCACGTGCGCCGTTACCGCGCCGACCACCTGGCCGCCCGCACCCACGGCTTCGTCCCGGGCATGATCCCGTCGCCGCCCGGTTTCCGAACCTTTGCGTCCGGAATGCCGGGTTCATGGAACCTGGTCGGGGCTCCGGCGGTCTTCTGAGGTGAGACGGCCACTGACCGGCCGTACCGACGGGGGACATCGAGAACACACGGGGGTGTTCTTACCTTGACCGAAGGCCACGCACGCACGAACGATCACGCACGCACGAACGACTACGAACTCACGCCTTATGTCGCGCCGTTGACCGTGCCGCCGGTGCTGCGGCCCGACTCCGGTGACGCCCTCACGGAGACCGAGATCGCGCTGCGGCCCGTCTGGCAGCGGCTGCACCCGCAGCTCCCGCCGACCCTCATGTGGGGGTACGAGGGCTCCGTGCCGGGACCCACCATCGAGGTGCGGCGCGGGCAGCGCGTGCGCATCGCCTGGACGAACCGCATCCCGAAGGGCAGCGAGTACCCGGTGACGGCGGTGGAGGTGCCGAACGGGACGCCGAACCCGAGCACCCGCCCGGGCCGCGACACCGTCGCCCCCAGCGCGGACGTCGCCGCCCTGCCCGCCTGGTCCGTGACGCACCTGCACGGCGCGCAGACGGGCGGCGGCAACGACGGCTGGGCGGACAACGCGGTGGGCTTCGGCGACGCCCAGCTCGCCGAGTACCCGAACGAGCACCAGGCGGTGCAGTGGTGGTACCACGACCACGCCATGAACATCACACGATGGAACGTGCACACGGGCCTGTACGGCACGTACCTGATCCGCGACGACGAGGAGGACGCGCTCCAACTGCCCAGCGGCGAGCGGGAGATCCCCCTGCTGCTGGCCGACCGGAACCTGGACACGGACGACGACGGGGCACTGACCGGGCGGCTGCTGCACAAGACCGTCGTGATCGACCCGAAGAACGCGGAGACGGGCAAGCCCGTCTCGCTCCCGTTCTCCGGCCCGTACACGACGGTCAACGGACGCATCTGGCCGTACGCGGAGGTCGACGCGGGGTGGTACCGCTTCCGCCTCGTGAACGCGTCGAACGCCCGCATCTTCGACCTCGTCCTGGTCGACGAGGACGACGCACCGGTCCAGGGCGCCCTGTACCAGATCGGCAGCGACGGCGGCCTGCTGCCGCGGCCCGTGCCGGTCGACTTCGAGGGGGCGCTGCCCACCCTGACCGTCGCGCCGGCCGAGCGGATGGACCTGCTCGTCGACTTCCGGGCGCTCGCGGGCAAGCGGGTGCGCCTCGTCAACAAGGGGCCGAACCAGGCGCCCGGCCTGCCGGACGTGGCGGGCAACGTGCCGTATCCGCACGTCCTCGAGTTCCGGGTGGGCGACGGGTGCGAGCCCGACACGTTCACGCTGCCCGACCTGCTCTCCGGCTCCTTCCGGAAGCTGACGCACGACATCGAGCACGGGCACCGGCTGATCGTGCTGACGCCGCCCGCGACCAAGGGCGGCGGCGGACACCCCGAGATCTGGGAGATGGCCGAGGTCCCCGCACAGGAGGCCGCGGACGTTCCGATCCCCTCCGACGGAGTCCTTCAACTCGTCAATGACAAGGGCGAGTTGAAGACGTACCGCAGGACCTCGCGGACCTTCAACGACGGGCTCGGCTTCACGGTCGCCGAAGGCAGCTTCGAGCAGTGGAGCTTCCTGAACCTCGCGGTGAACCCGCCCGTCGTGCACCCCATGCACATCCACCTGGCCGACTTCCAGATCCTCGGCCGCGACACCTATGACGCCTCGGGCTTCGACGTCACCGTCGGCGGGACGGTCAAGCCGGTCGCCTTCGACCCGACGCCGGTCCCGCTGCCGCCGAACGAGCACGGCCACAAGGACGTGTTCCGCGCCCTGCCCGGACAGATGCTGCGCGTCATGGGCAGGTTCGACGGGGCGTACGGCCGGTTCATGTACCACTGCCACCTGCTGGAGCACGAGGACATGGGCATGATGCGGCCGTTCGTCGTGATGCCGAAGGAGGCCATGAAGTTCGACCACGGGGCCGGGCACGGCGGCGGGCACGGAGGTCACACCGGCTGACCCCGAGGCTCACACGCGTACGGCAGCCGCCGCGTGCGCGACCGCCGCGCGGGCCAGCGCCTGCACGATCGGGTGCGGGCGGCTGCCGTCGCCGTGCAGCTCCGGCTGGAACAGGGTGGCGAGGAAGAACGGGTGCTGTTGGACGGGCAGTTCGGCGACCCGGACCTGCCCGTCCTCGTCGGTGCCCGTGAAGCGCAGGCCGTGCGCGCGCAGCGTGTCCAGGTGGGCGGCGACCGGCCCGTAGGCGCAGTGGTAGCGCTCGACCGTGCGGTCCGCGCCGAGCACCGACTCGGCGAGCGAGCCGCCGGTCAGCGTCACCGTGCCCTCGTGCCCGACCAGGGAGCAGGCCAGCGGGGCGATGAGGAGGTCGTCGGCGTCGGGCTCGTTCTCCGCGTGCGCGACGCCGCCCAGGCCGCACACCGTACGCGCGTACTCGAGGAGCGTGTGCTGGAAACCGCCGCACGTGCCGAGGAACGGGATGCCTTCCTCGCGGGCCGTGCGGATCGCGGCGAGCGCCCCGGCCTCGCTGCGGTACGGGCTGCCCGGCAGCACCCACACCGCGTCGAAGTCCCGTACGGCATCGGGCAGTTCGGCGTCCTCGGTCGGTATCCAGTACGCGTCGAGGGCGAGGCCCTCGCGGGTGGCGAGGGCCTCCAGGAGGAGCGGGACGCGGGTGTGCGAGACGACGTTCGGAGAACGGTCGCCCACCAGGGCGAGCCGGGCGGGGGCGTGGGGCGTGACGTGCGGTGTGACGTGCGGTGTGGTGGTCATGCGGCCATGGTGCGCGGGGCCGCCCGTTCACGTCCAACGATGAAAACTGCACCCGCCATAAGCGTTCCTGATGCGGGTCGTGGATCCTGGGCGGCATGGACCCGCACCTGCTCCGTACGTACGTCACCGTCGCGCGCCTCGCCTCCTTCTCCGCGGCGGCGCACGAGCTCGGCTACACCCAGTCCGCCGTCTCCCAGCACATCGCGGCCCTGGAGCAGGACCTCGGCGCACCCCTGCTGACCCGGCGGCCCGTCGCCCCGACCGCCGCGGGGGAGCGCCTCCTCGAACACGCGGGCCCGCTGCTGCTGCGCCTGGACGCGGCCCGCGCCGACGTACTGCGCACCGCGGCCGCGCCGGGACGTGGCCTTGCCGTGGCCGTGACGCCGACCGCGCTGCGGGACCGCACGGCCGCGCTGCTGCCGCACAGTGGCGTGACCGTACGGGTGCTGCCGCGCGAGGAGGTACCCGCCGAGGTCGCAACGGGCGCCGCCGACCTGGGAGTCGTGGACGGCATCGCCGCGCCCAGCGACCCGCTGCGGCTGCCCGACGTCGCCCCGCTCACCACCCGCGGCGTCACCGAGGAGGCCGTGCGCGTGGTGCTCCCGGCGAGCCATCCGCTGGCCCGGCGCGCCGGTCTGCGCCTCGCCGATCTGGTCGACGCACGGTGGCTCGACGCGCCCGGTGCGGGCCTGCCCCTCGACCAGTTGCGGGCCGCCCACGGAGGCGGTGGCTTCCGCGCCGCGCTGCGCTACGAGGGCGTCGACCTGCGGACGCTGCTGGCCCTCGCCGCGGCCGGGCATGGCCTGACGCTGCTGCCCGCCTCGCTCGCCGCCCAGGCGCAGGGGACGGTCGCCGTGCCCCTGACCGAACCCAGGGTCGTCCACCGCACCGAACTCGTCCACACGGGCACACTGCGCGGGCCCGCCGCCGACTTCGCCGCCGCACTGACCGGCTGACCTGCACGGAGTCCCGGGGAATCGAGCGTGGCCCGGCACTCTCACTCGTTCGTGGATCGTCGCGGGGGAGCGCGGAGGGTAGAGCTGTGGCCGGAGCGAGCAACCCCAGGGACCGGAGGCGGACGACCCATGGAACAGACTGCGTTGCGGCCCAAGTCCATGCCGGGCACGCCGGGGCGCGACCCCGGCCCGTCGGGGCCCGCGCCCCGGTCCGCGCGCCGCCCGCACGCGGCGCGGCGCCGCGGGAAGCGCCTGGTCGGCTGGCTGTTCGGGCTGCTGTGCGCGCTGGTGCTCGTCCTGGCGGGCATCGGCCTCGGCACCGTCGGCGCCACCGTCATCGGCATGAGCAAACTCGCCGAGATGCAGAAGCAGGCCGCGGCCCATCAGCCGCCCGCGGCGGCCCCGCCCAAGAGCGCGGCGCCGGGCGGGAGTTCGAGCAAGGCCCCGAGTGGATCGACGCCCGCCGCGGTCCCGGCGAGCCTCGGCGTCGAGGTGGTCGACGCGCCCAAGGGGCCCGGCGCACTCGTCGTCGCCGTGCACGTCCCCGGGCCCGGCTACACGGCCGGACTGGTGCGCGGCGACGTCCTGCTGAAGCTCGGCAAGGAGACCATCGGCTCGGCGGCCGACCTCGTGGCGGTCGTCGGGGACGCGCGGCCCGGACACCAGCTGACGATGACGGTCCGTCATGACAGCGGCCGAGAGCAGGAGTTGGCGGTCACACCGGGAGTGGTGACCTGAGGAGGTGACCTGAGGAGGTGACCTGAGGAGCGGATCGCGCGCGTCAGACCGTACGGAAGTGCGTCGTCAACCGCCGCTCGTCGTCCAGGACATGGAACGCGAGCCCGACCGGCGCCTCCCGGTCCGCCACCTGCTCGCCCTCCCACGGCAGCCGCAGCGTCCACGTCACCCCCGGCCCGACGACCAGCGGACGCCCGGCGAACTGGGTCGCCGCCGGGGAGTGCGCATGCCCGGTGATCACCGCGGCGATCTCCGGGCGCCGCTCCAACAGCCCCGCGAGGAGCCGGGGTTGAACCAGCGGGTAGCGGTCGGGCAGCGGGTGGTGCAAGGCCACGGGCGGGTGGTGGAAGACGAGCAGCACCGGCGTCTCGCCGTCGAGCGCGTCGAGTTCCTCCTCGATCCAGGCGTACGTCTCCTCGTCGAGCGCCCCCTCGTCGGCGCCGGGAATGCTGGAGTCGCACAGGAGCAGCGCGGTGCCGCCGATCCGATGGGCGCGGTTGACCGGCCCGTCGGCCGGCGCCTCGCGCAGCAGGCCCTTGCGGTACGGGGCGCGCCGGTCGTGGTTGCCCGGGCAGGGCAGCACGGGGAACGGCGTCGCCGGATCGTGCAGACCGAGCAGCTCGGCCGCCTCCTCGTACTCCGCCTCCGCCCCGTGATCCGCGATGTCGCCGGTCACGAGGAGGGCGTCCACCGGGCCCGGCAGCGCCCGCAGATGGTCCATGACGTGGCGCAGCCGCTCGGTGGCGCGCGGGGAGCCGTCGAGGTGCGGATCGCTGATCTGGGCGAGCACGAGCATGGGCGTACGTCCTTCGAGGCATCGGCGGGCGCTAACGGGTTCGCGTTAACGGGTTCGCGTTAACGGGTTCGATCTAACGGGTTCGATCTAACGGGTTCGATCTAACGGGTTCGGCTGATCTAACCATTAGTTCTAATGGGTGGGCAATGGCTTCCCATTAACGCCTGGTGTCCGTGCGTGAACGCCCGCACGATGGGCGGATGCTGAGCACCCTCGCCGCCTTCCTCGGCGGGGTGAACCCCTGGCCGGGAGGCGGACTCGCGCCGCCTCTCGGCGCCGGGCAGGATGCTGCTCGTACACCACTTCGCCGCATGTATGGAGGCCCGGCCATGACGTCCGGTACACCCGCGCCCTTCACCGCCGCCGACTACAAGGCCCGGATGGACCGTGCCGCGCAGTCCGCGGCCGACGCCGGGCTCGCGGGGGTGCTCGTCGCGCCGGGCCCCGACCTGGTGTGGCTCACCGGGTACCAGGTACCGGCCGACACCGAGCGGCTCACCCTCCTCGTGCTGGCCGCCGGGCAGGAACCGACGCTCGTCGTGCCCACCCTGGAGGCGCCGGACGCCGCCAAGGCCGCGGGCGCCGACGCGATGACCCTGCGCGACTGGACCGACGGCAAGAACCCGTACGACGTCACGGCCCCCCTGCTCGACGTGTCGGGCCGCTTCGGCGTCAGCGACAACGCCTGGGCGATGCACCTGCTGGGCCTGCAGCGGACCCTGCCCGACACCTCGTACGTCTCCCTCACCGAGGCGCTGCCCATGCTGCGCGCCGTCAAGGACGCCGCCGAGCTGGAGCGGCTCGCGGCCGCGGGCGCCGCCGCCGACGCCACGTACGAGGAGATCAAGAAGGTCGCCTTCGCCGGGCGCAAAGAGATCGACATCTCCCGCGAACTCGCCGACCTCCTCAGGAAGTTCGGGCACGAGCAGGTCGACTTCACGCTCGTCTGCTCCGGTCCCAACGGCGCCAATCCGCACCACTCGCCCGGCGACCGCGTCGTCCGGGACGGCGACATGATCGTCCTCGACTTCGGCGGCCTCAAGCACGGCTACGGCTCCGACACCTCCCGCACCGTGCACGTCGGCGCACCCACCGACGAGGAGCGCCGCGTCCACGACGTCGTGCGCGAGGCGCAGACCGCGGCCTGCGACGCGGTGCGGCCCGGCATCGCCTGCCAGGACGTCGACCGGGTCGCCCGCAAGGTCATCACCGACGCCGGGTACGGCGAGTACTTCATCCACCGCACCGGGCACGGCATCGGCGTCACCACGCACGAACCGCCGTACATGATCGAGGGCGAGGAGCAGGAGCTGGTGCCCGGGATGTGCTTCTCGGTCGAACCCGGCATCTACCTCCCCGGCCGGTTCGGCGTCCGCATCGAGGACATCGTCACGGTCACCGAGGACGGCGGCGCGCGGCTCAACGCGACCGCGCGGGACCTGGCGATCGTGGGCTGACCCGCCGTGTCGCAGCGCCCGGACGCCGACGTGGTGCGCCGCCTCCTGGAGACCCTGCTCCCGGACGGCGGCGCCGTCGAGGTGCGCCCGGTCACCGAGGGCGGCGCGCACGCCGCCTGGTGGGTGGGCGCCCGGCACGTCCTGCGCTGCGCCCCCGACGGGCAGGTCTCCCAGGGCCTGCGCCGCGAGCTGCGGCTGCGTGACCTCGTCCGCCCCCATCTGCCCGTCGCCGTGCCCGTGTCCGTCGCCTCGGGGGAGTGGGCGCCGGGCCTCGCCTGCACGCTCGACACCCGGCTCGCCGGCGAGTCCGCTGAGGTCAGGGACGTCACCGCCGTCGGCGAGGAGGACCTCGCGGGGCTGCTCACCGGACTGCGCGCGGTGCCGCCCGCGCGGGCCGTGCCGCTCGGCGTGCCCAAGGTCGCCCCGCGCTCCCTGGAGAACCTCCGGCGCGAGGCGGCCGCGGCCGCCCAACAGCTCGACAAGGACGGTGAGTTCGACCCGTCCCGGCTCGCCCAGCTGACCGGTGCGGCCGTCGCACAGCTCGGCCCGCAGGCCGAGGCCGTGCTCGTCCACCACGACCTCAAGGGCGAGCATCTGACCGTGTCGCCCGACGGCCGCGTGCGCGGCGTCCTCGACTGGGCCGACGCCGTGATCGGCGATCCGGCCGAGGACATCGCGGGCCTCGCCGTCGCGGTGGGCGCCCGGGCCGCCGTCCGTTCCGCGACGCTGGCCGGGTACGGCGCCCGGGTCTGCCTGCGCGGCCTGTGGCTGGCCCGCTGCGACACGCTGGTGCGCCTCGCCGACCGGCTGTACGGAACCGACGACAGCCCCGAGTGGCTGCTGCGGGTCCAGCTGGAGCGGGCGTGGGAGCCGATCCTGCTGGAGCTGGTCTCCGAGGGCTGAGCCCGCCCACGCCGCGCCGCCGTCACGCGCCGGGTCGGCCCCTCAGCTGCCCTGCAGGACCGCGCACGACTGTGCGGGTACGGTCAGCCGGCCCTCCTCGTGGGCGACCCGCACCGGCTCCCACGCCGCGAGCACCCGGGTGACACGCCGCCCCAGCGGGATCGTCACCGGCACGTCCGACAGGTTCACCGCCACCCGCAGATCGCCCCGCCGGTACGCGATCCAGCGCGCCTCCTCGTCGTACGCCACCTTGACCGCCGCGAGGTCCGGGTTCTGGAGGTCCGTGCGGGCGTGCCGCAGGGCGATCAGATCCCGGTACCAGGCGAGTACGCGCGCGTGGCGCCCCGAGCCGAGCTCCGACCAGTCGAGGCAGGAACGTTCCCGCGTCGCCGGGTCCTGCGGATCGGGGATGTCCTCCTCGGCCCAGCCGTGCGCCGCGAACTCCCGCCGCCTGCCCTTGCGCACGGCCTCGGCGAGCCCCGGATCGGTGTGGTCCGTGAAGTACTGCCAGGGCGTGCTCGCCGCCCACTCCTCGCCCATGAACAGCATCGGCGTGAAAGGACCCGTCAGGACCAGCGTCGCCGCGCACGCGAGGAGACCCGGCGGGACGGTGGCCGCGAGCCGGTCGCCCTGCGCCCGGTTGCCGATCTGGTCGTGGGTCTGTGTGTAGGCCAGCAGGCGATGCGCGGGGGTGCGGGCCCGGTCCAGCGGGCGGCCGTGACGGCGCCCCCGGAACGAGGAGAACGTACCGTCGTGGAAGAAGCCGCGCGTCAGCGTCTTGGCGACGGCGGCCAGCGGCTCGCGCGCGAAGTCCGCGTAATAGCCCTGCCGTTCACCGGTGACGGCCGCGTGCACGGCGTGGTGGACGTCGTCGTTCCACTGCGCGTGCAGGCCGAGGCCGCCCTCCGCGCGCGGGGTCACGACCCGCGGGTCACCCAGGTCGGACTCGCCGATCAGGAACAGCGGCCGCCCGAGCCGCTCGCCGAGCGCGTCGACCTCGCCGGAGAGCTCCTCGAGGAAGGGCAGGGCGCGCCGGTCGTGCAGTTCGTGGATCGCGTCCAGGCGCAGGCCGTCGAGGCGGTAGTCGCGCAGCCAGGCGAGCGCGCTGCCCAGCAGGAACGCCCGCGTCTCGTCCGAGCCGGGCGCGTCCAGGTTCACGGCACTGCCCCACGGCGTGTGATGGGTGTCCGTGAAGTACGGCCCGAACGCGGCCAGATGGTTGCCCGACGGGCCCAGGTGGTTGTGCACGACGTCGAGGACGACGCCGAGCCCCAGCGCGTGCGCCGCGTCGACAAAGCGCTTCAGCGCCTCGGGGCCGCCGTACGGCTCGTGCACCGCCCACAGGCTGACCCCGTCGTACCCCCAGCCGTGCCGGCCGGGGACCGGACACAGCGGCATCAACTCGACGTGCGTGACGCCCAGTTCGGCCAGGTGCCCGAGGTGCGCGGCCGCCGCGTCGAGGGTGCCTTCCTTCGTGTACGTGCCCACGTGCAGCTCGTACAGGACCGCACCCGTCAGGCCCCGGCCCGCCCAGTCGCCGCGCCACGCGTACCGCTGGTGGTCGACGACCGCGCTGAGCCCGTCGGGCCCGTCCGGCTGGCGGCGCGAGCGCGGGTCCGGCAGCACGGGCCCCTCGTCGAGCGCGAACCCGTACCGCGAACCGTCCCCGGCATCGGCCTCCCCGGACCACCAGCCCGCGCGGCCCGGATCCCGCTCCAACGCACGCGCGTGCCCGTCGCAATGGAGCGTGACCCGCTCTGCCTGTGGTGCCCACACCTCGAACCGCACGGACCGTTTCCCCCTCGTAGCCGGATGTCTGCCGACAGTGACGACGCGTCCATGGTGCGTCAGCGATGATCGTCCCGCCGGGGATTCGCCACTACTGGGGGTGCACTGTGGTGGGTCACACGGCGGGCGGCCACACGTAGTGGACGCGCTTCTCCGCCACCGGGTACCCGGCTTTCGCGAAGTTCGCCGCCATCGGGAAGTTCCCGTCGTCGGTGGCCGCGTCGATGAACTCCACCCCGTGCTCCACCAGGAAGTGCGTCGTCTCGACCAGCAGGTCGTACGCGTATCCGTGGCCGCGCTGCTCCGGCACCACCCCGATGAAGCCGACGATGGGCCCGGTCCGGTTGTAGCCGGGCACGTGGATCCCGGCGACCTCTCCGTCGGCCGTGTACGCCAACTGCAGCCATTCGCGAGGCGACGGGCACCAGTGGAAGAAGTCCAGCTCGGCCTGTGCCGCCTTGTCGAGACCGCCCTCCTCGATGTCGAGCAGCGCGTGCGCGTCCAGCGTCACCGAGTGCACGCGGCGCAGCACGTCCAGGACCACCGCGTCGTCCGGCTCGGGCCGGAACGTGAGGCGCCCGGGCCGCTCCGGCAACCCGTCCGCGGGCCGCCACCGGTAGCGCAGCCGCTCCACAAGAAGGCGCATGCCCGCCTTCCTGGCCGCCTCCATGCGCAGCTCGGCAGCCGCCCGCGCCTCGGGACGCTCCCTCCAGTCGGGCGGCAACTGCAACTCGTACTCGACGTCGAAGGGGGCCTGCCTGAGCAGTTCGACGCCCGCCTCCAGGTCGTCCTCGAGCACGTCGAACCAGTTGAGGTTCACGGGCTTCTCGTCGCCGGGGGCGCCCCACCAGGCGGCCCGGGCGACGACCCGCTCCCCGCGCAGCGCCACCCACGTCCAGGCGGGGTCGTAGTCACCGCCCTGCGCGTGCGTGCGGTAGTCGACCCCGGTGGTGATCCGCCCCACCAGACCGGGGTCGTCCATCGTGTGGAAGAGAGGGGCGTCGGCCTCGGTGAGGGACCGCACGGTAACGCTGTTCTGCTGTGCAGAAGTCAAGAACTCTCCTAAGGAAGCGGCCTGCTCCCGGCCGCGGCGGGGTCGAACGTAACAGCGGGTGCGGCGAGACGCTCTTCCTTTTCTGGACACCCCGCCCGCGCTGCCCGACAATCACCAGGGTGACGTCCTCTTTTGAACACCACACGTACCCGGCCCGGTTGTCCGACGCCGAGCGGGACCGTGCGCTGAAGGTGCTCAGGGACGGCGTCGCGCTCGGGCGGCTCTCGCACGACACGTTCGTCCGGCGCATGGAGCTGGCGCTCGCCGCCCGCAGGCCCGACGAACTCGCCGTGCTCACCGCCGATCTGCAGCCCGAGAACCGCTGGACGCGGGCCGTGTTCGGGGCCGTGGGCGCCGTCTCCGGCTTCACCGTACGGCTGCGCAGGGCGTGGACCGTCGAGCGGCTGCCGAAGCTGCTGCTGCCCCCGGTCGCCAACCCCTATCCGCTGCGCATCGGCCGCGACCCGGCCAACGGACTGCGGCTCAGCCACGAGTCGGTCTCCCGGGTGCACGCCGAGCTCAGCCGGCAGGGCGGCATGTGGGTGCTGCGCGACCTCGGCTCGACCAACGGCACGTCCGTGAACGGCCGCAGAGTGATCGGCGCCGCCGTCGTGCAGGACGGCGACCAGGTCGGCTTCGGCCGCATGTCGTTCCGGCTGTCCGCCGACTGACCGTTCCCGCGCGCCCGTTCGGGTGGATGCCGCCCCTCTGCGGGTGGACCGGGGGCCTCGCCGTGCCGATGGAAGCAGCGGCACGGGCGCTCGCCCGCGCACCCCTGAACACGAGGAACGGTGACCCCCCATGGCCCTGCTCTCCGGCCCGGTCTCCTTGAAGGTCCGCAAGCCCCTGCTCGCCCTGGCCGCCGCGGGCACCCTGCTCGCCACGGCCACCGGCACCGCGCAGGCCGCCCCGCAGCAGCAGAAGCTGCCCGGCAACTGGGTCTACGTCGCCGTCATGCAGGGCGACGCCGGCTTCGGCGACATGAAGGGCACGCTGCTGCGCTGCCCGGCGCGCAAGGCCGAGCTCCACCCGCAGGCTGCGCGGGCCTGTCGCGAACTCGCGCGCGCGGGCGGCGACATCAACCGGATCCACGTCAAGGACACCGTCTGCCCCATGATCTACAAGCCGGTCACGGCCGCCGCGTACGGGATGTGGAACGGACGCCGCGTGGTCTACGCCCGCAACTTCTCCAACGACTGCGTCATGGGTGCCTCCACGGGATCCGTCTTCAAGATCGCCTGACAGATCGCCTGACAGATCGCCTGACGCACTGTCTGACACATCACCTGACAGAGATCACCTGACAGAGCACCTGGCAGGTCGCCCGAGTCCTGCGGTCCCGCGCGGGGCGGTCAACCGCCCTGCGCGTGGCGGACGGCCGCGATCGTCGTCCGGGCCTGGTGCTCGATCTGATGGGCCACCGGCACCCAGCGCGCCCCGAACCGGTCCGCGTACACCTCGCACCAGCGGGTGACCAGGGCGTCGAGGCGGGGCGCGGCCGGATCGCCGGCCTCCTCCAGGACGCGCAGCAGCATCGCGGCGGCGCGCAGCGGAAGCCGCCGGGCGAACGCGTCGATGCTGCCGACGTACGCCATCGTCGCGTCCGGCGGCGGCGGTTGCACCCAGTCGTCCGCCAGGCCCGGCACCAGGCTCAGCGCCCAGCGGGCCGCCCGCAGCAGCGGGCCCGTGGTGTCGGGCAGCCGGGGCAGCGTCTCCGCGAGGATGTCCTCCACGAGCCGGGTGTCCCGGCTCAGCCGGGTCGCGATGCGCCGCAGGGCGCGCTCGGGCGCGGGGTGCGGCGCAGGGTCGTCCACCAGGTCGCTGGCCCACATCGGCACCTCGACGATCGCCGTGGAGCCGCCGTAGCGGTGCGCGTGGTGCCAGGTGGAGTGCCGGGCGTCGTCGGGCAGGCTCGGGAACGCGGCCTGCGCGTCCGGATCCGGCATCACATGGACGCCCGGCCCCGACGTCGGCCAGCCCGCCGCGTCCGACGCGCCCGTCTCCACCGGTATGTGCAGCTCCGCCGCCGACTTGGCGAAGGGCTCCGCGAGCCCCGGGATGTCCCGGGTCAACTGCACCCAGCTGCCCCCCAGTTCGGTGCCGTGCAGCGACACCTGGAGGTAGGGGCGCAGCTCGTCGATGACCCCGGTGAGCGTTCTCGTCTCCGGGGGGAGCATGTCCGGGGGCAGCACCGACGGGGACCACTCGGGCTGCTCGGGGCCCGCGGGGCGGAAGAAGAACCGGTGGTAGTCGCGCAGCGTGCGCGGCGCGGGCGTCGTGTGCAGGGCCGCGCCGTCGGGGTCGGCGCACAGCAGGAAGTGCCAGGACCGGTCGGAGCGCAACGCCTGCTCCAGGAGCGCCCGTTCGGCGAGATGCAGCACCGTGGAGCCGCCCGTCGGCTCGTTGGCGTGGGCGCCCGCGACGACGAGGACGGTGCGCGGGTCGTGCCCGACGGACAGCAGGTGCAGCGGCCGACCGGCACGGGAGACACCGACCTGGCGTAGACGGCACAGGTCAGGCCGATGAGTCGCCAGCTCCCGCGCTGACTGGACCAGTTCGGCCGACGTGGGGTACCGCTGCTCCGTCAGGTGACTCACCCCCGTTGGTGCTCCCTGTCTTCGGCACCCGCAGTACGCCACGCTCCACTCCGCCTGTCAAGAAGGCCTGTACCACCGCTCATTGCTGATGCAGGCCGCGCCCCGCGAGGGTGAGGAACGTCTCGCCGACGGCCCCGGAGAGCGTGGGGTGTGCATGAATGTGCCTGGCCACGTCGGCAGGTGCGGTGGCCAAGGTTACGACGAGCCGGCTCTCCGCGATCATCTCCGAGACGTTCGGACCGACGAGGTGCACACCGAGGACCCGGCCGCCGCCCGGCTCGTCGCTCTGTTCCGCGACGGCCTTCACGACACCGCCCTGCCCCGTGCACCATGCCCTTGGCTACGGCCGTCAGCGGCATCGTGTTCACGACGATCTCGTGGCCACGCGCGCGTGCCTCGGCCGCGGACAGGCTGACGGCCGCGGTCTGCGGCAAGGAGTACGTGACGCGGGGGACGGCCGCGTAGTCCACCGGGGCGGACGCCACTCCCGCGAGCGGCTCCGCCACCAACAGGCCCTCGGCGAAGGAGGCGTGGGCGAGGCCGAGCGACGGCGGCGGCAGGTCCCCGACGACCTGGATGCCCGCCACCGCCGTTTCCAGGCGGTTCCAGTCCGCGGGCGGCACGAATCCCCGCTCGTCCGCCGCCAGGCCCGCAGCGGCGAGATCCAGGCCGTCCGTGACGGGCAGGGCCGTACGTCGGTGCGCCTGGCCGAGTTCGCCGACCGCACCTGGATCCGCTGTGCGATGGAGCCGGTCGTGCACGGGCAGCGCTTCTTGGACTGGGCCTGCGGCGAGGCCGGGTTCAGCCCCCGCACCGCCGTGTTCACCGAGCACACCTCCACCGCGGTGCGCATGGCGGCGGCGGGCGAAGGCGTGTGCGCGGCGCCCGCGCACATCGTGACCGGGGCGGTCGGCGAGGACTGCGTCGTGCTCTCCGTCGAGCCGCCCTGGCGCCGGAGTCCGACCGTGCTCTCCCGCGTCGAGCCGGTCGGCGCAGCGGCCGCCTTCGTCGAGCTTCTGCGCAGGTCGTGGCCTTACGGAGCGTCGCCGTCGTCACCCGTACGGCCGTACGAGGGCTGCGCGCCGGAGCCCGCGGTGGTGCGCTGAGAGCAGCCGCGCGCCGCACCCGGTGCGCGCCCATGGCACGGAGGAGGGCCTTGCGGTGCTGTGCCCTCCCGGAGGGGCTGCGCGCCCCGGTGATCCCGGCCCGCCCGTGCGTACCGTGCCCGCGCCGCCGCCGAGCCTCGCGGACCCGGCCGTCGCCCGCGACCCGTACCCGCTGTACCGCACGCTGCGCGACACGCATCCCCTCCTCCAGGACGAGCGCTTCGGCGCCTGGCTGCTGAGCCGCTACGCGGACGTGCGCGCGGCGCTGAGCGACCCCCGCCTGGTCGCGCCGCCGCCGGGGCGCACGTTCGCCCACCTCGAAGAGGCCACCCACGCGGAGCACCGCGCTCTCGTGTCACCCGCACTGCAAGGGCGCGCGCTGGCCGCATTGAAGGCGGGCGTGGAACGCACCGCCTACGTGCTCGCCCGCCGCCTCACCCGACGCCAAGAGGCCGACCTGGTCACGGAGTTCTGCGACTGGCTGCCCGCCGCCGCCGTGGTGGCCGCGCTCGGACTGCCCTACGAGGACACCGCCCGCGTCACCGACTGGTGCCGCACCGGCCTGACCCACCTGGGCGGAGCGCCGACGGGCCTGGACGCTTTTCTGCGCCCGCACGTCGCACGGCGTCGCGCGCACCCCCGCGGCGACCTCCTGTCCGTGCTGTGCACCGCGCGGGCCGACGGGCGGCCGCTGTCCGACGAGGCGGTGACCGGGCTCGTCGCGAACCTCCTCGGCGCGGGCGGCGAGGCCACCGACCGGGCGCTCGCCGCGCTGCTCGCCAACCTCCTCGACCACCCCGCCCAACTGGCCCTGGTGCGCGCCAGGCCCGCCCTCGCCGACGCCGCCTGGGCCGAGTCGCTGCGCCGCGACCCGGCCGTGCACATCGTCCTGCGCCGCGCCCTCGCGCCCGTCGCGGTGAGCGGCGGCACGATACCCGCGGGCGCCACCGTGGCCTGCCTGGTCGGCTCGGCGGGGCGCGACCCCGACCGGTTCGCCGACCCCGACCGCTACGACCTCTTCCGCGCGGCCCCGGGACAGCTCGCGTTCGGCGTGGGCCGGCACCGCTGCCTGGGCGTCCAACTCGCCCGCCTCACCGCAGGGTCGGGCCTGCACGCCCTGCTGGAGGCACTGCCGAGGATGACCTGGGCACCCGGCTTCCGGCCCGACCCCGAGGGACTCCTCACACGCTCTCCGCGCTCGCTTCTCGTACGGCTGCACTGACCTGCGTACCGGCGTCGGAGCGCACCAGGAGCGCCACCGGAAGCCGCTCGAAGAGGTCCGCCACGCGCGCGTGGCCGTCGAACCGCCGCTCCGGAGCGAGCAGTTCGCACCACTCGCCCTCGGGAAGACGCAGCCGCGTCTCCCGCCAGCCGCCCGCGTCGGCGAGCCGCAGCGACAGCCGGGTCACCGCGACGACCACCCGCCGGGAACGCGCGAACGCCACGCAGTGCGCCTCGCCCGGCCCTTCGGCGAGCAGCGGCTCATAGGTCGCCGCTCCGCCGAACCACTCGGGGTGCTCCCTCCGCAGCCGCAGCGCCGCCCTCGTGAGCGCGGCCTTCTCCACGGAGAGCGCACCGCGCTCCTTCACGTCGAAGGAAACGGGCGCCCGGTTGTCCGGGTCCACCAGGGCGCGGTACTCGTGCTCGGTGCCCTGGTAGAGGTCGGGCACGCCCGGCATCGTCAGATGCACCAGGGCCGCTCCCAGGACGTTCGCCCGGACATGGGGCGCGAGCTCCGCCATGAACCGCAGCACCGTGTCGCCGGGCGGCCCGCACGGCCCGGACGCCACGAAGTCGCGCACCGCGCTCTCATAGGCGGCGTTCTGCTCCGTCCACGTCGTGAACAGGCCCGCCTCGCGCACGTGCTTGAGCAGCGCACGCTGCAGCCGCTCCGGCTCCGCGGGTCCGAGCCCCGCCACCGTCTGCCAGGCCGCCCACGCCAGTTGGGGGTCGGGCGAGCTCGTGCCGCCGCCGTGCGCGGTGTCCTCGGTGACCCGGGCGAGCAGGGACTCCCACCGGTCGGGGCACTGGGTGAGGAGGGAGATTCCCGCCCGCACGTCCGCGCTGCGCTTCGTGTCGTGCGTGGACAGCGCCGTCGAGGTGTACGGCCAGTCCCGCTGCAGCCGCGCACAGTACGCGTGGAAGACCTCGGCCGAGACCGCCGGGTCGTGCGGGCAGCCGCCGACCTCCAGGGCCGACAGGAGCGGCGTGTGCCGGTAGAACGCCATGTCCTCGACCGACTTGGCCCGCAGCGCCGACGCGGTCTGCGCGAACCGCGCCCGGAAGGCCGTGTGCCGCGGCCCCGTCCCGCGCCGGCCAAGCGCCAACTCCCGTACGGCGTCCACCGCGCGAGCCTCCTCGGCGACTGTGAACGCGGCTTTCGCGTCAGCCGCGTCTGTCGCCGTCAACACCGTCTCCGGGTCGACGCCTCCGCTCACGTACGGCCGGTACACGGGGACCCGTACGAGCAGTTCCCGCAGGGCCGTGCGCAGCGCCCACGGGGCGTGGTCGCGCAGCTCCGGCTCCAGCGCGCACAGTGCGGCGGCCTCCCGGGTCAGGCGTGCCACCTCCGTGGCGAGGTCGTACGTGACGACGCGGTGGGCGGCACGGCGCACCGTGGCCGCCCAGTCGCCGCCCCGGTCGTCCGGGGCGCCCGTGAACCGGCGGAACAGGCCGAGGAGTTGACCGGCGCCCGCCGGGTCCGTGAACAGGCCGTCGATGTGGCGCAGCGCGTCGTACCCGGTGGTGCCCGCGACCGGCCAGGCGGCGGGCAGCTGTTCGCCGTCCTCCAGGATCTTCTCGACGACCGTCCAGCGGCCGCCTGTCGCCTCGCTCAGCCGCTGCAAGTAGGCGCCGGGATCGGCGAGTCCGTCGGGATGGTCGACGCGCAGCCCGTCGACGACGCCCTCCCGCATCAGCCGCAGGACGGTCGCGTGCGTCGCGTCGAAGACCTCCGGATCCTCCACGCGCACCGCGATCAGATCCGAAATGGTGAAGAAGCGCCGGTAGTTGAGCTCGGTGCGTGCGAGGCGCCACCACGCCAGGCGGTACCACTGCGCGTCCAGCAGGCGTGGCAGCGGCAGCGTACGGGTGCCTTCGCGCAGCGGGAAGGCGTGCTCGTAGTAGCGCAGTACGTCGCCGTCCACCTTCAGGTACGGCAGTTCGTCGCCCAGATGATGTCCGAGGACCGGCAGCAGGACCCGGCCCTCCTGCGTCTGCCAGCCGATGTCGAACCAGCGCGCATACGGAGACGTGGGCCCGTCCCGCAGCACTTCGTAGAGCGCGCGGTTGTGCGGCACGGCCGCGGCCATGTGGTTGGGCACGATGTCCACGACCAGGCCGAGGCCGTGCTCGTGCGCGGTGCGGGCCAGCGCGCGCAGACCGTCCTCGCCGCCCAGTTCGCCGCGTACGCGCGCGTGGTCCACCACGTCGTAGCCGTGCGTCGAGCCGGGCACGGCCTCCAGGACGGGGGACAGGTGCAGCTGCGAGATCCCCAGGGAGGCCAGGTACGGGACGGCGGACGCGGCCGCCGCGAAGCCGAATTCCGGTTGCAGTTGAAGCCGGTAGGTCGCGCTCGGGTGCTGAGGCGTCATGCGAACCTACGTACCCCCATGGCCGCGTTTCGTGTCATCGTCACATGCAGGTGCCGCCCCGCGTCTCGCTAGCTTCGGACGATGACCGGCACCGCCACGAAAGCCCCCAGCACGCTCGACACGTACCGCCAGGTGATCGCGGTGACCGGGAGGCTGCTGCCGCTGGTCTCGTTCCTCGGGCGGCTGCCGGTCGCGGTGATCCAGTTCGGCAGCGTCCTGCTGGTGACGCGGACCAGCGGCTCGCTCGCCACCGGCGGCACCGTCGCCTGCGCCCTCGCGCTCGGCCAGGTCGCCATGGGGCCCTTCGTGGGCCGCCTCTCCGACCGGCGCGGCCAGCGCCCGGTCGTGCTCGCCTTCGCGCTGCTCAACTCCCTGGCCATCGCCGCCTACACCCTGGGCGCGCTGTACGACCTGCCGACGCCCCTGCTGGTCGCGCTCGGTGTCGTCGCGGGCGCCACCGTGCCCGGCGTCGGCCCGCTCGCCCGCGCCCGCGGGGTCGCCCTCGTGCGCCGCGAGGGAGCCGACGAACGCGTCGTGAACGCCGTCCTGTCCCTCGAGTCGACCATGGACGAGCTCTCCTTCGTCCTCGGCCCCGCCCTCATCGGCGTCGCCTCCGTGGTCGCCCATCCCGCCTACGCGTTCGGGGCCGCGGCCCTGCTCGTCGCACTCTGCGGCGCCGCGTTCGCACTGCACCCGTCGGCGACGGCCGTGCCGCGGGCCGCCGCGGACGCGCTCCCACGCGCGCGGGGCGACCGGAAGAAGGGCATGCCGCGCGAGGTGCACGTCGTCCGCGTCGGGCTCGTCCTCCTCGGCATCCTGCTGGGCGGCTGCGGCGCCGGGATCACCGCCCTGACCCAGGAGCTCGGCCACGAGGACCAGGCCGGCCTCGTCTACGCCGCGATGGGCGTCATGAGCGCCGTCGTCGGCCTGTCGATGGCGGCCGTGCCCGAGCGGTTCGCGCTGCACCGCCGCTGGCGCGTGGCGACCGCGTCCGCCGCCCTGCTGTCGCTCCCGCTCATCGTCACGCAGACCATGCCGCTCCTGTACGTCGTCGTGACCGTCTTCGGCGCCCTGTTCGCACCGAACCTGATCACCGGGTTCGGGCTCACCGAGCGGGCCGTGCCGCGCGAGCGGATCGCCGAGGGCATGACGGTCGCCGCGAGCGCCTTCGTCGGCGGACAGGCGGTCACGCTCGCCGTGGCGGGCCGCCTCGCGCAGGCCCACGGGCCCGCTGCCGCGTTCGCCGTGGGCAGCGCGGCAGCGGTCCTCGCCTTCCTCGTGGCACTGCGCGTACGGCCCCTCCAGGCGCCCGTCGAAGCGGCTACGCCGGCCGTCGCAGCACGGTGAGGCTGCGTCCCGCCAGCGTCAGCCGGTCGCCCGCCTGCACCTTCTCGCCGTCGTCCGAGGGCAGCCCGTCGGGCAGCGCCGTGTCCACGACCGTCTCCCACTGCCGGCCGTGATTGACCGGCACCACGAACTCCAGGTCCTTGGGGGAGGCGTTGAACAGCAACAGGAACGAGTCGTCCAGGATGCGCTCACCGCGCGGCCCCGGCTCCGAGATCGCGTTGCCGTTCAGGAACACCGACAGCGCGCGGGCCTGCGCCGCGCCCCAGTCCCGCTGCGTCATCTCCTCGCCCTCGGGCGTGAACCAGGCGATGTCCGACAGCTCGTCGTGCGTGCCCTCCACGGGGCGGCCGTGGAAGAAGCGGCGCCTGCGGAACACGGGATGCTCGCGCCGCAGCCGCACCATCGCGCGCGTGAACTCCAGGAACGGCTCGGGCGGGGCGTCAGGATCCGCCCAGCGCACCCAGGACACCTCGTTGTCCTGGCAGTAGGCGTTGTTGTTGCCGCCCTGCGTACGCGCGAACTCGTCGCCGTGGCTGAGCATCGGGACGCCCTGCGACAGCATCAACGTGGCGACGAAATTTCGCATTTGGCGTGCCCGTAGGTCGAGGACCTCGGGGGCGTCGGTCTCGCCCTCCGTGCCGCAGTTCCAGGACCTGTTGTGGCTCTCGCCGTCGCGATTGCCCTCCCCGTTGGCGTCGTTGTGCTTGCTGTTGTACGCCACCAGGTCGTGCAGGGTGAAACCGTCGTGGCACGTCACGAAGTTGATGGAGGCCAGCGGGCGGCGGCCGTCGTCCTGGTAGAGGTCCGACGAGCCGGTGATCCGGCCCGCGAACTCGGCCAGGGTGCGCGGCTCGCCCCGCCACAGGTCCCGCACCGTGTCGCGGTACTTGCCGTTCCACTCGGTCCACAGCGGCGGGAAGTTGCCCACCTGATAGCCGCCCTCGCCGACGTCCCACGGCTCCGCGATCAGCTTCACCTGAGAGATGACCGGGTCCTGCTGCACCAGGTCGAAGAACGACGACAGCCGGTCCACCTCGTGGAACTGCCGTGCCAAGGTCGCCGCCAGATCGAAGCGGAACCCGTCGACGTGCATCTCCTCCACCCAGTAGCGCAGCGAATCCATGATCATCTGGAGGACGTGCGGGGACCGCATCAGCAGCGAGTTCCCCGTCCCCGTGGTGTCCATGTAGTACTGCGGGTCCTCGGCCAGCCGGTAGTACGACTGGTTGTCGAGCCCCTTGAAGGACAGCGTCGGGCCCAGATGGTTCCCCTCGGCCGTGTGGTTGTAGACGACGTCCAGGATGACCTCGATGCCGGCCTGGTGCAGCGCCCGCACCGCCGACTTGAACTCCAGGACCTGCTCGCCCCGGTCGCCCCACGACGCGTACGTGTTGTGCGGGGCGAAGAAGCCGATCGTGTTGTAGCCCCAGTAGTTGTTCAGGCCCATCTCGACCAGCCGGTGATCGTTCACGAACTGGTGGACCGGCATCAACTCCAGCGCCGTCACGCCCAGTTCGACGAGGTGGTCGATGACCGCCGGATGCGCGAGCGCCGCATACGTGCCGCGCAGCTCCTCCGGCAGCCCGGGGTGGCGCATCGTCAGGCCCTTCACGTGCGCCTCGTAGAGCACCGTCTCGTGGTACTCGGTGCGCGGCGGCCGGTCGTCGCCCCAGTCGAAGTACGGATTGACCACGACCGACGCCATCATGTGCGGCGCCGAGTCGAGGTCGTTGCGCTCCTCCGGGGCGTCGAACGGGTAGCCGTACACCGCCTCGTCCCAGTCGATCCGCCCGCTGATGGCGCGCGCGTACGGGTCGAGCAGCAGCTTCGCCGAGTTGCAGCGCAGCCCGTGCGCGGGCTCGTACGGGCCGTGTGCGCGGTACCCGTAACGCTGCCCCGGCATGATCCCGGGGAGGTAGGCGTGCCGGACGAACGCGTCGGACTCCCGGAGTTCCACCGCGGTTTCCGAGCCGTCGTCGTGCAACAGGCACAACTCGACGCGGTCCGCGGCCTCCGAGAAGACCGCAAAGTTCGTACCGGCGCCGTCGTACGTGGCACCGAGTGGATACGCCTGTCCAGGCCAGACCTGCATGGCAACGACTCTTCCACTGTGGGCCCGGCGGTCCGGGCGACATCAGTCAGTCTCTCCCCCGAAAGTGGCGGAACCACCTACGAGTTGGGCCCCTCTTACAGGAAGACCACGTAAGTCCGGTATGCCCGTGCGTGGGACTGCCGGGGAAGCAGGGGGAAGATGTGCGCGAGCTAGCAAGACGCCATCTCGGGAAGATTGTGGCGACCGTGGCCCTCGCGGCCACCGGTGCCGCTGTCGCGGTCGGCGTGAGCCTGCCGGCCGACGGTTCCGGCACGGCCAGGGCGGGGGCGGCCCAGCAGGACGCGGTGCCTCCGGAGGGCAAGGTCGAGGCCGCACCCGCCGAGGGCGACAAGGGCGTGGGCCGGGACCCGCTGACCGACGCCGAGATCGACAGGGCCGAGAAACTGGCGGTGACGAGCAACAACCTGCGGATGGACGCCAGGGACGTCGAGGGCGACCGCGGCCCCCAGCACCTGTCGACGAACCTGACGGAGACCGACCCGACACTGGCGGGCGCGGCCGCGGAGCAGCGCCGCGCGGACGTCGTCTACTACGACTACAAGAGCGACACCGTCGTCACCAAGACCGTGAACCTGGACACGGGCAAGGTCGAGGACACGCGCAACGACCAGGGCGTGCAGCCGCCACCCAGTAAGGACGAACTGGCCGCGGCGGCCCAGCTGTTGATCGACGGCAAGGCGGGCACCGACCTGAGGGCCGACTATCAGGACGCCACCGGCAATCCCCTCACCAAGGCGGACCAGCTGCAACTGAGCGGCATGGTGTTCCGCAAGGAGACCGTCGCGAAGGTCCCCTCCGACCTGACCGCGTGCGGAAAGCACCGCTGCCTGCGCGTCATCGCCAAGGTGAAGAACGGGCCGTGGATCGACACCCGCGCCCTGATCGTCGACCTCAGCGACCGCACCGTCGGCCGTCTCTCCTGAGCGCCGCACACCGCCGCCCTCAGTCCTTGCGTCCCTCCCGACTCACGTCCCGCACAAGGGAGTTCTTCCGTATGCACGTCAACAGAGCCCAGCGCGCCCGCAAACGGCCCGCTGCCGTCCTCTCCGGGCTTGCGGTCACCGCGCTGCTCGGCACCGCCTTCGCCACCGCCCCGTCCGCCACGGCCGAGCCCCAGAAGGCCCCCGCGGCAGCCGCACCGTCCTGCTCGGCGGCGTACCAGATCGAGCAGACCCTCGACGGCGGCACCACCTGGCGCATGTGCTGGCACTACAACACCCTCTCCGGCCTCGTCCTGGACGACGTCAGCTACCAGCCCAAGGGCGAGCCCCAGCCGATCCGCGTCCTGTCCAGCGCCCGCCTCGCCCAGGTCCACGTCCCGTACGACGACGGGGAGGCCGAGTACGACGACGTCACCGGCACCGACTTCGGCCAGGCCCTGCAGAACCTCGCGCCGGCCGAGTGCCCCGGCGGCACCATCAAGACCGTCAAGGTCCCCGACGTGGGCAACGTGAAGGGGCTGTGCGCCACCACGCGTGCGCGCGGACACGCGTACCGCCTCAACGACGACGACTCGACCGGCGGCAGCGGCAAGGTCTACTCCGCCCAGGGCAAGGACCTGCTCGTCTACACGGTCAACAAGGCGTCCTGGTACGAGTACATCACCGAGTGGCGCTTCTCCTCCGACGGCACGATCACCGCGAACGAGGGCGCCACCGGCAGCCTCTCCCCGTACGACTACGACGGCACCGACGGCAAGGGCTGGCCCATCGGCAAGGGTGCGACCGCCTACGCCGAGAGCCACAACCACAACGTGTTCTGGCGGCTCGACTTCGGCCTGGACGGCTCCGGCAAGGCCAAGGTCGAGCAGTACGACTCCAAGGTGACCCCGCCGAACGGCAGCGGCTCGCCCACCACGAAGACCACGCGCACCCCCGTCACCAAGGAACTCGCCGGTGACGTGAAGGACATGCGGTGGTGGCGGGTGGTCTCCACCGCGGGCAAGAACAAGGACGGACACCCGAGGTCCTACGAGTTCGTGCCCGGCCGTTCCAGCAAGTACCCCGGGCGCTCGTTCACCAAGCACGACGTGTACTTCACGGAGTACAAGAAGTGCGAGCAGTACGCCAGCGACAACCCCGCGGCGAACTGCGGCGGGACAAGTGTGGACAAGTGGGTCAACGGGCAGACGCTGACGCATCCGGTCACCTGGGTCAACATCGGGTTCCACCACATCGCCCGGGACGAGGACCAGCAGCCGATGCCGGTCCACTGGCAGGGCTTCTCGCTGGCCCCCAGGGACGTGACCGCTATGAATCCGCTCACTCCCGCCGACCTCGCCGGGCAGAACGGGGTTCCCCCGAACGGGAGTTGAGAAACCTTCACCTCCATCGGGCTGCACCGCCGACCGCTCCCGGAGTACCCTTCCTTGATCGTTGCTGGGGGAGTGCTCGACATAGCTCGGGGGAGCGGAAGGCGGTGCGGAGCGGGTGAGCTCGGGAGGTCTTGAGCTGCCCCCTGGTGACGACGGTCACGAGGGTCAGGAGGGTACGGGGGCGGCCTCCACGGATCTTCCGCCGGGAGCGGTGTCACTGGCTCGGCCCATGGATGTGGGATCGCAGATCGGACCCGAACTGGACTGGGGCGCCGACGCCTGGCGCGAGGTCCGTACGCGCGCCCAACGAGCAGGCAGGGCCTACATCTGGCTGAACCTGGTGGAGCAGCGGCTGCGGGCCGTCGTCGCGGCCGTGCTGCGCCCCATCTACGAGCCGGTGCACGGCGACGACTGGGTCGTCGCCGCTGCCGGGCCCGCCGGCCAGGAGTGGGTGCAGCGCGCCGTCGCGGTACGCGAAGTCAGCCGCCGCAAGGGCTACTTGCTGGACCCGGCCGACGACAACGTGCTGTCCTTCCTGACCCTCCCGCAGCTGCGCGAGCTGATGGTGCAGCACTGGCCGTGCTTCGAGCCGTACTTCGACGACCGGCGCGACGTCGAACTCGCCCTGGACGAGCTCGAGGTCACCCGCAACGTCGTCTCCCGCAACCGCGCCCTGTCCGAGACGGTCCTCGCCCAGGCCGAGCGCGCCTCCGCCCGCCTCCTGGAGATGCTCGGCGCCGGCTCCGACGTCCCCTCCGCCCGCCGCCTGCCCATCGACGCGGTCGAGGACCTCGTCGGCGACCGGTACGCGGACGTGGTCGGCGTCCACCCGGACCGGGTGCGCCTGCTGCGCCAGTTCCCGGCCGAGGACATCTTCGGCGGCGCGCGACGCCTCGACGCGATCGGGATCGGCCTGAACCTCCTGGTCCAGAACTTCTCGGGCCGCCGCCTGATCCGCCTCGCCGAGTCGGGCTGCCGCGTGCGGCTCCTCTTCCTGAACCCGGCCTCGAGCTCGGTCAAGCGGCGCGAGCGGGAACTCGGCCTCAAGCGGGGCGAGTTGAGCCGTGCCGTCGAGATGAACATCCTGCACATGCGGCGCGTACGGGCCCGTCTGCGCGACCCGGACGCCTTCGAGATCCAGGTCTTCGACGAGACGCCGCGCTTCACCGCGTACCTCGTCGACGGCGACGGCTCGGACG
This sequence comes from Streptomyces sp. NPDC050085, assembly GCF_044460595.1. Taxonomy (NCBI): domain Bacteria; kingdom Bacillati; phylum Actinomycetota; class Actinomycetes; order Kitasatosporales; family Streptomycetaceae; genus Streptomyces; species Streptomyces sp. NPDC050085. The sequence goes on along the minus strand of NZ_JBITJZ010000001.1, from coordinate 1,529,483 downwards.
GCATCGCCGTCATCCAGTCGTACCTGCGCCGCACGCGCGGCATGGAAGCACCGGTGCTCGTCCTGCGCGGCGGCGGCCGGGTCGTGAAGGCGGGCGCCTTTGCGGACGCGGGGGAGAACGGACTGTTCGTGACGTACAGGGACGAGTTCGAGCAGGCCTGGGCGGACGCCCGACCGGTGTCCTGACGGCCCCGGCGGCCGCCGGGAGCGGGCGCCGGGGGGATTGTCAGTGGCGCGTGCGAAGGTGGTGGTCACTGGGGGAACGCACCACGAAGAAGGGGGCTGCCATGGGCTGGCACCGGGAGCTGCTGATCGGCTTCGACCTGGAGACGACGGGGACGGATCCGGGCGAGGCGCGCATCGTCACGGGCGCCGTCATCGAGGTCAGGGACGGCTCGGTCCTCGGCCACCGGCAGTGGCTCGCCGACCCCGGCGTGCCGATCCCGGACGAGGCGGTCGCCGTGCACGGGATCAGCAGCGAGCGGGCGGCGGCCGAGGGCGCCCCGGCCGACCGGGTGGCCGACGCCATCGCCGAGACCCTCGTCGGGTACTGGCGCACGGGCGTCCCGGTGGTCGCGTACAACGCGGCGTTCGACCTGACCCTTCTGTCGGCCGAGCTGGCCCGCCACGGCCTGCCGTCCCTGCGGGACCGCCTCGGCGGCATCGACCCGGCGCCGGTCGTCGACCCGTACACGATCGACCGCACCGTCGACCGCTACCGCCGCGGCAAGCGCAACCTCGAAGCCGTCTGCACCGAGTACGGGGTCACGCTCGACGCGGCCCACGACGCCTCGGCGGACGCCCTGGCCGCGGCGCTGCTGGCCCACGCGATAGGCGAGCGCCACCCCAAGGTCGCATCCCTCGGCCCGGCCGAACTCCACCGCAGGCAGGTGGAGTGGTACGCGGAATGGGCAGCCGACTTCCAGGCTTTCCTGCGGAAGAAGGGCGACGAGGGCGCAGTGATCGACCCGGAGTGGCCGATACGTCGTATGGACAGCCCGTCCGGGAGCACCGCCCGGCGTTAGCCGGGGGAGTCTGAGGACTGGGGGTCCGGGGGGCAAAGCCCCCGTGCGAACGGCGGGGAAGCCGACGTCAGAACGGATACCACCGAACCGACTCGTCCCCGTCCCGCAAAGACCCCACCCGCCGCTCGAACTCGACAAGCGCCTTCGGATTGCTGGGGGCGTGCTGCGCGACCCAGGCACAGGAAGCCGTCTCCCGGGCCCCGCGGAGCACCCCGCACCCCTCCCACTCCCGCACGTCCCACCCGTACGCCGCCACGAACCCGTCGTACGCCGCCGCAGGCAACCCGTACCGGTCCCGCGACAGCGCCATCACCACCAGATCGTGCTCGCGCAGATCCGCGGAGAACGTCTCCAGGTCGACGAGCACGGGCCCGTCGGGCCCGATGTGCACATTGCGGGGCAGGGCGTCCCCGTGAATGGGCCCGGGGGCAAGCCGCGGCGTCAACGCGGCGGCAGCGGCGGCGAACCCGTCCCGCCGCTCGCGCAGATACGCCGCGTCGGCCGGGTCGATCGCGTCGCCCGCGAGTCGCAGCCACCGCTCGACGCCACCGAGCAACTCCCGCCGGGGCAGCGTGAACCCGCTCGGCGCGGGCAGCGCGTGGACCAGCTTCAACAGCTCCGCCAGATCGCGCGGCTCGGCCGGCCGCACCGCCTCCGGGATGTGCTGCCACACGGTCACCGGATGCCCGGCCCCGTCGCCCACCACCAGTGGCTCGGCCTTCGCCGCGCGCACCGCGGGGACGCCGTGCTCGGCGAGGTAGGCGGCGATGGCGAGTTCGCGGCGGGCCCGGTCGAGGAGTTCGGGGGCCTGCTCGAGGGAGCGGCCCACCTTGACGACGAGATCGCCGACGGCGAAGACCGCGTTCTCACCGAGCGCCAGGAGCCGGGCGTCCACGGCGGCTCCTTCCCCGACGCCCGCCCGGTCCAGCACGTCCCGTGCCCGTGCCTCGTCCATCACTTGCCTCCGACGACGTTCCTGTGTTCCGGCGTGCAATCCGGCGTGTATTCCGGCTGCTACCGGCCCAGTCTTGCACCCGCCCGCACGTCTTGACGTGGTAGGACGCTGTCAGGACCATGTCGGGGGCCGCCCGGGCGGCCGGAACAGCCACCATCCGAACCGCCGCCCGAAGGAGCCGCCTTCGTGACCTCTCTGACCGCACCGAAACGGACCACGGACCGGGGGCGCGACCCCGGGTCCGGACCGCGCAGGGAACAGGGCGCCTGGTTCCTGGTGCTCCCCGCGCTCATCCCGATCCTGGTCCTGAGCGTCGGACCGCTCCTGTACGGGATCGGCCTCGCGTTCACCGACTCGCAGGCGGGCCGCACCGCGCCGACGCAGTGGGTCGGCACCCTCAACTTCCAGGACCTGTTCCACGACACCCTGTTCTGGGAGTCGTTCAGGATCGGCCTGTTGTGGGCGGTCGGGGTGACGGTCCCGCAGTTCCTGCTCGCGCTCGGCCTCGCCCTGCTGCTCAGCCAGAACCTCCGCTTCCGCTGGCTGGCGCGGGCCCTCGCGATCGTGCCGTGGGCGATGCCGGAGGTCGTCGTCGGCATCATGTGGCGCCTCGTCTACAACCCGGACGCGGGCATCCTCAACGAGACGATCCGCGACCTGGGCCTCGGTGACGGCCGGGACTGGCTGACCGGGCTCGGCACCGCACTGCCCGCCGTCATCGTCGTCGGCGTGTGGGCGGGCATGCCGCAGACCACGGTCGCGCTGCTGGCGGGGCTGCAGAACACCCCGCGCGAGCTGCACGAGGCGGCGGCGATGGACGGGGCGGGGGCCTGGCGCCGGTTCCGCACGGTGACCTGGCCAGCGATCCGCCCGATCGCCCTCGCCATCACCGCGCTCAACTTCATCTGGAACTTCAACTCCTTCGCCCTGGTGTACGTCCTGACCAACGGCGGCCCCGGCGGCCGCACCCGCCTTCCGATGCTGTTCGCGTACGAAGAGGCCTTCCGCTACGGCCAGTTCGGCTACGCGGCGGCGATGGGCTGCGTCATGGTCGCCGTCATCTCGATCCTCCTCGCCCTCTACCTCGTGGGCCGCCTGAAGGGAGGCGACGACCAGTGATGCGTACCGGCAAGCCGGCCCGCGCCGGCCAGTACCTGGCGCTCCTCGCCTATCTCGTCTTCCTCGTCTTCCCGTTCCTGTGGCTGATCTCGACGGCGTTCAAGCCGCCCCGCGAACTGGCGAGCCTGCACCCCACCTGGATCCCCAAGGACCCCACCCTCGCCAACTTCCGCCAGGCCTTCGACGAACAGCCCCTGCTGCGGGCCGCCGGGAACTCCCTCCTCGTGGCCGTCAGCGCCGCCCTGATCGCGATCGTCATCGCGACACCGATGGCGTACGTCATGGCGCGCCACCGCTCGTTCGTGTCGCGGGCGGCGACGGGCTGGGTGGTGGTCAGTCAGGCGTTCCCGTTCGTCCTCGTGATCATCCCGCTGTTCCTGATCCTCAAGAACCTCCACCTGATCAACGCGCTGCCCGGCCTGATCATGGTCTACGTCGTCTGGGCACTGCCCTTCGCGCTGTGGATGCTCGTCGGCTATGTCCGGGCAGTACCGAGGGAGTTGGAGGAGGCGGCGGCCGTCGACGGCGCGAGCCGGCTGCGCATCCTGGTGTCCGTGACGGCGCCGCTGCTCGCGCCCGGCATTGTGGCGACGGCCCTGTTCGCGTTCATCACGGCGTGGAACGAGTTCTTCTTCGCCCTGGTCCTGATGAAATCGCCGGAGCGGCAGACGCTGCCCGTGATCCTCACCCACTTCCTCGGCGCCGAGGGCGTCGCCGACCTCGGCCCGCTCGCGGCGGCGGCGTTCCTCGCCACGCTCCCGTCGCTGCTGATCTTCGCGGTCATCCAGAAGCGGATCGCGGGCGGCATGCTGGCAGGAGCGGTCAAGTGATGAAGAACGCAAGGAAGATGACGACGGCCCTCGCGGCGGTGTCGGCGCTGCTGCTCGCCGGATGCTCGGGCGGCTCCTCGGGCGGCCCGGACGGTCGCATCACCCTCGAATTCCAGTCCCTGGCCTGGCAGCAGGAGTCCGTCGACGCCAACAAACAGCTGGTGAAGGAGTGGAACGCGGCCCACCCCGACGTCCAGGTCAGGTACGTCCAGGGCAGCTGGGACAGCGTCCACGACCAGCTGCTCACGTCCTTCGAGGGCGGTGAGGCGCCCGACATCATCCACGACGCGTCGGACGACCTCGCGGACTTCGCGTACGGCGGCTACCTCGCCGACCTGCGCGACCATCTGCCGCAGCGCCTCAAGTCCGACATCCCGCAGCAGAGTTGGGAGACGGCGACGTTCGGCGACGGGATCTACGGCGTGCCGTTCCTGCAGGAGCCGCGCGTCCTCATCGCGAACGCGACGTGGCTCAAGGAGTCCGGCGTCCGCATCCCGACCCCTCAGCAGCCGTGGACCTGGGACGAGTTCCGGCAGATCACCAAGCAGCTCAGCGGCAAGGGCAAGTACGGCGTCGCCTGGCCGTTGAAGGAACCCGTGTCGGCGACGTTGAACCTGTCCCTGTCCACGGGCGGCGAGATGTTCCACCGCGGCGAGGACGGCAAGGTGAAGGTCCGCTTCGAGGCGGCGGACGAAGTGATGCCGCGCACCGTCCACGACCAGGTGAACGTCGACCACAGCGCGTCGAGCACGACCCTCGGCATGGGCGGTTCCGACACCCTCCCCGGATTCTTCGCGGGCAAGTACGCGATGGTGCCGCTCGGCTTCTCCTACCGGCAGCAGATCGTGCAGCAGGCGCCCAAGGGCTTCGACTGGCAGGTGCTGCCCGCACCGGCCGGCGCCGACGGACTCACCCAGGGCGTCAGCCCCCAGACCCTCTCGGTCTCCGAGGACAGCCCGCACAAGAAGGAGGCGGCCGAGTTCATCGACTTCCTCCTCCAGCCGCGCAACATGGTGCGCCTCGCGCTCGGCGACTGGATGCTGCCGACCGGAACCGAGGCCCTGAAGGACCCGGCCCTGCGCACGGCGAAGGACGACTGGGCGACGGGCACGGCCCTCGCCTCCCACCTCCGCTCGGCACCCGCCCAGTCCGTACGCGGCTACCCGGAGTGGAAGGACAAGGTGGCCACCCCCGCGTTCCAGGAGTACTACAGCGGGGCGATCGACCTCGACGAGCTGCGCAAACGGCTGGTGAAGGACGGGAATCTGGTGCTGGCGCGCTATCAGAGGTGATCGGGAGGAGCCGCACGAAGAACGAGTAATGAGTTGCACGAGACGTTTCGTCTCGCTTACGGTGAGGGCATGACGAACCCGGAACACCCCGTGCCCGTACGCCCTGCCCACATCGCCATGTTCTCCGTCGCCGCCCACGGGCACGTGAATCCGAGCCTCGAAGTGATCCGGGAACTCGTCGCCCGTGGGCACCGCGTGACGTACGCGATCCCGCACCTCTTCGAGGAGAAGATCGCCGAGACCGGCGCCGAGCCGGTGCTCTACGGGACCACGCTGCCCGGCCCCGACGACGACCCGGCCGCGTGGGGCACCACGCTGCTCGACAACGTGGAGCCCTTCCTGGACGACGCGATCCAGGCCCTGCCCCAGCTCATCGAGGCGTACGAGGGGGAGGGCGGGGCGGGCGTGCCCGACCTCGTCATCCACGACATCACCTCGTACCCGGCGGGTGTCCTCGCCCACCGCTGGGGCGTCCCCGCGATCACGCTCTCGCCGAACCTCGTCGCCTGGGAGGGGTACGAGGAGGAGGTCGCGAAGCCGATGTGGGCCGAGCCCCGGCAGACGCCGCGCGGCCAGGCGTACTTCGAGAAGTTCGACGCGTGGCTGAAGGAGTACGGCGTCCCGAAGAGCGCCGACGAATTCTGGGGCCGCTACGACCGCACCCTCGTCCTCATCCCCAAGGCGCTCCAGCCCCACGCCGACCGGGTCGACGAGGAGAAGAACACCTTCGTCGGCGCCTGCCAGGGCGACCGGTCCGCGCAGGGCACCTGGGAGCGGCCCGCCGATGCCGAGCGCGTCCTGCTCGTCTCGCTCGGCTCGTCCTTCACCAAGCAGCCGGACTTCTACCGGGAGTGCGTGCGGGCCTTCGGCGATCTGCCGGGCTGGCACGTCGTGCTCCAGGTCGGCAAGCACGTCACCGCCGACGACCTGGGCGACGTGCCCGCGAACGTCGAAGTGCGCCAGTGGGTACCGCAGTTGGCGGTCCTGAAGCAGGCCGACGCCTTCATCACGCACGCCGGTGCGGGCGGCAGCCAGGAGGGCCTGGCCACCGCCACGCCGATGGTCGCCGTCCCGCAGGCCGTCGACCAGTTCGGCAACGCGGACATGCTGCAGGGCCTCGGCGTCGCCCGGCACGTCCCGATGGAGGAAGCGACCGCCGAGACGCTGCGCGAGGCCGTGCTCGCCCTGGTCGACGACCCGGAGGTGGCGCGCCGCCTCGCCGTGATCCAGCAGGACATGGCGGGCGAGGGCGGCACGCAGCGGGCCGCGGACCTCATCGAGGCGGAGCTGCCCGCCCGGTGAGCGGGACGGTCAGTGGAACCGGGTCGTGACGATCCGGGCCTTGTAGATCTGCGTCCTCTTCTTCGTCCGGTCCCCGCCGGACGAGAAGAAGACGGTGGGGGCACCCCACGGCAAGGCGTCGCCGTTCGTGTCGCGGGTCCACATCTCCTGCCCGGAGGGGTGGACCACGAAGGACTTGACGAGTGCGTAGCGGTTGCTCGCCGTGTGGACGTTGTCCTTCTGGCGGGTGTTCCGGTCGACGCGGTAGACCCCGTTCGAGTCGGTGATCACCAGGGAGCCGGGGCGGCTGTAGTCGGGCTGGACGTCGTGCCCGAAATGCTTGCCGGCCCACACCCGGCCGTCGGGGCCGCGCTTGAGGTCGACCTCCTTGCCGACCTTCTTCAGGCGCGTTCCCCGGCCACTGCCCGTGACCTGGTACGTGCGAAGCGCCGTCCCGCCGATCACCCACAGCAGGTTCAACTGGTCGTCCCACAGCACCCCGTGCGGCTGGACCAGCTTCCCCAGGTCGGCGGTCTTGTAGATGCGCTGGACCAGCTTCAGGGTCCGCACGTCGCTGCTGCTCGGCGCGTACACCCGGATCTCGCCCGTGTCGGCACCGGCGCCGTGGGTGCAGGCGACCACCACCGATCCGTTGCCCGGGATCCGCTCGATGCTGTGCGGGAACGTACCGATCGACTCGTCCTTCCACAGCAGATCGCCGTGGCCGAGCCGACTGCCGTTCCCGGTGACGCGCACGATGCCGGCCGCGCCCGAGCCCGGGTTGCCCGCGGTCATCAGCGCGAGCGTCCCGTAGCGCTGGGTCGCGCGGAACCGGATCTCGAACGGGTTGTCCCACGGAGTGCGGCCGTTGCCCGGGTCGAAGACCCACTTGGGCGAGGCCGTGTCCCAGTTCGCCGTACGGTCGTGGACCAGATAGCGGTTGGTGTACTGGTCGCAGATCGCCACCGGATAGTTCACCGCCGCCGCTCCGGCCGACTGGGCGGTCCACAGCCCCGCCGCCGGCGCGGCCACCGCACCCGCCGCCACACCCTTCAACAGACTGCGCCTGTCCATGTTCGTCCTTCCCCCGTTGCGTGAACACAGTTGGTCGTCTAGATGACGAGCAGGGCCTGCTGGTTCCCCCGGAAACCAACAGGCCCTGCCGCACCGCCCGTTACCGGCCACGGTTTATGGAGAAACCCGTACCGGACCGTCCTGCACCTTCCGGGGCTCCGGGATCGCCACGTCGTCGTGGGTCAGGTCCGGCATCCGGTGCAGCCACTTGGGGAGATACCAGTTGCGCTCGCCGAGCAGCGCCATCACGGCCGGCAGCAGGACGCCCCGGATGACGGTCGCGTCGATCAGCACGGCCGCGGCCAGACCCACGCCCATCTGCTTGAAGGACTGCATGGACAGCGTCCCGAAGATGGCGAAGACGGCGACCATGATGACGGCCGCGCTGGTGACCACGCCCGCCGTCGTGACGACACCGTGCTGGATGGCCTCCTTGTTCGTACGTCCCTGAAGGCGCGCCTCCTTGATCCGCGACACCACGAACACGTGGTAGTCCATCGACAGGCCGAAAAGGATCACGAAGAGGAACAGCGGCAGCCACGAGATGATCGCGCCGACGCCCTCCGCGCCGACGAGCCCGGCGCCCCAGCCGTTCTGGAAGACGGCGACCAGAATCCCGTAAGCGGCGCCCACGCTCAGCAGGTTGAGCGCGATCGACGTGATCGCGACCGTCAGGGAGCGGAACGACAGCAGCATCAGCAGGAACGCGAAGACGACCACGAACGCGAAGACCGGGACGACCGAGCCGACGATCTGGTCGTTGAAGTCCTTCGACCCGGCGACCTGCCCGGTGACGGGCGCCTCGACGCCGTCGACCTTGCCGAGCGTGTCGGGCCGTACGTGGTCACGGAGCAGGGCGAGGCTCTTCTCGGCCCTGCCCTGGTCGGAGCCGCCGACGAGGGGTACGTCGATGAACGCGACGTTCTCCTTCGCGTGCACGGTGACCTCGACCGGGCCGCGCGAGGCACCCGAACTCACCGCCTGCGCACGGAAGTCGGCGATCGCGGCGCGCACCTGCGGCGCGTCGATGTCGGCGGCGCTCACCACCACCTCGGCCGGTTCCGAGCCGCCGGGGAACGCCTCGTTGAGCCGGTCGTACGTGGACACGATCGGCAGGGAGTCGCCGAACTCCTGGTCCAGGGTGAGGTTCTGGGTCTTCATGCCGAGCGCGGGCGCGGCGATCGCGAGCAGCGCACCGACCGCGACCGCCACGGAGACGGCGGGCCGGGCGAGGACGACGGCCAGGACGCGCTTCCAGAACCGGCTGCCGTTCTGGCCGTTGTTGCCGCCGCGCCGCTTGGTCGGGTGCAGGAACGGGATGCGGCCCTTCTCCACCCGCTCGCCGAGCAGCGACAGCAGCGCGGGCAGCACGGTGACCGAGCCGACCATGGCGACCGCCACGACCATCAGGGACGCGAGGCCCATCGCCTGGAACTCGGCGAGGCCGGTGAACATCATGCCCGCCATCGCCACGCACACCGTGACGCCGGAGACGATGATCGCCCGGCCACTGGTGGCCGCCGCGACGCGCAGCGCGGTCTGGGCGTCGTGGCCCTTCATCCGCTCCTCGCGCTCGCGCCGCAGATAGAACAGGCAGTAGTCGACGCCGACCGCCAACCCCACGAGCAGCATCACCGAGTTCGCGGTCTCGCTCATCGGCTGGAGGTGGCTGACGATGCCCATCAGGCCCATCGTCGCCATGATCGCCGTGACGGCGAGGGCCACCGGGAGCAGAGCGGCGACGAGCGCGCCGAACGCGATGAGGAGGATGCCGAGCGCCACCGGCACCGCCGAGTACTCGGCGCGCTGGAAGTCGTCGCCGAACGCGTCCTCGAACGTCTTGCCCATGCTCGCGCCGCCGATCTCCTCGATCCGCAGCGAGCCGTGGTCGTCGGCGACCTGCCGCACGGCGTCGAGGACCGGCTGGACGCGGTCGGATGCCGTGTCGGGGTCGCCCCGCATGTCGAACTGGACGAGCGCGGTGCGGCCGTCCTTCGACACGGTCTGGGCTCCGGCGGCGTACGGCGACCGTACGTGGGTGACGGCGCCCGTGCCCTCGACGGCCTTGACGACCTCCTGGACGGCCTTCTTGAACTCCGGTGCAGTGGCGGCCAGTTGCTTGTCCTTGCCCTGGACGAGCACGGTCTCGCCCGCCGGTTCGTCGATGTCGGCGGCCTCCACGATCTTCGACGCCTGGCTGGTCTCGCCGTTCAGCGAGTCGCTGTCCTTGACGTCGATCCGCCCGGCCGCCGAGCCGATGCCCATCGCGAGCACCACGAACAGCACCCAGATCCCCACCGCCGCCCAACGGTGCCTGGCGCTCCACCCACCGGCCCGGGCCGCGAATCCGCGTACCCTCCGGTCCCCGTTCCTCCCCATGAGGTCACCTCCGCCATTGAAGGTAGGGGTGGGATAAGCACAGGTCGTCGTGCTCTCCGGTGACGTGCGCGGCGTCCCGCTCATCCCTTCGGGTGGGCCACGTCGACGCTGAGGATGACCCAAGCCCCTTACATCTATAGGGACTTGGGGGCGGCGGCCTCGGGGTTCAGCGGGGCTTGCGGGCGAGGAACTGCAGGGCCGTCGCGTCGTGCCCGTTCATCGAGGACACGGCGGCGGTCCGGGTGCCGACGACGTCGAACCCGGCGAGCAGCGCGTCGAGCCGCTCGCGGGTGTGGTGGCGAAAGACGGCGCCCTCGCTCGTCTCGAACACCCCGTGGTCGTCGAAGCGGGCGGCGTCGCGCTCGTAGCGGGCACGGTTGCGCGCGTCCTCCTGCAGCGGGTAGTCGCTGACGTACAGCAGGCCGCCGGGCCTGAGGACCCGGGCCACTTCGCCGACCAGCCGGTGCTGGGCGTCGGTGTCCGGCACGCAGGTCAGCACGGCGAAGAGCAGCACCGCGTCGAACTCCCCGTCCTGGAACGGCGATACGGGCGGCGCGTCCAGGACGGCGAAGCGCATCGCGGGGTGCAGGCCGCGGGCCCGCTCGATCATGCCCGGCGAGGTGTCGACCCCGGTGAGCCCGGTGAAGCCGTGCCGTTCTAGCTCCTCCATGACGCGCCCGTACCCGCATCCGTAGTCGAGGATGGCGGCCTGCCGGTCGATCCCGTCGAGCCAGGGCAGGTGGAGGGGGTGGGTGAAGGTCTTCGTGGCCGAGACGCCGTCCCAGTAAGGGACTTGGCTGTGGAGATCCGTCATGTGCGACATCCTGCCGTCTCGTACGGGCCGATGGCCCGATCCGCCCCATTTGTTATTACGAAACCTTGTTGAACAAGTCACAGGTGTATGGAGAGGCTTGAGATGGTCGCGTCAATCGGCCAGGGTTTCGCTCAACCCCGGGAGATCTTCCGGAGATTGACCGGGGTCGCATGAAATGACGCGCCCCCACGCGCGTAGAACAACTGGAAAAACTCCCCCCACACATCACCAAGAGGAGACCCCTCTTCATGGCAACTCACAAGCGTGCCCGCACGATGAAGCTCACCGCGGCCATAGCCACGACGGCGACCGCCGTCGGCGTCACGGTCTTCACCGGCAGCTTCGCCGGCGCCGCCGCCCCCGCCCAGGGCAAGGTCTACGGGCTCGACGCCAAGGGCGCCGTCTCCGGCAGCTACATCGTGCTGCTCGACCAGAAGGCGGACACCGCCGCCAAGAAGGACCTGGCCAAGGAGTACGGCGGCACCCTCAAGCGGAACTACGCCTCCGCCGTCAACGGCTTCTCCGTGAACGGACTTTCACAGACCGAGGCCAAGCAGCTCGCCGCCGACAAGTCGGTCGCGAAGGTCGTCCAGAACAAGAAGTTCCACGCCACCGCCACCCAGGACAACCCGCCGTCGTGGGGCCTGGACCGCATCGACCAGGCGGACACCGCGGGCGACGGCAAGTACACCTACCCGGACACCGCGGGCGAGGGCGTCACCGCGTACGTCATCGACACCGGCGTCCGCATCAGCCACCAGGACTTCGGCGGCCGCGCCTCCTACGGCTTCGACGCCGTCGACAACGACGACAGCGCCGACGACGGCAACGGGCACGGCACGCACGTCGCCGGCACCATCGCCGGGACCGCGCACGGCGTCGCGAAGAAGGCGAAGATCGTCGCCGTCCGCGTCCTCGACAACGAGGGCTCGGGCACCACCGAGCAGGTCGTCGCGGGCATCGACTGGGTGACCCAGAACCACAAGGGCCCCTCGGTCGCCAACATGTCCCTCGGCGGCGGCGTCGACGAGGCCCTCGACGCGGCCGTCCAGAAGTCGATCGCGTCCGGCGTCACCTACGCGGTGGCGGCCGGGAACGAGTCGGCCGACGCCTCCCAGTCGAGCCCCGCCCGCGTCCCCGAGGCCATCACCGTCGCCTCCTCCACCAAGGACGACGAGCAGTCCGACTTCTCCAACTACGGCTCCGCCGTGGACATTTACGCCCCCGGCTCGGACATCACCTCCGACTGGAACACCGGCGACGACGCCACCAACACCATCTCCGGCACGTCGATGGCGACCCCGCACGTCGTCGGCGCCGCCGCCGTCTACCTCGGCGGGCACCCGGACGCGGCCCCGGCCGACGTCGCCAAGGCGCTCACCGGCGGGGCCACCCCCGACGCGATCAAGAACGCGTCCGAGGGCACCGCGAACAAGCTCCTGAAGATCGTCGAGTAGCCGATCGCCACGTGACCACCTGACCGGCGGCCGCCGTGCCCACCCCCACGGGGCACGGCGGCCGTCCTAGGCTGTGCGGATGGCGACGAAGACTTACGCGGCACTGCTGCGCGGCATCAACGTGGGCGGCAAGGTCAAGGCCAAGAAGGTGCCGATGGCGCGCCTCCGCCCGCTGATCGAGGGCCTCGGCCTGACCGGCGTACAGACCTATCTGCAGAGCGGCAACGTCGCCTTCACCGCCGACAGCGGTGACGAAGACTCCCTCGCCCGGGACGTCGAGGCGGCCCTCGCCAAGGAGTTCGGCTTCGCCGTCGACGTCGTCGTGCGCGACCACGCGTACCTGCGGGCCATCGTGGACAACTGCCCGTTCCCCGCCGCCGAGTTGGAAGGGAAGCAGCTGCACGTCACGTACTTCTCGGAGCCGGTCACCGCCGACCGCTTCGCCGCCGTCGACGTCGCCTCGTACGCCCCCGAGGACTTCCGCGTCGGCGACCGCGCGCTCTACCTCTACGCTCCCGACGGGCTCGGCAGGTCCAAGCTGGCCGAGCGGCTGGCGCGGCCCGCGCTCACCAAGGGCCTGATCGCGACCAGCCGCAACTGGAACACCGTCACCAAACTCGTGGAGCTCACGCAGCCGCGGTGAGCGCGTCCAAGCGGCTCAAGTCGGCCTCCGTGAGCCGCACTTGGGCCGCCGCCACGTTCTCCTCCAGGTGCGCGACCGAGCTCGTCCCCGGCGTCGGGCACAGCACGGGGGAGTGGTGCAGCAGCCAGGCGAGCGCGATCTGGGAGGGGGTCGCGCCGTGCGCCGCCGCGATGTCGCCGCAGACCGGATCGCCGGCGAGACCCCCGTTGCCCAGCGGGAACCAGGGCAGGAACGCGATGCCCTGCGCTTCGCACAGCTTCAGCAGGGGTTCCGAGGTGCGGTCCAGGAGGTTGTAGCGGTTCTGCACGGACACGATCGGCACGATGTCCAGATCGAGGGCCGCCTGCAACTGCTCGGCCGTGACCGAGTCCAGGCCCACGTGCCGGATCTTGCCGGCGTCCCTCAACTCCCGCAGCGCCCCCAGCTGTTCGGCCATCGGCACCTCGGGGTCGAGCCGGTGCAGCTGGTACAGGTCGATCCGCTCGAGCCGCAGCCTGCGCAGACTCGCCTCGCACATCTCGCGCAGCCGCTCGGGGCGCCCCTCGATGTGCCAGGCGTCGGCGGAGTCGCGCACGACCCCGCCCTTCGTGGCGACGACCAGGCCGTCCGCGTACGGGTGCAGGGCGGCGGCGACGCGCTCCTCCGCCACGTCGGGGCCGTAGTTGTCGGCGGTGTCGACGAGCGTGACGCCGAGCTCGACGGCCCGGCGCAGCACGGCGGCCGCGTCGGCGTCCGAGCCGCGCGGGCCCCAGCAACCAGGGCCCGTCAGATGCACGGTGCCGTAACCGAGGCGGCGTACGGGCAGATCGGAGCCGATGCGGAGGGCCTGCTGAGGTGCCGGGTGCGTCATGGGGCGACCGTATCCGATGGCGTGTTCGACGCCTCGCGGGCGGCCTCGCGTGCGGCCTCGCGGCGATGCCAACGGGCGACGCCGAGCACCACACCGCAGCCCACCAGCCCCGCGACCGCCACCAGCAGATACGTGGCGAACAGGTCGTCGCCGCCCGGGTAGCGCTCGCCGCACAGCCGCGTCAGCGTGGGGCGCGTACGGTCGGCCTCCAGGCAGCGGTGCGCGCCGACGGGCGGTGAGCCGGGCCCGTCACCCAGCTCCCGGCGCACCTGGTGCGGGCGGCCGTCGAGCTCGTACGAGAGTGTCTGCCGCCAGTGCTTGCGGTCCTTCTCGACCGAGGTGACCGCCGCCCGGACGCGCACCGGCGACCCGTCGATCCGTTCGGCGAGCTGCCACTGCCGGGCCGCCGAGAAGCCGCCGAAACACAGGGCCAGCAGGCAGCCGACGCCCGCCGCCCAGACCCCCCAATGCCCCCAACGCATGCGCACGGAGCGAGAGTTTGCCGGATCGCAACGGCCCGCGTCGATGGCTGGGACACCCACACGTGAAAGGGTCCCCGCTATGCGCTACGTCATCATCGGAGCAGGAGCGGTCGGCGGCGCCCTCGGCGGCCGGCTCGCACAGGCCGGGCACGACGTCGTCCTCGTGGCCCGCGGCAAGCAGTACGAGGCACTGCGCGAGCGGGGTCTGGTGCTGCAGACCCCCGACGGCGTACACACCCACCGGCTCCCCGTCGTGGACGGGCCCGAGGCGCTCGGCACCCTGCGCGCCGACGACGTGCTGGTCCTCTCCGTGAAGACGCAGGACAGCGCCGCCGCGCTCGCCGCCTGGGGCGGGCGGCCCGTCGCGGGCGGCGGCACCGCCGCGCTGCGCCTCCCGCTGGTCTGCGCCCAGAACGGGGTCGAGAGCGAGCGGCTCGCCCTGCGCACCTTTCAGCGCGTGTACGCGATGTGCGTCTGGCTGCCGGCCACGTTCGTCGAGCCGGGCGTGGCCCGCGCCGACGGCACCCCGCTCACCGGCATCCTGCACCTGGGCCGCTACCCGGAGGGCGTCGACGACACGGCCCGGGCGATCGCCGCCGACCTGGAGCGGTCCTGGTTCGAGGCGCCCGTCGTGGCCGACGTGCTGCACTGGAAGTACGCCAAGCTCCTGGCGAACCTGGCCAACGCGATCGAGGCGGTCTCCGGCGTCCTCACCAGCAAAGAGGGCATCGCCCTGTTCCAGCGGGCGCGCGCCGAGGGCGAGGCCGTGCTCGCGGCGGCCGGGATCGCGTACACCCCGAAGGACGAGGAGAAGCGGATCCGCGCCGACAAGATCCGGTTCGAGCCCTTCGACGGCTCCCCGCGCGGCGGCGGCTCCACCTGGCAGTCGCTGCAGCGCGGCGCGGGCACCGTCGAGGCCGACTACCTCAACGGCGAGATCGCCCTTCTCGGACGCCTGCACGGAGTGCCGACCCCGGTCAACGACGTCCTGCAGGAACGCGCCAACGAGGCGGCACGGCTGGGGAGTTCGCCGGGGGCGACGAGCGTGGCGGAGCTGACGGCGGCGGTCGACGCGCGCTGCGCATAGGCACCGGCCCCGGCGGCACGTCCGCTGTCGCGTTTGTTCAAGAGCGGCGGCGCGCCGCTCCGTAGGGTCGGTGACATGGAAGAACGCATGGACACCGTGTACCCGTACCTCGTCGAGGCCGCCGCCGAGGCGGCCCGTGTCGCGTCCGGCGTCGGACCCGACCTCCTGGACCGTCCCTCGCGCTGCGGCGACTGGGACGTCCGCACGCTCGTCAACCACTGGGTCGCCTACAGCTCCCACGGCATGGAACACCGCGCCCTGCGCGAGCCGCTGCCCGAGGAACTGGCCGGGCGCGACTTCACCGCCGACGACAAGTGGGCCGCGCGCTACGCCGACCAGCTCGACCGGGCCGTCGCCGCGTGGTCCGCGCCCGAGGTCTGGGAGGGCGAGGTCGACCTCGGCTTCGCCCAGCAGCCCGCGCCCGAGGTCGCCACCCTCCTGTGGGCCGAACTCGTCCTGCACGGCTGGGACGTGGCCCACGCCACCGGACAGGAGTTCCACGTCTCGGACGGGGCGGCCGCACTGCTGCGGCACGTCGTCGACAAGAACGCCGCGATGTACCGCCAGTACGAGGGGTTCGCCGACGCCGTGGAGGTGGGCGAGACGGCGACCGTGTACGAGCGGGCGCTCGCGGCGAGCGGACGGGATCCGCGCGGGTCGGCCCAACCCGCCGACGGGACACGGTAGTTGTCTCCGTCCGGGCCCGGTCGCGGTCTCCGTCCGGCCCGGTCAGTCGACGGCCGTCTCGCCGCGCCAGGTGTCCCGCCGTGCCCTGCGCACGGCGGGACCCACGCCGAGGCCCGCCACCACGAACAGCGCCGCGAGCACGGCCCAGCCCGCCGCCCCGTGATCGATCGCGGTGGCCGTCACCAGAGCGGGTGCGGCCATGGTCGCCGCGGCCTGACCGGAGTTGAAGACGCCCTGGTAGACGCCCTGCGCACGGGCGTCCGCAAGGCCGTAGCCGACGGTCCAGCCGCCCGCGGCCGACAGCACCTCGGCGAGCACCTGGACGACCGCGCCCACCACCAGCACGGCGAGCGCCCACAGCGGTGACAGGCCCGCGGTGCACGCGAACACCGCGCACGACAGCGCCAGGAGCAGCCCGGAGCGGCGCATCGCCCGCACCGCGCCCGGCAGGTCCTCCACCCCGCGGGTGGCCCGCACCTGGAGCAGCGCCACCAGCGCACAGTTGAGGATCATGATCAGCGCCGCCGACCAGCGCGGCGCGTCGGTGTGCCCCACGATCCACAGCGGCAGGCCCACCTCCAACAGGCTGTACTGCAGGGCCAGTACGGCATTGAGGAACGTCACGCCGAGGTACGGCAGATCCCGCACGGCCCGCCAGCGGCTCTCCGCGGGGGCGTCCGCGACGGACCTGCGCTCGGCGCCGCCCGGCAGCCGGTACACCATCAGGGCGGAGCCGACGAACGCCACCGCGTCGAGCAGGATCAGCGCCGTGTACCCGGGCCGGCTGTCGATCTGCAGCGCCAGCGCCCCGAACGCGCCGCCCACGCCCATGCCCACATTGGTGACCATCCGCAGATGGGCCCGCCCCTCGACGCGGGTCCCCGGGGGCAGCACGTCGGCGTAGAGCGCGTTGCGCACGCCCATGCTCGCCTGGCACAGAGCGGCGTACGCGATCGCGGTGCAGAGGAAGGCCGGGTAGGAGGCGTACGAGCCGATGACGGTGTACGCCACGAGCGCCGCCCCGCACCCGATCCACAGCCCGGTCAGCACCGGCCGCCGCCCCCACCGGTCCGAGGCCCGCCCGGCCGGGACACCCGCGGCGATCCCGAACAGACCGGCCACGGTGAGCCCGACACCCACCGAGGTGGCGCTCAGGCCGATGACGCGCGTGAAGTACAGGACGCTGACCGGGAAGAACAGGCCACGCCCGAAGGCGTTGAGGAGCGTGAACAGGGAGAGGCGCGCCAGCAGCGGGTCGGTCGGCAGCATCCCCAGGAACCGGGTGGCGGGTGCCGCGGCCTCGCTGGTGCCGGGTGCCTCGGTCGGCGTAGTGGTCATGGCCACAGCGAACCGGGGTTCCGGGACGGCCGACACTTCTTTAGCGTGACGCTAAAGGGTCGAAGCCAGGGGGGCGGGAGGAGGAGGTGGTCCGGTCGGGATGATCGAATTCCGCTTCGTCGTGGGCGACCTGGCCAGGATGTCCTTCGCCTACTCCCCGCTCCAGGAAGCCGTCTACTCGCTGCGCTGCTGGTGCGACCCGGCCCGCTACCCGCACCAGCGCCCCTGGCTGCGCCGGCTGGCCCCCGTCTTCCAGAGGCAGGACACGGAACTCCTCACCGCCCTGATCGCACCCCGCCTGTGGATCCCCGACTTCCTCACCCCGCGCCCGGAGCGGCCGCGCCCCGTCTTCGCCCGCCAGCTCGAGACGCTGCGGGCGACCCCGCCGCACGTTCTGGAGCCCGAGTTCACGGCCGCGTACGGCACGGGGTTCGACGGCCTGCCCCAGGTGCTGCGCGACGGCCTGGCCGGCCCGGACCGGCTCCTCGACCGCATCTGCCGTGCCCTGGACGGCTATTGGCGCGACTGCCTCGCCCCGGACTGGTGGCCGCGCGCCCACACCGTCCTGGAGGCCGACCTCGCGCACCGCGGCAAGGTGCTCGCCGAGGAAGGCGCGCGCGGCCTGTTCGCGAGCCTCGACCCCCGCCTGGCCTGGGACGGCGACGTGCTCACCATGACGAAGAAGCTCGACAGGAACCCGTGGCCCGCGGCCGACATCGATATCGGCGGCCGGGGCCTCGTCCTGATCCCGACCATGTTCGCCCTCGGCGCGCACACGAACATCGACTACGCCCTGCCGCCGCTGCTCAGCTACCCGGCGCGCGGCCGCGCCACCATCTCCGAGACCCCGCCCCCGGCCACGGACGAGGCCCTGACCCGCCTCCTCGGCGCCCCCAGGGCCCGCATCCTCCACCTCCTGCGCGACCCCACGTCCACGACAGAACTCGCCCACCTCTTGAACGTCACACCGGGCGCGGTCAGCCAGCACCTGTCGGTGCTGTACGACGCGGGGTTGCTGACGCGGACACGGAGCGGGCGGAGCGTGCGGTATGCGCTGAGCGAGTTGGGGGAGCGGCTGTGCGGGTGACCCGGTGAGGGGGTGAACCGGTGAGGGGGTGAACCGATGAGCACCTGCGGGCGCAGGTCAGGCCCCGATGGCCGTCAACTGCCTTGTCCGCGCCCCCTCATAGCGTTCGATCAGCAGCCGCGCCACCTCCGGCGCCGGGCCCAGTACCTCCGCGAGGACGTCCGCCTCGGTCGACCCGGACGCGATGCGGTCGGGGAGGCGGCCCGGTGCCAGGACGTAAGGGGCGACCGCCACCCGGGTGCAGCCCAGGGCGCGCAGTTCGCGTACGGCGTCCTGTGTGCGCGGCAGAGATGCGGAGGCGAACGCAGGTCGCACGGCGCACCAACCGGTGTGCCGCCACTCCCGCGCGATTTCTGCGATCACTGCGATCGCCTCCGGGTCGGTGGAGCCCGCCGAGGCCAGGACGACCCCGGTCGTGGGCTTGTCGTCCGGGGTGAGCCCGGCCTCGTACAGGCGGCGTTCCAGGGCCGAGAGCAGGAGCGGGGACGGGCCGAGGACCTCCGCCTGGTGGATGCGGAGGGAGCGCGGGGCCGTGCGCAGGACCGCCGGGATGTCGGACTTCGCGTGGAACGCGCGGGTCAGCAGGAGCGGGAGGGCGACCACGTCGCGCACGCCCTGTGCCGCCAGGGAGTCCAACACCCCTGACACGGAGGGGATGTTGAAGTCGAGGAACGACGTCTCCACCCGTACCCCCGGGCGCTGCGCCCGGACCTCGCGCACCAGCGCGTGCACGGTCGCGGCGTGCCGCGGGTCGCGGCTGCCGTGGGCGATGACCAGGAGGACGGGCGGAGTGTGCATGGCGGAGCGGCTCAGTTCTTGACGAGGAGGCCGCGGCTGCGCAGGACGCGGCGCTCCAGCGGGCTGAAGATCAGCAGGTCGATGACGATACCGACGATGAGGATGAGGAGGATCGCGAGGAAGACCATGGGCATGGAGGAGGCGTTGCGGCCGTTCTCCAGGAGCTGGCCGAGGCCGATGCCCAGGTCGGGCGAGGACGCGATGATCTCCGCCGCCATCAGTGAGCGCCAGGAGAACGCCCAGCCCTGCTTCAGTCCCGCCAGGTAGCCGGGGAGGGAGGCGGGGAGCACTACGTGCCACAGGCCGCGCCAGCCCGTCGCGCCGAGCGTGCGGCCCGCCCGCAGGAACAGCGGCGGCACCTGGTCGACGCCGGAGACGAGGCCGTTGGCGATCGAGGGGACCGCGCCGAGCAGGATCACCGCGTACATCATCGAGTTGTTCAGGCCGAGCCACAGGACCGCCGGAGGGACCCAGGCGACCGAGGGCAGGGACTGGAGACCGGAGAGGATCGGGCCGATCGCCGCCCGCACGAACTTCACCCGCGCCACCAGCAGGCCCAGCGGCGTGCCGATGACGAGCGCGAAGACGAAGCCGAGCAGGCCGCGCGAGACGCTCGTCCAGATGTAGCCGAGCAACTCGCCCTTCAGCCACGCGTCCTGGACCTCGTCCCAGACCGCCGAGGGCGCCGGGAGCTTCGTCGGATCGTCGACGATCTTGAAGGAGACCAGGGCCTGCCAGACCAGGAGGACGACCACCACCGCGGTCAGCGGCGGCAGGATCTTCTCGCGGAAGGTCCTGGCGAACGGGACGCGGTCCGTCCGGACCGTCTCCAGGGCGTCCAGGCCCGCTTCGAGGCCCGCGAGGTCGTCCTTGCGGGGTTCCTTCGCGGCCGCGGCCTCGGTGAGAGGCGTCTCGTCGACCGTGGCCGTGGCCGTCGGTTCAGTCCTTGCCATGGCGGCGGATCTCCCCACGCAGTTGTTCGGTGATCTCGACGGAGAGTTCGGCCACAGCCGTGTCCTCGATGCGGCGCGGCTGCTCGATGTCCACCGTCCACTCGTGCGCGATCCGGCCGGGCCGCGACGACAGCAGCACCACGCGCTGCGCGAGCCGCACCGCCTCGCGCACGTTGTGCGTGACGAACAGGACGGAGACGCCCGTCTCCGCCCAGATCCGGGTCAGCTCGCCGTGCAGCACGTCCCGGGTGATCGCGTCGAGCGCCGCGAACGGCTCGTCCATCAGCAGGAGTTGGGCATCTTGAGCCAGTGCCCTCGCCAGTGCCACGCGCTGGCGCATGCCGCCGGACAGCTCGTGCACGCGCTTGCCGTACGCGCCCTGCAGGCGGACCAGGTCGAGGAGCTCCTCGGCGCGGGTGCGCCGATCGGCCTTCGCGACTCCCCGGAGTTTCAGGGCGAGTTCGATGTTCTTGCCCGCGGTCAGCCACGGGAACAGGGCGTGCTCCTGGAACATCAGAGCGGGACGCCCGTGCGTCGTGATGGAGCCGGCCGACGGGGCGTCGAGCCCCGCGACCAGGTTGAGCAGGGTCGACTTGCCGCAGCCCGAGGCACCCAGGAGGGTGACGAACTCGCCCGGCGCGACATCGAGACTGATGTCGTCCAGGACGAGCTGGGGTCCGGCCGGTGTGCCGAAGGACTTCGAGACGTGCTCGATCCGGGCCGCCTGGCCGTTTGCCGCCACGGCGGAGTCGGCAGCCTTGGCGAGGGTCGTCGCCATGGTCGTCACCTCCTGGGAACTCGGTGGGCTGGGTGCTTACTTGACGCCGAGACCGGCGTCGGCGACCTCGGGCTGCCCCGCGGCCTTCAGGACCTTGTTGAGCGGCCCCAGGTCATAGATCCCGGCCAGGTCGGGCTTCTCCAGGAGACCGGCCTTCACCGCGTGGTCCGCCTCGGAGTTCAGCGTCGAGGCCAGCGGGTCGTCGGTGAACTCGATGGACTTCCACGCCGGGTCGAGCACCTTCGCGGGCAGCGCCTTGCCGGAGTCGGCCTCCAGCTGCTTGTTCGCGGCGGCCTTCGCCTCGTCCGGGTTGGCCTTGATCCACGCGTTCGTCCTGACCGAGCCGCGCAGCACCGCCTCGACGACGTCCGGGTGCTCCTTCAGGAACGACTGCTTCACGATGATGTTCGTGATCACGAACTTCTTGTCGGGCCACAGGTCGGACTCGTCGAGCAGCACCTTGCCGCCCTCGGCGACCAGCTTGGACGCGGTCGGCTCCGGCACCCACGCGCCGTCGATGGAGCCGGACTTGTAGGCATCCGGGGTGATCTTGTTGTCCGTGCGGACCACGGAGACGTCACCCTTGCCGGAGTTCGCGTCGACCTTCCAGCCCTTCTCGGCGATCCAGTTCAGGAACGCGACGTCCTGCGTGTTGCCGAGCTGCGGGGTGGCGATCTTCTTGCCCTTGACGTCGTCCAGGGACTTGATCTTCTCCGGGTTGACGACGAGCTTCACGCCGCCGGAGGCCGAACCACCGATGATCCGCAGGGACTTGCTCTGCGACTTGGTGTATCCGTTGATGGCGGGCGAGGGGCCGATCCAGCCGATGTCGATGGACCCGGCGTTCAGCGCCTCGATCTCGGAGGGCCCGGCGTTGAAGATCTGGTACTTCGCCTTCGTGCCCTTGAGCTCCTTCTGGAAGAAGCCCTTCTGGTTGCCGACGAGGGCGGTGCCGTGGGTCAGGTTCCCGAAGTAGCCGATCTTCACGGTGTCGGCGGACAGGGCCTTGCCCTTGGCGGCGACGTTCGTCTTCGCGGAGTCGTCCGACTCGGAACCGTAGCCGCAGGCCGTCGCGGTGAGCGCGAGGAGCGGCAGGGCGGCGACGGCGACGAGGCCGCGGCGCGTCAGGAGCGAACTGATGGCAGGCACGGGAGGCTTTCCTCTCGTTGGCCCGGCGGTCCCGCGGTCAGGGCGGGGCCGGGAGATGTGGATGTCTTCGTCTGTGGAGGTACGAGGCATGGGGGGTGAGGGCGCGCAGGCAGTGCGCGTACGTCTTCACACACATCGCGCGACTCCGCCCTGCCCGCTGCCGAGGGTGCCGCTGCCGACGCGGCCACCCTCTTTCGCGAACGTCTCGTAGTAGTCGATGGAGGTCATCTCAGAAGTCCCAACCCTCGTCGTCCGCCGTGGAGTTGGCGGATTCGGTGGTGTCCTCGGGCTGGGCGAACGCCTCGCCCGCCATGCCGGCCGCGAGCGTCGTGCCGTCGGACGGGTCGATCAGCAGGAACGAACCGGTGCGCCGCGAGTGGGCGTACGAGTCGATGGCGAGCGCCTCGGCGAGGCGCACCTTGACCCGCCCGATGTCGTTGGCGACGAGCTGCCCCGGCTCGGGGTGCTGGGAGAGGTCGTCGAGCGTGAGCCGCGACGGGATCTCCTTCACGATCGCCTTGACCGTGCGGGTGGTGTGCTTGAGCAACACCCGCTGGCCGACGGTGAGCGGCGAGTCCGCGACGTGGCAGACGGTCGCCTCGACGTCCTGCGAGGTGGCGGGCGCGTCGTCGCTCGGCACGATCAGGTCGCCGCGCGAGACGTCGATGTCGTCCGCCAGACGCAGCGTGATCGACTGCGGCGTCCACGCGACGTCGACCGCCTTGCCCAGCAGGTCGATTCCCGCGACCTTCGAGGTGCGCCCCGACGGCAGTACGGTGACGGACTCGCCGACGCGGAACGTACCGGCGGCGATCTGTCCCGCGTAGCCGCGGTAGTCCGGGTGCTCGGCGGTCTGCGGCCGGATCACGTACTGCACGGGAAGGCGGGCGTGGCAGCCGGTCAGATCGTGGCTGACGGGCACGGTCTCCAGGTGCTCGAGGACCGTCGGGCCGCCGTACCAGTCCATGTTCGCGGACGGCTCCACCACGTTGTCGCCGGCGAGCGCCGAGATCGGGATCGCGGTGATCTCCGGGACGCCCAAGTCGCCCGCGTACGCGGTGAATTCCTCGGCGATGCGGGCGAACACCTGCTCCTCGTAGCCGACGAGGTCCATCTTGTTCACGGCGAGCACGACGTGCGGGACGCGCAGGAGCGCGGCCACCGCGGCGTGCCTGCGGGTCTGCTCGATGACGCCGTTGCGCGCGTCGACGAGGACCACGGCGAGGTCGGCGGTCGAGGCGCCGGTCACCATGTTCCGCGTGTACTGCACGTGGCCCGGGGTGTCCGCGAGGATGAACCGGCGCCGCGGCGTCGCGAAGTAGCGGTACGCCACGTCGATCGTGATGCCCTGCTCGCGCTCGGCCCGCAGGCCGTCGGTGAGCAGCGCCAGGTCGGGGGCCTCCTGGCCGCGGTTGCGGGAGGCGTGCTCCACGGCCTCGAGCTGGTCGGCGAGGACCGACTTGGAGTCGTGCAGCAGGCGGCCCACGAGCGTGGACTTGCCGTCGTCGACGGAGCCCGCGGTGGCGAAACGCAGCAGCGTGGTGGCCGACAGACCGGCCAGTTCCTCAGCAGTGGTCGTGCTCATGGTTAGAAGTACCCCTCGCGCTTACGGTCTTCCATCGCGGCCTCGGACATCTTGTCGTCGGCGCGGGTGGCACCCCGCTCGGTGAGCCGGGACGCGGCGATCTCGGCGATGACCTTCTCGATGGTCGTGGCGTCCGAGTCGACGGCGCCGGTGCAGGACATGTCGCCGACGGTGCGGTAGCGGATCAGCCGCGTCTCGACGGTCTCGCCGTCCTTCGGGCCGCCCCACTCACCGGCGGTCAGCCACATGCCGTTCCGGCTGAACACCGGGCGCTCATGGGCGTAGTAGATCTCCGGCAGGTCGATGTTCTCGCGGGCGATGTACTGCCACACGTCCAGCTCGGTCCAGTTGCTGAGCGGGAAGACGCGGACGTGCTCGCCGGGCGCGTGGCGGCCGTTGTAGAGCTGCCACAGCTCGGGGCGCTGGCGGCGCGGGTCCCACTGCGAGAACTCGTCGCGCAGCGAGAACACCCGCTCCTTCGCCCGCGCCTTCTCCTCGTCGCGGCGCCCGCCGCCGAAGACGGCGTCGAACTTCTCCGACTGGATCTTCTCGGTCAGCGGCACGGTCTGGAGAGGATTGCGCGTCCCGTCCGGACGCTCCTTCAGCACACCGCGGTCGATGTAGTCCTGTACGTGCGCGACGTGCAGCCGAAGGCCGTGCTCGGCCACGACGCGGTCGCGGTACTCGATGACCTCGGGGAAGTTGTGCCCGGTGTCCACGTGCAGCAGGGAGAAGGGGATGGCCGCCGGAGCGAACGCCTTCAGCGCCAGGTGCAGCATGACGATGGAGTCCTTGCCGCCGGAGAAGAGAATCACCGGCCGCTCGAACTCGCCCGCCACCTCACGGAAGATGTGCACCGCCTCGGACTCCAGAGCGTCCAAGTGGCTCAGCGCGTAAGGGCTGTCGGTCTCCTCGGAGACAGTGGCTACGGTCGTCATGCGGTCAGACCCCTCTCGGTCAGCAGTGCGTGGAGCGCTGCCGCGGACTCCTGCACGGTCTGGGTGTGCGACTCGATGCGCAGGTCGGGGGAGTCGGGCGCCTCGTAGGGGTCGTCGACCCCGGTGAGACCGGTCAGCTCGCCCGCCGCCTGCTTGGCGTACAGCCCCTTCACATCCCGCTCGGAGCAGACCTCCACCGGCGTCGCGACGTGCACTTCGAGGTACGCGGTGCCGCCCACCTGGTGCCGCTTGCGCACGGCCTCGCGGCTGTCCGCGTACGGGGCGATGACCGGCACGAGCGCCAACACGCCGTTACGGGCGAGGAGTTCGGCCAGGAAGCCGATGCGCTGCACGTTCGTGTGCCGGTCCTCGCGGCTGAAGCCGAGGCCCGCCGAGAGGTACTCGCGGATCTCGTCGCCGTCCAGCACCTCGACGCGCCGGCCCTCGGCGCGCAGCGTGTTCGCCAGCTCGTACGCGATGGTGGTCTTGCCGGCGCTCGGCAGACCCGTGAGCCAGATCGTGGCTCCGGTCACTTGCTTCTCCAAAGTCTGTATACGGTCCATGAGTTCAGCCGTGGATTCCGCACTCGGTCTTGGCGCGGCCCGCCCAGCGTCCGGCGCGGGCGTCCTCGCCCTCCAGGAGGCGGCGGGTGCACGGGGCGCAGCCGACGGAGCCGTAGCCGTCCATCAGGAGCGGGTTGGTGAGCACGCCGTGCTCGGTGACGTACGCGTCGACGTCGTCCTGCGTCCAGCGGGCGATCGGCGAGACCTTGACCTTCTGCCGCTTCTCGTCCCAGCCGACGACCGGCGTGTTCGCCCGGGTCGGGGACTCGTCGCGGCGCAGCCCCGTGGCCCAGGCGGCGTACTTCGTCAGCCCCTCCTCGAGGGGCTTGACCTTCCGCATGGCGCAGCACAGATCGGGGTTGCGGTCGTGCAGCTTCGGCCCGAACTCGGCGTCCTGCTCGGCAACCGTCTGACGCGGCGTCAGCGTGATGACGTTCACGTCCATCACGGCCTCGACGGCGTCCCGCGTACCGATCGTCTCCTCGAAGTGGTAGCCCGTGTCGAGGAACACGACGTCCACGCCGGGCAGGGCGCGCGAGGCGAGGTGGGCGACGACCGCGTCCTCCATGGACGAGGTCACGCAGAACTTCTTCCCGAAGGTCTCCGTCGCCCACTTCAGGATCTCCAGGGCGGAGGCGTCCTCCAGGTCGCGCCCGGCCTGCTCGGCGAGCGCCTTCAACTCTTCGGCCTCTGAGGTGACTTGAGTGGTCGTCATATCTGTTCCCCTCCACCGTCGGTGCGCTGAAACCCTCGGGACAGCAGCCCGAGGAACTTCAACTGGAAGGCTCGGCTGCACGCCGCGCATTCCCAGGCGCCGTGACCTTCTTCGTTCGGCCGAAGGTCCTCGTCGCCGCAGTAGGGGCAGTAGAAGGGGGCGGCACGCTCACTCATGACAGCGCCTCCCCTTCATCTGAGGCTCGGTTCGCCTCCGGGGCGCCTGTTGCCGGTGTCGAGACGACGACCGTGCTCGACCCTCCTTCGTCGGGCCTCCGCGCGCTCGTCGTCTCGACACCGGCGCGCCCCTTCGGCTCACTCGCCGGCTTCATGACAGAGCCTCCTCGGACGCGCGGGACGCCCACGTGGCGAAGCGTTCGCCGTCCTCGCGCTCCGCCTGGAAGCGCTTGAGGACCCGCTCGACGTAGTCGGGCAGTTCGGCCGACGTGACCTTGAGGCCGCGGACCTTGCGGCCGAACCCGGCCTCCAGGCCGAGCGCGCCGCCGAGGTGCACCTGGTAGCCCTCGACCTGATCGCCGTTCTTGTCGAGCATGAGCTGGCCCTTGAGACCGATGTCCGCGACCTGGATACGGGCGCAGGCGTTCGGGCAGCCGTTGAGGTTGATGGTGATCGGCTCGTCGAAGTCCGGGATGCGGCGCTCCAGTTCGTCGATGAGCGAGGCGCCGCGCGCCTTCGTCTCGACGATGGCGAGCTTGCAGAACTCGATGCCGGTGCAGGCCATCGTGCCGCGCCGGAACGGCGAGGCGTTGACCTTCAGGTCCAGCGCCTCCAGGCCGGCGACCAGGGACTCGACCTGCGCCTCCTCGACGTCGAGGACGATCATCTTCTGCTCGGCGGTGGTGCGCAGCCGGCCGGAGCCGTGCGCGGCCGCGACCTCGGAGATCTTGGTCAGGGTGGCGCCGTCCACGCGGCCGACGCGCGGCGCGAAGCCGACGTAGAAGCGCCCGTCCTTCTGCCGGTGCACACCGAGGTGGTCGCGCCAGGTGCCGGCGGGCTGCTCGGGCGCGGGCCCGTCGACGAGCTTGCGCTTGAGGTACTCGTCCTCCAGGACCTGCCGGAACTTCTCGGTGCCCCAGTCGGCGAGCAGGAACTTCAGGCGCGCGCGGGTGCGCAGGCGCCGGTAGCCGTAGTCACGGAAGATGCCGATGACACCGCCGTACACGTCCGGCACCTCGTCCAGCGGCACCCAGGCACCGAGGCGCTGGCCCAGCTTGGGGTTGGTGGACAGGCCGCCGCCGACCCAGAGGTCGAAGCCGGGGCCGTGTTCGGGGTGGTTCACCCCGACGAACGCGACGTCGTTGATCTCGTGCGCCACGTCGAGCTGCGGCGAACCGGAGACCGCGGACTTGAACTTGCGCGGCAGGTTCGAGAAGTCCGGGTTGCCGATGAAGCGCCGCTGGATCTCGTCGATGGCGGGCGTGCCGTCGATGATCTCGTCGGCGGCGATGCCGGCGACCGGCGAGCCGAGGATGACGCGGGGCGTGTCACCGCAGGCCTCGGTCGTCGAGAGCCCGACGGCCTCGAGCCGCTCCCAGATCTCGGGCACGTCCTCGATCCGGATCCAGTGGTACTGGATGTTCTGCCGGTCGGTGATGTCCGCCGTGCCGCGCGCGAACTCCTGCGAGATCTCGCCGATGACGCGCAGCTGCTCGGTGGTGAGCCGGCCGCCGTCGATGCGGACGCGCAGCATGAAGTACTCGTCGTCCAGCTCCTCGGGCTCCAGGATCGCGGTCTTGCCGCCGTCGATCCCGGGCCGGCGCTGGGTGTACAGACCCCACCAGCGCATGCGTCCGCGCAGGTCGTTGGGGTCGATGGAGTCGAAGCCGCGCTTGGAGTAGACCGTCTCAATGCGTGTCCGCACATTGAGACCGTCGTCGTCCTTCTTGAACTGCTCGTTGCCGTTGAGGGGGGTGAAGTGACCGACGGCCCACTGGCCCTCGCCACGGTGACGGCTCACCTTGCGGCGGGGCGCGGCGGCAGCGGGCTTTTCCGGGGTGGCAGCCATGGATGTACGTCCTTAACAAGCAGGCTTGAGCGGCTCTGACCAGCACACTTCGCGCGGAGGCGCGGCGGTGCGCAGGGAGATCGGTGAAACGGGAAGTCGGCGAGTGCTGGTTCGATCAGCGCGCCGGACAGATGGCGCTGGACATGCGGCCGAAGTCGACGTGCCGTCGACTCACCAAGGCGATTCCAGCTGTAGACATGACGGAAGCGTGTCATGGGACTTTGGGCCCGGTCCACCATCGTCCAAGATTCGGACGAGAATGTCTCACCATCCGGACCAATGTGGTCCGCGTCACGACGGGACGTCCGGATTGCCGCGAAAGGGCGCTGATGGAGCCCTGAAAGGGCCGTTCGGCCAGGCGTCACCGTGGCCGCCGCGCTTCTATTCTGCTGTGCCTGAGCATGAGGGGACTCATGAGGGGGCACGAGGGGGCGCTCATGTGGGACGACGTCGACAAGTGGCTGCCCGCGATCGGTGCCTTCGTCATAGGGGGCGTCCTCCTCCCCAAGCTCAGGGAAGGGCTGAAGAAGCTCGTCGACAAGGTGGCCGCCGCCCTCTACCAGCGCCTCGCGGGCAGCGCGCTGCTCGCACGCACCGGGCTGCGCCGCTACACGGCGGCCGTCTACGAACGCCACCGCCGATTCGCCGTCTCCTTCCGCACGGACGAATCGCAGTCGATGGACATGGCCTCGGTCTACGTACCCCTGCGTACCGTCGTCGGCTCCGGCTCCGGCACGGGCGCACCGGGGCGGGAGGCGGACACGACCCTGCGGGAGGTGCGGCAGGCCGTCGTCCTCGGCCGGCCGGGGGCCGGCAAGACGATGCTGCTGCGGCACACCGCCCTCGACTGGGCGCGACGCCGCTACGATCCCGAGCGCCCGCGGCGCACCTGGTACGACCCGTGCAGGCGGCAGCGCATCGACCTCGGCGGGCCGGGCCGGATCACGGACGTCCCCGTCCTGCTGCAGCTGCACTCGGTCGACCTGGCGAGCGCCGATCTCGCCGGGCACATCGTGCGGCACTTCGCCGACCACGACTTCCCCCGCGCGGGCCGCTGGGTCGAGCGGGCCCTGGCGGAGGGCAGGCTCGCCCTCTACTTCGACGGACTCGACGAGGTGCCCACGGCGCAGCGCCCCGACGTCGTGGCCGCCATCCGGAAGTTCCTCGACGTCCACCACCGCTGCCGGGCCGTGATCACCTGCCGGATCGCCGTCTACGACGGCGAGTTCAACGAGGACCACCTGCGCATCCTGCGCGTCCAGGATTTCGACGACCGGCTCATGCACCGCTTCCTGCACGGCTGGCCCTGGCCCGGGAGTCTCGCGGTCGACGACACCGTCGAGCAGCTCCTCGAAGCGCTGCGCGACACCCCACAGCTGCTGCCGCTGGCTCGCAATCCGCTGCTCCTGACGATGATCGCGTACCTCTACAGCTACGAGTACGCGGAGACCGGGCAGGCCCTGCCGCACAGCCGCGCCGACTTCTACGACGAGGTCGTCGTCAGCCTGCTGCGCGACCGGCGGCGTACCGCCCGCTTCCCGCAGGCCACGAAGAAGGCGGTGCTCGAACGGCTCGCGCTCGCCGGGCAGTGCGTGCCGTCCCACACCTACGACCGGCTCGCGATGCCGCAGGAGCAGGTGCTCGACGAGGTCCGGCTGACCCTGGAGCGGCTCGGGCGCGACGCGGAGGCGGCACCCGAGGTGCTGGCCGAGATCGTCGAGCGCAACGGCATGCTCCTGCCCGTGCAGCACGGGGAGCGCTACCAGTTCGCCCACCTCTCGCTCCAGGAGTACCTGGCGGCCGTCGCACTCGCGGGCCGCGCGGACGAACTCCTCGCCCACTACCGGCGTGACCCCCAGGTGTGGCGGGAGACCGTGCGCCTGTGGTGCGGGGCGGAGGCCCGGGACTGTTCGGCGGTCGTCCGCGCGATCCTCGCCGACGACCCGCTGCTCGCGTTCCAGTGCCTGGCCGACGCACAGGTGGTGGACGACGCTCTGGCCGAGGAGATCCTGATCCGCTTCCTGGGCCTGCTCGGCGAGCCGTCCGGAGAGTTCCAACAGGCGGACGTGGAGGCCGCGTTCGGCATCGTCGCGGCCGACCGCAGGGCCCGCGGCACGCGCGTGTTCGACCTGCTGGCCGCGGAGGCGACCGACCCCGACCGGCGCCGCGCGTCCGCCGCCGTCCGCGCGCTCGCCGCCACGAACCTGCCCCGGGCGGCCCGGCTGCTCGCGGAGCAGCTCGGTGAACTCCCGGGCAGCGTCGGGGCGTTGACGTCCATGGGGGACCTGGCGGTGGGCCCGCTGCCCATGTCCCCCCATCACCTCCCGCGCTTCGCGCAGGTGCAGGAGGTGCTGTGGCGGGTCCGTACTCCCAGGGCGGCGGAGCGGCTGCTGTACGCGGTCAAGCTGGACGACACGAACGCCGACGGCGCCTTCTACCTCGCCGACCTGCTGCGAGAGCCGGAGATCGAGGAAGCTCTGCGCGAGGTGCCGGACCTCGTGGAGAGGACGGTGCCGCGGCATCTGTGGGTGTGGCAGCCGTTCGCCGGGGAGGACCACGGTTACCTGCCCACAGTGGCGTCCCACATCGCCGGCCGGCTGCTCACGGCCGCTGAGTACGGCGCGGTCCCGCCGCCCGGCGTCCGGCCCGACCCGCGGATCGTGGCGGCCCTGTGCGTGGTGGACCCGCAGGCGAGGCAGGGGCGGTGGCTGACCGTGGAGGGGCGACAGGTGGACGCGGGGCTGCTGGCCGAGGTCGGGACCTTCATGCAGTGGAACGACCCCCGGCAGCTGACCGACAGCATGCTCTCCTTCGTGATCGACGGCCTGGTGCCACGGCGCGGGTTCAACGCCGACCTGGACCCGCCCGGCGAGGCGGAACGGGCCGACCTCGGCCGCCGGCTCCTGGCCGCCGCCGGGCTCGACGCGACGCGGCTGACCCTGCTCGGCTGGCTGCCCCCGGACATGTGCTGCCGGGTCAACCAACTGCTGGCCGGGACCGGCATCCTCACGCGCCAGGACTGGGAGCACGCGGTGCCCGAACCCGCCGCCGAACGGGCCCGCACGCTGCGCGGCCGACTGTTCCCCGGGCTGGTCGCCTGCGGGCTGCTCACCGTCGTGACGCGGGGCATCATGGACCTCGTCGGTACCTGGCCGGACGCCGTTCAGCGCGTCCTTGCCGGGGCGGGGGCCGGCTTCTTCGCGGTGGGCATGATGTTCGGCGTGATGGACGCGCCCTTCGGCAGGATCAGGCGGAGGGGCGGCCTCGCACGGCTTGTCGAGTGGTCCTGGGGTCTGAGTGCGCCCCTGAACGTCTTCGGTCTCCTCCTGGGTGCCTTCGGCTTCGTTCCCGCGGCGCTGGGCGGCGCGGCGACGCTGGCCGTCATGGTCCCGTTCTTCGCCCACGCCATGCGGCGCTCCGGGGTCGACACCGTCCAACTGGCCCAGCTGGTCCGCCAGTTGGAGCCCGACCTCACCGACCGGGCAGCGCCCCCGGCCACGGCCCCGGAGTGACCACGTCCGGCTCCTCGCCCGTCTCCGTCCTGAACAGCCGGAATCCGCGCCGCTCGTAGTTCGCCATCGCGTGCTCCCCGTCGAGGCTGCACGTGTGCAGCCACACCCGCTTGGTCGGGGTCCGCTCGGGCCACCGCTCGGCCAGGTCCCAGGCGCGCGCGATGCCGTACGACAGCAGGTGCCCGCCGATCCGCCGCCCCCGGAAGGCCGGGATCAGGCCGAAGTAGACGATCTCCACGACGCCGTCGTCCTGCGCGTCCAGCTCGACGTACCCGGCCGGAGTCCCCTTCTCGTACGCGACCCAGGTCTCGGCCCCCACCCTGCCGAGCTGCTCCTCCCACTGTGCGTACGTCCACGCCAGCCGGTCGATCCACTTGATGTCGCCGCCCACGGACGCGTACAGGAAGCGGCTGAACTCGGGCGAGGGCACCTCGGCGCGCACGATGCGCAGGTCGTCGCCCTCGGGGGCGGCGGCGGGGCGCAGGTCGGAGGGGGAGGTCTGCTCGAGGGACCAGGTGGTGACCGTGACGGTGTTGCTGTTGCTCATGCGGCCATCGCATCACGGGCCGCCGCCGGTGACCAGAGCTGTTCGGAGAGGGCGAACACGACCGCTGAACAGGACCGCTGAACAGGACCGCTGAACAGGACCGGTGTGACGCGCTCTGGTCAAGGCGGCCCGTGATGCGGGAAGATCCCGCAGCGCCACGCCACCCCCCGCATCCGACCCATCCGGAGGATGTTCCTGATGTCACGCCGCACACCTCGCGGTCTGCTTGCCGCGGCCACCCTCACCGTGGCCCTGGCCACCCTCGCGTCCCCGGCCCTGGCCGCCCCCGCCGATCCGCAGGCCCGGATCTTCATGGTCAATCCGGTCCAGTCGTCCGGTGACCAGAGCCTCACCGACGCCAAGGACGCGGCGGCCGCGGTCCCGGACTCCCAGTACACCCGCGCCGCCCTGCGCAACCTCGACGCCAGTGGCGGTCTGACCGGCACATGGGCGTACATCAGATCCGACACCGGCGCCTCCGCGAAGGTCGCGGACGTCGGTGCGTACACCCGCCACGACGACCAGTTCGAGCAGGTCATGGCGTACTTCTGGGTCAACGAGGCGCAGGAGTACCTGCAGTCGCTCGGCTTCGGCACCGAACTGCCGGGTGCCAACGACCGCGCCCAGCCCGTCCGCATCAACCAGTGGGGCGCCGACAACTCCTTCTTCACCGACAAGAAGGCCGAGATCCGCTTCGGCAAGGGCGGCGTCGACGACGCGGAGGACGCGGAGGTCATCGTCCACGAGTACGGCCACGCCGTGCACAACGCCCAGGTCCCCGGATTCGGCACGTCGCCCGAGGCCGGGGCGATCGGCGAGGCGTTCGGTGACTATCTCGCGGTGGAGGTCGGCTCGGCCGCCGACGCCAAGTACGGCTGGCCGGTGAAGACGGACCTGGCGTGCGTCGCCGACTGGGACTCGGTCGCGTACACGAACACGACTCCCCACTGCCTGCGGCGGGTCGACACCGACAAGACGTACGCGGACAAGGTGGGGGAGGTGCACGCCGACGGCGAGATCTGGTCGCGGGCGCTCTTCGACATCCGGGGTGCGCTGGGTGCGCGGGTCGCCGACCGGATCATCGTGAACGCCCAGTTCGGCTTCGCACCGGACACGAGCTTCTCCGCCGCCGCCACGAAGACGATCGCGACGGCGCAGCAGATGTACGGGTCCGCCGCGGCGAAGGCGGTCCGGGCGGCGTTCGCCGACCGGGGGATTCCGGGGGTGTGAGGTGAGGGGGGCCGTCCCCGGTCGACGGAGCCGTCCATCGGTCGACGGAGCTGTCCATCGGTCGACGGGGGCGGCCCCCTCGCCCCCGCACTGGAGCGTCAGCTGTGCAGCGTGCTGTCGATCGACGACAGGGGCGTCGCGAACAGCACCCGCTCCGGGACCGCCGGATCCTTCCACTCCCCGGCGGCGTTCGCCGCCCACTCGGTCAGCGTCCACACCTTGCCGGTGCTCTGCCAGTACGACATCGACTCGGTGTGCTTGCCCCAGCAGGCGTACGTCTGGTCGGTGCCGCAGTTCGCCGCGGCCATCGCGCCTGAGGTGTTCTGCCGCCAGAGGATGCCGTGCTGTCCCACGCCGCCGCGGGCGTCGTCCACGTACCAGTTGCCGTTGTGGGACAGGACGCCCTGCAGGCCGACCGCCTTCGTCTCGTACGCCTCGTCGACGTTCGCGACGTCGCTGCTGTTGATGCCCAGGTAGCCGGGGCGGTCGGCGGCCGTCGAGAAGTAGTAGCGCCACACGCGCGCCGGACCCTTGCTGCCGCTGGACGTGAACCACTCCGTGGCCACCAGGCTGTCCGGCGTCGTGGTGCGGTCCAGCGAGATGGAGGCGAAGCAGGGCACGGCGTTGTCGCTCGTGTCCGTGCAGGCGCCGCCCGTCGTGCTGTACGAGCCGATCGCCGGCATCACGTACTGGTAGCCGTGGGCCGACCAGCCGCCGGACACCTTGCCGATGGCACTGCTGTTGACGTTGGCCTGGAGGATGCGGCTCATGTCGTAGATGTAGAGCGCGTTGTTGTTGTCGGCGCCGTTGCGCGCGGTCACGATCAGCTTGTCCTGGTACCAGACCATGCCGCCCAGGTGCGATTCCAGCTTCTTGTAGTTCGTGCCGCCGTCGATCGGGATGACGAGCAGGACCCAGCGGTACTTCAGGTTGGCGGGGTCGTTGGCGTCGATGAACGCGACGCGCGCCAGATGGTCGTCGGCGGCCGGCTCGCCCTCCTTGCTGTCGTTGTGCGTCCAGCCCGCGAGGATCACCTTGTTGGTGCCCCACATGCCGTCGTCGTCGGCGTCGCCGGACGTGGTCACCGACTGCGGCAGCCAGCTCTGCGTCGTCGCGTCGCCGGTGTCCCAGCAGTACGCGTCCGTGGCGGCCGGGCTCACCGGGAGGGCGGCGCTCTCGGTGGAGGCACAGGCGGCCCTGTTGCGCATCGGGTGGTTGGCGCTCTTGAGGACGGTGTCGACGCCGACCGAAGTACCCATCTGCGCGGCCAGGTTGTCGAGAGAGGTCTCGGGGACCCGATGCTCCTGCAACTGGAGCTTGGCGAGCTCGGCGGAGGAGGTGAGCGGG
The DNA here is from genome assembly GCF_044460595.1 of Streptomyces sp. NPDC050085. Classification (NCBI taxonomy): domain Bacteria; kingdom Bacillati; phylum Actinomycetota; class Actinomycetes; order Kitasatosporales; family Streptomycetaceae; genus Streptomyces; species Streptomyces sp. NPDC050085. Next base: position 1,494,944 of record NZ_JBITJZ010000001.1, on the reverse strand, counting down.
GTCAGCGCGCCGGGATTGTCGCCGGCGGCGGCCTGTGCCGGTGCGGACGACAAGCCGGTCGCAAGGAGCGCGGCGCCCGCTATCAGGGCGGTGCGTATCCTGCGCCAAGGTCTCGTGCGTGAGTGCTGCAAGGTTCGTCCTCCTGTGGTGGTCGGCATCACTGTGGCGATGCCGTGTTGAGCGTAGGCCCCGGCAAGGGCGCGTCCACTTCTCGACCGCCCTCGAAGATGTCCAGGCACCGGAGACATTTGTCCATGTCGCCGGAGGCGAGCGCACGCGACCCTGTGGCGCATGAGACGGACGATGACCGCTGCGCTCGCCGCCGCCGGCTGTGCGGCCGCGCTGCTCTCCACCGCGCCCGCCGCCGACGCGGCACCCCGGGCCTCCCGCGTCCACCACGTCGACTGCCAGGCACCGCCCGGCGCGGAGCGAGGCACGGCCGAGGCGCCCTGGCGAAGCCTCGCGGCGGTGAACGCGCGGCACCTGAACCCGGGGGACTCCGTGCTGCTCAAGCGCGGCAGCCGCTGCACCGGCACCCTCGCTCCCGACGGCGCGGGCCGGCCCGGCAGCCCGGTCCGGATCGGGGCGTACGGGAACCGCGACGCCGCCAAGCCCGTCGTCGACGGGAACGGGGCGATCGACACCGTTCTCCTGCGCAACACCCAGTGGATCGAGGTCTCCGACCTCGACATCACCAACGCCGCGCACCCCGGCACCAAGCGCCGCGGCGTCCGCGTCCTGCTCGACGACTACGGCACCGGCACCCACTATCGCCTCACGAACCTCACCGTCCACGACATCCGCGGCGACGACACCAAGGACAACGACGGCTCCGCGGGCATCCTGTTCTCCGTCACCGGATCCGCCGTGCCCACCCGCTACGACGACGTGGTCGTCGCCGGCAACACCCTCGACTCCATCGACCGGGAGGGCATCTTCTTCGCGTCGAGCTGGAACAGCCGGTCCGCGGTGGGCGGTTACGACCCGGCGGGCCCGGCGTGGACCCCCTCCACGCGGGTCGTCGTACGGAACAACACCCTCTCCGACCTCGGCGGCGACGGCATCGTCATGACCGTGACCAAGGGCGCGCTCGTCGAGCACAACACCCTGCGCGGCTTCCAGCGCCGCTCCGCCGGATACAACGCCGGCATGTGGCCGTACAACGCCGACGGCACCGTCTTCCAGTACAACGACACCTCCGGCGGGGAGACCACCCGCGACGGCATGGCGTACGACGTCGACGAGGGGACCTTCGGCACCGTCTTCCAGTACAACTACAGCCACGACAACGCGGGCGGCTTCTTCCTCGTCTGCACCGCCGACGGCACCCTCTCCGACGCCGTCATCCGCTTCAACGTCAGCCAGAACGACCACTACCGCGGCATCGAGACCTGCCGCGGATCCTTCACCGACGTGCGCTTCCTGCACAACACGATCCACGTCGGTGACGGCGTCGCCCAGACCGTCGTGAACGAGAACACCACCGCGCGGCACGAGATCGCGTACGCCAACAACCTTGTCCACAAGGCCGGTTCGGGCAGCGCTTCGTTCGTGCTGCGTTCCGGGGGCGTCTCCCTGTCGCACAACGCGCTGTACGGGATCGGCTCCCTGCCCGACAACCCCGGTGGCACCGGCGCCGATCCGCTGCTCGCCGCCCCCGGCACCGCGACCGGGATCGCCGACGCGCGTGCCGCCTACGCACTGCGGCCGGGTTCGCCCGCCCTCGGCGCCGGACTGCCCCTCGCCGACGCGGGGACGCGGGACTTCGCCGGTCAGCGGGTGGAGCCCGGTGCGGCCGTCAACATCGGTGCACTCAACGGCCGTTGACGCCCGCAGAGGTCAGGGCTCACACCCCGGGGCAGCGGGCCCTGACCACCGCCGGAGCCGTCGAGTGCGGCAGCAGGTCGCGCGGGTCCTGCGGCAGCAGCACCTCCACGTCGACGTCCTCCAGGAAGCGGTACGGGCGGTGCGCGAGCAGGCCGCCCAGGTAGCGGCGCACCCGGGACATCTCCGCGCGCACCGTCACCGTGCGCCCCGGGTCCCCGAACAGGTCCTCGGCCAGGCCCGACGCGCTGCGGCCGCCCCGGTGGTGGGCCAGCAGGTACAGCAACTCGGCGTGCCGCGGGCTCAGTTCGTGACTCCAGGCACCGGCCGGGCCCGACACCTCCACCGACCAGCGGCGCGACCGGCTCACGTCCAGGGCGATCCGCGTCGCCGTGAGCGGCTCGGGCGCGTCGTCGACCAGGATCAGCCAGCCGCCGGGCAGCGGGGTCGCCTGACACGCGCCGATCGAGGGCAGCCAACAGGCGCCCTCCGTCAGGGACTTGGGCAGGGCGATCCGGTCGAGCAGCGGCATCCCGGTGACCGCCGCCGTCCAGCCGTGCCCGTCGACGGCCACGGCCCGGCCGCCGATCCGCGCGAGGACCGGCGCCGCCACGGCCCGCAGCCGCTCCAGGCTGCCCACGTGCCGCTCGCGAAGCCGCGCCTCCGCGAGCTGTGCCACCGACCGCACCCACGACAGCGTCGCCGGATGCATCGTCTCCAGCGGGCCGCTGACGTCCACCACGCCGAGCAGCCGCCCGTCGCGCGGGTCCGTCACCGGCGCACCCGTGCACGTCCACGGGTGGTGCGACTGCACGAAGTGCTCGGCGGAGAACACCTGGACGGGCCGGCGCGTGACCAGCGGCGTGCCCACCCCGTTCGTCCCGACGACGTCCTCCGCCCAGTGCGCGCCTATCTCGAAGCCGAGCCGGTCGCCCTTGCGCAGCACTCCCGGATGTCCCTCGCGCCACAGGATCCGGCCGTCGGCGTCGCTGATCACCATGATGTGCTGCGCCGCTTCGGCCACCGTCACCAGCGCCTCGCGCAGCACCGGCAGGACGTCGAGGAGGGGCGAGGCCTGGCGCCGCTCCTCCACCTCGTCGACGCCCAGGAGGCCGCGGCGGACGTCGTGGTCCGGGTCGACGCCGCCGCGCAGCATCCGCCCCCAGGACTCGCCGATCTCCGGCCGGGGCATGACCCTCGGCCGCTGGCCGGAGAGCGTCGCCTCGCGTACGCCCTTGAGCAGCCGCGACGCGAGTGCCACGTCCATCGCGGACAGCCGCGCCAGATCGATCGTCGAGTCCTTGTTCATGCCTGAATCCTCGGTATGCGGGGAGTTACGCCTATCGTGCACCTCCGAGCCACGGCAAGGGTGGGCTCTTGCACAGGAACCTTGCAACCCCCTGCAACCCTGGCGAACAACCGTACGGCGATTGAAACTGGGACCAACGCCGCCCAGGCGGCGTTCAAGCTCCTTCAGGGGCCTGAAATGCGGGGATGGTGCCGTGTCGGCGCAGCACCATCCCCGCGCTCGGTTCGTCCGACCCGCTCAGGACACCGGGCGCGCCCGCTCCACGATCTCGGCGAGCGCCAGCGTGTGCGGCAGCGTCCCGAACGCGCCGCCGTGGTCGCCACCGAGCCGCGACGCACAGAACGCGTCCGCGACCTCGGGCGGCGCGTACCGCACGAGCAGCGAACCCTGCAGCACCAGCGTGATCCGCTCCGCGAGACGGCGGGCCCGCGCCTCGATGCCGTCCAGATCGCCGAGTTCGGTCAGCAGGTCCTTGACGGCCGCGTCCAGGCGGTGGTCGGCGCCCCGGGTCCGGCCGATCTCCACCAGGAACGCGTTCAGGGCCCCCGGCTCCCGCTGCAGCGCCCGCAGCACGTCGAGGGCCTGAACGTTGCCCGCGCCCTCCCAGATCGAGTTCAGGGGAGCCTCGCGCAGCAGGCGCGGCATCCCCGACTCCTCCACGTACCCGTTGCCGCCGAGGCATTCGAGGGCCTCGGCGACCAGGGGCGTACAGCGTTTGGTCACCCAGTACTTGGCGGCCGGGACGGCGAGCCGCAGGAACGGCTCCTCACCGGCGTCGTACGCGGCCGCGAGCCGCAGCGCGAGCGTCGTCGCCGCCTCCGACTCCAGGGCCAGGTCGGCCAGGACGTTGCGCATCAGCGCCTGGTCGACCAGCGGTGCGCCGAACGCCTCGCGGTACGTGCAGTGGTGGACCGCCTGCGCGACCGCCTGGCGCATCAGGGCCGCCGAACCGAGCACGCAGTCGAGCCGGGTCGCCGCGACCATGTCGATGATGGTGCGCACGCCGCGCCCCTCGTCGCCGACGCGGTGCGCCCGGGTCCCGGCGAACTCGACCTCGGCCGACGCGTTCGACCGGTTGCCGAGCTTGTCCTTGAGCCGCTGGATCGCGAACGGATTGCGCGCCCCGTCCTCGAGGACCCGCGGCACGAGGAAGCACGTCAGCCCGTCCGGGGCCTGCGCGAGCACCAGGAACCCGTCCGACATGGGCGCGCTGCAGAACCACTTGTGTCCCGTGAGCGCGTACGCCCCGTCCCCGTCCCCGGTCGGCTCCGCACGCGTCGTGTTCGCCCGTACGTCGCTGCCGCCCTGCTTCTCCGTCATCCCCATGCCGAGCAGCGCCCCGGCCTTGAGGCCCGCGGGCCGCAGCCCGAACTCGTAGACGGTGGAGGCCAGTCGGGGCTCCCACACCGCGGCGAGCTCCGGCTGAGCGCGCAGGGCGGGGACCGCCGCGTGGGTCATCGACAGCGGGCACAGATGGCCCGCCTCGACCTGCGACCACACCAGGAACGCGGCGGCGCGCCGCAGGTGCCCGCCGGGCCGCGTCCACGCCGACGTCAGGCCCGCGGAGACGCCCTTGCCCAGCAGCCGGTGCCAGGCCGGATGGAACTCGACCTCGTCGATCCGGTGGCCGTAGCGGTCGTGGGTGCGCAGGGCCGGCGGGTGCTCGTTCGCGAGCCGCCCCCACTCCTGGGCCTGCGCGGACCCGGCGGCCTGCCCGAGCACGCTCAGCTCACCCCGCGCCTCGTCCAGGAGGGCGGGGTCCAGATGCCGCTCCAGGCCCTCGACGAGGACCCGGTCGGTGGCGAAGACGTCGTGACCCGCGAGGGGTGGGGCCTGATTGGTCACGGTGTGCGTACTGCTTGTGTTGCTCGTATTGCCTGTGTTGCTTGTGTTGCTCGTACTGCCTGACATGCCGCGAACCTACCGGCGCGGTGCCGGACCCGGCGAGCGCCCCGCCCCGCATCAACTGGCCAGCCGCGTCAGCGCGGTCACCTCCCCGTGGCCCGTCCGGGTCTCGGCCTCCGGCAGCCAGCCGGGCCGGTAGACCGTGTCGAGGTAGCGCTCGCCGAGGTCCGGGGCGATCGCCACCGACGTCAGACCCCTGCGGCCGTGCCGCTCCAGCCACTGCCCGGCGCCGCTGACGACGGTGCCGGTCGAGCCGCCGAAGAGGAAGCCCCGGCTCGCCAGGTCCCGGCAGGCGCGGACGGTTTCGGCCTCCTCGACGTGCACGACGTCATCGACGTACGAGGTGTCGAGCATCGGCGGCGGCACGCTCGTGCCGAGTCCGGGGATCAGCCTGCGGCCCGGCGCCCCGCCGAAGCTCACCGAGCCGACGCTGTCGACGGCGACGATGCGCACCCGGCGCCGCCACTGCCAGAACCAGCGGGCGCAGCCCATCAGCGTGCCGGTCGTGCCGGCCCCGACGAACAGCACGTCAAGGCGCGGGAAGTGCTCGGCGATGGCCGGGGCCGTGGTGCGGTAGTGCGCCTTCCAGTTGTTGTCGTTGTGGTACTGGTCCAGCCAGAGATAGCGGTCGTCGGACGTGCACAGCGACCGTACGTAGGACCGGCGTGCGGCGAGCAGCCCGCCGTGGACGGCCGGTTCCTCGATGACGTGCACCCGGGTGCCGAGCGCCTCCATGAGGCGGATCGTCGACCGGTTGCAGCGGTTGTCGGTCACGCACAGGAAGCGCAGACCCCGGCTGGCCGCGATGACGCTGAGCGCCACCCCCAGGTTCCCCGACGACGACTCGACGAGCACCGAGCCGGGCCGCAGCCGGCCCTCGCGCTCGGCGGCGTCCACCATCGCGGTGGCGGCCTTCAGTTTGATCGACCCGGCGAAGTTGAATCCCTCGCACTTCAGGTACAGCGGCAGCCCCAGTGAGCCGCGCAGGTCGACGTAGAGCTGTTCCTCGTTGAACCTCACTGGATCGGAAATGACAGGCATGGTTCCCCCTCTTGTGTCCCCCGTGTCCCCCATGTGCACCACGAGCGTGCCGTCAGCCGTACCGGCTCAGCTCGTGGAAGAACCCGTCCACGACGTGCAGCGCGCCCCTCCGCGCCACCTCGTCGTGCACGTATCGTCCGACCGCCAGGTCGAGCACCCCGAGCCCGAACGGCGAGAACACCACGGTCCGGTCCGCGGGCGCGGCGACCCGCCCGGTCAGGACGTCCTCGAGCGTGCCGTCGATGAACTCCCGTGAACCGGTGGCCTGTTCGGCCAGGTGCGGCGAGGTGTTCGCCTTCAGGCAGTGCTCGACGTCGTCGACGAAGTTGGCGGTTTCGGCATCCAGCAGGATCGACGGCGCGAGGTCGCGCAGCGACAGGTGCAGCACCAGCGGGTGGTGGCCGAACCAGGACGCGTCGTGCACGTGCGGCTCGCCGGCGACCGTGGCGAACACCACCAACTCGCTTGCCCTGATGAGCGATTCGGCACTGTCGTGGACCGCGATCCGCCCCTTGGTGCCGGACCGCTCCAGATAGCCGCGGAACCCCTGCGCGCTGTCCGGCGACAGGTCGTGCACCCCGGTCTCCTCGAACTCCCAGCCGGTGGCGGCGAGATGGGCGTGCACGTAGCGCGCGATCAGGCCGGTGCCGACGAAGCCGACGCGGGCGGGGCGGACCCGGCCCCGGCTGAGCCGGTCGGCCGCGAGCGCCGCCGACGACGCGGTGCGGGTGGCGCTGATCACCGAGCTCTCCAGGCAGGCGTACGGGTATCCGGTGTCGGGGTCGTTGAGGATCAGGACCGCCGACGCCCGGGGCAGCCCCGAGGCCGTGTTCTCCGGGAAGCTGGAGATCCACTTCAGCCCGTCGACCCGCAGCGGTCCGCCGAGCGAGGCCGGCAGCCCGATGATCCGGGCCGACGGGCGGTCGGGGAAGCGCAGGAAGAACGACGGCGGGTTCACGGTGCCGCCCGCGCCGTGCAGCCGGTACACGGCCTCGATCAGTTCGAGGATCTCCAACTCGCGTCCATCCAGGACCTGTTGGACCTGGTGGCCGGAGATCACGGAGAAGGCCGGTGCGGTGGTGCGGGTCATCGGGCACCCACCTCGACCGTGGGCGCGCACGCGGCGAGCCCGACCGGGTCGGCGAGCGCGGCGAGCACTTCGCGCGGTCCGTCGAAGGGCTCCCGGCTGTGCGCGGTGCGCACGTTGTCGATGAGCAGCAGGTCGCCGACCTGCCACGGCGTGCGGACGGTGTGGGCGTCGTACGCCTCGTTGATCGCGCGGACGACGTCCTCGCCGATCGGCTCGCCGTTGCCGTAGCGGGTGGTGAAGGGCAGCCCGTCGGGCCCGTACACGTCGACGAGGTACTCGCGCACCTCGGGCTCCATCGTCCACTCGCTGAGGAACGCGATCTGGTTGAACCACAGCCGGCGCCCGGTGACCGGGTGGTGGACGACGGCGGCGCGGTGCTGGCGGGTGTGGAGCGAGCCGTCGGGCCGCCACTCGGCGTCGATGGCGTGGGCGCGGCAGTACCGGTCGACGGCGGCGCGGTCGTCGGTGCCGAACGCCTCGGCGGCCGACGCCCCGATCTCGTCGTGGTACGTCCGCGCCAGCACCCAGCCCTCCTGCTCGAACCGCTTGGTCACGGCGGCGGGCAGCGCGTCGAGGACGGCCCCCGAGTCCGCGAGCCCGGTGGCGCCGCCGGACGCGGGCGCCTCCAGGCAGGCGAACATCATCAGGCCGGGGAACTCCAGGGCGTAGCTCATCTCGTGGTGCATGCACATCTGCTGGTTCGGCGGCCACTTGGACGACGAGTACACGCCGTCGGCGTAGCGGCGCCGGGGCGCGAACGGCTCCCGGTCGGGCATCAATGTGTCGGCCAGCTGCCGGAACACGGCGGCCATCGCGGCAGGTTCGGCGAGGCCGAGACCGCGGACGAGCAGGCTGCCCTGCGCGGCGACGGCGCCCCGCAGGGCGCCGCGGTGCGCGGCCGCCCACGCCTCCGGGTCACCGCCGTCGGCGGCCGGTAACAGCGGCGGACTGCCGGGATCGAGCACCAGATCGTCGGGAAGCGGGGACGGGGACGGGGACGGGAACGGCATGGAGCCGGTCATGAGCGGGAGTCCTTTCCATGGCGCTGAGCGGTCGTCCGGTCGAGCAGTCCCGCGAGTTCCGCGAGGACCGGATGCTGGATGACGTCCTTGAGGGCGACGGCCCGGTCGAGGGCGATGACGAGCTTCACGGCCGACAGCGAGCTGCCGCCGAGGTCGAAGAAGTGGTCGTGGCGGCCGATGCGGGCGGCGGGGATGCCGAGCACGTCGGCCCAGAGAGCGGCCAGGCGCTCCTCGAGCTCCGTAAGGGGAGCGGCAGTTGAGGGGGCGAGCTGTTCGGCGAGTGCGGTGAGCGCACGGCGGTCCGTCTTGCCGTTGGCCGTCAGCGGCAGCCGCTCGCGCCAGTGCACGACGGACGGCACCATGTAGGCAGGGAGTGAGACGCCCAGACGAGTCCGGACGGTTTCCGCGGACACAGGTTCAAGTCCCGTGCAGAACGCGGCCAGTTGAGTGCCCCGCACCACGACGACCGCGCCGTCACGGACGCCGTCGACCCGCAGCAGCGCGTTCTCGATCTCGCCGAGTTCGACGCGGAAGCCGCGGATCTTCACCTGTCCGTCCCGGCGGCCCAGGAACTCCAGTTTGCCGTCGGGCAGCCAGCGGCCGTGGTCCCCGCTGCGGTAGAGCCGCTCGCCCGGCCGGTACGGGTCCGCGCCGAACGCGGCCTTCGTGCGCTCCGGATCGTTGACGTAGCCGCGTCCGACGCACACCCCGGAGAAGACGATCTCTCCGGGCGCGCCGAGCGGTACGGGCACCAGGTCCTCGTCGACGACGTAGATCCGTACGTTGGCGACGGCGCGGCCCAGGGGGACCCGGTCCTCGTCCGGCACCCGGTCCATGACCTCGTGGTTGGTGTCGTCCGACGTCTCCGTCAGGCCGTACGCGTTGACGAGCCGGACCCCGGGCCGCGCGGCGAACCAGCGTCGCACGAGCTCCTTCTTCACCGCCTCGCCGGTCACCGACACGCAGCGCAGATCGGGCAGTCGGCGCGGGCGCGCGGCCAACTCCGCGAGCACCGCCTCCAGGTACGAGGGCACGACCTGGAGCACCGTGACCCGCCCGTCCGCGATCGTCTCCACGAACCGCGGCACGTCCAGGATCGCCCCCTGCGCCACCAGGTGCGTGCGCCCGCCCACGAGCAGCGCGGCGAGCAACTGCCACAGGGAGATGTCGAAGCACTGCGGCGCGGTCTGCGCGACCACGTCCCCGGCCCCGATGCCGAGGTCGTCGAGCTTGGCGTACACGTGGTTGAGGAATCCGGCGTGCTCGCACATCGCGCCCTTGGGCTCGCCGGTGGAGCCCGACGTGAAGTAGATGTACGCGAGTCGGCCGGGGTCGACCCGCACGCCGAGGTTCCCGTCCGCGTGGCCCTGCGCGCACGCATCCGGTACCGAGAAGGTGCCGCCCTCCTCGGCGACGACCCGCTCGCAGCCCGCCCGTGCGAGCGTCGCCGCGATCCGTGCGGCCGGGAAGTGCGGCTCGATCGGCAGGTAGCAGCCGCCCGCCTTGAGAACGCCGAGGACGGCCGCGGGCCAGTCCAGGCAGCGCTCCATCCGCACCGCGACCACGTCCTCGGGCCGCAGGTCGCGCGCCAGGAGCTCCCGGCCGACCTGATTGGCACGGGAGTTGAGCTCCCCGTACGTCAGCCGCCCGCCCTCCGCGACGACGGCCACCGCGTCGGGGTGCGCGGCCGCCCGCTCCTCGAAGAGCTCGTGGACACGACGGTCGGGCAGCTTCCGGTGCGGCCCCGCCAACTCCTCGAGCTGGAAGCGGAGTTCCTCCTCGGAGAGCAGGCTGCGGCGCTGCGGTGAGACGAGCGCGGTCAGGTGGTATCCGGCGATGCGGGCGGCGGCCTCGGCGTCGTGCACGTCGGTGCGGTACCGAAGGCGCAGGGTCCGGCCGTCGGCGCGTACGTGCAGGGCGGTGTCGTCGCGTACGGCGGACAGGGCGGCGAGCACCCGGTCGTGGGCGGCGGCCAGCGCGCCCTCGGTCACCAACAGGCCCTCGGGGAGCGGCAGTTCACACATCGCGTATTCGGCGGTGTTGTTCGGGATCGTCGTCATCGTCCTACCTCCCCACCGCCGGGTTGCCGCCCCAGCCGGCCCCCGGAGGAACTTGCTCGCCCTTCATCAGGAAGGAGTCGGGGGCGAGCACCGCGGCGGCGCCCAGCGTGACGCCGTAGTGCACCAGCGCGCCGGTGCCGAGCGTGCAGCCCGCGCCGATCGCGATCCGGTCGGACTTGAAGGTGCCGTCCTCCTGCGAGTGGGCCTGCACCTTGGTGTGCGCGGCCAGGGTGGCGTCGTCGCCGATCGTCACCAGCGTCCGCTCGGTGATGGAGCAGCCGTCGTCGAGGACCCGCTGCCCGACGCGGACGCCGAGCAGGCGCCACACCACGTTCTTGAACGGCGTCCCGTTGAACACCACCAGGTGGTTGTCCGGCACCTTCCACAGCCGCTCGTGCCAGCGGAAGTACGGGTCGTAGATCGAGCACAGCTGCGGCCGCAGCGGCCGGAACCGGCAGATCAGCCGCTCCACGAGGACGTAGTAGCCGGTGCTGAACGCGAGCCCGACCACCAGCGACGCCCCGACGAGGAGCCCGCCGGCCCGGTCGTACTGGTCGACCGCGGCGAACGCGATGACCGTGAGCGCGAACCAGTGCAGCCAGCGCACGAACAGGAACAGGCCCATCGAGCGCAGGTTGTAGCGGTTCTTCGCGGCGAGCCGGCGGCGCAGTTCGTCGCCCTCGCGCAGGTGGTCGAAGCGGGTGTCGCGCTCGACGGTGCGCGGGATCTCGAAGGCGGGCGAGCCGAGCAGCCCCACGCCCTCGCGGACAGGACCGTCCAGCGGGACCATCACCTTCGTGGCGAGCAGACAGTTCGCGCCGGTGCGGCCGCCGGCCGGGTAGGCGATGTGGTTGCCGAGGAAGTTGTGCGGCCCGATCTCGGTGCGGCGCACGCGGAACGAGGTCGCGGAGAACTCGGCGTTCAGGATCGACAGGCCGTCGGCGACCATCGTGCCGCTGCCGACCTTCGCCAGGTACGGCGTCTCGTGCTGCACCTCCGTGCCGAAGTTCGATCCCGTCTGCTCCACCTGCGACAGGTCGTACCCGATGGAACGCAGGTAGGGGACGATGTACGAGCTGTCGCCGCACAGCCACTTGAAGAACTTGATGTTGGTCAGCCGGGCGATGGCCCGCTGCACCGAGTAGTGCGGCCCGTACAGCGGATACGTGCGGTCGGGGCGCAGCAGCGGCTTCAGCAGGCGTGGCACGAGGGCCACCGAGGCGAGCCCGATGACGACGAACGCCACGAACACCGCGATCGACAGGCCGAGCGCCTCGGCGTAGAACGCGGGCGACGCCAGGTCGTGCGAGTCGGGCGCGAACAGCGTGTCGAGCACGGGCAGCCGGGACACCAGCAGATCGCTGCCGCCGACCGCGAGCGGCACGAGGACGAGCAGCAGTTGCAGGACGCCGCCGATGCCGAACGCGGCCCGGCGCGCGGTCGAGCACCGCGCCTCGGGCACGCGGACGTAGTCGACGTCCGTCGGCTGCGCGGGGGAGCCGTGCCAGTGCGCCCCCGCGGGGACGGCCGCGCCGTCGTACAGGGCGGACGCATGGCCGAGTTGGGCGCCGTCCCCCATCGACGTGCCGATGTCGAGCAGCGTCTTCTCGCCGACGAACACGTCCCGGCCGAGTGTGACGGGGCCGGTGCGGATGCGTCCGGCGTGCGCCCGGTAGCCGAGGAAGTGGCACTCCTTGCGGATCACCGTGCCCGCGCCGATCGTCAGCAGGTCGGTCGCGACCGGCAGCGAGCGGGACAGGATCGTCACCCCGGGGCCGATGCGGGCGCCGAGCAGCCGCAGATACAGCACGTACACCGGGCTGCCGACGAACAGGGCCAGTGGGTTCGCGTGCAGCAGCGCCTTCACCAGCCAGAAGCGGACGTAGGCGAGGCTCCACACCGGGAACTCGGTCTCCCGCCAGCGGCCGACCAGCAGCCACTTCGCGGCGATCGGCAGGGCGCTCGCGCCGAGCACGACCGCGCCGCCGAACAGCGCCGAGCGCAGATACGCGTCGACGAGCCCGGAGCCCTCGGTGACCCAGGCGTAGCCGTGGGCGGTGACCACCCCGGCGAGCGCGCAGTACACGGCGAAGGCCAGGAACTGCAGCGCCCCGCACAGGAGATAGCGGGGCGTGCTGCCGGGCGGCGGGGGAGCCTCGGTACGGGCCGGTGGCGGCGCCGGTGCCTCGTCGAGGGCGGCGGCCAGACGGCGGATGGTCGGATGGCCGTAGACGTCCTTCATGGACACGGCCGGCAGGTCGTCGCGCTTGCGTACCCGGGCGCAGAAGTGCGCCATCACCAATGAGTTGGCGCACAAATCATCGAAGAAATGACTGTCGGGAGGTACGTGGTCCACGCGGACGACACCGGCCAGGACTTCGGCAAGAACACGTTCGGTGCCGTTCGGCACATGAGCTCCTCGTGCTGTGACGCATGTTTCGCGCTAATTCTCGAATGGCAGCTGGAAAGGCATGAGGAGCAATGCGGTTGAGCAAGGCCGTGCTTGCTGACCTTGGATGTCCCCCCGGACGTCCCCCCGTGCAGTGCGCGCCGATCATTTTCCTCCGGGCGCATTGAATACGATCGGGAATCCTTCCGTTGATTCATGAACGAATCAAGAGGGGTTGATGTCTTTGGCGATTTCCGACGGCTGATTCATGGCGTGGTCATGCCGGTTCTACGAGTGTCGTGGACGCCCCGCCGGGGAACTCACCGAAAGGGCCGCGTAATTGCCGGAAGACTCTCCGTTTCGCAGCGCCACGTTATTCGGCCAACACGCTCATGACAGGCCCGCCGGCGCCGGACCCGCAGGCAGGGCCACCAGGGGATGGGTGCCGCACCGTGTGACGGATACCTTTAGGGCGTGCAGCCAGCAAGTGAATCGCCTCCACCGTCGTCCGGCCGTCTCCACCGGGCCCGCGTTCTCTACCAGAACGTCTCCAAGCGCAGGACCGCCTGGCTGCTGCTCAAGGACACCGTCAACTCGTGCATGGAGTACCGCATCCTGGGCCTGGCGGCCGAGGCGGCGTTCTTCACCCTGCTGTCCGTGCCGCCGCTGCTGCTCGCCCTGGTCGGCCTGCTCGCGTACGTCGACACGTGGACCGGGGCCGACACGATCGCGGGCGTGCGCGACAACATCCTCGAGGCCTCCCGCACCGTCCTCACCGACCAGGGAGTCAAGGAGATCGTGGAGCCGATCCTGGACGACGTCATCAAGGGCGGCCGCCCCGACGTCATCTCCATCGGCTTCCTGATCTCGCTGTGGTCCGGCTCGCGGGCGGTGTCGACGTTCGTGGACACCGTGACCGTCATGTACGGCCTCGACGGCGTGCGCGGCATCGTGAAGACGCGGCTGCTCGCCTTCCTGCTCTTCCTCGTCGGGCTCGTCGTCGGCTCGGTGGCGCTGCCGCTGATGATCGCGGGCCCGGACGCGGTGATCGCCCTCGTGCCGTGGTCGACGACGGTCGTGCAGGTCCTGTACTGGCCGGTCGTCCTCGTCCTGTCCGTCGCCTTCCTGACGACGCTCTACCACGTGTCCGTCCCGGTGCGCTCGCCCTGGATCGAGGACGTGCCCGGGTCCCTGGTCGCCCTCGCGATGTGGATCCCCGGCAGCTTCCTGCTGCGCCTGTACCTGACCAACACCATCGAGGGCCCCACGATCTACGGCTCCCTCGCGGCCCCCGTCGCGGTGCTGCTGTGGATCGGCGTCTCCGCGTTCGCCGTGCTCGTCGGCGCCGCCGTGAACGCCGCGATCGACCGCGTCTGGCCCTCGGTCGCCACGTCCGCGGCCCGCGCGGCGAACGACCGGGTCCGCACGGCCGCCGCCGCGCAGCTCGTGGCGAGGGCGGCGGCGCAGACCCGCGAGCCCAACGACCCCGATGACCCCGACGACCCCGACATGCCCTCGGAGTTCCCCGAACGCTGGTCGAAGTTCCTGCCCCCGGAGGACGTGACGTCCCGCCTGCGCACCCACGCGCGGCGCGGCGAGGTGCCGCCCGGGGACGGGGAGGAGTAGCCGGACCGGGGCGAGGGGGCTGTCCGGCTGTCCCCCCCCCGCCCCGGCCGGAGCGTCACTTCCACGTGCCCGCAGCCGCCGCCTCCACCGCGTACGCCCCGAAAGAGCGCGGCCCGCGTCCCAGCACCCGTGCCACGTCACCCGTCAGCGACGCGTTGCGCCCGTCGAGCAGCACGGTGAACAGCTCCACCAGGAATTCCACCTCCTCATCGGGCACCCCGAACCCGCGCAGCGCCGCCCCGTAGTCGCCCACCGGTACCGCCACGTAACGCTTCGCCGTGCCCGCGGCGTCGGCCACCGCGGTCAGCGCCTCGCCCCACGTGAGCAGGTCGGGACCGGTCAGGTCCAGGGCCTGGCGCGCGTACCGCCCGGAGGCGTCGCGCAACACCGCCACCGCGACCTCCGCGATGTCCCGTACGTCGATGAACGGCTCGCGCAGCCCGTCCGGCGCCGCGAACGCCAGCTCCGGGCCGCGCACCTGGTCGAGCAGGACGCCCTCGCTGAAGTTCTGCTGGAACCATGCGCAGCGCAGGATCGTCCACTCCGCGCCCGACGCCGTCAGCGCCTCCTCGGCGGGGCGTGCCTGGTCCTCGCCGCGCGCCGAAAGCAGCACGAGCCGGCGCACGCCGAGCCCGACCGCCCGCCGCGCGAGCGCGCCCACCGCACCCGCCGCGTCCGGCGCCCCGATGTCCGAGGGGAACGCGAGGTACGCCCCGTCGGCGCCGCGCAGCGCCTCGTCCCACGTCGCCGGGTCCGCCCAGTCGAAGCGCACCGCGCCCGACCGCGAGGCGGCCCGCACGGTGAGCCCCGCGGCGCGCGCCGCCTCGGCGACCCGCCGTCCCGTCCGACCGGTCGCCCCGGTCACCAGCACGGTCGTCGTCTGCTGCTGTGTGTTCGCCGTGTTCGCCGTGTTCGCCGTGTTCTGCGTGCTCTGCGTGCTCTGCGTGTTCTGCGTGTTCTCGTTTTCTGTCATGCCTCTACTCAACTGCCGCCCGGCGAACGGAAACATCGCTGAGCCGCTCACTGCCATAAGCGTCCGTCTACGCTGCACACATGGACGTACTCGCAGGTCTTTTGGAGGGACCACGCGCGCGTGGCGCCTTTATGATCCGGGCCTCGTTCGAACTGCCGTGGGCCGTGCGGATCGCCGACGAGGCCCCGCTCACCGTCATGATCATGGTCAAGGGCGACGCGTGGCTGCTGCCCGACGGGGACGGCCCGGCGCAGCGCATCCGCCCCGGCGACGTGGCGATCGCCCGCGGCCCCGACGCGTACGTCTGCTGCGACGACCCCTCCACCGCGCCCCGTGCCGAGATCGGCCCCGGCCAGGTGTGCCGCCCGCTGGGCGCCGCGCACGTGGGCCGCTACCGGGAGTTCGGGGTGCGCGAGTGGGGCGAGACCCCGGACGGTCCCGCGCAGATGCTGATCGGCACCTACCAGATGCGCGGCGAACTCACCGCCCGGCTCCTCGACGCGCTGCCCGCGCTGCTCGTGCTGCCCACCGAGGTGTGGGACTGCCCGCTGACCCCGCTCGTCGCCGAGGAGGTCGTGAAGGACGAGCCGGGGCAGGACGTCGTCCTCGACCGCCTCCTCGACCTGCTGCTCATCGCGTCGCTGCGGGCCTGGTTCTCGCGGCCCGAGGCGGACGCGCCCGCCTGGTACCGGGCGATGGGCGACCCGGTCGTCGGCCAGGCGCTGCGCCTGATCCAGGACGACCCGGCCCATGCGTGGAGCGTCACCGAGATCGCGGACAAGGCCGGGGTCTCCCGGGCCGCGCTCGCCCGCCGCTTCACCGACCTCGTGGGCGAGCCCCCGATGACGTACCTGACGAACTGGCGCCTCGCGCTCGCCGCGGACCTGCTGCGCGACAGCGAGCTCACGGTCGCGGCCATAGCGCGGCAGATCGGCTACGGCAGTGCGTTCGCCCTGTCCAGCGCGTTCAAGCGGGTGTACGGGGTGAGCCCGCAGGAGCACCGGGGACGGGCGGCGTGAGCGACACGTACCAGGAGTGGGCGAGCCGGGTGCCGGGGGCGGTGCTCTGGACCAGCTCGCCCGACCCCGGGGGCCCCGGGCGGCCCGTTCTGCCCGACGGCTGCATGGACCTGATCTGGAGCGAGGGCCGGTTGTTCGTCGCCGGGCCCGACACCCTCGCCCACCACACCGGCGTCGACCGGGGGCGACGCTTCGCGGGCATCCGCTTCGCACCCGGCACCGCGCCCGCCTACCTCGGCGTCCCGGCCCACGAACTGCGCGACCGGCGGGTCGAGTTGACGGACCTGTGGCGCGGCGTCGACGCGCGTCGCCTCACCGAGCGCATCGACGCGGCCGTCGACCCGGCGGCCGAACTGGAGGCGGCCGCCGTCCGTATCGCGGGCGCCGCTCCACCCCCCGACCCCCTGCTCGCCCACGTCGTGGCGGCCCTGGACGCGGGCCGCAGCGTACGCGAGACGGCCGAGGCGGCTGGGCTCAACGCCCGTGCGCTGCACCGGCGTTCCCTGGCCGCGTTCGGCTACGGACCCAAGACGCTGGCCCGCGTCCTGCGCCTCCAGCGGGCCCTCGCCCTGGCCCGCGCGGGCGTCCCGTTCGCCGAGACGGCGGCCCGCGCCGGATTCACCGACCAGGCCCATCTCGCCCGTGACGTACGGGACTTGACGGGGCTGACCCTGACCCGTCTGGTCTGAGCGCGCGCGAGTGGACCTGTGGGTTTGTGTGCGGGGTGTTGCGAACTCATGGCGACAGCCCGGAACATCTGGCGTCGAAGCGCTTCAACGGGCACGGTGAAGCAGCAAGATCACTGCCCTGCTCTGCCGCAGTGTTGCCCCCGCCCCGCCGCTGCTGGGCCGACCTCGTGAGGAGCGCCGCCATCAGACCCGCCACTCGTGGCCCCCGTGGCACTCGTGCCGTCCTGTCGGCCGGGGTGACCGCCGCCGTACTGGCCGGTGCCGCCCCGCCCGTCTTTGCGTCCGAAACCTCGAACGTCGTCCGCCCCGACGACCGCCGCCTCGCCTACGAAGGCCACTGGGGCCGCACCTCCGAAGTCGCGACCACCGTCAACTCCGGCTCACGGCTGGCGTTCCGGGTCACCGGTGGGACCGTGCGTCTGCTCTTCGACGTCTCCACCGTCGCCGTCCCCGCGCAGCTGTACGTGTCGGTCGACGGCGGTGAGGAGCGGCTGTACGCCGTCGACCGCGACGAGGTGACCGTCATTGCGGCCGGGCCGGGCCCGCACACCGTGCGGCTCTCCGTGAAGGACGTGAACTCCCGCGCGGAACGCTGGACGCCCCCCTTGCGGACAGGGGTCGCGCTCACCGGGCTCCGGCTGGCGGACGGCGCTCGCCTCCTGCCCCAACCACCCCGCAAGCGAATGGAGTTGGCCTTCTACGGCGACTCCATCACCCAGGGCGTCATGGCCCTGTGCGACGTCAACACCTCCGACTGCGCCGACGGCACCGCCGCCTACCCGACGCTCGTGGCCGACGCCCTGCACGCGCGGCTCACCCAGGTCGGATTCGGGCGCCAGGGCGTGCTCCAGACCGGCAACGGGGGAGTGCCGGCGGCCCCGGACGCGTACGGCTCCAACTACGCGGGCTCGCCCGCCGCGCCCGACCGCACGGCGGACGCCGTCGTCGTCAACCAGGGCACGAACGACGCCGCGTTCCCCGCCGCAACCTTCCGCGCCGCCTATCTCACCTACCTGCAACAGATCAGGGCCGCGGCCCCGCATGCCCGCATCCTCGCCCTGCGCCCCCTCAACGGCGAGCACGCGACCGACATCGAGGCCGTCGTGGCCCAACTGGCCGACTCCCGAACGGAGTTCGTCGATACCAGCGGCTGGACCTCCCTGGCCGACGGCGACTTCAACGGGACCGTCCACCCGAACACCCAGGGCCACCGCAAGGTGGCCGACCACCTCGTCCCCCTCCTCCAGGACCCTCGCCACCCTCGCGACAGAAACAGGATCGGCTCATCGTGAACCCCCGAAGACTCGGCGCTGCCCTCGGCGCCGCCACCGTCCTCCTGGCCGGTCTCGCCACCGCCCCCGCACCGGCCGCCGCCTCGCCCGCCCGGCGCGTCATGGAGAACCTGGACCGCGGCCTCGTCGCCGTCCCCGCCAAGGACGGCACGGGCACCTTCCTCAGCTGGCGGCTCCTCGGCACCGAGTACGCGCAGCACGGCGACGCCGTCGCCTTCAACGTCTACAAGGGCCGCAAGCGCCTCAACCGGACCCCGGTCGCACGCTCCACCACGTACACGGACACCACCTCGGGCACCGGCACGTACACCGTCCGCGCCGTCGTCAACGGCAAGGAACAGAAGCCGAGTTCGGCCGCCCTCGACCTCACCGCCGACGGCTACGCCGAGATCCCGCTCGCCACCGCCGACGGCTACACCGTGCAGCACGCGTGGCCGGGCGACCTCGACGGCGACGGCCGCTACGAACTCGTCGTCTCCCGGCTGTCCACCGACCGCTCCGCCCCCGACCTCCTGGAGGCCTACACCCTCACCGGGCAGCGGCTGTGGCGCGTCGACATGGGTCCTGGATCGCTCGCCCAGGTCGCCGGCAACGGCGCCAACGACCCTGCCCCCGCCGCGATTTCGGGCTCCACGGCCATCGGCGGCTACCGCAACGACGACAACGTCACCGTCTACGACCTCGACGGCGACGGCCGGGCCGAAGTCCTCGTCCACACCGCCGACGGCACCACGTTCGCCGACGGTGCGCAGCTCGCCGCCGCCTCGCCCGCGAACCAGTTCGTCTCCGTGATCGACGGCCGCACCGGCACCGAACGCACCCGGCAGCCCCTGCCCGACGACCTCGCCGCCGACGGCCCCTCCGGCGGCCACTTCGGCATCGCCTACCTCGACGGCCAACACCCCAGCCTGGTCACGAAGCTGGTCACCCGCGTCGGCGCCAAGCGCGGCGCCTTCCGCATCCTCTTCCAGACCTGGGACTTCGACGGCACGGACCTGACCCGGCGCTGGAAGTACGCCGTCCCCGCCGACTCGGGCGCCACCAGCTTCCACCAGATCCGCGTCGTCGACGTCGACCAGGACGGCAAGGACGACATCGCCGACGGCAACTACGTCGTCAACAGCGACGGCACCCTGCGCTACGTCGTCGACGGCGCGGGCCACGGCGACCGGTTCGCCGTCGCCGACCTCGACCCGGACCGCCCCGGCCTCGAGGGCTTCGCCATCCAGCAGTCCGAACTCGGCGTCGTCTCCCGCTTCCCCTGGTACTACTACGACGCCGACACCGGCGAGCGCCTCGTCACCGGAGCGCACCCCGCCGACCCGGTCAGCGACGCGGACCTCGACGTCGGCCGCGGCACCGCCGCCGACATCGACCCAGGACACCGGGGGCTCGAGTACTGGACGTCGACCGCCGACGTCACCCGGCCCGGCGCCGGCGTCTTCAACGTCCAGGACGGCAAGGTCTCCACGACCACGCCCAGCGTCAACTTCCGCATCTGGTGGGACGGTGACACCGGCGCCGAACTCCTCGACTCCACGCACGTCGAGAAGTGGGACCCGGCCACCGAGACCTCCGCGAGGATCTTCGACCCGGCGGGCGTCGTCTCCGGGGCCCGCAACGCGACGCCCTTCTACGGCGACCTCGTCGGCGACTGGCGCGAGGAGATCCTCGCCGAGACCGCCGACCACAAGGCGCTGCGCCTCTACTCCACGAACGAGCCGACCCGCACCCGCCTCTACACCCTCGCGCAGAACCCCGAGTACCGCCTCGGATGGACCGTCCGCGGCTACCTCCAGTCCACGTACACGGACTACTACCTCGGCACCGGGACCCGCCGCGCACCCCGCCCGAACATCACGACGCACACGACGCACACGACGCACACGACGCACACGACGCACACGACGACCGACTGGAGCCGCACCTCATGACGACCTCCCGCAGAGCCTTCGGCGCGCTCGCCGCGGGCGCCGCGCTCACCGCAGCCCTGCCCAACTCCGCCTCCGCACACCCCGGTTCGCGCCGCGGACGGCTCATCGCCCGCGATGACTTCCGGCACGGCCTCGGCAAGTGGGCCGTCGAACTGGAGCAGGGCGGCAGCGTCACCGCCTCGCGCGGCGTCCTCGACATCGACGTACCGGCCGGAGCGACCGTCTGGTTCAAGGAACGGCTGCGCGGACCGTACGAGCTGACCTACACGGCCACCGCGGTCTCCGCGGGCGGCGCCTTCGACCGGGTCTCCGACCTCAACAACTTCTGGAACGCCACCGACGTGCGCTCCCCGCACGACCTCTTCGCCACCCGGCGGGGCGGCGCCCTCGCCGAGTACGACTTCCTCACCACGTACTACGTCGGCTACGGCGCCAACACCAACACCACGACACGGCTGCGCCGTTACGTCGGCGAGAGCGGCAACCGCCCGCTGATCCACGACTACACCGAGCCGCTGCTCGTCCCGAACGCGCCGAACCGGGTCCGGATCGTCTCCGACGGCGCGGTCGTCCAGTGGTGGAACAACGGACGGCTCGTCTTCGACTACCGGGACCCGGCCCCGTACGCGGCCGGCCACTTCGCGTTCCGTACGACGTGGAGCCACTTCCGGATCCGCGACTTCGAGGTCCGTCAGGCGAACAGGTCCACCTGATTCCCGTCGGGGTCGTGCACGACGGCGTACCGCTGCCCCCACACCGCGTCCCACGGCTTGGCCTCGCCGTGGTGCCCGGCGTCGGTCAGCGCCGCGTACGTCGCGTCGACCCCGGCCGCGTCGCCGCAGTGGAAGGCGAGCGCCAGCCGGCCGCGGCCGCGGTCCTCCCCGCTGTCGTCCGGGTCGAACATCAGCCGGATCCCGCCGGGCAACTCCGCCTCGACGTGCGGCAGTTGCTCGGCGCCCTCGGGGAAGGTGAGGCCGAGGAGCCGGTAGAAGGCCAGCGAGGCGGCCAGGTCGGAGGCGGCGATGCCGATGGCGTCCATACGGACGGGGATGTCGTTCATGGCTTCACCGTAGGGGCGCCGCAGGTCGGACGTCTTGTACGAAACGGACGCCGTCACTCTCCTTGCGGGCCGCCCACCCCGGTCTTAAACGGGGAGGTATGACCACTGCCGCGACGTCCGTAGCGACGGCACAGCCGGCGAGTCCGGTCACCCTTGAGGCGGATCACGACCCCGCCCTCTCGCGCTGGCTCTGGCTCGTGAAATGGCTGCTCGCCGTGCCGCACTACCTGATCCTGGTCTTCCTGTTCCTCGCGTTCGCCGTCGTCTCGGTGATCGCCTGGTTCGCGATCCTGTTCACGGCCCGCTATCCGCGCGCCCTGTTCAACTTCAACCTCGGTGTGCTGCGCTGGAGTTGGCGCGTGACCTACTACGCGTACGGCACCCTCGGCACCGACCGCTACCCGCCCTTCACCCTCGGCGCCGCCCCCGACTACCCGGCGCGCCTCGACATCGCCTACCCCGAGCGGCTCTCGCGCGGCCTGATCTTCGTCAAGAGCTGGCTGCTGGCGCTGCCGCAGTGGCTGATCGTGTCGACGCTGGTCGGCGGGACCACCACGGCGGGCGGGCTGGCCGGTCTGCTCACCCTGTTCGCGGCCGTCGCCCTGCTCTTCACCGCCCACTACCCGCGGGGCATGTTCGACCTGAACGTGGGCGCCCACCGCTGGGCCGCCCGCGTCACCGCGTACGCGGCCCTGATGACGGACAGCTATCCGCCGTTCCGCCTCGACCAGGGGGAGCGGGAACCGTCCCTCGTCTGACATCCGAGCGCGCCCACTAGGCTCGCCCCATGACCCAGGGCGACCTCCTCGTGTACACCCGCACCACCGGCTACCGGCACGACTCGATCCCGTACGGCGTCCGGGCGCTGCGCGAACTCGGTTTCACCGTGGTGCACACCGAGGATCCCGAGGAGCTGGAGCGACGCCTTGAGCGCGAGCGCCCCGCGGCGGTCGTCTTCCTGTCCACGGCCGGTGACGTCCTGACGCCCGGCGCGCGCGAGCGGCTCGCGGCGTACGTCGACGGGGGCGGCGGATTCGTCGGGGTGCACGCCGCCACGTGCGCGGAGGAGAGCTGGCCGTACTACGGCCGGCTGCTCGGCGCCCGTTTCGCACGCCACCCGGCGTACCAGCCGGGCCGGGTGCTGGTCACGGACGCGGACCACCCGGCGACCCAACACCTGCCCGGCGCCTGGGAGTTCACCGACGAGTGGTACGACTTCCGGTCCGACCCGAGCGAGGATCCGGCGGTGCGGGTGCTGGCCCGCGCCGACGAATCCTCGTACGAGGGAGCCGAGATGGGCGGCACCCACCCGCTGGTCTGGTGCCGCCCCCAGGGCGAGGGCCGTGTCTTCTACACGGCCCTCGGCCATGCCCCGGAGGCCTACGCGGACCCGGCGTTCCGGGCCCATGTGGCCGGGGGAGTGCGCTGGGCTAGCGCGTGAACCGCAGCGTCACCAGCTCGAAAGGCCGCAGGGACAGGGCGACTTCACCCTCCTCGACCGTGTAGGCGGGCGCGTCCGCGAGCGGGCGCTCCAGCAGGTCGGTGGCGACGACCGACGTCGCCTCGAAGCCGAGCGCCAGCGAGGTGCGGGCGCGGCCGCCCCCGGCCTCGTACAGCCGGACCACCACGTCGCCCGAGCCGTCGTCCGCCAGCTTCACCGCGCTCACGGCCACCGCGTCGGAACCGGCCGTGCACAGCGGCGCCACCGCACCGGAACCGGTCACCCGGCGCTCCGGCACGTTGATGCGGTACCCCTCGCGGACCGCGTCGACCACCGTCGCGCCCGGCGCGAGCGCGTACCGGAAGCGGTGCACGCCCTGGTCGGTCCGCGGGTCCGGGAAGCGCGGGGCGCGCAGCAGGGACAGCCGGACCGTGGTCGTCGTGCCGGAGTCGGACGGGCGCACCGCCCGCGTCACGTCGTGGCCGTACGTCGAGTCGTTGACGAGGGCCACGCCGAAGCCGGGCTCCGCCAGGTGCACGAAGCGGTGGTTGCAGGCCTCGAACTTGGCGGCCTCCCAGCTCGTGTTGGTGTGGGTGGGCCGGTACAGGTGGCCGAACTGGGTCTCCGCCGCGTACCGGTCCGCATGGATGTCCACCGGGAAGGCCGCCTTGAGGAACTTCTCCGTCTCGTGCCAGTCGACCTCGGTGTCGATGTCGAGCCGCTTCTCGCCCGCCGCCAGCGTCAGCACCTGTGTGGCGCGGGAGGCGCCGAAGGAGCGCACCACCTCGACCGCCACCTCGTGGGGCGTCGCCGAGACCACCGTCACCGTGTCCACGTCGGTCAGGTCCGTGACCACGTTGCGGTAGAACTCGTCGACGTCCCACGCATCCCACATGTTGGGGAAGTCCGGGTGGATCTGGAGCAGGTTCGCCGCCGCGCCGGGGGCGACCGTCTCGCGGCCCGCCTCGATGTCGTACGCCGACACGACCAGGCCGCGGGCGTCGATCTCCACGCGCAGCAGGCCGTTGTCGAGGACGTGGCCGCCGCCCGTGCGGTCGGCCACCGTGACCGTGCCGGTGACGACGGGGACGCCCGCGCCGCCCGCCGCGATCCCGGTGCGGTCGTGCGCCGCCGCGTTGAAGACGAGCTCCTGGGTGCCCTCGCCCGCGAGCGCGCGCTGCGCCGCGTCGATGATCCCGTTCAGTTCCGCGGCCACCGCCGCGTACGTCTTCTCCGCCTCGCGGTGCACCCAGGCGATCGACGAACCCGGCAGGATGTCGTGGAACTGGTGCAGCAGGACCGTCTTCCAGATCCGGTCCAACTCCTCGTACGGGTAGGGGAATCCGGCCCGGACCGCGGCCGTCGCCGCCCACAGTTCGGCCTCGCGCAGCAGGTGCTCCGAGCGGCGGTTGCCCTGCTTCGTCCTCGCCTGGCTGGTGAGCGTCGCACGGTGCAGTTCGAGGTACAACTCGCCGACCCAGACGGGCGGTTCGGCGTACTCGGCCTCGGCCTTCTCGAAGAACTCCCGCGGCGTCTCCCACGTGACGTGCGCCGAGCCCTCCAGGGACTTCATGCGCTTCGCCTTGGCGATCATCTCGCGCGTCGTGCCGCCACCGCCGTCGCCCCAGCCGGTCGGCGCGAGGGAGTGCCTGGCGACGCCCTTGTCCTTGAAGTTGCTTGCCGCATGGGCGATTTCACGGCCCAGCATCGAGCAGTTGTAGGTGTCGACCGGCGGGAAGTGCGTGAAGATGCGGGTCCCGTCGATGCCCTCCCAGTGGAAGGTGTGGTGCGGGAACTTGTTGATCTGCGACCACGAGATCTTCTGCGTCAGCAGCCACTTGGAGCCCGCCGCCTTGATGATCTGCGGGAGTCCGGCCGCGAAGCCGAAGGTGTCGGGCAGCCACGCCTCCTCGTTCTCGACGCCGAACTCGTCGAGGAAGAACCGCTTGCCGTGCACGAACTGACGGGCCATCGCCTCCGAGCCCGGCATGTTCGTGTCCGACTCGACCCACATGCCGCCGGCCGGCACGAAGCGGCCCTCGGCCACGGCCTTCTTGACCTTCGCGTAGACCTCGGGGCGGTGCTCCTTGATCCAGGCGTACTGCTGGGCCTGGGACATGGTGTAGACGAAGTCGTCCTCGGTCTCGAGGAGGTTCGTCATGTTCGACGTCGTGCGCGCGACCTTGCGGACGGTCTCGCGCAGCGGCCACAGCCACGCCGAGTCGATGTGCGCGTGCCCGACCGCGCTGATGCGGTGCGCGGAGGCGTCCGCGGGCGCCGACAGCACACCCGCGAGGTGCGAACGGGCAGCGGCAGCCGTGCCGTTGACGTCCTGGAGGTCCACCGCGTCGAGGCAGCGGCTCACCGCGCGCAGCAGCTCCCAGCGGCGCCCGCCCTCGACGGGCAGCTGCTCCATCAGCTCGCCGACGACCTCCAGATCGGCGACCAGCTCCCACACGTCACGGTCGAAGACCGCGAGGTCCATGCGCTCCAGGCGGTACTGGGGCTCGTCGCCCGCGGTCTCCTTGTCGCCGAGGTCGGTCGGCCGGAACGGGTCGTCGCCGAGCAGCACCGGGTTGGACGCCGCCTCCAGATGCCATTCCACCCGTTCACCGCCGGCGACCGGGTCGCCGACCCGCACCCACTGGTTGCGCGGGTTGACCGCCTTGAGGGGTTCACCGGTCGGCGTGTAGACGAGCGCCTCGCACTGGAAGCCGGGCATCCGCTCGTCGAAGCCGAGGTCGAGCACGGCCTCGACGGTCCTGCCCGCCCACTCCGCGGGGACCTCACCGGTCACCTTGAACCAGGTCGTCGCCCACGGAGCCCCCCACGCATCACCGACCGCGACCGGCGCGTGCGTCGCGGCCAGGCCCTCCTCGACCGGCACCGGCTCGCCGGGCGCGGTCCAGGCCTCGACCGTCAGCGGCACCGACACGGGATACACGGCGGGGCGTATCCGCTCGTCCAGTACGCGCTTGAGGCGGGCCTCTACGAGGGCGCGGTCGTCATGCATGGAGGGGCTCCAACTTCTCGTGGTGTTGCCAGTGGTGCAGGTGTTGCCAGTAGTGCGGGTGTTACCAGGGTGCAGCGACGGTAACCGGTGCCGATGCCGCGTACAGCTCGCCGACGGCACGCAGTTCGAAGGTGACGGCACTCTCGCCCTGCTCGGCGGCCAGGCCCTTCACGTACGCGGCGTTCGCGCAGGTCCCGGTGAGGAAGCGGCGGGTGCCGTCCTTGAGGACCCGGTACAGCTCGTAGTGGCGTACGGGACCGGAGGCGGCCGCCCACGACAGGCGGAACTGCCCGTCGCCGGACGCCTTGTCGACCTTGACCGCGCCCGGCGCCGCCACCTGCTCGTCGGCGTCCTTCACCAGGAGCGCGCCGAGCCGGTACTGCACGGCGCCGGTGCCGGTGAGCCGGACCGCCAGGCCGTGGATGGTGCCGGTGCCGAGGGACGAGAGCCGGACGGTCGCCTCCGCCCAGCCGCTGCCGGCCGTCCCCGCGGGCAGGAAGGAGTACGTCAGCGGGTCACCCGGGTGGTCGGGCTCCTGAAGCGCCACGCCGACCTCGACCGTGACGGATCCGGCGGCCGCGCGCTGGGCGAGCGTCACCGTCGTCGCGGCGCTCAACGGGAGCCGGGTGCCGTGCAGTTCGACGACGACCGGCGCGTTCAGGGTGCCGTCGACCAGCAGGCTGGACCCGCCGTGCCAGGCGTCGGCGAAGTCCAGGGTCACCGAGGGGCGGGTGCCGGTGGTGCGGGTCACCCAGCGGCGGCCGGGGAGGCGGTCCTGGACGCCGAGCTGGTTCCAGGCGGCACTCGAGCGGGCCGTCCCGCCGTCGTACCAGGCAAGTCCGTGCCCGGTGTTGAAGCTGCACCCGAAGGGCAGCGCCGAGACGGTCGACCGGTCGGCGACGGTGGTCGCGGCGGCCCGCCAGGAACCGGTCGACGCCCGCGACGGGTCGAGCGACGTACCGGTCCAGAACTGGTCGTCCGCGGCGTGGAACTGGCCGGGCGTGCTGCCCGCGGGCAGGTGCTTGTACGTCCACTCCGGCCGGTAGAAGCCGTACGACGTGGTGTGCGCGCCGCTCGCCGGGAGCACGGCGTCCCAGTTCACCGACGTGTTCCAGCCGTTGGACTCGACGTCGATGCCGGCCCACAGGTCGTAGCGGCTGCGGCCGAGCGACTCGGCGAGCGCGGCCGACGAACCCAGCCCGGACGCCGTCCAGTTGAAGTTGACGAAGAAGGTGTCGGACCGGCTGAAGAAGTCCTGGTTCTGGGCGTTGAGCTGGTTCTGCCAGGACACCGCACCCGACTTCACCATCGAGTCGTACCAGTCGATGCGCAGCCCGTGGGGCGTCCCGAGCCGCTTGAGCTCGGCGAGGAACGCCTGCATCTGCGTGGCGAGCGCCGCGTCGCCGCCGGACGTCTCGGCGTTCACGAACCAGCCGTCGAAGCCGTGTGCGACGGCCACGTCCACCAGCTTCTGCGCGATCGGGAACGACCCGTCCGCGGCCTTCTGCACGAGGTCGCGGGTCCACTGCAGCTGGCCGCCGTACGCGGCGGGCGGCAGGAAGATGTTGCCGAGGACGGTGACGCCGTGCCGGTGGGCCGCGTCCACGACCGGCGCGTTGGGCGCGAGGACGATGCCCTCGCCGGACGAGCCGCCCCAGAAGACGAGCTCGTCGATGTACGCCCAGTGCGTCAGCGCGTAGTAGGAGGCGGTCGGGCCGCCCTGCGAGGGGTTCCCCGCCGTCGGGTCGAAGGAGACCAGGGAGGTGATGCGGGCCTGGTCGGTGCGGGCCGTCGTGTTCACCGGGACCGGCGTGAAGCGCGGCGCGAGCGGCACCGCCGACCGGTTGAAGGCCAGATCGGCGTCGCCCGCCGCCGTCCACGACTTCAGGGACCGCCAGGTGATGCCGGCGCCGGGCGACCCGCTGGGCAGCGAGTCCGGGAACCAGTACGAGGCGTACGGCTGGAGGTTCGCGGCGGCGGCGGTCGCGGCCGTGGCGGGCGTCGACGGCGCCAGCAGGGCGGCGGCCGTGGCGGCCGAGCCCAGGACGACGGTCCGGCGGGTGGGGTGCGTGCGGGGCGTACGGGTCATTGCTGAAGGGCTCCTTGGACGGGGGAGTCAGTCGACCTCTGCGGGGGTGACCACCGCGGTGATGCCGCGGGCGGCCAGGTGCTCCTTGTCGTGCGCGTGCTCGGCCAGGACCACGGCGGGGCGTACGCCCTGAGCCGTCAGACGGTGCCAGGCCTCGAAGAAGGCGCCGCCGGGACCGCACGTGACGCGGTGCGGGGAGGCGACGGTGTCGCCGGTGTCGACGACGAGGGCGGTCGTGCGCGGCGCGGGCTCGTGAGCGCGCCCGCGCCACTGCTCGACGACCCGCGCGATGGCCGCGCCCGCGGGCTTGACCTCGCGCTCATTGGTCAACAGGCCGAGGCTGTACTCGAGTTCGGGGAAGTCGGCCAGCTCGCGGGAGACGTCGTGGGAGCACCACCACGTGACGCCCCAGATGTTCTCGCAGTCCAGCGCGTTCGCGATGGTCGCCTCGGTGAAGTGCGCGGCGTGCTCGGCCGGGATGTGCGGGGCGGGCGCGCCGACCTCCTGCAGCCAGACCGGCCGCTCGGGGTCGGTGTGCCAGGCGCGGGCCAGCTCGATCATGTACGCGGCGTGGTGCTCGGTCGCCACTCCCGTCCGGCCGTGACGCTGGGCGGTGCCGTTGAACACCCACGAGTGCACGGCGGTCGCGCCGCCGAGCCGGGCGGCCTGCGCGGGCGTGAACGGGTGCGCGTCGAGATACCACGCGGCGTCGTACTCGGCGTGCAGATGGAACTTCCCCGGCGCCCCCGCCTCGCACGCGGCGAGCATCCGCTCCAGCCAACTCGCCGCCTGGTCATGGGAGATGCGGTCCGGGTCGGGGTGCGGGTCGCCCGAGAACTGGTTGATCTCGTTGCCGATGGTCATGCCGAGGAAGTTCGGCCGGTCGGCGAGCGCGGCGGCGAGCGTGCGCAGGTACTCCTCCTGGCCCGCGATCACGTCGGGGTCGGCGAAGATGTTGCGCCGGTGCCAGGTCTGCGTCCACGCGGGCAGGAAGTCGAAGCTCGACAAGTGCCCCTGCAGACCGTCCACGTTGACGTCGAGGCCGCGCTCGGCGGCGGCGTCCGCGAGGGCCACCAGCTGCTCGACGGCGCGCGGCCGGATCAGCGTCCGGTTCGGCTGGAACAGCGGCCACAGCGGGAAGACCCGCACGTGGTCGAGGCCGAGCGCGGCGATCGAGTCCAGGTCGGCGCGCACCGCGTCGAGGTCGAAGTCGAGCCAGTGGTGGAACCAGCCCCGCGTGGGCGTGTAGTTGGCGCCGAAGCGCAGCGGACGGACGGTCTTGGACGCGTCGGGCATGCAGAGTTCCTCGGAGTACGTACGTGGGGGGCGGGCGTGGTGAACCGGGTGCGGTACGGGCTCAGCCCTTGACCGCGCCCTCGCCGACCCCGCGGAAGAAGTAGCGCTGCAGGCACGCGAACAGCACGATCAGCGGCGCCACGGCGATGACGGTGCCGGCGGCGACCAGGCGCTGGTCGTTGGCGAAGGTGCCGTGCAGGTAGTTCAGGCCGATGGTGAGCGTGAAGTTCGACTGGTCGCTCAGGACGATCAGCGGCCACAGGAAGTCGTCCCACGCCCCCATGAAGGAGAAGATCGCGACGACCGCGAGGGTGCCCTTGACCGCGGGCAGTGCGATCCGGGTGAAGCGCTGCCAGGCGTTGGCGCCGTCGCAGTAGGCCGCCTCCTCGATCTCGTACGGGAGGTTGGCGAAGGCGTTGCGCATCAGCAGCACGTTCAGGGCGCCGACGCAGCCCGGCAGCACCACGGCGATCAGGGTGTTGTTGAGCTCCAGGTCCCGCATCGTCAGGAACTGCGCGATGATGATCGACTCGACCGGCACCAGCATCGCCATCACGAAGGCGACGGCGGTCAGCTTGCGCCCGCCGAAGCGGAGGCGCGCCAGGGCATATCCGGCGAGCGCCGCGCCCACGCAGTTGGTGAGGACGTTGGCGACCGCGACCTTGAGCGAGTTGAGCGCGAAGTCCCAGACGGGGATGAGGTCGGCGACCTTCTCGAAGTTGTGCAGCGTCGGGTGCGACGGCAGCAGCTTCGGCGGATACGTGTAGATGTCCTCGCCGCTGCCCTTCAGCGACGTCGACAGCTGCCACAGGAACGGGCCGACGAGCACGGCGAACACCGCGAGCAGCAGCAGGTAGCGGAGCACGAGCTGCCAGCCGGGCGGGCGCCGTCCGCCGTCGGCGACGAACCTCTCGCTGATCCGGGAGCTCTTGGTGCGGGGCTCGGCGGGTGACTCGGTGCTCACGCGTCTTCCTTTCGATCGGCCCGCAGCACGAGCAGCATCAGCACGAGGGTGATCACGAAGACGACCACCGAGATCGCCGAGGCGTACCCGACGCGGCCCGAAAGGCCCGTGCCGACCTGCTGGATCAGCATGACGAGCGTGGTGTCCTCGCCGCCCGGGCCGCCGGTGGGGCCCGCCATCAGATAGACCTCGGAGAACACCTTGAAGGCGTTGACGGAGGAGAGCGCGGCGACCAGCACCATGGTGGGGCGCACGGCCGGCACGGTGACGGTCAGGAACCGGCGCACCGCGCCCGCACCGTCCACGGCGGCGGCCTCGTGCAGCTCGCGCGGCACGTTCCCGAGCGCGGCCATGTAAACGATCATGTAGTAGCCGAGGCCCTTCCAGACCGTCACCAGCATCGCGCTGATCAGCAGCAGCCACTGGTCGCTCAGGAAGTGCACGGGCCCGATGCCGAGGGCGCCGAGCACCGCGTTGACCAGGCCGCGGTCGTCGAGCATCCACACCCAGATCAGGCCGACCACGACGACGGAGGCGACGACGGGCGTGTAGAACGCCGAGCGGAAGAACGTGATGCCGGGCAGGTACCGCTGCACCAGGATCGCGAGCAGCAGCGGCAGGATCACCAGGAGCGGCACGACGCCGACCATGTAGAGGACGCTGTTGCGCAGCGCCGTCCAGAACCGCTCGTCGTGGAACAGCTCCTGGTAGTTCGCGCCGCCGATCCAGTCGCCGCCGATGAGCGTGCGCCGGTCGGTGAACGAGTTCGTCACCGTCGTGAGGAACGGGTAGAGCACGAAGGCGCCGTTGACCAGCAGCCCGGGCAGCAGGAACAGCCAGGGCGTGGCGGGCAGATGGGTCCTGATCCCCTTGCGCCGCCCGCCGGTGGAGGTGCGGGCGCCTCGGCGGTCGTGATCCTTGCGGGGTGTGGCCGGGGAGGCGGCGACCACGTCACCGCTCCCCGCCCTCGACGTTGCCGACATCAGGTCAGCCGGCCTGCTGCAGCAGCTTGTCGCACTCGGCGACGGCGTCGTCCATGGCCTGCTTGGCGGACTTCTTGCCCTGCATCGCCTTCGCGACCTCGTTCTTCAGGACCGTCTTCATCTGCTCGGTGAAGACCGCCGGGGTGTAGTTCACCGCCGTCTTCAGCGCCTTCGCGGCGGCGACGCGGACGCGGCCCTCGTCGGTGCCGCCGTCCTCGGTGAAGTACGTGTCGTCGAGGCTGCCCTTGGTCGAGGGGAAGATCGCGACCTCGTGGGCGAACTTCATCTGGTTCTCGGCGTCCGTCACCCAGTGCGCGAGCGCCACCGCGGCGGGCTTGACCTTGGACTGCGCGTTCACCATCAGGCCCTGGACGTACATGTTGTCCTTGCCCGTGTTGTTCACCGCGGGCGTGATGCCGATGTTCTTGTAGAGGCTCGGTGCTTCCTTCTTGTACTTCGCCAGGTCGCCCGCGCCGCCCGGGTTCATGGCGATCGACTGCTGCTGGAACTTGCGGCCCGCGGACTCGGCGACCGAGGTCAGCGCCTGCGAGTCGAGCGCCTTCGCGTCGTACAACTCCTTGTACTTCTCGACGAGTTCGACGCCCTTGGACTCGTTGAAGGTGAACTTCGACATGTCGTCGTTCATCAGCTTCACGCCGTAGCGGCCGAAGTCCTCGACGGCCGGCGCGTTCGCCAGCATCGCTATCCTGCCGTTGCTGTTCTTCGCCATCTGCAGCGAGTCCTTGAACAGCTGGTCGTACGTCGTCGGCGGCTTCTCCGCGTCGAGCCCCGCGTCCTTGAAGAGCTTCTTGTTGTAGAACATCGGGCCCGTGTTCAGGTACCACGGGAAGGCGTACGTGCCCTCCTTGCCCGGCATCGCGTGGCTCTTCCAGGCGCCGTCGAGGTACTCGCCCTTGTACTTCGCGGCGGCCTCGTCGAGGTTGAGCGCGAGTCCGGCCTTGGCGAGCGGGGTCGCGAGGTCGGGCGAGACGTTCACGACGTCGGGCAGGGTGTTGCCCGCGGCCTGCGCGCTGAGCTTGTCCGCGTAGCCCTCGGCCGGCTGGTCGACCCACTTGACCTTGACGTCCGGGTACTTCTTCTCGAAGGACGCGATGACGCCGTCGAAGTAGCCCTTGAAGTTGGTCTTCAGGTTCCAGGTCTGGAACGTGACCGTGCCCTCGACCTTGCCGGACGCGTCGCCGCTGCCGGAGCCCGAGTCCGATCCCCCGCAGGCCGTCATGACGAGGGCCGAACTGACCGCGAGCGCGGTGATGGTGGCTCTACGACGGGCAGGGCGAGATATTCGCATGGCCGGGGCTCCTTTGCGCGGACCGAATATTGCGGCGCTGACGGTACTAATGCGTTTTAGTTCGTGTCAATGGTTCGGTGAAACTTTGATGTTGCAGCAGGTCAGAGCGGAACTCCCGGCCCAGGTGAGGGGTTTGACAGGCATCGAGACCGCCCGTAAAGCTGTGCGTACTATTGCGCTTTAGTGCAGGGTCGGTCGCACAGAATGGACAGTGCTGTGGACGTGCAGGATTCCGGCATACGGGCCGTCGGCGTCACCACGCCCGCCCTCTTCACGGGGCCGGCGGACGACCCGCTGCAGGTCGTCCGCGTGACGGTGCGCCGCACCCGCCCGGTCGGCCCGTTCACGCTCTTCGTCACCGGTCCTTCGCTCGCCACCCCGCGGCCCCGGCTGGTGCGCGCCGACACCGTCGAGGCGTACGCCGGAGTCGACGCCAGGGCCGAACTCCCGGGCGGACAGCGGGAGTCGGCGCTCGAGTCCGTCGTCGAAGCGGCGGTGCGCGTACGCGGCGCGGCGCCGGGCGCGCGGCTGCCGGCCCGGGCCGTGATCGCGACGCCGGACGGCCGCCCGCTGTCCACCTGCGACTTCACGCTCACCGTCGCCGAACCCGGCTGGACCGTGCGCCTCGTCCCGCACTTCCACTACGACCCCATGTGGTGGAACACGCAGGCCGCCTACACCGCCCTGTGGGACACCCCGGCGCGGCCGGGCGAGCCGGCGAAGGGCTGGGAGTACACCGGCGTCCCCGCCTTCACGCTCGTCCCGCTGCACCTGCAACAGGCGCACGACGACCCGGCGTACCGCTTCGTCCTCTCCGAACTCGACTATCTGAAGCCCTTCTGGGACACGCACCCCGAACACCGCGACGAGATACGGCAGTTGATCGCCGAGGGCCGTCTGGAGATCGTCGGCGGCACCTACAACGAACCCTCCACCAACCTGACCTCCGCCGAGACGACCGTGCGCAGCGCCGTGCACGGGCTCGGCTTCCACCGCGGGGTCCTCGGGGCGCAGCCGCGCACCGCCTGGCAGCTGGACGTGTTCGGGCACGACCCCGCGTTCCCCGCGCTGATGCGGGGCGCGGGGCTCGACTCGGCGGTGCTCGCGCGCGGCCCGCACCACCAGTGGGGCCCGATGATGGACACCTGGGGCGCCGCCCTGCGCCCGCCGACGGCCATGCAACTCCCCGCCGAATACGACTGGTTGGGCCCGGACGGGACGGGCCTGCTGCTGCACTATCTGCCCGCGCACTACTCGGCCGGCTGGTTCTCCCACCAGGCGCCGTCCGCGCAGGCCGCCGCCGAACAGCTGCTCTCCCTCTATGAGTTGCTCCGCCAGGGCGCCGCCACGCGCAACGTCCTGATCCCCATGGGCACCGACTTCTCCTGGCCGCACCCGTGGGCCCTCGACGTCCAGCACGCCTGGAACCGGCGCTACACCTGGCCCCGCATGGAACACTCCGGGCCGCGCGAGCACTTCGCCGCCGTGCGCGCCGAGCTGGCCGCGCGCGGCGAGCGGCCGCTGCCCGTCACCCGGGAGATGGGCCCGGTCTACACCGGCAAGGACGTGACGTACGCCGACGTGAAGCAGGCGCACCGGGCCGCCGAGAACCTGGTCCAGGAAGCGGAGACCTTCGCCGCCCTCGCCCACGGCCTGGGACTCGTGGCGCATCCGGGCGACGCCCTGGACAAGGCCTGGCGGCACCTGCTGCACGCCGCGCACCACGACGGGGTCACCGGCACGTTCTCCGACCAGGTGTACCTGGACCTGCTGCCGACCTGGCGCGAGGCGCACCAACTGGCCGCAGACGTACGGGAGTCGGCGTTGGCCGCGCTCACCTCGGTGGCCGACACCAGGGGGCCCGCGGCGGTCGCCGTCACGGTCTTCAACCCCGTGTCGTGGACGCGGACGGACGTCGTGCGCACCCGGGTCTCACGGCAGGCCCTCGGCGTCACGGACGTCACGCGCATCGCCGTACGGGACGAGACGGGCGGCGACGCACCGGTTCTCTCGCCGGTCCTCGTGGAGCACGCCGAGCCGGACGGCACCCTGCACCTCGCCTTCCTCGCCGCCGACGTCCCGCCGCTCGGGCACCGCACATGGTGGCTGGTGGAGGCCGACGCGCCTCTCTCCGGCGGCTGGGAACCGCGTGACGCCGCCGAACCGGCCCTGGCCAACGGGCTGTTGAGGGTCGAGGCCGACCCCGCGCGCGGCGGCGGTCTGTGCCGCGTCACCGATCTGCGTACGGGACAGGAGCTGCTCACGCCGGGCGAGGTGGACGAGCTCGTCGTGCAGGACGAGTACGCGGCGCACCCCTTCTTCGAGGAGGGTCCCTGGCACCTGCTGCCCAAGGGCCCCGGCACCGGTTCGGGCGCCGCGCCCGCCGACGGCTTCCGCGTCGAACAGGGTCCGCTCGGCGCCCGGATCATCGCCACCGGCCGCACCGGCCCGGCCCGCTGGACCCGCACGACCACGCTCTGGCACGGCCTCGACCGCGTCGAACTGACCACCCGCATCGACGAGTTCACCGGCAGCGACCAGCTCCTGCGCCTGCGCGTCCCGGCGAACGTGCCCGGCGCCCTGCCCGTCGCCCAGACCGCGACCGCCCCGGTGGCCCGCGGTTTCGCCTTCCCCGACACGGA
The DNA here is from genome assembly GCF_044460595.1 of Streptomyces sp. NPDC050085. NCBI lineage: Bacteria > Bacillati > Actinomycetota > Actinomycetes > Kitasatosporales > Streptomycetaceae > Streptomyces > Streptomyces sp. NPDC050085. The sequence continues at coordinate 1,459,974 of NZ_JBITJZ010000001.1, read as the reverse complement.
CACCGGCACCGACCACACGAGGGCACCCTGGACCCTCGACACCCCGTGCCTGAACTGGTTCGCCCTGTCCTCGACGCTCCGCGCCGCCCTGACCGGCCCCGACGGAGCCGCGGCGGGCGAACGGGCCCTGGGGGCGGGGGAGATCGTCCTGCCCGACGCCGGGCTGCCCGGGTACGGAGTCCCCGACGACAGCGGCACCGGCGACCCGCTGCGCGACCTCGTCACCGCCCTCGTCCACCGCGGCGTCACCAGCACACCCACCCGGGCCCGCGGCCCCCGCTGGGGCGACCTCGCCGTCGACAGCAGCCTGCCCGACTTCCGGATCGCCCTCGGCGGGCCCGACGCCAACTCCTTCACGGCCGCGGTGCTCGCCGACGCCGGTCCCGCGTACGCCGAAGCCGTACGCGCCGCGCGTACCCCCGTCGTGTGGGTGCCCGCGCGGGCCGGGCTGCGCGAGGTGTGGCAGCCGGGGTGCGACCTGACCGGCGCCCGCGACCTGCCGGTGGCCGTCGTCACCGGTGCCGACCTGCCGGCCGGCGTGGCCGCGCTCGCCGCCGCCGTCGTACGGGACGGGCGCGTCGACGCCCTCGACCCGGCGCCCCGGGCCTGCGCGGCGGAGCCCTTCGAGGACCGGACCATCGCGCTGCTCGTGCGCGGCACCCCCGGGTTCGCCGTCGACACCCGAGGGCGGCTGCACAGTTCGCTGATGCGGTCGTGCACCGGGCGCCCGTCGGGGGAGTGGATGGACCCGCCGCGGCGCACCGCGCCCGACGGGAGCTCCTTCCAACTGCAGCACTGGACCCATGTGTTCGAGCACGCCCTCGTCGCCTCGCCCGGCGACTGGCGCGCGGCCGATCTCGTGCGCAGGGGACGGGAGTTCAACCAGCCGCTGACCGCCGTGACCGGTACTCCGCACGCGGGTTCGGCGCCCGGCACCCGCAGCCTGCTGAGCGTCGAACCCGCGGACCGGGTCCTCGTCGAGACCGTGCAGCGCGCCGACGGGCAGGCGCTGTCCGTGCGGTTGAGCGAGACCCACGGGCGTGGCGCGGAAGCCGCGGTCGTCACCGCCGTGCCCGTGCACGGCGTCACCGCCGCCGACCTGCTGGACGCCGAACGGCCCGACCCGCGGCCACTGGCGCTGCGCCCGAACGCGTACACCACCGTCCGCCTGGAGACGGATCCGCTGCCGGACACGCAGGAGCGGTCCGAGCAGGTACGGCCGGGATTCAGCCGCTACTGGCTGCACAACACCGGCACCGCCCCGCTCGGCGGCGCCCCGCACTCCCTGACGGTGACCCCGGCGGCGCTCACCGCCGGGCCACCGGGGCCGCTGCACACCGTGGCCGTGCTGACCTCCAACGTGCCTGCCGGGCCGGGCGCCACCGAGCACGCCCTCACCGTGACGCCGCCCGAGGGGTGGGGCGTCTCCTGGACCGAGGACGTGGTGCGGCTCGCGGACGGCGGGCACGTCCGCCTGCCGCTCGTCGTCGACGTCCCCGGGCACGCGGCGCCCGGCGACCATCTCGTCAAGGTCGCCGCGGGGCCGATCGAGGACTGCCTCACCGTGACCGTGCCCGGCGCCGAGGAACCGCCGCCCGGACTGTCCGTCGACCTCGTCACCACGGACGTACGGGTGACGGCCGGGGGCGCCGCCGAGGTGCGGGCCCGCGTGCGCAACACTCTGCACAGCTCCCTGCACGGCGAGGCCGTCGTCGCCTCCCCGTACGGCAGTTGGGGGATGACGGATCAGCGGGCCGTCCCGCTGCGGGTACCGGCCCGTGGCGAGACGGAGATCGTGTTCGGCGTCAAGCCCCCGGCGGACACCCCGCCCGGTGTCTACTGGATGGTGATCAAGGCCGTGTGCCAGGGGCGTATCGCCTACGGGCCAGCCGTCGCCGTCACCGTCAGGGGCGGCGCCGCACCGCACGCAGTTCACGAGGGGACCTCACGATGACACTCCGGCCACCGCAGGGCGACGGCGCGCGGACGACTCCCGCCCGCCGGCCCACGATCAAGGACATCGCCCGCAGAGCGGGGGTGTCGGAGAGCGCCGTCTCCTTCGCCCTCAACGGCAGGCCCGGCGTCTCCGAGGGCACCCGCGACCGCGTGCACCGCGTCGCCAGGGAGCTGGGCTGGCAGCCCAACAGCGCCGCCCGCGCCCTGTCCGGCGAGCGCTCCGGCTGCGTCGGCCTGGTCCTCGCGCGGCCCGCGCACACCCTCGGCGTCGAGTCGTTCTTCCTCCAGCTCGTCTCCGGCGTCCAGGAAGTGCTCGCCGCCCGCAAGGTGGCCCTGCTGTTCCAGGTCGTCGAGGACATCGACGCCGAGTGCGACGTGTACCGGCGCTGGTGGGCCGAGAACCGCGTCGACGGACTCCTCGTCGTCGACCCCCGCACCGACGACCCGCGGCCCGAACTCCTCGGCGGACTCGGCCTGCCCACCGTCGCCATCGGCGCACCGGCCCTCGGCGCCGACGCCCCGCACGTGTCGACCGTGTGGGCCGACGACTCGGCCGCGATGGCGTCCGTCCTCGCGCACCTGCACGGCCTCGGCCACCGCCGCATCGTCCACGTCGCGGGCCTGCCGGGGCTCGCCCACACAGAGCGCCGCATCCGCTCCCTGCGCACCGAGGCCGGGCGGCTCGGCCTCACCGACGTCCGCTCGGTGACCACCGACTACTCCGACGCGGAGGGGGCCGAGGCGACCCGGCGCATCCTCGACGGGGAGCACCCGCCGACGGCCATCGTGTTCGACAACGACGTGATGGCCGTCGCGGGCGCCTCCGTCGCCGCCGAGCGCGGCATCCAGGTGCCGCGGGACCTCTCGCTCGTCGCCTGGGACGACTCGGCCCTGTGCCGCCTCATGCACCCGCCGCTGACCGCGCTGGTCCGCGACACCTCGGGCTTCGGCCGCCTCGCCGCGCAGGAACTCCTCGACCGCCTCGACGGCGGCCCGGTCCGCAGCCTCCAGGCCGAACTCCCGCACCTGGAACCACGGGAGAGCACGGGGCCGCCGCCGCGGGGGCAGTGACAGGCCTGTCTGTGCGGGGCGCCTGGGCCCGACCTGAGCCGGCCTGAGCGCCACGGTGACCGAAGGGCTTCAGGTGCCTGCCCGTACGGCCGCCGCGATGTCCGCCACCGCCTTCGGACCGACCCGGCAGCAGCCCCCGATGAGCCGTGCCCCGGCCCGCTGCCACGCGGTCACCTGCTCCGGGGTGAACGTGGAGCGCCCCCGCCAGGCGCGTGCCCCGGCGTCCCACTCCTCCCCGCTGTTCGGATAGGCCACGACGGGCTTGCCGGTGACCCGCGCCGCCGTCTCGACCGCGGACAACACGTCTTGCGGCGCACAGCAGTTGACGCCGACCGCGATCACCTCGTCGGCGTCCGCGGCGAGGGCGAACGCCTCCTCCAGCGGCTGCCCGGCCCGCGTCCGCTTCCCCTCGGCGCTGAACGACAGCCACGCCGGAACGCCGAGTCCGCGCACCGCCCTCAGCAGCGCCCGCGCCTCGTCGGCGTCGGGCACGGTCTCCAGGGCGAGTACGTCGGGCCCGGCCGCGGCCAGCGCTTCGAGCCGCGGCCGGTGGAAGCGTTCCAACGCGTCGACGCTCAGCCCGTACCGCCCCCGGTACTCGGACCCGTCCGCGAGCATGGCCCCGTACGGCCCGACGGAAGCGGCCACCCACAACGGCCGCCCACCGCCCGCCTGCCGCGCCGCGTCCCGCCCCAACTCCACGCTCAGCGCCAGGAGTTCAGCGGTGCGCTCGCGCCCGATGCCCCGCTTCCCGAACCCCTCGAACGTCGCCTGGTAGCTGGCGGTGATGGCGACGTCCGCCCCCGCCTCGTAGTACGCGCGATGCGCCGCGACCACGGCCCCCGGCTCCTCGGCGAGCAGCCGCGCGGACCACAGCTCGTCCCCGAGATCGTGCCCGGCGGCCTCCAGCTGGTTCGACATCCCGCCGTCGAGGACGAGGGGGGCACCACGGGCCAGGGCGCCGCCGAGCGGGGCGGGGGAGTGCCGGGTCATCGGGTGGTTCCTCTCGTGAGCGCGGGGGACGGACGTCCCTCGCGCCCAAGCTTGCCCTGCCGGGGAGGCCGGGCGCGTCACACCCCATGAACGGCGGTTCGCGCGGCCGAGACGAAGCTGAGGACGGAGTTCCAGAACGGGTCGTAGCACTCGTCGAACGTGTCGGCGGCGTCCGGATCCCCGTCGATCGACGCCACCAGGGCCCGGTAGGGCGGCCGGGTCGCGAGCCGCAGGGCCTCCGCCGCCGCGGCGACGTTGTCGGGGCCTTCCAGTGCGATGACCCAGATGTGGTGCCGAAGCTTCCCGTACTCCTCCCGCAGCGAGGCCCGGACCTCCTTCAGCTGCGGCAACTGCTCGACCCGCGGGCTGCCCGACGCGTAGATGTCGGAGGCCGACCAGTACAACTCGGCCATTTTGTGGGCCTGTTCGATCAGGCTGACATAGGCGGCACGGCGCGCCTCGCTGACCCGCACCACGCGCTGCGTCCGCTCGGTCGCGGCGGCTTGTATCTGCGCCGCCCTGGCGGTCCCGCGGCTCGTCACCCAACTGGCGAGCACGGCTGTCCCCGCCGTCAGGGAGGAGATCCACAGAGCTGAGTCGACCATGTCGAACAGTCTTCCCAGATCCATGGGCCGCCCATGCACGGAGGGCGCACTAGCTCCGCGCCACGTCCCGCACGAACACCAGGCCGTCGCTGCCCGCGAGTTGGGCCGGGTCGAACGGTGCGTAGCCGAACCACGGGGACACCCGGGCCGCGGGCAGCGGGTCGCCGAGGGAAGCGGCCAGGTCGGCGGGGTCGAGAAGGCAGGGGTCCTGCGGGAGTGCGTACAGGTGGCCTTCGAGGGTGTCCGGCGGCGGAGTGTCCACGCCCTGGTGGCGGATCGTGCCGAGGGCCGTGGCCACGAAGGCGTACGCCTCGCCCAGGCGGGCGCTCGCGAGCGCGCCCGCGCTCCACCACGTCACCAGGGGCTGGTCCCACATGCGCATCGTGCTCGGCTCCCTCTGGAGGTGGGAGTTGTGGGCGTACACCAGGACCGGGTCGCGTTCGGCGACGGCGAGGAGGTTCTCGGCCATCATCCGGTCCCGCAGGGCGACGAGGTGCGTCATGCGGTTCGGTGCGGGGTCGGCCATGGCGGAGTGGTAGCGCAGCAGGCCGCTCGCGGTACGCGCGTACAGGCGCGCGCGGTCGAGCTCGTCCCGGGAGGCCGACGCGACCAGGTGCGGCCATTGCGTATCGAGCAGGGTCGTCAAGTCGTCGGCCAGCAGGCGCAGTTCACGTGCCTGCGGCGACCGGCCCACCGACCGCGCCGGGTCCGTCATCGCGGCGGACTCGGTCCAGCGGCCGTCGGGTCCGAGCAGGCTGTCGAGCGTCCGGGCGGTGCAGGGGAGCAGGTCCGCGTCCACGTGGGCGGCGAGGTGGTCGTACAGGGCGCTGAGGGCGTGCCGGGGGCTCTCGGCGCCGGTGATCTCCAGGGGGCCGTCGAACCCGGCGAAGCGGACGTGTTCGGACGCGGGACGGGCCGCGTTGTGCGCGCGCATCCACCGCACGAGCTCCCGGTTGCCCGCGAAGGCGCCCCATCCGTGGCTGAAGCCGTGCTCCATGACCTCGTCGAGCGTGCCCGCGCCCGAGGTGACGTGGTCGTCCACGAGGAGACCCTTCAGGCAGTCGCTCTCCACCGCGATCGTCCGGTAGCCCTCCTCCTCGACGAGTTCGCGGAAGACCTTGTTGCGGAGGTCGAGCAGCGTGTCCTCGCCGTGCGTGGGCTCGCCGAGGGCGAGCAGGCGGGGCCGGGCGGGGAGCAGCCGCAGGACGGCGGCCGCCGAGACCGCGCGGGCGGAGTCCTGGATGGCGATGGTGTCGCTCCTGTTGGCCCTGTCGCTCCTCTTGGCCCTGTTGGCCCTGTTGGCCACGTTGATCTTGTTGATCATCTCGGGAGTCATGCCTTCAACGCTATCGTTGAACTTTCGGTGGAAACTTCTCCGCGATGTCACGCGATACCCTTGGGGTTATGGGGAAAAACCTTAAAAGCCGGGAGCGGGTCGGCGGGCTCAGGCCGGTGGACCTGGCGCGGGCACACGGTCTTTCCACGCAGGCGGTCAGGAACTACGAGGAGGCCGGCATCCTCCCCACCGCCGACCGCACTCCCCACGGCTACCGCACCTATACGCCGCTGCACGCGCAGGCCCTGACCGCCTTCCTCGCGCTGGTCCCCGGCCACGGTCACCGGACGGCGACCGCGATCATGCGGGCCGTGAACGAGGGCGCGGCCGATGGCGTGGTCGAGGATGCGTTCCGCCTCATCGACGAGAGCCACGCCCAGCTCCTCGAGGACCGGCGCACCCTCCGGGCCGTGGAGAACGCCCTGCGTGACCTGGCCCCCGCCCCGCAGCGCGGCGAACCCGGCGGCACGTTCGTCGGGCCCCTGGCGCAGAGCCTCGGCATCAAACCCGCCACGCTGCGCAAATGGGAGGCCGCGGGCCTGGTCCTCCCGCGCCGCGACCCGCGCACCGGGTACCGCGTCTACGACGAGGCCGCCGTGCGCGACGCCCGCCTCGTCCACCAACTCCGGCGCGGGGGCTACCTGTTGGAGCAGATCGCCCCGCTGCTCACCCAGGTGCGCACGGCCGGCGGCCTCGAACCCCTGGAGGCCGCACTGCACGACTGGCACGCCCGACTGGCCGCCCGCGCACGGGCCATGCTGAGCGGCGCCGCCGAGCTGGACGCGTATCTGCGGAAGCGGTCCCTCCCGTCCCGTTGACCTCCCCGTACCACGCCCTTACCTTCTCGATGTTCGTCATGACAGATGCCGTACGACATACCGAACGGCAGGGAACGCGAGGAAGGGCCACCCGCATGCACGTCCCCGAGCTCCAACCCCCCTCTCGCAGGAGCCTGTTGATGACCGCCGCCGCTGCCGGGGCGCTCGCCGCACTGCCGGGCACGGCCCACGCCGCGGCCTCCCGGTACCGCAACCCGCTCGTCGAACAGCGCGCCGACCCGCACATCCACCGCCACACCGACGGCCACTACTACTTCACCGCCACGGCCCCCGAGTACGACCGCATCATCCTGCGCCGCTCCCGCACGCTGCAGGGCATCGGAACCGCCGGCGAATCGGTGATCTGGCGCAAGCACGCCACCGGAGCCATGGGCGCGCACATCTGGGCGCCGGAGATCCACCACATCGACGGCGCCTGGTACATCTACTTCGCGTCCGCGCCCGCAGAGAGCGTGTGGGACATCCGGATATGGGTTCTGGAGAACACCAACCCCGACCCCTTCAAGGGCACCTGGGCGGAGAAGGGGCAGATCCGGACCGCCTGGGAGACCTTCTCGCTCGACGCGACCACCTTCACGCACCGCGGCGCGCGCTACCTCGCCTGGGCGCAGCACGAGCCCGACATGGACAACAACACGGCCGTATGGCTCTCGCGGATGGCGAACCCGTGGACCCTCACCGGTCCCCAAGTCCGGCTCACCACGCCGGAGTTCGACTGGGAGTGCATCGGCTACAAGGTCAACGAGGGCCCTTCGGTGATCCGCCGCCACGGCCGCGTCTTCCTCTCCTACTCGGCCAGCGCCACCGACCACCACTACTGCCTCGGCCTGCTCACCGCGGACGCCGACAGCGACCTCATGGACCCGGCGTCCTGGACCAAGTCCCCCGAGCCCGTCTTCACCAGCAGCGACGCGACCGGGCAGTACGGCCCGGGCCACAACTGCTTCACCGTCGCCGAGGACGGCCGCACCGACGTCCTCGTCTACCACGCCCGCGCGTACAAGGAGATCGAGGGCGACCCCCTGAACGACCCCAACCGGCACACCCGCGTCCAACGGCTCGGCTGGCACAAGGACGGCACCCCCGACTTCGGTGTCCCGGTCGCCGACAGCGCCGTATGACCGACAGTCGACAGCGCTGTATTCGAGTCCGTCACATGAGTCCGTCACATGAGTCCGTCACATGAGTCCCTCACGTGAGTCCCTCATCCGAAGGAGAGCGCCCGACATGCGCCACGCGCGACGTACGTACGCGATGCTGCTCGCCCTGTGCTGCGCCCTCGCCGCCGCGTTCCTCACCGCGGCCCCGGCCCAGGCGGCACCCCTCACGATCCCCAACGGCACGCAGTTCACGGCGACTTCGGGAGACCCCGTGCACGCGCACGGCGGCGGAGTCATCAAGGTCGGCAGCTACTACTACTGGTTCGGCGAGCACCGCGCCGACGACAACACCTTCCAGTACGTGGACGCGTACCGCTCCACCGACCTGAAGAACTGGGAGTTCAGAAACCACGTCCTGACCCGGTCGAGCGCCGCCGAGCTCGCCTCCGCCAACATCGAACGCCCGAAGGTCATGTACAACGCGGCCACCGGCAAGTTCGTGATGTGGATGCACAAGGAGAGCGCCACCGACTACAGCGAGGCGCGCGCCGCCGTCGCCGTCTCCGACACGGTCGACGGCACCTACGCCTACCAGGGCAGCTTCCGGCCGCTCGGCCAGCACATGTCCCGTGACATCACCGTCTTCACGGACACCGACGGCACCGGCTACATGGCCTCGGCCGCGAACGAGAACTACGACCTGCACCTCTACCGGCTCACCGCCGACTACACCGGCATCGCGAGCCTCGTCGCCAACCCCTGGCCCGGCGGCCACCGCGAAGCCCCCGCCCTGTTCAAGCGCGGCAGCGTCTACTTCATGCTCACCTCCGGCGCCACCGGCTGGAGCCCCAACCAGCAGCAGTACGCCACCGCGACCTCCCTCGCGGGCCCGTGGAGCGCCATGCGGAACGTCGGCGACTCGACGACGTACGGCTCGCAGACGGCGTACGTCCTTCCCGTGCAGGGGAGTTCGGGGACCGGTTACCTCTACATGGGTGACCGGTGGGGCAACTCCTTCGGCAGCAACGTCAACGGCTCGCGGTACGTCTGGCTCCCGTTGACCTTCCCGAACTCCACGACCATGAGCATGAGTTGGTCCCCGGAGATCACCGTGGACACGGCCGCGGGCACCGTCACCGGGACGACTGCCACGTACAGCACGCTCGTCGCCCGGCACAGCGCCAAGTGCGCCGACGTCCCCGACCAGTCGCTCCTCGAAGGCGTCGCCGTCACCCAGTACACCTGCAACGGCGGCGCCAACCAGAAGTTCTGGTTCAAGGACCTCGGCGGCGGCTCCTACGCACTCGTCGGCCGGGGCAGCTCCCTGTGTCTGACGGAGAACGCCACGAACGTGACCCAAGAGGACTGCACCGGCGCGAGTGGCCAGCAGTGGACGGCCACGGCCTCCGGCGGCTACTGGACCATCAAGGCCCGCACCACCGGCGAGTGCCTCGACGTGAACGGGGCGTCCACGGCCGACTCCGCGGCGATCATCACGTACGCCTGCAACGGTGGCGCCAATCAGCAGTGGACGCGCGGCAGTTGACGGGAGCCGACACCTAGGCGAGCAGATCGATCGCGTCGATCGACGTCCCCGCGCTGAGGTACGACGTCGTGCCCGAGCCGCTCGCCACGTAGATCTTCAGCGTGTTGTACGTCCCGGCGTCCGTCTGCCAGGCGGACGCCGGAATGCTGTACGTGAACGTGTAGTTGTTGCCCCGGTACGAGCCGACCGTCAGGGAGCGTGTGCTGGGCTGGGCCGGTGGGGACGGGACCGCGGAGGTGTAGGTGTCGTTCACGACGATCTGCGGCCGGCCGTTCGCGTACGCGGTCGTCACGCCTATGCGGAGCGTGTGCGCCGCCGCCGACTGGGCTGCCGTCAGCTTGAAGTAGACGGTGATGCCGCTGTTGACGTCCTTCCAGAGGTAGCACGGGAAGGCCGACGTCTCCGTGCCGCTGCCGATGACGACGTTGCCGGTCCAGGACGCGGCGCGCACGTCGGACGGGTGCGCGTACGTCATCAGGTCCGCGTTCTTGAAGCCGCCGGGCGTGCCGTCCCAGTTGTTGATGCGCCAGATCGCCGTCGCGTTGGAGGGGTCGTTCGTCGACGGGATCGCGATCGTGTTCAGGGTCGTCGTCGCGCCGGCCGTGACCGTCACCGAGCTGGTGTGGACGGCGAGTTCGCCCTTGAAGACGGTGAGCGCGTACGTGCCGGGGAGTGCGTTCGGGATCGAGAAGTAGCCGTCCGACGCGCGCGCCGAACCCCAGTACTGGGCCGCCGAGTTGGCGATCCCGACCGTGTACGCGTACGCCGTGTCGCGGCCCGTGATGCCGACGCCCGCGACCCTGCCGCGGCCGCTGGCCGCGACGTACCCGGAGATGCCGAGCGAGTCCGCCCAGGGCGTGCTGATGTTCCCGTGGTACAGGGCGGACGAGGGCGCGCCGCCGTCCGTGAACGCGATGACGTACGGCCCCTGGAGGCCGAAGCGCTGGGCCTCCGTCTGGTTCTCGCCGTAGTAGAGGATCTCGTACAGGCCGCCGCCGTCCGCGCTCTGGTGGCGCAGCAGCGAGCGGTAGAAGGGGCCGCCGGACGCCTTCTCGTGGTTGGAACGGACCACGTACAGGCCGACGCTGCCCGTCGTCCAGCCCACGTAGTCGTAGTCGATGACGCGCACCTTGGAGTAGTGCTTCGAGCGGGTCTGGCCGTCGGACTTCGCGAAGACGTCCGACGCCTCGATCGTGCTCGTCGTGTACGTGTAGGAGTCCGGCTCGTCGTTGAGGAACAGGCCTGCCTTGACGCGCACGATGTAGCGCGTGGCGCTCACCGACGTGTCGGCCTTGTTCGTCCACACATAGACGTTGTTCTCGCCGCTGCGGGCCGCGTAGTACAGCTTCAGCGTGCCGTACGCGACCGAGATCAGGATCGTCGAACCGGACTGGGCGATGGTCACGGTGGAGGTGCCGAGACCCGACTCGACGTGCGAGTTCTTGCCGCCGTAGCCCTGGTACTCGGTGCCCTTGTAGACCAGGGACGTCAGGTCGCCGTTGGTCTTGCTGACCTTGAAGACGAGGCTCGCGCCGGTGTCGACGACGTAGTTCGAGCCGTCGTCGCGGTAGCCGAACGCAGACGACGCAGACGACGCAGACGACGCAGACGCCGTTGCGGTCGCGGAGAGCGGGCCCACGACCGCGGCGGTGGCGGCCGTCGCCGCGAGCAGCGTGCGCCGCTTGAGGAGGTTGGGGGTGCTTTCGGGCATGGGGGTGCCGTCCTGAGGATGGGGTGGAGGTGCGGATGACTCGGCAGCGTGACAGTCGAACGGCGTTCGCGAAACCCCTTGAAACAAAAGCGACTTAAGAATGTCACCCGTTTCTTTGAATCGTTGCAAGGGGACTAGAAAGCGCTTGCCCGCTCGGCTAGGGTCCTGCGCCGTCGCGTGCACTCGACCGCACTCGACCGCACCCGCCCCGCCGTCCACCCTGAGGAGCACCCCGTCATGAGACGTGCCGCCGCCGTGGCCCTCGTTGTCGCCGCCGCCGGAGCCGCCGGAGCCGCCACCCCGGCGCAGGCCGCTCGCACCCCGCACGGGCTCGCACACTGCACCGGAACCGCGCCCGTGACCTGCCACTTCGACGTGGCGCCCGGAACCTACGACGTACGCGTCGCGCTCGGCGGCGACGCGGCCGGCAGCACGTCGGTCAGCGGCGAGACCCGGCGTGCGCTGCTCGTGGAGACGGCGACGCCCGCCGGTCGCACCGTCCAGCGGTCCTTCACGGTGAATGTCCGCACCCCGGAAGGCGAACCGACCGGCGCCGCGGGGACCGAAGGGCTCGACCTCAGCTTCGCCGGATCGGCCCCCGAGCTTGCATCGATTCAGGTCAGCCCCGCGCGGGCCCGCACCCCGCAGGTGTTCCTCATCGGCGACTCCACGGTCTGCGACCAGCCGGGCGAGCCGTACACCGGCTGGGGCCAGGAGCTGCCGCAGTTCCTCAAGCGGGGCGTCTCCGTCGCCAACTACGCGGACTCCGGGGAGAGTTCGGTGACGTATCTGGAGAACCCGGCGCTCTTCGTGACGGTCGAGCCGCTGATCCACCCCGGCGACCTGGCCCTCATCCAGCTCGCCCACAACGACAAGACGACCGACGGGGCGACCTACCGCGCCAACCTGAAGACGCTGGTCGACCGGGTCAGGGCACGCGGCGGCCGCCCGGTCCTGGTCACGCCGATCGTGCGCCGCTGGTTCAACGCGGACGGCACCCTGAACAACGGCACCGCCCTGCTCGTCAACGGTCTGGGCGTCAACCACCCCGCGGTCATCCGGGAGTTGGCCGCCACCGAGGGCGTACCGCTGATCGACCTGACGGCCCGCACGAAGGCCCGGGTGGAGGAGCTGGGCGTGGAGGGCTCCAAGGCCCTCTACCTCTACAACGAGAAGAAGGACAACACGCACACCTCCGTGCGGGGTGCCACGGAGTACGCCGGGTTCGTCCGCGACGCGCTCCGCGAACAGGGCCTCGTCAAGGGCAAGTTGATCCGCTGACCCGGAAGCCGGTCAACTCTCCGTGGCGAAAGGCACGTTGTGTCCGGATGCCGTCGTGCGTGTCCCGCGCTACCTTGGACACGTGGACTTCCCTCCGGAGAACCGGCTCGCCGCGGCCGTCGTCGCGCTCGGCGGGCGCGTTCTGCTGGTCAGGCGCAGTGAGACCGAGCGTTTCCTGCCCCGCGTGTGGGGCGTGCCCTGCGGAAAGCTCGAGCCGGGCGAGAGTCCGTCGGACGGGGTGCTGCGGGAGCTGAAGGAAGAGACCGGGCTGCTCGGTTCCGTGGAGATGCGGGTCGGCGAGTCCTCCTTCGTCAGCGAGTACCGCGGCCGCGAGGTCAAGAACTGGCAGGACAACTACCTGGTGCGCCCCATCAGCACGCACATCGTGCTGCCGCACGGCGACCAGGCCGCGAAGTGGCTGCTGCCCACCGAGCTCGACACGGTCGAGATCGACGACTACAACCGCGACATCGTGACGCAGGCGCTCCCGTACCTCTGATGCCCGGCAGGCGTCATTCTTCGGTCAACATCCGTGCCAGCGCCTCCAGTTCACCCAGGTACTCCTTCACGTCGAGCGGCGCCTTCGGCACGGCCGGCGCGTGTTCCGCCGCGTCCGCACCGAGGAACACGTCCGTGTGCCGGCGCCGCCGCGCCCCCGTCTCCAGGAACAGCGTCACCGTCGGGCCCGCCGCCGTGCTCCACGCCCGGTGCAGCGTGTGCGCCGGGAGCGCGTAGCTGCTGCCCGCCGCGTACTCGGCGACCTGTGTGAGGCGCAGGCGCGCCGGGCCCGCGGGGACGAGCAGCCAGTCGGCCGAGTTCCGCGCCAGGGACTCCTGGTAGCGGGCCGCCTCCTCGCCGCCGCCCGCGTCGTCGGCGTCGTCCGCGTCGTCTGCGTACAGCTCCATCCGCAGCGATCCGCGCACGATGTGCGAGGCCAGCGGGGAGCGGTGGTTGTGGATGTCCTCGGGGGAGTGCGCCCCCGGATGCCAGATGTGGGCGCGCAGCATGTGGTGCGGGCCGCCGTCGACGAGCAGCAGCTTGTCGAAGCCGAGGACGTGCCGGTACGAGAGCCCCGCGCAGCCCGCCGGGTCGCCGCCGCCCGCGGCGAGGTCCTGCACCAGTTCCGCCAGCGCGTCCGGCGCGCCGAGGCGGGCGACGACGTCGTGCGCCGCCCTGCCGAGATCCGCCTCGGACGCCGTCACGTCCAGGGCGTCGGCGAGCAGCCGCCGCGCCGAAGCCACCTGTCGACCACCCATGCCCACGTCCTCCCCGAACCGCCCGGCCCCCACGCTTCCTATGGCTGATACATCCATAGGGCATGCGCGCGCAGCGCGGAAAGACCTTGATAGGTCATCCACATCGGCCGCCGCAGCTCACCGATGTCGTCGCGCACCCAGGTCCAGATCCCGTCCGTCTGACCGCGCCACACCGCGGCCGCCGCACCGGTCAGCTGCTCCTCCCAGACGGCCCGCGCACCCCGCACCCGAACGACCTCCTGCGCGCCCGGCGTCAGCAGCGCCCGCACCAGCCAACTCGCCGTGAAATGGCGAACGTTCAGGACTTCCTCGCGGTCCGGTTCGTCCGTGCGCGGGCGGCGCACCTCCTCGCGCAGGTTCTCCAGGTCGAGGCATCGGTCGTGGGGTGCCTCCGGGCAGGCGAGCAGCCAGCGCACCCCGCCCTCGCGGGCCGCGCGCGCCGCGTCGCTCTCCTCGCCGAGCACCCGGGCCGTGCGGTCGAGGGCCACCACGGCCTGCGCGGTGTGCAGGGCGGACGACGGGCCCTGCGGTGCGGCCAACCGGTAGCCCCAGCGGGGGAGTTCGGCGCGTGCGGGATCCGGCACGACCCCGGCGACCAGGACGTCGCGCAGGGTGCGCAGCCGGTCCCGCTCGTGGGGCGCCGCCCGCAGCATTCCGCGCAGCACGGTCGTCACGACATGGGTCAACTCGTGGCCCGTACGGTCGAGTTCGCGGGTGAAGGCGGCCGCGCACCGATCGGCCTCGGCCGCGACGCGGTCCGGGTCCGCGCCCGCGCGGGCCAGCGCGCCGAGTACCAGGGCGGTCACCTCGGGTCTGGCCTGCGTGCCCTGCGAGCGCGCCGACCAGCCGCCGTCCGGCAGTCGCAGCGCCCACAGCGTGCGCACCAGCTCTCCGCTGCTGAGCCGCCCGTCGGCGGCGCCCAGGTCCAGCGTGAGATGCAGGCCGTACGCGGTGCCCGTCGCGGTGGGCCGTCTCCAGCCGGGCTCGCCGAGCGAGTGGGTCCAGCCGGTCAGGCGTGCGCCGGTGGCCGGATCGTCCAGGGTGCACAGCTGGGCGGTGAGTGCGGCGTACGTGGCCGACGTCAGCTCCGTCAGCCGCCCGGGGTCCGTCGGTCGCGGGCCCGACTGACGGGTCCGCGCCGCCTGTTCGGCCTGGCGCGAGCGCACCAGGGCGGCGGCGAGCCACACCGCGACGCCCGCGCCGAGCCCGGCGGTCACGGCCACCGAGTACCGCGCGGCATCGCCGCCGAGGCCGCTCGGCAGCAACCCGTACAGCGACTGGAACACGGTGTACGCGGCGGCCAGCGAGCCGAATCCGCCCAGCCAGCCCACCAGGCGCTGCTGCTGCGACACGGTGGGCTCCCTCCCTCCAGAGCTCCACGTGGGTCACGCGCGACTCAAGTGCCTTCAGTCTACGGCGCGTTCGCGGAGGTGGCAGGAGGTACGCCGAGGGCGGAGCCGATTATGAAGCAGTCGCTCCAAAACGTGCTAACGTCCCGACCCGGCCGTCTTTTGAAGCACTCGCTCCAAAACCTGGCGCGCCCGCCACCGCAACCGACCCGCCACCGCAACCGAACGGGAGGGAATCGTGCCGCTCGCCGTGTACGTCCTTGGCCTCGGCATCTTCACGCAGGGCACCTCGGAGTTCATGCTCTCCGGGCTGCTCCCCGGCATGGCCGCCGACCTCGGGGTCTCGATCCCCGACGCGGGCCTGCTGGTGTCGGCCTTCGCACTCGGCATGGTCGTCGGCGCGCCGCTGCTCGCCGTCGCCACCCTGCGCCTGCCCCGCCGCACCACGCTCGTCGCGCTCCAGGCCGTCTTCGTCGCCGCCCATGTCGTCGGTGCCCTCGCGCCCGGCTACGGCCTCCTGTTCGCGACCCGGGTGCTCGGCGCCCTCGCCTACGCCGGGTTCTGGGCCGTGGCCGTGGCGAGTGCCGTCGCGGCCGTCCCCCCGCAGGCCAAGAGCCGCGCCGTCGCCGTGGTCGCGAGCGGGCTCACCCTCGCCACCATCGTCGGGGTGCCCGCCGGCACCGTCCTGAGCCAGCACGCCAGTTGGCGTGCCGCGTTCTGGGCCGTCGCGGGGGCGACGCTGGTCAGCCTCGTGTGCACGGTGCTCGCCGTCCCCGCCGGGCGGCACGCGGGCGCCGCGCACGGACCCGACGCCGTCCGCGCCGAACTGCGCGGCATGGCCCGCCCCCGGCTCTGGCTCTCGTACGCCGTCACCGCCCTGGCCTTCGGCGCGGTCATCGTCACCTTCAGCTATCTCGCCCCGCTGCTCACCGAGGTGACAGGAGTGCCCGAGGCCTGGGTGCCCGCGCTGCTCGCCCTGTTCGGCGCCGGGGGACTGCTCGGCCTCGCCGTCGGCGGCCGCACCGCACACGCCCGGCCGCTCGCCACCCTCGCCTGGGGGCTGGCCGCGCTCGCCGTCGTGTCCGCACTGCTCGCGACGGCGGCCCGCAGCACCGCCGCGGTCATTGGCCTCGTCCTGCTCCTCGGCGTCGCCGGGTACGTCACCAACCCGGCGCTCCAGTCCCGGGTGTTCACGCTCGCGCCGGACGCGCCCACCCTCGTCGGCGCGGGCAGCACCGCCGCCTTCAACGTCGGCAACACCCTCGCCCCGCTGCTCGGCGGTCTCGCCATCGACGCGGGCCTCGGCTACCCGTCCGTGGCCTGGGTGGGCGCGGGCCTGGCCGCCGCCGGGTGTGCGGCGGTGGCGTGGGCGGCACGCCTCGAACGGGCGGCCCGTCAGGGTGTGGAACGCAGCAGGACGAGCGATCCGTCGTACGTCGGCCTGTAGCGCAGGTGGCCGAACGCCTCGTCCCAGGCGCCCGAGCCGAGCGCCCGCCGCAGGGAGCTGTCGGAGCCCTGGCGGAGACGCGGGCCGTCCGAGGTTGCGCCGGAGGCGCCGCCCCGGGGTTTTGTAGCGATGTTCCAAAACCCATAGGGTGGCAGCATGGCCAGGCCACGGCAGTTCGACGAGGACCGCGTCATCGGCGCGGCCATGGACACCTTCTGGCGGCAGGGGTACGAGGCGACGTCCACCCGTGACCTGTGCGACAGCACGGGGCTCGGCCCCTCCAGCCTCTACAACACCTTCGGCGGCAAACGGCAGTTGTACCTGCGCGCCCTCGAGCGCTACCACGCCACCGCCACCGCCCGGCAGCTGGAGATCCTGGCCGCGCCCGGCACCGCCGAGCAGCGGCTGCGCGCCCTGATGCTGGACGCCGTCGACACCGATCTGGGCGCGCGGGAGGAGGACCCGCACGGCTGCTTCGCCGTGAACGCCGCGGTCGAGAGTGCGGCCCTCGACGGCGACGTCAAGAAGGTCGTGCGGCGCACCTTCGACCTGGTCGAGGACGCGATCCGGGCCGTGGTCGCCGAGGGGCAGGAGGCCGGGGAGATCCGCACGGACAGCGACGCGCGGACGCTCGCGCGGCAGGTGCAGAGCTCCTATTACGGGCTGCGGGTGCTGGGGCGGGTCCAGGGGCGTGCGGCGTTGCGCGGCGCTGTGCGGGGGGCCCTTGTGGGGCTGCGGTCGCAGGGTGCGGCCCCGGCCCCCTGAAGGCGTGCGGTTTCGCCGCTGCCGTCAGGGGGCGCGCAGCCATCGGCCGCCTACGGGCGGACCGTGAGGACCAGCTTGCCCGTGACCCGGCCCGTCTCGCCCTCCGCGTGCGCCTTCGCGGCGTCGGCGAGCGGGTACGTGGCCGAGACGTGTGCGCGCAGCTTTCCTGAAGCCGCGAGGTTGGCGATGGCCGTCATGCCCGCCTGGTCGTGCTCCACCAGCATGAACCTGGCGCGCACCCCCAACTCCGAGGCCCGCGCGGTGAGGTCGGACACGCCGTCGGGGAGGATCGACACCAGGATGCCGCCCGGCCTGAGCACCCCGAGGGAGCGCAGGCTGTTCTCGAGGCCCAGGGAGTCCAGCACCACGTCGACGTCCTTGAGTTCGGCCGCGAAGTCGGTGGTGCGGTAGTCGATCACCTCGTCCGCGCCCAGACCGCGGACGAAGTCGTGCTTGGGGGCGCTGGCCGTGCCGATGACGTACGCGCCGCGCGCCTTGGCGATCTGTACCGCGAGGTGGCCGACGCCGCCCGCCGCCGCATGCACCAACACCCGCTGCCCGGGCTGCACTTGAGCGTTGTCGACCAGCGCCTGCCAGGCGGTGAGGGCCGCCAGCGGCAGGGCGCCCGCCTCGACGTGGGTGAGCTCCGCGGGCTTGCGGACGAAGGCGCGGGCCGGGCCCGTCACGTACTCGGCGTGCGAGCCCGCGCCGTACGGGTAGGGCAGCATGCCGAACACCTCGTCGCCGGGCGCGAGGAGCGAGACGCCCAGGCCGACCGCCTCGACGGTGCCGGAGACGTCCCAGCCGAGCGTGAACGGGGGCTCGCCCAGGAAGATGCCGGCCTGGCGGTGCTTCCAGTCCGTGGGGTTCACCCCCGCCGCGTGGACGGCGACGAGGATCTGGCCGACGCCCGGCTCCGGGCGGGCCGCCTCCGCCGCGTGGAGGACCTCGGGGCCGCCGAGGGTGTCCTGCGTGAGCGTGGTCATCGTGTGCTTGGTCATGGATCAAGCCTGCCGTCAGGGTCCTGACCTGGGCAATGGCAAGATGGTCAAGGAGCGATAGAATCGTGCCATGGCCTCGATGGACTTCCTCGCCGACCGCCCCCACCGGGTGGTCGTGCTCGCGCTCGACGGCGTCTACCCCTTCGAGCTGGGCATCCCGAACCGGGTCTTCCCCCTGGTCCCCGGGGGCTACGAAGTGGTGACCTGCGCGGCGACGGACGACCGCACGGTGCGGACCGACGCCGACTTCACGATCACCCTGGGGCACGGGCCCGAGGCGCTGGACAGCGCCGACACGGTGATCGTCCCGCCGTACGACCTGCGGCTCATCGCCGAGGAACTGGCGCCGCCGGTGCGCGCCGCCCTCGCCCGGATCAGGCCCGGCACCCGCATCGTCTCCATCTGCTCCGGCGCGTTCGCCCTCGCCGCGGCCGGACTGCTCGACGGGCGGCCCGCCACGACGCACTGGGCGGTCGCGGACCTCTTCCGACGCCGGTTCCCCCGCGTCCCCCTGGACCCCGACGTGCTGTTCATCGACGACGGCGACGTGCTGACCTCGGCGGGCGCCGCGTCCGGCATCGACGTGTGCCTGCACGTGGTGCGCTCCGACCACGGCAGCGCGGTCGCCAACCGGGTCGCCCGGCACTGCGTCGTGCCGCCCTGGCGCGACGGCGGGCAGGCCCAGTTCATCGAGCAGCCCGTGCCCGACGAGGGCGACACCGGCACGGCCGCCACCCGCACCTGGGCCCTGGAGCGCCTCGACCAGCCGCTCGCCCTGCGGGAGCTGGCGGCGCACGCCCGGATGAGCCCGCGCACGTTCGCCCGCCGCTTCCAGGAGGAGACGGGCACGAGCCCCGGCCGCTGGCTGATCCAGCAGCGGGTGCACCGGGCCCGTCACCTCCTGGAGGCCACCGATCTGCCGGTCGACCGCATCGCGGCGGAGGTCGGCTTCGCCACGGGCACGTCGCTGCGCCAGCACCTGCACGCCGCGATCGGCGTCTCGCCCCGGGCCTACCGGCAGACGTTCCAGGTCACGCGTTGATCACGCTTGGATGTTGATCCCGTTCAACGGCACGCCGTCGGCGAGGAGTTGCTTCGCGAGCGCGTACCGGGCATCGCCCTTCGCGTTGTCCGCCACGAGGCCGTCCGCCGCGGCCCGGTCGTAGTTGCCGCGGACGTCTACACGCCGTCCGGCCACTCCCACCGCTCCAGATCCTTCAGCCACGCCCGCGCGTTGCCGTCGGACGGTGCGCGCCAGTCGCCGCGCGGGGAGAGCGATCCGCCGGCCGACACCTTCGGGCCGTTCGGCATCGCCGAGCGCTTGAACTGGGCGAAGGCGAAGAAGCGGCGGCAGAAGTACTCCAGCCACTTGTGGATCTCCGCCAGGCCGTACGCGTTCCGGTCGGCCTCCGGGAAACCGGGCGGCCAGGCACCCGCGTCCTTCTCCCGCCACGCGTGCCACGCCAGGAAGGCGATCTTCGAGGGGCGCAGGCCGTAGCGCAGCACGTAGAAGAGCGTGAAGTCGTGCAGCGCGTACGGGCCGATCTTCGACTCGGTCGACTGCAGTTCCTCGCCCGGCACCAGCTCGGGGCTGATCTCGGTGTCGAGGATCGCGGTGAGGATCTTCCCGGCCTCGTCCCCGAACTGCCCGCTGCTGACCACCCACCGGATGAGGTGCTGGATGAACGTCTTCGGGACGCCGCTGTTCACGTTGTAGTGGCTCATCTGGTCGCCGACGCCGTACGTGCACCAGCCGAGCGCCAGCTCGGACAGGTCGCCGGTGCCGAGGACGATGCCGCCGCGCTGGTTGGCGAGCCGGAACAGGTAGTCGGTGCGCAGACCGGCCTGCACGTTCTCGAAGGTGACGTCGTACGCCGGCTCACCGTTCGCGAACGGGTGGTCCATCTCCTTCAGCATCAGCCGCGCCGTGTCGGTGATGTCCAGCTCGGCGGCGGTGACCCCGAGGGACTTCATCAGCGCGTGCGCGTTGGACTTGGTGTGCTCGCCGGTCGCGAACCCCGGCATGGTGAACGCCAGGATGTCGCTGCGCGGCCGGCCCGCCCGGTCCATGGCCCGTGCGGCGACGATCAGCGCGTGCGTCGAGTCGAGACCGCCGGACACGCCGATGACAACCTTCGGGCCGCCGATTGCGCCGAGCCGCTGCACGAGGCCCGAGACCTGGATGTTGTACGCCTCGTAGCAGTCCTGGGCGAGGCGCTCGGCGTCCGCGGGCACGAAGGGGAAGCGCTCGACGCGGCGGCGAAGGCCCAGGTCCGTGCCGGTCGGCGGGGCCAGCTCGAAGGAGACGGTGCGGAAGTCGCCGGTGCGCGCGGCGTGCGTGCGGCGGTTCTGGTCGAACGTGCCCATCCGCTGGCGCTCCTGGCGCAGCAGGTCCAGGTCGACGTCGGCGACCGCGGACTGCTCGCCGAGCGGGAAGCGGTCGGTCTCGGCGAGCAGTACCCCGTTCTCGTAGATCATGGTCTGTCCGTCCCAGGACAGATCGGTGGTCGACTCCCCGAGCCCGGCCGCCGCGTAGACGTACGCGCCCAGATAGCGCTGGGACGCCGAGCGGCACAGCAGCTTGCGGTCCTCGGCGCGGCCGACGGTGATCGGGCTGCCCGACAGGTTGAGCAGCACCGTCGCCCCGGCGAGCGCGGCCTCGGCGCTCGGCGGCACCGGCACCCACATGTCCTCGCACACCTCGGCGTGCAGTACGAGCCCGGGTACGTCATCGGCGGCGAACAGCAGGTCCACGCCGAACGGGACGTCCGTGCCGCCGACGCGGATCGTGCCGCCGCGCTCGTCGTCACCCGCGGCGAGCTGCCGGGGCTCGTAGAACTCGCGGTAGTTCGGCGGGTACGACTTCGGGGCGACGCCGAGGATCCGGCCGCGGTGCACGACGACCGCGCAGTTGTAGATCCGGTTGCGATGGCGCAGCGGGGCGCCGACGACGAGCACGGGCAGCAGCTCGGCGGAGCCGGCGACGACGGTCGCCAGGGCGCTCTCGACGTCGTCGAGCAGGGCGTCCTGCAGGACGAGGTCCTCGATGGAGTAACCGCACAGGCCGAGCTCGGGGAAGAGCGCGACCGCGACGCCCTCCTCGGCGCACTGGCGGGCCTGGCGCAGGATCGCCTCGGCGTTGGCGGACGGGTCCGCGATGGCGGCGTGGCCGGTGCACGCGGCGACCCGCGCGAACCCTTGGGCATAGATCGACCGGAAGTTCACCGCTCCATCATGTCAACCGCGCCTGACCGGTGCGCGCCGGGACCCGGGCGGCCGTCACGCGACCTGCCCGGAACCCGGAAGGCGGCCGGGGTCACAGCAGCCGGTCGACCAGCCCGTCCACGTACTCCGGGGTGAGCTCGCCCACGCCGAACAGGACGCGGATGTACATCGGGGCCATGACGTGGTCGAAGAACTCCTGGGCGTCGGGCGGTTGTTCACCGCGGGCGCGGGAGCGGTCGAGCATGGAGTCGAACTGGCGCCGGCGTTCCGCCAGGAGGTCGTCGCGCGCCTGCAGACCCTGCGGGCCGTTGCCGGACAGGGCGACGGTCAGGCGGAGCAGGGCCAGACCGTCGGGGCCGGTGATCTCCCGGGCCACGTTGGCCGCGTAGGTGTGCAGGTCGCCGGTGAGGCTTCCGGTGTCGGGCATCGGTGACCGCGTGTTGAGGCGGGTGAGCGTCACCTCGGCGAGCAGCGCCTCCAGGCTGCCCCAGCGCCGGTAGACGGTGGTGTCGGCCACGCCCGCGCGGGCCGCGAGCTCGCCCACGGTGAAGCCGCCGTAGCCGCGCTCGCCGACCAGTTCGGTGACGGCCTGGTGCACTGCCGCTCCGATGCGCGCGCTGCGTCCGCCGGGGCGCCGGGTTCGCTGTTCCTCGTTCATGCTCTCCGCCATGCCCTCCACCTTAACGCAGTTAGTAGTTGCGTTTACGGGGTGGGGCCGTCTATGGTTCCCGCTAACGCAGTCAATCGCTGCGTTTAGCCGAAGAGGGGGCTTCATTGGACACGCCGAACCGGGCGACCTTGCTCGCGGTGACCTGCCTGGGGCAGTTCATGGTGTTGCTCGACAACACGATCGTGGGCGCCGCGCTGCCCGACATGCAGCACCGGCTGCACACCCAACTGACCGGTCTGCAGTGGATCGTTGACGCGTACGTGCTGCTGGTCGCCATGCTGCTGCTGTCCGGCGGCGTCTTCGCCGACCGCTTCGGCCGCAAGCGCGTGTACCTGACCGGCGTCGCGGTGTTCACCGCCGCCTCCGTGGTGTGCAGCGTCGCGCCCTCGGTCGGCTGGCTGGTGGCGGGCCGCGTGCTGCAGGGGATCGGGGCCGCCGCGCTGAGCCCCGCCTCGCTCGCGCTGCTGGTGGCCGCGTATCCCGTACCGCAGGAACGGGTCAAGGCGATCGGGCTGTGGGCCGGGTTCAGCGGCATCGGCATGGCCGCCGGGCCCGTGGCGGGCGGGATCCTGGCGGACACCTTCGGCTGGCCCGCGATCTTCCTGGTCAACGTGCCCGTCGGCCTGGTGCTGCTGCTGATGGGCCGCCGGGTCCTGACCGAGTCCCGCAACCCGGAGGCATCCGCCCTCGACATCCCGGGGACGGTGCTGTCCGTCCTGGCGGTGGGGACCTTGACGTACGCGCTGATCGAGGGCGGCGCGCGCGGCTGGACCTCGCCCGTGATCCTGGGCGGCTTCGCCGTCTCGGCCGCGCTCCTTGCCGCGTTCGTCGTCGTCGAGAGCCGCAGCCCCGCCCCGATGCTGCCGCTGCGGCTGTTCCGGCAGCGGCTGTTCACCGTCTCCAACACCGCGATGGTCGCGGTGGGCTTCGCGCTCATGGGGTCGTCGTTCTTCTTCTCCCAGTTCTTCGTGTACGTCCAGGGCACCTCGCTGCTGCAAGCCGGACTGCGGACCCTGCCGATGTCGCTCGCGATGGTGGTCGTCAGCCCGTTCGCGGGCCGGCTCGCCGCCCGGTACGGCTTCCGGGCCGTCGTCGCCGGCGGCCTCGCGCTGGCCGGGCTCGGGCTGCTCACCCTCGGCGTGGTGCACGCCGACACCGGCTACGCGAACGTGTGGTGGCGCCTCACGGCGGTCGGCGTCGGCTTCGCCCTGACCCTGTCCCCGCTGACCGGCGCCGCCGTCCTGGCGGTCAGCCCGCAGGAGGGCGGCCTCGCCTCCGGGGTCAGCAGCACCACCCGGCAGATCGGCGCGGTGCTCGGCGTGGCGCTGCTCGGGGCCGTGGTCCGGTCCCGGCAGTCCGGCGGCGCCTCCTTCGAGGCGGGCCTCGACAGCGCCTTCGTCGTGGCGGGCATCGTCACCCTGGCGGGGGCCGTGTTCACCGGCCTTTGGCTGGTCACGTCGGGTCCGGCACCGGCACCCGCCCCGCAGGGACGCCCCGCAGAGGCGAAATCGACTGGCCTCGCCGAGGCGGTTCGGCCAGAGTGATCGGCCATGAGCACCGAGCGGACCCCCGCCTTCCTCCCCGGCCTCGAACTCTCCCGGATCCTGTACGAAGAGGGGGTCCGCCCGGTGCTCGCGGACGCCTTTCCGGGCCTCGACTACGCAGCCGCACGCGTCGGTTCGGGCTCGGAGGTGCTCGGCCTCGACACGCCGCGCTCGGCGGACCACGAGTGGGGCCCGCGCCTGAACCTCTTCCTGGCCGATGCGGACGCGGACGCCGCTGTCGACGCCCTCGCGGACGAGATCCACGACGTGCTGGCGCGGCGCCTGCCGAAGCACGTACGCGGCTGGTCCACCCACTTCCGCCGCGACACCGGCAACCCGCTCGACCCGGTGTCGGGACACATGACGCGGACGCAGGGACCGGTCGACCACCGCGTCTCGGTGGACGGAGCCGGGGCCTGGCTGAAGCGTCAAGTGGGCGACGAGAACGCCGAGTTGAGCCCGGCGCAGTGGCTGGCACTCCCGCAGCAGCGGCTCGTCGAGGTGACGGCGGGCGCGGTCTTCCGCGACGACGCGGGCACGCTCACCGCGGCCCGCGCCCGCCTCGCCTGGTACCCGGACGAGGTCTGGCGGTACCTGCTGGCCTGCCAGTGGCAGCGCCTCTCGCAGGAGGAGGCGTTCGTCGGGCGCTGCGCCGAGGTCGGCGACGACCTCGGCTCCGCGGTGGTCGCGGCACGGCTGGTGCGGGACCTGATGCGCCTGTGCCTGCTGCTGTCCCGTACCTATGCCCCGTACAGCAAATGGCTCGGCAGCGTCTTCGCGCGCCTCCCGATCGCCGAGCGGCTCACCCCGTCCCTGCGCGGCGCGCTCGCCGCGACGCACTACGCGGACCGGGAGCGTCATCTGTGCGACGCGTACGAGACGGTGGCGCGGCTGCAGAACGACAGCGGTCTCGCGGAGCCGGTGGACCCGGCCCGACGCCCGTACCACGGCCGCCCGTTCCAGGTCCTGCACGCGGAACGCTTCGCGCAGGCACTCGCCCGTACGCTCACGGACCCGGCCCTGCGCGACCGTCCGCTGACCGGGGCGGTCGACCAATGGGCGGACAGTACGGACTACTTGACGCGCTCCGCGCCGGGCAGCTGATCGAGGAAGTCCGCGATCAACGGGGCGATCTCCGGCAGGTGGTCCTCCAGGGCGAAGTGGCCGGTGGGGAAGAGGTGGAGCGCGGCGTCGGGGACGTCGCGCAGATACGCGCGGGCGCCCGGCTCGGGGAAGAACGGGTCGCCGGTGCCCCACGTGATCAGCGTCGGCGGCCGGTGCTCGCGCAGCCACGCCTGCCAGGTTGGGTACGCCGCCACGTTGCTCTTGTAGTCGTAGGCGAGGGCGAGTTGGGCCCGCTTGCGGCCGGGCAGCTCGAGGAAGTGCTGGTCCAGGAGCCAGCCCTCGGGAGCGAGCAGCTCGGGGTCGGCGGTCCCGGTCTCGTACTGCGAGCGGGTCCCGTCGAGCGTGAGCAGGCCGAGAACCGCCTCCTCGGCGCCGGGCGTGTCCGGGGTGAGCGCGGTGAAGTCGCGGGCCGCCTCGGACAGTCCCTCCTCGTAGGCGTTGCCGTTCTGCACGACCAGGCCCGTGATCCGATCCGGGTGACGCAGCGCGTGCCGGAAGCCGATGGGAGCCCCGAAGTCGAAGACGTACAGGGCGTATTGAGTGAGTCCGAGGGCGTCGGTGAACCCGTCCACGACGTCCGCGAGCCGGTCGAAGGTGTACGTGAAGTCCTCGGGCGCGCGGGTGTGGCCGAAGCCCGGGTAGTCGGGCGCGATCAGGCGGTAGTGCCGCCCCAGGGTGTCGATGAGCCGCCTGAACTGGTGGGAGGCGGACGGGAATCCGTGCAGCAGCAGGAGGACGGGAGCGTCGGCGCGGTCGGGCAGGGACTCGCGGTAGAAGACGTCGACGCCGTCAACGCGGACGCGACGGTGGGCAGTTCGGGCGGGCAGTGCGAGGAGCGAGCGCGTCTGGACCGACATGTCACATGCCTCCATGAACCGAAGATGCGTTAGGGCCTTAGGTGTACACGACGCACTGCTAATGCATCAAGTGCCTGATGTAGAGTTAGCGACATGGTGGATGAGCGCACACTGCTGACCGGCGAGCCACTGGCCCTCGATCTGATCAACACCCGCCCCGCGGGCGGTGAACTGATCGGCACGGCACGCCAGTTGACGGACTGGCTGACCTTGCAGGCCGACCGGCTGCCCATCGAGGCGCGCGGCCTCGCGCCCCGCCCGGCGGACCTGGCGGCGCTCCATGCGGTGCGGGCGGACATCGACGCGGCGATCCGCGCCCTCCTGGACGGCGCGGCGCCGCCGAACCGGGCGCTGCGCGGCCTCGGCGCCGCCCAGCGCGAGGCGCCCGCGATCCGCGAACTCGCCTGGGACGGCCGCGCGGTGACCGCGACGCCGCGGCGCACCGGCTCACCCGGCACGGTGCTCGCCGCCGTCTTCGCGGAGGCCGCCACCGACCTCCTCACGAGCCCGTCCGCGGCGAAGATCAAGGAGTGCGAGGCGGGCGACTGCGTCCTGCTGTTCCTGCCCGCACACCCGCGCCGCCGCTGGTGCTCGGCCACCCGGTGCGGGAACCGGGCGCGAGTGGCGCGCTACTACCAGCGGCACAAGTCGGACTGAGCGCCGGTCACTTGACAGCCGCCAGACGGCCGGCAGCCCCACCCCGAAGCAGGCCGCGACGAGAGTGATCGTCCGCCCCCACCGCTCGCTCTTCCTCGGCCGGACGCAGGCTCACCACCGGGGTGGGCGGTCGGCGCGGGCGCGGTGGCGTGGTGCTGCGGCCCACCCGTCCAGCATCGTCCCCAACGGCTCCAGCACCCGCCGCCGGAGCCAGTCGGCCCGCGCCGCGTCGTACCGGCGCGGCACCGCCTCGACCCACATGATCAGGTACAGGTACGCCTGGTAGAGCGCGATCCGCTGCCGCCCGGCCGCATCGATGACCGCCGGGCCGCCCGACTCCCGGTACCCGGCCAGGAACACCTCGTCCCGCTCGATGTCCCCGAACAGCGCGAGCGACACGAAGTCTGCCAACGGGTCGCCCCAGAAGGCCCGTTCGGCGTCGATCAGCGCACTGACGTGTCCGTCCTCGACCAGGATGTTCCCGTCCCAGAGGTCGAAGTGGACGAGCCTCGGCACGGTCACCTGGTCCAGCAACGCCCCGTGCCCGCCGAAGAGTTCGCGGATCTCGTCGGCGGGCCGGGGGAGCGGGACGCCGAACCGTCCGGCGTCCAGCAGGACGGCGTCGACCATCCCGAGGAAGGCCTCCCGCCAGGTGTCCCGCAGGGGCCGGGCCGGATACCCGAAGCCATCGCCCTTCAGTGCGTGCAGGGCGGCGACGTGATGCCCCAACTCGCCGCGCATGCCGCGGCGTTCAGCCTCACGCAACTCATTCGCGCGCTCGGACCACGGTCTGCCCGCGCACTCCGACATGACGAGGCTGTCGGCCGTGGGCGGTGCCAGGGCGACGGGGGTGGGCACCTCGGGCGCCCCGTCCCGCACCACCTCGTAGAACCACGCCTCGGTCCCGAGGATCCCCTCCTCGTACCGCAGCACGGGCACGTCCGCCTCCGGCGCCAGCTTGACCACGAGGCGCTGGTCCGCCGAACTGCGCACACGGAACACGGTGTTGAAGGTGCCGCCGTCCAGCTCCTCGTGCGCGATCACCTCGCCCCACGCGACGCCCGCCGCGGCAAGAGCCGCGACGAGCCGCTCCCGTGCAGTGCCCATGCTGCTCCTCGCATCCGCTCGTGGAGCAACCATTGCGCCGCTCCGATCGTCAACCACTCCACCGCCACGCAAGGAGTACGTCCCGTGCCGATCAACTACGAGAAGGTTCCCACCAGGCTCGTCAGCCTCGCCAAGACTGCGGCCGTGTCCCTGGAGAAGCAAGGACTCGCAGGGCAACGGGCCGCGGTCTACCTGGTGTTGGACCGGTCCGGGAGCATGCGCCGCTACTACAAGGACGGCAGCATGCAGCACCTCGCCGAGCAGGTCCTCGGCCTGTCCGCGAACCTCGACGACGACGGCGTCGTCCCCACCGTCTTCTTCGACACCGAGGCTCACGAGGCGGTCGACATCGGCCTCGACGACTACGCAGGCCGCGTCGCCGAACTCCACCGGGCGTACGGGCACATGGGCACCACCAACTACGCCGGCGCGATGGACGCCGTCATCGACCACTACCTCGACAGCGGAGCCGAGGCGCCCGCCTTCGTCGTCTTCCAGACCGACGGCTCGCCCGACTCCCGCCGCGCCGCCGAACAGACCCTGTGCAAGGCCGCGAGGCTTCCCCTGTTCTGGCAGTTCATCGGCTACGGCGCCGACCGGTTCGACTTCCTGCGCAGGCTCGACGACCTCGCCGTCCCCGACAGGCGGATCGTCGACAACGCCAACTTCTTCCCCGCGGGCAAGGACCCGAAGCTGATCCCGGACGGTGTGCTGTACGACCGCCTGATGGGCGAATTTCCCGACTGGCTGCGCGCGGCGTCCGCCGCGGGGATCGTCGGCCCGAACCCGGCCGTCACGCCAACACCCGGAAGGTGAAGGCGAATTGGGCGGGCGAGGGTGTCAGCCGGTACTGCGGCAGCACGCCCGGGCCGCACGACTGGGAGCCGATGCCCTGCTGGGCGTGGTCCAGGTTGACCCACACCGTGTCGCCGGGGACGAGATCCGTGCGGTGCGCGGCGGCGTCGAGGTGCTCGGTCGTCCAGCGGCGCGCCGTGAACCAGAACTCCGGGTCGCCGTCGATGCGCAGACCGCCGAGTTCCGCCCAGCGGACGTCGGCCCGCGCCCCGTTCTCCTGCGGTCGCACGTACGGCGTCTGCAGCGCGTCCACGTCCGACCGCCAGACGCCGAGCCGCGCGGCCGACCTCGTGTCGGGGTACGCCTCGCCGGGACCGCCGCCGAACCAGCGCACGGCGTCCGCGCCGCCGGGCAGTCCGAGGCGCACGCCCAGGCGCGGCAGCGGAATCCGCCAGTCGCCCTCGGGCGCGACCGAGACGGTGAGCCGCAGCCGCTCGGCGTCGGCGGTCCAGCGGTAGACCGTGCGCAGGCCGATGTCGCGGCCCGCCGGGGCCACCCGAGTGCGTACCGTGAGTGCGTCGTCGCCCAACTCGACGCCGTCCAGGCGGTGTTGCATGCGGTGCAGTCCGAACTCGCGCCACTGCAGGCCGAGGCGCTCGCGGCCCTGCCAGCTCCCCCCTTCGTCGTTGTCGGTCGGTGCACGCCACACGTCCAGGCGCGGGGCGACGACCTCCACACCGCCGACCGTGCGCAGCGCCCCGGTCCTGGCGTCGAACGCGGCCGGGCCGAGCGTGACCAGCCGCCCCGCGCGGACCGGGCGCTCCTCGAATCGCTCCGGCTGCACGGGAAGCGAAGGCGCGGCCGACTGGCCCCACGCCACCTCCTGACCGTCCGCGTCCCGTGCGCGCACCGTCCACTGCCCGCCGTCCGGCGACGGCGGCAGCTTCACCTCGGCGGCCTCGCCCGGACCCAGCCGCGGCACGGACAGCGTGCCCGCCTCCACGGCCTCGCCCTCGACCTCGTACGACCACGTGAAGGAGAGGTGCGACAGGTCCCGGAAGTCGTACCGGTTGGTCACGCGCACCGTGCCCGCCGCTGCGTCGACCGTGATGCGGACCGGCTCGATCACCTTCCCGAACTCGACCAGGCCGGGCGACGGCGTGCGGTCGGGGAAGAGCAGACCGTCGCAGACGAAGTTGCCGTCGTGCAGCTCCTCGCCGAAGTCGCCGCCGTACGCGTATCCGTACCGCCCCTCGTCCTTCACGCCGTGGTCGATCCACTCCCAGACGAACGCGCCCTGCAGCCGGTCGTACGTCTCGAACAGCCGCTGGTAGTCGGCGAGTCCGCCCGGACCGTTGCCCATCGCGTGCGCGTACTCGCACAGGATGAAGGGGAGCGCGCGCCGCGAGGCCGGGCCGCCGTCCAGGCCCCGGCCGACCCGCTCGACCTCGGCGTGGTCCGCGTACATCCGTGAATAGACGTCCGTGTCACGGCAGTTGAGGTCGCCCTCGTAGTGGATGAGGCGCTCCGGGTCGCGGCCGCGGATCCACTCGGCCATTGCGGTCAGGCCGCGGCCCGTGCCCGCCTCGTTGCCGAGCGACCACAGCACGACGGACGGATGGTTCTTGTCGCGCTCGACCATGCGCGCGGCCCGGTCGAGGAGCGCCGGGGTCCAGCGGTCGTCGTCCGCGGGATTGTCGCGCCAGCCCTGTTCGATGAAGCCGTGCGTCTCCAGGTCGCACTCGTCGATCACCCAGAGCCCGTACTCGTCGCACAGGTCGAGGAAGGCGGGGTGCGGCGGATAGTGCGAGGTGCGGACCGCGTTGATGTGGTGCTCCTTCATCAACTCCACGTCGCGGCGCATCGTTTCGAGGTCGAGGGCGCGGCCGTGCTCCGGATGCCACTCGTGCCGGTTGACGCCCTTGAAGAGCACCGGCGTGCCGTTGACCTTGATCAGACCGTCCGCCGGGTCGAGGACCACCGTACGGAACCCGATCCGCAGCGGCACCCGCTCGCCGCCGGTGTCCAGCGTCCCCGCGTACAGGCGCGGCGTCTCCGCCGTCCACGGCTCGACGGGCACCGTCACCGCGTCCCCGGTCGCCGCGTCGACTCCCAGCTCGGGCACGGCGATCCGGCCGTCGACGTCACTGTCCACGCGCAGTGTGCCCGTGCCCGTCGTGTGGTCGTACGCGGCGTGCACGAAGAAGTCGAGCGCGCAGTCGGCGGGCCGGTGCAGCAGCGTCACGTCGCGGAAGATGCCCGGCAGCCACCACTGGTCCTGGTCCTCCAGGTACGAGCCGGACGACCACTGGTGGACGCGGACCGCGAGCACGTTCCCGGCGGGCCTGAGCAGATGACCGACGGCGAACTCGTGCGGCAGGCGGCTGCCCTTGAACTCCCCGATGTCCGTGCCGTTCAGCCACACCCGCGCACACGACTCCACCCCGTCGAAACGCAGCGTCGCCGCACCGTCCGCGGGCCACTCGTCCGGCAGGTCGAAGGTGCGCAGATGGTCACCGGTCGGGTTCTCGGTCGGCACGTGCGGCGGATCGACGGGGAAGGGATAGAGGTGGTTCGTGTAGGCGGGCGAGCCGAAGGCCCCGTCGCCCTGCAGCACCCAGTGCCCGGGGACGGTCACCTCGGACCAGCCGTCGGCCTCGTACCCCTCGGCGGCGAAGGACTCGTCGTACGTGTCCACGGCGGGCGCCAGCCGGAAGCGCCACTGCCCGTTCAGGGAAAGGGAGCCGGCGGACGAGGCGGCGTACCAGGCGCGTGGCGGCAGGCTTCCGTGACCCGGCAGGACGTCATCTACGTATGCGAAGGACATGGGTCTCCTAGCGGCGAGAGCACGGCAGGGGCGGGCTGCCTCCATGCTGCGCCGCATCTGCGACAGGTCGACGGAAGGACCGGCGAAAGTCCAACAATCGACGCGAAAGTCCTGGTGACGCGTCCAAGCCGGAACACGAAAGTCCTCGCCGCGAGGCGTCTATCCGGCCAGCAGCGCCCGGACGAACGCGTTGCTGAACCTGCCCTCGGGGTCCAGGCGTTCGACGAGCTTCGCGAACTCGGCGGCGTGCGGATAGCGGCCGGCCACCCGCCCCGGCGAGGCCGTGAACACCTTCCCCCAGTGCGGCCGCGGGTCAAGGTCGCGCAGCCGGTCCTCCACCAGCGAGACGATGGGCAGCACGCGCGCCGTGTCCGCGATCCACGTGAAGTGGAAGGCGACGGTGTCCCGCCCGTACGCCGGACTCATCCACTGCGCGTCGGCGGCGACGGTCCGCACCTCGCACACCTGCAGCACGGGCGCGATCCGCTCCCGGACCGCGTCCAGCGCGGCGAGCGCCGCGGCCGCGTGCTCGCGCGGCAGCAGGTACTCCGACTGCAGCTCGTCGCCGTTGCTCGGCGTGAACCCCGCCCGGAAGTGCGGCAGTCGCTCGTGCCACGGACCCGGCACACCGAACTGCTCCGTGCAGTGGACGGGCGACATGCCGGGCACCGGGTGGCGGGCCTCGGCGACCGGCTCGGCCCACGGGAACGCGACGGGCAGCGGATGGCGCTGCTTCACCCAGACCTGGTCGAAGTGAGCCGCGCGCCACGTCGTGAACAGACTCACGCTGTACGCCGCCGAGGACGCGGCCTCGAAGTCCAGTTCCTGGAAAGGGAGTTCACCGAAGACGGACTGGGCGACCTCGAAGTCCGGCTCGGTGTCCAGAGTGAGGGACAGCACGACGCCGAGCGCGCCGAGCGAGACGACGGCGCCCTCGAACCCCACGTCGCCGCGCGCCAGCGTGACCGTCCCGCCGTCCCCGGTGAGGATCTCCACCGCGCGGACCGCCTCGGCCAGGGAGCGGTTGCCGTTGCCCGACCCGTGCGTGCCGGTGGCGACCGACCCGGCGACCGAGATGTGCGGCAGCGACGCCATGTTGGGCAGCGCCAGGCCGTGCGCGTGCAGGGCAGCGGCCAGCTCGGCGTACCGGACGCCACCGCCCACCCGGACGGTGCCCGCCCGCGCATCTATCTCGATGTCGCCCGGCAGCCCGGCGATCGAGACGAGGGCACCGGCCCGGTCCGCGTCCACGTCGGCGATCCGGTTGAAGGAGTGGCCGCTGCCCAGGACGCGTACGTGTGCGCTCCTGGCGACGATGTCCCGCAACTCACCCACGGACGAAGGGCGTTGGACCGCGGCGGCGGAGAAGGTGATGTTGCGGGCCCAGTTGGTGGGAGCTGCGGGGTGGACTTCGGTCACGGCGGGCTGCCTCTCTGCGGGTGCGGGCGTCCCGCCGATTGGATCACGTCCGGGCGGGCCCGCCGAGGCGTACTGCCAGGTAGCGCACATCACCCGGGTCCGCCTGCTTGCTGTCGCGGCGGTCGTGGGTCGGGCGGAGGGTGCGGAGGCGGTGCGCAACAGCGCTGAACGATACGTCAAGAAGCCGACAACGCAGGCAAGTTGAGCCTCGGTCGACCGTTGATGGAATCGTGAACGCAATGTAGCTTCAGGCAGCGCGTCGCGCGACGCGGGCTGTCGACCAGCAGGGGGATGCACCATGGGCCAGGGCACGGCCGGCTTTTCCAAGACGGGCCTGAGCAGAGTCCGCGACACGCTGGCACGCCACGTCGACTCCGGGCGGATTCCCGGGGTCGTCGCCCTGTTCGGCCGGGGCGAGGAGACGCACGTCGAGACGCTCGGCACGATGCGCCACGAGGGCGGTGACCCGATGCGCCGCGACACGATCTTCCGGATGGCCTCGACGTCCAAGCCGGTGTCGATCGCGGCGGCGATGGTCCTCCTCGACGAGTGCAGGCTCCGACTCGACGACACCGTGGAGAAGTGGCTGCCCGAACTGGCCGACCGCCAGGTCCTCAAGCGGATCGACGCCCCGCTCGACGAGACCGTGCCCGCCAGGCGGCCGATCACCGTACGGGACGTGCTGACCTCCACGTTCGGGCTCGGCATGGATATGACGGTCATCGGCACCCCGATCATGGGCGCGCTCTTCGAGCAGGGCATCACGCCCAACCTGCCGGTGCCGATGCCCGAGCCGGACGAGTGGATGCGCCGCCTGGGCGAGCTGCCGCTGATGTACCAGCCCGGTGAGCGCTGGCAGTACCAGATCGCCAGCGACCTCGTCGGCGTACTCGTCGCGCGGGCCTCGGGCCAGTCGTACGAGTCGTTCCTGCGCGAGCGGATCTTCGAGCCGCTGGGCATGAAGGACACCGGCTTCCACGTGCCGGCCGACCAACTGCACCGGTTGCCTCCGCTGTACGCCCCCGACCCGGAGACCGGCGAGTTCCACGTCTGGGACGAGGCCGAGGGCGGCCGCCACAGCGCGCCTCCGGCGTTCCCCGGCGGTGGCGGCGGCCTGAACTCCACGGCCGACGACTACCACGCCTACTTCCGGATGCTGCTGGGCGGCGGCCTGCACGGCAGCGAGCGGATCCTGTCCCGCCCCGCGGTCGAGCTGATGACCACCAACCGCCTCAACGCCGAGCAGCTTGCCGCGCGCACCGCCCTGGCCACGGACAACGTGCACATCTCGTTCGGCCAGGGCCAGCACGGCGGTTGGGGCTTCGGCATGGCGGTGCGCACCTACCGGGGTGACTACGCGCCTGTCGGCCAGTTCGGCTGGGACGGCGGAAGCGGCACGTCCACCTACGCGGACCCGGCCAACGACCTCACCGGCATCCTCCTCACCCAGGTGGGCGCGTCGGTCCCGGACCCGATCCACCTGATGCACGACTTCTGGACGAGCCTGTACCAGGCGCTGGACGACTGATGGCCATACGCCCCTGAAGGCTGCGCGCAGCGCATGCCTTCAGGGGCGCGGGGCTGTATCGATATGCGGCTCCGCCGCGTGGGCGCGACCAGCCACGACGAGGCCGGCACCCGCCATCGAGACAGCACATGGCAGACGAGAAGGCGAACCGGCACCGGCGACCCGCTCAGGCAGACCCCCGCCGCACCAACTCCGTCGGCAGTATCACCGCGGCCGGATCCTCCCCGCCGATCTGCGCGAGCAGCACCCGCACCATCTCCGCACTGATCCGATCCCATGGCTGCCGAATGGTCGTGAGCCCGGGTTCCGTCGCCAGCGCCGCGGGCGAGTCGTCGAACCCGCCGACGGCCACGTCCTCCGGCACCTTCAGTCCGGCCCCGCGGAGCGCGACGAGGACGCCCTGCGCCATGAGGTCCGACGCGACGAACACGGCGTCGAAGTCCGGTGCGTGCGCGAGGAGTTGGGCCGCGGCCGCCTCGCCGCCCGCCCGGCTGTAGTCGCCGGACACGATGAGGTTGTCGTCGACGGGGATACCGGCCTCGGCCAGGACCTCCCGGTACCCGGCGAGCCGCTCCACACCGCCGGGGGTGTCCAGCGGTCCGGTCACCGTGGCGATGCGCCGCCGGCCCAGCGAGAGGAGGTGGTGGACCATGTCCCGCGCCCCGTCCCGGTCGTCGGCCGCGACATAGCTGACCTTGGATGCCGAGCCCTGCCCGATGGGCTTGCCGCAGGCCACCAACGGCACGCCCGCGTCCCGGAGTTCGGCCGCGACCGGGTCACCGGAGTGGGAGGAGACGAGCAGGACGCCATCCACGTGCCCGGCCGTGATGTACCGCGTGATGCGCCGCCGCTCGTCCGGCGTCCCCGCGATCATCAGCAGCAGCGGGATGTCGTGCGCGGCCAGCGCCTGCGTACAACCCCGAAGCAGCACATTGAAGTTGGGGTCCTCGAAGAACCGCTCCTGAGGCTCCGTCAGCAGAAAACCGACCGAGTCGGAGCGGCCCGTGATGAGGGAGCGTGCATGCCGGTTCACCACGTAACCCGTCTTGCGGATCGCCGCGTTGACCGCGTCCTGCGCCGCCGGGCTCACGTAGTGCCCGCCGTTGAGGACACGGGAGACGGTGCCGCGCGAGACGCCCGCCTCGCGCGCCACGTCGTGGATCGTCGGCGGCCTGCGCCGCCCGCCGCCCGGGCTCCCCTGGGTCCCCGCTGTGCTCATGGTCATGACTTTACGGCCCCGGACAGCAGGTCAAGGCTCCAGAAGCGCTGAATCACCAGGAACAGCGCGATGAGCGGGACGATCGCGAGCAGCGCGCCGGTGATCACCAGCGTGTACAGCGCGGGGGTGTTCGCACCCTGCTCGAGCAACGTGAACAGGCCGAGCGTGATGGGGAACTTCTCGTCGTCGCTCAGCATGATGTAGGGGAGCAGGAAGTTGTTCCACACGGCCACGAACTGGAACAGGAACACCGTCACCAGGCCCGGCACCATCATCGGCAGCGCGACCCGCGTGAAGATCCGCCACTCGCCCGCGCCGTCCATCCGGCCGGCCTCGACGACGTCGGGCGGTACGGCCGCGGCCGCGTAGATGCGGGCGAGGTAGATCCCGTACGGGGAGAGGATCAGCGGCAGCAGCACCGACGCGTACGAGTCGGTCAGGTCGGCCTTCGCGAGCAGCAGGTACTGCGGGACCGCCAGGATGACCGGCGGCATCAGGACGCCCGCCATCAGGACGTTGAAGATCGACTCGCGGCCGCGGAAGCGGTAGACGGCGAGCGCGTAGCCGCTCAGTGCCGAGACGACGGTCGACAGGAGGGCGCCGAGGCCCGCGTACAGCGCCGAGTTCGCCATCCACTTCCAGTAGATGCCGTCGCGGTACGCCGACAGGTCCTTGACGTTGTCGGTGAAACCGGAGCCCGGCCAGAACGTGAACGTCGAGAACAGTTCGCTGCCCGACTTCGTCGACGCGATCACGACCCAGGCGACCGGCAGCAGACAGTACAGCGCGCCGAGGACCAGCACCGCCGTCGGGGCGAGGGCGATGCGGTGGCGCAGCGGCGGGCCCTGCGCCGTGCCGGGCGTGGTGCCCGTGGCGGGTGCCTCCTTGCGGACGGCCAGGGTGCTCATCGGGCTTCCTCCTGCTTGTTCCGGGAGTTGGCGGCGCGCAGGAACCCGAAGGAGAGCACGAGCGTGACGACCGCGATGATCACGGCGGTCGCGGCCGCGGAGTAGATGTCGCCCTTCACGAACGCGTCCTGGTAGACCTGCATCAGCGGACTCCACGTCGTGGACAGGGCGTTGGTCAGCGGCTTCAGCGTCGTCGGCTCGTTGAAGACCTGCAGCGTGGCGATGATCGAGAAGAACGCCGTGAGGACCAGCGAGGGCGCCACCATCGGGATCTTGATGCGCAGCGCGATCTGCAGTTGCGAGCAGCCGTCCAGCCGCGCGGCCTCGTAGACCTCGACGGGGATCGAGCGCAGCGACGTATAGATCACGATCATGTTGAAGCCGGTGCCGCCCCAGACCGCGATGTTCGACATGGCGAGGTAGAGGGGGCCGCCGTCGAGGAGGTTCGGCTGCGGCAGGTTGAGCTTGTCGAGGACGAAGTAGAACGGGCTCACGTCGGGCAGGTACAGGAAGCCCCACATCAGCGCCGCGACGACGCCAGGGATCGCGTACGGCAGGAAGATCGCCAGGCGCGTGAACGGCGTGAGGCGCACCCGCTCCGCGTCCAGCATCAGCGCGAAGAGGAGGGCCAGGCCCAGCATCACCGGGACGACGATCACGCCGTACCCGAGGATGCGCAGCGCGCCGTGCAGGAGCTCGGAGTCGGTGAGCGCGCCCGTGTAGTTGGAGATGCCCGCCCACACCTCGTGCCGGGCGTTCTTGCCCAGGCCGAGGCCGCTGACCTTCACCTTGTGGAGGCTGAGCCAGAGCGCGTACCCGATCGGCAGCGCGAAGAAGAGCACGAAGAGGATCCCGGCGGGAAGAAGGAAGCCGTACGGGGCGCTCTTGACCCCGTACGACTGCCGGGCCTTGCGAGAGGTCACTCGGAGACCTCGAAGCCCTGCTTCTTCATGTCGGCGACGGTGTCGTCCTGCATCTTCTTCAGGGCGGCGCCGAAGTCCGACTTGTTCTTCGCGGCGGCGGCGAAGGCGTCCTTGAACGTGGCGTACGCGACGTTCACGTTCGGGCCCCAGGCGGGGGCCGCCGTCGTCTTGGCGATCTTCGAGGCCTCGGTGTAGAAGTCGGCCTGGTTCGAGAAGTACGCCGGCGGCTCCTGGAACGCGCCGCTGAGCTGGGCGTCCGTGGCGGCCGGGTAGATGCCGCTCTCCTTGGCGAGCGCGGCGACCGCCTTCGGGTCGGTGTTCAGCCACGCGGCGAACTTCGCGGCGGCCGACTGGTGCGCGCTGTCGGTCGTCACCGCGGTCGAGGAGCCGCCCCAGCTGCCGGTGACGTCCGACGTGTCGTCCCACTGGGGGAGCGGGGCCATGGCCCACTTGCCCTTGGTGTCGGGCGCGGCAGTGGTCAGCGTGCCGGGCGCCCACACGGCGGAGACCCAGGCGATCTGCTTGCCGTCGTTCATCGCCTTGTTCCAGGCCGGGGTGTACATCGGCTGGTTGTCGATGGCGCCCTCCTTGACGAGGCCGCCCCAGAAGTCGGCGACCTTCTTCGTCGCCGCGTCGTCGATGCCGACGTTCCACTTGTCGCCCGAGGCCGTCCACCACTTGGCGCCGGCCTGCTGGGAGAGGCCCGCGAAGAGCCCGGCGTCGTTGGCGGAGAACGTGGTGAGGTCCTTGTCCGGAGCCTTCTTCTTCAGCTCGCGGGCCACCTTGGCGAAGTCGTCCCACGTGGTGGGGACCTCGAGCCCGTACTTCTTGAACAGGTCCTCGCGGTACAGGAACATCATCGGCGCCGCGTCCTGCGGCACCGCGTACACGGCGTCCGTGCCGAGCGTGGCCTGCTGCCAGATGCCGTCCGCGAACTTGCTCTTCAGCTTGCCCGTCTCGCCCGAAATGTCGGCAAGCGCG
The DNA here is from genome assembly GCF_044460595.1 of Streptomyces sp. NPDC050085. Taxonomy (NCBI): domain Bacteria; kingdom Bacillati; phylum Actinomycetota; class Actinomycetes; order Kitasatosporales; family Streptomycetaceae; genus Streptomyces; species Streptomyces sp. NPDC050085. The sequence continues at coordinate 1,421,933 of NZ_JBITJZ010000001.1, read as the reverse complement.
TCATTGCTGACAAGGGTCGGCAGCGCCTGGTACTCGGCCTGGACCAGGTCCGGGGCCTTCTTCGCCTTGTGTGCCGTCAGGATCTTGGTGACGAGCGTGTCGCTGGACGCCTGCTTCTTGACCGTGACGTGGATCTGCTGGGTCTTTCCGGGACCCTTGTTCCACAGATCGACGACCTTGTCCATGTTCGGGGTCCAGGTCCAGTACGTCAGGTTCGCCGGGCCCGAGGCGTCCTGTGTGCTGTCGCTGTCGTCGGATCCGCAGGCGGCGAGCGCCGATGCGCCCACGACCAGCGTCGCGGCGGTGGCCACCAGGCGACGGCGGCGCGGCGTGAAGGGCGTGCGTGAGGTGAACGGCATGGCTGGTTTGTCTCCCTGACCGAAGTCCCTGACCGGGGAACTGGATCGATGGCCGTATGGTTCAGGCTCTGTGAGCGTTCACAGTACGGAAACGACCTGGACACTTGTCAATGGTTGTTGCTGTGCGGTTATGTTGGCGTTGTGCCGCCGACCGATGTGTGTGCACGTTCCCAATTGTTCGATCACCCTTGGGGGTACCTCATGGCGCGGCTCGCCTTCGGCGGCGACTACAACCCCGAGCAGTGGCCGGAATCCGTCTGGCACGAGGACGTCCGGCTGATGCGCGAGGCCGGCGTCACGACGGTGAGCGTCGGGATCTTCTCCTGGGCGCTGCTCGAACCGGCGCCCGGCGCCTACGAGTTCGGCTGGCTCGACCGCGTGATCGACCTGCTGCACGAGAACGGCATCGACGTCGACCTCGGTACGCCCACGGTCGCGCCGCCCAAGTGGTTCTACGACCAGCGGCCCGACGCCCTGCCGGTCACCGCCGACGGCGCCCGCCTCGGCTTCGGCTCACGCGGCGCCATCTGCCACAGCAACCAGGCCTACCGCGACGCCTCCACCCGCATCACCGAGCAGCTCGCCCGTCGCTACGGCAAGCACCCGGCGGTCGTCATGTGGCACGTCCACAACGAGTACGGCGTCCCGGTCAGCGCCTGCTACTGCGACGGCTGCGCGGCCCACTTCCGCCGCTGGCTCGCGGCCACCTACGAGACGGTCGAAGCCGTCAACGAGGTCTGGGGCACCGCCTTTTGGGGCCAGCGCTACGCGTCCCTCGACGAGATCGACCCGCCGCGCACGACGCCGACGGTCGGCAACCCCGCCCAGCAGCTCGACTACAAGCGCTTCGCCGACGCCACCATGCGCGAGAACTTCGTCCGTGAACGCGACGTCCTGCACCGCCTCGCCCCCGGCATCCCGGTCACCACGAACTTCATGACCGCCCTCAGCCAGTGCGACTCCGTCGACTACTGGGCCTGGGGCCGCGAGGTCGACGTCGTCACCAACGACCACTACCTGATCACCGACGGCCGCCGTACGCACGTGAACCTGGCCATGGCCGCGGACCTCACGCGCTCGGTCGCGGGCGGCGACCCCTGGCTGCTCCTCGAACACTCCACGTCCGGCGTCAACTGGCAGGCCCGCAACCCCGCCAAGGCCCCCGGGCAGATGGCGCGCAACTCCCTCGGGCACGTCGCCCGCGGCTCCGAGGGCGCGATGTTCTTCCAGTGGCGGCAATCGCGACGCGGCGCCGAGAAGTTCCACTCGTCGATGGTGCCGCACGCCGGGACGGACTCGCGGGTCTGGCGCGAGGTGTGCGAACTGGGCTCCGCCATCGGACAGTTGGGGGGCATCGAAGGGACCAGGACCGTCGCCGACGTGGCGATGCTCTGGGACTGGCAGTCCTGGTGGGCGCAGAACCTGGAGTGGCGCCCCACCGAGGACCACGACGCGCGCGAGCGCGCCGACTCCTTCTACGAGGCCCTGTACGACCGTCACCTCACGGTCGACTTCGCCCACCCCGAAGCCGACTTGTCGGCCTATCCCCTTGTCGTCGTGCCCGCGCTGTACCTGGCGACGGAGGCGGCCTCCCTCAACCTGCGCGAGTACGTCGAGAACGGCGGCACGCTCGTCGTCTCCTACTTCTCCGGCATCGTCGACGAACACGACGCGGTGCATCCCGGGGCCTACCCGGGGGCCTTCCGCGACGTCCTCGGGCTCACCGTGGAGGAGTGGTCGCCGCTGCTCGCGGGAGAGTCGGTGGGCCTGTCCGGGCCGGACGGCTCGCGTGTGACGGGCGACGTCTGGACCGAGTTCGTCGTCCCGCGCGGGGCCGAGCCCGTCTGGACCTACGAGGACGGGCTCACCGCCGGTCGCCCCGCCATCACCCGGCACGCCTACGGCGCGGGCACGGCGTGGTACGTCTCGACGCGGCTCGGCGCGTCCGACCTGGACACGGTCCTGGCGTCCGCGCTCGCCGACGCCGGGGTCGGTGACCGGCCCGAACTCCCGCGGGACGTCGAGGTGTTGACCCGGGCCGGCGCCACCGGCCGGTACGTCTTCGTGATCAACCACACGCCGGACGAGGCGAAGGTGCCGCTGGCGGACCCGGGGGTGGACGTGCTGTCCGGGGACCGGGTGTCGGGGCGGGTGTGTGTTCCGGCCGGTGCGGTGCGGGTGGTCAGGGTCGAGGCATAGCCCCGTAGGGCGACCGACAACGGCGCGGATCCGCGCCCCAAGACCCCGGCAGAGGCTCCGTGGGGGAAGCCCCGCCGGGTATCGGTGACGCCGCGCGCAGGCCTTCGCACGCGGCGTCACCGCCCCCCACGTGCAACACGCCCACAGACAGCGACGTCGAAGGGACATCGACGATGCACGGCAATGGAATCAACGGCATCACCCGCCCCACCGGCCGCAGAGCCGTCCTGGCCGCGGCCCTGGCAGGCGCGGCCACCCTGGCCCTGCCCACGCAACGCGCAAGCGCAGCAAGCACGTTGACGAACGGCGGCTTCGAGAGCGGCGTCACCGGCTGGTCCACGTACGGCACCACCACCGCGTCCTACTACGAGGCGGGCGGCCGCTCCGGCGGCTACCGGCTCGCCCACTACGCGGCGTCGGCGTACAAGGTCGAGACGTACCAGTACCTGACCGGCCTCGCCAACGGCACGTACACCCTCACCGCCTGGGTCCGCTCCAGCGGCGGCCAGAACTCCGCGTACATAGGGTTGAAGAGCGCCGCCGGCGAGCAGCGCACCGATCTGCCGCCGACCCCGAACGGCACCTGGATCCGCCTCGTCACCTCCGTCGCCGTCACCGACGGCACGGCCACCGTCCGGCTCTACTCCGACGCGAACGCCGGGAACTGGGCCAACTTCGACGACATCACCCTGGCCTCGGGCTCAACGAGCCTTTCCATCAAGGGTGCTGACATCTCGTCACTGAAGAAGAACGAGGACAAGGGCGCCGTCTACAAGAACGCCTCCGGGAGCACCGCCGACGCCGTCGCCGTGCTCGCCGCCGCCGGGATGAACTACGCCCGCCTGCGCGTGTGGGTGAACCCGGTCGACGGCTACTGCAACAAGGCCCGCACCCTCACCATGGCCAAGCGCATCAAGGCCGCCGGGATGAAGCTCCTCGTCGACTTCCACTACTCCGACACCTGGACCGACCCGGGCGCCCAGACCGTGCCCGCCGCCTGGTCGGGACACACGTACGCACAGCTCAAGACCGACGTCTACAACCACACCTACGACGTCCTGAACGCGCTCAAGGCCCAGGGCACCACCGCCGACATGGTGCAGATCGGCAACGAGCTCAACGCGGGCATGCTCTGGCCCGCCGGATCCACCTCCAACTGGGCACAGCTGGCAGGGCTGTTGACCTCGGGGGCGAACGCCGCCAAGGCCGTCTCCTCCGCCACCAAGGTCGCCCTGCACCTCGCCAACGGCGGCGACAACTCCCTGTACCGCACGTGGTTCGACAACGCCGTGGCCCACAGCGTGCCCTTCGACGTCATCGGCCTGTCCTTCTACGGCTACTGGCACGGGCCGCTCTCCGACCTCCAGGCCAACCTCGACGACCTCGCCACCCGCTACGGCAAGCAGCTGTACGTCGCCGAGACCGCGTACCCGTTCACGCTGAGCGGCAGCGACTCCTGGGAGAACGTGATCAACCTGGACTCCGAGCTGGTCTCGGGGTACGCCGCCACCGAGGCCGGTCAATCCGCCTGGTTCCGCGACCTGTTGAACGTCATGGAGGCCGTGCCGAACGGGCGCGGGCTCGGTGCGTTCTGGTGGGACGCCGCCTGGACCGCCGTCGCGGGCAACGGCTGGGACCCGACCGACCCGTCCAGCGGCAACGCCTGGGAGAACCAGGCGCTGTTCGACTTCAACGGCGTACCGACGGACGCACAGGCCTGGTTCAAGCACCGGTGAGAGGGGTGTGATCGCCCCGGAGTACTGTTCCGGGGCATGACGCACACCGAACCGCCGCGCACTCTCACGCCCACGGACCGCACGCGGCTGCGCCGCATGAAGGAGAAGGCGTCCTTCGACCGCGCCGACCTCGAGGCGATCCTCGACGCCGGGTTCGTCTGTCACATGGGAGTGGTCGTCGACGGGACGCCCATGGTCGTCCCCACCGTCTACGGACGCGACGAGCGGCACCTCTACGTGCACGGGTCGGTGGCCAGCCGCAGCCTGGCCGCCGACCCGGAGGCGGAGATATGCGTCACCGTCACGCACATCGACGGCCTCGTCCTCGCCCGCTCCGTCTTCGAGCACAGCGTGAACTACCGCTGCGCGATGATCTACGGCGTCCCGCGCCCCCTCGCCGGCGACGAGGAGAAGACCGAGGGCCTGCGCATCCTCACGGAGCACGCGACCCCGGGCCAGTGGAACTACGCCCGCCGCCCGAACCGCAAGGAACTGGCGGCCACCACCGTCCTCGCCCTCTCCCTCGACGAGGCCTCCGTCAAGATCAGTGCGGGCCCGCCGGACGACGCCGACTCCCCGGACGCCGCGCTCGGCCGCTGGGCGGGCACGCTCCCGCTGACCGCCCGCTGGGGCGCCCCCACCGCCGACCCGGCGCTGCCCTCCGGCATCACCGCGCCCGCGCACATCGTGGCCCGAGCGGGGACCCGGCAGGGGTGAGCGACAAGCGGGGGCATACCGTGAGGTGTCGAACAGTGAACGCCGCTGGACCGTCACAGCAACAAGGAGACACGGGATGCAGAGCCGTACGGCGCTGGTAGAGGACCTGATGGAGCGCTTCCCGCACGTTCCCAAGGAAGCCGTCTTCAAGGAGGACCTGCTCCGGGGCGGTGTGGCCTTCGACCCCTCGGCGCTCAGCGACAACGAGTCGGGCGAGGTGAAGCCGAAGTCGTACTTCATCTTCTCCTTCGACCACGGCACGCTGCCCGAGCTCGGCGAGGCCGCGCTGCGCCGCCCGCCCGAGGAGATCGTCCTCACGGGTGGCCCCTACGACCTGCGCCGCACGGTCGTCTCGGTCCGCGTGAACCCGTCGTCCCCGTACCGCGTGGCGGCCGACGACTCCGGCATGCTCGGCCTGTACCTCGACGGCAAGCGCATCTCGGACGTCGGTGTCCCGCCGATGCCCGAGTACTATCGCCACAAGCTCTCCAACGGGAAGTCGGTCATGGAGGTGGCCCCCACCATCCAGTGGGGCTACCTGATCTACCTGACGGCCTTCCGCGTCTGCCAGTACTTCGGCGCCAAGGAGGAGTGCCAGTACTGCGACATCAACCACAACTGGCGCCAGCACAAGGCGGCCGGGCGTCCCTACACGGGTGTGAAGGACGTCGACGAGGTCCTCGAAGCGCTCTCGATCATCGACCAGTACGACACCGCGAAGGCGTCGACCGCGTACACGCTCACCGGCGGCGCGATCACGTCGAAGGTCCAGGGCCTGGACGAGGCGGACTTCTACGGGCGCTACGCCAAGGCCATCGAGGAGCACTTCCCGGGGCGCTGGATCGGCAAGGTCGTCGCCCAGGCGCTGCCCAAGGACGACGTGCAGCGCTTCAAGGACTACGGCGTGCAGATCTACCACCCCAACTACGAGGTGTGGGACGAGTACCTGTTCAAGATGTACTGCCCGGGCAAGGAGCGCTACGTCGGCCGCGACGAGTGGCACAAGCGCATCCTCGACTCGACCGAGGTCTTCGGCGCGCGCAACGTCATCCCGAACTTCGTCGCGGGCGTCGAGATGGCCGAGCCCTTCGGCTTCAAGACGGTCGACGAGGCCATCGCCTCCACCACCGAGGGCCTGCGCTTCTTCATGTCGCACGGCATCACGCCGCGCTTCACCACGTGGTGCCCCGAGCCGACGACGCCGCTCGGCAAGGAGAACCCGAACGGTGCGCCGCTCGAGTACCACATCCGGCTCCTCGAGGCCTACCGCTCGACCATGGACGAGTTCGGCCTCTCCTCACCTCCCGGCTACGGCCCGGCGGGCGCGGGCCGCGCGGTCTTCTCGGTGAGCTCCTTCATGGACAGCCTGGCCCCGAACTCGGAAGCGGTGGAGACGCCGCAGGCCTAGGGCGTGTCTTCAAACTCCCGTCGTCGCCCGCAGGGCGGCCGCGCGGCGTCTGGTGCGTGCTCTCGGCGTGCCGGGTGCAAGGCCTCGTACTGGATGTACTTGGCCTTACGCCCGGTGCGGCGAGAGTGCGTGCCAGGCGTCGTGAGGCAGACGGGAGTTTGAAGACACGACCTAGGCCGCCTGCTCCGTGCTCGCCGGTGCGGCCGGTGCCGCGATCAGGCGGCGCAGCAGGTCCGTGCGGGTCGCCGGTGCCGCCTGGGACAGGAGCGCGGACAGGACGGCGATCCGGGTCTGGCCCGCGCGCAGCGTGCCGGACAGGACGGCGCCCGCGGCCACCAGGTCGACGGCGCCGCCGCCGGTGTAGATCTCGGCGAGCGGCCCGGCCGGGACGCGGGTGCTGACCGCGACCAGGACCCCGCGGCGCACGGCCGCGGCGACCGCGTCGACGAACGCGGGCGTCGCGTTGCCCGCGCCCGTGGCGACGAGCACGATGCCCTGCGCACCCGCGGCGAGCGCGGCCTCGAACAGGGCCGGGTCGGCGTCGCTGTGGTGCATCACGACGTCGACGCGGGGTATCGCCGCGCCGTCGGCCGGTATCTCCAGCGGGGCGGGGCGCTGCGGGCTGGTGCGGATGTCCACGCGGCCGAAGCCGAGGCGGCCCAGCGGCTCGGCCGAGGGGTCCGCGAACGCGTTCGGCGCGAGGGTCTGCGTCTTGACCGTGCCGCGCGCCGCGTGCACCTTGCCGTCGAACACGACCAGGACGCCCAAGTCCCTTACGGAAGCGGCGACTTGAAGCGCGTCGTACATATTGCCCGGACCGTCGCCGTCGGCGGCACCCAGCGGCTTCTGTGCACCGGTGAACACCACCGGGCGCGGGTCGTCGTGGTGCAGGTCGACGAAGAACGCGGACTCCTCGAGGGTGTCCGTGCCGTGTGTGACGACGATGCCGTCCACGGCCGGGTCCGCGAGCACCTCGCGCACGGTGCGCAGCAGCATCAGCTGGCGCTCGCTGGTCATGCTCGAACTGTTCACGTTGAAGAGATCGACGACCTTCACCTCGACGCCGTCCGGCACGGCGGCGCTGGCCAGGACGGTGTCGCCGCCCGCGTCGGCGGCGTAACCGGTGCCCTGCCAGCGGCTGGCGATGGTGCCACCGGTGCTGATGAGGGTGATGCGCTTGGGCGCGTGGATGCGTTCCATGGTGCTGCCTCGCCAAGGGGGTCGGGTGCGGCGCCTGCGCGCGGGCGCATGCACGTTCGATCTTCAGCAAGGATAAATCGGAAAGGGCGCAATCGGATTGCGAATCCTGGCCCATGATCGCGCTCTTTGTAGCGCACAATTGCGTCATGGACCGCATCGATGTGAATATCTTGCGCGAGCTCCAGGCCGATGGCAGGCTCAGTAATCAGGAGCTGGCCCAGCGCGTGGGCCTGAGCCCCTCGCCGTGCATGCGCCGCGTCCGGCAGCTGGAGAAGGACGGCGTCATCCAGGGCTACCGCGCGGTCGTCGACCCGGAGGCCGTCGGCCGCGGCTTCGAGGTGCTCGTCTCCATCGAGGTGCGCCGCGACCGCGCCTCCGTCGAGGCCTTCGAGCAGGCCTTGCAGGAGATCCCCGACGTCATCGAGGCCTACCGCCTGTTCGGCAGCCCCGGCTGCCTCCTGCGCATCGCCGTCGCGGACCTGGCCGCGTACGAACGCCTGTGGATCGAGCGCCTCACCACGCTGGACGGCGTGACCGAGGTGAACTCGCAGATCATCATGAAGCGCGTGAAGGAGCCGAGGGGCCTGCCCGTCTGACCACGGGACGACCGGACGCCACGGAGGCGTCCGGCCGTCGTCGGTGCGTCAGCGTCCGAGGAACGCGTTGTACACGGTCACCGTGGACGTGTTGCCCTGCAGGTCCACGACCTTGCCGCGCAGCGCGACGCCCTTGCCCTTGGCGGGCGCCTTCAGGGACGCCTTGCCGTGCTTGACGCTCAGCGTCTGCCAGGTCGCGCCGTTGTCGTACGAGGCCTGCACGGCAAGGGACTTGAGGTTGTCCCCGGCCGCGGCGCCCTGTACCTCCACCGGCAGCGAGAGCTTCTTGCCCGCCCTGGCCTGCGACTGCAGGTCGAGGCCGGGGTGGAAGCGGACCACGGAGGCCGGCACGCTCTTCTCGCCGTCCTTCGAGCGGAAGGTCCAGCTCGCGTCGATCCGCGAGCCGACCGTGCCGAGCTTCGGGTCACGCGAGCTCGTGGTGCTCAGGGTGTACTCGTGCTGCTCGGCCGGGACCGGGAAGGACTGGTACGACAGCGGTTCGTCGTTCTCGACGAGCACCTTGCCGTCCTGGGCGAGGCTGGTGTGCCCCACCTCTCCCTCGGCCGTTCCGGTGTGGCCCTGGCCGTCGTCGAAGAGCCCGACGAACGCGTAGAGCGTGTTCCCCGAACGCACCAGCGACTTGGAGGCCGCCGCGTCGATCGCCGGTCCGAAGACTCCGGTGTTGAAGTCCTCCCGGTAGGTGCGCCCCGCCTGGTACGTCACGAAGCTGACTCCGTACCGCGCGTCGGTCAACTGCCAGCCGTTGGGCAGGAAGTCGCCGAGCTGCTCCATGGCGATGCTCCACTGGGCCCCGTCCGCCGTGGACAGGTACAGCCGCTGCTCGCTCGGCGCGGCCAGCGGCATCCGGCCCGCCGCGTAGCCCATCAGGGAGTTCTTCAGCGTGGGGATCGTCGCGAGGTACGCGTCCTTGCCCGGCGCGGCCTCGCCGAGGCCCACCTTCACCTCGGCCAGCCCCTCGCTCGTCTCGTGCCGCGTGAACCCGGTCGCGAGATGCTCGACGGGGCCGCCGTAGACCAGGGAGTACTGAGTGGCGTCGCCGACGGTGAAGTCCGCGTCCCACACCTGCTGGAGCGACCCGTCGGTGAGCTCGGGACCGAGATGGGCGGCGCGCACGTTCTCGTACGAAGGGAGCTGCCAGGCCGACTGATAGGACGAGTAGCCCTTCTTGACCGCGAAGCCCATGTACGCCTGCTTCGCCTTGGCCTGGGGGTCGGGCACCGTGATGTCGACCGGCTTCGCGGTGCGGGCGTCGAGGGTGACCTTCTGGTCCTTGTCGACGACCAGCTTGGGCTGGGCGATCCAGTCCGTGCCCTTGGTGGTGTCGTTGCGGTCGTTCACGATCATGCCCTGCACGCTGTACTCGCCGATCGGCAGCCGCACGGACGTGGCGGCGCTGTCCTCGTCGAACGCGAACTCCTGGCCCGTGGCCTGGCCGGTCAGTCCCTTCACGTACGTCTGGAAGTGCGCGGCAGGCTTGCCGTCCCGTCCGAGGTGGCTCAACTCGACCTGGTACGAGGCGACTTCGCGCTGCACGACGAACGCGCTGCGCACCGCCTGGTCCGCGCCGGTCGCGACGACGGCGCCGCTGTACTGCCCGTCGGCCCCCTCGACCTTCGTGTCGGCACTGACGGTGACGTCGGCGGTCCCGCCCGCCGGCACGGTGACCTTCGCCGGGCTGGCCGTGAACATGCCCGCCGGGGCGGCCTTGCCGTCAGGGCCGGTGCCGCTCGCGGCGAGGTCCAGCGTGACGTCGGCGGTGCCCGTGTTGCGGTAGGTCAGCTTCTGGGTGAGCGGCTGGTCGTCGTCGTGCGGCCAGGCGGCGGTGCCGAAGTTCAGCGAGGTCTGCTCGGCGTACACGCCCGTCCTGATCGCGTGGTCGACCTGGATGCGGCCCGAGCCCTGGTCGAACGCGGAGAACCCGGTGTCCTTCGTGGACGCGGTCAGTACACCCTTGAGCTGGGCGGCCTTCCAGTCCGGGTGCTGCTGCTTCAACAGGGCCGCGGAGCCCGCGACATGGGGCGTCGCCATGGACGTACCGGAGATGGTGACGTAGCCCTCGGGGTTCTCACCGACCTCACCGGCGATGACGCTGCCGGGGGAGGACGCGGCGGTGATGTCGACGCCCGGCGCGGTCACGTCCGGCTTGATGGCGCCGTCGCCGATGCGCGGCCCGCGGCTGGAGAAGCTCGCCGTCTTGTCGGCGCTGTCGACGGCACCGACGGTCAGCGCGCTGTCCGCGGAACCGGGGGAGCCGACGGTGCTCGCGCCGGGACCCTCGTTGCCCGCGGCGATGGCGAAGAGCACGCCGTTGCTCTCGCTGTAGTGGTCGACCGTCTGCTCCAGCGGGTCGGAGTCCGCGGAATCGGGGCCGCCCAGGCTCATGTTGACGATGTCGGCGCCCTGCGCGACCGACCAGTCGATGCCCTTGATGATGTCCGACTCGGAGCCGCTGCCCGTGTCGTCGAGGACCTTCGCGGCGATGATGCTCGCGCCCGGGGCCACGCCCTTGTACTTGCCGCCCGACTTCGCGCCGGACCCGGCGATCGTGGAGGCGACGTGGGTGCCGTGACCCTGGTGGTCCACGTTGTCGGGCGAGGTGGAGAAGTTCTGCGCGGCGATCACCTTGCCGGCCAGGTCGGGGTGGTCGGCGTAGACGCCGGTGTCGACGACCGCGACCTTCACGCCCTTGCCGTCGAAGCCCGCCTGCCAGGCCGCGGGGGCGCCGATCTGCGGGACGCTGACGTCGAGTTGGGCCTTGACGGGGGCGTCCAGCCAGACGTGGTCGACGCCCTGGGCGGTGGTCCTGCTGACATCGTTGTCCGCCTGCGTCAGGGACGACCAGAGTGCGGACAGGTCCTTGCCCGGGGTGGTCAGGGCCTCCGCGTTGAGGGCCCCCAGCGAGTGGCGCACCGTGGTGGCCCCGGCGTCGCGGACCTCGGCGCGGGCGGTCGAGGCGGCGCCGTGGTAGCCGACGATGACCTTGAGCCCGTTCTTGTACGCCGCGCGGGCGGCGGCCGTGTCGAGCTGCTTGATGTCGAAGAGCCGCTCGTCGAGGCGGCCTTCGGTGATCAGCCGCTGGGCGTCGAGCGGCACGACGAGCGAGCGCTTCCCGTCGTCCTCGATGTGGACGGGTATCTTCTCGCGCCCCGGCGCGGGCCGGAACCCGCTCACGCGGCCGTCGGTCACCTCGGCGACGTCGCCGGTGACCAACTGCACGCGGTGCACGGCGGATTGCCTCTTCGGCGCTTTGGGGGCAGCGGCCGCGACGTCGGCGGTGGCCGGCAGTGAGGCGGTCGTCATCGCCGCGACCGCGGTGGCGGCCAGGGCGATGAAGGTGTGTCTTCTGGCGAGTCTGGGCACATCGATCCTTGGGGGGATTGCTGATGGTCCTGCAGTAGGCCTGCAGTGGTATACCGCTAACTGTGCGAGGCGCAGTATTCATGCGGTCGTCGCCCGAGACAAGGCCTGGTTCGCCGGAAGGTATACGAGGCGGGCGGTGACGGACCGGAGGATTCCGGGAGAACCCGGTCGCGTCCAAGGTGCCCGTGCCGCAGCGGAGTTCGCGGAGTTCCGGCCGGGGCCGAGGGCCCCGGCCAGGGGCTCAGAGCGTCATCAGTCTGCCCCGCTTGAGCCGGACCACCTCGTCCGAGGCGTCGGCCACCTCGCGTGAATGGGTCACCAGGATCACGCACTTGCCGTCGTCGTGCGCCAGCTTCCGGAACACCTCGATGATTCCGGCGGCGGTGTCCTGGTCGAGGCTGCCCGTGGGCTCGTCGGCGAACAGGATGTCGACCTCGCAGGCCAGCGCGCGGGCGATGGCGACGCGCTGCTGCTGGCCGCCGGAGAGCTGCAGCGTGCGGCGGTGCTGGTCGGACTCGTCCACGCCGAGCAGGGTGAGGAGTTCGACGGCGCGCTTCTTCTTGTTGCGGCCCTGCACGCCGGTGATCTCCATGGCGGAGGTGATGTTCTGCACGGCCGTCATGTAGGTGAGCAGGTTCAACGACTGGAACACCGTGGCCACATGGCGGTTGCGGTAGCGGCCGAGACCGATCTCGGCGACGTCCTCGCCGCGGAAGCGGACACTGCCCCGCGTGGGGGAGTCGAGCCCGCTGGCCAGCGAGAGCAGCGTCGTCTTGCCGCTGCCCGAGGGGCCGATGACGGAGTACATGCGGCCCTCGTCGAAGGAGTAGTCGACGTCCTTGAGGACGGTGCGCCGGCCGGTGCCGGACTGGTAGGTGCGGGACAGTCCCGTGAGCCGCAGGATCGGGGTGGCCTGGTCGGTCGTCATGTCAGTCGCCCTTCGTGAGGATGTCGCGCGGGTTCAGGCGCAGGATCCGGATGCCGGGAACGATCGTGGCCAGGGCCGCGATGCCGAGCCCCGTGGCGCCGACGGCGCCGATGTCGCCCGCGCCGAGCCGGATGTCGATCGAGTCGATCGGGTCGACGGCCGGGGTGTCCTCCTTGTTGGCGCCGCCCGTGGGATCGGAGAGGTCCTGCTGAGGGCCCTCGTCGTCGGCGGCGTTCTGGGCGGACGAGACCTCACCGGACAGCAGTCGGTCGCCGATGGCCTGGGCGATGACCTGGCTGCCGACGGCGGCGAGGCCGATCGCGAGGACCGCGCAGGCGACGACCTCGACCAGGTGCTGGCCGAGCAGCTTGGGCTTCTTCTCGCCGAGGGAGAGCAGAATGCCCATCTCCTTGCGGCGCTCCCGCATGTTCGAGGCGATGATCAGGGCGAGGATGACGGTGCCCGCGACCGCGACCAGCCAGACCGTGAGCGAGGCGAAGTCGGCGGTCTTGTTGATCGGCCCGACCAGCGTCTTGTACTGCTTGTCGTTGACGCTCAACGGGAAGATCTTCAGGTCGACCCCGGCGGCCTCGGCGTCCTTCTTCAGCCGGTCCAGGTCGTCCGGCCTGTGCAGGGTGAAGGTCGCCGACTTCACGACACCGCCGTCGGCACCGACGTCCTTGCCGTCGAGCCGGGTCGCGCCGTCCGGGGAGACGTAGATCTGGTTCGAGGGCGCCTGCATCGGCGGGACGTACGTGCCCGGGTCGGCGGTGCTGCTGCGGTAGATGCCGCCGACGGTGAACTCCTCCTCCTTGGTGCTCAGCCGCCCGTCGGGATTCTGGACATTGGCATTGAGCTTGACCTTGTCGCCGACTTTCAGGTGGTTGTCCTTGGCCACCCGCTCCTCGATGACGACCATGTCGCTCTTGCTGTCCGGCGTGATCCCGGAACCGGCCACGAGCTTCGAGTCGCCGTTGCGGAAGTCCTTGACCGAGTTCAGGTCCCGTACGCCGTCGGCCTTGAAGAAGTCGACACCGCCGGTGTCCTGCCCGGCCGGAGCGGGCACCGGCTGATGCAGCTTGACCTGATCCGTGGGGGCGGCGACCCCGTCCTTCGTGTAATTGCACTGGGCCACGACGGACGACCTGCAGATCTTGTCCACGAGACTGCGGCGCAGATCGGCGTCGGCCCCGATCATCCCCGGCTGCGCACCGTCACTGTGCTTCCCCTTCCCGGACTCCAGGTAGGCGTTGAGATCCAGCTGCATGGTGGCCACCACCCCCACGCTGTTCTTCGCCGAGTCCGCGGCGCGGGCCGCGGCGGACTGGATGAGGAAGCCGGACAGGACCAGGGCGCAGATGACGAAGAAGAGCCCGACGAGCATCACCGTCTTGCCCAGATGGCTGCACAGCCGCCACCAGGCCCGCTTGAAAAGGTTCATGGAACTCACGCTAAAAGCGCGGGGTTTTCAGCGATGTTTGTGCGCCGCGGCACGCACCGGACGTCTCATACACGAATCAAAGACGGGATTTGGTAAGACGTAACTGCCCCTGAATCGATGAATCAATGAAAAGCAAAGGTTGTCGTACGTGCGCGTGCTGGTGGTCGAGGACGAGCAATACATGGCGCGGGTCCTCGAGATCGGGCTGCGCCGGGAGGCGTTCGCGGTCGACGTCGTCCATGACGGAGCCGCCGCCCTGGAGCAGCTGACCGTCTACGACTACGACGCCGTGGTCCTCGACCGGGACCTGCCCGAGGTGCACGGCGACGAGGTGTGCCGCCGGATCGTGGCCATGGACCTCGGCTGCCGCATCCTCATGCTGACCGCTGCCGGACGCCTCGGCGACAAGGTCGAGGGGCTCGGCCTGGGAGCCGACGACTATCTGGCCAAACCGTTCGACTTCCCCGAACTGGTCGCCCGGCTGCGGGCGTTGCACCGCCGCAGCCCCGTCGCCCACTCCCCGGTCCTCACCTGCGCCGACGTCACGTTCGACACGCACCGCCGCCGGGTGACCCGTGCGGGCACCGAGATCCGCCTCACGCCGAAGGAACTCTCCGTCCTCGAGCTGCTGATGCGCGCCGACGGCGGAGTGCTGAGCGCCGAGTACCTCCTCGACAAGGCCTGGGACATGCACGCCGACCCCTTCACCAACGCCGTACGCCTGGTCGTGCACACGCTGCGCAAGAAGCTCGGGGAGCCGCAGCTCGTGCACACCGCGATCGGCGCCGGCTACTACCTGGGGACCGAATGAAGCGGCCCGGACGCGGTCCACGGCAGCGGACGCTGAGCATCCACGCCCGCCTCTTCCTCGGCTTCGGCAGCGCGCTCGGTGTCTGCGGCGCCCTGATGGTCGTGATCATCTACGTCGGGATGCGCTTCCTGCCGACGTACGACTTCAGCCAGACCGTGGTGGTCCCGGAGGGGTCCCACCAGTCCGCGTCCCAGCGGCCCGCGTCCCCGGTCCCCACCACCGGAGTCAGCCCGTCCCCGGGTGTCACGTACGAGCCGGCCAAGGGCGTCAGGGCCGGTGACGGCATCTCCAGCAAGGAGGACGTCTGGCACACGGTCCTGCTGGTGTCGATCGGCGGCGTGCTCGCGGTCATGGCCCTCGGCCTCGGCGCGGGCTGGCTGCTGTCCCGGCGCCTGCTCGCGCCCCTGCACACCATCAGCGAGGCGGCGGCCAAGGCGGCGGACGGCGATCTGTCGGAACGCATCAACGCCCAGGGCCCGCGCGACGAACTCAAGCAGCTGGCCGACACCTACGACACCATGCTGACCCGCCTCGAGCAGTCCTTCACCGCCCATCAGCGGTTCGCCGCGAACGCCTCGCACGAGCTCCTCACCCCGCTGGCCACCACCCGGGCCGTCCTCCAGGTCGCCGCCGACGACCCCACCGGCGAGGAGTTCGCCGAGCTCGTCCCCATGCTCCAGGAGACCAACGAGCGCAACATCAGCGTCGTCCGGGCCCTGCTCGACCTCGCCGCAGCGGACCAGGCCGCCTTCGACCCCGACCCGGTGGACCTCGCCGACCTGGCGGAGCAGGCCGCGTCCGACCGCACGGCACAAGCGGCGGAGCACGGCATCCGGCTCGCCGTGGACGCCGAACTCGGCTGCGAGGTGAGGGGAAACACCACCCTGCTGCGCCACCTCCTGCTCAACGTCCTCGACAACGCCCTGACCCACAACGTCCCCGAAGGGGGATCGGTCCACCTCGCCGTCTTCCAGGAGGGCCAGACCGTAGTGGTGGAGGTGGAGAACACCGGCCCGTACGTCGACGAGGCCGTGGTCGAGCGCCTCTTCGAGCCCTTCTACCGGGCCCGCTCCCGGGTCGGCAGCGACCGCACCGGGCACGGTCTCGGCCTCGCGATCGTCCGGTCGATCACCACCGCCCACCACGGCGTGGTCACCGCGCACGCCCGTCCCACGGGCGGGCTCACCGTGCGGATCGAGGTCCCGGTGAGCCGGTAGTGACGGGGGCCCGCGCGGAGCTGGGCACTGTGCCTCGCTCTCATCGAGGACCGGCTTACGCGGATCGGAGGCGACCGTGGTCGCCATGACCGATGCCGCGCGGTGGCCCAGACCCCCATGGTGCAGCCCATCCTGATGATGGGCGCAGATGACCGGTGTGCCGCTCCTCAGCGGACCGGCTGGTGGCTGCCCAGGAGTTCGGCGAGGCCCCGCCGGGCGAGCCGCTCGGCGAGCGCGTCGTCGCCGCACACGATCATCCGGCCCGCCGCGGCTGCCGGTTGAGGGCGCCTGGGCTGGTGAGGAAGCGTGGTCGCGCTTCCTGGACTGCCGTGGACCGGGTGGTGGTTCCGTGCCGTGGGACGCATGGGCCCGCTTGTCGAAACGAGTGGCATCGGCACGGAATCTCTTGACGGCGGTCACGGTGACGGTGATCAGCCTGTCGGCGCGTACAGCACCCCCAGCTTGTCGATCTCGGTGTCGGCCCGTCCTGCGAAGCCGACGATCTGCCAGCCGGGCGGTGCCGTGAAGGTCTTGGTGTCGGACGTCGCCGTACCGGCGGACAGCGTGCGGCCCTTGTCCGTGGTGAACGATGCCGAGAAGATCCGCGTATGGCCGTCCTTCTGACCCTGTGTCAGCTCGACGGCGGTGAGGTGTTCGCCGGAGGCCAGCGTCAGGGACGTCGCCGTGCCGCCCGTGCCGCCGTGGGTGAGGGGCGTGCCGCCGTCGTGCGTCAGGGTCACCGCGTCCAGGCGGGAGCTGCCGCGCAGGGTCAGGGTGCGGGGAGCCATCGACATCGACGTCGGCAGGTCGTCCGCGTCGTTGAAGGCGGTGCCGTGCGGGCCGCCGATGAAGTCGCTTGCCCTCAGGGCGGAGTTGAGGGTGTAGGAGAAGTCGACCGTGTGCGGGAAGTGGTCGGACAGATTGCCGCCCGCGGAGTCCAGGAACGACGCCCACTCGTTGTGGTAGCGGGTGGCGTCGAGCGTCAGGAGCTTGCTGCCGCGGTAGAGGACCTTGTCGACGACCTCGCAGCTGTTCGGCGGAGCCGTCGTCGGGCACAGCAGCGGGTCCGCGCCCTGCGTCGGCCGGACGCCGCCCTTGACCAGCTGTACCCACGCGTCCGTCAGGCCGTTGCTGTCGGCGAGGGTGCGGATGTTGTCGCCGCTGCGGGTGTAGCGGGTGTTGGTGTCGCCCATGACGATGACCGCGTTGCCGGACGAGTTCGCCCGGATGAAGTCCGACAGCTGCTGGACGTTGGCGCGGCGGGCGGCCAACGCGTCGTCCGAGTCGTCGGCGTTGGTGTGGACGTTGTAGAGGTCCACGAAGACGCCCTCGGCGAGCCGGACCCGGGCAAGCGAGAAACCCTTCGGGGTCAGGCAGTTGGTGCCGGTGCACTGGTTCCACTTCACCCGCTCGAAGTCTTCGAAGGCGTAGTCCGAGAGGGTGTTGAGGCCGTCACCGAAAGGCACGCCGCCGCTGGTCGCGGTGCGGTGCGGGTGGTTGTCGCCCGCGTACAGGGCGGCGTGGTAGTTGAAGTCCTCCTGGACGTTCACGATGTCGTACGCCGCCAGGCGCGGCGAGATCAGCGGGGTGTTCGTCTCCGGGTGGCCGGAGCTCAGGCCTTCCGGAAGGCCTGCGACGTTGTAGGTGAGGACGTTGAAGGTGCCCGTGGCGGCGGCCGCCGCAGGGGCGGAAGCAGCGACCGCCGAGGTGGAGCCGGTGGCGGCGAGGCCGGTCAGGGCGATGGCTGCGGCCGCGAGGGTGCCGATCAGTCTTCTCATGGTGGGGGCGTCTCCGATGGGTGACGTAGAAGATGAGCGCCGTTCAGGTTTCCCGCCAACCAGGGTGACGTACAAGGGCAGTTGGGGAAACAGTGCCTGATGTGGCGATCTGCCACGTCCAGGGCGCCCGGCCGCCATTCGTTGCTTGTTCAACGTTCATGTTTCGGCTTGACCCTTGAGCCTCCACGCACGGCGCAGCACACGGCCGCAGCAGGCAGCGGCATCGGGAGGAACTCATGGGCCACGGACACGGGCACGGGCACCATCACCACCACGGACACGATCACGACCCGTCGTATGCCACGGCGGGGCCCGCCCTGCCCGCCGCCTTCGACACCTCCGTGCCCGACGAGGCCCTGACCCCCGAGCAGCAGTCGCGCCGCACGCTGCTGCGCCGGGCGGGCCTACTGGGCGCGGGGATGGCCGCCGGCAGTGTCGTCGCCCCGACCGTGGCGGCCGCATCCGCCCCCTCCACCGGCGGGCGCAGGACCGGCGGCTTCCTGTGGCTGGCCGGTGACCACCACATCCACACCCAGTACAGCAACGACGGCAAGTACCGCGTCGTCGACCAGGTCCGCCAGGGCGCGCGACACGGTCTGGACTGGATGGTCATCACCGACCACGGCAACGAGACGCACGCGAAGATCGGCGTCGAGAAGGTGAACCCGGACATCCGGCAGGCCCGCGCCGCGTACGAGGACACCCTCGTCTTCCAGGGCCTGGAGTGGAACATCCCGGCCGCCGAGCACAGCACGGTCTTCGTGCACCCCGGCAAGAACGAGGTCTCCGTACTCAAGCAGTTCGAGACCGACTACGACGGCGGCGTGCAGAAGGCGACCGACTCGACGCCGGCCAATGAGGCGCTCGCCATCGCCGGCCTCAACTTCCTTGCGGAGCAGGTGCAGCGGCGCAGGGTCAAGGACATCCTGATGCTCGCCAACCACCCCGCCCGCAAGGGCATCGACTCGCCGCACGAGATCCGTGGCTGGCGCGACGCCACGTCCGCGGGCCACCGGATCGCGGTCGGCATGGAGGGCGCGCCCGGCCACCAGGCCGCCGGCATCGAGAAGTCCGTCGGCATGGGCCGGGCACGCGGTCTGTACGACGGCAGCCCGGGCGCCAACTCCTTCGCCGGATACCCGCTGGAGAGCTACCGCACCTGGGGCGGCTTCGACTGGATGACCGCCACCGTGGGCGGCCTGTGGGACAGCCTCCTCGCCGAGGGCAAGCCCTGGTGGATCACCGCCAACTCCGACTCCCACAACGTCTATACGGACACCGCCAAGCGCGGCGGCCCGGACAGCGACTACACCGCGAACGGCAAGCACACCGACCCCGTCTACAGCGGCAAGATCGACCTCACCGAGGGCGACTACTGGCCCGGCCAGTACAGCCGTACGCACGTCGGCGCCGACGGCTTCTCCTACGCCGCCGTCATGGACGGCATCCGCGCGGGCCGCGTCTGGGTGGACCACGGCCGGCTCGTCGACGCCCTGGACGTCCGCGTCAGCGGCGGCCGCCGCTGGGCCACACTCGGCGGCGCCCTGCACGTCAAGAAGGGCACGAAGGTCACGCTGACGGTCGACGTGACGCCGGCCGGCGGACCCAACTGGGCCGGTTTCGTACCGCAGTTGGCGCGCGTGGACGTCATCCAGGGCGAGGTGACCGGACCGGTGGCGGACAAGGACACGTTCACCGCGCCGACGGCGAAGGTGGTGAAGTCGTACGACGTGAGCAAGTCGACCGGCACGGTCCGCCTCACCTACGACCTCGGCCGGGTCGACCGCCCCGTCTACGTCCGCCTGCGCGGCACCGACGGCAACCGCACCGCGGTCGGCGCGATGGGCGCCGCCGTCGACCCGGCCGGTCCGGCGATCGACGTCGTCGGCGACGCAGACCCGTGGCGCGACCTGTGGTTCTACGCCAACCCGGTGTGGGTCCTGCCCTCATGATGCCGACGCCGTACGCCCTGACCGTGGACGCAGGCCTCCGGGACCTCCGTGCGGCCGACCGTCTGCTCCACACCCTGGCGGCCGAACTCGCCCTGCCCGAGGGCACGTTCGGCTGCACCCACCTGGTGCGCGACGATGCCCCACGGGTCGTCGTCTCCCTCGCCCTCCCGACGGATCCGCTCCTGCGCACCGCCCGGGAGCAGCTCACCGCGCAGGGATACGAGGTGTCGTCCGGAGTTCCGGACGCCGTGGGCCGGGCGGTGCTCTACCCGGGGGTGGCGGAGCTCACGGGCACGCTGACGGTGGGGGATGTGCCGGCGCGCTCGGCGATCGACCGCGTGACGGTCCTGGGTTCGCCGAGCCGGCCGGACCCCCGGGCCCACCTGGTGACAGGGGATCACGTACGGCCGCAATGGCAGCACGGCGAACTCGTCCTGACCGCCATGCCGGCCGCGGGCGGCACCCTCGCCCCCTTCGAGGTGCCCGCCCCGACGCCGTGCTGCGCGGACCACTGAGCGCCGGTCACCGCGCTGACGTGTGACCCGGGTCTGGGGATGCGCGTCAGCCGGTGAACCCCGGCACCACCAGGCCTGATTCGTACGCGATCACCACCGCGTGGGTCCGGTTCTGCGCCCCGAGTTTGGTCAGCACGTTCCCGACGTGTGTCTTCACCGTCTCCAGGCTCACCATGAGTGACTGGGCGATCTCCGGGTTGGATAGCCCCTTGGCCATCGACCGCAGCACCTCCTCCTCCCGCTCCGTCAGCGCCGCCTTCGGCAGCGCTGCGGCACCGTCCAGCGGCCGGGCGGCGACCATCCGGCGCAGGGCCGCCGGGAAGAGGATCGCCTCCCCTGCCGCCACCACCCGTACCGCCTCGGCGATCTGCGGGACCGGAAGGCGCTTGAGCACGAACCCGCTGGCCCCGGCGCTGAGCGCGGCGGTCACGTAGCCGTCGTTCTCGAAGGTGGTGATCACCACGACCTTCGGCGGTCCGGCCGCCTCGGCGAGCAGCCGCCGGGTGGCCTCGATGCCGTCGCACCGCGGCATCCGCACATCCATCAGGACCACGTCCGGCCGCAGCCGCCGCACCTGCTCGACGGCCTCGACGCCGTCGGAGGCCTCCCCGGCCACCGTGATCCCCGGCTGCGCCGAGAGCAGTGTGCGCAGGCCGCTGCGGGTCACCGCGTCGTCGTCCGCGATCAGGAGTGTGACAGGGGCACTGGCAGGACCGGTGGTGGCGGGGCCGGAGCCGACGTCCCTCATGACGGCTGCGTCCGCCTCGGAGTCGGTCATGCCGACACCCGTACCGGCAGCCGGACCGCCAACCGCCAGTGCTGCGGCCCGTCCGGGCCGACCTCGATCTCCCCGTGCAGCAGCCGCACGCGCTCGGCGAGGCCGGGCAGGCCGTGCCCGGACGTCCGGAAGACACCCGCGCCCGTACGCGCGCCCGCGCTCGCCCCATTGACCACACCGAGCTCGAGCCGGTCCGGCGCGACCGCTACCCGGACCCCGATCGGACCGCCCGTCCCGTGCCGCAACGCGTTCGTCAGCCCTTCCTGCAGAATCCGGTACGCGGCCCGCGAGAGTGTCCCCTGCACCTGCGCCGGCTCACCCGACAGCTCCACCTCCAGCACCGCGCCCGCGTGCCGCAACCGGTCGAGCAGCTCGGGCAGTTCGGCCAGGGTCCGGTGCGGTGCCGTGTCCGCCTTCTCCTCGCGCAGTACGCCCAGTACGTAATCCAGGTCCTCCAGCGCGGCCCTGGCCGACTCCTCGATGCCGCGCAGCGCGGCCCGCGCCGCCACCGGGTCCGCGGAGAGCACCTCGCCCGCTACCGCCGCCTGGATCGTGGTCGCGGTCAGCGTGTGCCCGATCGAGTCGTGCAGTTCGTGGGCCAGCCGGTTGCGTTCGGCCAGCCGTTGCTCCCGCTCGGCCATCAGCGCCAACTGCTCGGCTGACGAAGGACCCAGGAGCTTCGGCGCCAGCCACCGCAGCACGCCCGTCACCACCACGCACACGACCGCCGCCAGCAACAGGCAGCCCAGCGCCACCACCCAGCTCTGCCATCCGCCGCCGGACCGCAGCGACCAGCCGAACAGACTCAGCCCGGCCTCGGCACCGAGCCATCCTCCGGGGAGGGCGATCCCCATGAGGAGCAGCACACCGCTCGTCAGCGCCCCCGCCCACCCCAGCGCTCCGTGCAGCAGCAGCCACAGGGGAGTCCGCCAATGGTCGGCGCCGGACGGCACGGCAGGAGTCGACCGGGTGCCGCGGGAGCTCGCGGGCCGACGCGGGGTCACAGGGTCCGGCAACGGCACCTTCAGAAGGTGGCGGGCGAACGCGATCAGCGCCCGCCGCGTGGTGCGGGCCAGCCCGACCGAGCCGATCAGTGCTGCCCAGACCAGGAGGACCAGGACGGCCTTCACCCCATAGGGAGCGGATGGCCACACCAGTGTCGGCAGCAGTGCGAAAGGCACCAGTGGAAGGCTCGCCAACGCGCCGCAGTAGGCGAACAGCATGCCCGAATACGTGGAGCCGCGCAGCAGCGGCCGGAGTCCCCTGATCATGATCGCCCCAGTATGACCGGGCAGTTCACCGATGGCCTCCCTCGATCGGGGGAGCACTTTCTCCCGCCTTCCCGCGATGCGCATTCGTGACGCCGAAAGCCAGCATCGTGCTCCGAACACGTGAGCAGTTGACCGGAGGACCGCTGATGAACACGCAAGGACAAGAGATTGCGCAGCCGCCAGGCGGCAGTAACCGCCTGGCCGGGGTCGCCATGGGGCTGGGCGTCATCGGCCTGAGCACGTCGATCATCGTCATCGGCGGTCTGTTCGGCGGCATCGGACTGATCCTGGGCATCGTCGCTCTGACGACGGCCAAGCGGACCGGCATCGGCCGGGGCAAGGCCCTCACCGGTGTGGTGACCTCGGCCATCGCGATGGTGGTGTGCGTCCTCGTCGCCGTCTTCTTCGTCTGGTACGCGAACAAGACGCAGGAGTGCTACCAGCCCGACAGTTTCCAGCAGTACACGCAGTGCGTCCGCCAGCAGTTCACCGGGAATTGACCCGCGACGGGCGCCGTCAAGTCCTCGATGGCTTCGCCAACTCCCGCGTACACAAGGGCGGAAGGGCCGGCCGGCCCTCCCCGGCAAGGACCAGTATCACTGTGCGAAACACGCGAATTGCATCTCTCACGGGCATCGGCGCCGTGGCAGCCTTCTTCTCGGTCTTGTGCTCGGCACTTACCTCTGCAACGGCGACTTCTGTGTCCGAGGCCTCCGCGGCCAGGGACCCTCTGTGGCAGTACACGCACCAGACGCCACGGTGGGAGCGCTGCGATGCGAAGAACCCCGCCGCCTATCAGTGCGCGACGCTCAAGGTGCCGCTGGATTACAGCGATCCCGGAGGCAGGAAGACCGACATCGCGATATCCCGGCTGAGGGCAGGCAGCGTGAAGGAGCGTCGTGGTGTGCTGCTGCTCAACCCCGGCGGCCCCGGCGGGCCGGGACTGAATCTGCCGGTCGGACCGGAGCTGAGCCTTCCCCCGGCGGTGAAGCGCCATTTCGACCTCGTCGGATTCGACCCGAGGGGTGTCGGGCGGAGCTCTCCCGTGGCCTGCGGTCTGACGCGCGAGGAGCAGGACGCGGAGCCCGCGTACCGGGCCAGGACCTTCGCGAAGGACGTACGGCGGGCACGCGCGGTGGCCGCCAAGTGCCGGGCCCGGGAGGGCGACAGGCTGCGGCACCTCACCACCCGCAACACCGCTCGCGACATGGACGTCATCCGTGCCATGCTGGGCGAGGAGAAGATCTCCTACCTGGGTTTCTCGTACGGCACCTACCTCGGCGCCGTCTACACGCAGATGTTCCCCCGGCGCGCCGATCGGTTCGTACTGGACAGTGCGGCGGACCCGGCGGCGTACGGGCGGGGCATGTTCCGGAGCATGGCGCAGGCGACCGAGCTCGCCTTCGCGCGGTGGAGCACGTGGACCGCCCGGCGACACGCGACGTACCACCTGGGCCGCACCCCGGCCGAGGTCCGGAAGACCTTCTGGGACCTGGTCGCACGGGCCGACCGCAGGCCCATCGACGACAACGGGACTCCTCTCACCGGGGACGGCATCCGTGCCGGGCGCGCCATGTTCTTCCGCGTCCGAGAGGCCGCCGAACGGGTCGCCGGGCTGAAGCGGACGGCCGAGGGCGGCAAGCCGGACCCGTCCGGGACGCCTCGGCCGGCCCCGGCCCCGTCGGCGTTCGCCCGTGACGTTCCTCCGGACAACGAGGCCGCGAGCGCCTGGGCCGTCCTGTGCGCCGACACCCGCGCGTCGTGGCCGCGCGATCCCGAGCGGTACCGCGGTGACGCCATCCGCGACAGGGCCCGCTATCCGCTGTACGGCGACTTCGCGTCCACCATCAAGCCGTGCGCCTTCTGGACGCCGGGCAGCGAGCCCGCGACCACGGTGGACGACAGCAGCAGCGCGCTGATCGTGCAGAACGAGTGGGACCCGCAGACGCCCCTGGCCGGTGCCCGGGCCATGCACCGCGCCCTGCGCGGCTCCCGGATGGTCACCGTCGCCGGAGGCGAGGGGCACATCGTCCACGGCACCAACTCCTGCGCGGACAGGAGCACCACGCTCTACCTGACCACGGGCAGGCTCCCAGCCGGGGACCTGACCTGCCGAGCGTCCGCCGGCAGTCGGCGGAATCCCGTAAGGGGTGGGCCGGGGGCGGGTCAGGGTGATCACTGATGGGCAACAACGAGCGCCAACAGCAGAGTTGATCTTGTCACCACGGCATGGGTGACACGGACCGTCGACCTGATCCGGAGGAACCTGAATGAGTAAACGCCTCACCCTCACCGCCCTTGCTCTGGCCACCGCTGTCGCTGCCGGAGCGGCGGCACCGGCGATCGCCGCTGGTCCGGACCCCGTGCGACAGGGACTGGAGACACTGGTGCACTCCGACGGCGCACCTGGCGCGCTGGCGAGCGTGCGTGACCGTGCCGGGCACGTCCGCACCTACACCGCTGGGGTGGGGGACCGTGACACGCACGCGAAGGTGCCCCGGGACGGCCAGGTGCGGATCGGCAGCGTGACCAAGACGTTCACCGCGGTGGTCGTGCTGCAGTTGGTCGGCGAGGGCAGGATCAGCCTGGACGCCACGGTGGACCACTACCTGCCGGGGCTCGTCCACGGGAAGGGGATCGACGGAGGTGACATCACGGTGCGTCAGCTCCTGCAGCACACCAGTGGCCTTCCCGAGTACGAAGAGGACGTCACGGACGACATCCTCAAGCGCCGCTACGTCTCTCCCCGTGACGCCCTGGACATCGCCCTCAAGCACCCGGCCGTCTCCATCCCAGGGGCGGAGTTCCACTACAGCAGCACCAACTACCTGCTGGCGGGGCTGATCGTGGAGAAGGTCACCGGGCGGCCCTTCGCCGACGTGGTGGACAGGCGTGTCATCCGGAAGATCGGGTTGCGCCACACCTACTTCCCTGCCCCCGGCGAGACGAGCATCCGCGAACGCCATCCCCAGGGCTACCGCCAGGACCGGTCGGGCGCCCTGCGCGACGTCACCGAGATCGACCCGTCCGCGTCCTGGGCGGCAGGGGCGATGGTCTCCACCGACTCCGACCTGAACACCTTCTTCTCCGCCCTGCTGGGCGGCCGTCTCCTCGACAGGCCGGAACTCGACGCGATGCGCACCACCGTGCCGATGAGCGAGGACGACCCCGACCACAAGGCCGGTCTGGGCATGATCACCATGCCGCTGCCGTGCAAGGACGCCCAGGGCCACCAGCGCGTCGCCTGGACCCACAGCGGATCCATCCCCGGCTACGGGACCTGGAGCGCGGCAACCGACGACGGCCGTGCCGCGAGCGTCACGATGACCCGGGACATCACGACGAACGAAGCAGTGCAACACCTCCAGAAGACCGTGGCATCGGCCCTGTGCCGCTGAAGCGCACCTGCCGGCCGACGCGCGCGCCGACCCGACTGCCGGGCGTCGGTCTCCACGGCGACGGTGCTTCCGAAAATTGAGTGGCGGTGGCTGGGCGGCGTGACTACTGTCTCCTTTGTTCGTTCGGCGGCCACGTGTCGCCGTGGCCGTCACGTGCTCTGTTGGAGGTGTTGACCGATGACTGTCGTTGCGATGGGCGTTGCCCGCATCCGGAAGTTCGTCAAGTCCACCTCCGTGGCCGCCGGCTGACCTCACCTTCTTCTTCCGCGTCTGTGTGCGCGGCGCCGGGGCCACCCATGTGAAGGGTCACCCCTTGTCTTCCTCTTCTCTTTCGAGTTCGGCTTCGTCGCACCCGCTCGCCCCGTACGGCTGGGATGCGGACTGGGAGTCCGAGTTCGCTCCGTACGCCGAGCAGGGTCTCCTGCTCGGCCGTGTCGTCCGGGTCGACCGTGGGCAGTGCGATGTCGTCACTGCCGAGGGCGTCGTCCGTGCTGACACCGAGTTCGTCGTTCCCCGTGACCCCATGAAGGTCGTCTGCACGGGGGACTGGGTCGCCGTCGATCCTGAAGGCGTTGATCCGCGGTATGTGCGGACGCTGCTGCCGCGCCGGAGTGCCTTCGTGCGGTCGACCTCGTCGAAGCGTTCCGAGGGTCAGGTCCTTGCGACCAATGTCGATCACGTCATCATCTGTGTGTCGCTCGCGGCCGAGTTGGATCTTGGTCGGATCGAGCGGTTCCTCGCGCTCGCCCATGCGAGTTCGAGCGGTGACGCACTGCTGCATACGTCGGCACTGGCCTGGGAGTCCGGCGCCCAGCCGCTGGTCGTGCTCACCAAGGCGGACCTCGTGCCCGACCCGGTCACGCTGTCCTACCTGGTCTCCGACGTGGAGAACAGCGCCCCCGGCGTCCAGGTGCTGCCCGTCAGCGCCCACGACGGCGAGGGCACCGACGTCCTGCGGGCCGTCGTCGCCGGTGGCACGTCCGTGCTGCTCGGCCAGTCCGGCGCCGGGAAGTCGACCCTCGCCAACGCGCTGCACGGCGCTGACGTGATGGACGTCCAGGCCGTCCGCGACATGGACGGCAAGGGGCGGCACACCACGACCACCCGGAACCTGTTCGCCCTGCCCGGGGGCGGAGTGCTCATCGACACGCCCGGCCTGCGCGGGGTCGGGCTCTACGACGCGGAAGGTGGTGTCGAGCAGGTGTTCTCCGAGATCGCCGAGCTCGCGAAGGACTGCCGTTTCCAGGACTGTGCGCACACGGTGGAACCCGGCTGCGCGGTGCTCGCCGCGCTGGCCTCCGGGGAACTCCACGAGCGGCGGCTCGACAGCTACCGGAAGCTGCTCCGGGAGAACCGGCGGCTCGCCGCCCGGACGGACGCGCGGATCCGGGACGAGATGCGCAAGGTCTGGAAGCAGCGGGGCGCCCAGGGGCGTGCGGCCATGGAGGCCAAGCGGGGCCGCCACGGGTAGGGCTGGTTCGGGGTGCGTGGGCGACTGCAGCGCCGTCGTGGCTGGTCGCGCCCCTGAAGGCTTGCGGCCACGCCGCTTGCCTTCATCGGGAAATGCGGTGCGCAGCGCCTGCACTTCAGGGGCGCGGGGCTGTGTCACCAGCGGCTCCGCCGCGGGGCGCGACCAGCCCCCACCGGCCCGCAGCCGACGACGAACCCCCCGAAGCAACGCCGCGTCCGATTTCCGCCAGCCCCACCGCGGAGCGCACCGCACACTGGGAAGCGTGATGATCGACGAGGACACGCGGTACCAAGCGGTGCGGAGCAGGGACGCCCGGTTCGACGGGGAGTTCTTCTTCGCCGTGGAGACGACCGGGATCTACTGCCGCCCGAGCTGCCCCGCGGTCACCCCGAAGCGGCAGAACGTGCGGTACTACGCCTCGGCCGCCGCCGCGCAGACCTCCGGGTTCCGGGCCTGCCGCCGGTGCCGCCCTGACGCCGTGCCCGGGTCCGCCGCGTGGAACGTACGGGCCGATGTCGTCGGCCGTGCGATGCGGCTCATCGGCGACGGCGTCGTCGACCGGGAGGGCGTCGGCGGGCTCGCGACCCGGCTCGGGTACAGCGCGCGGCAGGTGCAGCGCCAGCTCACCGCGGAGGTGGGCGCCGGGCCCGTCGCGCTCGCCCGCGCCCAGCGCGCCCACACCGCGCGCGTGCTGCTGCAGACCACGCCGCTGCCGGTCACGGAGATCGCGTTCGCCGCCGGGTTCGCGAGCGTGCGGCAGTTCAACGACACGATCCGCGAGGTGTACGCCCGTACGCCCACGCAGTTGCGCGGCGACGCTCCAGGGCGGGCCGCCGCGACGAAGGCCGTCGCCGCCACCGCCGGGATCCCGCTCCGCCTCGCCCACCGCGGCGCCTATCAGGCGGGGCCCGTCTTCGACCTGATCGGACGTGAACTGGTCGACGGGGTGGAGGAGTTGACCGGCGAGCGCGGCACGCGGCTGTTCCGGCGCACGCTGCGGCTGCCGTACGGCACCGGCATCGTCTCCGTCGACGAGGCCGGGCACGAGCAGCCCGGCGCGCAGGCCGAGCACCGCGGCGGCTGGCTCGACGCCCGCATTCACCTCACCGACCTGCGCGACCTGACCACCGCCGTCGGACGGCTCCGCCGCCTGTTCGACCTGGACAGCGACCCGTACGCGATCGACGAGCGGCTCGGCGCCGATCCGCGTCTGGCCCCGCTGGTCGCCGCCCGTCCTGGCCTCCGCTCGCCCGGCGCCGCCGACCCCGACGAGCTGGCCGTCCGTACCGTCGCGGGGACGGACGGGTCCGTGCGGCTCGTCGAGCGGTACGGCACGCGGCTCGACGCCCCGTGCGGCGGCCTCGACCGGACGTTCCCCGCGCCCGACGCCCTCGTCGACGAACCCGGCACGGTCGGCGCCCTCGCCCGCGCCCTCGCCGACGGCTCGCTGCGCCTCGACCCGGGCGCCGACCGCGACGACGCCGAAGCGGCCCTGCGGGCGCTGCCCGGCATGGACGCGCGCACCGCCGCCCTGATCCGGCTGCGCGCCCTGGGCGACCCGGACGTGGCCGTACCCGGCGATCCGTACGGCGCGGCCGCCGAGGACGCGTGGCGGCCCTGGAGGTCGTACGCCCGTCAACACCTCATCGTAGAAGGACAGTTGTGAGCCCCTTGAACGAGACCGCGCCCACCATGCCCACCACCTACTACGCCACCGTCGACAGCCCCCTCGGCGAACTGCTGCTCACCGCCGACGCCGACGGCGCCCTCACCTCGCTGTCCGTCCCCGGGCAGAAGGGCGGGCGGACGGTCCAGGAGGGATGGGTGCGCGATCCGGCGCGGTTCGCCGCGGCCACGCGTCAGCTCGGCGCCTACTTCGCCGGTGAACTCAAGGAGTTCCAGCTGGAGTTGAGGCCCGAGGGGACCGAGTTCCGGCGGCGGGTGTGGGACGCGCTCGACGAGGTGCCCTACGGCGCCACCACGACGTACGGCGCCGTCGCCGCCCGGATCGGCGCCTCCCGCGCGGCCGTGCGGGCCGTCGGCGGCGCCGTCGGCGCCAACCCGCTGCTCATCGTGCGCCCCTGCCACCGCGTGATCGGCGCGGACGGCTCCCTCACCGGGTACGCCGGCGGCCTGGAGCGCAAGGTCGCGCTGCTCGAGCTGGAGGGCGCGTAGGGCTCCGCCGGGCCCGGCTGTGGACCGTGCGCGGGTGGAGGTGGATCGCCCTAGGACCGAGGGCTGAGCGCGACCGCCGCCGCGTAGCCCTCGGGCATCGGGACGTCGTGCACCGTCCAGCCGTCCGGGGCGACGGGGGAGCCGGGCACGCTGCCGACGTAGTCGAGGTCGGTGCGGCGGGCGAGGCCGATGCCGAGGCCCTTGAGGTAGGCCTCCTTGCGGACCCACACGCGGGCCACCGCGGTGCGGCGCTCCAACGGGTCGTCGAGGGAGGCGAGTTCGGCCTGCTCGCGCGGGTGCAGGACGGTCGCCAGCTCCTCGGCGATCGTCCGGCTCGGCACCTCCTCCACGTCCGCCCCGACCGGCGCGGCGGCCAGCGCCACCAGCGCCCGATCGCCGCTGTGGGACAGGGAGAAGTGCAGCCGGGGGGCGTCCGCGAGGGCCGGGCGGCCGTGCGGCTTCCCGCAGTCCGGGCAGGGTTGACGGACGAAGTGGACCTCGCCGGGCGCGCGGCCGAGCTGCTCCCCGAGGATGCCGCGCAGCGCCAGGTGCGCGGCCATGTACCGCTCCCGGTCCCGGTCGAAGCGGAACGCCGCGGCCCGCCGCAGTTCGTCCGCGTCGAGGACACCCGCCCCGTCCATCGGCCCGATGCGGGACGGCGTCTCCGTGTCGACCAGCCACACCCGGACCGCTCCGGCCCGGGGCAACTCCCGTACGTGGTCCATGAGTCAGGCCTCCAGACAGCGCAGGAACGGGGCGAGGACGGTGCCTGCGAGCGCCGGGTACAGCAGTCCGGCGAGCGCGGTGAGGCAGCCGAGGAGAACGCCGGGCGCCCTGCGGCCGACCGCTGTTCCCACCCCCGTCACCTGCACAGGCGTCGAGCCTACCGGCCCTGCCGCACCGTCGGACGGCGGCCGGCCTCGCGGTGCTTGCGGCGGCCCCGCAGCCGTACGACGACACAGACGGCCACGGCTACGACGACCGCCGCGAGCACGACCTTCGAGATCACGCCGACGTACGTCTCGACGAGGTCCCACTGGTCGCCGAGCCAGTAACCGGCAAGCACGAGCACCGAGTTCCAGATCAGCGAGCCGATCGCGGTGAGGCCGAGGAAGCGGGGCAGCGGCATGCGTTCGACGCCCGCCGGGATCGAGATCAGGCTGCGGAAGACCGGCACCATCCGGCCGAGCAGCACCGCTTTCGTGCCGTGCCGCAGGAACCAGGCCTCCGTCCGCTCCAGGTCCCCGGCCTTGACCAGGGGGAGGCGGGCCCACAGCGCGTACATGCGGTCGCGGCCGATGACGCGGCCGATCCCGTACAGGGCCGCGGCGCCGACGACCGAGCCGAGCGTCGTCCAGAACAGGGCCGAGACGAGGGTGATCGCTCCCTGGCCCGCCGCGAAACCGGTCAGCGGGAGGATGACCTCGCTCGGCAGCGGCGGGAAGAGGTTCTCGAGGGCGATCGCCAGGCCCGCGCCGGGGCCGCCGAGCACGTCGACGAGGTGCGCGGCCCAGCCCGCGATGCCGCCGGTCGGCTCGGCCGGGGCGGCGGCCGGGGTCACGAGGTGCATACGGGTCTCCAGGCGTGGGCGGGTCGGGGTCCGAGGCTGCTGCCCGAACTCCACCCAGGCCAGAAACCGCAGATCAGCGCCACCACGAGGGTAACCGTTCGGCAAAGTACGGTGATCCGCACCGAGGACCCCGCGGTTTTCCGCAGGGTCCTCGGGACTCGCCTCGTCCTTACGCGGGCATGCCCCAGCGCGGTGCCTCCGCGTTCGGCGTGACCGGGGCGATCGCCAGGTCGGGACGCTCGCCCGCGGCCGTGACCAGTGCGGACTCGCCCTTGCGGAGCCCGATCTTGATCGCGCCGTCGCCCGCGTCCTCGTACGAGAGGCGCCGGCCGCGTCCGTCGCGGACCTCGATCGCGCCCGCGATCCCGTGACGGACCACACAGGGCGCACCCGCCTCGCTGACCACCCGCACCCACCGCGTGACGCCCTTCTCGCGCACGGCGCTCAGCAGGAACGCGCCCTGCGTACGGAAGTCGTGGACGGTCAGGTCCGCCCAGGCCGCGGGCAGCGCGGGGAAGACGCGGATGATCCCGCCCCAGGACTGGCACACCATGTCGTGCAGGGACTGCGCCGCGGAGAGCGGCGTCTCGATGACCGGGCCCGACTCCTTGTACATGGTGTTGGCCTGGATGAAGCGGCTCATCAGCTCGCCGAGGTACTTCAGGGCGTCCTCGCCCTTGCCGAGCAGCGCCGACATCGAGGCCGCGCCCGTGAACGTATAGCCCTGGAGCGCTCCTTCGAAGCCGACCCAGTGGGCCAACGACCTCTCGATCAGGGCGCGTTCGTCCGCGGTGCGGCCCGTCAGCTCGTACAGCGGGTAGACGGCGAGCATGTGCGAGTAGTGGCGGTGGGACTTCGCGAAGGGGATGTCCGCGCCGATCATGAAACCGTTGGCGTCGGTCGGGTACGCGACGCGCTTGCTGAGCACCTCGCGCCAGCGCGGCGCCAACTCGTCCTCGATGCCGAGCAGTTCGGCCGATTCCAGGAGGGTCCGGCAGCCCCAGCTCAGCAGCATCAGGTCGTAGTTGCAGTCGCGGGTGTTGCCGCCGTACTCGGGCGAGAAGGTCGCCGGCAGGTGCAGCTTGCCGTCCGCGCCCGGCTCCAGGAAGTGCAGGTAATAGGTGATGGCCTTGCGCAGCAGCGGATACAGGACGTCGCGCAGGATCGACTCGTCCATGGTGTGCCGGTAGCTGAGCCAGACGTTGTGCAGCGCCCAGGTCAGGTTGCCGACCTCGGGGGTGGGCGGGTCCTGGCCGGGGACGCCGACGCCGTAGCCCTGCGCGGTGCTGGTCGCGCCGCCGTTGACGAGGTGGATGTCGGTGGTGCGGGGGATGCCGAGCGAGTCCGCCCTGTACGCGGGTGCCATCTCGGCGGTCAGGTTGTCGCGGAACTCTCCCAACGCCCGTGTCACGGCGTCGAGTTCGAGGTGGTTCGAGCCGTGGATCAGCCAGTACTCCAGCTGCACGTTCAGGTTCCACCAGGTCGCGGGCCACGGCGTCGGCTCGATCCAGGGGCCGCTCGTCGCCATCACGGGGGCGTCGCGGCGCGCGGCAGAGGCGATCTTGTAGAGCTGGATCCAGTAGAAGCGCTGGATGCGGGCGTCGGGCACCGACAGGAAGCTCTTGCGGTAGTACGCGTGCCACCACGCGCGGTGCGGCACGGCGAGGGCGTCGTACGAAAGGTTCGACACGGCGCGGACCGTGGCGAGGGCCTTGTCGCGGGCCGTGGCCTTCGGGAAGGAGTGCTCCACGTCGACGTAGAGCGTGCGGTTCGTGCCGCGGGTCCGCTCGCGCCAGGCCGTGACGTGCTGGCCGCCGGAGAGCAGCGACTGCACGGACGCGGACACCCCGCCGCCGTACGCGGCGACCTCGGCCGGAGGATTGCCGGTGTACCCCTCGGGCAGCTCCTTGAACGCGGCCCGCGGGCTGATCGCCTCGGCAGGGTGGAACACCCAGCGGAAGGCGGCCTCGCCCGCGCTCGGCGTCACCTCGACGGCGAGCACGGAGCGGGCGTTGTTGACCTGGGCGCGCAGGGTCAGGGTGCCGCGGTCGGTGGTGAGGGTGCCGGTCAGCTCGGCGTCGCGCAGCTTCAGGCGCCAGTCGAGGCCGGTGATGGTGCCCACGGGTTCGAGGGTGAAGTGGCCGATCGGCAGTCGGCACAGGCCGAAGAGCGAGCCGAACTCGGGGCGGTGGTCCTGCACCTCGGAGTGCTGGATGTTGAAGCGGACCGCGTTCTTGCCGGGCTCCTGGTAGATGCCGGAGCCCAGGTGGGCGTTGCCCAGGTACGGGCCCTCGTACCAGGTCGTCGGCATCTTCCGCCAGACGAGGTCGGCGTCTTCGAGGACGGTGCGCCAGGGGTCCGCGTCGGGTGTGATCGCAGGGGTGGCCGCGTTCGCCCGGACGGGCAAGGTGCCGACGAGCGCCGCACCGCCGAGCGCGGATCCGGTGGCCAACACGGTTCGTCTGGACGGGCTTGGCATCACGCCTCCTGGCGGCTCAGCGGCTTCAAGAGTCCGATTCATCGGAGCTATCCCGCGCTGAAAGCTAGAGATGTGACACTGACGCGTCAATAGAAAGACAAAGATCCGATGGATTGACGTGATTGACGTGATTGACGTGATTGGCATGCTCCACGTTGGGTGGCGGCTCAGCCCCAGATCACGGCTCCGGCCCACGCCCCCGCGATCAGCAGGCACGCGAACAGCTCGACCAGCACGCTCGAGCCCCCGGCCCGCATCGCCGTCCGCGTCGAGGCCATCGCGTCCCCGTGGCGGCCGAGCCGCAGCCGCTCCGATACGTAGATCCCGCCGATGAACCCGGGAATCGCGCCGATCACCGGGAGCACGCAGAACCCGAGGACCGCCCCCGCACCCGCCCAGATCACGAGCCTGCGGGTCGCCCCGGCCTGCCGGAGGCGGCGCGGCGGCAGCTGCCAGCGCAGCACCTGGGAAGCGAGCAGCACGACGGTGGCGCCGACGAGGACGCCCCAGGCCAGGCCGTCCGTGCTGCGCAGCGCCCAGACGGCGACCGCCGCCCACACCAGCCACGACCCGGGCACACCCGGCACCAGTACCCCGCACAGGCCGAGGGCAAGAACGGCCCCGACCAGGAGGAGTTCCCACGCTCCCATTGGCCCAGGGTCCCCCAGACGCGCGGAACGCGCAGATCAGCGGGACCGAACGAGACGCGGCGCCGTCCGTCAGCGGGCGACCCAGCCGCGCTCGTAGGCGTGCCAGCCGAGCTGCAGCCGCGTCGTCACCCCGGCCAGCTCCATCAGCCGCTTCACCCGCCGCTGCACCGTCCGAAGGCCCAGGTCGAGCTGCTTGGCCACGCTCACGTCGGTCAGACCGGCCAGCAGCAGCGAGAGGATCTCGAGGTCGGTGCCGTCGGGGGCGTCCCCGGCCGCCTCCTCCACCTGCCCGCCCCCGCCGAGCCGCAGCGGCAGCGCCTGGCGCCACACCGCTTCGAAGAGCCCGGTCAGCGACTCGAGCAGGCCGCTGGCGTGCACGACGAGCGCCGCGGGCTCGGATGTCTGCGAGGTCAGCGGCACCAGCGCGATGGAGCCGTCGGCGATCACCATCTTCGTGGGCACGCTGTCCATGACCCGCACCTGCTCGTCCCGGCCGATCGCCGCGGACAGCTCGGTCAGGCCCGTCGGCAGCGAGAGGACCGCGCGCTCGACGACGACGCGGTAGGCGACGCCGCGGCTCACGGCCTGCGGCTCCGCCTCGTTCTCCAGGCCCGTCACCGCGATCGGGTTGCCGGTGACCAGGGCGCACACCTCACCGGCCGCGCCCAGCTGGATCTGCAGGAAGCGCTGCGCGACGGCCGCCGCCCCGGTCACCACCTCGACCAGGTCGTGCACCGCGGGCTCGGCGGCCTGGGCCCGGTACTCCTCGGCGAGCAGCGCCGCCGCCAGCTCCGCCTGGTCCAGCTCGTGCCGCCGCTGGGTGAGCAGCGCGCCGAGCGCGACACCCGGCGGGGCCGCCACCCAGCGCCCCGGCCGCGCCGACGACTGGGCGGCGAGTCCGTGCCGCTCCAGGCGGCGCAGGGTGCGCTCGGCGTCGTACTCGGCGAGCGTGAGCCGCCGCGCCAGATCGGAGACGTCGGCCGCGCCCACCGACACCAGGGCGCGGTACGCCGACTCGTGCACCTCGTCCAGACCTATCGCATCCAGCATGCGACGCCCCTCCACCCAGTCCCGCACGTTCCGTTCCTCTGCCCCCGTGGCGGGAAGCAGCCACGGCACAAACCCGCCTCGCTCATCTTCCCTGCACCGGCGGCCACTCTGCCAATGTGGCGCCACCGCAGCACCAACACCCGCCGGGAATACGGCATTTGCTCCGTATTCACCTGCGCTTTTACTTGGGGAGAGCGATGCGACCGACAGCGCGCACGGCCCTGGGCGCGGCCATAGCCGCCGTCCTCGCCGTCACCGCGGCCGGCCCGGCCGGGGCACGGCAGGGGAGTGCCCCGGCCGACGGCCGTCCACTGACCGGCAGCGCCGCCGCTGCCGCAGCCGCCAAGGGCAGCACCGCCACGGTGACCCTGGTGACCGGCGACCGCGTTCTGGTCACCACCGACGCCAAGGGCCGCAGCACGGCCACCGCCCTGCCCGGCGCGGACGGCGCCGGTGCGCTGCTGCAGACCCGGCAGTCCGGCAAGGACCTGTACGTGTACCCGGACGGCGCGCTCCAGGCGATCGCCGCGGGCCGCGTCGACGAGCAGCTCTTCAACGTCACCGGCCTGATCCGGCAGGGCTACGACGACGCCCACACCTCGACCCTGCCGCTCATCGCCACGTACGACAGCTCGGTGGACGTCGCCCGCAGCCTGCCCGTGACCCCGCGGGGCGCCGAGCGCGGCCTCGTCCTCGACCCCATCGGCGGCGTCGCCCTCAAGGCGGACAAGAAGAAGGCCGCCGACTTCTGGGCCGACATCACGACCACGCGCCGCACCCGCGCCGCCACAGACCTGAAGAAGGTCTGGCTGGACGCGAAGGCCGAGTCGCTGCTCGACAAGTCGACCAAGCAGGTCCACGCCGACCAGGCCTGGGCCGCGGGCTACGACGGCAAGGGCACCAAGGTCGCCGTCCTCGACACCGGCGTCGACGTCGAGCACCCCGACCTCAAGGGCCGCGTCGCCGAGTCCAAGAACTTCACCGACTCCGCCGACGCCGACGACCACCAGGGCCACGGCACCCACACCACGTCCACCGTCGGCGGCACCGGCGCGGCCAGCGGCGGCAAGAAGAAGGGTGTCGCCCCCGGCACCACGCTGCTCAACGGCAAGGTCCTCAACGACTCGGGCGAGGGCGCCACTTCGTGGATCATCGCCGGCATGCAGTGGGCCGTCGACGAGGGCGCCGACGTCGTCTCCATGAGCCTCGGCAACCCCAGCGAGCTCGACTGCTCCGACCCCATGGCGCAGGCCACGCAGGAGCTCGCGCGGTCCGCGAAGAACACCCTCTTCGTGATCGCCGCGGGCAACTCGGGCCCGAGCCTCAACACCGTCTCCTCGCCCGGCTGCGTCCCCGACGTGCTCACCGTCGGCGCCGTCGACCGCGACGACACCACCGCGTCCTTCTCCAGCCGCAGCCCCGTCCAGCGCACCCACACCCTCAAGCCGGAGATCGCCGCGCCCGGCGTCGCCATCTCCGCCGCCAACGCGGGCGGCCGCGGCGTGTACGCGTACCAGTCCATGAGCGGTACGTCGATGGCGACCCCGCACGTCGCGGGCGCCGCCGCCATCGTGAAGGAGCGCCACCCCGACTGGGACGCGCGGCAGATCAAGCAGGCCCTCGTGTCGTCCGCCGACGCCGACATCCCCGGCGACGTGCGCGAGACCGGCGGTGGCCGCCTCGACGTGAAGGCCGCGATCGACGAGACCGTGCTCGGCGCGGACGCCGTCCAGGGCGGCACCTTCAACTGGCCGCAGGACAGGACCGACCGCACCACCGTCGACGTCCCGTACACCAACACCACCGACAAGGCAGTGCGGTTGAGCCTGTCCGTGGACGGCGTCACCGGCAACGACGGCTCCCCGGTCCGCTCCTCCGTGGCGGGGCTCGGGCAGCGCACCGTCACCGTCCCCGCGGGCGGCACCGTCAAGGTCCCGCTGAAGCTCGACCCCACGGCCTCCCTCAAGGCGGCGCAGTACGGTGACATCACCGGCCGCGTCCTCGCCACGGGCCCCGGCGGCGTGCACGTCTCCACCCCGTTCTCGCTGTACGTCGAGGCCGAAACGGTCACGCTGCGCGTGAAGTTGATCGACCGTCAGGGGAACCCGGCGGACGGCCCCTCCTCGCTCGACGTCATCGGCACCGACACGGCCACCGGCGAGCGCCGCCCCAACGAGGGCGCCACCGACCAGACCTACCGGCTGCGCCCGGGCGCGTACTTCCTCTCCAGCTTCGTCGGCACGCCGGACGCCGGGGAGAACGCCACCCTCATCGACTCCCTCACCTACCTGGCCCGTCCGCAGCTGAACCTGCGCAAGGACACCACGGTCGTGCTCGACGCCCGCAAGGCGCACAAGCTGAGCGTCAAGACCGACAAGTCCTCCGAAGTGCGCGGCGCCACCCTCGGGTTCGCCCGCGGCTGGGACGACACCTGGCTGCACGCGGGCACCGCGGCCGGCGGGCGCACGATCCAGGGCTACTACGCCGATGTGGACGGCCGCGCGAGCGACGGCACGTTCGAGTTCGACAGCTTCTGGCGTGCCGCCGCCCCGCAGATCTCCGAGCTCGCCGTCGTCGGCGGCCAGGACCTGCACCCGGTGACCGGCTCCACCAACTCCGCGAACCTCGACGGCACCGGCAGCGCCCAGCTCGTCGACGCGGGGTCCGGCACCGCCGCCGAACTGGCCGCCGCGGGCGTCAAGGACAAGCTCGCCCTGGTGAAGCTCCCCGAGGGCGGCAGCGCCGCCACCGTCGCGGCCGCCGCGTCCAAGGCGGGCGCGAAGGGCGTCGTCATCTACCGCGACGCGGCCGGGCGTTGGGTCCCGAGCGTCGGCTTCGCGGGCGGACCGCTGCCGATGCTCGCCGTGCCGACCACCGAGGGCAAGGCGCTCGCCGAGCGCATCGCGGCGGGCCTGACGACCCTGCGCTGGAAGGCAACTGCGAAGAGCCCGTACGTCTACAACCTGGCCTTCCCGGAGACGGGGCAGATCAACTCGGCCCGCAGCTACCGCGTCCACGACAAGGACCTCGCCGCGAACAGGGCGACGTACCGCGCGATGGGCAGGGCCACCGACTACATCGACCTGCCCTCCGCCACCCGGCCCTCCGGCCTCGCCGCCTCCTTCGGCGACATCGCCACCGTCGCGGCGCCCTCGGTGCGGACCGAGTACTACTCGGCGGACGGCACCGGCTGGGGCCACATGGTGTCCAGCAGCTTCCCGTACGGCGAATTCATGATCGACCCCGACCGGACGTACGCGAAGGGCGAGCAGCGCACCGAGGAGTGGTACGGCGGTGCCGTCGCGCCGACCACCCCGCTCGACGACTCGGGCAAGCAGGTCCTCGCGGCCGAGCGCCAGGGCAACCTGATCGGTGTCGCGCCGGGCTTCTGGGGCGACACCCAACACCTGGGCATCCAGGGCGGTTTCGGCGACATCGGCGGCATGCAGCTCAAGCGCGACGGCGAGGTCATCGACCAAGTGGGCTGGCCGTACGGCGTGTTCGAGGTCCCGGCCGGCGACGCGGCGTACCAGCTCATGCTGCAGACGCAGAAGATCCCCAGCAGCTCGCCGGCGTGGAAGCGCTCCAGCCAGACCCTGACCACGTGGTCGTTCCGCTCGCACCTCGACGAGAACGCGTACTCGCAGGGCATCCCGCTGCTCTTCCCGCACCTGACGCTCCCGGAGGACGGGCTCAAGACGCTCGCCGCCGCCGACGGGCAGCGGATCGGCCTCACCGTCACCGGTCACGCCGGGTACACCCCGGGGAACCTGACG
This sequence comes from Streptomyces sp. NPDC050085, assembly GCF_044460595.1. Taxonomy (NCBI): domain Bacteria; kingdom Bacillati; phylum Actinomycetota; class Actinomycetes; order Kitasatosporales; family Streptomycetaceae; genus Streptomyces; species Streptomyces sp. NPDC050085. The sequence goes on along the minus strand of NZ_JBITJZ010000001.1, from coordinate 1,383,077 downwards.
AAGGTCGCGCTCTCCTACTCGTACGACGACGGGCAGACCTGGACCGAGGCGCGGACCTCGCAGCAGGGCGGCGCGTGGACCGCGACCGTGAACCACGCGGGTGCCGCCGGCAAGCAGGTCGCGCTCAAGGCCCAACTGACCGACTCCAAGGGCAACTCGGTCGAGCAGATCGTGTCCCGGGCGTACGACGTGCGCTAGATCGTGCCCGGATCGGTCCGTCTGTTCGAATGATCACCTGAACCGGTACGCCGGGCGGCCTTCCCGTGGGGGGTGGGGCCGCCCGGCGGACCTATTCCGTGTGGGTTTTTCCCGATGCCCCGTTTTCGTACGGCCCGTGCCGTGGACAATGAGGACATGAGCCAGCAGGGGGAGAGGCCCACCCGTCGCCCGGCCCAAGAGGACGACTGGTGGGGGCAGTTGTACGAAGACGAGGCTGCCGAGGCTGACGAGGCTGCCGAAGCCGCCGACGACACCGGAGCGGCCCCGGCCGCCGACACCCTGGACGACCGTTTCGCCTCGGCCAGGGCGGTCGCGGCTCCGCCGGGAGCGGGCGTGGTTCCGCCCCCGCGTGCGCCCGAGGCGGGTACCTCCCGCAGTCCCTGGGAAGCGCCGGCCGCCGCAGCCGCCGAGCCCGTCGGCGAGACGCCGCCGCAACAGCAGGCGGACCCCGTTGCGCCGGAACCCGTTGCGCCGGAACCCATCGCGCCGGAACCCATCGCGCCGGAACCCGGTGCGCCGGACCCGGGAGCCCGGCGCACCGACACGCTCAGCGACACCCGTCCCGCCGCCACGGCCGACGAGAGCCCGCCCGTTGCAGCCGAAGCACCGACGCCGCAGGCCGCCGTCCCCTACGTCGGCGACGGCCCGCCCACCTACGACGCCGAACCCACCGCCCTGCCCGCCGCCGACCCGGACGAGCTCGACGACCTCGTCGCCGACACCGTCCTCGACGGGGCGCGGTACGGCAGCTGCACCCTGCGCGCCGCCTCCGTGCGCGGAGACTCCGCACGCTTCCGGGGCGAGCCGCGCCGCGACAGCCTGCTCACCGCCCGCTTCGGCAGCGGCCCGGGCGCCCTCATCCTCGTCGCCATGGCCACAGGGGCCCGCGCGACCCCGGGCGCCCACCGGGCCGCCGCCGAGGTGTGCGACTGGATCGGCCGCGCCGTCGGCCTCAGCCACGCGCGCCTCGCCGAGGACATCAGGGCCGGTCGCCGCGGCGACCTCAAGTCCGGCCTGCACCGCCTCACCGACCGCAGCCTCGGCAAGCTGCGGGCCGGCGCCGCCGAGCAGGGCCTCGACCCGGAGGAGTACGCCGCCACCCTGCGCTGCCTGCTGCTGCCGGCCGACCCGGACTGCCGCACCCGCGTCTTCTTCGGTGTCGGCGGCGGAGGCCTGTTCCGGCTGCGCGACGGCGCCTGGCAGGACATCGAGCCGACCGCCGCCGAGCAGAGCGGCGCCGCGGTCGTGGGGTACGGGTCGCTGCCGCCCGAGCAGACCCCCGAGGGCGACCGGCTCACCATGGACCTCGGCATCACCACCCCGCCGAGCCCGTACGAGCCCGCGCCCGAGCCGCCCCGGGACCCGTTCCGCTTCCGCGCCTCGGTCGCCCGCCCGGGCGACGCGCTGCTCCTGTGCTCCGCGGGCCTGGCCGAACCGCTGCGCGGCGAGCCCGAACTGGCCGCCCACCTCGCCGCACGCTGGGCCGTCGGCGGTCCACCCGGCCTCGCGGCGTTCCTCGCCGACACCCAGGTCCGCGTGAAGGGGTACGCGGACGACCGCACGGCGGTGGGCGTGTGGGAGGCGTGACACCCTACTCGCCGTAGCTTCGCCGGTCTGTTCGCGGCTGACGGCCGGTGGGGGCTGGTCGCGCAGTTCCCGCGCCCCTGAAGGCATGCGCTGCGCGCAGCCTTCCCTTGGAGGTAGCGCACGTAGTGCGCATCTCCAGGGGCGCGGGGAACTGCGCGACCAGCCACGACGGAGCTGCAGTCGGACACCTGCGGAAGTCCTGCGGCGAAGAGCCGCACCCGGATGCGCCACGGCCCCGCGTGTGACTACATGGTCGGAACGACCCATACGCAGCCGACGCCGAAGGTGAAGTCATGGCCAAGCAGAACGTCGCCGAGCAATTCGTGGACATTCTGGTCCGCGCGGGCGTGCAGCGCATGTACGGGGTCGTCGGCGACAGCCTGAACCCGGTCGTCGACGCCATCCGCCGCAACAGCGCCATCGACTGGATCCACGTACGGCACGAGGAGACCGCCGCGTTCGCCGCGGGCGCCGAGGCGCAGATCACCGGGAAGATGACGGCCTGCGCCGGCTCCTGCGGGCCCGGCAACCTCCACCTCATCAACGGCCTGTACGACGCCCACCGCTCCATGGCCCCGGTCCTCGCCCTCGCCTCCCACATCCCCTCCAGCGAGATCGGCCTCGGCTACTTCCAGGAGACCCACCCCGACCGGCTCTTCCAGGAGTGCTCGCACTACAGCGAGATGATCTCCAGCCCGAAGCAGATGCCGCGCGTCCTGCAGACCGCCATCCAGCACGCGGTCGGACAGTCGGGCGTGAGCGTCGTGACCCTGCCGGGCGACGTCGCCGACGAACCCGCCCCGGAGAAGTCCGTCGAGACCGCCCTCGTCACCTCCCGGCCCACGATCCGGCCGGGCGACGCCGAGATCGAGAAGCTCGTCGAGATGATCGACGAGGCCGAGAAGGTCACCCTGTTCTGCGGCAGCGGCACCGCCGGTGCGCACGCCGAGGTCATGGAGTTCGCCGAGAAGATCAAGTCGCCGGTCGGGCACGCGCTGCGCGGCAAGGAGTGGATCCAGTACGACAACCCCTTCGACGTCGGCATGAGCGGGCTCCTCGGATACGGGGCCGCCTATGAAGCCACGCACGAGTGCGATCTGCTGATCCTGCTGGGCACCGACTTCCCGTACAACGCGTTCCTGCCGCAGAAGGACGTCAAGATCGTCCAGGTCGACGTGCGGCCCGAACACCTGGGCAGGCGCTCGAAGTTGGACCTGGCCGTGTGGGGCGACGTGCGCGAGACGCTGCGCTGTCTGACCCCGCGCGTCAAGCCCAAGGCGAACCGCCGCTTCCTCGACAAGATGCTGAAGAAGCACGCCGACACCCTCGAGGGCGTCGTCAAGGCGTACACCCGCAAGGTCGAGAAGCACGTCCCGATCCACCCCGAGTACGTCGCCTCCGTCCTCGACGAACTCGCCGCCGAGGACGCCGTGTTCAGCGTGGACACGGGGATGTGCAACGTGTGGGCCGCGCGCTACATCTCGCCCAACGGACGGCGCCGCGTCATCGGCTCGTTCTCGCACGGCTCGATGGCGAACGCGCTGCCCATGGCGATCGGCGCCCAGTTCGTCGACCGGGGCCGGCAGGTCATCTCCATGTCGGGCGACGGCGGCTTCTCGATGCTGATGGGTGACTTCCTGACGCTGGTCCAGTACGACCTGCCGGTGAAGGTGGTCCTCTTCAACAACTCCTCTTTGGGAATGGTGGAGTTGGAGATGCTGGTGGCCGGTCTCCCGTCGTACGGGACCACCAACAAGAACCCCGACTTCGCCGCCGTCGCCCGGGCCGCGGGCGCGTACGGCGTCCGCGTGGAGAAGCCGAAGCAGCTCGCGGGCGCACTGAAGGACGCCTTCAAACACAAGGGGCCCGCGCTCGTCGACGTCGTCACCGACCCGAACGCCCTGTCCATCCCGCCGAAGATCAGTGCCGAGATGGTGACGGGCTTCGCGCTCTCCGCCTCGAAGATCGTCCTCGACGGCGGTGTGGGACGGATGGTGCAGATGGCGCGCTCCAACCTGCGCAACATGCCGCGCCCCTGACGTGCGACGAAGGCCCGTTCGGCGGGGCGGTCCGTGCGCCGTACGAGTGGAAGAGGTGACCCGGCGGAGGAGTAGCGACGACGGCGCGGAAAGTGTCACGAGGTGACCATCACACTTTCTCCACAGGAAGGTCCGTGCCACTCATGACGTCCTACCGCCGCGTCTCCGCCGTCGCCGTCGCCGCGCTCCTCGTCTCCGGCTTCGCCGCCCCGGCCGCGTTCGCCGCCACCCCGGAGCACGCCCCGGCCGCCACCTCCGTCGCCCCGTCCCCCGACACCCCGCTCGTCGGCGCGGGCCTCTCCCTCGACCTCAACGCCGCGCTCGGCCTGGACGCCCACGGCATCGTCACCGCCGCCGTCAAGGGTGCCGTCGACGTCGACGGAGCGATCCAGCTCAAGGTCGGCAAGGGCAGCACCATCGTCCACAAGAACCACCGCGTCACCGGCGGTACGGTCAACCTCGTGGGTGGCATCCAGCTGTCCCACGGCGGCAAGAAGGTCGTCGTCTCCGGCCTAAAGGTCAACCTCGGCAGCGGTGCCATCACCGCGAACGTCGAGGCCGGCGCCAAGGTCCGCGCCGTCGTGCTCGGCTCGATCAACGTCCGCACCGCCACCGCCGCGATCGCCGAGGGCAGCTCCGTCGCCACCCTCAACCTCGCCAACGACGGCATCAAGCTCAACGCCGCCGCCCTGGTCGACCTCGGCACGGACATCGGTGCCTGCGTCGACGTGGACGTCGACGCGGGCGCCACGGTCGACGTCGACGCCGCCCTGGACGTCGACGCCAACCTCGCCATCGGCACCCGGCTCGACGCCGACCTGATCGTCGCGCTCGGCCTGGACGCCGACATCGACATCGACCTCGGCCTCAGCGGTCTGCTGGACCTGGACCTGTTCGCGGACATCAGCATCCTCTGACGACCGCAGGTCGCACGTCTCGCCGGTGCCCGGCCCCTACTTGCTGGGGGGCCGGGCACCGGCGCGTGCGCGCCCGTACCGTCACCAACTCGTGACCGCAGCAGGACAGTTGACCCGGACGGTCGTCCTCTACGATCGCTCGATGTCGCGCCCCAGGTACCAGGACCACGCCGCGGCGGCCGCCGCCGCAGCCCTGCTCACCGCACTGTGCCTCGTCGCCGCGTACGCGGACCCGACGGGCCTGTTCGCCCCGGTGGGTGCCCAGACGCTGCGCGCCGGGTCCGTGCACGGGCTGTGGTCGCTGTCCGGCCTGGTGTTCCTGCCGGTCCTGGCCGCGGTGGCGTACGCGGGCACGCTGGTGACGGTGCGTACCGCAGGGCCCGGCGCCGGGCGCGGCCGGGTACTGCTGCGGATCTGGGGGGTGTGCGTCCTCGCGGGCGGACTGGCCAGGTTCGGGCAGGCGGTCGCCGGCACCGCGGGCGTCGCCGTGCACAGCGGCAGCACGGACCTCCTGCCGGTCGCGCTCTGGTCGGCGGGACTCGTGGCCGAGCGGACGGCCCTGCTGGGGTGGCTGCCCGCGCTGGCCGCGGCGCTGCTGTCCCGGCGGCGGGAGCCGGAGACCCCGACCGGGACCGAGCTCCGGCCGATCGTCGTCCGCACCGCGCTGACCGCCTTCCCCGCAGGGCTGCTGCTGCTCGGCCTGCTGACCTCGTCCTCACCCGGCGTCTCGGTCGCCACGGGCCTGGCCGCCCAACTGCCCGTCGTGTCGGCCCTGTTGGTGGCCGCCGCCGCTGTCGTGCTGCAACGGCACGGCGAGCGGCGGTTCGCCCAGGCGCGGGGGACCGGGCTGCTGATCGGCGGCTGGGTCTGCGCGCTCGGCGCGGGCGCCCTTGCGGGGGCCGTCGACGGACTCGGCATCGCCGTGTACCGGGCCGTCTCCGACGGCGGCGACCTCTCCGCGATCCCCGAGGCCGGGCAGGCGGTCGGGGCCGGACTCGCGCTCGGGCTCGCCTTCGGCTGGGCGCTCGGCCCGGCAGGGCTGCTCGCCCGCCGCCTGTCGACCGTACGAACAGGCGTGACGGCGGTGGTCCTCGTGGCGCTCGCCGCCGTCGGCGGGCACCTGCTGACCGCACCCCCGGACCGCACCGCGACCGTGTCCGCCGCCGCCCGGGCCACCGCGTCGCGGCCGCTGCCCGCGCTGACCGTGCGGGGCCGGACCATCGCCGATGTGAACGGCCGTCAGGTGCTGCTGCGCGGCGTGAACGTCAACCAGCTCAACGACTACCGGAGCAACGGCCGCCCCGGCGCCGCCACCGTGCTCCCGCTCACCGAGGACGACTTCCGGCAGATGGCCGCCGCCGGCTTCGACGTCGTACGCCTCAACGTCAGCTGGTCCCGGCTCGAACCGACCCGCGGGCACTGGTCGCAGGCCTACCTGGCACGCATCCGGCAGGCCGTCGGCTGGGCCGCCAAGTACGGGCTCTACACCGACATCGACCTGCACCAGGACGCCTACTCCCGCTACACCGGAGCCCCTGCCGACAGCACCTGCCCGACGCCGCTGCCCGGCTTCGACGGCGCGCCCGCCTGGGCGACGCTCACCGACGGGCTCTCCCGCTGCCAGGGCCTCGACCGGGACACCACCCCCGCCGTCCAGCGCGCGGCGAGCAACTTCTACCACGACACCGACGGCATCCAGGGCCACCTCGTGGACACCCTGGCCCTGCTGGCGCGCACCTTCGCCGCCGACCCGGCGGTCGCCGGATACGGCCTCTACAACGAGCCGGGGTTCGGCGACGACGCGAGCACCGACAGCTCCGTACTCCTCGGCGCCTACTACGACCGGGCGCTGAAGGCGATCCGCGCCGCGGAGAACGGGGCCCCGGGCGGCTTCCACCACCTGGCCTTCCTCGAACCCAGCGTGCTGTGGTCAGGGCTCGGCTTCGCCGCGACGCCGCTGCCGGGCTTCACCGACGACCCGTGGACGGTGTTCGCCCCGCACCTCTACAACGAGTCGATCACCATGGACCAGTCGCTCGGCATCACCCTCGTCTCCGTCGAGCGCGGCTTCGCGCTGGCCGAGCGGCAGGCGAAGGCGTACGGGATGCCGGTGTGGAGCGGTGAGTGGGGCTGGTTCCCGTTCACGGACGAGCGCGCCCAGGCCCTGGCCGAGCGGTACCAGGCGGCGGCGGACGAGCACCGGATCGGCGGCGCCTTCTGGGTGTGGAAGCAGGCCTGCGGCAGCCCCGAGTCGAGCACCACGGAGCCGACCATCGGCAACTACCACCGGCAGGACTGCGCCACCGGCAAGGCCCTGCCGCCCGCCGCCGACGCCAAGTCCCTTGTGGTGCGCCCCTATCCGCGCGCCGTGCCGGGAACCCTGGAGGCCCTGTCGAGCGCGCCGCACGCGCTGGAGTTCAGCGGCACGGCGAAGGGCGCACGCTCCTGCACCCTCGACGTGTGGTTCCCGGGCGCGCCCGCGCCGCGGCTCACCGTGCACGGCGTGACCGACATCAAGTCGGCTCGGGCGAGCGGCGGTTGGCGGATCACGGGCTGCGCGACCGGTACGTACCGGATAGCGGCACGTACCGGCGCGGCATGACCCCTGCCGTCAGGCCGGACGCAGTCGCAGCGTCAGGATCTGGAACGGGCGCAGCGACAGCGCGAGTCCGGACGCCGAGGTGTCCGCGGGCCGCAGCGGACGCTCAAGCAGGTCCGTCTCGTCGGCGCCCGCCACCGGGAACGCGGTGGTCAGCGTCGCGCTCGCGCGCCCGCCCCGCGACTCGTAGAGCCGCACCACCACGTCGCCGCTGCGGTCCTCGGCCAGCTTCACCGACTCCACCGTCACCGCCGGGTCGTCGACCGTCACGAGCGGCGTGAGCGCGGGCGCCTCGGCGCTGCGCAGCGGCAGGTTCAGCGCGAGCCCCCCGGCCACGGCGTCGCCCGTCGTCGCGCCCGGCGCCAGCGCGTACGTGAAGCGGTGCGTGCCGAGGTCCGTCTCCGGGTCGGGGGAGTGCGGCGCCCTGAGCAGCGTCAGCCGGACCGTGGTCCCCAGGCCGCGCTCGTGCGGCGTACGCGTCACGTCGTGGCCGTACGTCGAGTCGTTGAGCAGCGCGACCCCGTACGCCTCCTCGGCCACCCGCAGCCAGCGGTGCGCGCAGATCTCGTAACGGGCCGCGTCCCAGCCGGTGTTGGCGTGCGTGGCCCGGTGCACGTGCCCGAACTGGATCTCGGCAGCGGACCGTTCGGCGTGCACGTCCAGCGGGAACGCCGCCTTGAGGACCTTCTCCGACTCCTGCCAGTCGACGTCCGTGACGACCTCCAGGCGCCGGCTGCCCGCCGCGAGCCGGTACTCCTGGGAGACGGTGGACTTCCCGAAGGTGCGCGTGACCCGGACCGAGACCCGCAGCGGACCGTCCTCCACCAGCTCCACCGCGTCGGCGTCCGTGAGATCCGTGCGGGTGTGCCGGTAGTGCGCGTCCAGGTCCCAGGCGTCGTACTGCGTGGGGTGGTCGGGGTGCAGCTGGAGCAGATTGCCGCGGGCGCCGGGGGCGAGGACCTCGCGGCCGCCGTGCCCCAAGTCCCGTACGGAGGTGAGGAGTCCGTCGCTGTCGATGGTGACCGTCAGATGCTCGTTGGCGAGGACGATCGAGTCGCTCTCGCGCGTCGCCGCCGCGTGCGCACCGGGGCCGCGGGTGTGCCCGGCGGCCTCGGCGAGCGAGCGGGTGCCGAGCCCGTCGACGGTCACGTGCACCAACTGCCCGTCGTGTGCGACGACTTCACTGCGCGCGTACGGAGATGCGTTCAGCACCGACATCGCGCCGCCGCCCAGGTGCCGTACGGCCCCGGCTGTGATCTCGTCGAGCTCGGCGAGGGCCTGGGCGTAGGTGTCGCGGGCCTCCCGGTGCACCCAGGCGATCGAGGAGCCCGGCAGGATGTCGTGGAACTGGTGCAGCAGCACCGTCTTCCAGATGCGGTCCAGGGCGTCGTACGGATAGGCGTACGACGGGTCGCGCAGCGCGGCCGTCGTGCACCACAACTCGGCCTCGCGCAAGGCGTGTTCACAGCGACGGTTGCCCTGCTTCGTCTTCGCCTGCGTCGTGTAGGTGGCCCGGTGCATCTCCAGGTACAGCTCGCCCGACCACACCGGGGCCTTCGCCCCGTACTCCTCGTGCGCCTTCTCGAAGAACTTCGACGGCTTCTCGATCTCGACCCGCGGCGAGCCCTCGAGGGAGCGCAGGCGGCGCGCCCGCTCCAGCATCTCGCGCGTCGGACCGCCACCGCCGTCGCCCCAGCCGAAGGGGACGAGCGACGTGGACGCGCCGCCCTTCTCCGCGAAGTTCCGCTCGGCGTGGGCGAGTTCGCGTGCGTGGAACTGCGAGTTGTACGTGTCCACGGGCGGGAAGTGGGTGAACACGCGGGTGCCGTCGATGCCCTCCCACCAGAAGGTGTGGTGCGGCATCTTGTTCGTCTGGTTCCAGCTCAGCTTCTGCGTCAGGAACCACTTCGCCCCCGCCAGCTTCGCCAACTGCGGGAAGGCGGCGGTGTATCCGAAGGAGTCGGGCAACCAGATCTCCTCCGTCTCCACGCCCAGCTCCTCCAGGAAGAAGCGCTTGCCGTGCACGATCTGCCGGGCCAGCGCCTCGCCGCCCGGCATGTTCGCGTCCGACTCCACCCACATCGAGCCCACCGGGGCCCAGTTCCCGTCCGCCACCGCCTTCTTGATGCGCTCCCAGATGTGCGGCTGGTGCTCCTTCACCCACGCGTACTGCTGCGCCTGCGAGCACGCGAAGACCAGCTCGGGGTAGTCGCGGGCGAGCGCCGTGACGTTCGCGAAGGTGCGCGAGGCCTTGCGGACCGTCTCGCGCAGCGGCCACAGCCACGCCGAGTCGATGTGCGCGTGCCCGGTCGCCGACACCCGGTGGGCGCTGGCGTGCGCGGGACGCGCCAGGACGTCCGCCAGCTCCGCGCGGGCCGCGACCGCCGTCCCCGCCACGTCGTGCAGATCGAGCGCGTCCAGCATCCGCTCCAGGGCCCGCAGGACGTCGTGGCGCCTGCCCCGGTCCGCGTCCAGCTCGTGCATCAGCTCCGACAGCACCTCGACATCGAGCACAAGGTGCCAGACGTCCTCGTCCAGTACGGCCAAGTCGGCAGAGTGGAATCGGTAGATGGGGCGATCTCCCGCGGTCAGTACGTCACCCACATAGGTGGGCTCGAAGTCCCGCAGCACCGTCGGATTGGCCGCCGCCTCCAGCAGCAGATGCACCGGTTCGCCTCCGACCGCCGGGGCCGCGACCGTCAGGTGCCGGTTGCGCGGATGAATGCCCTTGAGGGGCACGCCCGCGGCGTCGTACAGCAGGCCCTCCGCCTGGAATCCCGGCCCCTGCCCGGTGAACCCGGGGTCCACCACGGCCTCGACGTGCCGGCCCGCCCACTCCTCGGGCACCCGCCCCTCGATCCGGAACCAACTGGTCGACCAGGGCTTTCCCCAGACGGTGCCGGGCTCGAAGGGCGCGTACGTCCCCTGCAGAGCCTGCCCGACGGGCACGGGCTCGCCCGGCGCGTGCCAGACGCTCAGCGTCAGCGGCGTCCGCGCGGCGTACTGCGCGGGACGTACGAACTGACGCATCGCGCGCTCGAGTCGGCCCTCCACGAGGTGTCGGTCGTCGTGCACAGCGGCTCCTTCCGGTGCTGGTCTTGCCGAGGTCCCCACGCTTCCTTCCCCCCAGCGCCCCCTGGACACTCCTCGACATTCGCTAGTGGTGGACGAATCAACAAGAGTGCCGACATGCCCACCGGGCATGCATCCCCGTGTACGCGTTCGACGTCCAGAAGCGACACCAGAAGGGCATCGGGATCAGCGTGTGGGCGGGGGCCATGAAGAGGCAGGCAAGAGACACGGAGGAGACCGGGGGCCGACAGGGGGACGTTCCGCCGCGACAGCTCACGCGCAAGCTGGGCAGGGCGGATCTGAGGGCCGTACCGGAGACCAGGCGTGCGATACGGGAACTGCTCCGGCACTGGGGCAGGCCGGGAAGATCGGAGATAGCCGAGCTGCTCACCAGCGAACTCGTGACGAACGCGCTGGTGCACACCGACCGTGAGGCCGAACTCACGGCGACAGTCGGCCCGCGCGGCCTGCGGGTCGAAGTGCGCGACTGCGCGTCGCGCAGACCGAAGCTACGGGTACCGAACGCCGACGACGGTACGCACGGCATCAACGGGAACAGCGGCACCAACGGCCGGGGCCTGCTCCTGGTGCAGTCCCTCGCGGACGCCTGGGGCGTCATGGCGCTGGGCGCTGGCCGGACCGGAAAGGTGGTGTGGTTCGAACTGGACGGCGGCGTCGCGTGACGCGACGCCGCCGTGGGCGGGGAACGGCGCTCGGCGGTCAACCGAACTGCTGCTCAAGGTCCTTGAGCTTCTGCTCCAGGGTGTCGAGCCGCGGCAGCGCCTGTGTGTCGTCCTCCGCCGTCAGGTCGACGGTCACCGGGGTCAGCTGCTCAGAGCCGGTCTTGACCGCCTGGAGCGATGGCCGGGCGCGCAACGGGAGTTGGTCCTGCGAGGGCGGGTCCGGCGGCGATATGGCAGGCTCCGCTGAGCCTGCGGTCTCCACCTGGCGGCCGCCGCCGTTCCCGTAGCGGTGGCCGCGGCTGAGCGCCCGCAGCTGCGCCCGCTCCAGCTTCTGGTGCTCACGCTGCCGCATCCGGTTCCGCATCTTCTCCCGCTTGTCCTCGCGCACCTCGTCGACGGCCTCGTCGAGCGTCCGCACGTTCTCCAGGAGCATCAGCGACCAGGCGCTGTACGTCTCGCGGGGCGCGCGCAGCCAGCGCACGATGCGGATCTGCGGCAACGGCCGCGGCACCAGGCCCTGTTCACGCAGCGCCGCGCGGCGCGTCTGCTTCAGGGCGCGGTCGAAGAGGACGGCGGCCGACAGGGACATCCCCGCGAAGAAGTGCGGGGCGCCCGCGTGGTCCAACCCCCGTGGCGCGTGCACCCAGTTGAACCAGGCGGCGGCGCCCGCGAACGTCCACACGAGTATGCGCGAGCCGAGCGCGGCGTCACCGTGGCTGGCCTCGCGCACGGCGAGCACCGAGCAGAACATCGCGGCGCCGTCCAGGCCGAACGGGACGAGGTACTCCCAGCCCCCGGACAGGCTCAGGTTCTGCCGGCCGAAGCCGACCAGGCCGTGGAAGGAGAGCGCGGCGGCGACGGCGGCGCAGCAGAACAGCAGCACGTACGAAGCGGTGCCGTAGACGGCCTCCTTGCGCCTGCGGCGCTCCTCGCTGCGCTCCCACGACTCGTCGGCGGACGCGCCGTGCTTGCCGGTGTCCCCGGCGCGCTTGCCGCGCGCGAGCACCGCAACCGCCGCCAGCAGGCCCAGGAGCAGCACGGCGCCCGGAAGCAGCCAGTCCAGCGATATGTCGGTCAGTCTCATCTGGGGTCCCTTGCCTAGCGATAGGGCGTTTCGGCGGCCATATTGCTCCAGCCGTCCGGGCCCGCAGGGGGTTTCGGGACAAGAGAACGCCATTGGAGTGCAAGGGGGCGCGTAAAGCGGCCGTACGCTCGAACTCCCGCCGCCAGAAGGGAAGTTGAGTTCGATTTACGTCACACGGACGGGTGGTTCAGGCTGCGGCGGTTGCGGTGAGCTTCGTGATGCGGTCCGCGTCGCAGGTGCGCGGGCACGTCACGCAGGTGTCCTCGGGGCGCAGCGTGTAGAAGAGGCAGCAGCTGGCGCGGTCCCGGGTCGGCAGCAACTCCCCGCCCGGGCCGGTGAGTTCACGGAACGCGGCCTTCCCGACGTACGGCTTCGTCGTGCCGGGGAGCAGTTCCTCGAGCTCGGTCATCGCGCGGCGCTCCTCGCCGAGCAGATGGCCGATGTACCAGAGGCTCTCGACGATCTCGTCGGTCGCCATGCCCCACAGGGCGCGCGGTCCGCGCCGCATCCGCGGGCCGAAGCCGGTGAGGACCGGGCCCAGGTGCTCGGCGACGGCCGACCGCACCTCGGCGCGCAGCGCCGCCTCGTCCGGGACGACGTGCGCGCCGGGCAGCCGGGCGGCCGGGTCGTCGGGCAGGCACGAGAATTCGGTCACATGCACTGCCATCCGGCCGAGCGCCCGCTGGAACGAGACGTGCGCGGCGGGGAAGCGCGGGACGCGGCGCTGCAGGAACCAGGGGGCCGTGATCAGCAGGCACGCGGGCCAGGCGTAGCGGTGCAGGCCGAAGCTGGCGACGACGTCGGGGCGGGCCTGCATGCCGTAGTCCTTGAGCACCTGGGCGTTGTCCCAGGCCAGGAAGGTGTCGAGCGCCGCGCCGCCCTCGGCGAGCCGGGCGCTGCGGACCCAGCCGGCGCCCTCGGGCAGCTGCTCCTCGGGGGCGAGTTCGATGATGCGCAGGCTCGGGAACACCTCGGTGAGGCGGGCGTACGCGGCCGAGACCGCGGTGTCCGTCGCGGTGTGCGCCGGGGTGATGAGGGGCATGCAGGGACCACCGAATCACGATCGTTTGCAGGTAAGCCTTACCTTACCCGAAGGATTCGGGGTTTGTTCCGGTGGTCGAAAGGGCACGAAGGTGCGGCAGCCAGGCCTCAGTTCCCGCGAACAGGTCCTCCTGGGGGATGCCGAAGAGGGCGGCGAACTTCTGCACCTCGCGAAGGTCCCACGGGGTAACTCCGCGCAGCTTGTTGGAGATGGCGCGCTGTGAGGTGCCGATCAGACGGCTGATCTCGACCTGGGTCAGGCCGAGCATGCCCACGGCGACGCGTACGGACTCGCTGATGTTGGCGACCCAGTCCACGTCTACCTGGACCGGCGCCAGCGCGCTATTCGTCATGCCGCGAGCATAGCAACTCTGTGCCCGAATATGCATTGATCCGCATTGCGAGCGTAATTGTGCTCCCGCAGGGATGTTTGCAGCGTTCAGCACGAACATGCTAGAAACGTCTGCATGACGCCCAAGATCTCGACTCGCGAACACCCCTGCGCAGGGGGAACTCCGCAGCGTGACAGGGCGCCACGGATGGTGATCGTCAGGTGAGTGACCTCCCGGAGAACGCCCGGCTCGTGCCGATGAAGCCCTACCCGTGGGCCGTCGGCTTCCACGAGGCCTGGGACGGCGTCGAGCACATGCCCGGCCTGACCGCGAGCGTGCGCGACATCGCCTCCCGGGTTCAGATCCTCGCCGAGCCCAACGGTCTGTTCTCCAAGTCCCGAGCCGAACTCGCAGGGCGCGGCTCCACCCCCAACTTCGCCGGCCGCGTCCTCAAAGCCCTCAGCGCCGGGGGCTGGCTCCTGCTCCATGCCGAGCACGACTCCAAGACGTCCACCCCGGCCGTATGGCGCCTAACCCGCCCCGACGGGGTCAGCGACCTGGCCGTCTTCACCTACATGTCCGCCGTACTCACCAACGACCGCAACCGCCGCGCCCGCGCACGAGCGGCGCTGGAGAAGGAGTACGACCTGCACCTCGGCGACGAGCCCGAGACAGATACCCCACCCCAGGTGCTCACGAGCACCCAGGGGCGAAGCGAGGAATACGAGACCCCAGGTGCTCACGAACACCCACCCCAGGTATCCGCGAGCACCCACCCCCCGGTGCTCGCGAGCACCCCTCCTCCTTATATGAGTTCTTTGGAAGTACATGAGAGAGCTGAGGTAGTAGAGACAGGTGCTGTAGCGGGGGGCTCGGCACATCAAGATCGATTCATCTCGCAAGAGCCGTCAGCGCCTTCGGCGAGACCCGATTGGCTTCCCTCGATGCGCAGCAGCGACCCCCGTCCCGCGCTCGTCGCTCACCAAGGCGAAGGCAAGCCGGATCGCCGACGCCCCCAGCGCGAAGTCCTCATGAGCACGGTGCCCCCGGCCCGCGACGACGCCGAGACGCCGGACATCCCCGACGTCGCCGAACGCGCCTCACAGGTTCGCGCCCTGATCCGCAAAGACCACACCGCCTGACGCCCCCTGGGCGCCCTCAGGCGACGGCTCCCGTCCCCGCTGACGCGATCCACGCCCCTCGCCCCGGAAGTCGCTCAGGCGCCCGCCTACGGCTTCGCCCCCCCCTGAACCGACCCGATCCGAGTGAGAACCCATGACGCTCTCCCCGATCCATCCCGACCCTCTGCCCACTGCCTGCCGTGAACGCGAACTCTCCTACGCAGCGCAGGGAGTTCTCGCCCGCCTGCGCGCCATGCCCTCAGAAGTCCCCTTCACCGCCGAGTCGTTGACCCCGTACGCGGCCGACCGCCGCGACCGCGTACGCGGCTGCCTGCGCGAACTCGCCGCCCGTCGCTGGCTCGTGCGCTTCGACTTCGAGGGCCTGGCCGACAACGAGGCCTACTACCTGCCCGCGGAACTCGCCTGATGGGCCCGACAGTGAGCGTGCCTGTGTCCGTGAAGGTCGTCACGAAGCCCGGGGGTGGCGAGGAGGCCGTGATCGCCCAGGCCGACTTCACGGTGACCGGCGACGACCTCGACTCCATCCGCCGCTCCTACTGCCTGGAGACCGCCAAGGTCTTGCGCGAACTGGCCACCGAGATGGAACACGAGGAAGCGACGGCGGCCGATGAATGAGCCCGAGGTCTGGGACCGCGACGACGAACGCATGGTGCGCCCCGTGGACCCCCACCGATTCTGCACCCACGACCCGAGCGCGACCTGCACAGCAGGCCGGCCACTGACGCCGGAGGAACGCGCCGAACGGATCCGCACACTGCGCGCGCTCGTCTCGCGCCGCAGAACACCGAGCACAGGGCAGGCATGATGCCCCGCCAGCGGTACTTCAAGACCACGCGCACCGGGCTGACCTACGAGGTCGTCACCGCCCGCGAGATCGCAGAGACCATCGTCGACCCAACACTGTGGCGCTCCTCGTGCGGGTTCTGCGGGCTGCCCGTGCAGGGCGGCACTCACGGCGTCGACGAGCACATGCACGTCGTCCACGACGACCTCGACCGAGACCTGATGGTGAGGCTGCGATGACCCTGCCCGACTACTTCCACGGCGGCATCCCGGGCCTTGCCGAGGGTGCCCTGCTGCTCCCGCCCGACATCAGCGGCACCGACCGCACGCTGTCCCAGTTCGCACGACCCGACATGCCTGCCTGGACCGCACGGCGAGACGTCGTCTACGTCTCCACCCGACAGGACGACGCCCGGGTGTTCGCTGCGTTCTACCCCGACGGCGCCCTCTACCGGGTCGTTCCCGTCGGCGTCGTCGGACCGGACCCCGACCACCCGGCACGGTCCCTGATGTGCCGCTCGGCGCGCATCGAGGAAGTCATACGGCCGATGGTGGTCTTCGCGCACCGCACGCCCGCCTCGTGGATGCGGCTGCTGATGGGAACCACCGCATGACCGCTACCGAACCCGAGGACTGCCCCGACGTCCGGCCCTCGCGCTGCATGTTCCGACGCTGCCCCGACTGCGCGCAGCCCACCCACGTCCACCCCTGCGCCGATGGCTCCGCCGTAGCCATGCAGCCACGCAAGTACCCCGCCGACCAACTCCCTCCGACGATATGGCGCCACCTCGTCCACGGTGTCGTCCGTCTCGGCGCGGATCCGCGCGAGCCCTGGCACGTGATGATCGAGCATGCCGAGGTCTGCACCGCCCGATCTGCGCACGACCTGCTCTCTTCTCTGCGCACACGACCCATCGGATGAGCGATTAGTGCACGCCGACGTTTCCCTTTAGGAACGTTGATGGGTTGTGGAGTTGACGGATGGTCGGATGGTGCGCCAGTCTTCCGGCGTGAACATCACTGACGTGTTGGCTGCGGCGGCCCAGGAGGGGCCCGCCCCCTTCGTCGTCGGTGACAGCCGTTCCAAGCAGGCGCAGGCGACGAGGCCTGGTGAACTCGTCGAGCAGGCGCAGCGGTTGCTCGACAAGGCCGAAGAGCTGATGAGTCAGGCCGTCATCGCCGAGCGGCAGCGCGGAACTTCCTGGGAGCAGATCGGCAGGGCTCACGGCGGTATGTCAAAGTCCGCTGTCTACAAGCGATATGGGCAGGTGGCAGGTCCGTTCGAGGAGCAGGTCGCCGACGTGATGGAGCGAGGTGTCGTCGAGAGCGAGACACGTGGTCCGCTCAAGCCCATTCGCGCCGCAATCCTTATCTCCGCCTTCGACATGGCGTACGCGCTCGTGGAGCGTACGTGGGACGAAGTTGACGCGATCGTGCATGACCAGGACGTACTTCGAGACCTGCGTAACGCGACGCTCGCTGCGTCGGGACAGACCGCGACGGTGGGCGACAACGTGTTGGCTGAAGTGCATGCTGCGCCGATCAACGTCCACATGGCGGCGGGGAAGTCCAGCAATATGGGCTACGCGGATTTCCTGCCGCGGGCGCGTAGGGCGCCGTGGAGTGTGGGATCTGATCTTTCCGAGGAAGAGGTTGCCTGGCTTCGGAGCAAGTGTGCCTCCGTCGTGAGGAGCCTTGGCCTTGACCCGGAGTCTGACGGCGCAGAGTCAAATGATTCCGACACGGAGATCGAACGCCTGCTGGGCCTCTGTGTAGCGGCCTCACGCGTGGCGGACGCTCCGGATGATGAATCAGCCGAGCCGCTTGCAGATCGTCTTCGAAGCCAATACACGGGGGAGGGGCTGCGGCGGTCACGGTCGAGGCTGAGCATGCCACCACTTCGCTACACCGACGCCGCTGAAATCCAGGCCCTGATTGAGGCTGCTACTCGCCGAAGCGGCGATGCCCGGCTGGAAGCCATCGAGCGCCGACTCGCAGCCCTGGAGAGCCAGGGCGACGATTCCTGACCGTTACGAGCGGTCTCTAGAACCCCGTCGCCCCCAGACCCACCTCTCACAGCGCATCCGGGGGCGACGGCCAACCAACGACCCAGAAAGGTCTGGCTGTCATGAGCAGTATGCAACCCTTCCCCGGCCGAGGCGAAGAGCCGAAGAGGTCGAACGGCCTTCTCGTGGCTCTGGCCACCGGCTATGCCGGCGGTTACACCGCTGCGCTCGGCGTCACGGGGAGCTCGATCGACTCGGTGACCTCGGCGGCCGTGGCCTCGGTCCAGGGGGTGATCGCCGCCGCCTGCTGGGTCTTCTGGCAGCGTCGCTGACGTGAACGGTGCCGCGCCTCGATGTCGAGGCGCGGCACTGCCGCTCTCTGTACCGTTACAGACGGTGCGCGACACAAGCAATGTGCGGTACATGGCTAGTCGGTGGCGTGATCAAGGTGTACTGCGGATAATCCGGAAGCATGGGTACCGATCACATACAGGCCATAGCGCAGACCGCCCGCGCCAAGTACCCGGCGGGCCGGTGCGTCGCCCTCCCGAACAGCATGACGATCCACGAGACGGCCCTGAAGCGATGGAAGGGCGAGTGGGTTCCCGCGCCAGCCTGCCATGTCGGCACCTTCCAGGGGATCGAGGACTCCGGGATCAGCGTCTACGGTCCCTCGACATGTCGGCGCACCAAGTGCCGCGAGATGCGTGAGGCCCGCGGCGGCCTCCACCTTCCGAACTGGCCGGACAACGTTCAGATGGAGCTCTTCGCGGCGTGAATCTACCCACCGCGGCCGAGGTCCGCGCGGTCATCGCGCGCGCTGGCCGGTGGGCAGATCTACACCGTGCCGCTGTCCGTGGAGAGCAACCTCCTGCTGTCCGCCTACCTCCAGCTCGGCTGACGGAAGCGCCAACAACGCGCCCTGCGGCTACTGGTAGCGCGTGACCGACTTCTTCTTGTTGATCCCCGAAGCGTTCCACACGGTCATCGGGAGCCACACGAACAGGCCCCACACGCCGGCCGTGAGGACCGTCATCAACAGGTGGAAGGTGTGGGAGGTCTTCTTCTTCGTCCGCGTCACCGACATCGTCGGCACGGCAGCCGGCGCCGGCGCGGGCGCCTGAGGCGCCGTGTCGTAGCCGCCGAAGGGGCGCTCGTTCAGTTCACGCCACCGGGCCTTGAGCGCTTCCTTGGCCGGGCGGGCCTGCGGCGAGGTCTGCTCGGCGGAGGCGGTTTCAGGGCTGTGGGGGGTCATGATTCCAAGCTAGGCGCGCTGACCTGGGCAGTTGCAGAGTCGAAAGGCCCCGCGCGGTGGGGTCGTAGGTCCCGCTGTCGCTCTCAGTGGAGTGGCGGTTACGCGTAATTGATCACTTTCTCTCACGTTATGCCGGGTGGCTCGCCCGAGCCCACGCGGCTCTCCCGTCCCCGCTTGTGGGGGAGTTGGCGAAGATCGGGCGGCGTGGGCGGCAGGGCGCGGGGGACCTCGCGTGCTCTTCCGGCGTCCTGTCGTCCCGCGCGAGCCGATCCATTCCGTTAAGTGATCGTAGTGTTACCGTCGGTAACATGACGAAGCGTCTCAAAGGCACCGAGCGCACTGAGGCTGCCGCCAGACTCCGCACCGCCTACGACGGCGGATACTCCATCCGCCAGTGCACCGTCATGTCCGGCCTCTCCTACGGCTGCACCCGCCGCCTCCTCATCGAGGCAGGCACCCGGCTGCGCACCTCCGGCCCCGTCCGCCGCAACACCACTCAGCCCGTCGCCCTCGCGATCCCCGCCCAGCGCACGTACGGCGACTGATGCCGAGCTACCTCGTCCGCGCTATCCCGCGGCGCCACACCCCCGAACGCCGCGCCCTCGCGCAGAAGTTGAAGACCGAGTACGGCAGCGACGACCTCTCCATCCTCGACCTCGCCGCGGCCTTCGGCCTGGCCCCCACCACGACGCGCACCCTGCTCGTCGAGGCCGGCACCGTCATGCGACGCGGCCCCCACCCTGACCCCGCCTTCGACACCATCCACCCCGACGGCACCCCTCACCGGCAGATCCCCGGCCTGCTCGGCACGCTGCCGCTCCATCTGCACCCCTCAAGGACTACGCATGACCATCGGCGCCGAAGAGCTCGCGACACGATTCACGTTCCACCCCGCCACCGCAGAACAGGCGGCGAAGTACGAAGAGCTGCGCGCCCTCGCACTGAACTTCGCGCTCACCATCGATGAGCACGTGCCTGACTCCCGCGAGAAGAGCCTGGCGCTCACTCATCTCGACGAGACCGTCATGTTCGCCAACGCCGGCATCGCCCGCCGCGACGACGAGCAGCCGTCCGAGCCGCCCGAGCACGAGCACACCCACACGCCTTCCGGCCGCCTCTACTGCAACCGCCCAGACCTCCACGCCCAGGAGGACGACGGTGAGTGAACCCACCTGCGCCCCCGACCTCCAGCCGCTACTGCGCGACCTGCACTCCGTCAAGCGCTACCCCGGCAATCCCAAGCGCCACGACCTGGAGATGATCCAGGACTCCATCACCCGCTACGGGTTCTGGCGCGCCATCGTCGTGCAGAAGGCGACCGGCTACGTCCTCGCCGGGAACGGGCAACACGAAGCGAGCGAACTCCTCGGCGCGACCCGCGTACCGATCGTCGAGGTCGACGTGGACGACGACGCCGCCAAGCGCATCGTCCTCATGGACAACAAGGCCGGCGACAACGGCTACGAGGACGTACTCCTCGCCGAACTCCTCAAGGACCTTCAGCACACCCCCGAAGGCCTGGACGGCACCGGCTACAACAACGACGAGATGGACGACCTCCTCGACAAACTCGCCGACGACGCCCTCGACGGCAACGACGACTTCCTCGGCGACGCCGACGAAGAGGAGTCCACCACCGCGTGGGGCGTCATCATCACCGCCGGCACCGAAGCCGAACAGCTCGAACTCCTCGAACGCTTCCAGGACGAGGGCCTCAACGTGCGCGCGCTGATCGGCTGACCGGTGAAGACCACTGTCTCCGTCTCCCACGAACTCCAGCGCACTCCACGGGTGATGCAGGTCGAGGCCCGCTTCGACCTGCCCGCGGACGAGAAACTGGCCCGCACCTGGACCGTGGACGCGCCCATCGAGGACAAGGACTGGGCGATCGGGCTCATCGTCGGCCCCTCCGGATCAGGCAAGTCGACCTGCGCGAAGGCGATGTTCGGCGACCGGCTCATCCAGGAACTCGACTGGCCCGACAAGGGCGCGCTCGTCGACGCGTTCGCCGACGACCTCTCCGTGAAGGACATCACCGCGACCCTCAACGCCGTCGGCCTCTCCACAGCCCCGGCCTGGCTACGCCCGTACAACACCCTGTCCGGCGGCGAACAGTTCCGAGCCCACGTCGCACGAGCCGTCCTCGAGCATCCCGACCTCGCGGTCATCGACGAGTTCACCTCCACCGTGGACCGCCAGGTCGCCCAGATCGCGAGCGCGGCAACCGCGAAACTGATCCGCCGACGCGGCTCCCGGATGGTCGCCGTCACGTGCCACTACGACATCGAGGAGTGGCTCCAGCCGGACTGGGTGTTCCAGCCGCACGTCCCGACGTTCACGTGGAGGCAGGTTCAACCCCGGCCAACCGTCACGGTCGACGTGCGCAAGGTGGACGCCTCGCTCTGGAAGGTCTTTCGGGTCCATCACTATCTGAGCGCCAACATGCCCGCGGGCGACTGCTACGGCGCGTTCATCGGCGACGAGTGCGTGGCGTTCGGCGTCGTCGCCCACTTCCCCCACCCCAGCCCGAAGGCCCGCCGCATCCGCCGCCTGCGCCGGCTCGTCGTCATGCCGGACTGGCAGGGCCTGGGAATCGGCACACGGTTCGAGGAGTTCTTGGCCGACCTGTACGTGGCCAAGGGCTACCGCTTCCGCTCCGTGACGACTCACCCCGGGCTGATCCGCTACTACCTGAAGAGCAAACGATGGCACTGCGACACCCGACCCGGTCAGATGATGCTGGGTGGCGGGAAGAACGCCCACAAGGGGCTCGCGAAGCATCAGGCGGACGTGCGGATGATGAACTGCTACGGCTTCGAGTACCGCCCAAGGACCCGCGTCCCCGCGTCGCCGGCAAACCCCTGAGCCTTCCGCAGCTCGCGTACGCCTACGGGGTCGAACTCGTCGACTGGAGGCCGGGAAACGCGCGCTCGCGAGGCCTGCTCGTGCACAACGGCCCCGGTCTCGCCATGGCCACCTTGGACGCGTGCCCGGGGCTGCGCTGGGCCCTCGACCTCACCGGCCTCGTCAAGCCGGTGCCGTACGGGATCCGCAACTTCCTCATCGGCGCCTCGCGCACCGCCCCCGTCATCGCGGGCGCGCTCGTGTTCTTCGCTGACAAGCCCGACGCCGCACTCGAAGCACTCGTCGGCCTGTCCGGCTACCCCGCCCGCTTCATCTTCACCGGCAACGTGCCCTCCTTCGGAAAGCCCTCGCCGCCGTGCCAGTACTGGCCGGTGTTCGACGACTTCGCCGACGCCGTCAACCGTGCCACGTCCACAACGACAGACGTCCCCGCGCAGGGATCGCCTCCTCGAACTCGACAGGGTTCGCGAGCACCCAGTGGTAGTAGCCGTCCAGCGCACTCCAGTGATCAGAGTCCGTGACGATGTCCACCAAGTCGACGTGTCCGACGATGCACCCGAGCACGTTGTCCCGCGCGACCGGGGCGACCTGCCCGCGTACGTGCACGCCCTCCAGGTCCTTCTCCGTCAGACCGAAGCCGTGGTCTCGCTCCGGCTTCTGCGCGGAGTGCACGTACAGACGGCCCCGGTACTTGGGTGCCCACGAACGGTTTTCGATGATCTTGTCGCCCTGCATGATCCGGCTGACATACGGCTGCCGGATCGTCAGCACCGGCCCGAGCGGACCCGTGATCGTTTCCACCTGTTCCATACCGAATTCTATCGGAGAAACCCCACCTGACCTGGGGAAATGTCATGCCAGCAGATAAGACGCCGATCACACTCGACCCAACCCTCGACCCGTGGGAGCAGCAACGGCCCCGGGAGTCGGACGACAACTACCGGCGCTTCGAGGCATACCGCGACATGAAGGACCGCAAGGTCCGCGCCCTCGCCGTCGAGATCGGCCGCTCACCGGCCTACCTGCAAAAGCTCGCGACCCGCATGCACTGGGCCGAACGCGCCCGGGCCTGGGACGTCGAGCAGCGCCGCAAGGACGAAGCCGTCCTCGACGAGGCCCGGCGCGCCCACGCCAAACAGATGGTCGCCGCGACCGGCCTGGCGCTGCGCACCCTGGTCAAGGGCTGGCGTGAGGACCGTGACCTGTCGAATGCCGAACTGATCAGGCTCCAGCAGGTGTTGGCTCAGGCCATCGATCCGAAGACCGTCACCGTCCAAGGCTCGGACGAAGCGCCGGCGATCCGCATCACCGCCGTCCCGCTGACGGAGGAAGACCGCCTGGCCGAGCTCCGCGCCATCGCGGCCGCCGCCTCAGCGCGCGCCGAGGGGACGGACGACGTCACCATCGCCTACGGCGACGAGGACGACGAGTAGTGCTCCACTACGCGCCCCAGCGCGACCCCGAGCAGGAAATGGAGCGGGCCCGCTATCTCGCCGCACTCGGCGATCCCGTCTCCATGGCCGTCTCCGTCGACCCCACCTTCAACCCGCGCCCCCACTCGCGTCTGATCGGCAACGCACTCGCCAAGGTCGCAGCCGGGAACGCGAAGAAGGTCCTGATCACCACCCCGCCCCAGGTCGGCAAGTCGACCACGGCGGCCGTGTGGGGCGTCTTCTGGTGGCTCGTCAGAAACCCGACCCACCACGTCATCATCGCCTCGTACGGCTCCGAGTTGGCCGACGAACGCGGACGCCAGATCCGCAAGCTGATCCGCACCTACGGAGCCCGATTCGACCTCCACTTGTCCGCCGACCGCTCCTCCGTCTCCGACTGGCGCCTCACCACCGGCGGGGGAGTGCGCTGCGCAGGCATGGGCGGCTCCCTGACCGGTCACCCCTGTGACTTCCTCGTCGTCGACGACCCCCACAAGAACCGCCAGGAGACCGACTCCCCGACCGTGCGCAAAAGGGTCGCGAACTCCTACTCCTCCGACCTTGTCTCCCGCCTGTCGCCCGGCGCCCCCACCCTCCTGATCCTGACCCGCTGGCACGAGGACGATCTCGCCGGCCGCCTCCTCAAGGCCGAGGGCCGCACGGAAAACGGCGGTGAGTGGACCGTCATCCACCTGCCGGCCATCGCGGACCTCAAGCTGACGCCCGCGGGCGACCCGCTCAAACGCAAGCAGGGCGATCCCCTCTCACACCCCAAGATCGCCACCCGGGACAAGGGGGCACTCCTCGCGCACTGGTACAGCAAGCGCTCCTCCTCCACCCCGTACGACTGGGGCGCGCTCTACCAGGGCGACCCGCAACCGGTCGAGGGCGCGCTCGTGACCGCTGAACTCATGCGGGAACGCACGCACTTGTCAGGCGTCCCCGGGCCGCGCCGGATCGGCGTCGCCGTCGACCCGAGCGGCGGCGGACGCGACGAGGCCGGGATCATCGGCGGCTACATCGGCACCGACAAACGCCTCTACTGGACCCACGACCGCTCCGGACGCATGACCTCCGACGCTTGGTCACGCGCCGCGTGCACGCTCGCCATGGAGACGAACGCCTCGGTCATCTACGTCGAGAAGAACTTCGGCGGCGACCAGGCCGAGCTGGTCATCAAGACCGCGTGGAAGATGCTGCGCGACGAGTGGGCCGACGAACACGACCGCGGCGACAAGGCGCACCTTGGGCCCAATCCGTACGAGAAGATCCCCCCGCTCGTCGAGGCCAAGAGCGCGAAGATCGGCAAGCTGTTGCGCGCCGAGCCGGTAGCCGGGCAGCTCCGCGAGGACCGCATCCGGCTGGCCGAGCAGATGCCCGAGCTGGTCAAGGAGTGGTGCACCTTCCAGGCCGACTCCTCCTGGTCCCCCGGACGTATCGACGCCTCCGTCCTCCTCGCCGACCAGCTCCTCGGACCGCCCTCGACAGGGCAGGCCGTCAACAGCCCGCAGGGATCCCGTGAGGCCATCACCAACCGCGCCCACCAGCAACTAGGCGGCCCACGCATCGGCAAACGCTCCTACGGCGGTTGACGCCTGCCTCTGGGGTGGCAGCGGCCTCGGAGGAGAGACGTCTTCAGACGCCGTCTTCCGGAAGGGGAGGCGTCCAGTTCAGTACCGCCGAGCGCAGCCCGGGCAAGGGATTGCAGATCTCGCACGCGGTGAGGCCGCGCTCGTCGTACTGGAGAGCTGCCTCGGGCCCTTCGAGGAAGTCGGAAGCGCCTCGGTTGTGCTGGCATCCGCCGCGGTGGATGCGGTCCGGTTCCTCGTCGCTGTGAGTTTCCTCGATGGTGAAGCGCGACTCGCGGTAGGCGATCTCCCGCTTCCGCTCCCAGTCCACGATTTCCTTCTCCAGCCGGTCGATCGAATCGCGGGTTTCCTTGAGTTGCCACCGCAGGTACGTCTCGACGACGAGGGCCGCAGCGAGGCGCTTCTGTGGTGTTTTTTCGGCCATGTGTTCGAGTCTAAGGCTTGGGTGGGTGTGGGTGCGCTAGTTCGGTGCCGTCCCTCATCTGTGACCCTGTGTGATAGATCCTTCACTCAGGCGGCATGTAGGCCGTAAGATTTGCGGCGTGACGATCACTTTGTGGGCATTTCTCTTGATCGTGCTGAGTGCTGCGAGAGTCACGCGGCTGGTGACGACCGACACGATCACCAAGCCGGTACGCGACTACTTCGGGCGTCGGGCGCTCAAGGCCTACAAGGCGGATCTCGCCGACCGCGAGCGCCCGGCCGATGAAGCGGCCGGTGATCCGCCGCCGGTGAAGCCGGTCGACGAGCGCGGCCTGTACGCGGGCATGACCTGCGCCTGGTGCACCGGCTTCTGGATCGTCCTGACCGCGTTCGCCGTCCGCTACTGGCTCGGCGACTGGCCCGAGACCGCCCTCGGATGGGCAGCCGCCGCCGCACAGGTCGCCGCCGCCTCTTGGCTCGTCGGAGCCCTCAACCAGCGCTACGCCCGGTAAGCCGCCTTGCCGACGCTGCCCCGACCCCGAGCGCTGCGCACCGCATCCCTGATCGCGAGCGCCGAACTCCTGCGTTCCCCCCGCCCCACGACGGGCAAGTCCGTCAACCGCAACCGCGCCCGCTCCTCCTTCTCCCAGCTCCCCGCCGCCGCGGGCTGGCAGACCGACGCCTGGGCCTTCTATCGGCGCTGCGGCGAACTGCGACAGGGCGTGCGCTGGCTCGCCAACGCCTGCTCCCGCGCCACCCTCAAGTTGGGCACCGTTGACCCGCGCGGCGACGGCACCCCCGTCCCCGTCGACGACCAGGCGCTCATCGACCGCTACCTCACCTCGTGGGCCGGCGGCGCCGACGGGCAGGCAGAACTCCTCGCGCAGATGGCCATCCACGCCACCGTCGTAGGGGAGTGGTACCTCGTCGCCTACGCTCACCCCGATACCGGCACCGAAGTCTGGAGCATCGCCTCCCGCGCCCAGTTGCAGACCACCGGCTCCGGCGAGGACGCCCCGTTCAAGCTTCAGATCGACGAGCAGCGCTACGTGGAACTTGCCCAGGGCGAGTCGTTCGTGTCCCGGATCTGGCGCCCCGACCCCGAGCGTTCATGGCAAGCCGACAGTCCCGTACAGCCGCTGCTGCCAGACCTGCGGATCCTGTGCGGCCTCACCGCCCACGTCAACGCCACCATCGACTCCCGCCTGGCCGGCAACGGCATCCTCGCCGTCCCCCTAGAGGCATCCCTCACCGGCGCGGAGACGGTCCCGGTCAACGACGCCGACGGCAACCCGCGCGAGGACACCGACGAGTTCATGGACGAACTCATCGAGAACATGGTCCCCGCGATCACCGACCGCGACCGCGCCAGTGCCGTGGTGCCCATCGTCCTGCGCGCCAAGGGCGAGGACATCAAGAACATCCAGCACATCGACATCTCCTCCAAGTTCGACGAGCGCTCAAGCGAGTTGCTGGCACAGGCCCAACGCAAACTCGCCATCGGGATGGACGTCCCCCCGACCGCGATCCTCGGCAGCGAAGAGGCCAACCACTGGACCTCCTGGCAGATCTCCGAGGAGGCGGTCGATCTCCACGTCATCCCCGTCCTCAGGCTCTTCACGCAGCCCGTCACCGACCGGTACCTGCGCCCCCTCATGGAGGACGACGGCATTCAGGACGCCTCCCGGTACGTCATCTACGCCGACACCACCGAACTGACCCTGCGCCCAGACCAGTCCGACGACGCCATCCAGCTCTACGACCGCGGTGAACTCTCCGGCGAGGCGTTGCGCAGGGAGATCGGCTTCGGCGACGGCGACAAACCCTCCGATGAGGAACGCACCCGCCGCGCGCTGTGGAAGCTGGCCGAGAACCCGCAGATGGCGCAACAGATCCTCTCCCAGGCCCTCGGCATCGACCTAGGGCCCTCAACTCCCGCGCCCGGTAGTGGCGGTCTTGGCGCGGGCCCGTCGGCTGCGGGCGCCGGAGCAGGGCAGCGCCAGGCCCCCGCAGCCGACACCGGGCGGGGTGCCGAACCCCGCGCCCTCCCGGCCCAGCGTTCCGATACCGGCATGGCGCTCACGGCGGCCGCCGACATGGCGGTACGCCGCGCACTCGAAGTCGCCGGCAAACGCATGACGCCGGGGCGCACCTCCACGGACACCACCATCCCGGCCTGGCAGGTCCACACGACGTGTCAGTCCTTCACCGACATGGCCCGTCTCCTGGACGGCGCCTGGACCCACCTCGCCGCCTGCCCTTATGCGTCCGCCGAGGCCATCGCTGCCGTGGACCGCTATACGCGCCACCTCATCACTAGCCGACAGGCCCACGATGTCGCGATGCTGACCCGGCACCTGCGCGACGCGGGAGTCCTGCGATGACCCTCACCGTGCTCATCTCGCGGGCGATGGAGGCCTTCCGTACGCGCCTTACGGCCTGGCTCACCACCGCCCGCGAGGTCGTCGCCCGGCTCGGAGTCAACGGCTGGCCCTCCGACTGGGCGACGGCCGTCCCGCCGACGCTCGCACCGTTCCTGATCGAGGCGTACATGAATGGCGCCGGCGGCCTCGCCGCCGCCCACCCTCGTGCCGTCCAGTACGCACAGCAAGCCGTCGAACGGATCGGCGGCGGCCACTGGGAGACGAATACCTTCCGCAAGCTCACCGGCCTCCCGCCCGACCAGCGCGGCGCCCTCTTCGACATGGCCGCTCACGAAGCGTGGGCCAACGCCCTCGTCCAGACCGAGTTGCGCTCGGCCATGAACGCGGGCACCCTCACCGCCGCGCTCCTCAACGCCGCCGAGTCCGGCGTCCCGATGCTCAAGACGTGGCGCATCCACATGCCGCTCGACGGCCGCACCCGCGACGCCCACATGCAAGCCAACGGCCAGACCGTCCCGGTCGACCAGCCCTTCACCGTCGGCGGGGAACGCCTCATGTTCCCCGGCGACCCCACCTCAGCGAGCCCCGCACAGACCTGGCACTGCCGATGCTCGCTGCGCCTGACACCGGCCCCGCTCACCGCATCCGGAGGAACCATGCCCGTCACCACTGCGCAGGCCGGGCCGGAAGCCGGTCCCGACGACATCCGCTTCACCGGCCCGCTCGCCCCCATCGAGCAGGACTCCGGCGACCAACGCCGCCTCGGGGCGACTGAACGCCTGGACACCCGTGAACTTCCCCTCCCGCTGCTGTTCCAGCCGAGCCTGGCGGAACGGCACCAAGGCGCCGTGCAGGGGCTGGCTATCCTTCGTCACGCCTGGGTCGAGGGCGGCGTCCTGCACGGCAGCGGCACCTTCGACGGCAGGGACCCCGACGCGGCGAAGGTGGCCGACAAGATCGCCCGGGGCTACCTCGGGTGGGTCTCCGTCGACCTCGACAAGGCCCTCATGGAGCTCGACGACTCCAACCCCGAGGCCCCTGTCGAGGTCGTACGGTCCTGGCGCCTGACCGGCGCCACCTTGGTCGGACAGCCCGCGTTCGACAAGCACGCCAAGATCCGCATCCTCGACGACGACGAAGAACTCCCCCTCGGCCCGGCCATGCAGGACCCGACCGCCCCCGAACAACAGCAGCCCGCCCCCGGGCTGCTCGACGGCATCGACCCCGGGACCAGCGACGAGAACGCCCCGACCGTCGACACAGACGCGGACGAGATCCCCCCGAGCGACCTCGACCCCACCGCTGAACCACTCGACGAGCCTGCCGCCGATGCGCCGACGGGCAAGCCGACCTCGCCGCGCCCCGAACCCAAGACCAGCGAACCGGACGGCGAAGACGACGAGAAGAAGCGCCCGTTCGCGCTCGACGCCGACACCCGCCAGCGAGCCTCGCTCGTCGCCTCCTCCATCCCCGTCGCCCCGCCCGCCGCCTGGTTCGACAACCCCGGCTTCGACAAGCCCACCGCGATGCACGTCACGCCGGAAGGACAGGTCTTCGGACACCTCGCCGAGTGGAATTCGCCCCACCTCAGCTTTCCCGGCCGCAAGGTCTTCGCCCCCAAGTCCCCGACCGGCTACAAGGAATTCCACGTCGGCTCCGTCCTCACCGCCGAAGGCACCTACCTCTCCGTGGGCACCCTCACGGCGGGCACCTCACACGCCGAGCACGGCCTCACCGCGAGCGAGACCATGGCGTTCTACTCCGACACCGGGTACGGCGCCGCGATCGTGCGCGCAGGCGAGGACCAACACGGCATCTGGGTCGCCGGCTCCCTCACCCCCGGCGCCACCCCCGAACAGATCGCCATCCTGCGCAGGGCACCCCTGTCGGGGGACTGGCGCGATAAGGGCCACGGCCTCGACCTCGTCGCCGCGCTCGCCGTGAACCGGCCCGCCTTCCCCGTCCTGCGCGCCTCCGCCTACCTCCACGACGACAAGCCGCTCTCCCTCGTCGCAGCCGGCATCGTCACCGAGACCGACGCCTTCGACAACTGGCCCGACAACCCACAGCAGACGATCCCCGGCATCGGGCAGTTCGCCGCGCAGATGACGGCCGCACTCGCCCAGCTCCGCGAAACCATCACCGCCCTCGGACAGCAGATGGCAGCCGTGCGCACCACCGGCGTGGCACAGCGACGGACCACGCCCGGCGACGACGACCACGTCCGGGTCCTAGCCCAGGCCACCCAGCGCATCAACAGGGCCCGCACCGACCACCTCGCCGCCCGCATGAACGCACACCGTCAGGCAATGGGAGCCGGGACCCGGATCGGCTCCGACCCGCGGGAGAAAGACCTCGACAGCACCGACGACGCGGAGGGCGAACCACACGCCACCGACGACTGGATCCTCGAGGTTGCCGACCACCCCGACCTTCAGCCGACCCCGGAAGACGTGGCGTACTGCGAGCAGTTCGCCAGCCAACTCGACGGCCCCGACGACGCGCAGGCGTTCGCGAACTGGGTCGAGAAGTCCAAGGTCGGCGGCGGCCACCTCCCCGAGATGATCCGGTCGCTGTCCAAGAAGCTCACCCGCAAGGGGATGACGAAGGGCCATGCCATCGCTGTGGCCGTGAACGCCGTCACCCGCATGTGCCTGACCGGCGATCTCAACTGGAAGGGCCGCCAGAACGTGAACCCGAAGTCCCGCGCGCGAGCCTGTGCCAACAGGACTCAGTGGGAAGCGATGAAGGCCGAGGCCCGCGCCAAGCGGGCCGCGAAGTAGCAAGAAAGGTAAGGCGCATGGGGTGCTGTGGAGGCGGCGGTGGATACCGCGTCGGTCAGTGGGACTCGGGGCAGACGCCACCGAAGGGCGCGAAGGTGTGGCGGCACAAACTGCCCGAGGGGAAGTCGTTCTCCATCGACGCGCTCAGCGGCGAGGTCAGCGTGGTTGATGCTGATCAACTGTCCGAACGGGAGAAGCCGCAGCCCCATCGGGACTTCGTGACGTGGGTGGAGGCCGACGCGAGCCGGGCGTTGCACCGTACGGGTGAGTATTTCCAGACGATCGCCGAGGGATGACCAACTTATAGACCGTTGAGCCCAGTTGTGGGCTTATGCTCCGTTGTGCAGGTGTGTACCACGCCAGTGGCACCCCCCAGGGAATTCGTGCGGACTCCCCTGGGGGGCGCCTGCACCCAACTCAGCGTGTCCGTCTGGCTGTGGGCCGGGATGCGAGGAAGACCCGTCTGGCTGTGGGCCGGGGTCGCAACAACCCGCCGATGCGCGGGTGTTGACGCTTTCTCGCATCAAGGACACTCGCGATGAACCGCGAACAGCTCAACTCCCTTCTCCAGCAGCTCGCCGACGCCGCCGACGGCCAGGCACGCGCGGAGATCATCAACGCTGCGATCAGCGAACTCGGCGCCGAGGCATCAGCGGAACTCGCCGAGAACGCGCTGGCCGCCTTTGACGAGATCGCTGACGCCGACGGCTCGCGCACGGACGCCGAGGTCGCGACCATCACGCAGCTCGCCGACGTCGTTGACGCCGCCCGCGACCGTCAGAGGACGATCGCCGACGCGGAAACGGCCCGGCAGCAGCAGATCGCCGAACTCCACGGCCGCGTACGCCCCCAGGGCTCCGACGCGCCCGCCGACACCGAGGACGAGCCGGGCACGGGCCTCGACAGCGAGCCGGACGTCGAGAACGCCCCGGTAAGCGAGAGCGAGGGCGCGCAGGAGTCTGCCGCGGCGCCCGAGGCCGCCGCTCCGACGCCGGTCGCCGCATCCCGCCGCAGCGGGAACCGACTGGGGTCGCTGCGCTCGGACCGCACCCTGCCCGGCAACGGCAGCGGATCGAACTGGTCACTGACCGCGTCGGCGGACATCCCCGGCTACAACACCGGCCAGGAACTCTCCTTCGACCAGCTCGTGGACGCCGCGACCCGCCGCATGCAGGCCCTCGCCCGCATCGGCCGCTCCAACGCCGCGTCCGGCGGCGTGAACATCGCCCAGTTCAACCTGACGCGCTCCGACTCGGGCCTGATCGCCTCCAGCGAGCACGACTCGCGCGTGCTGGACTACGCCGCAGACGAGCGCCGCCTCAAGGGCGGCTCCCTGGTCGCCGCGTGCGAAGGCACCGTCGCGCAGGGGGACATCTGGTGCTCACCGTCGGACACGCTCTGGGAATTCTGCCCCGACATGGCCTCCCGCGAGGGCATCCTCGACCTCCCCACGATCACCGTGCGCCACGGCGGCCTGCGCTGGCCCTCCACCCCGGACTTCGGCACCGTCTACGACAAGCTCAAGGAGCACACCTGGTCCTGGGAAGAGGACCAGCTCTGCGAGGACGACCCGCTCGCGCGCCCGGTCAAGCCCTGCGCCGAACTGCCCTGCCCTGACTGGAACGAACTGCGCCTCCTGCCGCGCGGCATGTGCATCAAGGCCGACATCCTGCGCAACCACTCCTGGCCCGAGCAGGTCCGCGACTGGACGCAGCGCCTCATGACGGCACACGAGCACCTGATCAACGCCGACACCATCGACCGCATGGTCAAGCGCGTCGACCACACCGTCACCTACGGCATCGAAGGCAGCGGCGACGACGCGGGCTACCACTACGGCCCCGGCGCCGTCCCGAGCCTGCTGGGAGCACTTGAGCTCCAGATCGAGAACATCAAGGCCCGCAACCGCATGGCGCGCGGCACCACCGTCGAGGTCGTCCTGCCGTTCTGGGTCCACGGCCTGCTCCGCTCGGACCTGTCCAAGCGCCTGGGCGTCGACCTGATCGCCGTCCCCGACTCGCGTATCAACGCCTGGTTCGCGCAGATGGGCGCCCGCGTCCAGTTCGTCTACGACTGGCAGGACCTCGACGTCGCCGACCCGACGACGCTCAAGTCCTGGCCGCAGCAGCTCCAGGTCCTCATCTACACCGCCGGCGCCTACGTCGCCGCGCGCCAGGACATCATCAGCCTCGACTCGATCTACGACAGCGTGAACCTCCTCGGCGACGCCACGCACCCGTCGAACAAGTACATCTCGCTGTTCACCGAGGAGGGCTTCCTCCTCGGCCGCAAGTGCGGAACGGCCCGCCTCCTCAAGATCGACCTGTGCGCCAACGGCGCCACCACCGGAGGCGTCGTGCCCGAGGCCAAGCAGCTCTGCCCGGCCATCTAGCCCGCCCTCTGTAGGCACTTCACTCCCTGCGCCCCGGCCGCGAGCCGGTCTGTTCCCTGTCGGTGGATCACCGGCCGGGGCGCAGGGCCAGCCCACAGAAGGGAGGGCACAGCATGACCACCCCCACCGCACCGCCGGCCGCCTACGCGCCGCTCGTGCAGGTCCAGCAGCCGCAGGCGCCCCCGCGCCGCCACGGCCTCTACAGCGCCGCGACCGTCATCGACGAACGCGTCCGCCAGGCATACGCGCAGTGGACCACCGACACGTGTGCGCAGGGCGATTACTGGGCGCTGTGCGACCCCGAACGCCCCGGCAACGAAGACCTCAACGACCACCCCAAGCGCACCGAACAGCCCCGCTGGGACTCCGCGTGGCCGATCGGCCTGTACGCCGGCCTGGCATGCGGGGACCTGCGCACCGAGGACATCGACCGCCGGGTGCGCGTGCGTCTCGACGCGGTCGAAGAACGGCTCATCGAGCGGGCCCTGTGGTCCGACCAGGCCGGGATCCTGCCGACGCTGAAGTCCGAACGCACCGTGCTCCTGGCCGAGGACGCTGTCGATCTCCAGACGGCCGTCGGCCTCCTCGAAGAGGCCCTCGGCAGTGCCACCTCGGAGCTCGGCGTCCTGCACGCCCCGCGCCGCCTCGCCGCCCCCGCCCGCGCGAAGAACCTCGCCAATCCCGACGGGCCGCGCCTGAGGAGCCCGCTCGGGGCGCCGTGGGCGTTCGGCGCCGGATACGGGCGCAGCGGGCCCGACGGGACCGAGAGCAACGGCACCGCGTGGATTTACGCCACCGGACAGGTCACCGTCCGCCGCGATGCGGTGCAGGTGCTCCCCGGCACCTCGCCGCGCATCGCGGGCTTCTTCGACCCGCCGTCCAACACGCACTACGCGATCGCCGAGCGCGTCGTCCTCGTCACCTTCGACTGCCCGCTGTTCGCGGTCCCGGTCACCGACGACACCCCCGCCCTGCCCGCGCTGCCCGCCCCCGCGCGGGTCAGCGCCGTCGGCCTGGCGGACAAGACGAGCGCGCTCATCACGTGGGCCCCCGTACCCGGCGCCGAGGCGTACGAGGTCGACATCGCCCCCAACACCACAGCCAAGAAAGCCAAGTGAGGAACCATGGCTACCAAGTGCTTTACCCCGGTGCTCGGGCGGCGAATGCGGCTGACCCGCGTCGACGGCTGCGGACGCCCCATCTATGGTGCCGGCTCCCAGGCCGTCTCCAAGGGCTTCATCACCGTCACCTACTCGGCGGAGATCGCCGAGGGCGAGGAGATCGAGCAGACCAACGCCGCCGGCGAACGGTGCGTGTACCTGAAGGTCCCCGACTCCATCAAGTACATCCAGGCGGAGATCCAGTTCTGCGAGGTCGACCCCGGCCTGGTCGGACTGATCAACCCGGCCAACGCGCTGGAACTGGACGCCCGCGGCGACATTGTCGGCTGGCGCGAGTCCGTGGAGCCCTCCGACTCCGGCGGCTTCGCCCTCGAAGTCTGGACCGACGTCCAGGGCGAATCGGCGTGTGACGACCCGAACGCGACCGGCGCCTGGGGCTACATCCTGTGCCCCTGGCTCACCTCCGGCGTCATGGGCGACCTCGAAATCGGCGCAGCGAGCGTGAACTTCACGTTCACCGCGAACGCCCAGGCCGGCTCCCGCTGGGGCGTGGGCCCGCACAACGTCGTCGCCAACGCCGCCGGTGCTCCCTCCCCGCTCCTCGCGCCGATCGGCACGAAGGAGGTCCGCCTCATCCGGCAGACCACCATCGCCCCGCCTCCGGCGACCTGCGGCACGATCGACCTCCCGGCCCCGGGCGGTGCCACTCTCACCGCGACCGTGGACTCCTCGGACTCCATGAAGTTCACGTTCAAGTGGACTGGCACCGCCGCCGACGACACGGTGGTCAACTTCGCGTTCGGCGACGGCCAGACAGGCACCGCGACCGTGCAGGACAACGCCGCCGAGGCGACCCACACCTACACGCAGGCGGGCACGAAGATCGTCACCGCCACCGCGGAGGGCGAGACGGTCGCGGCCTACGCAAACCCTTCCCAGTCCTGATCGCACCCCCCGCTCTCCGCGCTGACCCGGCCTCTGTGTCGGAGACCAGCGCGGAGATCCGGTGGGGCGTGGTGCCCGGCGCCGAGAGCTACGACGTGACGGTCGAGCCATCGGGAGCGGCGCGGGGTGGCACTGCCCAGGACACCAACCCGACCACTGAAGGGAGCCGGTAATGCCCACCGTTGTCGGTACCTCGTACACCGCGACCGGGCTGACCCCGGCCACCGAGTACACCGTGACCGTCAAGGCGATGCGCGACGGCCAGGCCGGCGAGCCCGCCACGGCGACGTTCACGACCAAGGGCGACACAGCCCCCGCCAAGCCCACCACGCTGGCGGTCAAGACTGGCCCCACCACGGCCGGTGCTGTCATCTCCTACGCGTCCGCTGGCACCCCTGCGGCCACGAAGTTCGAGCTTCAGCGCAAGCTGAAGTCCGGCGGCGCGTACGCCACAGTCGCGACTTCGGCCTCGCCCGCTGACCGGGAGCTGACCGACCCGGGCCCGCTGACTGCGAGCACCGCCTACGAATGGCGTGTTCGCGCCTTCAACGGCGACTCCCTGCCTGCGGACTCCGAGCCCGTCGAGGGCACCGTCCCGGACCCGGCACCGGCCATCACCAAGCCGTCGTCCCCATCGACGCTGCACCCGCCCTACGACGCGTGGGAGGGCAGCGCGCCCACCTCCGCGAACGGCAAGGACGTGACGCTGTTCCTGGCCAATACCGAGGGCCCGGACATCGACTGCGGCACGCTCGGCAGGGTCGCCTCCGGCGCCTGGTCCGGCAAGCCGCTGGACACCGCGCTCGCCGGCGGCCAGCACGACTACTACGTGACGGTGGACGGCAGGGAATCCAACAAGGTCACCATCACCAACGACG
This sequence comes from Streptomyces sp. NPDC050085, assembly GCF_044460595.1. NCBI lineage: Bacteria > Bacillati > Actinomycetota > Actinomycetes > Kitasatosporales > Streptomycetaceae > Streptomyces > Streptomyces sp. NPDC050085. Next base: position 1,347,505 of record NZ_JBITJZ010000001.1, on the reverse strand, counting down.
CTGTCCAGCCCGTCATCGGAGTTCCGGCCGACGGCGCCACCGACGTGGGCAAGCGCGCCCAGATCTCGGGCACCTTCACCGAGGCGACACCGGCGGAGTCCAAGCGCGTGGCGGTGTTCACCTCCGAGGACGGCGGTGCGACGTTCGACGAGATCGGCACCGCGAACGTCGGCGAAGGCGAGACGACCTGGACCGTCGACCCGAGCAAGGACATCGGCCCGTTCGGCAGTGGGCGCACGCTGATCGCCGGCCTGTACTTCGGCGACGCCGGCTACCAGGCCAGCGACTCCGTCCACGTGACGCTCGCTGCGTCGGCGCGCGCGGCGAAGGCTGCAGCCCAGGCCGCCGACGAGAGCACTGACGCGGAGGCGGGCGAGTGAGTACCGCCGCGATGGAAGGAGCAGCGTCGGGCCTCTGCGGCTGGGAGCCCGACGACCAGTGCTGCCCTGGAAGAGACCAGCTCCCCGAGGGCGTGTGGGAGTCCTCCGTCGCGGCGGCCACCGAGATCCTTTTCCGCCTGACCGGCGCGCAGTTCGGCGCGTGCGGGCGCATCGTCCGCCCGTGTCACACGCCGTGCCCCACCAGCGGGTGTGACGTCTGCCCCGGGCGAGGGGAGGGCCCGGGGTGGCGCCCCGCCATCGTCGGGGGAGACGTCTACAACTTCAGCTGCAACGACGCCCGCGGATGCGGATGCGGTCCCGCAGTACCCACGCTCCGCCTGCCGGGCCCGGTCCACAAGGTGGTTGGAGTCGTAGTTGACGGGGTCGAGCTGGCGAAGGATGCGTACGCGGTCTACGACCAGCGGGAGTTGGTCCGCCTCGACGGCAAGGGCTGGCCGTGCTGCCAGCGACTCGACAAGGCGCTCACCGAGGTCGGCACGTGGGGCGTGAACTACGAGCGCGGAAAGCCCCTCTCCGTCGCGGGCCGACGTGCTCTGGGCGCGCTCGCATGCGAGTTCACGCGGCTGTGCGTCGGCGACAAGTGTCGCCTGCCCTCGCGGGTGACGAACGTGTCCCGCGACGGCGTGACGTGGCAGATCGACCCGTCCACGTTCTACGCCGAGGGCCTGACCGGCATCACCGAAGTCGACCTGTGGATCAAGGCCGTTAACCCCTATCAGCGTCAACGCCGCGCCAGCTCACGCAATATCGACCGCCCGCGCCCCGCACGCCAGCGCACGGACCCCTACGACGTGTGGGGGAAGCAATGGCCCTGACTACCCCCAAGGGGCGCGCCAAGTCCCCGTTCGGCGTGCTGCTCGCAGCTCTGACCGCGTGCATCTGCCAGCGCTACGCGGCACTCGGGATCCCACTGTGCGTGTGCGAGATGCGCCACCACGCAAGCCTCCTCATCGCCGATGACTGCGCGGACGCCTGCGCGTGCCGTGACGGAGCCGAAGGTGTCCTTCACTCCCGTGCAGTCGAGATCCGCCCCTACCAGGACGGCACTACTCAGGCCGGCCGTCCTTGCGCCGATCCGACGGTCGAGTACGAGATGGCGTTCGCCGTCCGGCGCTGCATCCAGCTCACCGAAGACGGCAGCGCCCCGTCCTCCGACGTCGCAGGCAACGAGGCCCATGACTTCCTCGTCGACGCCACCGTGATCCGCCATGCCTTGCTGTGCTGCGACATCTGGCACGAGGACTCCTTCGACGGATGGCGGCCCCGCCTGGCGAACTGGGACCCGCTCTCGGGCGGCGGCTGCGCTGGCGGCGAGCAGCGCCTCATCGCCGCCGGGCGTGAACGCCTGGGCCACCTCGTCTTCGAACCCGTCTCTCTGGAGGAGACATGACCGACACCACGGTGACCGTGCGCGTGGCCAAGCTGTTCGGCGGCTCCCCGCCCATCGGCACGGTCATGACCGTCACCCGTACCGAGTTCCTGGACAACCTCATCGCCCAGGGCATCGTGACGGTCGTTCACCTCCCGCACGAGATCGAGGCGGGGAAGCGCTGATGGCCCGCATCAACGAGGCGGAGCTGAACCGGCTGCTGTATGGCGCGGACGGGGTCGTCCACCGCGAAGTCGTACGCGTCGCCCGGCGCGTGCAGGCCGCCGCCCGGCAGGAGCTGCGCTCGGACACCGGCCGTCTGTCGGCGTCGATCCGCGTCGTCGTGCAGTCCCAGCCGTCCCGGCAACGCGTCCACGCCCGCATCGGTACGCGCCTGGACTACGGCTGGTACCAGGAGGTCGGCACCGGCCTGTACGGGCCCGAGCACCGTCTGATCTTCCCCCGGCGCGCCAAGGCGCTGCGCTTTCGCCCCCGAGGCGGGGGCCGTGTGGTGTTCGCGAAGTGGGTGCGCGGATCGCGTCCTCAGCACTTTATGACCCGCGGCCTCCAACGCGGTTCGCCCTGGCCCGTCGTCCTGCACTCACTGACCGCCTGAGCCAGCTGCGAGCCGCGCCAATTGGCGTCGTTCAACAGAAAACAAAACCTCGATCGAGATTCGGAACCACCCATGGCGCTGCACTTCACCACCGACGACTCCGCGACCAATGAGATCGCCCCGCCCATCCCCTTCGACCTCGACGACCAGGAACTCACCGCCCACTGCCCCAAGTCCCGCATGTGGTCCCGCCTCATCGGCGCCTTGTCGTCCGCCGCGACCGCGGCTGATGAACAGTTCGCCATCGGATCGTTCATGGACGCCTGCTTCGACGACGGCGACCGCGTCTACCTGGAGCGCCGCTACCGCGACCGCAACGACCCCCTCGACGACGAGGTCATGTCCAGCATCTTCGAGGCCCTGATGGAGGAATGGGCCCCGTACATGGGCGACGAGGTCGAGCGCGTCCGTGAGACCCGGGCGACCGCCGGAGCCCGAAACCGGTCCGAGCGCCGCCAACTTTCCTCCCAGCGCCCCGGACGCCCGCGCGCCGCCAAGAAGACCCCCGCAGCGAGCAGCGCCGAGTAGCCGATGGCCGAACAGGGTGCCCCGTACTGGGACGGCGCAGCAGCCGACCCGCCCTTCGCGCTGTCCATCGGCGCGGAGGAGTTCACCGTGCCCGCGGTCGACACGGGCTGGTGGCTGGGCATCCTCGCGGACGGCGACTGGCCCGCGATCTACCACCTCATCAACCGTGCGAACGACCAGGAACTGGCCCTGTTCGTACAGGAAGCCGACCTCACCCAGGACGACCTGCACCGCCTGTGCGCGGCCGTCGCCGAAACCGTCGCCGGCTGCACCTGGCCCATGGCCGTACGCCTTGCCCAGCACCACACCCACGGTAGCCACATCGACATCGCCACCCCGCTGCTGTCCGTCGCCCCGCACCTCGACCCGCTGACCGCCCCGCTTCGCCAAGTCCTCACCGCGACCTGGGCAGTCATCCTCGGCGGCGCAGACAAGGAACCCGAACGCCAGCGGCTCCGCGCGACCTACAACTCCGCCGAGGGCACCAACGCGCCCCCCAACCCCGAACAGGCCAAGGGCGCGCCGCCCCGCGCCGGAAGCAAGTACCGCCGCTTCGACGACGCCGAGGCCGCCGCCGCGTTCCGCGCCGCCTCCGGCGAAAAGATCGGAGGCTGAACGTGTCCCTCGGCGAAGCCATGGTCGACATCAACGCCAACACCGCCCCCTTCACGCGGACCTTGCGGCGCACCCTGCGCGACCAGTCCATCAACATCCGCTTGAACGCGAACTGGAACGACTTCCGTCAGCGCGTCCAGCGCCTCGCCACGAACGTCCGCGTGCGCCTCACACCGGACACCACCCGCATCCAGGCCGCACTGCGCGCCGCCCGCTACCGCGCCCAGGTCGCCCTCCAGCCCAACCTGACCGCGATCCGCACCCGCCTCGCCGCGCTGCGACTGCGGGCGACGGTCCGCCTGGACGACAACCTCACCGCGCTCACCGCCCGGTTCGCCGCGTTCCGCACTTTCGCCGCGCGCCGCATCCGGGTCCTGCTCGACACCCGCAACGCCACCCGCGCACTCGGCCTGATGGACCGCTCGCTGCGCGGCGTCGTCGGCGGAGCCGGAGCCCTGGCGAAGTCGATGTTCACGCTGAAGTTCGCCATCGTGCAGCTGGTCAGCCTGGCCCTGCAACTCGCCGGGGCGCTCGCCCCCATGTTCGGCATCCTCGCCGCGCTCCCGGCCGCCGCGATGGGCGCCGCAGCCGGGTTCGCGGCCGTCGCGCTCGGCATCGACGGCATCAAGAAGGCCGCCAAACCGATGTCTCCGGTCATCGACCGGATGAAGAAGACCCTTTCCGCGACCTGGTTCAACCAGACCGCCGGTGCCTTCAAGGCTCTGGCCGCGTCGATGGGCCCGGTCGAGGCCGGACTGAACAAGATCGCCCGTACGCTCGCGCAGGCGACGAGCAACGTCCTCACCTACGTCGCCTCCGCGCAGGGCATGTCCTCCATCACCAAGATCCTGGAGGGAAGCAACAAGGCGTTCGCCGGACTCGGCGCCGGACTGCAACCGCTGATCAAGGGCTTCCTCGACCTGGCCGCCGCGATCAGTGAGGCGTTCGGCGCGAAGGCCGGCGCGTGGATGCAGAACATGCTGACCCGCTTCGGGCAGTTCATGACCGCCGCCGCCGAATCCGGCCGGGCCGTCGAGTGGGTCGGCAACGCGCTCACGGCATTCCGCGAGTTCGGCCAGGTCCTCAAGCTGATCGGATCGATCTTCTCCTCGGTGTTCAAGGCCTCCGAGGCCGCCTCGAACGGGTTCATGTCGTCAATGACCGCAGTGCTGCGGGTCGTTGACGACTTCCTGAAGACCGCGCAGGGCCTGAGGGCCGTCGAGTCGATCTTCCGGCTCCTCAACACCGTCGTCGGGACCCTCGCGGCCGTCCTCGGCACTGCGCTCGCCGCCGTCGCCCCCTTGCTGCCCACCCTGGCCGACCTGGTCGACGTCATCGGCAAGGGCCTGGTCGACGCCGTACGTGCCGTGACTCCCGGCCTGCAGCAGATCAGCCGCACCCTGGCCGACGAACTCGCCGGCACCCTGCCGTCGATCACGTCGATGCTCGGCACGTTCGTCCGCGCACTGACCGACGCCATGCCGATCCTGACGCCGTTGATCGAGGGCCTGATCAAGATCACGGCCGCGCTGATCAAATTCGTCGCCCCGCTCGCCCCCGCCATCACGACGATGTACCTGCTGGTCAAGGCGATCCTTGCCGTCAACGTAGCCCTGCGAGTGCTCCAACTGACCATGATCTCCACGGGGATCGGAGCGATCATCGTCGCGATCGGCGTCGCCCTGGTCCTGGTCTGGCAGAACTGGTCCACCATCACCAAGGCCATGGCCACTGCCTGGCGCTGGCTGGCCGACAAGGTCTCCGCAGGCTGGCAGGCCATCCGGGCCGTGTTCACCGACATCCCCGGCACCCTGTCCACGATCGGCGGCTGGTTCGCCGAACTGCCCGGGATCATCGGCCGCGCCCTGGGCAGCCTCGGCTCGCTCCTCGCAGGCTGGTTCCAGGCTGCCTGGGACTGGGCGTCAACCGCCGTGCCGCAGTGGATCTCCTCTGTGGCCTCGTTCTTCGGCGCGCTGCCCGGCCGCATCGTCGCCGCCCTCGGAGACCTCGGCACACTGCTCGTTCGGTGGATCTCGGCGGGCTGGTCATGGGTGACTGGCACGCTGCCCGGCCTCATCAACGACGCCTCGAAATGGCTCGTCGGACTGGCCGTGAAGATCGTCCTGGGGGCCGGTGACCTCGCGTACGAACTGGGCAGGTGGGTCGGCAAGGCGATCGCCGCCGTGGTCACCGGCCTGCCCACCCTGATCGGCCAACTCGTCGGCTGGTTCGCCGGTCTCGCCGGACGTCTCGTGCAGGCCGCGGGCGACTTCGGAACTCAGCTCGTTCAGTGGGCGAGCTCCGGACTCAAGTGGCTCGCCGACTCCTTGCCCGGCCTGATCGACACCGTCGCGACCTGGTTCGCGGAGCTTCCCGCCAAGCTCATCGAGAAGGCCACCGGCCTGGGCGAACGACTCGTCGAGTGGGGCAAGGCCGGCTTCCAGTGGCTGATCGACAACCTGCCCGGCCTCATCGTGGGCCTGGTCACGTTCTTCGCGACGCTGCCCGGCCGGATCATCGAGTGGGCCAAGGACCTTGGACCCCGGCTCGTGGAGTGGGCCAAGGCCGGATTCCAATGGCTGGTCGACAACTGGCAGACGGTCGTCATCGTCCTGCTCGTCGTCGTCGCCGGTCTGCCGATCTTGATCATCGGCGCGCTCGGACTGCTCGGCTACCTGCTGTTCCAGTTCTTCCTCGGCGTGTTCAAGGAAGCCGGACCGGCGATCCTCCAGGGCGCCCTGACGATGATGCAGTTCGTCACCCAGATTCCAGGCATGATCGTTCAAGGCCTGTTCACGCTGGGCCAGTTGCTGTTCGGCCTGTTCACGCAGGCCTTTCAACTCGCCCTGCAGGCAACGATCACCGGAGCGATGGCAGTCGTCGGCTGGGCGAGCCGCCTGCCCGGCCTCGTCCTGAGCGCCGTGCAGGCGCTGCTCGGGATGCTCGGCGCGTTCATCGGCTCCGTGTGGCGCAACGCCACGGTCATCTTCAATCAGGGCGTGCAGGCCGCGGTCCGGATCGCCTCGCAACTGCCCGGCATGGTGCTGCGCGGCGTCCAGTCGCTCCTGTCGGACCTGGGTTCCTTCTTCACCCGCGTGTGGACCGGCGCGCGAGATCGGACAACGGCAGGCGTCCAGGCCGTGGTCTCCTACGTGCGCGGCGTGCCCGGCATGATCGTCGGCGCCCTGGGGGACCTGGCCGCCAAGGTGGGCGCGGTCTTCCAGAAGGCCTGGGAGAAGGCCAAGCAGATCGGCCAGTCGCTGCTCAACTTCGCCCGCGACCTGCCCGGCAACATCGTCTCGGCCATGGGCGACATCGGCGGCAAGATCACCAGCGCGATCAAGTCGAAGGTCCCCGGCCCGATCAGGAAGTTCCTGCCGTTCGCCGACGGCGGCATCGTCCACGGCCCCACCCACGCCCTCATCGGCGAAGCCGGACCCGAAGTCGTCGTACCCCTCTCCCGCCCCCGCCGAGCACGGGAGTTGCTGTACGCGTCGGGAGCAGCACGACTCCTCGCCGACGACCGCAACGGCGACAAGGCCTGGGACAAGGCCGCCAAACAGGCCGCAGGGCCGCTCGTCGGCACCTTGCAGATCATCACCCCCGCCACCGACCCGGAAGCTGTCGCCCTGTCCGTCGCCGCACGCATGGCGCGCGCCGCCTAGAAAGGACCCTGACTGTGGCGTTCGCCGGATACCTCGACCTCGGGTCCGTCCCGCTCATCGACAACGAACTCACCCACCACCTCGCCACCGAGGCCGGGCTCGGCAACGTACTGCTCTGCCCGCCCTGCACGATCCCCGACGTCGGCTGGCGCACACGCAGCGTCGAGCGGCCCCCGTGGTGGGACGACGCCGTCCCCGCCTCGAAGGAGTTCCTGGGCCTGTCCGGGCTGGAGATGTCGGGCCTGACCAAACCAACCCGCTCGCGCACCGTCACCGCCCTCGCGCACGCCGGCGGCTCACTGGGCCGCCTCACCGCTGCCCACCGCGAGATCGCAGTCCGCGCGACGGCGCTCGCCACCAGCGACGCGGGGATGTCGTACGGCATGGGCTGGCTCGCCTGGGCCCTCGCACACGTCGACGCCGAACACGACGGCACCTCCTGCGGCTCCTGCGCAGGATCCACCGCCCGCCTCCTCGCGTACTGCCCCACCGACCCGGCCGACGAGAGCGCCTGGCGCACCCTGTACGAGGTCGGCCTCCTGGACTGGGACGCGGACCCCGAGATCCGGCGCGGCGCCGCGTCCTGCACCCACGGGCGCGTCGTGATCGGCGAGGTCACCTTCGTCCTCGCCGCGGCCCGCCCCTGGCTCCACGGCCCGCAGATCACCCTCGCCGAACAACTCGGCTTCCTCACCCCCACTCGCTGGCCCTGCCAGGGCTGGGTCCCGCACAGGCCTGGCCAGCAGGGCAGCCCGTTGGACTGCGCGATCTCCGTGATGGACGAGTGCATCCAATGGGTCCCCGCCGACGAAGGGTTCTGCCGCGCCGACTCGTGCAACACGACCCGCTCCAACGTCCTCGATCCGGTCCAGTCCACCGGCACCGGCACCACCACGCAGGGCTGGACCTTGACCAGCGAGCGTCGCGCACTGATCGACGCGGACATGAGCAGCCCGGCAGCGTGGACCACGGTGTCCTCGTCCACCGAAGACGGAGTACCAGCTACGGATCCGGCAGCACCGAGGGGACTGGCGCTGGAGTGGACACACCGCTACGACATCCAGACCACGGACGTCATCGGCTACGACCCCCGCCTGCTGTACGAGACCGAGGTGTGGCTGCGCAGCGTCGAGGAGCCCTCCGACCTGGACGCCAAGCACTACTCGGGCCTCATGGGGCACACCGCCGACGGGGCGTACTGCAACGCGCGCGGCGAGGACACCTACGGCGGCCAGCACTACTGCACCGTCGGCGGGAGGACCATTCCGGTTGCCGGCACCTACCGGCACGCCGCCGGCTACCTCAAGGGCCATGCCCTCGCAGGGGAGAACGGAACCGGCGGTGAACGCCCCGACGCGAACAGCCCCGGTGTCATGCACGCCAACGTCGCCGCCGTACGCGGCTTGGTGTTCGGCCTCTACGAGGACCTCGACGGCCGCTCTCGCGTGGGCGGGATGACCGTCACCGTGACCCCCAACCCCGGCGCGAAGATCGAACTACGCGAAGGGCGCGCCGGTATCGCGGACGGCTCCGCAGGCGTCGTCGTGCGCTGGAAGCACCCCACGATGCCGGGCTGGCCCGTACGCCCCGGCCACACCGTCGACTTCACCGCCGAACTCGCCAAACTGCCCTACGCGCAAGCGCAGTTGGTCTGGATGAACGACGAAGGCAGCGTCCTCAGCATCTACAGCACGACGCCGGGCGAGTCGGGAAAGGTCAGCGCGACCGCTCCCGAAGATGCTTCCTATGTTGCCCCCGAGGTCGTCGTACGCTCCGCGCTCGAAGCATGGCAGCCGATCGGGGCCGCCGAACTCCTCGCCCAGGCCCCCTCGACCGCGCCCGGCTCGGCATGCGACCCCAACCCCTACTTCGGGGCACCTAAGCCGCCGCCCACACTCCCCGTCCCAGGCGACACCGCGTCCTGCATCGCCACACTCACCCCCGCCTACGCCACCACGCAGGTCCCCGCCGGGCGGGCCCCGGCGCACGCCGAGATGGTGCCCTCCATCGTCATCCACGCAGGCGCCAAGCCGGTACGGAAGCTGTCCATCAAGATCTACCGCGCCAACGGGATGCTGCCATGTGCGCCGGAGAACCTAGACGAGTGCGACCTCGTCGCCACCTTCGGCGTGCCCTACCTGGGCGCCGGCACCGTCCTGTCGCTGGACGGGCGGGCCGGGTGCTTCACCAAGATCTGCGCGGACGGATCGGTCGAGGACAACGTCACCATCTACAACGGCAACGGCCGCCCCCTGCGCGAACTCCCCACCTTCTCCGCAGCCGAGTCGTGGTGCGTCGTCGCGATCGCCGACCGGGGCGAGATCGTCGACCCCGAAGCCGTCACCGCCACGATGTCCATCATGGCCTCCCCGCGATGGGAGGCCGCCTGACATGGCCCGCTCCCTCGGCTGTGCGAACGAGTACCTCGTCGTCCTCAACTACCGCGGCGGCCCCCAGAACGGCATCGCCGCGATCGTCGAGCGCCCGGCCGTCATCAAGTGGCAGCGCATCCTCGACGCCATCAGCGTCTGCGCCATCACGCTGGCCAAGCCGCTGTGCGGCTCCCTGACCCGGGCCCTGAACCCCACGCTCGTACAGGACCCGGAGTGGGCGTACGAGATCACCATCTACCGCGACCAGGACACCGAACCCGTCTGGTGCGGGCCGCTGGTCACCTACACCGAGACCCGCAGCACGATCACCCTCGGCGGCGCCGACCTCCTCGCCTGGCTCAAGATGAGGCCCATCCCGGTCGACTACCGCTACACCGGCAAGAGTTCCCTCGACGCGTCCGAGCTGGCCGCCTGGGTCATGAACGAGGCCTACGCCCTCGACGACCCCCTCGCACGAGCGAACATCATCACGACCCCGGCCGGGATGCCCGCGTCCCGGCGCGGCCAGGCATGGACCGAAGTCGCCTGGGATGCCATCAACGCGCTCGTCGCCGCGCACATCGACCTCACCTGCGTACGACGCACCATCCTCATCGGCCCCGAGCAACACTCCGTCCTGGGCCGCGTACTGCGCCTGACGGAGGACGATTTCACCGGCGACGAGGGTCCCACGATCGAACGGGACGGCTACACCGCCGCGACGATGTTCACGGCCAAGGCACAAGGCCTGCAAGGTGTCGCGGCAGATCCGAACGCCGTGTCGCCGACCGACTCGAACTGGGTCGACATCCACGCCATCAAGAAGGACGGCGAGGACGGCACCCCGGAGTTCACCCAGCCCGACCTGACGCCTACCGCGAGCGCCGTACAGGCACAGACCCCACCGAACGTCGCCACGGTCGGCGGGACCGAGGAAGGCTGGCGCGGCCTGCTGTGGCAGCTGCGCTCCATGCAGGGAACCCGCCTCATCGACGAAGTCACCCTCACTGCCCAGCGCGGTCTTCGGCGCGGACGCCACCCGCACTACCTGCGCATGTCCGCCTCCCAGCTCCACCCCAAAGCACCGGTCCCGATCGAGGACCTGATCCCGGGCGCCCGCGTCCGCCTCGATCTCGACGAGACCTGGGTACGCCCGCTGAACACGCCGATGCGGCTGACCAACGTGGACGTCACCTTCGACAAGAACGGCGAGACCGTCACGATCGCGTGCGAGCCCGTGTCGATCAACGTCGAGGACCCCACCGACGAAGAGCAGGAACTTCCCGACGACCAGGAGGAGGCCCTGAGTGGCACGCGCTGACAGCCTCGCCGGCACCCCCGACCCGCTCGCACTCCCGGAGCGGCTCACCCAACTGGAAACCAGGCTCGCTCAGTTGGAGGCCGGGATCGGAGGAGGCTTCGTACTCGCCCCTGACGCCGACGCCGACGGGCAGCTCAACGTGGAGACCAACGACGGGAACAAGCTCCAGATCTTCCCGCCGCTCGTCACGCCGCAGATGATCGAAGACCTGTGGGCGCAAGTCACCCCCGAGACCGTCGAGTTCGACCTCAACCGGGGCAAGGCCCAGCTCACCCGCGTCGGCAGCCGAGTGTGGATCGTGGGCCAGGCCACCCCGATCAACGCACCAGGCTGGCACAACGGCACCAACATCATCGGCGTGGTGCCGCAGGAGTTCGCGCCCACTGCGTGGCAGTCCTTCCCCTGCGCGAACGAGGCAGCCCACGCCACCGGGACGCGTACGACCCGGTGTGACATCAACGTCGCCGGGGAGATCCGCTTCTACTCCATGCCCGCCCTACGCGTGGACCCGCACCGCGTGCCCGTCACGGTCGATCTGCGCACCGACCAGCACCCGGGGCACCAGCACGGAACGTCCCAGGCCCCGCAGCACAACCACGGCAACACCGGCTCGGCCGGCGACCCGGCGCACACGCACACCACCGCCGCGGCCGGAGCCCACTCCCACACCACCCCGAACGCGGGCGTCCACTCCCACGCCGTCAGCGGAACGACGCCACACACCTACGACCAGGGGGCCGAACTCGTACCAGACACCGCGAAGTTCCCGAACTGGGTGCAGATCTGCGCGACGTGGACCATCGCGCAGCCCGAGCAAGGAGCTACAGGCGGGGGAGGAGGCATCTGATGCGCGGCTGCATCACCGACGACTTCACCCTCGCCCGAGGCCGCATCCTCGGCCTGCGTGGACCTGTCCCGGGCGCACGCACCCGGCCCGAGTCGGGGCTGTTCCGCGACGCACTCGGGCTACGGCGCGGCACCCTCACCGAAGGAGCCCTCAACCCCGTCACCGTGGAGATCACCCACACCACCAACCCTCCACCCACCATGTCCGTCGGCCAGCTGTGGAAGATCCCCATGCCGCAGGTGCGCCTACCGCGCCCGCAGGCAGTCCGCGCGTGGATGTGGTTCGGGTTCTGGACGCTGTCCTGGTCGGCGAACCTGCCCGCGAACGTGAACGGGACCACCACGATGTGGGCCGACCCCACCCACGGCAGCGAAGGGCCGCCCCAACTGCGCCCGGTCTCCCGGCGGCGAAACAACGCCATGACCAAGCCCACCGTGTGGGCCGGCGCCGAGACGTGGCCGGTGACCCAGATCGCGAACAGCGACGACGCCTCCATCGACCTGTTCCTCAACGCGCACATCGAGAACCAGCTCCTGGCCCAACTGACGCTGACCCACTACCGGATGGCGTTCACCGGCTTCACCGCGCCCGTCGACGGGGCTCGCCCGCTCACCATCGACGAAGCCCTGACCCGGGCAGTGGGCGCGGACACGATCCAAGCCGCCTTCGACGCGGCGACCGCCACCACCGTCCACACGGTGGTCGAGGAATGGAGCAACCCGTGAAGCAGACACCGGAATACGGTCTGCCGATCCTGACCGGCGACGACTCCAAGGACGACTGGGTCGCCTACTGGGACCTGCTGGCCACCAAGACCGAAGAAGTCATCAAGACCCACTCCGGCGGCGGAGGAGGCACAGCGCAACCGTTCGCCGCGGTCAAACTGCTGCCCACCGACGCCCCGAACAACTGGAACGCCCGCGCCGCCCTGGAACCCGTCCTCGTGCAGGCCGGGTACACCGTGAACTCCACCGGGATCATCGTCACCAGGCCGGGGGTGTACTGGTGTCAGGCGTACGCCCGCATGAACCGCGCCCCCAACGTGGCGACCCGCCTCGCGATCGGACTCACCACCCGGGCCACGGGCACCCCGAACGACAGCGATCCGATGAACTACTGGGGAGAATTCCCCATCCCCGGCGGCGGCAACTTCGCCCTGTCCACCCAAGGACCGGTGGTGCTGGCCGCGAACGCGGGCGTCTACCTCATGGTCCGCAACTCCGCCGACACCGAGGCACGGTGCACCGGCGGCGGCATGATGGTCACCCGGCTGGGAGACGCACCCTGATGGGCCTGCCGATCGTCACCGACCCCTGCCTGGCCCCCACGATGGGCGTCGGCACGGACAACGAGCTCGACATGCGGATCGGCAACGATCCACGCCCCCCGGTGTTCCCCTCCGAACGCGGCGTCTACAAGGACCCGCGCCTGGGCCTATGGGCCGACCCGTCCCCGACGTTCACCACCAAGAGCGCCACCACCAGCACAGGCGAGTTCGTCCTGGAGGCGGGCAAGACCGTCAACTTCGACGACACCACTGTGGACTTCGACCCGTCGCCGGTCCACACCCTGCTCATCTCCGGGGTGTTCTGGGCCCGTGTACACGCCGAACGCTCCGGCAACACCGCCGACCCGGCCGGACAGCTACGCCCCCGGCTCCTCGTACGCGGCGGCGACGACGTCCTCGCCGGATCCCTGGACCAGGTCCTCGCCGGCGGCACAGGCCTAGCCCCCGTGTGGGAAGCCACCGTGTCGCTGCCGTGGCGCACCCTCATGCAGCCCGGCACCCGCCGCCCCATCACCGGGTCCCTGCGAGCGGACTCGACGATGACCGCCACCTGGACCCTCAAGGTGGTGCGCCGCGTGCTGACGGCGACCGCCGTGACGGTCGCCACCACCGACTGAAAGAGGGGTTCACGTGGCTGACGAGGTGAGCTTCAACCCCGACCTGTTCCGCACGAATGACGCCGGCGACCTTGAACTGAACGCGGTCGAACGAGCCTGGCCGTACACCGGCGTGAGCCTGTCCCAGGGCAACGGCCTCAAGTACGACGAGCAGGGCCTGTTCGTCGACCTGCCACCCACCGTGTCCTGCCTCGGACAGGTATGGAACGCAGCCGACGGACCCGGAGCGGTCGACATCGCAGCCGGAGCCCAAGCCACTCTCGCGATCCCCGACGTCACCGCGCCCGGCCCGGTGACACAGCGGACCGCCGTCTTCGGCGGCTGGCACGTCACCTGCTGGTACCGCCTCGACCCAGCGGCCACCGACACCGGCTACCTGACCGTCGCCCTGTCCAACAACGCCCTGCCCCTCGACGACCGGCTGGTATCGAGCGGGACGCTGCGCGGCCCCATCGATGTGGCCACCGCGTTCATCCCGATCGACGACGTCATCGACGCGGGCGCGACGTTCACCACGGCCGTGAAGTGCGACCTAGACAACCAGACCGGCGGGCCCGTGACCGTCGACTTCCGGGCACGGTTCGCGGCCTACCTGCTGGAAGGAATCACCGATGCCTGACCTGAACTGCTACGGCAAGAGCCTGAAGACCATCAACGGAGTGCTGGAGGTCAAGGGCCCCACCGACGCCGCGTGGCCGCTCAAGCGCCCGCAGTCCGAGGCCAACGGCATCCACGTCGACGAGGCCGGCGGACTGTGGTCCCATGACTACCAACTCCGCGCGCTGCGCCCCGCCAGGAGCGCACCGGACGACGAGCTCTACACCATCCCCAACCCGTCCGTCATCGGCGACAACCGCAACTGGCTCGGCCCCGACTTCAAGTGGTCGATCCGCAACGACAACATGGCCTCCGACCTCATCGTCCACGGATCCTGCGCCATGTGGGGTGTCGCCCGCGGCTTCCAGACCAACACCTGGGCCGAACCCCTGATGTGGATCGACGACTCGCCGCCGCCCGCGGAGGGCTGGCGCTGGCCGCGCGTAGGCGGGCAGCGCGCCACCTTCAACTTCGCGGTCTTCTTCAACGGCACGTTCCCGTTCACCGTCACCGTGAAGCCGGGACAGGTCATCGACCTGCACCGAGCTGTCGGCATGTGGGTCGAGACCGGCAAGGACTGGCGCCCCGGCACCGAGTCCTACGTGGACCTCACCATCCGCACCCGGGCGATCGGCTACCTCGTCCAGCCTGCCCCGACCGGCGCCAACTCCACCCCCTCCTCCGTGAAGGGGGCCTGAACCGATGGCGCGCAACGCAACGATCTGCACCGGCCCCGCCTTCGGCGTCGACAACGCCGGCACCCTGCGCATCCGACAGCCGCAGGAAGCGGCCTGGCCCTACGAGACGCCGATCGAGCAGGGCAACGGCCTGTTCCAGGACGAGCAGCAGGGCCTGTGGGTGCCGCCGCAGGACCGCAATACGATCCGTCGCGACCCGGACAACCACCAGAAAGCCAACACCGGACAGGTCGCCGTCGCGCCCAAGGACTTCGTGTTCTACCCCTTCGACGACATCACCGTCACCAACCACAGCGCCGGGCGGATGCGCGTCCACCTCCTGCTGCACGTACGCACCTACGTGATCCTCTCCGACAACACCACCAACAAGAGCGTGGGCGCCCTCGACTTCAAGGTCTGGTACGACACCGACCCCGAACCGTCCGCGTGGGAGGAGTACGCCACCGCGTTCTCCGGCAGCTTCTCCTGGCGCACCACCTTCGTCGTCGATGCGAGCACATGGGCCGAGCCCCAGCAGACACGCACGATCCACTCCTCGATCCGCTACCGCAACGCCGAAGGCTCCGTCACGCACCAGGTCCAGGCGATGGAGATGAAGCCCGTCGGGTTCACCTTCGTGCCCTTCCCCAGCGAGACGGGCCTGCGCTGATGACCGTCACCCCGATCTGCGCCAGCGAGACCTTCGAACTCGACAAGCGCGGCGACCTCCAGGTCAAAACCCCTCGCAAGGGCGAGTGGCCCTTCCAGGACGAACCCGCCAACGCCAACGCCCTGTCCCTGGACAACCAGTTGGGACTGTGGGTCCCGATCCAGGGCGGCCGGGCGATCACCGGACCCGTCGAGCGCAAGAACCTCGAGGTTCCCGTCACTCCCGGCAACTGGGCGATCGCGTACTTCCAGCCGATCACCGTCACCAACCCCTCCACCGTGGTGCCGCTGCGCGCGGAGATCTCCCTGCTGTTCAAGACCTACGTCCACCTACCCGAAGGCGTCGGCGCACTGGATGTGAAGGTGTGGCACGAGGGCGAGACCGAGCCCGGATGGGACGAGGTGGCCACCCACTACAGCCAGGGCTTCACCTGGATGCAGTCCCACGTCGCCGACGCCTCCGCGTGGATCGACCCCGGGCAGACCGTGACCATCAACTCCGGGATGCGCTACGGCATCGGGCACGACTCCAACCGGCACACCGTCCGCTTCATGGAGATGCACCCCGTCGGCTTCACCTTCCACCCCTGGCCGCTCCAAGACCCCTCCGACCATCGCGTCACCCCGCCCGAGCCGGACTACGACGTGTGGGTCAACGACTTCGGCGCGACCGAGGGCGCCGCCGTCACCGACGCGGTCGCCCGCGCCAACACGCTCGCCTTCCAGGCCGCCATCGACGCCGCGGCCGCCGACGGGAACCGCGGCAAGGTGCGCGTCCCGGCAGGCACGTACTGCCTCATGGAGCGCCAGCAGGTCCGCGAGCCAATGATCCAACTCCGAGACGCCACACACCTGTTGATGCACGGCGACACCGTCCTGCTCCGGCGCGGCTGGTACCCCATGGTCGGGAACTGGGCCGCAACAGACACCTTCGGCGGCTACGACGGCCCCAAGTCCTGGACCCTTGAGGGCGGAACCCTCGACGGGAACGCCCAGTGGGCCTACGACGGACGGAACACCTCGCCGATGATGAACGTCTCCCACGGCGGCGGCATCATCGAGGGCGTCACCTTCCGCAACCAGTACGCCAACCACGCAATCGACCTGACCGGCGCGACCGGCATGATCGTCAACAACTGCCGCTTCGAAGGGTTCCTGCCCTCCCGCGACGACCGCTACAACAACACCGACTGGCCCGGCACCGTCTGGTCGAGCACCGGCTTCCCCTACATCGAAGCGATCCAACTCGACCACGCCCGCTCCGGCTCCGGACACGGCGGCGCCGAGGACGGCACCGGCGTCGACGGACTCACCGTCACGAACTGCACCTTCAGCGGCGGCAACAACTTCGGCCCGTGGCCCATCTTCGTCGGCGCCCACACCTGGCCCGCCGACAGCCCGCGCTCCGTGAACATCCTCATCGAGAACAACACCGTGCGCGACTACCTCGGCGCCGCCGTACGCCTCATCGCCTGCGACCAGGTCACCATCCGCAACAACGTCTTCGCCGGCTCCCACGATGACCGCCCCTACGGCGCGCTCGACGACGGCTCCAAGGGCTGCCTCCTGCTCCACGCGCTCGGCTCAACCCACCACTGCACCAACGTGACCATCGAGAACAACCGGCTCCAGGACACCGGCGGTCCGCACTGCGAACACGCCGCGATCAGCGTGAACGAACCCTGGTGGGGTTACGGGCCGCGTCCTGATGCCCAGAGCGACTGGCCACGCGTGGCGACGACGATTAACCGAGAGTTCCAGAACCTGCGCATCCTCAACAACCGGATCGTGGCCCACCAGGGCACCTATGCCATCGCCGCGATCAAGAACGCGCCCCGTGTCGAAATCCGCGGCAACCGCTGGAGCGACCTCCAGACCAGTCAGGGAGACCTGTTCTCCGCCGACATGACCAACGTCACCGACAACGGCCCCGAGTAGGGCAACGGGCCCCTTCCCGGACCGGGATTCGTGACGTCATCCGGGCCGGGAAGGGACAGTGAGGCCCGCCGCGCCCACTAGGGGGAGCCCCAAGGTCCAGGGGGCCAGGGCACGGCGGGAGCTTCAGGAGCAGGACCGGCTGAGGATCGCGAGCGGTACGACGATCCAGATCACGACCATGCTCAGGCTGAACACGCGCTGTCTCACCGTCGGTTCCCGCGCGTGGAGGTAACGAGGAGTACGACCGCGGTGACCCCGACTAAGACGCCGACGATGGCGGGACCGCTCACCGTGCGGGCACGGGCAGGTGCCACTGAGGTCCGCCCGGTTCGCCGTAGACCACAACCTGCCCGCCCGCAGTGATGGTCACGTGGAAGTCCTCGCGCGTGATCGTCTCGGGGAGGTCAGCGGCGACCGCTTCCACCGTGTCCCACACGCGCCCGGGCCCCACCTGGCGTACCGAGCCGTCCACGTGGGCGATCGCCGTGGAGCCGTCCGGGGTCCAGATCCCCACCGCCAAACGCCGACCGTCGGCATCGTTCCAGGAACAGGTGGTGTGACCAGGTAGGGCTAGGGACAGGGGGAACTTCAGACTGTCCAGGATTCGCTCCGGTGCTACCTTCGCCTTCTCCAGGGGGGCGTCGCGGGCCGCGTCGAAGGCGGGGGGGTGAACGGCTGGCCCGCGTGTGGCCATGAACTGGGCCGGGATCGGCAAGAACCGGCCTGTGGCGTGTCCGGCGTCGGCGAGCGTGAGGTTGACGATGCCGTAGCCGAGGGGCGCGACGATTTGTGTGCCGCTGATCCCCTGTGCCAGCAGCGCAGGGGGGATGTGGGTCAGCCCCACGGTCGAGATGATCCGGTCATAGGGTGCGCAGCGCGGATAGCCGAGCGTGCCATCGCCCGCGATCACCATGGGCTGGTGTCCTGCGTGTTGCAGGTGGCGGATGGCAGCTGCGGCCAGCATCTCGTCCGGTTCCATGCTCACCAACTGGTGGTCGCCGAGCCTGTCGGCCAGCAGCGCCAGGTTGTAGCCGGTGCCGGTGCCCAGTTCGAGAACGCTCTGCCCCGGCTGGGGGTCGAGGGCTTCGAGCATCGCCAGCATCAGCGTGGGCTGGCTGGAGGAGCTAGTGGGGATGTTCTGCTCGTCGATCTGGGTCGTCAGCGCCGCGTCCGAGTACACGGCGTCCAGGTATCCGCGATCACCCCAGTTGACCGCGTTCCAGATGCCTGCGGTGTCCTGCCGGTAGAAGCAGGGCACGAAGACGTGCCGGGGGACACGCTCGAACGGGACGCGC
Organism: Streptomyces sp. NPDC050085; assembly: GCF_044460595.1. NCBI lineage: Bacteria > Bacillati > Actinomycetota > Actinomycetes > Kitasatosporales > Streptomycetaceae > Streptomyces > Streptomyces sp. NPDC050085. Next base: position 1,328,690 of record NZ_JBITJZ010000001.1, on the reverse strand, counting down.
CAGGGGGAGGCGGGGTCTGGAACCGTGCGTGCGGCGAACTCACGCCGCAGCTTCACCGCCGTGTCCGTGTCGGGCCAGTTCATCTGGTGACTCCTTGCAGGTAGTCGGCGTGCGCGGCGGCGATCGGCAAACCGGTGCGGTTCTCCACCCACCCCCAGGTGCCGGCCGGGTTGTTCTCGAAGAACACCCACTCGCCGGCGGGGGTGACGGCGAAGTCGAAGCTGCCGAAGACGATCCCGTACGAGGCCAGGAAGCGGCGCACGGCGGTCGCGACGTGCTCGGGCACGGCGCACGTGTCGTAGGTGATGTGCTCGTAGTCGGTGCGCCAGTCGACGCCAGCCTTCTCGGACGTCGTGTGCAGCGTGCCGCCGAACAGCTGGTCGCCGACGGCCACGAGCCGCACCTCGTAGGCCTTGGCGATGCGCTCTTGGAAGTAGTGGGCGGTGGTGCGGACCGAGTCGTCGAAGGCGGCCGGATCGACCTGATGCGTGGCGACCATCAGCGAACGGTCCTCCATCGGCAGGCGTCCACCGAGGATCGGCTTGCAGATCACCGGACCGTCGATCTGCTTGGCGAAGCCGCGGGCGGCATCGGGGTCGTTGGTGATGATGCTGCGCGGCACCAGGAGCCCGGCCCGGGTGGCGGCGACGAGCTGCTGCGGCTTGTGGGAGGCGATCCGATCGTGGTGCGGGTTGTTGATCCACGGCACGGGCAGCGCGGTGAGCAGGTTCAGCATCGCGGCGTCCGCCTGGTCGCGGGCCCAGGAGTGGTAGGGCTCGGGCACCGCATCGGCGATGAGCGGGCGCCCGGGCCGTCGCCAGTAGACGGCCCGGACGTCCTCAAGCCGCACCGTCCGGCGCCCGTCGTCCAGCACCCCGCACCAGCCAGGCCCGTCACCCGCGTGCGAGGCGGTGAGGGTGAGCTGCTGCGGGAACGCGGCGACGTCCAACCGTATGACCGGGACCTGACGCTGGTTGAGCTGGTCGACGACCATGTCGGCCTCGGCATCCAGCTGCTCGGCAACGACGAGTACCGGGCGGGCGGCGGCCCTCATGAGGCGGACGCGTAGTACGGGTCGGGAACGTCGTCGCCCTTGCCGTCCTGGTTGGTGTCCGTCGTGGACGCGGCCTGCGGCATGGTGTGCCACGGGGTCCCGTCCGGCTGCTCGTTGAGCTGGCGCTCCGGGTTCCAGGCCACGCCGTCGATGGACGTCTTGACCAGGCACGGCGGCGCCGCGGCTTTCGCGGCGAACGGGATGGTGACGGTTGTCATGGTGTCCTCCGTAGGCGGGTTGGGGATGTGTGGGGCCCGCTGCCCGAGTTGCCGAATGCCGTTCGGGACCGTGCCCGAGCAGCGGGAGTCTCAGAGGGTGCGCGTCTGGGCAAGAACTAGCCGTCCAGATAAGCCAGTTCGGCCCGTACGATCGCTTTGGCCTCCTCGCCGTAGACCGCGGAGTGTTCCAGCAGAGTGAACGCCCGCTCGTAGCGCTGAATCTGGTCTTCTGCGGTGTGCGTGGGGGACTGCCCGAAAAGCTCGATTTCGACGCGCTTGCCGTCAAAGATGCCGAAGCTGTTGCCCGGGAAGACCTGGAGCTGAGCCCTGCTGGGGATGAGACCGAGGGTGACTCCTGGCAGATCGAATGAGTCCAGGACGCGGCGGACCTGGTTCCGCATGACGTCGGTGCCCCCGATGTTGGAACGGAGTGCCTGCTCGCCGAGCAGGGTGTGGTACGTCCGCCCATCTCGGCCGAACAGTTGCGCCCGTGCGGTGCGTGCTTGGACCCCTGCCTCGATGTCGCGGGGGGTGCCCAGGTAGTCCACGACGAGCGTGAGCATCGCCCTTACGTACTCCGGCGTCTGAAGATTCCCCCAGATCACGTCAGGGCAGTAGTGCTTGGTCTCCCGGGACTGCCTGACCAGGTCCAGGAATGCCTCCTGTGTCGGCCCCATGCCCTGCTGGTGCAACTCGTCCCAGGGCTTGGTCGTCTCGGACATGCTCGCCTCCGCTTGTGGTTGGTGAGGCTGTCGGCTTCCACTCGGGTGGTAGGCCCGGCCTGCTGATGAATACGCTCCGTTGAAGACGCGGCAGTTCACTCGCCGCCGGCAGCGTCGCGCCGGGGACACGACGCGGCAGTTGCTGTGCCTCGTGGGCGCTCACAACTCGCCGACCTTCGCGCCCTTGTTCTCCGCGGTCCGCGGGTCCAGGACGTCCGCGAGCGATGCCGCGCAGCGCGCCAAGGTCTTCACGTGGCTGTACACCCGGTAGTCGGAGTCGTTGGCCGTCGGCTTGGTCGGCGAGTCAACGGCTCGGTACGCGGTGCGGAACACGGCCAGCGTCGCGTGAGCACGGTCCGGCGAGTCTTCGCGCACCAGCCGCTGTACCAGTTCGGTGAGGACATCCTGGTACTGGTCCAACGCCGGGCGGTTTGTGGTCGCCAACGTCAGCTCCTCGGTCGCCCGCGCTACCTCCCGCACCACCGGGTAGTCGATGGGTTCTTCGGAGGTCGGCCGCACGTCGAACGGGCTCCGGTCGTACGGCGCCTTCCTCACCGCGATCATCTGCACTCCTTGCGTCCGTGGGGTCGGTGAATCCAGTACAGCCACCCCGACGCATCCGGTCCACGAAGTTCCGGTTCGCATCCGGTCGCCAGCAACCGGAAGTTTTTACCTTCCGCCTTCATCCGCGATCACCCCAGCGCTACGTTGATGGGGTGCCAAATGATGTGCTGCAACGGCGCATGACCCAACTCGGCATGAGGCAAGAGGAGTTAGCCGAGAAGCTCAACGACGCCATCGAGTCATTCACCGGTACGCGCGGCAAGACCACGGCGCGCACCGTGTGGAACCTGCTGAACGAGGTTGAGTGGCCGTACACGAAGATGCGGCTCGCCTTAGAGGACGTATTCGCATGCCCCATTGAAGAACTGGGCTTTACCCCACGGACCGCCAAGTCCGCTGACACGAAGGACAACGCCCCCGTGGACCGCCGAAAGTTTGGCGTACTCACCGCTGGCCTGGCCGCAGGCGCTGCCGCGCCCCGTGCGCCGTACCGTGTCGGCACGAGTGATGTCGCCCGCCTGCACCGCAAGTTCGCCGAGATCATCGCCAAGGACCACCGCCAGGGCGGGCGCCGCTCCATCGAGAACCAGGCCCTCGGCTTGGCCGGTGAAGCCCTCGGCCTTCTCAACGAAGGCCCGTGCTCGCAGCGGGTGAAGAGCCTGATCTACACCACGGCCGCATCGTTCACGTCGTCAGCGATGTGGGCCGCCATCGACGGTCGCCGCTTCGAGCCAGCACAGCGCCACTTCGACCGCGCTTCCAGCCTCGCGGGCATGTCCGGTGACCAGGCAATCCAGTTCCGCATCTGGTCGCACGCCGGCACCCTGTACCGGCACCTGGGCCGCCCCGCCGACGCCCTCGCAGCCAACGACGTCGCCCGCCGCCTGCGCATCACCCGTTCCGACCCCCTGTTCGCCGCACTAGGCCATGCGCGGCATGCTGCGATCTACGGAGTGCCGGGGGACACCAACGCCATCCAGCGGTGCCTGGGCTTGGCCATAGATGCCTATCAGCGCTCCCAGAATGCCGAGCACGAGCGGCCGGTGTGGCTCACCGCGTTCTTCGACCGCGCCGAACTGCATTCGTTGGCGACCGCGGCCTTCCTCGCAGCTCACGAGTACGAGGAAGCCGAAGCGCACGCCCACCAGAGCCTCGCGCTCCTGCGTCCTCCGATGGTGCGTTCCCGCGCCATCACCACCGCTCGCCTGGCCCACGCCCAGCTCGGCCAGGGGGATCTCGGCCCGGCGGTGCGCAGCGCCATGGCCATCCAGGACGCCTCGACAGCCCACCCTCGCGTGCTTGCCATGCTCGATACATTCGGCCAGCAGCTCGGACGCACCGCACCGCGCAGCAGCCACGCTCGCCAATGGGCCCTTCACGCCCACGATCACCTTGGAGGTCCCCGTGACTGATCTCGTGCACGCCCGCAACATCGACGACGTGTGGGAGACCCTGATCGAGGTCTACGCCGAGGTGCGCAAGGACCAACTCCACATCCCCCACTACTCCGTCGAACGCTACGCCGAGCGCCTCGCCCGCCATGGCAAAGAGATCGGCTGGGAGGCAGTGATCGCCTCCGAGAACGGACAGCCCGTCGGCTACGGGTACGTCAACAGCCTCGTCCCGTTCGAGGACCGCTGGTGGAAACGCACGACACCGGCTCCCGGAGACGAGATCACTGGACGGCCCACCGTCGGAATCAAGGAGATGATGGTCCTTCCTGAGCACCGTCGCCAAGGGATCGCACGACAGATCCACGACGCACTGCTCTCCGAACGCGACGAGGTCAATGCCTCACTCATGGTCTCCCCTGCCAACCAGGACGGCCGAGTGCAAGCCCTCTATGCGGCGTGGGGGTACCGCGCCATCGGCGGGTCACAATCGTCCCCCGACGCGCCTCCGCTCACGGTGATGGTCCGCCCGGTTCATATGCGCGATCAGGTCGAGGCCTAGCCCTGAGAGGGCGGCGCACGAGGACCGACTACCGCACGAAAGGTCCGCCACTCTGCCGCCGGCAGCGTCGGGCTACACCAGGCGGGCACGCAGCATGTTCGTCGCAGTAGAAGGCTGGCCGTCCACGCCCTCGTGGAGGAGTTCGAGCAGGGTACGTGCCACCTCGTCGAAGGGCTGACCGGTCTCGGCGGCCTCACGTTTGAGGTATTCGTTCAGCAGCGACACCTGCCCCGAGGTGAGAGCCTGCCTCTCGATCGCCCGCGGGGACGCGGGCGACTCCACGACCTCGGCGTCCAGGACCTCGTCAGTGAGCGACTGCCGGGCGTGGGCGCGTAGATCGACGCTATCGGGCACCTGCTTGGGCAGCGCCCGCACGATCCGCGACAGGTTTGCCTGCGTCGGCTTCTCTCCGGCTTCCTGCACCCCCGACAGCAGCTCGGTCACGCCCGACTCGCCGCGTGCCGCGTACAGCGCCCCCAGCTCCCGCGCCGGTCCCGGCGCACTCAATCCGAGCGGGGCTCCGGCCTTCATGATCGGGGCGGCGGCGATGATCCGGTTGACCGTGGATACGTCCTGGCCCCACCTTGCCGGGCAGTACTGCTCCCAGGTGAGCCCGTAGCGGACGTGCAGCCCTTCGTCCTTGATCGTCTTGAATGCCTCGCCGGCCTCCCACGTCGCCTTCGCCAGAGCGCCGATGCGAGCCTCGGCCTGCACCAACTTCACTTGCTGGGCGGGGGACCACGGGGCGCTCGCGTCGATCGGCAGCCCGGCTCCGGCGGCCGTGCCGAGGTTCCCGCGTGCGGCATGCCCGTGGGCGAGCATCGCTGCGTTGTGATCGGCATTGGTGTTACGAGCCACGGACAGCCACCTCGAGGATTTTGTCGGCGGCCATCGCCATGGGGTCGCTCGCGGGCACGTGCAGGGGCTTGCCGAAGGACTGCGAGTAGCCGCGCCGGGCATCGGAGTTGGGGATCCACACGTTCAGCACGTCGTACCCCGCCTCGCGCAGGTTCCCGGCGGTCTCCCCGGGGGACGCAGCCGAAGCGTTCGTTCGCGTCAGGCACACGAGCAGCGGAGGCGGGACCATGCCCATGGCCTGCATCGTCGCGAACGCCGTGCGCACCGAGGCGGCCCGCTGGAGCTCCATGCCGGTGGGCTGGATCATCAGGACCGCGAGGTGCGCGACGGAGAGAGCGGCCATGTGGGCGCCGCCGACACGGGCCTTCCACGCATCGGTGTCGATGCCCAGAATGCCGCGCTCGGGGGTGCAGGCGAGAGCCATCTGCGGAAGGCTCATCGCGTCGCGGTGCGCGGCGACCGGGCAGCCGATCGGCGACAGTTCGTCCCACGTCGCGAGAGAGCCGTCCTCGTCTTCGCCGGGCTCGTCAGTGTCGAGTCCGGCCGTCGGGACTCCGAGGTCACTCCAGCGCTTGAGGAAGTGCGCGAGCGCGGTCGTCTTCGTGGATCCGCCCTTGCCGACGATGGCGACACGGATCCCGTGGTCAGGGAGTTCAGGGAGGCTGGTCATGCGCGCGAACCTAGAGCTGCACACTGCCAGGGGGCCGTGGTGGGTCGGGCCTTGCTGGCGCCGTTACTCTGGAGGGCTTTGCCCTCGCCCATCCAAGTTCGACAAAGGTGCAGGTCACCGAAGTGCGGCCGGTGACAGCGTGGGGATTTCTTCCAGCTGAACCAGCTGGAAGAAATCTCTTCCGGCTACAGGTCCGCTGGCACCTCACGGGGGTCGAGCCCCAGGTGCGTGCAGATGGCCTCCAGCATGTCCTGCTGCCGGCGGAGCATCTGCTGTTGCTGGCGGAGGGCGTCGAGCGCGACAGCGAGGTGATCGCCGCGCACCGGGCGGAACTTGGCGAGATCGTACTGGGGGAAGGCCCGGGCATGCTCGGCGGCCTCCACCGTGCGCTTCACGGCCTCGGCCAGCTCCGCCTCGGTGCGGCTGCTCATGCCGCCTCATCCTCCTCGCTCTTGATCCGCGGGTCACCCACGTACGGGATCATGGACTGAACGATGCGCTGATCAGGCTTGATGTCCTTGTAGTAGAGACCGATGCCGAACGCATCGCCCAGGTTCACCGCACAGCGCTTGAGGGCCCCGGACAGGGCGGACTTCATGGCATTGTCGTGGGCGTCCCCGTAGTTGGTCTGGTTCGTCTTGGCGTCGAAGGCAGCGTCCTCGAACTCGGCGATGACGTGCCCGCACGGAGCCTTGATCGTCAGGCGGGCCTGGGCACGGTAGGCGACGTTGAAGCGTGTGCTCCCGTCGTCGTGCTTGAAGTTCACGTCCAGGGTGCAGTCGAGGTCGAGCGTTTCCAGGGCCCATCCGCCGACGCCGAACACGCGGTTGAGCCAGACCCGGACGTCGTACGCCTTCACGTACCGAAAGCCCTTGGGGTCCTGGTGGACGCGCTGCCAGTCGAGCGGCTTCAGCAGGTATTCGAGCTGCAACGGGGACAGCTGACAGACGTGGGCCTCCGGCTTGAGGAGGGACGACGTCTCGTTACGCTTGAGGTGGTGCAGGGTGGTGGGTCGCTCCATGCGGTGTGATCCCCTTCTGTGCTCCGAAAGCGTGTCGCGTGCTGATCTGGCTGGTCATGGGCGACACGCTTTCCTTTTGCTCTTAAATCAAACAGTACAGGAGGGGTGAGGGTTTCCCCGGACGATGTCCGGGTGATGCCCGCTACTCCTGACGGGTCCTGCGTGATCCGGTACGCGGGGTCGGCTTCAAGGTCTTGGGGTCCAGACGTTCGGTCGCGACCCCCCATCGGTTCGCGGTGTCCTCGCGCCAGTAGACGAACCCTGCCTCGCGCAGGTCCTCCACCGGAATGTCGTCAGGGTTTCCGCGCATGGTGCGCCGCTTCGTCCACTGGTTGATCGTGGAGATCTGCACGCCGAACTTGGCCGCCATCTGCGGCACGGACAGCAGCGCGACCCCGTCCACGTCGACTTTCTGACCCTCGGGGTAGCCGCTGTGAGAACCGCGGGAGACCTTCTTCACGACCGTGCCGTCCTCGCCGAGGATGCCCTTGCGCCGGCCGCCGAGATAGACCAGGCGCGGGGAGTACACGTGGGCGCGTCCACGCCCCTCTGTGGTGCCCACTGGCCGGCCGAACGTGCCCTGGATGGACCATGCCGTCGCAGTCGGTGCCTTGAGCTGGAGCCGCTCCGCAATCTCCTTGAGGGTGATCGGTTCCGTCTCCTCCCACCAAGGGGTCTTGCTGTTCTCGTGTGCGCTCATGAGCCACTGCCTTGTCGGGATTCTGATCTGGCTGATATTCCCAACAGTACAGCCGCGTGGCGCGCACGGCGCCTCAGGCGCCAACCGGCGCCTGGACGTCGAGATCCATGCAGTCGCATCCGAGGTCGTCGCACGGCAGGCGCAGGTCCTCGGTCAGCGGCCCGTGGTGGCGGAGGTAGGTGTGCCCGCAGGTGCAGTACGAACCGCCACCGGCCTCGTGGATGCGGCGGTGGCGTTCGCTCCACGCGGTCTCGAACGCGTCCTCGCGCTCGGCCGACGCCGCCTCGTCCGCGAGGCCGGCGGGAGTGAGCCGCTGCTCCAGCACCGAGGCGTCGACGTCGGCGAGTACCGCAGCCAGCTCGGGCTGCTGGGCGGCAAGTTGAGTCAGGCGCCGTAGCGCGGTGGCCTGGCGCCGGATGTCGATATCGCTCTCGATGTGCGCGGGGTGCTCGGTCATCGGTGCAGCTCCGGGTGCTGGCGGTCGAAGGAGTGCCCAAGGCCCAGGATCTTGGACACCTCTCGCAGGCTACGGACGTCCACTGACATCGCCGCACTCTTGTCGAGACCGGCGATGTGCTCGGCCAGGTCGCGGGCGGTCTCGGGGAAGGCGCAGTCCACACGGGCCGGATAGCTCTCGCCGTCGCGGTGCCAGGTCAGTTCCCAGTTCCAGTCCTCCGCGTGGATCGTCACGAGCCCGTGGGGGGTGACGGTCTCATAGGCGGCGAACGGCTCGGGCCGTAGCTCGGTCCAGGTCAGAGTGGGCATGGGGGATCCTTGCGGGTAAGCCCCTTCGGGGCATGTTTGTAACAGTACAGATGTGGAGTGGTTCGGCCGGTCACCCCGCGCGGGCGAGCTCAGGCGGCCTGGCCCATGTCGTAGCGGTAGGCGTCGCACTGGTCGCGCTCGTCGTCGAAGCAGGTCGGGCACAGTGCCTCGCAGACGCAGAAGGCGCGTATGACGTGCCATCCCTCGTCTTCGAGTTCATCCTCGTCGTACTGCGGCGGCGCGATGTCATTGCAGCGCGCGCATTCGGTGCGCGCTTCGGCTTCGAGGTCGTACTCGGGGTGAGCGTCGAGGCTGTTGCGGGCGATCTTCACTGGGTTTCCTTCTCTCTTGTGCTCTGTCTATAACAGTACAGATGGCATGGAAGGAATGCCGGACCGCCGGCGGGTGACGCCACTCACCCGTCGCGCCTCACGCCGCCCGCGAGGCGCGGAGCCGCGCCAATACGCGTACCAGCGGATAGACCACCTCGGGGCCCTCGTGCCGCGCAATCTGATACAGCGCCTGCCGCTCCTTCTCGTCGACCTCGACGTCACCCAGCTCCGCGAGCATCGCGTCCAGATAGCGCCGCGTATACCGATCCGCGGCCTCAAGCCACAGGCGCCGCTCGTCGAGGTCGACGTCCTTGCTCACAGCAACCCCAGGTCGTTGAGGTGGTCGAGCATCTCCAGGCAGCCAGCGCAGTACCCGTCGTACGTCGGCATCGGGTCATGCGCACCGACGGGGCACCGGTCGCCCCGCTGGATCAACGCCCCACGAGCTTCGGGCCACTTGCGTACGTCGGCCGGTCGGTCGCTCACTGTTCGTTCAACTCCTTCTCGCGCTCGACGGCGCGCTGGTGCATCTCGTGGGTGTAGCCGGCCTGGCAGCCAGGGCGGCAGAGCGAGCGGGGAGGCGCCTCGCACTCCTCGCAGGTGTCGTCGAAGTCGGTCGGACGCCATAGCCGCAGGTGCGGCTGTCGGCCGCTCATGCAACCCTCACGCTGTAGATGTTCTGAAGGTGTTCGCGGGCCGCTACGTACGTCGCCCACAGGTCGGCGCGCTGCTCCGCGTAGTGCCTGCGCAGAGCCTCGGCCTCGTCTTCGGTCTCTGCCCGGTCGAGGCCGATCAGGCGCGCGACGGATGTGATGCGTGCGACGGCCGACTCCACGTCGTCCGCGTCGATCTCGTCCCACCCGCTCGCGGCGCTCGCGCACATCACCTTGCCGTTCCCCTGCGGGAGGACTATCCCGATGATCTGTCCGAAGCGGTTCTCGATGTTGGCCTGGACGAGGTTGCCCATGTCGTCGTAGGTGGCCAGGGCGGGGGAGTCGAACAGGTTCATGCGTACGGCGTGGCTCATGGGCGGTGCTCCTTCTCCCGCCCCTTCATGGGGCGGGATTCACTCTCTCATGCTCTGTCTATGACGGTACAGGAGTGGGGTGGCTGTTCCAAGTTGCCCCCGGTGGGTCAGGCGAAGAATCCCTGATTGGAGATCAGGGTCCAGCCCTGCTGTACGGCGAAGCGGACGGCTTCCTTCTGGTAGCTGATCTGGTCGGCGGTGGTGGATGCTTCGGCGGTGATGTCGATGGTGGACTGAGCGTTGGGTGTGCCGATGTTGCCGGCGTCTCGGTCGCTGTTGGTGCGGGTGAGCTTGCCGTTCATGACGAGGATGGTGAGGGTCTGGTCGTCGCGGCGCATGACGGCGCTGGCGGCGTTGTGCTGGGGGCTGATGAACGTCGACATGGTGCGGACTCGCTTTCGTGTGTCTCTCTCGCTCTCTGTCTTTAACAGTACAGTGTGAGAGCAGGTGGTGCCGGATCGGCGTCGGGTGACGCCGCTCACCCGCCGGAAGCCTCGATGCGCGGAGCACCTAACCGCCGGCGCGGACTGGTGCAAGGACCGTGCACCAGTCCGCGGCATCGAACGAGCGGCCGGTGCGACTGCCTCGGATGGGCGCATCGCGCGTGCCCTGCATCGCCCCCCCCCGTGCCGCACCTCGGCCCGGACTGGTTGACCGTGCATGGAACAGCAGCGCTTCGCAGATCTCGCCGACGCCTACTGGCTCGACACCCCAGACTTCGCTCCCGCCGAGGGACTGGATCCCGAACGACGCTGGCCCGGTGGCCTTCGTACGCTCGCCCTGGCCTGCGCAGTCATTGCAATCGGCCTCGCCCCGGTGGCCGCAATGCGTTGACGCGAAAGCCCCCAGCGTTCGGCTGGGGGCTACGCGGAGAGAGCGAGGAGAGGTCAGTGCAGTGGTCGGCCCCCTCTCGCCGGAGGGGGCGCTGACGGCTTCCTCACGCGGCGAGTGAGACGGCGTTGCGGGCCATCTTCCACGCGCGCAACTTCATGTCCTGAGGACGAATGACATTGCGGTGGAGCATCGAGTCGGCGGACTCGGCGCGGCGCAGGTGGTCAGCCCACTCGATGGCGCTCTGGGCGAGGCCCAGAGCGCTGCCCATCAGGGGCGCGTTCGTCTCCATCTCGAACAGGGCACGCAGCGTCTCGCGCTTGGACTCGGTCGCCTTGATCGCCCTGTCGGTTGCCTCGGCGCCGATCGGCATGGGGAAGTAGTTGCGGACGAACGCCTCGCGGACCTTGCCGTCGATCCGGATGTGGGACAGCTCGTCGAAGAGGCTGGAGATCATCCCGAACTGGTTGCGGGTCTGCGCGACCAGCTCGTGAACCTTCTCGGTACGCAACTGCCACAGGCTCGTGTGGCGGATCGTCGCGTGCATCCCCTTCTTGCGGCCCGTCGCCTCGCTCGCGGCCATCTGGTTCGTGCAGATCCAGCGCGTCGCGGTGCCCCACACGCGCAGCGCACCCCCGCCGTCGTGCGACGTGGTGAACGCGAGATAGGGCGTTGTGGGTGAGAAGTCGCCCGGCAGGACGGTGTCGTCGCCGATCTTGACGAGCCCGAAGATCTTGCGGCCCTCATTGAGTTCGACCAGGTGCTCAAAGGTTGTGCCGGGCACGTCGAGGACGGGGTCGATCAGGCGCCCGAGTGCTTCGTGGGTGATTACGCCGTAGCCGTCACCGACTATGCCGAGCGTCTTGCCGCCGCGCCCGCGGGTGAGCCGCTTGTAGTCGGCCTCGACCTCGTAGACGGGGCGACCTTCGTCGTCGAGGCCGGTGACGATCGGGTGCCCGTTCTCGTCGCAGCGCGGGATGCGCTGCTCGGTGGGCTCCCAGGTGAGGCCGGCGGCTTCGCGGGCGGCGTTCCAGGTGGGGGCGCCGATCTGGTTGTGGTCGCCGAGCAGCTTCCAGGGCTGCACCCGCAGGGAGGCGGCGGGGATCTCGACGGTGTTTGCGGTGGGGGAGGCGATGGTCATGGTCTTGGCTCTCTTCTCTCTTAAGCTCTGTTTAAAACAGTACAGCAAGGGGGTGGCGGTTCCAAGCCACCCCCTTCGGGTGGCGGGGTGACTTAGTCGGCGTAGCGCATCTCGCGGACGGTGGGTGCGGGCCATGGGTGGTCGAGTTCGGCGCGAGAGGCGTCCAGGGCAGCCATCTCGGCGGTGATCTCGGCGATCAGCACGTCGCGGTGACGCTCACTCAGGGTCGCGACAGCCAGTGCGCGTGCGGCTATCTGGTACGTGCGGCGCTTCTTGGCGTCGGCCTCGCATGCCATGGCGAGAGTCATCTGGGTCCACGCGTGGTTGAGCTCGTCGTGCTTGATTTCGTGCAGGCTGTCGAGGGCGTCGTTGTACTTGCGGTGGGTGTTGGCGGCGTAGTTCATGATGACTCATTCTCGCTTTCGTGTGCGTCTTTCTATCTGTCTACAACAGTACAGAATGTTCCGGTGTGGCGCCGGATTCAGGCCGGGTGACGCCACTCACTCGACGCGCCTCTCGATGTGCGGAGCACCTAACCGGTGAAAGCTGGATGCTCCGTACATCTGACCGAGGGTTCACGGGTGAGTGGGGTCACTCGCCGACGGTCCGGCATCCACCCGTTCGATTCTGTACTGTTATCAATGTGAACGAGCGAGAAGATGACTCGCTCACCCGGGCGGCTAGCTGGGGTGTGCGAACCACTGCACGCGCTCCGCTATCGCCCCCAACGTGGGCACAGTTGACCATCAATTCGCCCCCCGCGGGGACGGTCCGCAGGCGGCATAAGCGCTCAAAAGTCGGCAACCCGACCTGTACTGCTAAGAACCAAGAAAGACAGCGTCATGAACCACATCCCGACCCCCGAACGCGGTGACTTCATCACCGTCACCCGCGACGGCCGCCGAGAGACCGGCATCGTCCTGAACGGGTACACCGACCCCCTCACCGGAGATCGCACCGTGATCGTCCGCGCCCACGGCGCCACCTTCGAGGTTGCTGCCGCCGCCTGCACCGTCGTGGAAACCGCCTGATGCCCTCCGTCACTGAAGAGGACGTCTACGCCTGGGTCGCCCGCCAGAGCGCGCCGGTGAAAGCCTGGGGCATTGTTGACGCCTTCGAGGGCGACGATGACTGGGACGTCTACATGGCGATCGGCCGCCTGAAAACGAGAGGCCGGCTCGTCCTCTGGCCCGCCGGCTACTGGCGTCAGATCGGCGTCGAGACCTTCCATGCCGCCCACAAGGGTGTCCACGACTACTACTACGCGACCGACGAGAACGCGCAGGCCTGGAACCGTCCCCCGTACTCCGTCATGTGGGTCTCCTCCGACTTCATCAGCGACACCGACCCCGACGCCTGGATCCGCGGCTACGCCCTGCGCGGCGTGAAGATCACCGGCGATGAGTACGACATCGCCGGCATCGACTCCGACGACTGGTCGCGCTACTTCTGGACCGGCCACGCGGCCAACGCGTCCGAGGCGTACGCCACGGCGATCCGCAGCATCGGCTATGACGTGTGGTCCTACGCCGAGTTCGAGACTGACCTGGACGTCATCGTCGACATGGTCGCGACCGTCCAGGCCGAGTTCGGCGACAGCGACCCCGCGGACATCGCGAACGAATACCGGGCCCGACGCGCGACGGAAGAGGCCGGTTGATGTTGCACCGCGACGGCGAAGAGAACGAACAGGACGCCTGACATGTACGAGAGAGATACCGAGCAGACCGTACGCCCGTCCGGGAACATCGTGCTGGGCCAACTCGATACCGGGAGTGCCGCGCGCTACGTCGGCCGCCACATCCAGGGCAGCGACCTATCCACCGGAGGGGGTATCGCCGGCCACCTGCGCGCAGTCGAGAACGGACGGCTCGTCATCGTCAACGGCTTCGGCGTAAACCGCGTCGACCCTGCCGACTACGGATGGGTGCTGCATCCGGGCCGCTTCACGCTCCGCGGCAAGGCGGTCGAGTAGGGGCTGAGGCGGGTTCTTCATGACGCGAGTGGCAGTCCGTTTCAGACACACCAGGCGCGTCCCAGATTCTCTCCGGCCGCCATGCCCGCTCCAGGCGCCCGGGGGTCCACTCTGCTTTTCCCGAAACAGTCTGCACCCCGTATCCAGCCACGATATTTTAGTGAGCCAAGCACCCCATATTGGCTGGTCAACAGGGGTCCGTTGGGGGTCTGCAAGGGGTCCACTCTGCGGTCGGTGTCAGGGCGGAGTTCAAGCAGGCCAGTGGGATGGAGGGGTTGTGGTGGGTGAGCAGTGGGTTTCGTCTGCGCGGGCGGAGTGGGTGTGGCGTGAGGTGTGGTCGCAGGCGGTTTCCGAGGGGTCGCCGGATGATGTGGTGCGCCTGGCGGTGATGGTGGGGGCGGTGCGGGTGACGCTCGCGCGGCGGGCGGAGTTGTGCCGGGTGAGGCTGTCGGATCACCGGCCGGTGTCGCGGAAGCTGACGGTACGTCGGACGAAGTTTCAACAGATCCACACGGTGGATGTGGATGATGACCTGCACCGCGTACTCACTGACTGGCGGGCGCGGCGCAAGAGACTCGTGGGGGAGTTGGAGGGGGCAGATCACGGCCGCATGTTCGTGACGTGCCATCACACGATGTGGCGCGGCGTCGAGGGGCGGGTGACGAAGCAGGTCGGGTTGCCGCTTGCCGAGCCGGGCGTGTTGTGGGCATGGAAGCGGTGGGCGGCCAAGACGAACGCGGAGCATGCGGGGGAGCTGGGTTGGGAGCCGCTGCCGTCCCGGTTCGAGCAGATCCGCCAGGCCTGGAGGCGGACGTCCTAGGGGAACTCCCTGCCCGCTCTCTGGAGTGCCGGCGCCCTAGATGATCAACGTCTGACGGTCTGTGTCACCGTTCGGCGCCGCACGGGGCGGGAGGAAGTTGAGAGATTTCGAGCCCCGCCTCAACCGGTTGTGACCTGCGGAAAGTGTCTGGTCGGCCGGTTGTGGTCGTGCATGGCTCTCAGGGAGGACCGGCAGGTGAAGAAGCTGAACCGCAAGGCCAGTGCTGTAGCTGCGTCGTTGACGATGGGCGCCGCTGCTCTGTTGGGGGCTGCGCCAGTAGCGCAGGCCGCTGACGGTGCCGAACTGCAGGATGCCGTCGAGAGTGTCGCTGACGGCACGTGGACGGAGGCTGACCTTGATCTGATCCGTCAGAACCCGGAGCTGGCCGCCATGGTTCCGGACCCGGAGGCGGACGCGGAGGTCGAGATCTCCGACAGCACCGAAGACGACGGCGGCATCTCCACCCGAGCCGCCAAGGGCACCAAGACGGTCAATGTCTCTGTGCGGAACAGGAGCCTGCTGGGCAGCACCATCTACGAGTACAAGAACACCGTGACCTTCTCCTACAGCGGCGGCAAGGTCACCAAGTGGGGCAGCCGCTCCTACAGCTTCCCGTACAAGCAGGGCGTGGTCGATCTCCAGAAGCGCACCGTCAACACGGCATCAGCGACGGGCAAGACCACGGCCAAGTCGACGATGGAGCACCAGGTCAAGCTGTGCGCCCCCATCTACGGCTGCTACGCGAACAACTACCCCAAGATCGAGATAACCGCCAAGGGCACTGGCGGGTACACCTCGAAGACCAAGCCGCGCTAAGAGGAATCCATCATGTCGAAGTTGTGGCGAAGCATCCTCGCGGGCACCGTCAGCATCCTCACGCTGCTCGCCCTCGTCCTGGTGGTCCTGGGCGGGCAGGTCGGAGTTCCCGAGACCGCGGTACTCCTCGTGGCAGCCGTTGCCGGGGTGGCCCTCGTAGTGCGCCGAGCTAGGCGCCGTTACCGGACAGCGGACGGTCCGGAGTACGCGTGAGCGCACGGCACTAAGCCAGTGGTCCCCTGACAGATGGGGTCTGTCAGGGGACCACTGTTTCCTGACAACGGACTCACGGTGCCTTGGGTCCTTTGAGATTGCGGACCGTCTTGGTCGGTCGCAGGGGAGCGTCCTCGGGGCCGCGGACGTGTTCCAGGATCGTGATGGGCTCGTGCACGCAGGCGTCGCCGAGTTCGGCGTGATGGTGGGGGTTGGGGCACTGGTTGCGGTCGTGCTCGACGACGGGAGTCCGCCATTTCAGCGTCCAGGAGGCACCCGTACGACCCGCCGGGTTGTAGTGGCGCCCGGTGCCGTTGCCGCCGATGGTGACGACGCGGACGCGCCCGTCGTCCTGGATGCCGCGCCGGCGGTCGCGTTTCTGGTCGCTGGGCCGCCGGGCGTGTTCGGTGGTCTTGGTGATCGTCTTGCCCAACACCTCGGTCTGGGTGATCAGTTCGTGGACGGCAATCAGGACCCGCTGCGCCAGCTCGTTGGAATCCGACGGTTCGGCATCATCGCTGATGGCGGCGGTGAAGTGGTGGCCCTCGCCTATGACGGCTTCGGTGTCCCACATGACCTTGGGTAGGTGGCTGCGGGTGCGGGCGGTGTAGAAGGTCAGCCACCAGCGCACGCCGCCCGGCAGGATCATGTCGGCCGGGACCTCGAAGGCTTCGAGACGGCCGCGCCCGACCGTGGGGCCGGACATGAGCCAGGTCCCGGGCCACAGGTGGGGGTCCCACTGGTTCCAGGACACGGCGACGATCGCCTGGTCCGGGTCGCCGGAATCGATCGGTGTCTCGAACGCGACGAACCCTGCCCCGGGCAGCATCCGACGGGCGGTCACAGGCGCCTTCTGGGCGCGCTTGGCCTTGCGCAGAGCGACCTCGCACATCACCGCATCCACGTAGTACAGGCGAGCGCGCTCCAGCGTGTGGGCCTCTTGCCCACACAGGAACCCCGTCGACTCGTACAGGTCCTGCGGGTCCGTGGTGTGAGAGGCGTAGGGACACAGCACGAAGCCGCCCTCGGCTAGCGCCGAGCCGACGTAACTGATGCCGGCCGGGCTGCGGTAGAAGGCCAGGAGCCTGTCCCGCAGCTCGGGCAGGGCCTTGGGGTTGGGTTTCCACTCCCACGCCACTCGTTCACCCTGAGCGGGCACTGTCTGCGGTCCGCTGCCGACGTCCAGGACCGGGGCGGCCAGGCCCTCGTACTCGGCTCGCACACACGCCGAAGACAGCACGGCGAGAACGCAGTTGCCGAGGAACTCATCGCGGTAGATGCCGTCCTCGCGGTCGAACTGCGCCTGCAACACCTCCGGCCCGGCAAGGAGGGTACGCAGGATGATCGGCCGCATCTCGGGGGCCTGGATGCGCAGCGCGTCGACCCGGTCGACGTAGTGGGCCCAGCTGCCGAACCGTTTGGTGACGTAGTCGTGGGCCTGGTGCATCGCGAACGCCGCGACCGCGCCGGCGATCCCGTCACGCATCAGCGACACCGCATGTGCCGTGGAGCGCCGGACCAGGGTTTCGCGGGACTGCACGGCCTCGTGCCGGGAGTTGTTCACCGTGCGGGCGTCGTCAACCAGCAGTTGGTAGCCGACGAGGATGTTCGGGGTGATCACATTGATCATGAGCGGGGATTCCGTACGTGGACGTGGGCGGGATCGGCGGGGATGCCGGTACAGATCTCTGTCAGCAGCGCATCGGCCTCGACGGCCAGCGGTTCGTCACGGCCCTCATACCGGCCGTGCCCGTACCAGGCGACGCAACCGGCGGGGGTGCAGTACCCGAGGCAGGCCGGATACCGGTAGGGGATCTCCCACCGCAGCCAGACGCCGCCGGGGGACTGCACCCAGCCCCAGGACGCGGGGTCGAACCCGAGCGGTAGCTCAATCAGGAACACCGCGTTGCCCCTCCGCGCACACCGCCTGATCCAGCACCGCGAGCAGGACGGTGTAGTGCTCGTCGAGGTGCTGCTTGACGGTTCTGGTCTGCTCGCGAATCCGCGCGGCCGAGGGGCGGTGCTCGCTGGCGGGGTCCCCGTTGGCGATCTGCGCCTGAAGTGTCGCGATGGCTGCCATGCGCTGGGCCATCACAGCGAGGCGGGCCGCCGGCGACGGCGGGAGGAGCATCGCCATCTCCTCGCTCGTACGCGTCGCCCGCGCTGCGACCAGGCGCGTGAACTCCACACCGGCCTCGATGACGAGGGCGTCGTCGTCCAACTCCGTGAACGGGGCGGACAGGACGCGGAAGATGGCCGAGGCGACGTCGGCGTGCCATGCCCCCACGTCGTGCGGATTACGGCCCACGGTGGTCAGGGCCAGGCACATCTCGCGCTCGACGACCGTGCTGAACATGCCGAGCAGCATCGGGAGGTCGTCCTCGTCGAAGCGCACGTCCCCGGCGGGTTCGATGCCCAGGCATCGCAGTGCGTCCACAATCTGCTGGGGAGTAATCATGCGAAGAACTCCCAGTCCAGGGGCACGAGTTGCTCTACCTCGCTCGTGTCGATGGGCTGAGCATTGAGCGACGGGAGCGCTCCCGCCTCGCTCGGGTACTCGACAAGGTGCACCAGCGGCACCTGGCCCCAGCCGAACACGACGCGCACCGTGCGTACGCCCCACAGTCGATAGTGCTGGGTGACGCTCTCGCGCAGGAACGCGACGGTCTGCTCGTCGAGCTCGGCGGGATCGTGGGTGCACTTGATCAGGGTCAGGACAGTGTGGGCGTTCAGGAGCCAGGACTGAGTGGGGAACAGCACCGTCCCCGGGGCCAGGAGAGGGCCATCGTCGATCAGCTTCGGCAGTGCGTTCATGCGGCCTCACCGGCCTGTGACGACTTCGGCAGGGTGGGCAGGAACCGTGCGTTCTCCGGCATGACCGGGAAGCTGGGCAGATCGCGGGGGACAGCGAAGTCCCGCCGCGGGGAAACCCGCAGGATCTCGTTGCCCTCCAGCGTGTTGCCCCACGTCTTGAGGAGCAGGTACAGGTGGAACGGGCCGACCCGCTTGCCGACATCGATGCGGTTGTACTCCACCGTGTCGGCGGTCATCAGGTAGTCCCGCAATGCCGCACTGGGGTCGCCGACCGTGAGGTTGTAGCCGTGGTGCAGGCGCGCGAACCACGAGTCGATGTACCGCTGCTGCACCGGGTCGGTGTAGTGGCGGGTCAGCAGATGGTGGGCGACGATCGCAGCGGTCTTGTTGAAGCCGCGCTCGTGCAACTTCCCCCAGTACATCGACTGACGGATGTCGCCGTTGGCGTCGAGGTGGGCGACCTGCTGGTCCTCCGAGACATAGGCGTGCGACCACTCCGACTGCGGCAACTTGTCGTACAGGTACAGCAGTTTGACGGCGGCCCCGAGCTGGTTGGCGTTCTTCTCGCCGAGGCCTTGCAGGGTGTTGGCGACGGTGCGCCGACGCTGGCGGTCGATGTAGCGGAACATGGCGCGCGGCACGTTGTGCCAGACCATGAACGGCACCTTCAACGTGATGTTGCCCTCGAGGTTTTCGGGATCAGTGGCCCAGATGAGAGCGAACAGGCGGGTCTGGCCGTCGAGTGGAAGCCCATCGGGGTCGAGCAGGATGCCGTTCAGGATGGCGGCCCACTCGCCGCGCAGCATCATTCGTCCGTAACGCTTCTCCGTCATGGGGGAGCGTTTGCGCTGATAGGCGGGTAGGCGCTCGGTCCACTCCAACGCCGTCTTCCGGTCGACGAGTTGAGGTCTGGCTTCGCACTGGTCGAATGCGGCGAGGGAGTAGATGGACACCTCGTCGGCCTTCGTCATGGCCCGTACGCCGTAGTCGTCGGGGTGGACGTCGCCGGGCCGCTGACGAGGCACCTCCTGAAGGACCTGAGCGAGGGCTGAGTCGGGCCGGTCCTCGAAGGCGGTCCCGGCGAACAGCGCGGCCGCGACGCCGGGGTCCGCGGCCCTGGCGGCATTGATCCGCGCATCGCGGGCGGCGGTCTTGGACTGCTGGTACAGCTCGTAGGTCCAGCCGATGCGGCGCAGGCGGGTCAGGGTGTTCTGGAACGACTGGTCGCTGTTGAAGTGGGTCCCGATGGACGTCGCGCAAGCGACGGTCTCGCCGGCCTTCTTGCGCTCGATGTTGACGGCCCAGAAGCCGCCCTTGGAGCGGTGGTTGGCTGTGCAGGTGAACCCGGGCGTCTTGTTGATCTTCGCGGCGAGCTTTTCGGGTGCTTCGAGCTGGGGCATGTGCTGTCTTTCTGTGCAGGTGGCACGCCTGCGCTGCGCGCCGCAAACATGAAGTCGGCTGCGGGTGAACTGGTTTGTTCTGGCGCATGTGGCCTGGTTACGCCGGGTAGCACTGGGGTCGGTGGCGTCCTGCTTACTTGCACTAAGCGGGACGCCACCTTGTTTGTGCTGGCTACTCGTCGTCGCCCATCGCTTCCTTGAAGCGCTGGATCTGTTCTTGTAGTCGTCGGAGTCGGAGGACTTCGCTCGCCATGCGGGCTAGGAACGCGTCCTTGTCCCTGGCGAGTTCGAAGGCCAGCTCGTTCATGACGTGGTTTCTGCGCAGGTCCAGTGATGCCTTGAGCGGTGGCACGCTCGGTAGGCCTGGCAGCTTGCTTGCGGACTCCTTTGCCTTGTTCTGGCGGGGTTTGATGTAAGCCTCGCCCGACTTGATCGAGCCGTGTCGGGCCTGGTCACGTGCCGTGTAGGGGTCGCTCGCCGAGGCGTAGTACGTCTCGGTGATGAAGAACGCCCGTGTGCGGTGGAACGAGATGTCGTTCATTCCGGCCTTCTTGGCCC
Source organism: Streptomyces sp. NPDC050085 (assembly GCF_044460595.1). Taxonomy (NCBI): domain Bacteria; kingdom Bacillati; phylum Actinomycetota; class Actinomycetes; order Kitasatosporales; family Streptomycetaceae; genus Streptomyces; species Streptomyces sp. NPDC050085. The sequence continues at coordinate 1,308,238 of NZ_JBITJZ010000001.1, read as the reverse complement.
AGTACAGGAACCGTTCCGTGACCCGCTTGCTGGTCAGGTCCGGGAAGAGCCGCCCGTCACGCTTGAGCAGTTCTCCGAGGGCGTCTATGACGAACTTGTCGACGTAGACGTTGGCGGTGACGCCGCCTTTGCCCTCCTGGACGGTGATGATCCCGCCACCGGTTTCCGGGTCGACTACGACGTGGTGGCTGCACAGGCCGGCGACCTCGAAGGCGCGAAGGCCTGCGTAGGCGCCAAGGACGACGGCGCGCCATATGGTCACGTTGCGGTCGGCGAGGAAGTCGAGCAGGTCGGTGACCTGTTCCTCGGTGAGGGGTCTGGGGTTGTGGCGTGGTTTCGCCGGCGGTGCGATCCCGTCGACGAGGTGGGGGTTTCCCGCCCACTGACCGAACTTCTTGCAGCCCCACAACAGCAGCCGTTTCCCTGAGGCGGACGGCGCCTTGTTGCCGCTCGCGCCGTGCTGGAGGTAGCGCTGTATGTGGTCGCTCGTGAGGTCGGCTGGGTGAACGCCCATGTGCCGACAGATCCGCTCTACGTACCCAGCGCACTGGGTGGCGGAACGTTCCGACAGCTTGGGGCGGGGTCCTATGATCTCTTGTCTGAATTGCGTGAATATCTCCTCTGGTGTGCGGTTGCGTTGCACATGAGGAGGTATCTCCCGTAACGCGTTGACGGATGCATCACGATTGAGCGGGTTTGGTATACCGCTATCCGATACGTGTTCGATGCACGCAGTGCAGGTCATCAGGCTGCCACCGCTTCAGTGACGAGGTGCTGACCTCCGGTTTCGGCGCCTATGCTGCACGACCAGAACAAATCGGGGTTTGAACTGCGGGCCCGGCGCCCTATGGTTCTTCGTTGGGCTCGGGACAAAGGGCCAGGAACAGTCGTGAAGGGGATGACCGGGCGATGACTGGGGTGGAGCAGGCCAGAGCGCGCGCGGCACACGGCGCCCTCGGGGTGCCCGAGCAGCGGTCCGCCACCGCATGGCAGGGGGCGCCCGTCCCCGCCCGGAGCCGGGGCGAGCACACCCACAGCGAGCCGCCCGCGCCGCGCGTCGCCGTCCGCGGCAGCGTCGGCCGGACCTCGGTGCGCGGGCAGGTGCTCGACGCCCTGCGGGCCGCGCTCCTCTCGGGTGAACTGACGCCCGGCGAGGTCTACTCCGCACCGGTCCTGGGAGAGCGGCTCGGGGTCTCCGCGACGCCCGTGCGCGAGGCCATGCAGCAGCTGGCGCTCGAAGGGGCCGTCGAGGTCGTGCCCAACCGGGGTTTCCGGGTGGCCGAGCGGACGGCCCGCGAGCGGGCGGAGCTCACCGAGGTGCGCGGCCTCATCGAAGCCCCGATGGTGCTGCGTCTGGCCCGCGCGGCGCAGCCGGTGTCCGTGGCCTCGGTGCGCCCCGCCGCGGAGGAGACGGTGCGGGCGGCTGCCGCCGGGGACGTGGCGCGCTACGCCGAGGCGGACCGCGCCTTCCACCGGGCCCTGCTCGCCCTCGCCGGCAACGAGCAGCTCGTCCGGGTCGCAGACGATCTGCGACGCCGGGTGGTCTGGTCGGGCTGCGACCTGGCGGCGGACGCGGCTGAGCATGTCGCGCTGCTGGATGCGCTGGAGTCGCGGGATCTGCCCGAGGTCACTTCTTTGGTGCGGGCACACTTCGGTTCTTCCTAGAGCCGGTTCTTCTTGAGCCCCGGGCCGCGAGCCGGGCGGGCTATGCGGCCGCGGGCAACGCCCCCGCCAACCACGTCGGCACACCCCCGAGCAACCTGAACAACCGGCCCGCCTCCGCACGCAGCCGCGCCTGGGTCTCGGGCTCCGGCTCCGCCTCCGCCAAAGAGACGAGCGCCGGGGCCGTGCCCACCAGATAGCCGAGTTCCTCGCGCAGTCGCAGGGACTCCGCGAAACCGTGCCGCGCCTCCGTCAACTCCCCGTCGCGCAGGGCCAGTCCGGCCAGATGGCGCCAGGTGAAGGAGAGCAGCAGGCTGTCGCCGTGGGCCGTGGCACCCGCATGGGCCCTGCGGTACGCCGCACGCGCCGCCTGGGGCGAGTCCGCCAGGTTCTCCGCCATCAGGCCCCGGCGGAAGTCGAGCAGCGCCCGCGCCGCGGCCCCGGGTGCGATGAGCGCCGCGGCGCGGCCGAACGCCGAGCGGGCCTCGTCGACCCGGTCCCGGACCTTCAACAACGTAGCGGCGTAAGCGAGTTGACCGCGCTCGCACGCCGCCGCGCCGCGCTCCTCGTCCGTGTGGGCGACCGCCTCGGCGGCCCGCAGTGCGTCCTCCGCGTCGGCCCAGCCCTGCTCCGTGTACAGGCAGCGCTCGCCGAGCAGCGCCGCGCGCTGCAGCGCGGCGGCGGGATCCGTCGTCGCGTGCCGGTCGAGGAGTGCTGCCGCGTCGGCCCAGCAGCCGCGTGAGCGCAGCCGCCATACCGCGGTCTGGAGTGGATCGTCCCCTGCGTTCGTTCCCGTACCAGACATGGCGGTATGCGCCACGTTGCCCTCCCCGAGCACGCCGTCGAGCCGAGTTGATGTGGGGCATCTCAGCACGGATCACGGGGCTCGGCCAAGGGGGTGGGTGAAAGATTTCACAAACCCGTGGGGTTGCGGATCAGCTCATGCGCAGGGCCAGGAAGAAGTCCAACTTGTCCTCCAGGCGCGACAGATCACGGTTCGTCAGCTGTTCGATGCGGCCGACGCGGTAGCGCAGCGTGTTGACGTGCAGGTGCAGACGCGTGGCACAGCGGGTCCACGAGCCGTCGCAGTCGAGGAACGCCTCCAGGGTCGGGATCAGCTCCGCGCGGTGCTTGCGGTCGTAGTCGCGCAGGGGGTCGAGGAGGCGCGCGGTGAAGGCGCGGCGCACGTCGTCCGGGACGAACGGGAGGAGCAGGACGTGCGAGGCCAGCTCCTGGTGGCCCGCCGCGCAGACGAGCCCCGTGCGGGCCGCCGCGACCCGACGGGCGTGCCGTGCCTCCTCCAGGGCGCCGCGCAGCCCCTCGGCCGAGTGCACGGCCGCGCTCACGCCGATCGTCAGGCGCCCGTCGTCGGCGAGCCCCGCGGACAGCGGGGCCCGCACGGTCTCCAACAGCGAGTCCGCGATCAGGCCCTGCTCGGAACCGTCGTGCTCCGCGGAGACCGCGGGCAGCGGCACCAGTGCGATGGCCTCGTCGCCGGTGTGCGCGACCGCGATCCGGTCGGACGGCTCGGGCCCGGACGAGAGCGGGTCGACCAGGATCTCCTCCAGGAGCGACTGGGCGACCGGGCCGCCCTCGATGGCCCCGCCGTCCCACTCGACGCGGGCCACGACGACCTGCCAGTGCGGGGCGGCGCCGAGGCCCGGCAGCAGCACCGGGGCCGCGACCCGCAGGCGCGCGGCGATCTCGGCCGGGGCCGCGCCCGTCTGCACCAGCTCCAGGACCTCCTGGGCGAGCCTGCGGCGTACCGTACGGGCCGCGTCGCGGCGGTCGCGCTCCACGGAGATCAGCTGGGTCACGCCCTGCAGGAGGTCGAGGCGCTCCTCGGGCCAGTCGCCCGCGTCCGCCTCGACGGCGAGCAGCCAGTCCGACAGGACGGTCTCGCGCACGTCCCGGGACGCGGGCGTCGCGCTCCGGCCACCGGTGCGGATTCCGAACACCGAGTACGTGGTGCCGTCGATGACGGCCCTGTGCGGGGCGCGGCGCCCGGCCCGGGTCGCCGAGAGGTGCTCCGCTGCCAGGCGCGCGCAGATGTCGGCGGGCAGATCGGGGCCCGCCGCGGTCGAGCCCGCGATCGCGCGGCCCGCGGGGGACAGCACCCAGGCCCGCAGGTCCAGGTCCGTGCCGAGCAGGTCGAGGACCACGTCGGGGCCGCCGCCCGCCGGGCCCGACGTCATCAGGCGCCGGTGGCGGTCGACCACGGCCGCGAGGTCGCCCGCACGCTCGCCCGATACCTGGCGCACGACGTGCTCGGTGATCGTCGCGAACGCCACCCGCTCGTTCACCGCGAACAGCGGCAGACGGTGCCGTACGCACGCCTGCACCAGGTCGTCGGGGATGTCGCCGAGCTCGGCCTCGCCGGCCGCGAGGGCCGCGACCCCGGCCGACGACAGGATCCGTACGAACGGCTCCGAGTCGTCCGCGTCACGGCGCCAGGCCAGGCCCGTCAGGACCAGCTCGCCGCCGGACAGATAGCGGCTCGGGTCCCGCAGGTCCGTGGTCATCACGCCTCGCACGGTGCGGTCCAATTCGTCCTCGCCGCCGAGGAGCCTGAGGCCCAGCGCGTCCGTGTCCAGCAATGCGCGCAGCCGCATGTCGTCGTCGCCGCCGATCTGTCTCGATCTGTTTCTTCGGTTTCTTCGGGAAAACGAAGAGGTTACTGATGTTCGCTGTTCATACGAATCTACAAGACACCCGTCTTGGTCAGCCAACTCCTTCATGGTTTCCGTGACTGACCCTGGCGGAGCACAGGGCGGTGTACTTGCCCCACTCCGCGTTAACAGCACATGAACGAGCCCCCGTGATCCGCACATCCGTGGCTCGATCCGATCGAACGAACCACGCACGAACGACGTAGAAGAGAGCCACTCATGGACTTCCTTCGCCCCGCCAGCTGGGAGGAGGCGCTCGCCGCCAAGGCCGAGCACCCCACAGCTGTGCCGATTGCGGGTGGCACCGATGTCATGGTCGAGATCAACTTCGACCACCGCCGGCCCGAGTACCTCCTGGACCTCAACCGCATCAGCGAGCTGAGCGAGTGGGAGGTGGGCGAGGGCTCCAACGGCACGGTCCGCCTCGGCGCCTCCGTTCCGTACACCAAGATCATGGAGAACCTGCGGACCGAGCTGCCGGGTCTGGCGCTCGCCTCGCACACGGTCGCCTCGCCGCAGATCCGCAACCGCGGCGGCGTCGGCGGCAACCTCGGCACCGCCTCGCCCGCCGGTGACGCCCACCCGGCGCTGCTCGCGAGCGGCTGCGAGGTCGAGGTCGCCTCGGTGCGCGGCACCCGCATGATCCCGATCGACGAGTTCTACACGGGCGTGAAGCGCAACGCGCTCGCCCAGGACGAGCTGATCCGCGCCGTCCACCTGCCCAAGGCCGACGGCCCGCAGCAGTACTCGAAGGTCGGCACCCGCAACGCCATGGTGATCGCCGTGTGCGCCTTCGGTCTCGCGGTGCACCCCGAGACCCGGACCGTGCGCACCGGCATCGGCTCGGCCGCGCCCACCCCGGTCCGCGCCAAGGAGGCCGAGGCGTTCCTCAACGCCGCGCTCGAAGAGGGCGGGTTCTGGGACAACGGCAAGATCATCACCCCGTCGGTCGCCAAGCAGTTCGCGGACCTGTGCTCCGCCGCCTGCAACCCGATCGACGACGTGCGCGGCACCGCCTCGTACCGCCGTCACGCGGTCGGCATCATGGCCCGCCGCACGCTCACCTGGGCCTGGGAGTCCTACCGCGGCGACGCCGCCCGTTCGGAGGGAGTCGCGTAATGCGCGTCAATTTCACGGTCAACGGCCGTAAGCAGGAAGCCGACGACGTCTGGGAGGGCGAGTCCCTGCTGTACGTCCTGCGCGAGCGCATGGGCCTGCCCGGCTCGAAGAACGCCTGCGAGCAGGGCGAGTGCGGTTCCTGCACCGTCCGCCTGGACGGCGTACCGGTGTGTTCGTGTCTGGTCGCCGCCGGACAGGCCGAGGGCCGCGAGGTCGTCACCGTCGAGGGCCTCGCCGACTTCGCCAAGAACCGCGACGCCTGCGGCTCCCACCAGGGCGGCGCCTGCGGCAGCAAGGGCACCTCGATCCAGGAGGCCCAGGGCTGGTCCGCGAAGGGCACCGACTCGCAGACCGGCGAGGGCGTCGAACTCTCCCCGATCCAGCAGGCGTTCATCGACGCGGGCGCCGTCCAGTGCGGCTTCTGCACCCCGGGTCTGCTGGTCGCCGCCGACGAGATGCTCGAGCGCACCCCGAACCCGTCCGACGCGGACATCCGCGAGGCCCTCTCCGGCAACCTGTGCCGCTGCACGGGCTACGAGAAGATCATGGACGCCGTGCGTCTCGCCGCCGCGCGCCAGTCCGCAGCAGTTCCGAGTCAGGGGGCCTGAGGACATGGCTGACACACGTACCACCGGCATCCCGTTCAACGTCACGCAGGGCGCGACCAAGGGCGGCATCGGCGAGTCGACGCTGCGCCCCGACGGCACCCTGAAGGTCACCGGCGAGTTCGCGTACTCGTCCGACATGTGGCACGAGGAGATGCTGTGGGGCCAGATCCTGCGCTCCACCGTCGCCCACGCCGAGATCGTGTCCATCGACACCTCCGAGGCGCTCAAGACCTCCGGCGTCCACGCCGTCCTGACCGCCGACGACCTGCCGGCCGCGAAGAACTACGGCATGGAGTTCCAGGACACCCCGGTGCTCGCCTACGGCAAGGTCCGCCACCACGGTGAGCCGGTCGCCCTCGTCGCCGCCGACCACCCGGAGACCGCGCGCCGCGCCGCCGCCAAGATCAAGGTCGAGTACCGCGAGCTGCCGCTCATCACCGACGAGGCCTCGGCAACCGCGCCGGACGCGATCCTGGTCCACGAGAACCGGGACGACCACCACGCCGGCCACGTCCCGCACCCGAACATCGTGCACCGCCAGCCGATCATCCGCGGCAACGCGGCGGAGGCCGCCAAGAAGGCCGACGTCATCGTCAAGGGCGAGTACACCTTCGGCATGCAGGACCAGGCCTTCCTCGGCCCGGAGTCCGGCCTCGCGGTGCCCGCCGAGGACGGCGGCGTCGACCTGTACGTCGCCACCCAGTGGCTGCACTCGGACCTCAAGCAGATCGCGCCCTGCCTCGGCCTGCCCGAGGAGAAGGTGCGGATGACGATGGCCGGCGTCGGCGGTGCGTTCGGCGGCCGCGAGGACATCTCGATGCAGATCCTCGCCTCCGTGCTCGCGCTGCGCACGAACAAGCCGGTCAAGATGGTCTACAACCGCTTCGAGTCCTTCTTCGGACACGTGCACCGTCACCCGGCCAAGCTCACTTACGAGCACGGCGCCACCAAGGACGGCAAGCTCACGCACCTCAAGTGCAAGATCGTCCTCGACGGCGGCGCGTACGCGTCGTCCACCGCCTCGGTCGTCGGCAACGCCGCGTCCCTGTCGGTCGGCCCCTACGTCGTCGACGACGTGGAGATCGAGGCGATCGGCCTCTACTCCAACAACCCGCCCTGCGGCGCGATGCGCGGCTTCGGCGCGGTCCAGGCGTGCTTCGCGTACGAGGCGCAGATGGACAAGGTCGCGGCCAAGCTGGGCATGGACCCGGTGGAGTTCCGGCAGAAGAACGCCATGTCGCAGGGGACGATCATGCCGACCGGGCAGCCGGTCGACGCCCCCGCGCCGGTCGCCGAACTGCTGCGCCGCGTCAAGGCCCGCCCCATGCCGCCGGAGCGCCAGTGGGAGTCCAGCGAGGGCGCCGACGTGCGCGCGCTGCCCGGCGGTCTGTCCAACACCACGCACGGCGAGGGCGTCGTCCGCGGCGTCGGCTACGCGGTCGGCATCAAGAACGTCGGCTTCTCCGAGGGCTTCGACGACTACTCGACCGCGAAGATCCGCATCGAGGTCATCAACGGCGAGGCCGTCGCCACCGTCCACACCGCCGCGGCGGAGGTCGGCCAGGGCGGCGTCACCATCCACGCCCAGATCGCCCGCACCGAGCTCGGTGTCCAGCAGGTCACCATCCACCCCGCCGACACGCAGGTGGGCTCGGCCGGTTCGACCTCCGCGGGCCGTCAGACGTACATGACCGGCGGCGCCATCAAGAACTCCTGCTCCCTCGTCCGCGAGAAGGTCCTGGAGATCGGCCGGCGCAAGTTCGGCTCCTACCACCCGGCCTGGGCCAACGCCGAACTCCTCCTGGAGGGCGGCAAGGTCGTCACCGACGGCGGCGAGGCGCTCGCCTCGATCGTCGACGTCCTGGAGGACGAGGCGGTGGAGATCGAGGAGGAGTGGAGGCACCGCCCCACCGAGGCCTTCGACCTCGTCACCGGGCAGGGCAACGGCCACGTCCAGTACGCGTTCGCCGCGCACCGAGCGGTCGTCGAGGTCGACACCGAGCTCGGCCTGGTCAAGGTCATCGAACTGGCCTGTGCGCAGGACGTCGGCAAGGCGCTCAACCCGCTCTCCGTCATCGGCCAGATCCAGGGTGGCACCACCCAGGGCCTGGGCGTGGCGGTGATGGAGGAGATCATCGTCGACCCGAAGACCGCGAAGGTGCGCAACCCCTCCTTCACGGACTACCTGATCCCGACCCTCCTCGACACGCCGACCATCCCGGTCGACTACCTCGAACTGGCGGACCCGAACGCGCCGTACGGCGTGCGCGGCATCGGCGAAGCCCCGACCCTGTCGTCCACCCCGGCCGTCCTCGCGGCGATCCGGAACGCGACGGGTCTGGAGCTCAACCGGACTCCCGTCCGGCCCGAGCACCTGACCGGCACGGCTTCGGCCTGACCTGTCGGCGACCCGGCCCCCACGGGCCGGGTCGCGCGGAACACCACCACGAGCAGTCCGTCTCGGGCCGTCCCCCGGGTCGTGCAGCCATCCCAAATCCCGCAATCTCCACCGCAGTTCGCGGGTGCCCCTTTGAACCTTGGGAAACGAGGCACCATGACCCAGCAGTCCCTGGAGCCGAAGACCGCCGACGACGCGGGCGCGGGTACGCGCCAGCCCGCCGGCAGGTCTTGGCTCGACCGGTACTTCCACATATCCGAACGAGGATCCTCCGTCGCACGAGAGGTGCGCGGCGGCGTCACGACCTTCATGGCCATGGCGTACATCCTGCTGCTCAACCCCCTGATCCTGTCCGGCAAGGACGCCGCCGGTGACACCCTGGGCCAGAAGGCCCTGATCACCGCGACAGCCTTCGCCGCCGCGTTCACCACGCTCCTGATGGGCTTCGTCGGCAAGGTCCCGCTCGCCCTTGCCGCGGGTCTGTCCGTCTCCGGTGTGATCTCCTCGCAGGTCGCCCCCGAGATGACCTGGCCGCAGGCCATGGGCATGTGCGTGATGTACGGCGTCGTGATCATGCTGCTCGTCGTCACCGGGCTGCGCGAGATGATCATGAATGCGATCCCGCTCGCGCTCAAGCACGGCATCACCATGGGCATCGGCCTGTTCATCGCCCTGATCGGCCTCTACAAGTCCGGCTTCGTGCAGGTCGGCAAGGCCACTCCGCTCACGCTCGGCAAGACCGGCGAACTCGCCGGCTGGCCCGTGCTGCTCTTCGCGGGCACGCTCCTGCTGATCTTCATGCTGCAGGCGCGCAACACCCCCGGCGCGATCCTCATCGGCATCGTCACCGGCACCGTCGTCGCGATGATCCTGAACGCGCTCGACGTGATCAACCCCAAGCAGTGGGCCAACGGGGCACCGGAGTTGCACGGCAGCGCCGTCTCCACGCCCGACTTCTCGCTCTTCGGGAAAGTCGAGTTCGGCGGCTGGGGCGAAGTCGGCGCGATGACGGTCGGCATGATCGTCTTCACGCTCGTGCTCGCCGGGTTCTTCGACGCGATGGCCACCATCATCGGCGTCGGCACCGAGGCCAACCTGGCCGACGACAAGGGCCGCATGCCCGGCCTGTCCAAGGCGCTGTTCATCGACGGCGCCGGCGGTGCGATCGGCGGCGTCGCGGGCGGCTCGGGCCAGACCGTGTTCGTCGAGTCGGCGACGGGTGTGGGCGAAGGTGCCCGCACGGGTCTCGCCTCCGCCGTCACCGGCCTGTTCTTCGCGGCCTGCCTCTTCTTCACCCCGGTCACCGCGATCGTCCCGCAGGAGGTCGCGTCGGCCGCCCTCGTCGTCATCGGCGCGATGATGATGATGAACGCCCGGCACGTCGACTGGGCCGACCGCGCCACCGCGATCCCGGTGTTCCTCACCGTGGTCCTGATGCCCTTCACGTACACCATCACCACCGGTGTGGCCGCGGGCGTCATCTCCTGGGTCGCCATCAAGATCGCCCAGGGCAAGGCCCGGGAGATCGGGGCCTTCATGTGGGGCCTGACGGTGATCTTCCTCGTGTACTTCGCCCTCAACCCGATCGAGAGCTGGATGGGCGTCCACTGACGTCGCGTCACTCCGTTCGTCGATCCTCGTAACCGCTAAGGAGACCGAGACATGCTGGACATCGCCGAAGAGCTCAACCGGTGGGTCGAGCAGGGACGCGACTTCGCCGTGGCCACCGTGGTGGCCGTCGGCGGGAGCGCGCCCCGCCAGCCGGGCGCCGCACTCGCCGTCGACAGCGACGGCACCGCGATCGGCTCGGTCTCCGGCGGTTGCGTGGAGGGCGCGGTCTACGAGCTGTGCCGCGTGGCGCTCGAGGACGGCGTCACGCACGTCGAGCGCTTCGGATACAGCGACGACGACGCCTTCGCCGTGGGTCTGACCTGCGGCGGCATCATTGACATCCTCGTCACGCCGGTACGCGCCTCGGACGAGGCCGTACGCGGCGTGCTGGCGGCCGCGCTGGCCGCCGCCGCCACGGGGGAGGCGGCGGCGATCGCGCGGATCGTGGCGGGTCCCGCCGAACTCATGGGCCGCGCCCTGCTGGTGCGCCCCGACGGCTCGACCGAGGGCGGCTTCGGCGCCCACCCCGAACTGGACCGCACGGTCACCGAGGAGGCACGCGCCCACCTCGACGCGGGCCGCACCGCCACCCTGGAGATCGGAGAGCAGGGCTCGCGCTGCGGAGCACCGCTCACGCTGCTCGTCGAGTCCTCCGTGCCCGCGCCCCGGATGATCGTCTTCGGTGCGATCGACTTCGCGTCGGCCCTGGTCCGGATGGGCAAGTACCTCGGCTACCACGTCACCGTGTGCGACGCGCGGCCCGTCTTCGCGACGCCCGCCCGCTTCCCCGACGCCGACGAGATCGTCGTCGAGTGGCCCCACGCGTACCTGGAGCGCACGGAGGTCGACGGCCGCACCGTGCTGTGCGTGCTGACCCACGACGCCAAGTTCGACGTGCCGCTGCTGCAGCTCGCGCTGCGCCTGCCCGTCGCCTACGTCGGCGCCATGGGTTCGCGCCGCACCCACCTCGACCGCAACGAGCGCCTGCGCGAAGTCGGCGTCACCGAGCTGGAGTTGGCCCGCCTGCGGTCGCCCATCGGCCTCGACCTCGGCGCGCGTACGCCGGAGGAGGTCGCGGTGTCCATCGCCGGGGAGATCGTGGCGAACCGGCGGGGCGGCAGCGGTGTCTCGCTGACCGGGGCGCACACCCCGATCCACCACGAGGCCAGGGAGACCCGGCGGATCGGGTCGGTGGCCTGAGGCGGGCCGGGACCGCGGTCCCGGCCCCAACACCCGCCCCGTGCACATCCCTTGACGCCACCAGCGTCACCCCCGACCCTCAATGGGAGCGCTCCCAAAACCGCCCTTGCGACCCAGGAGTGAACCCGTGCGAGGTCCCCTCAGACGTGCGCCCAGAGGTACGCCCAGACGTACGCGTACCAACAGACGTGCGCGTACGCACAGACGCGGCTCGGCCGCCATAGCCGCCCTGTCCGTCGCGCTGGCCGCGCTGGTGTACGCCGGTCCCGCGGCCACCGCGGCCGAGAGCGACACCGTGACCGGCACCCGCCTCTACACCCCCGACCCCAACCCCGACGCCCTGCGCCAGGTCATCCGCCTGGTGCGGTCCGGGCAGTACCAGGACGCGGCCCGCATCACCGCCATGATCGCGACCCCGCAGGCCGTCTGGTTCGGCGACCAGAGCCCGGCCGAGGTCGAGAAGCTCGCCCGGGACGTCGCCCGGGACGCGGATCGGCGCGACGCCGTCCCCGTGTTCGCCCTGTACAACATTCCCGGCCGCGACTGCTCCAACTACTCGGCGGGCGGCGCCGCGAACACCGCCGAGTACGAGGCGTGGATCGACGCCGTGGCCCGCGGCATCGGCTCCCGCGACGCCCTGGTGATCCTCGAACCCGACGCGCTCGCCCTGCTCCCCGCGGACTGCGGCCAGGACGACGCCGAGGGCACGAAGACCGCCGCCCGGTACGCCGAAGTGAACTACGCCGTCGGCAAGTTGGAGCCCCTGAGCGGTACCCGGGTCTACCTCGACACCGGGCACCCGGGCTGGCACACCGTCAGCTCGATCGTGCCGCGCCTGATCAAGGGCGGCGTGCTGCACGCCTCCGGCTTCTACACCAACGCCTCGAACTACAACACCGACGACGCCAACTCCTGGTACGGCAAGCTGATTTCGTCGTGCATCGCGTACGTCGAAGGAGGCGGGGACGTCGCCGCCTGCCCGAACCAGTGGTGGCCGCGGGCGGACGCGCAGTCCTGGATCGACGCCAACGTCCATGTGCCCGCCTCCCGCATGACGCACTTCGTGACCGACTCCAGCCGCAACGGGCAGGGGCCGTGGACGCCGCCGGCCGGCAAGTACACCGACCCGCAGGACTGGTGCAACCCGCCGAACCGCGGGCTCGGCGCCCGCCCGACCCTGCGCACCGGCGATCCCCTGCAGGACGCGCGGCTGTGGATCAAGACGCCGGGGGAGTCGGACGGGCTGTGTCTGCGCGGGACGGCCGGGCCCGAGGATCCGGAGCGGGGCACCGTCGACCCGGACGCGGGGGACTGGTTCCCGCAGCAGGCCCTCGAGCTGGTGCGGTACGCCAATCCCCCTGTCCTGTGAGGGAGTTGCCGGCTAGGTCACCGGCAGGATGCGGATGGAGGGGTGCACCTCGGTGTTGAGGTACAGCTTCTCCGGCTTGCCCTCCTGCTCCAGCTCCAGGATCAGCCGGTAGCGGTACAGACCCGGCTTCGCGGTGCTCAGGACCGTGCCCGCCCAGTAGTAGTACACGGGCGTGAGCGGCGAACGCATCCGGTCCGGCATCCCGTAGATCTTGAGCTCGGTGAAGATCTTCCGTTCGGCGACGTCTTCCTCGTCACCCTGCTCGGTGTCGAGGAAGACGATGCTGTTGATCTTCGGCATCGGCGGCCAGGTGTTGTCGAGCCGCTTGTCCATGTCGATGGGGCGCACGATCCAGTTGAGCACCTGCCCCTGCTTGCACACCGTCTCCAGGTGCGAGGTGCCCTGGCCGGTCCCGCCGACGCTGTTGTCCATCATGTACATCGCGTCGCTCAGGGAGCCGCTCTGCGCCGCCCGCTCCATGTTGACGAGCGTGACGATGTTGAGCTGCACCGAGTTCAGCTGACCCTGGTTCTGCTTCTCGGCGACGAAGTCGCCCGTACGCGTGGCCATCGTCTCCCCCTTCACGCCTGGCCGGTCAGCGCCGGCATCGCGGTCGTCACGATCGGTTCGGTCCGCGTGCCGACCTTGAACGCGATGCGGTAGCCGACGCCCTGGGGCGCGTCCCGCTTCACCGTCCCGATCCAGTACGCGACGTCGGTGCCCGGATACACCTTGCGGACGGGCTCGCACACGTCAGGGTCGATGTCGATCCCGTCGATCGCCACGTACGCCTCGCACTCCAACGCCAGGACGTTCCAGAGGAGTTGGTCGCCGCGGCGCACCTGGGTGCGTAACTCCTCCGTGCCGAGGCCGGCCGAGCCGCCCGCCTTGTTGGTGTCGTACAGGTACAGGTGGCCCTGCACGCTGCCGGACGCGAGCGCGCCCACGCAGTCGAGCACGGCGGTGATCATGATGGGCCGCTTCGTCACGGTCTCCCGTGGCTGCCTCGGTTTCGTGGCCATGCGAACTCTCCTTACGGCTGGGCGGGCGACTGTGAGGGGGCGGCCGGGTCGGCGGGGACGGGCGGGACGGGGAGCATGCCGAGCCCCGCCTTCGTGAACGCGTTGCGCCGCGGCTGCGAGGTGATACGCAGCTTCGACTCGCACGTCATGTTGACCGGCTCCCACAGGAGCGCGTCCTCGCGGTGCACGAGCCGGTGCAGCTGGATGCGCATCGAGTACGTGTAGGTCCCGGGCCGCGACGAGTCGACCGTCGCCGACCAGTACCAGCCGTCGGTCACCAGGTCGGGGGAGCCGTACTCGGCGGGGTACATGATCTTCTCGTCGACCGCCTCGCCGTAGATGTCGGTGATGACGGGCGCCGGATAGCTGTGCGTACCGGCATCCTCGTCGGTGACGACGTTGCCGGTGACGTCGAGGATCTTCTGGTCGGACAGCCTGCCGCGGGTGCGCCGGGTCGTCTTCACGCGGGTGCCGACGGAGGCGCTGATCCGGTCCACCTCCGCCGTCCGGTCGGCGCCCGACACGTGCGCGCCCGTGAGGGAGCCGAGCGCGGCCAGGGCCTGCTGGTCGCTCTGTCGCGCACGGTCGGTGGTGTAGCCGCGCGGGACCGTCGGCGGGATCGAACCGAGGCTGTACGGCAGCCAGTTGAGCACCTGCTCGCCGGCCTGGGATCCGTCGCCCCAGGTCGATCCGTTGATGGCGGTCTCGAGGTCGCCGGTGCCCTGCCCCTCGGAGCCGTGCAGCTTCATGTTGTCGAACAGATAGGTGTTGCCGTCGAGCGTGCCGGACGCGAGGGCGGTGCCGACGTCCACGAGCACGATGATCGCCAGTTGCTGGGCCATGGGGTTCCTGCCTCACTCCTTGTGGGGGTTCACGCGCACATCAGGGCGGGCGAGTCGACGTGCAGGATGCTGTGGTCGCCCTCGTACATCTGGAGTTCGAGGCGATAGCGGTAGGGCACGCCGGGGGTCAGGTACGCGGGGACCACGCCGGTCCACACGTTCAGTTCGAGCGACTCGCCGCCCTCGTCGGAACCGGGCGCGGAACCGGGCGCGGAGCCGTTCGTGTCGGAGTCGCCCGGTCCGCCGAGGAAGGTGATGCTCCTGATGTCGACGGGGGTCTGGAGGTCGACGGCGAGTGCCGTCCACTGGATGACCTGACCGGGCACGACGACCGTGCACAGCTCGGCCGTTCCCTGGCTCTGCGACGCGAAGTCCCCGTTGTCCACGAGGCAGAGATTTCCGCCCAGGAGCGAGCCGTCGGAAAGCGCTCCGATGACGTCGACCACGGCCGTGATGTTCACCTGCGGTTTCATGTCTGCTCCTGTCCGACGAGTGGTTCGTGCGCGTACGGAGCCCGGTCCCGAACCAGCGGCACCTTTCCCACGTCCGTCCGTTCGATTTCGGGCGACATTCGGTGCACGAATTTGAGCTCGAACGAATATCCGGTCTTTTCGATGGAGGCAGGATTCGCCTCTCCGTGGTTGAACAGGGAGAGCGACCGGGGCAACGCATTCACGAACAGGGCCTGTACGCCCTGCGCGCCGAGCGCCGATTCGGTGCGGTAGTTCAGCGTCACCAGGTCGTCGACGGACGCGAGAAGCGTGATGGTCCGCGCCTCCCGCGCGTTCACGAACTGGATCTCGTGCGCCGCCTCGTCCAGATCGACCACCTGGGCCGCCCGCAAGGCGTCCCGCACGGCGGCATAGGCCCGCGGGGCCGAGTACTGGCTGTCGTTGATGTGCAGGACGTCGCCGGTGCGGCCGACGAACTCGAACCGTTCGGTACGCAGCCCCGGGCCGTCCCGGCGCGGCCTGCGGATCATCCGGTCGCCCAGTTTGAGGCGGAGCAGCGGCGCCTCGTGCGCGTGCAGCCGGGTCACGACGAGCTCACCCTCCTCGCCCTCGTCGACCCAGCGCCCCCGCTCGTCCACGATCTCGATCAGATGGAGCCCCGGCACCGCCGCCAACTCCTCCGACTCCTCGCTCAGTTGGAGGCCGATCGTCTCCGCCTGCGTCGCCGCGAAGTAGCTGAGGATCGTCAGGTTCGGGTACATCGCCCGCAGCTCGGCCCGCTTGCGCTGCGGCAGGACGCCGCTGCCGTACAGGGCCACCCGGAAGCTCTCCTTGGCCTGCTGGGACATCCCGGCGCCGATGTCGGCGAGGATCGCGATGCCCGCCGAGATGCCCATCAGCGCCTTGGGGCCCCGATACGAGAACATGTGCTCCAGGACCGGGGCGGTGACCGGCCCCGCGCCCACGTAGTTGACGCCCGGCACGCGCTGGAGCACCCCGCCGACCATCGTGCCGCTGCTCCACATCTGGTAGTCGGCGAGCGTGGTGAACAGCCACTTCGGGTCGGCGCCCGCCAGCCGGTCACCCAGTTGGTACGTGCCCAGGAAGCGGCCCGCGATCTCGTACGTGTCCTGCAACTCCCGCAAGGAGTACACGGTTTCGAGCGGTCGGCCGCTGCTCGTGCCGCCGCTCGCCACGATCTCGAAGCGGCCGTCGTCGAGGGGTACGACGAGGCCGGGGCGCGTGTCCATGAAGAGGTCGCGCTGGACGTCCTTGTCGGACAGGGGGATGTGCTGCCAGTCCTCGAACGACTCCGGCGCGCGCACGATCCCGGCGCCCTCAAGACGTGCCTGCCAGGCCGGGTTCAGCAGCGTCGTGTGCACCATCTGCTGCAGCCTGCGCAGCACGAGGGCGTCCTGGACCGCGTGCGGCAGCGTGCCGTACGGCGCCCCGCAGATCCGCTCGCACTCCGCGAGCTTGCTCGCGAACGACGGCAGCGCGGCGACGACGTCGCTCGACTGGGGCCTCAACTCCCAGTCGGGTATGAGGTGTTCGGCCAGCGAGCGGAGGTCGCCCGGCGGCCCGGTGGCGGGACGGCCTCCCGACGGATGCGTGATGCTCATGCGGTCGTGGTCCTTTCGTCGTCCGGGAACGCCCCTTCACGGGCGCTCCTGTTCATGGGCGCTCCTGTTCACGGGAGCTGTTCACGGGTGCTGTTCACGGGTACCGCGCCTCACCGGCCGAGCTCCTCCCGCGCGGCGCGGCGGATCTCGTCGAGCAGCATGCGGAGGTGCTCCGCCGTGATCTCGTGGTTCATCAGGACCAGGCGCAGCGCCGCGACCCCGCCGACGTCGACCTTCGAGATGAAGAAGTGCCCCCGCTGCTTGACGCGGTTCCTGATGGCGATCTGCAGCCGGTGCAGGGCCGCGTCGTCGAGGTCGTGCGGCGGCAGGTGGCGGAAGCAGAGGATGTTCGCCTCGGGGCGGTGCAGCGGGACGAAGTCCGGCTCGCCCGCCAGGATGTGGTGCGCCTGCTGCGTCAGCCGGCACAGGTGGTCGATCTTCTCCGCGAACAGCGCGGGACCGT
This sequence comes from Streptomyces sp. NPDC050085, assembly GCF_044460595.1. Taxonomy (NCBI): domain Bacteria; kingdom Bacillati; phylum Actinomycetota; class Actinomycetes; order Kitasatosporales; family Streptomycetaceae; genus Streptomyces; species Streptomyces sp. NPDC050085. The sequence continues at coordinate 1,291,201 of NZ_JBITJZ010000001.1, read as the reverse complement.
ACAGCGCCCACAGCGCCCACAACGTCATGATCATGGGGCGTTTGGTGCACTCGAAGTTGCGGCCGCCGCTGTCGAGCGCGGTGTAGATGTCCGGCTCCTCGTCGAAGACGTAACTCGCCTTCTGGCGGAACGCGGCCAGGCTCTTGGCCCGGTCCCGGTAGAACAGCAGCGTGCAGGGTGCGGGCACGAACAGCATCTTGTGGGCGTCCCAGGTCAGCGAGTCCGCCCGCTCGACGCCGCGCAGCTTGTGCCGCAGCCGGTCACTGACCAGCAGGCTCGCTCCGTGCGCCCCGTCGACGTGCAGCCACAGGTGCAACTCCTCGGCGATGTCGGCGAGTTCGTCGAGCGGGTCGAAGGCGCCGACCGCCGTGGTGCCCGCCGAGGCGACGAGGCAGAACACCTTGAGGCCGCGCTGCTCGGCGGCCTCGAGTGCGGGCCGCACCCGGGCGGGGTCGATGCGCTGCTCGTCGTCGAGCGGCAGGCGCACCAGCTGGGCGTCGCCGATGCCCATGACCCCGGCCGCCCGCGCCACGCTGTAGTGCACGTCAGCGCCCACCGCGATGGCCGGCCGTGCCGTGCCGTCGACGGCCGTGCCGCCCTGTGACCAGTAGTCGGGGAAGCGCTCGTTGCGGGCCGCGAGCAGCGCGGTGAGGTTGGCGAGGGAGCCGCCGGAGGTGGTCACCATGGCGAAGCCGCCGGGCTTCCAGCCGATGAGGCGGCCCAGCTCGTCGGCCATGATCCGCTCGGCCACGTTGGGCAGTTGACCCGCTTCGTAGAACGAGGAGGGCTGGTTGACCACCGAGCTCACGAAGTCGATCACGCCGGCCAGCGGGACCACGCCCGAGAACTGGCGGCCCATGTATCCGGGTGAGTGCACCTGGATGCCGGTCCTGATGTACAGGTCGATGATCGCGGCGAGGCGCTCCTCGTCGAGGTCGGCGACGCGCTCGCGCTCCCGGGTCATCAGGGCCCTGGCCTGGTCGGCCAGGGCCGCGGGGGCCATCAGTTCCAGGCCCCTGATGGACTGGTCGGCCAGGTGTTTTTCCAGTTTTGACAGCGCGGTTTCGGAAGAGTTCCGGAAGCGCTGTGGATCGAACGCGTCGAGAAAGAGCCCGCTCCGTTCGGCAAGAGGATCGGGCGACCGAGATTCTGTCACGGGGTCTCCTTCGGAAAGTCCCTGTGCAGCCGGAGGCTAAAAGTGAGGAGTGTGTGGCCACGGGTTCCGGCGGGTTCACGGCCGGGGGCCGGCATTTCTCCGTGCCCCGGCTGCGCAGGCCGCGGCAGGACGTCGTGGAGCGGTTCCGCCCGGCGAGTCGACCGGGTTTCTCCGCCGGAACCACGGTAGGGGCCATGCACAGGAAATGGAGATGCCGTACGGGGGTATGTCCGAAAGCGGTGGCGGGTGTTTGGGGAATGCCCAATTGCCCTGCGCAACACGCGTATTCACGGGTTTCCGGACGCGGGAGAGGAGCGAGGCCGCTTTTTGGTCAGGGGCGAATTCGCGTACGTGTACGAGAAGGTCGGCAGAAAGGCAGGAGAGCGACCGGTCCGCGGTCGGGCGCGGCTCGGCGGCGACGGACTTCTTGCCACCGTCATGTGACGGCACCGCTTGCCGCGGGCCGGATGCCGGGGCGGGCGCGCACGTCGGCTCGGAATCTCACGGTCCGTCACATGTTCCGGTCATCCGGGGGAGGAGGAACCTCGTAACCCTGGCTCTGCAGGGAGGTTGAGGGAGCGTCAGACAGAATGTGCGTGCCCACTCCCCGGGGGGTGTCCGGGCTACGGACTCCCGTCCCGCAGCAGCCCGGCGACCGCCCGCCCGAACATCCGCCGCCCCGCAGCCGCGAGCAGCGGATCGGCGACGGCGGGCACCCCGCGCACCCGCAGCTCCTCGCGCCACTCCACCCGCGCACCGCCCGAGCCGAGCGGCCGCACCTCGAACTCGGCCCAGCCGGTGACGAACCGGCCGCGCTTGACCATGCGGCAGCGGCGCGGCGGCTGCCAGGCGACGACCTCCATCGGGTCGTCGAACGCGCACCGCCCGACACCGGTGCGCGCCACGAACACCGTGCCCGCGGCCGTCGGCGGGGGCGTCGCCACCGTGACGCGAGTGAGCGGCACGACGTCGCCGTGCCGCTCCCAGTCGGTCAGGCGCCGCCATGCCTCGACGGCGGACAGCGGGGTCTCACGGACGATCCGGACATGGGCCACGCCTGCGAGAGTAGGCCGCCACCCGGTGAGCCGCGCCACATCCCGGCGGGCGTGTCGCGCCATGGTGCCCCAACTGGCCCTCCCTTACGATCAGTTGAGTCAAGATGATCATGAGTGTACTGAATGTTCTGAGTGTCCTGAGTGTCCTCGACCCCGACAGGAGCCGGATCCCCCATGGCCGAACGCACCGTCATCACCGTCATCGATCCCGCGGGCCGCGACCTGCACGCCGAGAACGACCGGCTGCGCGCCCAGGGCGCCGCGGCCCTGCTCGAACTCCCCGGCGGCATACGGGCCTGGGCCCCCACCCGGTACGACGTCCTCAAGGGGCTGCTCGCCGACGACCGCGTCTCCAAGGACCCCAACCGGCACTGGCCCGCGTGGATCAAGGGCGAGTTCCGGCAGACCTGGGTCAACTCCTGGGTGGGCGTGACCAACATGTTCACCGCGTACGGGAGCGACCACCGGCGGCTGCGCAAGCTCGTCTCGCCGGCCTTCACCAAACGCCGTACGGACGCGCTGCGCCCGCGCGTCGAGGTGATCGCCACGGAGCTCCTCGACTCCATGGCCGCCGCGCCCGACGGCCGCGCCGACCTACGGGCCGACTTCGCGCATCCGCTGCCCATGCGCGTCATCTGCGAGCTCTTCGGCGTGCCCGAGGAGCGGCGGGCCGACGCCGCCCGCCTGATCGCCGGGATCATGGACACCACCGTCACGCCCGAACAGGCCATGGCCATCTGGCAGGAGGTGCAGCAGCTGCTCGGCGCCCTGGTCGCGTCGAAGCGCGCCGTGCCGGGCGACGACCTCACCAGCCTCCTCATCGACGCCCGCGACGAGGAGGGCTCGAGCCTGACGGAACAGGAGCTGCTCGACACGCTGCTGCTCGTCATCGGCGCCGGGCACGAGACGACGGTGAACCTGATCGGCAACGCGGCGCACGCCCTGCTCACCCACCCCGACCAGCTCGCCCGCGTCCGCTCCGGCGAGATCCCCTGGAGCGACGTCGTCGAGGAGACCCTGCGCTGGGCCCCCTCGATCGCCAACCTGCCGCTGCGCTACGCCGTCGAGGACATCGAACTGCCCGACGGGACACTGATCCCGGCCGGCGACGCCATCCTCACCTCGTACGCCGCCGCCAACCGCGACCCGCGGCGGCACGGCCCCGACGCCGCGGCCTTCGACCTCACCCGCGCCGACAAGGAACACCTCGCCTTCGGGCACGGCGTCCACTACTGCATCGGTGCCCCGCTGGCCCGCCTCGAAGCGACGATCGCCCTGCCCGCCCTCTTCGAGCGGTTCCCCGGACTGTCCCTGGAGGACGGTGCCGTGCACGTCGAGTCGTTCATCGCCCACGGGTTCGGGAAGCTGCCGGTGCGGCTCGGCTGAGTGCGGTCCCGGCACCGGTCAGGGCTTGTAGATCTTCCCCGGTACCGGCTTGCCCGGTGCGAACAGCTGCGGCACCGTCACGAAGACGTAGCCCTTGGCCTTCAGCTGGTCGATGATCCCGGGCACGGCCGGCACGGTGTTCTTGTACAGGTCGTGCAGCAGGATGATCGAGTCGCGGTGGGTCTGCTTCACCGCGCGCTCGGTGATCGTCTTCGACGGCGGGACCGTGTAGTCCTTCGTCGTCACGTCCCACAGGATCTGCGCCAGACCCTCTTCCTTGGCGAGCTCGCTGACGTGGTCGTCGGTGCGCCCCTGCGGCGGCCGCATCAGCGTGGGCCGCTTGCCCGTCAGCTTCTCCACCGCGTCGTCGGTGCGCTTGAACTCGTCCCGGATCTCCGCGTCGCTGATCTTCGTCAGGATCTTGTGGTCCCAGGTGTGGCTGGCGAGCTCGTGGCCCTCGCGCGCCATCCGCTTCACCAGCTCCGGGTGCTTGGCTATGTGGTTCTTGCCGAGCAGGAAGAAGGTCGCCGGGACCTGCTTCTCCTTCAGGATGTCGAGCAGCTTTGCCGAGTTCTCGCTGGGGCCCGCGTCGAAGGTGAGGGCGACGCACTTGGCCTTGCGGCAGTCGACCGTACCGAAGGCGGCTGGCTTGGCGTCGTCCGCCTTGCGGGCCGCGCTGGGCTTGGTCGTGTCGTACTGCGTGCAACCGCTCAGGCCGAACGCGAGGGTCCCGGCGGCCGCCAAAGTGGCGGCCGCGCGGAACCCGTTCCGCTTTTTCATCATCTTCTTACGTGCAGCAGGCATGCAGGCACTATACACAGCATCTATACACGCAGTGTGTAGCTGTCTGGCCTGCGCATTTATGGTCTCGCCGGGTCGATCACGCCTCCTTGTAAGCGGTGATCAACTTGTTGATCGCACCCGCGAAGTCACCCGTCAGCGCCAGATGATCGGCGTCGGCGAACGGCTTGGCCCAGGCCTGCGTGACCGTGCCGCCCGCCTTCTGCTGGACGATCAGCCGCGCCTTGTCGACCAGTGCGCCGCCCGTCGTCGCGTCGTGCACGTACCGCGCCGCGACCGCGAGGGCCCGCAGGGTCGGTTCACCGCCCGCCGGCACCTTCGTCAGGGTCGTCAGCCCGTAGCCGTACGGGAACTGCGGATCGTACGAGGAGTCGCCCACGTTGATCGGCAACTGGGCCTCGGACCTCGGCCAGGTGACCGGCAGTTGCCCGGTGAAGGGCCGCTTGCCGTAGAGGACGTCGGCGACGCCGTCGCCCTCGGTGCCCGGCAGCCAGGACGCGACCAGTCCGTCGATGGCCCCGAGCCGGTCACCGATCAGCTGCGGACGGCCCGAGACCGTCAGCACGACGCACTTCATCGCGCCGCACACCTTGTCCACGGCCGCCTTGTCCGCGGCGGTCAGCTCCAGGTCGTTCCCGTTGCCGACGTCGCCGACGCCCTCCGCGTACGGGGTCTCGCCGACGACGACCACGCCCACGTCGTACCCGGCGGTCGGCGCCGAGGCGTCCTTGGAGTAGTCGATCGTGGCGCCGGGGGAGGCCTTCTTCATGGCCTGGAGGATGGTGGTGCCGTCCGTGTTCTTCCCGGACCGGCCCTGCCAGGTGATGGTCCAGCCGCCGGTCTGGTTGCCGAGGTCGTCGGCGTTCGACCCGGCGACGTACACCTTCTGCGACGTCTTCAGCGGCAGCACGTTCCCGGCGTTCTTGAGCAGCACCTGCGACTCGGCCGCGGCCTGCCGGGCCACGGCGCGGTGCGCGGACCCGCCGATCGCGTCGATCTTCGAGGTGTCGGCGTACGGCTTCTCGAAGAGCCCGAGCCTGAACTTCTGCGTGAGGATGCGCGAGACGGCGTCGTCGATCCGCTTCTCGGTGACCCGGCCCGCCTTCACCTCGGTGACCAGGCCGTCGCGGAAGTCCTTGTACGCGTACGGCGCCATGATCATGTCGATGCCCGCGTTCACCGACGTACGGATGTCGCTCGCGTAGTCGCCCGGGATCTGGTCGATGCCGTTCCAGTCGCTGATCACGAAGCCGTCGAAGCCGAGCCGGCCCTTCAACTCCCCATTGATCATTGCCGCGTTGGCGTGCATCTTCACCGGGCCCTCGTCGTCCCCGACGATGTCGAGCGAGGAGTACGACGGCATGACCGAGCCGACGCCGCGCTTCACGGCCTCGCCGAACGGGGCCAGGTGCACCGCCTCCAGCTCCTGCCTCGTCACCGTGGTGACGCCCTGGTCGACGGTGTACGTGCCCGTGGTCGACGAGCCGTAGGTGGTGCCGCCGTCGCCGAGGAAGTGCTTGGCGGTCGCGAGCACCTTGTCGTCGCGGTCCAGGTCACGGCCGTCGGCGCGGCCCTGGAAGCCCTGGATCATCGTCTCCATCGACTTCACCAGCGCCGGGTCCTCGCCGAACGACTCGTAGGAGCGGCCCCAGCGCTCGTCGCGCGAGACGCACAGGCAGGGTGCGAAGTCCCACGGGATGCCGGTCGTGCGCACCTCGGAGGCCGTAACTGCCCCGGTCTTCTCGGCCAGTTGGGGGTCTCGGGCGGCGCCGATGCCGATGTTGTGCGGCATGATCGTGGCGCCGACGAGGTTGTTGTGGCCGTGCACCGCGTCCACGCCGTAGATCAGCGGGATCTGGAACCGGGTGGCCTGCGCCCGCAGCTGGAAGCCGTCGATCATCTTCGCCCAGGCCTCGGGGGTGTTGGGCGTCGGCGTCGAACCGCCGCCGGACAGCAGCGAGCCCAGGTCGTACGCGGCGACGTCACCGCCCGTGCCCACGGCGCCCCGCTCGGCCTGCGTCATCTGTCCGGCCTTCTCCTCCGGAGTCATCCGGGAGACGAGGTCGGCGACGCGCTTGCGGACGGGCAACTTGCTGTCCAGGTACGGCAGTCCGTGCGCGTCGATGACGACCTGCGGCGTCTCCGCGGGTGCCTTGGCGCCGGTGACGGTCAGCTTCAGCGGGATCGTCTCGGCGTTCTCCGCCTTCTCCCGGTCCTTGGCGGTGGCGACCGTGACGGTCTTCGTCGCGCCGGACGCGGTGCCCGCAGGGAAGGTGACGGTGCCGGTGGCCGGGGTGTAGTCCTTGCCGGCCGTGGCGGTGCCGCCCTCGGTGGCGTACGTGACGGTGACGTCGTCGGAGAGCGGCACGCTGCCCGTGGTCGTCACGGACACCTTCACGCGCGCCGAGTCGCCTTCCCGCACCGGGTAGACGGCGGCGTCCGTCGACACCTGCGCCCGTAGCGCCGGGTCCGCCTTCCCGTACAACTCGACGTCGTCCATGGCGAATTGACCCTTGGCGCCGACCGGGAGCGTGACCGAATAGCCCCACATCCGGTCGAGCCCGAGGACGTGGTCGATGCCGCCGACGGGCTGGTAGTCGGTGCGGTACGCGAACTGCGTGAACGGGATCTCGATCTGCTTCCAGCCGGAGAAGTCGTCCGTGAACGTCGTGTTCCACAGCTCGGACGCCTCGCCGTGTGCTCCGCCGTCCTTGATCTCGAAGGGAATCTTCCGCCCTGAGGCGTCGCCGTCCCACCACAAGCGGATGCCCTTGAACGCCGACCAGTCGTGGGCCGGCTGATCGGCGGCGTAGTCGTGGCTGAAGCCGCCGTAGCCGTTGATGTCGTACGTGCCCGAGAGGACCTTGGCGCCCTCGGGCGCGTCCGCGCTCTCCTTCAGTTCGAGCTTCGGGTTGTCGTCCGCGTCGCCGCCCCAGGTGAAGATGCCCTCGGCGGGCTGGGTCGCGAAGGGCACCTCGCCCTCGAAGCGGTCCACGGGCACGGGCACGGGCGTCGGGTCGTCGGCGGAGGCGGGCTCCGCGAGGGTCAGGGGCAGCAGTCCGGCGGTGAGCGCACAGGCGGCGAGCAGGGCCGCCCGTCTTCTTCGGCCCCGCGATGCGGCGGTGGGTGTGTGGTGACGCAAGGTTCCCTCCCGAGGTCCCGTTACGGGTGATGGTGGTGCGTCCCGGCGTGCTTAATTCAAGAGTTGAGTTAAAGGGGGTGCCGAGAGAGCGTCAAGCCTTCGGAACGTAAAGGGAGTTGACGGGACGTAACCGATTGACAGCACGGTGCGGTGCCCCCGATCGTGGTCAACCGGGTTGTGACGCCTGACGGTTGGGGGACCGCGATGGGGTGGCCGGGGGATGCGTCGGACGGTGGAGCGGGTCAGCAGGGACCGCAGGGGGAGCAGCAGCGGCCGGGGTACGCGGGAGGCGGGGAAGGCGCGGGAGGCGGCGGATTCGGCCCGCCGCCCGAGATGCCGCCTGAGACGCCTCCGCCTGTGATGCGGCCGTCTGCAATGCCTCCGCCCGAGACGGCTCCCCCCGGGATGCCGCCGTCTGCGATGCCGCCGCCGGTGCTGCCGTCGGGCCCGATGGCGTACCCCGGGATGCCGCCTGCGCCGCCGCCCATGCCCGCGCGGCCGCCCGAGCCGCCTCCGGGGCCGCCCGAGCCGGGCCGCGCGCTCGCCGCCGGACTGCTCAACCTCTGTGGCCTGGGCCTGGGTTACGTGTTCCTGCGCCGCTGGTTCCTCGCCGCGCTCTGCCTCGCCGCGACGGCCGCCCTGCTCGTCGTCGCCCTGCCCGCCGACCCCGACGGGGTGCCGCGGTGGGCCCTGATCGGCTATCCGGTGCTGCTGCTCGTCGCGGCGGCGGACGGCGCGCGCCGCGGCCTGCGGGCCCGCTCGACTCTCGTACGGGCCAGGCCTGTTGTCGCCATCGTGCTCGGCGTCGCGCTGCTCGCCGTGCCTGCCGGGGGAGCGGTCGCCTACGGCTCGCTGCGCGACGACGCCGTCGAGGACATGCTGCTCGACCGGCTCGCCGCGACCGACGCGCTCGTGCAGGACGCCTCCGCCAAGGACTTCGCCCAGGCCCGCCCCGACTACCGCACCGCCCTGGCCCGCTACAGCGCTCTCACCCGCGACCACCCGGGCTCCCGCGCCGCCCACCGCGTGCACGACAGCCTCGACACCTACTACAAGGACGTCTCCGCGCCGTACGCCAAGAAGGACCACTGCGGCGCCGTCGCCCCGCTCGAGTATCTGCGGGACGTGCCCAAGAGCATCGACCGCGACGTCCTCGGCGCCCTCGCGGCCTGGCCCGACGAGCCCCTCGCGGTCTCCCTCCTCGCGTGCGGCAGCGGAAAGCTCGGCACCGCCGAGAGCGACGGGCAGGGCGGCGAACTCGGTCAACTCCTGCGTACGTTCCCGAAGTCGGCGCAGGCGGCGAAGGTCGAGCCCGCGGTGCGCGCCGCCGTCGGCAAGCGCAAGGACGCGATGTCGGGCGCCGACCCGTGCGCCGCCACCGACCAACTGCGGCGCATCGGCGACACCGCGAAGCAACTGCCCGAACCGGCGCCCGGACACCTGAGCGGCGACGTCGACGGGGCCGTGCGCGACGGCGACTTCGCGTGCGGCATGGACCAGTTCAAGGACGGCAAGTACGCGCAGTCCCGCAAGACGCTGGCCGACTTCGCGGGCACGTACAAGAGCGACAGCCGCCGCGGCCGCGCCCAGCAGGTCGCCATCGCGGCCGAGATCGCCGAGCAACTCCCCTCCGCCGGAGGTCAGTTGCCGCCCGCCAAGGCGCCCGGCGGCGCCCGCATGCAGATGGTGATCAGCAACGACGGACCCGACCCCGTCGAGATCCTCTACACCGGACCCGTCACCGGACGCATCACCATCGGGGCGTGCGGCTCCTGCTCTGCGTACAGCAGTGAGGCCGTGGGCAGCAGCAAGGCCTGCAAGGCGAGCGGCAGGAACTACCCGAAGAAGACGCTCCGCCTGCCCGCGGGCTCGTACCACTTCCTGCACAAGCCGGGCGGCGAACAGGCCACGGCGCGCAGCCGCGCCGCCGACGGCAGCATCCAGTCCGGATACACGTACACGCAGTGCAGCTACGTGGTGAAGAACAGTCTCGGTACCGGAGCGGATCTCTGACGGGGTGAAATCGGTTACTACGAACCGGACTTCACACTTCCCGCACCTGCACGGTGTCTTGACGCATGCTGTCCGCGCCTCCACTCTGAGCGCCCGTGAAAGCGTTTTCCATCCTGGGGGACGCGCCTTCGAAGGGTGAGGCCATGAGACACCGCACCGCCATGACGACGATCGCCCTGCTGGCCGCGGGCGCCCTGCTCGGCGCGCTGCCGGCGGGCGCCGCCGAACCCGCCGAATCCGCCGACGGCGCCGCCGCCTCCGCGCTCGTCGACCCGGCGACCCCCGCGGGCGTGCAGCCGCTGTCCACCGGCACCGCGCCCGCCGCCGCGGCACAGACCCTGGTGTTCAGCGACGAGTTCGACGGGACGACCGTCTCCACCGCCCGCTGGACCGCCCGCGACCAGGAGCGCTCCGGCGCCGCGGGCACCGACCGCTGGTGGTACAAGCCCGCCAACGTCCGCACGGACGGGAACGGCGCGCTCGCCATCGACGTCAAGCAGCTCGCCGCGGGCCAGTACTCCGGCGGCCGCATCGACAGCCAGGGCAAGTTCGACTACGCGTACGGCACGATCGAGGCCAGTGTCCACACCGCGGCCGCCACCAACGGTCACCTCGCCGCACTGTGGCTGCAGGCCGACGGGGGCCTCACTCCCGGGGGCGTCGTCGACGGCACCGCGCGCGACGGCGCCGAGATGGACATCACCGAGACCGCCTACCAGGCCGACAAGTACGCCGTGACCCTGCACTACGACGGCTACGGCGCCGACCACAAGTCGACCTCCCAGGTCGTGAACGCGCCCGGACTGCACAGCACCTGGTACCACACGTTCGGCCTCAGCTGGACCCCCACCCAGCTGCAGTTCACCTACGACGGCACCGTCGTGCGCACCATCACCGACCCCCAACTCATCAGCCAGGTCAAGGAGTTCCCGATCCTCTCGCACGAGGTCCTCGACAACTGGGCCGACGGCTCGATCCACGACGAGACCTTCGACTGGCACTCCACGATGTACGTCGACTACATCCGCGTCTGGCAGTAGGACTCACCCTGCGATCATGTCCACTGGTGCCCGGCGAGAAGGAGGCGTGCCAGTGGAGGCAGTGGGAGAACCGGTCGATCCCGACATCGGCGTACGCGCGCCCGCGCCGCCCCGTCAGGAGTGGCGCGGGCAGGGACCGGTGCTCGCGGTCGTCGCGCTCGGCGGCGCGCTCGGCGCCTGCGCCCGCTACGGTGCGTCCCTGCTGTGGCCGACGGCGCCCGGCGCCTTCCCCTGGACGACGCTCGTGGTGAACGCGGTGGGCTGCGCCGTCATCGGCGTCTTCATGGTCGTGATCACGCGGGTGTGGTCCGTGCACCGGCTGGTGCGCCCGTTCTTCGGCACGGGCGTCCTCGGCGGCTTCACCACCTTCTCCACGTACGCCGTCGACATCCGGCAGCTGACCGACGGCGGCGAGGCGCGCACCGCCCTCGGCTATCTGGCCCTGACCGTCTGCGTCGCCCTGGCGGCGGTGTGGACCGCGGCGCACCTCACGCGGCGCGTGATCGACCGGAGGTCCCGCCGGTGAACTGGCTGCTCGTCATCGCCGGAGCCATGGTCGGCGCCCCGCTGCGCTACCTCACCGACCGCACGGTGCAGGCACGGCACGACACGGTGTTCCCCTGGGGCACGTTCGCGGTGAACGTCGCCGGGTCCCTGATCCTCGGCCTGGTCACCGGCGCGGTCGCCGCGGGCGCCGCCTCGTCCCAGCTCCAACTCCTGCTCGGTACCGGCCTGTGCGGGGCCCTGACGACGTACTCCACCTTCTCGTACGAGACGCTGCGCCTGGCCGAGACGGGGGCGCGGTTCTACGCGGCGTGCAACGTGGTGGGCAGTGTCGTGGCGGGGCTCGGGGCGGCGTTCACGGGGGCGGCCGTCGCGCAGGCGCTCTGGGGGTAGCCGACCCCGATCAGGAGCGGGTCGCGGTCGCGCACTCGTCGCCGTCGGTGTCGCCCGGCTCGGCGTCCAGTGACGTGCTGCGGTCGTACGGGTCGAGGGTCGGTCCGTCGGTCCTGCGGTCCGTGCCGAAGTCGGGCACGAAATAGCCGGTGTAGAGGCCGCACCCCGCGTTGGTCTTCTCCAGGTCGTTGCTCAGCACGGAGAAGGTGCCCTTCTCGGTGATCGTCCTCGCCGGGTCGTCCCAGCTCATCACGATCTCGCGGCGCACGATGACCCGCCTGACCTCGTCACTGCCCTGCTGCGCGCGGACGACCGGGTAGACGTACGTCACGTCGGTGGTCACCTTCAGCGCACCGCTCTTGCCCTCCTCGTACGTCATCCGGCCACGGGTCTTGACGACCTTCCCGACCAGCTTCACCTGCGCCGGGTCGAACCGGCTGAACAGCACCAGCGGGTCGTACTCCTTGCTCGGGCTGGTCAGTGACGTGTCGAGGAACGTGCTCTGCCCCGGCTGGTGCGGGTTGATCAACGCGATGGCCTCGGCGGGTCGTTCACCGCGCAGCACCTTCGGGTCCAGGCTGGACGCGACCAGGAAATCCTTCGACCGTGCCAGTGCCCGAGCGACCTGCGCCTTGCTCATCCAGCCCGTGGCCCTGGCGGCCGGCACGCCGATCCCGGCGGCCCCGTCGGCCCACCGCGCGGCGGGCGAGCCCCGGAACGGCTCGTCCAGAGTGGGCTTTTGGGGGTCCTCCCTGGGCGGCGCAGCCGAGGGACGGACGGTCTCGGTGGCGAGCGGCGTCGAGTCGTCGCCGTCACCCCCGAACCAGCCGGTCACGCGCCCCGGGTCGAGGGCCACGAACAGCACGGCCAGCGCGGCGAGCAGCCCCACCACGTACCAGCGCTTGCGCTTGCGCGGCGGCTGGTGCGTGCGCCAGCCCTGCGGTGCGGCGTCCTGTTCCTGCAGCCGCCGGGTCACCATGCGGGCCCGCGCCGACGGCTCCTTGGGGGCCTCCGGCACGCCCTCCGCGGACTCGCGCAGGAACCGCTCCCAATCCTCGTCCGAAAGGGACGAACCGTCCTGATCCCCACCCGAGTTCACGCCGCTGTCTCCCTTGCCCCTGGCCTGCCGAGACGGCCGCCCGCCCCTCCCCAGGGCGCGCGCCGCCGGAGCATGATGCCAGAGCCCCGTGCGAGATGACACGCACGGGGCTCCGCCAACGCTTCCGTCAGCCGAACTTCACCGAGCCGATCCTGTTGTCGAAGCCGAGCCGCGCCAGATCCGCCACGTCACCGCGCACCACCAGGGACGTGCCCGTGCAGTCCGGCCCGGACCAGATCTTCAGGGAGCCGTCGGCGGACAGGGACGACGTCACCTTCGGGCGCGCCAGGTTCTGGCAGCCGGGTCCCGCGACGCCCTGGGCGGCGCCGGAGTCCGAGAAGTTCGCGTCGTCGAAGAGGACGGCGCTGGTGGCGGGGGCCGCCTGCCCGTTTCCGGAGCCGTTTCCGGAGCTGCTGCCGGAGCCGTTGCCGGTGTCGCCGCCCTGCTGCCCCGACCTGCCGCCGTCCGGCGTCACGCCGAACCAGGTCCCGCCCACACCCTGCCCGTTGGTGTCACCGGGCTTGAGGTCCTTGCTGAACCGGTAGACGGGCCGGCCGCCGATCGTGACCTGGTGCGTGCCGTCGTCGCGGGTGATGACCCCGACGTCCGCGGGCCGCACGCCGTCGACGAAGATCCTGCCGCCCGGGGCGACGAGCACCGGCGGCCAGGTCGTCGCGCAGTCGCCGTTGCAGTTCGACTTCGACGTTGACGCCGTGTCCTTGTCGAAGCGGTACAGCGTGAATCCGGCGCCGTTGACGACGACGGGGTTCAGCGCGCCGACGCGGGCGGCGGACAGTTGAACCCACTTGCGCTGTACGGGAGTCGAGGCAGGGGAGCCCGCGGGAGTGGCCCAGTCGCCGGTCCGCTCGGGAGCGTTGTTCTGCCGCGCGGTGCCGGACGTGAGCGCCAGGTCCATGGAGCCGGATGACCCGGATGACCCGGATGACCCGGATGAGCCGGATGAGCCGGACGAGCCGGTCGAGGCCGGTGCGCTCGTCGAGGGCTTGGCGGCGGCGTCCGTGGTGCCGTCGCCGCCGCCCCCGCACGCGGTCAGGGTCAGCACACCCGCCCCGGCGAGGGCGGCGAGCAGGGTCGCGGTGCGGTGGGTCCTGCTGAACATCGCAATCTCCTTGTGTCGTACGCCTGGTGGGAGCTTTCGATGCGTCAGTACGGGTGCAATCCGGGGTGCTACTCAGCCCTGGAAGAGACCGGGACGAAACCAAGACATTGTCTAAAGTGGGAAACCGTCTCCATGGCATGATGGCCCCGACACGGAACGGACATGGGCGACGGCGGCCGAGGAAACCGGTGCGAACCCGGTGCGGTCCCGCCACTGTGATCGGCGCGCACGACAGCCGAGAGCCAGAGACTCACGCGGTCGCCCCCTCGACGGACCCCGGGGCGGATCTCCCCGGTGAGAGGCGGCAACGGGCATGCCCGACAAGAAGCAACAGGTCAGGGCCGCGGCGAGCTGCCGGCTCGTCGTCTGCAGGGACTGCTGCTGCGGCAGCGTCAAGGTGCCCGGCGACCACGCGGCGCAGACAGCGCGACTGAAGGCCGAGGCGCCCGTACGGATCTCCGAGTGCCTGGACGTGTGCGACCAGGCGAACGTGGTGGTCGTCCAGCCCTCGGCCGCGGGCCGCGCCGCCGGAGCGCGACCGGTCTGGCTGGGCCTCGTCAACGACGCGGACGCGACTGAGGACGTGCTCGCCTGGGTCCGCGCGGGAGGCCCCGGCGTGGCGCCGCGCCCCGACATCCTCGACCTGTACGTCTTCGCGCCGCCGCGCCGGGTGCGGACGCAGGCGCTCTGAGATGTCCCGGGCGCCCCGTACCGCCGTGACCTATGCGCTCCACGACGTGGCGGCGCTGGGCGGATTCTTCGCGCTGGGCGTGGCGGACGACCGGCCCCAAGTGCCTTTTGCGGCAGGGGAGTTCATCCAACTCGCGGACGATGTCGCGCGGCGCTGCGGGACCGACGAGGCCCGGATCGGCGCCTCGCTCGCGCACCTGGCCCTGGCCGCACGCCTGTGGTCCCCGGTCCTGGCCTGCACGGTGCTGCACGGCATCGTGCCCGACCTGGCCGCCCTGGAGTGGGCCGACGGCGGCCCCGACGTACGTCTGCACCGGCCCGGCGGCTGGTACGCCGACCGGCTTCCCGATCCGGCGGCCGCGGTGTACGAGCAGGTCGACGGCGTCCTGGCGGCGGTGGAGAACGCGGTGGAGAGCGCCGCCGGCGTCAAGGTCGCGCGCGGCCTCCTGGACGGCAACGTCGCCTCCGCGCTCGTGGGTTCGGCGGGCGTGCTGCTGCGGGCCCGCCCCGGGGTCCGCGAGCCGCTCACCCGGCTGACCCGCGAACTCCTCGGCGCAGGGCGGCTCGCCGGCACCGGCCGCCTCACCGGTCCTGTGCCGCACTTCCGCCGTACCAGCTGCTGTCTGTACTACCGCGTCCCCGGAGGCGGCAAGTGCGGTGACTGCTGCCTGAACTGACGGCGTATCAGTGGCTGCGGAAGGCAGCCAGGATGCGCTCCGCGGCCAGCGTGGCGGTGAGTTCGCCGTCGCGGACCTGCTGCTCGAGCCCGGGCGCCAGGGTGCGCACCCCGGGGTCCGCGTGCAGCCGCTCCAGGAGCTCGTCGCGGACCATCGCCCACGCCCAGTCGACCTGCTGGTCACGGCGCTTGGCGGCGAGACGTCCTGCCGCGTCGAGCCGGGCGCGGTGCTGCTCGAGCCGCTCCCACACGGTGGTCAGGCCGGTCGACTCACGGGCGCTGCAGTGCAGCACGGGCGGCGTCCAGAAGGCGTCCTTGCCGTGCATGAGCCGCAGCGCGCCCGCCAACTCCCGTGCCGCGGCCTGCGCGTCGCGCTCGTGCGGGCCGTCGGCCTTGTTGACCGTGATCACGTCGGCCAGTTCCAGGACGCCCTTCTTGATGCCCTGGAGCTGGTCGCCGGTGCGGGCGAGCGTGAGCAGCAGGAACGAGTCGACCATGTCGGCGACGGCGGTCTCCGACTGCCCGACGCCGACGGTCTCCACCAGGATCACGTCGTACCCCGCGGCCTCCATCACCACGATCGACTCGCGCGTGGCCTTGGCGACGCCGCCGAGCGTGCCCGCCGTGGGGGAGGGCCGCACGAACGCGTCCGGGTCGACGGCCAGCCGCTCCATCCGCGTCTTGTCGCCGAGGATGGAGCCGCCCGTCCTGGTGGACGACGGGTCGACGGCCAGCACCGCGACCCGGTGCCCGAGCCCGGTGAGCATCGTGCCGAACGCGTCGATGAACGTCGACTTGCCGACGCCCGGCACCCCGCTGATCCCGATGCGCCGCGACCGGCCGCTGTGCGGCAGCAGCTCGGTGAGCAACTCCTGTGCCAGCGCCCGGTGTTGGGGGCGCGTCGACTCGACGAGGGTGACGGCCCGGGCGACCAGCGCGCGCTTCCCGTCCAGGACGCCCTTGACGTACGTATCGAGATCGATGGCGGCCATGGGACTACAGGTCGCCCTGGCCGTCGGTGCCGTCGGTGCCGTGCCCCAGCTCGGCGGCGAGGCGCCCCACGAGGTCGTGCGCGGCGTCCGGGATGACCGTGCCGGGCGGGAACACGGCCGCGGCGCCCATCTCCAGGAGCGTCGGCACGTCCTGCGGCGGGATCACCCCGCCCACCACGATCATGATGTCCTCGCGGCCCTCCTCGGCCAGCGCCTCCTTCAGCGCCGGTACGAGGGTGAGGTGCCCGGCGGCGAGGGACGACACCCCGACGATGTGCACGTCCGCCTCGACGGCCTGGCGCGCCACCTCGCCCGGCGTCTGGAACAGCGGGCCCACGTCGACGTCGAAGCCGAGGTCCGCGAAGGCGGTCGCGATGACCTTCTGGCCGCGGTCGTGACCGTCCTGGCCCATCTTGGCGACCAGGATGCGCGGCCGGCGTCCCTCGTCCTCGGCGAACTCCTCGACACGGGCCCGGGTGCGGTCCACGGTGGGGGACTCCCCTGCTTCGTTGCGGTACACGCCGGAGATCGTACGGATCTGGTTCGCGTGCCGCCCGTACACCTTCTCCAGCGCGTCCGAGATCTCCCCGACGGTCGCCTTCGCGCGCGCCGCGTGGACCGCGAGCTCCAGCAGGTTGCCCTCGCCCGCGGCCGCCCGGGTCAGCGCCTCCAGCGCGTCCCGGCACGCGGTCTCGTCGCGCTCGGCGCGCAACTTCCGCAGTTTCGCGATCTGTTGGGCCCGTACCGAGGAGTTGTCGACCTTGAGCACCTCGATCTGCTCGTCGGTGTCGACCAGGTACTTGTTGACCCCGATCACCGGCTGGCGGCCCGAGTCGATCCGGGCCTGCGTGCGCGCCGCGGCCTCCTCGATGCGCAGCTTCGGGATGCCCGCGTCGATGGCCTTCGCCATGCCGCCCGCGGCCTCGACCTCCTGGATGTGCTGCCAGGCCTTGCGCGCGAGGTCGTACGTCAGCTTCTCCACGTACGCGCTGCCGCCCCACGGGTCGATGACCCGCGTCGTCCCCGACTCCTGCTGGATGAGGAGCTGCGTGTTGCGGGCGATGCGCGCCGAGAAGTCGGTGGGCAGCGCGAGCGCCTCGTCGAGGGCGTTCGTGTGCAGCGACTGCGTGTGCCCCTGCGTCGCCGCCATCGCCTCGACGCACGTACGCGTCACGTTGTTGAACACGTCCTGCGCGGTCAGCGACCAGCCCGACGTCTGCGAATGGGTGCGCAGCGAAAGGGACTTGGTGTTCTGCGGGTCGAACTGCTTGACCAGCTTCGCCCACAGCAGGCGCGCCGCGCGCAGCTTGGCGACCTCCATGAAGAAGTTCATGCCGATCGCCCAGAAGAAGCTCAGCCGGGGCGCGAACGCGTCCACGTCCAACCCCGCCTCGCGGCCCGCCCGGATGTACTCGACACCGTCGGCCAGCGTGTACGCGAGCTCCAAGTCGGCCGTCGCGCCCGCCTCTTGGATGTGATAGCCCGAGATGGAGATCGAGTTGTAGCGCGGCATCCGCTGCGAGGTGTACGCGAAGATGTCGGAGATGATCCGCATCGACGGCTTCGGCGGATAGATGTAGGTGTTGCGGACCATGAACTCCTTGAGGATGTCGTTCTGAATGGTCCCGGCCAGCTTCTCGGGCGGTACGCCCTGCTCCTCCGCGGCCACGATGTACAGCGCGAGGACGGGCAGCACCGCGCCGTTCATCGTCATCGACACGGTCATCTTGTCCAGCGGGATGCCGTCGAAGAGCTGACGCATGTCGTAGATCGAGTCGATCGCCACGCCCGCCATGCCGACGTCACCGGTCACCCGCGGGTGGTCGCTGTCGTAGCCGCGGTGCGTCGGCAGGTCGAAGGCGACGGACAGACCCTTCTGGCCGGCCGCCAGGTTCCTGCGGTAGAAGGCGTTCGACTCCTCCGCCGTGGAGAAACCCGCGTACTGGCGGATCGTCCAGGGCTGGTTGACGTACATCGTCGGGTACGGGCCGCGCAGGTACGGCGCCACGCCCGGGTACGTCCCCAGGAAGTCCAGGCCCTCCAAGTCCCGACCCGTGTACAGGGGTTGGACGGCGATTCCCTCGGGCGTCTCCCACAGCAGGTCGTCGCCGTCGGCCGCCTTCTTCAGGGCGCCGTGCCAGTCGTCGGGCGTGGCCGTGCCCGACGGCGTCCCGAGGTCGAGCGTGGAGAAATCCGGTACGGCGGTCATCGGGACACTCCCATGCGGTCGAGCGCGGCGCTGAGCACGGCCACGGCGTCGCAGCCGGCGAAGACGTAGGTGTCGACGTCGGTGTACTCGCCCGGCCGGCCCGCGAGGGACACGTGCCGGGCGCCCGCCGCGCGCAGCTCGGCGGCACTGGCCCCGGCCTGCTCGGCGTACAGCGCGTCGCTGGAGCACAGGCACGCTTCCTGCGCCCCGCTCTCCTCGAAGGTGCCCTCGGTGACCGGCTCGATGCCGCCCGCCTGGAACAGGTTCGCGGCGAACTGGAGCCGGGCGGTGTGCGCCGCGGCCGGTCCGAGCGTGGCGAGGAAGACGCGCGGCCGGGCGCCGGTCGCGGCGAGGTGCGCGTCCGAGCGGGCCCGCAGCTCCTCGAACGCCTCGTCCCTGCGCACCCGCGGCAGACCGCCGGCCGGGGCCGCGGGCACCGGCTCGCGGACCACCGGCTTCTCGGCGAGGTGCGGGAACTCGCTGACACCCGTGACGGGTTCGCGTCGCGTGGCGAGCTTCTTGCTGCGCGCCGCCCAGGTGGCGGCGAGCCGGTCGCGGACCAGGCCCGAGCGCAGCGCGGCGGCCTGGCCGCCCTCCTTCTCGATCTCCTGGAAGAACTCCCAGGCGGCATGGGCGAGTTCGTCGGTCAGCTGCTCCACGTACCAGGAGCCGCCCGCCGGGTCGATGACGCGCGCCAGGTGCGACTCCTCGATGAGGATCGTCGACGTGTTGCGGGCGATGCGGCGCGCGAACGCGTCCGGCAGGCCGAGCGCGTGGTCGAAGGGGAGCACCGTCACGGAGTCGGCGCCGCCGACCCCGGCGGCCATGGTCGCGATCGTGGCCCGCAGCATGTTCACCCACGGGTCGCGCCGCGTCGCCATCACCGGCGACGTCACCGCGTGCTGCCGCTGCGCGCCCGCCTGTGCGGCCCCGCAGGCCTCGGCGACCCGGGCCCAAAGGCGGCGCGCGGCACGGAACTTGGCGATCGTCAGGAACTGGTCCGCGGTCGCCGCGTACCGGAACTCCAGCTGCGCCAGGGCCTGTTGGACGGTGAGCCCCGCCCCGGTCAGCTCACGCAGGTACGCGACACCGGTCGCGAGCGAGATGCCCAGCTCCTGCGCGGCCGAACCGCCGGCCTCGTGGTACGGGAGCGCGTCCACGGTCAGCGCCCGCACCCCGGGCCACCGCGCGCCGCACAGCCGCGCGAGCTCCACGACGGGGGCGATGTCGTACGACTGCCCGGTGCGCGCCTCGTGACCGAGCGGGTCGCCGCCCAGGTTGCCCCGCGCCGTGTCGTCGGCGATGCCCGACTCCTCGTACAGGCGCAGGAGTTGGCGTGCCGCCGCGTCGGTCTCGGCGCCCGCGTCCAGAACGATCGGCGCCAGGTCGAGCAGGACGCCGTCGAGGGTGGCGGGCAGCGCGGACACCGGGATGCCGGTGGACTCGCCGACGGTCAGCCACAGGGACGTGACGCCGTTCTCCAGGTCGCCGAGCACGGCGGCCGGGTCGGCGACCTGGTGGCGCTGGCGCACGTCCCAGCCGCCCACCGTGTTGCCCTCGGCGCGGCCGCCGCGGACGAACGGGGCGAAGCCGGGCAGGCCGGTGGGGGGAGCGTCGTCGCTCGCGCTGTACAGGGGGCGGGCGCGCAGCCCGTCCTCCAGTGCGGTGGACAGGGCGTCCTCCGCCTGTGCACCCGAGACTTCCTTACCCGACTTGCGCAGCACACCCGCAACCAGGTGCTGCCATTGCTCATGAGTCGCGTCAGGGAACTCGGCCGCCAGGGAGAGCCCGTCGTCAGGCAGGACCGTCATGCTCGGATGCTAGGTCAGAGGGGCGGACGAGGAGCAGACGGTGCGGGTGTGACCTTGTTCTCCTTGCCTTGGCGGCCCGAACGCCCTAACAAGGGACTGCCGAGGTCAAGGCCGCGCCGGACGGCTCCGGCACGGCGGCCGTCGGCGGAGTGCGAGGAGCCCTCTAGCGTTCCTCGGCGGTGACTGCGGCGAGAGGGCGTCCGACCCGGAGGTTCCATCGACCGGCCCGCCCGCTCAGCTCGGTCACCGTCAGCGGTTCCACGTCGAGCCGCCAGAACGCGGAGAGCGGCGCACCCGTCGCGTGCACCGCCGCCGCCCGCACCACATCGGGCTCCACCACAGCGGTCACCCGCCCCGCTTCCTCATCGGCGAGGGCTCGCAACCACCTCCCCACGCGGGCACAGACATCCGCCACCGACTCCCCGCCGGGCGCCGCCGCTTCGGGGTCCGCGAGCCACCGCCCGAGCGCCTCCGGCTCCGCCGCGCCCACCTCGTCCACCGCCCGGCCGCGCCACCGCCCCGCATCGAGCCCGGCCAGCTCGGGCACGGCCCGTAGGTCACCGAGCCCCAGGAGGCGGGCCGTCTGGGCGCACCGCACACTGCCGGACCCGACGACGGCCTCCGGCCGCACGAGCCGCCCGGCCGCGGCACGGGCCCGCGCGGCACCGCCCTCGTCGAGCGGGTCGCCGTCGTCGAACACGGCGCGGCGCAGGGAGGCGGTCCGGGCGGGGGTGAGGAGCAGGAGGCGGGTGGTCACGGGGGCTCAACCTACGCCCCTGAGGGAGATCGACCGATGCCCGGCGGGGATCGCGGGGCATCGGCGACGACGGCGGCCACGACGGCACAGCCCGAGCCCTGCCCGTCTCAGGCCTCGCCGAACTGCGCCGACTCGAGGGCGTACCACCGGCGCTTGTCGGGCGGAGTACCGCCCTTGGGGTCCACACCGCGATCCGCGCACACAGCGAACACGAGGTCCCCGACGCAATAGGTCTCCAGCAGATGCTTCTCGGGCAGAGTCAGGACCGGGCCCGTGCGGCCCGTCCCGGGATCGATCCGCACGAGCTTCGCGCCGTCACCGTTGACCTTGGCGATCAAGGGAGCGTCAGGGCGCATGGTTTGGCCCCTCTGGGGGGAGTGGCGGCTGAACAGCCCTTTGTGGCGCCAGCGTTCGGTGCCGGTACGGGGATCGAGACCCAGCAGGGTGTTCGTCCGGGTCTTCGGGTCCCACTGGTTGGCCACCACGATGGCGCCGTGGACGAAGGGGGAGCCGCCGGGACGCGACCACAGCTTCTTGCCGTCGACGGACGACCAGGCGTCCTCCGTGCCGAGCAGCAGCTTGTGCTCGGGCACGACCTGAACCCCGTCGAGACCCTTGTACGTCGTGTGTACGTCGTGACGATGTGGCCGTCGGAGGCGTCCAGGACGGTCAGGCCGGACCCGCCGCTGAAGAAGAGGCGGCCGTCCACCTCGCCGGCAAAGGACGCGTCCTCGCGCGAACCGGTGGTGTCCGCGTACGACCACACCCACTCCTCCTTCCCGGCCACCTTGTCCAGCGCGATCCAGGAACCTCCCTCGTCCCGTGCGAGCAGCAGCCCTGCGGCCGACTCGAGGCTGCCGACCAGGGGCATGTCACTCCGCAGGGGACAGCGCCAACGCTCTTCCCCGGTGGCGTGCTCCAACGAGCGGTCCAGGGCGCGGCCGGGAGCGAGGGCCATCACGATGAAGAGGGTGTCGCCGTCCCGCCCGAAGTCATGGACGGTGACCACGTGTTGGTTGTCGGACAGCCCCGCCGCGGCCCGGGCCTCGCGCTCCAGGCGGACCGCCGCCTCCTCGGTGACACCGGGCCCGGCCACGGTCTTGACCGCGACCTCGCGGTGCAGCACCAGGTCCTCGGCCCGCCCCCTGTGCATGTACGCGATGCAGGCGGCCCCTGGTTCCGCAAGAGGCAGGCTACGGCTCCCGGAACGATCTGTGGCCGTCAAGTCCTATAAGGAACAGGCCAGTTGACCGGAGCGGGGTGGGGCGAGGCGGCAGCGGCCTGCCCGCTACAACCAGTCCCGCCGCTTGAACACGAAGTACAGGCTCACGCACACGACCCCCATCAGGC
The DNA here is from genome assembly GCF_044460595.1 of Streptomyces sp. NPDC050085. NCBI lineage: Bacteria > Bacillati > Actinomycetota > Actinomycetes > Kitasatosporales > Streptomycetaceae > Streptomyces > Streptomyces sp. NPDC050085. The sequence goes on along the minus strand of NZ_JBITJZ010000001.1, from coordinate 1,269,007 downwards.
CGATCGCGAACGGATACCCGAAGCTCCAGCCCAGCTCGGGCATGTTCTCGAAGTTCATGCCGTAAATAGTTCCAACCAGCGTGGGAGCAAACAGAATGGCCGCCCACGACGAGATCTTCTTGATCTCCTCGTTCTGCTCGAACCCCGCCTCCGCCAGCGCCCGCATCTCCGCGTTCTGCTGCTGTGTCACCAGCGTCGCGTTCACCGTGAGGATGTCGGCGAGGGCCTGGCGGAAGCCGTCGACGCGTTCGCTGGTGTGCGTGACGTGGTCGGCCACGTCACGCAGGTAGCGCTGGAGTTCCTCGTCCGTGCCGTACTTCGCGAAGCCCGCCATCAGGGCGTGCAGCATGCCCACCAGGGGACGGGTCGCCCGCTGGAACTCGACCATTTCGCGGGAGAGTTCGTAGATGCGGCGGGAGACCTCGGGGGCGCCGGAGAAGACCTCCGTCTCGATCTCGTCGATGTCGTTCTGTACGCCGTCCACGACCGGGACGTAGCCGTCGACGACCGCGTCGAGGATGGCGTAGAGGATGGCTTCAGGGCCGAGTCCGAGGAGTTCGGGGCTCGCTTCCATGCGGCGGCGCACCGCCGAGAGGTCGGGGGCCGCGCCGTGCCGGACCGTGATGACGAAGTCGGCACCGACGAACACATGCAGCTCGCCGAAGTCGACCTCCTCCGATGCGTCGAGGTAGCGGGCGGCGCGCAGGACGACGAAGAGGGTCTCGCCGTAGCGCTCCAGCTTCGGACGCTGGTGCGCCTCCAGGGCGTCCTCGACGGCGAGCTCGTGCAGGTCGAACTCGGCGGCCAGCGACTTCAGTTCGGCCTCCGTCGGGCGGGCCAGGCCGATCCAGGCGGTGGTGTGCGGGTGCTCGCGCAGCTGCCGGTACGTGTCCGTGAGCGTCTCGGGGTTCGCCACGCGCAGGCCGTCCCGGTACAGCGCCGTGTGCACGATGCTGTCCATCGGCTCCTGCACGGACGAGGTGTCGGTGGCGGACTCCGTCGGCGGGGGATCCGAGGGGCGGCCCGTGGGTGTGCCCCGGCGCCAGGCGTAGCGGCGCGCCCCGCCGACCTCGTCCCCGCTCGTCCGCTCCTGCCGTCGTGGCATCGCTGCCTCCTTCTGCTGTGGGGGTTCCGGGCAGCGTAACGAGCCGGAGTGGAGTAGTTCTGTAGCAGCAGCCAGGTCACCTGGGCATCCAGAACGCCAGGGGATGTAGGACACCTTCTGGCCGCCATGCCCGCTACCGTCACCTCATGACGACGAAGCCGATCACCGCACGTGCCCTCGGGCGGGCCACCCTGGCACGCCAACTGCTGCTCGAACACAGCCCGTTGAGCGTCGAGGAGGCCGTCGACCGGCTCGTCGGGCTGCAGGCCCAGGAGGTCCGGCCGCCGTACCTCGCGCTCGCGGCACGGCTCGACGGATTCACGCCCGCGCAGCTGTCCACGGCCCTGGAGGAGCGGCGTCTGGCCCGGCTCGTCACCATGCGCTCCACCATCCATCTGCACACCGCAGAGGACTGCATGACGCTGCGGCCGCTCGTGCAGCCCGCCCGGGAGCGAGAGCTGCGCATGTTCCGCAACGGCCTGGTGGGCGTCGACCTGCCGCGCCTGACCGCCCTCACCCGGGAGTACGTCGAGGAGGAGCCGCGCACCCCGAAGCAGCTGCGGGAACTGCTGCTCAAGGAGTGGCCCGACGCCGACCCGCAGGCCCTGACGATCGCCGCCCGGGCCTGTCTGCCGCTCGTCCAGGCCACCCCGCGCGGACTGTGGCGGCGCAGCGGTGCGGTCCGGCTGACCACCGCCGAGCACTGGCTGGGACGGCCGGCCGAGGAGACGCCGACGGCCGACGCCACGATCCTGCGCTACCTCGGCGCCTTCGGCCCCGCCTCCGTGAAGGACTTCCAGCAGTGGTCGGGACTGACCCGCACCAAGGACGCCTTCGAGCGGCTGCGGCCCCGCCTCGTGACGTTCCGCGACGAGCACGGCGTCGAGCTGTTCGACCTGCCCGACGCTCCCCGCCCCGACGAGGACGTCCCGGCGCCGCCGCGGCTGCTCGCCGAGTTCGACAACCTGCTGCTGTCGCACGCCGACCGCACCCGCCTGGTACGCGAGACGGACCGGGGCCTCAACTGGCAGGTGAACACCGTCTACTTGACGTTCCTCATCGACGGCATGCTTGCCGGTCTGTGGACCCTGAAGGAGACGGACTCCGGCAGCACGCTCACCCTGGCGCCCTTCCGGGACCCGACCCGCGCCCAGCGCGACGAACTCGTCGCCGAAGCGGAGCGCACGGCCGCCGTCCTGGAGGCGCCGGGCCCGGTCACCGTCGTGTTCGGCACCGTCCGCAAGTAGGCCGGGCCTGGGCCTGTGTCGAAAGTGGCGCCCGCCGTCCAGGCCTAGTCCGCCCTCCCCGTCGCCGCCACCGTCACGCCCAGGCCGATCAGCGCGAACCCGCCCGTCCCGCCGATCATCGACAGGCGGCGGTCGGAGCGCGCGAACCAGTTCCGCGCGGCCGACGCCGTCAGGCCCCACAGCGTGTCCGTGACCAGGCCGATCGAGATCGGTATCAGGCCCAACAGCAGCATCTGCGTGGTCAGATGACCCGCCTCGTGGTTCACGAACTGCGGCAGCACCGCCGCGAAGAACACGATGCCCTTCGGGTTCGTGACCCCCACCAGGACGCCGTCGAGCACAGTGCGCAGATCGCCGCGGGCCGGGCCCGCCGGACCGCGGATGTCCGACGCCTTCATCGCGTGCCGGTGCCGGAACGCCTGGATGCCCAGGAAGACGAGATAGGCGGCGCCCGCGAGCTTCACCGCCACGAACAGCCCGGCCGAGCGCTCCACCAGCGAACCGATGCCGAGCGCCACGGCCACCACCAGCAGATACGAGCCCACGACATTGCCGAGCGCCGTCGCCACCGCCGTGCGCCGCCCGTGCGCGAGCGCCCGGCCGATCACGAACAGCACGCTCGGCCCCGGAATCACGATCACCAACAACGACATCGCCGCGAACGCCAGGAACCGGTCCGTCGACACCATGTGCCTCACCCCCACACGCCATTGAAGACCATCCCACTGACAGTTGTTCGGCGAACGGTCGGCGCAATGCTCGAGCCGCATCTCGGAGGCTCCGTCACCCGTCATCGTCCTGGGCGGCGGTCATGCCTGCCGGCAAAGGAGGCGTACGGGCTCCGGTTCCGGCCAAATGTGGGAAAAGGGAGGTAGGGCCCGTGAGGACTGGGGCATATGTCAAGGAGATGGACTGCACTGCACGCAAAGTTGTGAGGGCGGCAGACCTGCCCCGCGGCGGTGGCGTGAACTGTAGGCTGATCCGTCCCTACCAGCCCTGGCCCCCGGCGCTCCCGATATCCCGCTGCGTGAGTGGGAGGTGCGTGTATGCGTATGCCGGATCCAGTGATACCGGAGATTGTTCGGCAGTATGAGACCCACGGTCATGTCGTGGTGGAGCTGCACGGAGAGGTCGACATTCTCGCAGCCGACCTCATCGGACCGCTTCTCGACGAAGTGACGGCCCGGCGCGGCGTGAAGCTCGTCATCGATCTGACCCCTACTCAGTTCCTGGACTGCGTGGGGCTTGAGCTGCTGTGCCGTGCGCATCGACGTGTTCTGGAGGGGGGAGGGACCTTCCGGCTGGTCTGCCCGCACCCTTTTACCTTGCGTCTCATACGGATGGCACGCCTTGGGGAGCGCCTTCAGCCGGTGGCCACTCCGGAGCAGGCTCTCGTGCCGCAAGTGTGATGGCTGTAGAGCGGGCCCGGGGTCGATGGGGTACCGGCGCAGGTCACCGCGCTCGGGCCTCAGGTGATGGGTGAACTCGGGCGCCAGTCGGGCCGTTGTCGCATGGGGAGTGTCGAACCCGCCTTCGTGGAGAGGCTGTTGGGCCGCCTCTTGCCGGAGGCGGCTGGTTCGGGGGAGGCGGATGTGTCGTCAGATGCTGTGAGCTATCTACTGGTAGGTCTCACGACCCCCTTTCTGATGTTCGTGGGGGCTATTTACAGAACTTCGTCGGAATCGAGGAGAGAAAAGTCCGCTCGCGTCCCAGATCTCTTGAGCGCGGATCGCGAACTGAACGCACAGATTTCGGATTCTCTTGACGGGCTGTGCGAGATTCAGGAACAGCTCGACCTCGTGGCGAGGGGGTCGTTGCCTGCGGTCTGGGAACCTTTGGTTCGTCAGATCGCTCATCAACTGCCGCCATGGATCCAGTATTCGCCGGATGTGGAGCTGCGAAAACTGCCTGGTGATTTGCGGCAAAGGATCATGCAGGTGGACGTGGGTGTGATCGAACTGCTGCGCAACCATCGGCAGGACGTGCCGGAGTCCGTGCGAGCTGCTGCCGCCGGTGCGAGCAGGGTTTCCGCTGCCCTTACTCGTCACTACGAGGACGAAATGGGCCGTGCGCAGGGGGACCCTCTGGGGCGTGTCCCCATCTCTGCATGGCAGGACGGGCAGATTCGGCGGCGCCGCCCGCACCGTAGGGTGCCGATCAGTGGCTCAGGGTCGCAGCTGTCGCAGTGAGGGCGGGCGCGCGTGGCCCGGACACGGCGATCTGGTCCGACAGTGCCTCCACCGTGGCCCGAAGGTCCGGCGGCAGGGCCTGCCGGCCCCTCCTGGGCGAGCGCGGCCAGTGGTCTCCTCGAAGTGAGGGGTCGACAAGCGAGTACACCTCGGGCGGTGGCCCCCCGCTCAATCTCTTGGAGGCTCAGATGGACGTCCACATCGCTATGCGAGAGTCCGTGACTCCCTTCCTTCGGGAAGACGAGAAGCTGCAAGAAGTGGTCGGCGCGCAGACGCACAGTGTGTATCTGGTGTATTTGGGCTTCGTGGTCTTCCTCGCCCTCAACAGGTACCGGATCCTGGCGTTCACCTCGCAGCGCATCCTGGTGCTCGAAACCGGCAGGTGGAATTCGAGGAAGGCCAAGGGTGTCCTGGGCGAACTTCCGCGGTCCACGCGGCTCGGGAAGCCGTCAGGTCTGTATCACGTCGTACGTCTCGACGACGGAACGAAGCTGCGGGTGGCCCGTTACTTCTTCAAGGACATCGAGAGGGCTGACGCCGAGGCCGAAACCGTCTGACTTCCCTGTCCTGCGCACGGAACCACCAGCCCCGGCGCCGGTCACGGCGTCCGGGGCGTGCGAGCGCCCGGCCGATCTCGAACCGCACGCTCGGCCCCGGAATCACGATCACCGACAACGACATCGCCGCGAATGCCAGGAACCGGTCTTCCATGGCCTGACCTAGGCTTCCCGCATGGAACTGCGCCAGCTCTCATACTTCGTGGCCGTCGCCGAGGAACTGCACTTCGGGCGGGCCGCGGAGCGGCTGCACATCGTGCAGTCGGCCGTCAGCCAGCAGATCCGGCGGCTCGAACGGGAGCTGGGGCACGACCTGTTCGACCGCTCGCCCCGCCACGTGCGCCTCACCGGAGCCGGCGAACGGCTGCTGCCCGAGGCGCGGTCCGTGCTCGCCGCGGCCGACAGGGCCCGGGCCGCCGTGGCCCGCAGGCCCGTGCTGCGCCTGGGCACCGGCACCGGACTCGGCGCCCACCTCGAACGGATCCTCGCCGCCCACTCCGCGCTCGCCCCCGACACCGACGTCGAGCTGGTCGACGTACCGGCCGACGAGCGTCTGACACGGGTGCGCGAGGGACGGCTCGACGCCGCGTTCGTCCGGTTCGGGGCGGCCGGGCCCGACCCGGAGGCGGGGCTGCGCACCGTGCCCGTCTGGTCGGAGCCGCTGGTCGCCGTGGTGCCGGCGAGTCATCCGCTCGCCGCGGGACCCGACATCGACGTCGCCGACCTCGCCGGGCTGCCGCTCGCCCTGACCGAGCGCCGCAACCACCCGGCGCTCGTCGACCTGGTCGTCGGGGCCTGCCACGACGCCGGGTTCGAGCCGGTGCCGCAGAGCGCGGGCGGGCCGCTGCAGAACATCCTCGCCCTGATCGGCACGCGCCCGATGTGGACCGTCGCCTACGCCGCCCACGCCCGGGTCCTGCACAGCCCGCGCGTCGCCTTCGTCCCGTTCCGCGCCCCCGGACTCGCTCTCACCACCGGCCTCGTGCTGCCCGCGGGGGTGGCGGATCCCGCCCTCGAAACCCTCCGGAAAGCCTGCGTGACCAGTGGCGATCACCAAAACTGATCGCTGCGGTCGCGGACTGCTTCTTGGTCGGCGCCCGCAGCCGCGATGAACTGTTCCCGCAAGCAAGAAGCCCCCCCGGGAACAGGCGACAAGCCCCCCGGGACCGGGCAACGAGCCATCCGGAAAAGGGAGTTCAGTCATGCCGATCGTCACCGTCCAGCAGGGTCCCCGCGACGTCGAGCTCAAGCGCGACCTCGTCCAGCGGATCACCGACGCCTTCGTCGACGCGTACAAGATCCCCGCCGAGACCGTCCAGGTCTGGATCCACGAGGTCCCCACCGACAGCTGGGGCGCGGCCGGGAAGCTGACCGCCGACAAGTAGCCGTGCCGCCGACGTCGTACGCGCACCAAGATCAGGGCATTGCATTCGCGCCCGGGTTGCGGCCTGATGGTGGCGGACACCTCTGACAGAGGGCACCTCTTACACAGGCCGTAGGGGAGAGCAATGCGCGTTCCGATGACGATCACCGACTTCTTGGACCGGGCCGAGCTGGGCTTCGCCCACAGCCCCGGCGTGATCGACGAGCCGGACCAGCCCGCGCCGCCGGTCGCGACGTCGACGTACGGGCGACTCGGTGAGCGCGTGCGGGCGTGGCAGGCGGGGCTCGACGCGCTCGGCGTCGGGGAGGGCGAGCGGGTGGCGGTGGTCAGCCACAACTCGGCCCGGCTGCTCGAGCTGCTGTTCGCGGTGCCGATGAGCGGCCGGATCTGTGTGCCGGTCAACTTCCGTCTGAAGGCGGAGGAGATCGAGTACGTCGTCCGGCAGAGCGGTGCCTCGGTGGTGCTCGCCGACCCGGAGGTCCGCGAGGTGACCGCGGGCGTCAAGGCGGATCACCGGTTCGTGCTCGGCGAGCAGACCGAGGCCGAGCTGATGCGGTTCGGTGTGGAGCCGAGGGCGTGGTCGCGTCCGGACGAGGACGCGACCGCGACCATCAACTACACGTCGGGAACGACCGCACGTCCCAAGGGAGTTCAGCTCACCCACCGCAACATCTGGGTGAACGGGCTGACGTTCGGCCTGCACACGCGCGCGTGGGAGCAGGACGTCTACATGCACACCCTGCCGATGTTCCACTGCAACGGCTGGGGCATGCCGTTCGTCGCGGCGGGCCTCGGCATGAAGCAGGTCGTGCTGCGCAAGGTCGACGGCGCGGAGATCCTGCGGCGCGTGGACGAGCACGGGGTGACGCTGATGTGCGGCGCGCCCGCGGTGTGGAACGCGGTGCTCGACGCGGCGGCCACCTGGGAGGGCGAGGTGCCCGGCCGTGACCGCGTACGGATCGTGTGCGCGGGAGCGCCGCCGCCGAGCCGGATGATCCAGCGCGTCCAGGAGGAACTGGGCTGGGAGTTCACGCAGATCTACGGTCTGACGGAGACCTCCCCGGTGCTGACGTTCAACCGGGCCAGGACCGAGGACGCCGGGCTGCCCGCGCAGGAACGGGCGCGGAGGATGTCGCGGGCCGGGCTGCCCGCGCTGGGCGTGAAGCTCCAAGTCGCCGACTCCGGCGAGGTGTTGGCGCGGTCGAACGTGGTCCTGGACGGCTACTGGGAGAAGCCCGAGGAGACGGAGGCGGCGCTGGAGGGCGGCTGGTTCCACACCGGGGACGGCGGCACGCTCGACGAGGCCGACGGGCACCTGACCATCTCCGACCGGAAGAAGGACGTCATCATCACCGGCGGGGAGAACGTGTCGTCGATCGAGGTCGAGGACACCATCTTCAGCCACCCCGCGGTGGCGGAGGTCGCCGTGATCGGGGTGCCGGACACCAAGTGGGGCGAGACGATCAAGGCCCTGGTGGTGCCGGCGGACGGCGCGTCGGTGACCGAGGCGGAGATCATCGCGTACTGCAAGGAGCGCGTCGCGGGCTACAAAGCGCCCACGAGCGTGGAGTTCAGGGACGCGATCCCGCGCACGGCGACCGGCAAGATCCAGAAGTTCAAGCTGCGCGAGCCGTACTGGGCAGGACACGGCCGGGGCGTCAACTGACAGCGGGGCGCCGGTGGTCGACGCCCCGGCGCCCTCACCTGCGCACAAGGCTCGACGCGCCCAAGATCTCCAGGTCACACTTGACGCCCTGGCGCACAAGGAGGACTCCCGGTGACCGCGACCACCCGGCTCTCGTACACGCACGGCACCAGCACCACCGCCCTCATCGGCGACACCATCGGTGCCAATCTCCAGCGGGCCGTGGACACCTGGCCGGACCGGGACGCCCTCGTGGACGTGCCGAGCGGGCGCCGCTGGACGTACGCCGAATTCGGCGCCGCCGTCGAGGAGTTGGCGCGCGGCCTGCTCGCGCGGGGCGTCGCCAAGGGGGACCGGGTCGGGATCTGGGCCGTCAACTGCCCCGAGTGGGTGCTCGTCCAGTACGCGACCGCCCGCATCGGCGCGATCATGGTCAACATCAACCCGGCTTACCGCGCCCACGAGTTGGCGTACGTCCTCAAGCAGTCGGGGGTCTGCGTCCTGATCTCCTCGACCGGGCACAAGGGCACCGACTACCGGGCGCTGGTGCGTGAAGTGGGCGGTGACTGCCCCGAGTTGCGCGAGCGCGTGTTCATCGGCGAGGACAGCTGGGACGCGCTCGTCGCGGCCGCGTCGACGGTGACGCACGGGCAACTGGCCGAGCGCGAGGCCGCGTTGTCGTGCGACGACCCGGTCAACATCCAGTACACCTCGGGCACCACCGGTTTCCCGAAGGGCGCCACGCTCTCCCACCACAACATCCTCAACAACGGGTACTGGGTGGGCGAGACGATCGGCTACAGCGAGCAGGACCGGGTGTGTCTGCCCGTGCCCTTCTACCACTGCTTCGGCATGGTCATGGGCAATCTCGGCGCCACGTCCCACGGCGCGTGCATCGTCATACCCGCCCCGTCCTTCGACCCTGCGGCCACGCTGCGGGCCGTGCAGCAGGAGCGGTGCACCTCGCTGTACGGCGTACCGACCATGTTCATCGCGGAGTTGAACCTGCCGGACTTCGCGACGTACGACCTGACGAGCCTGCGCACCGGCATCATGGCCGGCTCCCCGTGCCCCGCCGAGGTGATGAAGCGCGTCGTCGCCGAGATGCACATGGCCGAGGTCTCCATCTGCTACGGCATGACCGAGACCTCGCCGGTCTCCCTGCAGACCCGCCGAGACGACGACCTGGAGCGCCGCACCGGCACCGTCGGCCGCGTCCTGCCGCACATCGAGGTCAAGGTGGTCGACCCGGTCAGCGGCGTCACGCTGCCGCGCGGCGAACCGGGCGAACTGTGCACCCGCGGCTACAGCGTGATGCTCGGCTACTGGGGCGAGCCGGAGCGCACCGCCGAAGTCGTCGACGCCGGGCGGTGGATGCACACCGGGGACCTCGCCGTGCTGCGCGAGGACGGGTACGCGCAGATCGTCGGGCGCATCAAGGACATGATCATCCGCGGTGGCGAGAACATCTACCCGCGGGAGATCGAGGAGTTCCTGTACGGACATCCGCTGATCGCCGACGTCCAGGTCGTGGGCGTCCCGCACGAGAAGTACGGGGAGGAGGTCCTGGCCTGCGTGATCCTCAAGGACCCCGCGGCCGGGCTCACCCTCGACGAGCTGCGCGCGTACTGCCGCGACCGCCTCGCCCACTACAAGGTGCCGAGCAGGCTGCGGATCCTCGACGCGTTCCCGATGACCGTCAGCGGGAAGGTACGGAAGGTGGAACTCCGGGAAGGGTACGGGGAGTTGTAGGGGCGGAGCGGCGGCGGGTGCTACAGGCCGCGCCGCATGCAGACCCGCGGCCAGCGGTCGAGGCCGATGGCCGTCTCCTGCGCACGGACGGCGCGCAGGCCGGGCGTCAGTTCGGCGTCGGCGAGCCGGTGAAAGCCGAGGCGCTCGTAGTAGGGGGCGTTCCACGGGACGTCGGTGAAGGTGGTCAGGGAGAGACCGGCCAGACCCTGGTCGCGTGCGCAGTCGGCGGCGCGCGCGACCAGGGCCCGGCCCACGCCGCGCCGCGCGGCGACCGGGTGCACGGTGACCTGCTCGATGTGGAAGGCGCCGTCCACGGGTTCGCCGACCAGGTACGCGACCGGGGTCCCGTCGTCCTCGGCTGCGACCCAGGCGTGCCCTGCGCGCCGGTAGCGCTCCAGTTCTTCGAGCGCGGGCGGCTCGTCGTCGGCGATGGCGGCCATGCCGAGCGGGCGGAAGAGCTCTCCGGCCGCGGTCTCGATGGCCTGGAGGCGGGGCAGGTCGGCCGGTTCGGCGGCGCGGATGATCACTGACCCAGTATGGGGCTACGCGCCGCCCGCGATCAGCTCGTCCGCCGGGCTGTTCACCGGCTGCGGCACCCCGGCGAGGTCGAGCACGAACAGCGGGACGCCCAGCTCGTCCGCGCGGGTGCGGGCCGCGTCCGCGTACCCGGCGAGCGAGAAGTAGACGCAGGCCGCCGACTCCGTCATCGACTGCAGCCACAGGCACTCGACGTCGCGCACGGTCGCGGGCCGCACGGACGGCTCGACCTGGGCGACGACGCCGCGTGCCGCGAGCCCGATGCCGGAGGGCGGGCGCTGGTCGGCGCGGCGCACGTCCCGGTAGCCGAGCCAGCGCAGATACAGCGCGGCGGCGGTCACCGCGTCGCGCGCGGTGCGGATGGCGACCGGCTGGAACGCGGGCCGCGGCGCGGGTGCCGTACGTGGCAGCGGTATGTGGGACGGCCTCATCGGGTCCGAGTGGTCCGTCACGGGCCGGGCGGCGCGGAGGGGGGTGACCGGAGGCGCCGGCGGCTGGTCGCTCTGGACCGGGACGCGCAGCACGGTCCCGCAGTCGCAGCCCAGCTCCGGCCGGGGCCAGCGGTCGCGGCGGCCGCACATCGGGCAGCGCAGCGTGACCCAGTCGTCGGCCCAGGTGCGCTCGTTGACCGGCTCGGCCGCGGCGCCGGTCAGCAGCGGCGGGGCGACGGGTGCGCCGCAGGCGCAGGGCAGCACCGCGGGGGTGTAGGCGTGCTCGCGCCGACAGGCCGGACAGCGCACGCGCACGGACTCGGCCATGGCTCACCCTCTGATGACTGGGATTCCGGTTCGACGCGAGTCTCATCATCCACCTTGACGGCCTTCGAGGCCCCCCTCTACATTGCTTCCATATAGCAGAACCTAGTTTCCGCATCATGGAAAAGTGATGTGGAGGCGGGGACGGAATTCAGAGCTCGCCGCGGGGCGCGACGGGAGCGCGAATCCGACAGCCGAAGACATGACCGTCACGACCGTCGTCCGACGACAGTCACAGCAGGAGTCGGGAGCACTCATGGCTCGTATGACCGCCGCCCGCGCGGCCGTTGAGATCCTCAAGCGCGAGGGCGTCACGAACGCGTTCGGCGTGCCCGGAGCCGCCATCAACCCGTTCTACAAGGAGCTCAAGGAGAGCGGTGGCATCGACCACACGCTCGCCCGCCACGTCGAGGGCGCCTCGCACATGGCCGAGGGCTACACCCGTGCCAACCCCGGCAACATCGGTGTCTGCATCGGCACGTCGGGCCCCGCGGGCACCGACATGATCACCGGCCTCTACTCCGCGATCGGCGACTCGATCCCGATCCTGTGCATCACGGGCCAGGCCCCGAGCCACCTGCTGCACAAGGAGGACTTCCAGGCCGTCGACATCGCCTCGATCGCCAAGCCGGTCGCCAAGATGGCCGTCACGGTCCTGGAGGCCGCGCAGGTCCCCGGCGTCTTCCAGCAGGCCTTCCACCTGATGCGCTCGGGCCGTCCCGGTCCGGTCCTCATCGACCTGCCGATCGACGTGCAGCAGACCGAGATCGAGTTCGACGTCGACACGTACGAGCCGCTGCCGGTCTACAAGCCGGCCGCGACCCGCGCCCAGATCGAGAAGGCGGTCAAGCTCCTCGTCGAGTCCGAGCGCCCGCTGATCATCGCGGGCGGCGGCATCATCAACGCGGACGCCTCCGACCTCCTCGTCGAGTTCGCGGAGATCACCAACACCCCGGTCGTGCCCACGCTGATGGGCTGGGGCACCATCCCGGACGACCACGACCTGAACGCGGGCATGGTCGGCCAGCAGACCGGCCACCGCTACGGCAACGCCACGTTCCTGGAGTCGGACTTCGTCCTCGGCATCGGCAACCGCTGGGCCAACCGTCACACCGGCTACAAGCTGGACGTGTACCGCGAGGGCCGCACGTTCGTCCACGTCGACATCGAGCCCACCCAGATCGGCAAGATCTTCGCGCCCGACTACGGGATCACCTCCGACGCCAAGGCCGCCCTGGAGCTGTTCGTCGAGGTCGCGCGCGAGCTCAAGGCCGCGGGCAAGCTGCCCGACCGCAGCGCCTGGGTCGCCTCGCACCTCGAGCGCAAGGAGACCCTCCTGCGCCGTACGCACTTCGACAACATCCCCATGAAGCCGCAGCGCGTCTACGAGGAGATGAACAAGGCGTTCGGCAAGGACACGCGCTACGTCACGACCATCGGTCTGTCGCAGATCGCGGGCGCCCAGATGCTGCACGTCTACAAGCCGCGCCACTGGATCAACTGCGGCCAGGCGGGCCCGCTCGGCTGGACCATCCCGGCCGCGCTCGGCGCCGCCAAGGCCGACCCGGACACGCAGGTCGTCGCCCTCTCCGGCGACTACGACTTCCAGTTCATGATCGAGGAGCTGGCGGTCGGTGCCCAGCACCGCATCCCGTACGTCCATGTCCTGGTGAACAACGCCTACTTGGGCCTGATCCGTCAGGCGCAGATCGGCCTCGACATCAACTTCCAGGTCAACCTGGAGTTCGAGAACCAGAACAGCCCCGAGCTCGGCGTCTACGGCGTCGACCACGTCAAGGTCGCCGAGGGCCTGGGCTGCAAGGCGATCCGGGTCACCGACCCGAACGAGCTGGGCGAGGCCCTGGAGCGCGCCAAGAAGCTCGCCCAGGACCACCAGGTGCCGGTCGTCGTCGAGGCGATCCTGGAGCGCATCACGAACATCTCCATGAGCCCCACCGCCGACATCAGCGCGGTCAAGGAGTTCGAGGAGCTGGCGACGGAGCCGGGCCACGCGCCCACGTCGATCCGTCCGCTGAAGGTCTGACCCTGACCCGGACCTGAGGCGCCCGGCCCGAGGGGGGCCGAGCAAGGGGGCGGGGCACCGGTTCTTCGGAACCGGTGCCCCGCCCCCTTTGCGTGCGTCGCTTGCGCGGCTCACGCCTTTCGACGGCGTACGCAGTACTGGCCGGCCAGCGCGAGCACGAGCGGCCCCCACAGGGTCGCGGGCAGGACGCAGACGTCGAAGAGGAGGCCCCAGGCGGCGTTCGTCGACTCCGGGGCCTCGAAGCCCGGCACACCCAGGATGCTCAGCAGGAACCCGCCCCACATCAGCGTGGCGCCGAGCCCGCCCAGGACCGCCGGGACCAGCACGACGGTCCGCGGCAGCCGCTTCCCGCCCACCAGCGGGATCCAGGCCGGGACGACCTCGCCCCAGCCGCGCACGAGCCCGAAGCAGAGCAGCGCGAGCGCCTCGGTGACCAGGCTGAGCCCGAAGACGTACGGCACGGAGATCCACAGATTGCCGATCGAGCCCGTGCCGGTCCCCATGTCGAAGCCGAAGGCGAACGGCAGCCGCCACAGGCACTGGGGGAGCAGGACGAGCGGGATCAGATGCGCGACGCGCTCGGCCCAGCGGGGTACGGGCCTGGCGGTACCGGTCGCGGGGCGGCGGCGGACGGGGAGCGGGGCAACCGCGGTCGTTGTCATGCCGCTTACGCTCCCGCGTCCGGCCCCCGCACACGTCGCCCCCGACGCCGAACCGCCTCCGCCGCGCGGCGGAGGCGGTCTCATCACGGGTGACGCATCACGGGTGAGGTGTCACGGAGTGGTGGCGGGCGCGAAGGCGCCCGACGTGAGGCTCAGGTCCCAAAGTCCCCTGCGCAGGCCCCAGTTGTGCCGGTAACGGCCGGTGGCGCGCAGCCTCGTACCGGGGGACAAGCGGGTCAATACGCCGAAGAGCCCCGGGTACGGACCGTCGTACCCGGGGCTCTGGTTCGGGAGGTTGTTGCCGTCCGACGGCGCGCGACTGGCGGAACATGCATGCGCGCCACCGGACGGAGTCGGGATGGCTGGGACCGCGGCGGCACTCGCTCTGCGCGACAACTCCTCGGCCGCCCTTCCTCAGGTCGAAAGGGGGGAGCGTGGAGCCTTTACCACCGCACTGGCTCGCACGAGTGCGGGCCGCCGCGGTCCTCGTCCTCCCGCGACCACCGGCAGACCACCCCTCATCCGGGTCGTGCCAGTGGTGCGGGCTTGTGCGTACGGAGCTGACCTCCCGTCAATCCCCGTACGCAGCCTGGGGGTTACCGCTGCTGAGGACTAGTCCTCGCGCAGGGCGCGGACCGCTTCCTCGACGCGCTTGCCGTAGTCCGGGTCGGCGGCGTGGAAGTGGGCGAGGTTCTTCTCGACGATGTCGTCGCGCGAGACCTGGGAGAGCCCGCCGGCGATGTTCGCCACCAGACGGCCCTTCTCGTCCTCCGACATCAGGCGGTACAGCTCGCCCGCCTGGAAGAAGTCGTCGTCCTTGGTGTGGGCCGGGGCCTCGTGCGTGCCCGTGTAGCCGGAGACGGCGAGCGGCGCGGCCAGCGGACGGCCGGTCTCGACCGGGCCGTCGAAGGAGTTCGGCTCGTAGTTCTTGCGGCTGCGGGCGTAGGCGTTGGCGGCCATGACGCCGTCGCGGCCGTAGTTGTCGGCCTTGCCACCGGAAACAGCCTTCGGCGCGTTCACCGCGAGCTGGGTGTGGTTGACGCCCAGGCGGTAGCGGTGCGCGTCCGCGTAGGCGAACAGGCGGCCCTGGAGCATCTTGTCCGGCGAGGGACCGATGCCGGGCACGAAGTTGTTCGGGGAGAACGCGGCCTGCTCGACCTCGGCGAAGACGTTGTCCGGGTTGCGGTCGAGGACCAGGCGGCCCACGCGCTGCAGCGGGTAGTCCTTGTGCGGCCACACCTTGGTGAGGTCGAACGGGTTGAAGCGGTACTCGGCGGCCTCGGCCGCCGGCATGATCTGCACGTACAGCGTCCAGGACGGGTTCACGCCGCGCTCGATGGCCTGCAGCAGGTCCGTCTGGTGCGAGTTCGGGTCCTTGCCGGCGAGCTCGGCGCCCTGCTCGGCGGAGAGCGAGCGGATGCCCTGGTTCGTCTTGAAGTGGTACTTCACGAAGAAGGCTTCGCCCTGCTCGTTCGTCCACTGGTAGGTGTGCGAGCCGTAGCCGTTCATGTGGCGGTAGGACGCGGGGATGCCGCGGTCGCCCATGAGCCAGGTGATCTGGTGCGTGGCCTCGGGGGCGTGCGCCCAGAAGTCCCAGACGTTCTCCGCCTCCTGCTTGCCCGTGAACGGGTCGCGCTTCTGGGAGTGGATGAAGTCGGGGAACTTGATCGGGTCCTTGATGAAGAACACCGGGGTGTTGTTGCCGACGAGGTCGTAGTTGCCCTCTTCGGTGTAGAACTTCAGCGCGAAGCCGCGCGGGTCACGGACGGCGTCCGCGCCACCGAGGTTGTCGGCGACGGTCGAGAAGCGCAGGAAGACCTCGGTGCGCTTGCCGATCGTGGACAGGAAGTCGGCGTACGTGAAGCCGGTGACGTCGTCGGTCACCTCGAAGTAGCCGTAGGCACCGGAGCCGCGGGCGTGCACCACGCGCTCCGGGATGCGCTCGCGGTTGAAGCGGGCGAGCTTCTCCAGGAGGTGCTGGTCCTGGAGGAGGATCGGGCCGCCGACGCCTGCGGTGGCGGAGTTCTGGTTGTCGGCGACAGGGGCGCCGGACTCGGTCGTGAGCACACGCTTCGGCATTATTCGAGGCGACCTTCCGTGCAGTGGCTGCTGACGATGTGGGGGAGCGTAAGGACCCCTGAGCTGCTGCGTCAACAGTTTGTTGAAGTTCTGGGCGGACTTTGACGCTGTTTTTCAGCGTCCTCGGCGTTTCGTTGAAACAAAAGGCATGGTTCCGGGCCGCGGCGACGCCTGGGCGCGACAGGACAGGTGTCAGCGCCGCCGCGGCCCGGAAGTCTGGGTTACTTCGGCTGGTCGCCGGAGAGGCGCTCGACCGAGCGCAGCAGGGCCGAGTGGTCGAGGCCGCCGTCGCCCTGGGCGCGCAGCGAGGCGACGAGCTGGGCCACCACGGCACCGACGGGCAGGGCCGCGCCGACGTTGCGGGCGGCGTCGGTGACGATGCCCATGTCCTTGTGGTGCAGGTCGATGCGGAAGCCCGGCTTGAAGTCGCGGCTCAGGAAGTTGTCCTTCTTGCGCGTCAGGACGGTCGAGCCGGCCAGGCCGCCGTTGAGGACGTCCAGGGCCGCCTTCAGGTCGACGCCCGACTTCTCCAGGAAGACCACGGCCTCGGCGCACGCCTGGATGTTCACGGCGACGATCAGCTGGTTGGCGGCCTTCACGGTCTGGCCCGAGCCGTGCGGACCGCACAGCACGATGGTCTTGCCGAGCGCGTCGAGCAGCGGCTTGGCCTCGTCGAAGTCGGCCTGCTCACCGCCGACCATGATGGACAGGACGGCCTCGATGGCGCCGGCCTCGCCGCCGGAGACGGGGGCGTCGATGACGCGGATGCCCTTCTCCTTGGCGTTCTTCGCCAGGTCGACCGAGGTCTGCGGGGTGATCGACGACATGTCGACGATCAGCGCACCCGACTTCGCGTTCTCCAGGATGCCGTCAGGACCGTACGCGATGGCCTCGACCTGCGGGGAGGCGGGGACCATCGTCACGATGACGTCGGCGTCCTTGACGGCCTCGGCGATCGACTTCACGGCCGTGCCGCCGGCCGCGGCGAGGCGGTCCAGCTTGTCCTGCTCCAGGGTGAAGCCCGTGACGTCGTAACCGGCCTTGATCAGGTTCTCCGACATGGGCGAGCCCATGATGCCGAGACCGATCCACGCGACCTTGGGGAGGTTGTTGCTCATGAGGGTGACTCCAAAAAGCTCAGAACAGCTGTGATACGTCGATGAGTTGGCGCCCGTGCGGCCCGTGCGGCCTGGTCAGGCGGCGCGGTGCGCGTGCGGCAGCCAGCCGAAGGACTCGGCGCTCGGGGCGTCGCCCGGCTTGTACTCCAGGCCCACGTAGCCCTCGTAGCCCGCCTTCTTGAGCTGGTCGAGCAGCTCCTCCAGGGGCAGCGAGCCGGTGCCCGGAGCGCCGCGGCCCGGGTTGTCGGCGATCTGCACGTGCGCCGTCTTGTCGGCGTAGGCCTCGATCACGGCCGACAGGTCCTCGCCGTTCATGGACAGGTGGTAGAGGTCCATGAGGAACTTGGCGTTGCCGAGGCCGGTCGCCGCGTTCACCTTGTCCACGATCTCGATCGCCTTCGGGGCGCTCACGATGGGGCACTTCGGCGACTCCGGCGCGTTGAGCGCCTCGATGAGCAGCACGGCGCCGATGCGGTCGGCCGCGCGGGCCGCGAGCACCAGGTTCTCCAGGGCGAGCTCGTCCTGGACGGCCGGGTCCACGCCGTCGACGCGGTTGCCGTACAGGGCGTTGAGCGCCTTGCAGCCGAGGGAGGCCGCGAAGTCCGCCGCGACGTCGAGGTTCGCGCGGAACTTGTCGCTCTCCTCGCCGGGGACCGACAGGGCGCCCCGGTCGGGTCCCGGCAGCTGGCCCGCGTAGAAGTTCAGGCCGGTGAGCTGGACGCCCGCGTCCTTGATCGCGTCCCGCAGGGCGTCGAGCTCGGACTGCTCGGGTACCGGCGCGTCGACCCAGGGCCACCACAGCTCGACCGCGGTGAAGCCCGCCGCGGCGGCGGCCGCGGGGCGCTCCAGGAGCGGGAGTTCCGTGAAGAGGATCGACAGGTTGACGTTGAAGCGCTGGTCTGCGAATCCCATCGGGGTCGGCGCTCCCTTCTGGTTCGTGTTCCGCAACCGTCGTGTTCCGTATTGCGGAAGTTCGTTTCTGCTTGATGGAAGGTTGCCCGGGATCCGGGGGAGCTGTCAAGAGGGGCTGCCGCAAAAACCGCGATCGGCATTAGGTTGACCCCGTGCGATTGAGAGTGGAGTTCACGACCGAGCCCTTCGACCTCGACGAGGCGCCGCCCCATGCGGTCGTCGCCCGCGACGTCATCCAGGGGGCCGACCTGGACGCGGTCGACGTCGGCCCGTTCGGCAACACGGCCGAGGGGGAGGCCGGCCGCGTGCTCACGGCGGTCGACGCGCTGCTGCGGCAGGCCCTCGAAGCGGGGGCCACCCGGGTCTCGCTCCAGGTGAACGTGATCGGCGAGGAGGGCGATAAGTGACCGCGCTGGGGGACGAGCCCTTCGTTCGGGCGGTCAAGCCGCTCGTCGACGCCATGGGGGCCGAGATGCTGCCGCCGAACCAGGCGGGCAAGGACGACGTCGTGCTCAGCTGGGAGGGCGCGGAGGTCATCGCCGTGCGCCTGCCCCAGCTGGCCGATTCGCTCGATCACATTCTGGCGGCGATGGAGCGCACGGAGGGCAAGCCCCTCGCCGAGCTCGACCGCAGGGAGAAGCAGGAGGTCGTCCGCGTCCTGGAGGCGCGCGGCGCCTTCTCCGTGCGGCACGGCGTGGAGACCGTGGCCGGGGCGCTCGGCGTCTCCCGTTTCACCGTCTACAACTACCTGAACCGCGACAAGGCCACCTGACCCGCCCGCGACCCGGTCTCTGACCTGGAGTGATGTCGTGGTCACCGAACCGCCGTCCGTTAACCGGACGGCGGTTTTTGTAACTCCAAGTTTTCAACAAAGTGTTGACGCAGTGTTTCCGAGGGCGTTAGCTATCCGCAGCCCGTCCAGCACAAGGCCACGGAGGCATCCCGTGACTTCAGGTACGTCAGCCACTGAACCGGGGCTCACCCGGTTCAACACCTCGGACGAGAGCGCGGCCACGGCCGAGCTCCACGAGGTGTGCGCTTCATCGGCGTGGGGGAGCAAGATCCTCGCCCAGCGCCCCTTCGCCAGCAGTGAGTCCCTCTTCGAGGCCAGCGACGCCGCGATGGCCGAGCTGACCGCCGAGGACCTCGCCGAGGCGATGGCGGGGCACCCGCCGATCGGCCGCCCGAAGCCCGGCGACCCGACCTCGTCGCGCGAGCAGCGCGGCATGGCGGGGGCCTCCGAGGAGCTCAAGACGCAGATGCTCGAACTCAACCTGGCCTACCAGGAGAAGTTCGGACATGTCTTCCTCATCTGTGCCACCGGTGCCACCGGGGAGCAGATGCTCGCGGCGCTGCAGGAGCGGATCGGCAACACCGCCGAGCGGGAGCGGGAGATCGTCCGCACCGAGCTCGGCAAGATCAACCGCATCCGTCTCACGCGCCTCGTAGAAGCATCGTAAGAAGAAGGAGACAACGCCCGATGAGCACCGAGACCACCGCATCGGTGTCCACGCACATCCTGGACACCAGCATCGGACGCCCTGCCGAGGGTGTCGCCATCTCCCTTGCGGCGCGCGCCGGTTCGGGCGCCGCCTGGGTGGCGCTCGGCGGCTCCGCCACCGACGCGGACGGACGCTGCAAGGACCTGCCGGCCCTGCCGGAAGGAACCACCCACGTACGCCTGGACTTCGAGACCGAGGCGTACTTCGACAAGAAGTTCGCGAACCAGCAAGCCGATGCGCAGCAGGACGCCCCCGCGAATCGGGACAGCGACACGACCGGAGCGTTCTTCCCGGAGGTGGCGATCACGTTCGCCGTCAAGCCGGGCGAGCACTACCACGTGCCGCTGCTGCTCAACCCGTTCGGCTACTCCGTTTACCGAGGGAGCTAGCAGACATGCCCACGATCCTGGGATCGAACCAGTACGGCAAGGCGGAGAACCGCGTTGTCAAGATCACGCGGGACGGCGACACCCATCACATCAAGGACCTGAACGTCTCGGTCGCCCTCAGCGGTGACCTCGACGACGTCCACCTGACGGGGTCCAACGCCAACTGCCTGCCGACCGACACCACGAAGAACACCTGCTTCGCCTTCGCGAAGGAGTACGGCATCGAGTCGGCCGAGCAGTACGGCATCGAGCTCGCCCGCCACTTCGTCGACAGCCAGCCGTCGATCCACCGGTCGCGCATCCGCATCGAGGAGTACTCCTGGGAGCGCATCGCCGGCTCCGACGCGGGCTCCAACTTCATCGGTGCCGACGAGGTCAAGCACTCCTTCGTCCGCAAGGGCCAGGAGACGCGCCTGGTGCAGGTGACGTACTCCGCAGAAGAAGGAGGGAAGTTCGAAGTCCTGTCCGGGCTCAAGGACTTGACCGTGATGAACACCACGAACTCCGAGTTCTGGGGCTTCATCAAGGACAAGTACACGACGCTCCAGGAGGACTACGACCGCATCCTCGCCACGTCGCTGTCCACCTGGTGGCGGCACAACTGGACGGGCGAGGGCGACGAGCGCGTCCCCAACTGGAACAAGTCCTACGACCAGGCCAAGAAGCACATCCTGCAGGCCTTCGTCGAGACGTACTCGCTGTCGCTGCAGCAGACCCTGTTCCAGATGGGCTCGCGGGTCATCAACAACCGCACCGAGATCGACGAGATCCGCTTCTCCGCGCCGAACAAGCACCACTTCCGCCAGGACCTGTCGGCGTTCGGCCTGGAGAACGAGGCGAAGGACGGTGCCGTGTACTGGGCCGCCGACCGCCCCTACGGCCTGATCGAGGCCACGATCCTGCGCGACGGCGCCGAGCAGCGCATCCCGCTGGACATGACCAACCTCTGACGCCTCGGGCGTAGTTGACGCGGTCGCGCACCCCCGTGCACGCAGCAAGCGGCGGGGGTGCGCCGCACCGGAGGGAACATAAGCAATGGCAGTGCCAGCAAAGGGGCCGGCAAAGGCTGAGGGCCCGTGTTCTGATTCGAGTGGCCCACCTGAGAGCGCCGCAAGCAGCGCAGCGGTGCACCCGGTGGACGAAAAGCTCCACGTCTCGCGGCTCGTCCCCGCCGCACTCCAGCACATCGCCGCCATGTACGCCGGCGTCGTCACCCCTCCGCTCATCATCGGCCAGGCCGTCCACCTGGACACCGCCGGACGGACCCGGCTGATCGCCGCGTCCCTGCTCATCGCGGGCGTGGCCACCCTGCTCCAGACCCTCGGCGTCAAGGGCTTCGTCGGCAACCGGCTGCCCTTCGTCAACGCCGCCTCCTCGGCCGGCATCGCGCCGATGCTCGCCATCGCCGAGACGAACGCCACGGGCGACCAACTCCCCGCCATTTACGGGGCAGTCATGGTGGCCGGCGTCTTCTGCCTCGCCATCGGCCCCTTCTTCGGGCGCCTCCTGCGCTTCTTCCCGCCGCTCGTCACCGGCGTCGTCATCACGCTCATCGGCGTGACGCTGATGCCCGTGCCCGTCGGCTGGGCCCAGGGCGGCGACAAGACCGCCGCGGACTACGGCGACATGCGCTTCCTCGCGCTGGCCGGCTTCACCCTCGTCGTGATCCTGCTGATCCAGCGCTTCGGCCGCGGCTTCGTCAAGCAAGTCGCCCTGCTCTTCGGCCTGTTGATCGGTACGCTCGCCGCGATCCCGTTCGGCATGGCGGACTTCAGCGCCCTCAAGTCGGCGCCCGTGGCCGCGCTCCCGGCACCCTTCGCCTTCGGCGCCCCCGAGTTCCAGCCCGCCGCGATCGTCTCGCTCTGCCTCGTCATGCTCGTCCTGATGACCGAGTCCAGCGCCGGGATGCTCGCCATCGGCGAGATCTGCGAGCGCGACTGCGACGGGAAGACCATCACCCGCGGCCTGCGCACCGACGGCATCGCCACCTTCGTCGGACCGATCTTCGGCGGCTTCCCGACCTCGGCCTTCGCCCAGAACGTCGGCGTCGTGTCCCTGACCAAGGTGCGCAGCCGCTACGTGGTCGCGGTGGCGGGCGGAGCGTTGCTCGTCCTCGGCGCCTTCCCGGTGCTCGGCGCGGTCGTCTCGCTCGTCCCGATGCCGGTCCTCGGCGGCGCGGGCATCGTGCTCTTCGGCTCGATCGCCGTCAGCGGCATCCGTACGCTCTCCGAGGCGGGCCTCGACGACAGCTCCAACATCATCCTGGTGGCCGTCTCGCTCGGCGCGGGCATCATCCCGCTCGCCGCGCCCACCTTCTACGCCGACTTCCCCGCCTGGGCGCAGACCGTGCTCGGCTCCGGCATCAGTGCCGGCGCACTCGTCGCCGTCTCGCTGAACCTGTTCTTCCACCATCTCGGCACCCGCGGCAGCGCCACCGCCGCCGCGGCACTCAAATCCTCCTAGGGTCCTGCCGTGCCCAATCGCCACTCAAGAAATGAAGGAAGCACCATGGCACCTTCTACGGCAGGTCAGAAGCTCGACCGCATCGTCATCGAGAACGTCGCCATCGCGACCGTCGACGCCAACGACACCGAGTACGCATCGGGTTACATCGTCGTCGCCGACAACAAGATCGAGTCCATCGGCGCGGGCAAGGCCCCCGAGGGCCTGGAGAACGTGGTCCGCCGCATCGACGGCACCGGCCACCTCGCCACGCCCGGTCTCGTCAACACCCACCACCACTTCTACCAGTGGATCACCCGCGGCCTGGCCACGGACCACAACCTGTTCAACTGGCTGGTGGCGCTGTACCCGACGTGGGCGCGCATCGACGAGCAGATGACGTACGCGGCCGCGCAGGGCTCCCTCGCGATGATGGCCCGCGGCGGCGTCACCACCGCCATGGACCACCACTACGTGTTCCCGCAGGGCTCGGGCGACCTCTCCGGGTCGATCATCCGCGCCGCCTCCGAGATGGGCGTGCGCTTCACCCTGGCCCGTGGCTCCATGGACCGCAGCGAGAAGGACGGCGGCCTGCCCCCGGACTTCGCCGTCGAGACCCTCGAAGGCGCCCTCGCGGCGACCGAGGAGACCGTCAAGAAGCACCACGACGCCTCGTTCGACGCCATGACGCAGATCGCCGTCGCGCCGTGCTCCCCGTTCTCCGTCTCCACTGAACTCCTCAAGCAGGGCGCCGAGTTGGCGCGCTCGCTCGGCGTACGCCTGCACACGCACGGCAGCGAGACGGTCGAGGAGGAGAAGTTCTGCCACGAGCTGTTCGGCATGGGCCCGACCGACTACTTCGAGTCGACGGGCTGGCTCGGCGAGGACGTGTGGATGGCGCACAGCGTCCACATGAACGACTCCGACATCGCCGCCTTCGGCCGCACGAAGACGGGCGTCGCGCACTGCCCGTCCTCAAACGCTCGCCTTGCGGCGGGAATCGCCCGCGTCCCCGACATGCTCGCCGCCGGTGTCCCGGTCGGCCTCGGCGTCGACGGCACCGCATCGAACGAGTCCGGCGAACTCCACACCGAACTGCGCAACGCGCTCCTCATCAACCGCCTCGGTGCCCACCGCGAAGCTGCCCTGAACGCCCGCCAGGCGCTGCGCCTCGGCACGTACGGCGGTGCGCAGGTGCTCGGCCGTGCGACCCAGATCGGGTCGCTCGAGGCGGGCAAGCTGGCCGACCTGGTCCTGTGGAAGCTGGACACCCTGGCCCACTCGTCCATCGCCGACCCGGTCACCGCGCTCGTCTTCGGTGCGGCCGCCCCGGTCACGCTCTCCCTCGTCAACGGCAAGCCGGTGGTCGAGAACAGCCGCCTCCTGCACGTCGACGAGGACGCCATCGCCCGCTCCACGCGGGACGAGGCACAGCGCCTCGCGCGGATCGCCGCGCAGGCCTGACACCCGTAACACCCCACAGAACTCCGGTCGGGGAGGACGGTCCCCGGCCGGACCCGAGCTGCCGAGCGGGCTGCTCGGGTGCCGCCCCGGAACGTGGCCCAAAGCCTCGCGTTCCCGGGGCGGTCAGTCCTACCTGAAGCACCACCTGGGCGCAGAACAACCGCATATCGAGCACCAGCGCACGACCTTGCACCACTTCCTTGCAGCACTTCCTTGCACCACCTCCTTGAAGCGAAAAGTGCCGGCGGCCCGCCGGGACTGGAAAACAACCGGAGGAGCCGCAGTGGCGACGAAGCCCAGGTTCACCAAGCAAGGCACCACCCCCGCGGCAGAAGCGGCGGGGCATACCAAACATCCGGTCGACGAGACCCTGCCGCCGCTGAAGATGGCGACGACGGGTCTGCAGCACGTCGCGGCGATGTACGCGGGTGTGGTCGCACCCCCGTTGATCGTCGGCGCGTACATAGGACTCTCCGCGAAGGAACTCACCTTCCTCACCGGCGCCTGTCTGTTCACGGCAGGTCTCGCGACCTTCCTGCAGACGCTCGGCATCTGGAAGATCGGCGCCCGCCTCCCCTTCGTCAACGGCGTGACGTTCGCGGGCGTGGCCCCGATGCTCGCCGTCGTCGACTCGACGAAGGACAAGGACGACGCACTCCCGATCATCTTCGGGGCGGTGATCGTCGCGGGTCTCCTCGGATTCATCGCGGCGCCCTTCTTCTCCAAGGCGATCCGCTTCTTCCCGCCGGTCGTCACCGGCACGGTCATCACGCTCATCGGCATCTCCCTGATGCCGGTCGCGTTCGGCTGGGCACAGGGGCCCAACGCCAAGGCGTCCGACTACGGGTCGATGAAGAACCTGGCGCTCGCCGGGATCACCCTCGTCATCGTGCTGCTCCTGCGCCGTTTCACCACCGGCTTCGTGAAGCAGATCGCGGTGCTGCTCGGCCTCGTCATCGGCACGGTCGTCGCGATCCCGTTCGACCTCACGGACTTCTCGCCGATCGGTGACGCGGACGTCGTCGGCTTCCCGTCGCCGTTCCACTTCGGCGCCCCGCAGTTCGCGGGCGCGGCCATCGTCTCGATGATCGTCGTCATGGTCGTGTCGATGACGGAGTCCACGGCCGACATGCTCGCGCTCGGCGAGATCGTCGACCGCCCGGCCGACGAGAAGACCATCGCGGCAGGCCTGCGCGCCGACACCCTCGGCACGGCGATCAGCCCGGTCTTCAACGGCTTCATGTGCAGCGCCTTCGCGCAGAACATCGGCCTGGTGGCGATGACGAAGATCCGCAGCCGGTTCGTGGTCGCCGTCGGCGGCGGCTTCCTCGTCCTCATGGGCCTGTGCCCGATGGCGGCCTCGCTGATCGCGGTCGTGCCGCGCCCGGTGCTCGGCGGCGCGGGCGTCGTCCTGTTCGGCTCGGTCGCGGCCAGCGGCATCCAGACCCTGGTCAAGGCGAACCTGGAGAAGGACAACAACGTCCTGATCGTCGCCGTCTCGCTCGCCGTGGGCCTGATCCCCATCGCGGCGCCGGAGTTCTACCACGCGTTCCCGGAGCGCGCGAAGATCATCCTGGACTCGGGCATCTCCACCGGCTGCGTCGCGGCCGTCCTGCTCAACCTCGTCTTCAACCACCTCGGACGGGGCCGGGACGCCGACGACGTCACCGCGCCGATGGAGTCGGGCGGCGCCATCGCCGAACAGCGCACGAGCACCGCGGCGGGCGCGCACTGACGGCTGCCCGGAGCCCGGGTGACGGCTTGCCGATTGCTGAAAACGGGATGCGGGGGGTGGCGGTTGCGATGAAGATCGAAGCCATGGCACCGACACCCCCCGACCCGACGACCCTGCACCCCATGCCAGGACAGGAGCGCGTAGTGCTCCTGAAGCCGCTGATCACCTCGGAGTTGATCGAGGTGGGCGAGTTCACGTACTACGACGACCCGGACGCGCCCACCGAGTTCCAGACCCGCAACGTGCTGTACCACTACGGGCCGGAGAAGCTGCGCATCGGCCGCTTCTGCGCGCTCGGCACCGGCGTCCGCTTCGTCATGAACGGCGCCAACCACCGCATGGACGGCCCGTCCACGTTCCCGTTCCCGATCATGGGCGGAGCCTGGGCGGACCACTTCGACCTGATCACGAACCTTCCGGGCCGCGGCGACACGACCGTCGGCCACGACGTCTGGTTCGGCAACGGGGTCACCGTGATGCCGGGCGTCACGATCGGCCACGGCGCGATCGTCGCGACGGGCTCGGTCGTCACGGACGACGTCCCGCCGTACGCGATCGTGGGCGGCAACCCGACCCGCGTGATCCGCACCCGGTTCACCCCGGACGTCGTCGAGCGGCTGCTCCAACTGGCCTGGTGGGACTGGCCGTTGGAGCACATCACCGAGCACGCCCGGCTGATCATGGCGGGGTCGGTGGACGACCTGGAGAAGGTGGTACCACGGTAGGGGACCGTTCAAATGGGGGTGACAGGTCATCGCCGTCATGGTTACGGTGACGGTGATGATGAACTCCTTCTCGTACGGATCGGGGGACTCGTTCGCGCAAGGTGAGTGCTGATGGCAGCCCTCTCACCGCCGTTCGCGGACGGGATTCCACCCCGCCTGTTGATGTGGCAGCGCGTACGCGAGTACGCCGTGCCACCGTCCATGATCGAGACCGCGACCGCGCGGCGCGCCGTCGGCGACTGGGCCGGCGCCTGCGCCGCTGCCCGCATCGACGTCGATCTCGATCTGCGCGCCGTGGCCCGACAGCACGGCACCGACCTCCTGCACCGCCTGCGCGCGGACCTGCGCAGCCTCGCGCCCGATCTGCTGCGCTGGCACCTGCCCAGGACCGCCCCCGACGGACGGCTCCGCCCCGGCCTCACCATCTCCCTTGTGCGGTACGGGAGTTGCAGCGCCGTCCCGCCGACGCACCTGGTCGTGCGGACACCACCGGTCCGGGCGGACGCGGGACAGCGCGTGTCCCTCACCCTGTGGAACGGGTCGATGCGCGGCGCCCCAGGCGGCCGGCCGCATCCGCACCCGCACCCCCATCCCGACCGGCGGTTCCGGCTCGATCTGCACCGGCACCTCTGGGACGCCGGACGCAGCGGTGAACTGGCCGTCCGGGCCGTGCCTCGCTGGGCGGACGAGGCCGAACTGCTGCTGCGTGCCGCAGGGTTGGACCCGCGCGGGGCCTTCATCGTCCGGTTCGACGCGCGCCGCCGTGGCGCCTTCGAACTCGTCGCACCGGACGACACCCATGCCCCGACGTGCCGCCCGCTGCCCGGCGTACCCTCGCGGCAGCGGCTCGACGCGCTCCCGGTCCTGCCGGAGGCTGCGACCAGGGTCCCGCCGGACCTGGAGCTGCTGCGGGCCGGTCTGATCGACGCCGGCCGACTGCACCCCCTGGTCGCCGCGGCCCTCGCGCCCCGCGGCGCACCCCTCACGCAGGCCGCCCCCGAGCCCGGTGATCCGCACCGGGTGGAGTGCCGGGGCGAGGTCCACCGCATCGCGCTGCGGGACGGCGTGCTGACCGCGGTCGACCACGACCCGGACCAACTGCGGCGCGAGGACCTCCTGGTGGCGCTCGGCGGCCCGGCGCTGCCCTGCGTACGGGCGATCGACACCGTGCACCGCAGCCCCGAGGCGCTGCCCGCCGTACGCGAACGGCTCGGCCACGGTGACCTCGCCGGGGCGCTGGCCGTGGTCGAGGGACTGCTCGGCCCCGCCGCGGTCCTGCGCGACGGGCCGCTGCGCGACGCCCTGGAGTCCGCCGCGTCGGGCCGCGTCGACCAGGGCCTGTTCCGCGCGGGGCTCGCCGACACCGAACACCCTGCCGCGGACGCGGAGTTGACCCGCTGTCCACGTGGCCGGGCCCGCTTCGCTCCATCGGTGCTGTGGAACAAGCGCGTGAGCAGGAACAGGCCGCGCTACTGCCGCTGAAGTCCTGAAGTCCTGAAGTCCTGACGGTCCTACGGGGCTGGGTGCTGTCCCGCCTTGTCTTGCCTTGATCCGTTCCTTCGACCTCCCCAGGTGATGCCCATGACCTCCGCCACCCTTCTGCCCCTGCCCGGTACCGACCCCCAACTCGCCGTCGCCGACGCCCTCTTGGGCCTGCTGCGGAACACCCGAACCGAGCCGCGCCCCGACGAGCAGCTCGAAGCGCTCACCCTCGCGGTCGCCGCCGATCTCCCCGTGCTGCTGTGGGGCGAACCGGGCATCGGCAAGACCGCGGCGCTCACCCAGCTCGCCGCATCGCTCGACCTGCCGCTCACGACCGTCATCGCCAGCGTGCACGAGCCGTCCGACTTCTCCGGGCTGCCCATCGTGGGCGACGACCCTGCGGTCCAAGGCGTGCCGATGGCTCCGCCGCAGTGGGCCGTGGAGCTCGTACGGGCCGGACGGGGGCTGCTCTTCCTCGACGAACTGTCCACCGCCACCCCGGCCGTGCAGGCCGCGCTGCTCCGTGTCGTCCTGGAGCGCCGCGTCGGAGCGCTCCAACTGCCTCCCGGCGTAAGGATCGTGGCGGCCGCCAACCCCCGGGCGTCGGCGGCCGACGGGTGGGAACTGAGCCCGCCGCTGGCCAACCGGTTCGTCCACCTCCATTGGGTGCACGACCAGGACGTGGTGGTGCGCGGCCTCGGCGGGGTCTGGCCCCGCGCCGAACTGCCGTGCCTGGACCCCGAGTTGCTGCCGGAGGCCGTGGCGCTCGCCCGGCGTGCGGTCTGCGGCTTCCTCGCGGCCCGGCCGACGCTGATCCACCGACTGCCCGACTCCGAGGTGCGGCGCGGTGGTGCCTGGCCCTCGCCCCGCAGCTGGGAGGCGGCGCTGACCCTGCTGGCGTTCGGCACGGCCGCCTCTGTCTCCCGCGAAGTGCTCGCCCTGCTGGTGCGGGGCGCGGTGGGGGACGGTCCCGGGCTCGAACTCCTCGCCCACCTCGACCGGTTGGACCTGCCGGACCCGGAGTCCCTGCTCGCCGACCCGCCCACGGCCGAGCTGCCGGAACGCGGCGATCTGCGGCAGGCGGCACTGGAGGCCGTGGTCGCCGCCGTCGGGGCGCGGCCCGAGCGGGACCGGTGGGACGCCGCCTGGGCCGTACTCGTACGGGCGTTGGAGACCGGAGCCCCGGACCTGCTGGTCGCACCGGCGACGGCACTGGCCGGGCTGCGCCGCGACGACTGGGAGGTGCCGGGGGCCGTGTCGCGCCTGGCCGGGGTCGTGGGGCTGTTCCAGCGGGCGGACCGGTCGGTGCAGCGCGCGCAGGTCGTGGGCCGATGACGCGGGCGAAACCGGCGCCCCCGCGCCCTCGCCCGCCGCGGGAGACGAACCCCGGACAGCCAGGACGGCAGAGGCGGCGCGGGCAGCTCAGCGGGCCCGAACTCCCGCTGGACCGCGAGAAGTTGTTCGCCGCCCGGCTGCATGCCGTGCAGGTCCGGCCCTATCTGGCCGCCGCCCTCTTCGCGCTGCACGTCGTGGAGGACCGGACCGTACCGACGATGGGGGTCGACAAGTACTGGCGCTGCTACGTCTCACCCGCCTTCGTGGCCCGTATGCCCGTCGAGGAACTGGCGGGGGTCTGGGTGCACGAGGTGTCCCATCTGCTCCGTGACCACCACGGGCGGAGCGAGCGCTACGCCCGCCAGAACGACGAGTTCGGGCCGGGAGAGGCGACGCGCAGGAACATCGCCGCCGACTTCGAGATCAACGACGACATCTACGGCGAGGGGCTGCCCCGGCCCCAAGGGGCGGTCACGCCGGGCATGTTGGGGCTGCGCAACGGCCTGCTGATGGAGGAGTACCTGCGTACGGCGTCGATGTCCGGGCTCGCCTCGGACCTGGCCTGGCTGGACTGCGGCAGCGGCGCGGACGGCAGGGCCCGGTCGTGGGAGCTGGGGCCCGAAGGGGCGCGGGGGCTGACGCGGCAGCAGCGGGACGCGGTGCGGTTCCGGGTCGCGGAGGCGATCAGCGGGAGGCCGGGCGACGCGCCGCAGGGGTGGCGGCGCTGGGCGGCGGAGGCGTTCCATCCGCCGCAGCCGTGGCGGGAGTTGCTGGGGGCGGCGCTCCGCTCGGCGGCGAGCGGCCCCGGCGGCGGGGAGAACCACAGCTACCGCCGCCCCTCGCGGCGCTCGGCCAGCGTCCCCCGGGTGCTGCTGCCGAGCCTGCGCCGGGTGCCGCCCCGGGTCTGCGTGGTGATCGACACCTCCGGGTCGGTGAGCGACGCCGAACTCGGCAGCGCGCTCCTCGAAGTGGCGGCGATCGCCCGGGCGGTGGGCGGCCGGCGCGACCTGGTCTCGGTGATCTCCTGCGACGCGGCGGCGGGCGTCGCCGCGTCGCTCTGCCGTGCCGAGCACCTCGAACTGATCGGTGGCGGCGGGACGGACCTGCGCTCCGGCTTCGCCCGGGCCCTGCGCTCGGGCCACGGCCCGGACGTGATCGTCGCCCTCACGGACGGCTGGACCCCGTGGCCCGCCGTGCAGCCGCCCTGCCGCACGGTGGTCGGCCTGTTCCACCGCCCCGGCCACTACGACCGGACACCGCCGCCCAGTTGGGCGCGGGTGGTCACCATCGGCTGACGGGCGCGAGGCGTGCTCGGTGCGGTGCGGTGCGGTGCGGTGCGGTGCACGCACGCCTCGCGCCCGGAGCCGTCAGCCGATGTGGTACGGGTCCCCGTACACCTTCCAGTCCAGCGGCGGATCCAGGTTCAGGTTCCTCTTCTGCAGGAAGACCCGCTGTTCCGTGTCGACCCGGCTGGTGTCGCTGTGCGCCTCCTCCTGCTTCATCGCCCACACCCGCGCGTCGAGGAAGGCGTTCAGCCAGGTGACCTCGTCGCCGCCCTGCGCGGGCGGCTTCGCCTTGCCGAGGGCGCGCTTGCGGATGCTGCGGAAGCTGGTGGGGTCGGAGCCGTCGCCGTGCATCACGATGGCGTCGTAGTACGTGAACTGGCCGAGCGTGCCGATCCCGTCGGCCTTTCCCTGCTGGACCGCCGGGTTGAAGTAGACCCGGTCGCGCTCGTCGTTCTGGGCCTGCTGGAAGGCGCTGTCCCGGGCGGCCTTCGCCCAGTCCCTGGGGAAGTTCGGGTCGAGCCCGTCGTGCGAGTCGCTGCCGTTCACGTCGCGCAGCGCGGGCAGGTACTTCGCCAGGACGTTGCCGGGCTTGCGGTCGGCGTAGAGCTCGACGAGGTCGAGCATGTCGCCGGTGCCGGAACAGAAGCCGATGATCCCGGCGGTGTAGCCACGGCCGTCGCCGATGTCCTCGATGTACTTGTACTGGGCCTTCCAGTCGAGCGAGGAGTTCTCCGCGCTCGACACCAGCTGCATGGCGATCTCCTTCTTCGCCGGGTCGTCGAGCCCGCTCGCGGCGGCCGCGCGGGGAGCGGCGCCCGCGACCTCGGTGGAGAGCAGGGGTGCCGCGACGACCGAGGCGCCGAGCAGGGCGAGGAGTGTGCGACGGGAGGTGCGTATGTGGGGGGTGGACACGGGTCCTCCTAGAGGGAGTTCGTCGTTCCGTCGACTGTTAGGAAGGTTTCCTACCAGAGATTCGGGATGACGTATACCCGTCAAGGAGGGATCGGTGAAAGGAGGTGGGGCGAACGGCGATCCGGGTCAACCAGCCTGGCCGGTAAGCGACTTGGCGTAGAAGCGGCTGTCCTCGTGGCAGCGGTACACGCCGAACGGGTCGGTCGGGCGGTAGCCGCTCGACTCGTACAGGCCGATCGCCTCGGTCAGCGGCGCCCCGGTCTCCAGGACCATCCGTGTGCGTCCCGCGCGTGCGGCGCTGTCCTCCAGGGCCGCCAGGATCCGGCGGGCGAGACCCTTGCCGCGTGCCCGCTCCACCACGAACATCCGCTTCAGTTCGGCGTCCCCGTCCGCGTACCCCTGCGCGTCCTGCTGCTGGGCCCGCCAGCCGCCGCAGGCCACGGGTTCCCCGGTGTCGTACGCGATGAGGAACAGGCCGTCCGGCGGGTCGAAATGCGTCGGCAGCAGCGGCGTGACGTCGCCGGACCCGAAGCGTGCCCGGTACACGGCCTGCACCTGATCGCTGAGCGACACGGCATCGGGATGGGCGTAGGAACGTACGTGGAAGTCCATGAATCCTGGAGGGTAGCGGCGGATTTCAGCGTCCTGCTCGAGACGGGCACGGGCTGCTCGCCGGGAGCCGGCCGGTGACGAACGCCTTGGGCGCCACGCCGAACAGGGCGCGGAACTCGGCGGTCATGTGCGACTGGTCGTAGTAGCCGGTCGCCTGGGCCAGGCCCGCCCAGGGCACCGCGGCGGCGGGCTCGGCCGCGGCTGTGGCGAGCAGCTGGCGGGCCCGGTCGATGCGGGCGAAGTGTTTGGGGGACAGGCCCACGTCATCGGTGAACAGGTTCCTCAACTGGCGCTCGCTCACCGCCAGTTCGCGGGCCACATCGGGGACGGACGCGGGGCGCGGGCGACCGGGGCGGGTGGAGAGCGCATCGATCGCCGCACCCACCAGGGCCGCACGGGAACGGTCGAGCGGGTCGCGCGGCGTGAACGCGGGCGGCAGCAACTCGGCCAGTACGGACAGCGCCTCGTCCACCGGCGCGTCGTCGCCGATGCGGGCCAGGTCCCGAGCGATGCGGCCCGCGGCCCCGCCGGGCAGCGCGGCCAGCGGCACCACGCGGCCCACCAGCTCCCGCGCGGACACACCGAGCAACTGCCGTGCAGCGCCGGGAAGAACCCGCAGATCGAGACAGCGCGGCAGCCACGAGCCGCTGTTGTACGAGGCCCGGGTGCGCGGCCCGACCGCCAGGACCTCACTGCCGCCACCCGGCAGTGTCCGCAGCACCACGCGCACCGCCGCGTCCGGCGCGTGCGTCACCGAACGCGGCCCGTCGGGGTCGTGCTCGGTGACCCCGACGTCGCTGATCCAGGGGCGCAGCGCGGCGGGCGGCTCGACCAGACGCGCCGGCACCTGGGAGGCCCCGGCCGCCGTCCGGATCGCCTTCTGCCGTACGAGGTCGACGACGGAGGGATCCCTCCCGATGCCGGGATCGGTGTCTGTCCTGGTGTCGGGTTCGGTCGCCGTGGTCACCGCTCCACGGTAACCAGGCGGGGCGGGGTACGGGCGGCGGAAGCGTGCCGGATTTTCCTATCCGGGACCGGGAGTTCGGCGGCAGCGTGGAGCGCATGATCCTCATCACCGGTGCCACCGGCACCATCGGCAGCGAAATCGTCCGCCTCCTCGCCGCACGCGGCGTCCCGCACCGCGCCTTGACCCGCGACCCGGCACGCGCCGGGTTCGGACCCGCCACACAGGTCGTACGCGGTGACTACGACGACCCCGACTCGCTCGCGGCGGCCGTGTCCGGCGCCGACGCCGTGTTCATGGTCAACGTCATCGGCACCGCGGCCCCCGGCGCACACGACAAGGCCCTGCTCGCGGCCGCCGAGGCGGCGGGCGTGCGGCGCGCGGTCAAACTGTCCGCGATCGCGACCGGCGACGCGGCGGCGGGCCGCTTCAGCGCCTGGCACGTCCCCGGTGAACAGGCCCTGCGGGACGGCCCGTTGGAGTGGACGGTGCTGCGCCCCTCGACCTTCGCCGCCAACTTCCTGTGGTGGGCGGGCGAGATCAAGGCCGGCCGCCCCGTGCCCGACCAGTACGGCGGCGGCGCCCAGGGCGTCGTCGATCCGGCCGACGTCTCGGCCGTCGCCGTCGAGTCCCTTCTCGCCGACGGCCACCACGGACGTACGTACACACTGACCGGACCGCAGGCGCTGTCGACGCCGGACATGGCCGCGGTCGCCGGCAAGGTCCTCGGCAGGGACGTCGCATGGGTCGGGCTGTCCCGGGAGGAGTCCCGCGCCTCCGTGATCGCCTCCGGAGTGCCGGAGGCGGGCGCGGACGACGTCCTCGAAGGTCTCGACTTCGTCCGGGCGGGCGGCAACGCCGTCGTCACCGACGACGTCCAGCAGGTGCTCGGGCGGGCGCCGCGCACCTTCGAGCAGTGGATGCGCGCACACCAGGACGCCTTCGCGTAGGGACGGGCGCCGCACCCGGGTGTCCGTGGCTACAGGCCGAAGACGCCCGGGTCCGTCGCCAGCTCCTTGAACAGCACCTTCGGGTCCTTGACCAGCTTGCGCGCGGTGAGGTCCAACAGGCCGCCGACCGCGGTCACTTCGGCCGACACGGTGCCGTCGGTCTTGCGCACCGTCTGCCGGATGCGGAACGTCTTGCCCTCGCCCCACTCGAAGACGCACTCCACGTCCACCTGGTCACCGGCGCGCAGCTCCCGCAGATAGCGGATGTTCGTCTCCAGGGCGACCGGGCCGACCCCGCGCTCCAGCAGGTCGCGCTGCTCGATGCCGCCGTGCCGCAGGATCGACCAGCGCGCGTGCTCCGCGTACTGCAGATAGACCGCCTGGTTGAGGTGTCCCTGTGAGTCGGTCTCGTATCCACGGACCTCGATCCGGACGGAAAACGGCTCTGTCACGACGTTCCTTTCGGCGGTGGGCTGAGCGCTTGCTCAGGTGTCTTCGAAGGGTGCAACGTGCCGGATCCGCCCGGCATTCCGACCGGCATTCCGGCCGTGCCGCCGGTGCCTCTACGTGCGTCTGGGCGAGGCCAGCAGATACCGGGCACCGCGCGCCGCCGCATGCTCGCTGACCTGCCAGCCCGCCTCCTGCAGCGCGCTCGCGCAGGCGGCCAGGGCCGCCGGATCGACGTGGTGCACGGCGACGGCCTCCGGCTGCGGGGTCTCCGTGACCCGGTAGCCGGGCTCCGTCTCGCCCGCCGGGGTGCGGCCCGCTGCCTCCAGGGCGAGCGCCGCCGCGTGCGCGAGACGGCCGCGTTCCCAGGCGCAGGGCCGGTCGACGGCGCCGCCGGGATTGGTCATCCGGCGTATCTCCAGGAGCCCCTGCCAGGCCGTGCGCACCTCGCGCGCGCGGGCCGCGGAAGGCGCGGTGCCCGGCTCACCGCCGAGCCGGGCCGTGAACACGCCGTCGGACGCGGCCGGCCGGTGCTCGGGAGGTGCCTGCTCGGGTGCCGTCTCGCGCAGGCGGTGGCCCTGCGGCGTGAGGAAGTGCTCGTGCGGCGGCCGCGGATGCCGGAACGCCAGCTTCAGCACGACGAGCCGCGCCAGCTGGGCCGCGCTGCCGCTGATCCGGCCCGTCTCCGGGTCGGCGGCCTCGATGATGCGCCGCTGCGCGGCGGTCGGCGGTCGGGTCACCACACACCTCCGTCTCCTCGGCCTTGCTCGACGATCAGACTTCCTGGACGATCGGACTTCCTGGACGATCGGACTTCCTGGACGATCAGAAGCCCCAGCCGATCGGTCCTTGTCGACGATGGTGCACGACGGCACTGACAACGGCCGCCGACCAGGGAGTTCAGGGCCGCAGGTTCCAGCCCGAGATCACCGGTCGGCCGTGCTCGAAGGTCAGTCGGCTCACCGTGCCCGTCGCCAGCAGGAAGTGCGAGCCGCCCGACGGGGGCAGGCCGAGCCGCCGCGCGGTCAGGACCCGCAGGAAGTGACTGTGCGAGACGAGGACGACGCTGCCCTCGTTGTTGGAGAGCGCCGCGTCGACCTTCGACAGCATCCGGTCGGCCCGCGCCCCCACCTGCTCCGGTGTCTCACCGGGATGCTCCGGCGGCCCCGGCGGCACCCCGTCGTCGAACAGGTACCAGTCGGGACGGGTCTGCTGGATCTCACGCGTGGTGACGCCCTCGTAGGCGCCGTAGTCCCATTCGAGCAGGTCCGGATCG
Source organism: Streptomyces sp. NPDC050085 (assembly GCF_044460595.1). Taxonomy (NCBI): domain Bacteria; kingdom Bacillati; phylum Actinomycetota; class Actinomycetes; order Kitasatosporales; family Streptomycetaceae; genus Streptomyces; species Streptomyces sp. NPDC050085. The sequence continues at coordinate 1,233,500 of NZ_JBITJZ010000001.1, read as the reverse complement.
ACGGTGTAGCGCCGCAGCCCCGCGAGTTCGGCGGTCTCGCGGGCCCGCTTCAGGGGGCTCACGAAGACGGCCCCCACGTGGTAACTGCCGACGAGCGGCGCCACCCTGCGCGCCTCTTCGCGGCCGTTGTCGGTGAGCGGGATGTCGGTCAGACCGGTGTGCTGGCCGGTCAGCGCCCACTCGGTCTCACCATGTCGGACGAGAAGCAGATCACCCATGGTTCAGCCTGTTCCTGAGGACTCGGTACGGATCATGGACATTGTCACCCCGGGCGCGGATCAAGGATTGTCGGACCCGGCCCGTAAGGTCGTAGCGGACGTACAGGCATGAGTCGGGTGAGCGGAGAGGGAGGTGGTGTGGTGACCGAGCCGTCAGGCATGGCGGGGCCGCCCGGTGTCGCTCTCGGCGCCGCCGCCCTGTTCCTGCCCGCACCGCTGCCGCGCGAGGGGAAGGTCGCCTTCTTCTCGCCGGACGGCGCGGGTTTCCCCGGAGCCGACGAGGAGATCACGGTGGTGCGGCCGCACGGCTCCGGCGTGCGCAGCCGCAAGGTGCCCGCGCTCGTGCTGCCGGTCGCCCGCGCGCTGCCGCTCCTCGTCCGGGCCCGCCGCACCCGGGGCGCGCACCCCGCCGCGGCCGCCTGGGGCGCCGCAGCCGCGCACGCCCTGCACCTCGTCGCCCGCGGCCGGCTGCTGCCCGGGCTCACCGCCTCCGACCACGACGCGTGGCGGGCGGGCCCGCTGGACGCGGACGACGTCGCGCAGATCAAGGGCATCGCCGCCGCGCTCCCCCCGGAGGGGTTCGCCGCACCGGTGCCGGGCCGCAGACCGGTGCGGGTGCCGGACCCCGAGGCGCTGGTCCGCGCGTTCCTGGACGCGGTCGCGGACACGCTGCCGCGCACCCCGGCGGCGGCCCACGCGGCGGGCGCCCCGTTCGCCGCGGCCGCGCCCCAGCACATCCCGCACGCCAGGCCCTGGGCCGTCGAAGCGGCGGCCGGACTCGACGCGGGGGTGCGCATCTCGCTGCGGCTCGACCTGTCGAACGAGGCGCTGTTCGACGCGGCCGAGGAGGACGACGCGTCGCCGGACGACCCGGGGGCGCGCCGCGCCGGGGCCGCCGTCGTCCAGGTCCACAGCCTCGCCGACCCCACGCGCGTGGTGGACGCCGCGCAGCTGTGGTCGGGGGACGCCGAAGGGGACCACTTCGGGCCGCGCGCCCGGATCGACGCGGTGCTCGCCGTGCGCCGCGCCGTCGCCGCCTGGCCGCCGCTCGGCCGGCTCCTCGAACAGGACGTGCCGGACGTCCTCGCGTTCACCGAGAGCGAGTTGATCGATCTGCTCGGGCCCGGCGCGGCCCGGCTCGCCCGGGCCGGGGTCACCGTGCACTGGCCGCGCGAGCTGGCCCGCTCGCTCACCGCGACGGCCGTGGTGCGCGCGCAGGCCGCGCCCGGCTCGGCCACCGACGGCACGACGTTCTTCGACAGCGACGAACTGCTCGCGTTCAACTGGCAGTTGGCGCTCGACGGGGACCCGCTCACCGAGCGCGAGATGGACCGGCTCGCCGAGTCGCACCGCGCCGTCGTGCGGCTGCGCGACCAGTGGGTCGTCGTCGACCCCGACCTCGTCCGCAAGGCCCGCAAGCGGGAGCTCGGCCTGCTGCAGCCCGTCGACGCACTGGCCGTCGCGCTCACCGGCGAGGCCGAGGTCGACGGGGAGCGCGTCGCCGCCGTGCCCACCGGCCGCCTCGCGGAGCTGCGCGACCGCCTCACGCAGGGCCTCGACACCGTGGAGCAGCCCGCGGCCCTCAAGGCGACGCTGCGCGACTACCAACTGCGCGGTCTGGCCTGGCTCGACCTCATGACCTCGCTCGGCCTCGGCGGCTGCCTCGCCGACGACATGGGCCTCGGCAAGACGGTCACCCTCATCGCCCTGCACCTGCGCCGGGACCGCCCGGCCCCCACCCTCGTCGTCTGCCCGGCCTCCCTGCTCGGCAACTGGCAGCGGGAGATCGGGAAGTTCGCCCCCGGCGTCCCCGTGCGCCGCTTCCACGGCACCGACCGCACCCTGGAAGGACAAGAGGGCGGCTTCATCCTCACCACGTACGGCACGCTGCGCACCCGCGCCGCCGAACTCGCGGGCCACACCTGGGGCATGGTCGTCGCCGACGAGGCCCAGCACGTCAAGAACGCGAACTCGGCGACGGCGAAGGCCCTGCGCATGATCGACGCCCCCGCGCGCGTGGCGCTCACCGGCACCCCCGTGGAGAACAACCTCTCCGAGCTGTGGGCCCTGCTCGACTGGACGACTCCGGGACTGCTCGGCCCGCTCAAGGCGTTCCGCGCCCGGCACGCGCGAGCCGTCGAGGGCGAGGTCCCCCTGCAGGGACAAGGAGGAGTGAACCCGGAGGCGATCGAGCGCCTGTCCCGCCTCGTGCGCCCCTTCATCCTGCGCCGCAAGAAGTCCGACCCGGGCATCGTGCCCGAACTGCCGCCGAAGACCGAGTCCGACCATCCGGCGCCGCTCACCCGCGAGCAGGCCTCGCTGTACGAGGCCGTGGTGCGCGAGTCGATGGCGCAGATCGAGGCGGCCGAGGGCATCGCACGGCGCGGCCTGGTCATGAAGCTGCTCACCTCCCTCAAGCAGGTGTGCAACCACCCCGCGCAGTACCTGAAGGAGAGCGAGAGCGGCCGTCCGCGCCTGGCGGGCCGCTCCGGCAAACTCGACCTGCTCGACGAGCTGTTGGACACGATCGTCGCCGAGGACGCCGCCGTCCTCGTCTTCACCCAGTACGTGTCCATGGCCAAGCTGCTCGCCACCCACCTGGCCGCCCGCGCCATCCCCAGCCAGCTGCTGCACGGCGGCACCCCGGTCGCCGAGCGCGAGCGCATGGTGGACCGCTTCCAGTCCGGCGAGGTCCCGGTGTTCCTGCTCTCCCTGAAGGCGGCGGGCACGGGGCTCAACCTCACGCGCGCGGGCCATGTCATCCACTTCGACCGCTGGTGGAACCCGGCCGTCGAGGAGCAGGCCACCGACCGCGCCTACCGCATCGGCCAGACCCAGCCGGTCCAGGTGCACCGCCTCATCACGGAGGGCACCGTCGAGGACAAGATCGCCGAACTGCTCGCGGCGAAGCGGGCGTTGGCGGACGCGGTCCTCGGCTCGGGCGAGGCGGCCCTGACCGAGCTGACCGACCGGGAGCTGTCCGACCTGGTCTCGCTGCGGAGGGAGTCCTCATGAGCCCCGCCCGCACGAGGAACCACGCCGCGCACATCCCCGGCCGCGCCGGTGCCGGTGAGCAGGCGCAGGCCCGGCACACCGACACCCGGCGCACCTTCCCGCCACTCCCGCCGCGGGCGGAGGCAGGCGGCGAGGCGGTCGGCGGCCCCGCCCTGACCTGGTGGGGGAACGCGTGGGTGGACGCCCTGGAGGACACCTCCCTCGACCCGGCCCGCCTCGCGCGCGGCCGCAGCTACGCGGACCGCGGGCACGTCGACGCCATCACGGTCATCCCGGGCCGCGTCGTCGCGTACGTCCACGGCTCGCGCCCCCGCCCCTACCGGGCCGAACTGCGGCTGCGCACCCTCTCGGACGAGGAGTGGACCCGCTTCCTGGAGACGGCCGCCGCCCGCCCCGACCACATGGCGTCGCTGCTCGACAAGGACGTGCCGCACGCGCTCGCGGCCGCCGTCGACCTGCTGCCCGTGGCCGACGACCTGACCCCCGAGTGCACCTGCCCGGACCGCGCGCACCCCTGCAAGCACGCGGCGGCGCTCTGCTACCAGACGGCGCGGATCATCGACGAGGACCCCTTCGTCCTGTTCCTGCTGCGCGGCCGCGGCGAGCAGGAACTGCTCACCGACCTCACCCGGCGCAACGCGGCACACACCGCGGAGGAACAGCGCACCGCCGAGGCGCAGGACCTCGACTCACTGCCCGCGCGCGACGCCTTCGCGCGCGCGGACCGACTCCCGCCGCTGCCACCGGAGTTCACCGCCCCGGCCCACCCCGAGCGTCCGCCGTCCTACCCACAGGCGCCCGGTGCGCCCGACCCGCTGGCGCTCGACCTGCTCGCCACGGAGGCCGCAGCCCGCGCGCACGCCCTGCTCACCACGGGCGTCGACCCGCTCGCGGCGCTCACCCCCTGGCAGGACGCGGTCCGCCTGGCCGCCGCCCACCCCGGCTCCGGGCTCACCGCGGCGACGCGCACCCTGTACGCCTCGCTGGCCCGCGGCACGGGCCGCACCCCGGCCGACCTCGCCCGCGCGGTCGCCGCCTGGCGCCAGGGCGGTCTCGCCGGACTCTCGGTCCTGGAGGAGGAGTGGGACCCGCCGGCGGGCCCGTTCGACCGCGCACGTCCCGCACTCCTCGCCACGGGCCACCCGGAGTTCCGCCCCCGCCGCAACCACCTGTCGACGTCCTCGGTCCAACTGCGCCTGGGCCGCGACGGGTTGTGGTACGGCTACGAGTCGGACGCGGGCCGCGACGACTGGTGGCCCCGGGGCGATCCGCACCCGGACCCGCTCACGGCCCTCGACTCACTGCTGGGCGGCGGCTGATCCCGCGACTGAAGCCCGTCAGTCCGTCAGCCCGTCAGCCCGTCAATCCATCAGTCCGTCAGCCCGTGCTGGTACGCGATGGCGGCCGCCTGCGTCCGGGTGGTAGCGCCCAGTTTGGCCAGGATGTGGGAGACGTGGACGCCCGCCGTGCTGGGCGAGATGTGCAGACGCCCGGCTATCTGGCGGTTGCTCAGGCCCTGGGCGATGAGCACGAGCACGTCGCGCTCGCGTGCCGTGAGACCGCCGCCGTTCTCCGTCGTGGCCGCGGGCGGCCTCGCGGCCCGTGCGATCCGGCGGGCGAGCGGCGCCGCGCCCAGGGACGCGGCCAGTTCCGCGGCCTCCCCGAGCAGCGCGGCGCCACCGCTGCGGTCACCGGCGTCGAGGGCCGCCCGCCCGCCGCCCAGCAGGCACTCGGCGAGCTGATGCGGCTGGCGCAGCTCCCGCCACGCGGCGGCCGCCCGGTCCCAGCCCGTGTCGTCGAGCAGGGCGCGCAGGTGCAGGCGCAGGGCCCGGTCGTACGGGCCGTCCTCGGTGAACTCCGTGTCGAGAGCTGCGAGTTGGGCCCGCCGCGCCGCCACCTGTTCCGTCGGAGGGGAGCCGCCGTGCACCGCGCGGGCCCGCTGCACCAGAGCCCCGGCGACCAGCACGGAGCGGGCCTCGCTGCCGTGGAGTTCGGCGAGCTCCGGGTCGCCCAGGGCGTCGTCGAGGAGCCGGTCGGCCCGCTCCGGATCTCCCTGGGCGAGCGCGAGCAGGCACAGCCAGGAACGGCGGTGGAACAGGCCCGAGCCGCGCAACGCGTCGCCGGGCCCGGCCGCCGCGACCCCGGCCGCCGTCAAGTCGCCCCGGAGCAGCGCCACATGACCGGCGAGGGAGCGCAGATCCTGCTGCGCGGCCGGGGGCGGTTCCTCGGCGAGTGCCTCGTCGACGAGCGCGGCCGCCTCGTCCCACTCCCCGGTGAGGACCAGCCCGCGCACGGCGTGACAGGCCAGATCGGCCCCGCGGCTCAGACCGAGTCCGAACCGGTGCGCGAGGCGCCTGCCCTCCTTCGCCGCCTCGACGGCACGCCGGTGGTCGCCGTTCCTGGCGTGCACCGTGGCCGCGTACATGGGCACGGTCAGCAGCAGGTCCTGGCTGTCGAGCCGCTCGGCGAGCTCCCGGGCCTCGGCCAGGGCGCCGAGGTCGCGGCCACGGGCACCGGCGCCGAGCAGGCCGCGGATCGTGACCGTCGGATCGCCGGTGCGGCGGCCGATGCGCAGCGCCTCGGCGAAGGCCTCCTGCCCGGCAGGGTCGTTCGGCAGCAGGCCCATGGCCAGGACGCCGAGCAGCCGGCCCCGCTGCACGTGACCCGGCTCGTCCGGCAGCAGCCGCAGCGCGTGTTCCCAGTCGTCGGCGCCGCTGCTGTCGAGGCGGTGCCGCAGCCTGCCGCGGTGTTCGAGGAGCAGGGCCGCGCGCTCCGGGGCGGCCTGTTCGTCGACGGCGGCGAGACCGGCCGTGGCGTGGTCGACACCGCGCCGGTAGTGCCCGCTGAGCATGCAGGTCTCGGCGGCCTCGGTGAGGACCCCGACCAGGTCCGTGCCGATCCGCTCGGCCGGATCCCGTACGCGGTCCCAGAGTTCGAGGACCCGCTCCAGCATGAGGCGCTGCTCGTCGTACGCGTAGGAGCGGCCGGCCCGCACCGCGGCCCGGTGGGCGGCGCTCAGCGCCTCGGGGCGGTCGCCCGCGGCATAGGAGTGCGCGGCGAGCTCCGCGGCGTCGGCGTCGTCGGTGGTCAGGGCGGCGGCGTAGCGGGCGTGCAGGCGGATGCGTTCGCCGGGCAGCAGATCCTCGTACACCGCCTGCCGGATCAGTGCGTGCCGGAACGTGTACCGGTCGCCGGACGTCACGACGAGGCCCCGGTCGACGAGCACCCGCAGCAGGGCGTCGAGGTCGGCGCCGCTCTCGTCGGCCACGGGCTCGAGACGGCAGTGCGCGACGTGGTCGCCGCCCGCCGCGAGCAGGCCCAGCAGGCTCCGGGCGGGCGGTGCCAGCGTTCGAGGCCCCTGCAGGAGCAGCTCGCGCAGGCTGTCCGGGGTGCGCGCGTCACCGTGGGCGAGGGCCTCGACGAACAGCGGGTTGCCCTCGCTGCGCCGGTGCACACGGCGTACGACGGTGGTGTCCGCCGCGGTGCCGAGGATCGCGGCCAGTTGGGCGCCGACGTCCTGCTCGGTCAGTCGCGGCAGCCGCAGCGTGGTGGTGCGCGGGCCGCGGGCGAGTTCGGACAGGAGTGGGCCGAGGTGTGCGCCGTCCGCCTCGCCGGGCCGGTGGGTGGCGAGCAGCAGCACGCCGGGCCCGGCCAGGTTGCGGGCCAGGAACGCGAACAGGCCCAGGGAGGCCGTGTCCGCCCAGTGCAGGTCCTCCAGCGCGAGGACGACGGGCCGCTCGGCGGCCGCCCGCTCGATCAGTGCCAGGACCTCCTCGTAGAGCCGGTGCCTGCCGCCGTCCGCGTCGGCGCCGTCGCCGAGCTCCGGGAACCAGCGCGCGAGTTCGGGGTGGCGGCCGCCCCGTGCCACCCCGTCGCGGACGAGCCGGCGCAGCATCGGGACGAACGGCGTGTACGCGAGCTCCTCGCCCCCGAACTCGGCGCAGGCGCCCCGCACCACGCGCACCTCGGGCCCCAGCGTCCCGGCGAACTCGGCGAGCAGCCGCGACTTCCCGATCCCCGCCTCACCGGCGACGAGCACCACCGCGGGCCCGCTCTCGACGGCGGTCCGCCACGCATGCGCGAGGGAGGCAAGGGCCTGGTCCCGGCCCACGAACACCGGACTGACCACGCGATCCGCCACCATGAAGCCAGCATATAAATACCGAACTCGCCCGATGTGGCACGGGTGTTCACCCGACCAGGCTCGACCCCATGGACACCACCTCACCGACAGCGCACCCGCTGCGCACCATCGAGGCCCACGAGTTCGACGCCTGGGCCCGCATGATCACCACGACGTACGGCCAGGACCTGCGCGAGGGCTCCCTGCGGGACGCCCGCTCCGTGCTCGAACCGGCCCGCACCCTCGCCGCGTACGACGGCCGCGACATCGTCGGCGGCGTCTCGATCTACAGCCGCACCATGACCGTGCCCGGCGCCTTCACGCCGGTCGCGGGCATCACGCTCGTCGCCGTCCTGCCCACCCACCGCAGGCGCGGCATCCTCACCGCGATGATGCGCAAGCAGCTCACCGATCTGCACGAGTCGGGCGGCGAGCCGATCGCCGCGCTGAATGCGGCCGAGGCCACCATCTACGGCCGCTTCGGCTACGCCATCGCCTCCCACCTGGCCCAACTCCACGGCGACACACGGGACATGACCCTGCGCCCGGACGTCGACCACGGCAACGGCACGCTGCGCTTCCTCGGCCGCGACGAGGCCCGCCCGCTCCTGGAGAAGGTCCACGACACCGCCCGCACGCACACGCCCGGCTGGGTCGACCGCGCCGAGAAGTACTGGAACGCCTTCCTGCGCGACGAGCCCGCCTTCCGCAACGGCGCCACCGAACTGCGGTACGTGCTCCACACCGAACCCGGCGGCGAGCCCACCGGATACGCCCTCTACCGCTCCGAGGGAGGCACCGTCCGCATCGTCGAGGTCGTCGCCACCACCCGCACCTCGTACGCGGCCCTGTGGCGCTTCCTCATCGCGCTCGACGGCCACGACCGCCTCACCTGCGACGCGGCCGTCGACGAGCCGCTGCCGCATCTGCTGCTCGACCCGCGGGCCGCGCGGACCACGGTCGTCGACAACCTGTGGGTCAGGATCGTCGACGTCGACCGGGCCCTGGCCGGGCGCCGCTACACGGCACCCGTCGACGTCGTCCTCGACGTCGAGGACCCCTTCTGCCCCTGGAACACGGGCCGTTACCGGCTGACGGGCGACGCGGAGAGCGCCGCCTGCACACGCACCCGCGACCGCGCGGACCTGCGCCTGAGCGCCGCCGAACTCGGCGCGGTCCACCTCGGCGGCCCCACCCTCGCGACGCTGGCGGCCGCGGGCCGCGTCGAGGAACTGCGCCCCGGCGCACTGGCCGCCGCCTCCCGCGCCTTCCGCGGCAGCCGCGCACCCTTCCACCCCTCCGGCGCGGCCTTCCCCGCGTTCTGACCCGGGCACGGCAGGTACGCCAGTCACCGGGAGGCCGGGCGGAGCGGTCACTGCACGCTCGGCGCCGCGGCCTCCACGAACGCGGACAGGGCTTCCTTGCAGCGCCCCGAGCGGCGGTTGCGGTCCTGTTCGTCCGTGGCCTCGTGCAGACAGTTCGCCAACTCGAAGGCGCTCTCCGCCAGTTGCCGCAGCCGCGGTACGTCACAGATGAGCTGGACCCGGGCCAGCGCCTGACGGGCCGCGATCCGAGCCTCGTACGAGGCGAAGCGCGCCGCCTCCGCCTCGGGCGCCCCGGGTCTCTCCTGGGCGCGGAACCAGCGGTCGTTCTGGCTGCGCCGGTAGTCGAACAGGGCGCTCGCGAACCCGCTGTAGCTCGCGATGCGCTCCTGACGCAGCTGCTCGGCCCGCGCCAGCTCCGCGCCGCGCACCGTCGCCCGCCCCTGGAAGTAGTGCGTGACGACCGAGCCGAGGAGCGTGCCGATCACCGCTATCAGTGCCGCGTCCACCGTTGCGTACTCCTCGTCCCGCCAGAAAAGCCATTCGATTCCGAGCCCCCGAACTGGCTACCGTCGCAGGCGTGTCCACGAAACTCAATCAGATCATCGCTGTCGAGAAGGGCGTGAAGGCCAAGGCCCACCAGGACCTGACGGCAGCTCACCACGGATTGCAGAAGCCCGCGCTGCTCGCCGGCATCGCGCGCACGTACCAGCCCAAGGACGAGGAGGGCGAGCAGCTGCCCCCGGAGTCCACGCGGGTGCAGATGCGTGCCGAGGACGTGCTGCGGCAGACGGCGAAGTCGCTGACCCGCCTGTTCGACGTGACGGCCACGAAGGACTGGGCGAACTGCGAGGCCCGCGCCGACGTGAGCGTCGACGGGCAGACGCTGCTCAGCGCGGTCCCGGTCTCCTATCTCCTGTTCCTGGAGAAGCAGTTGACCGACCTGAACACGTTCGTGCGCAAGCTGCCGCTCCTGGACGCGGCCGAGGCGTGGACGCAGGACCCGTCGACCGACGACTGGCGCACCGAGCCGGTGCGCACCGTGCGGACGAAGAAGGTGCCGCGCAACCACGTGAAGGCGGAGGCCACCGAGAAGCACCCGGCGCAGGTCGAGGTGTACTTCGAGGACGTGCCCGTCGGCTACTGGACGACGGTGAAGTTCTCCGGTGCGCTGCCCGCCCGCCGCGTCTCCCAACTCCTCGACCGGGTCGAGAAGTTGCAGCAGGCGGTGAAGTTCGCCCGCGAGGAGGCGAACGCGGCGGAGGTCACCGACCAGAGCGTCGGCGACCCGGTGTTCGGCTACCTCTTCGGCTGAACCGGCCACGGCTTCCTTCGTACGACGAAGACTCCCCGGACGTCGCCGCATGACGGTGGCGACCGGGGTGCGCGAGGAGCGCAAAGCTGACACTGAAGCTTGTCGTGAAGAGCGCGGTGCGCCAGAGCACGTCCGCACCGCCGTCAATCTCAGACTCTTGCTCCAGACTCAGCATTCGCCGTTCATCGCCGGATCGACCGGGCCCCGGCCCCAGATCCCGAATTGCCGGTTCGAATCCGGCCCGCCCAGCTCGATGGGCGGTAGTCCAACGGCAGGACGCGGGACCGTGACACTGACCGGGGTCCTCAAGCGTGCCGGCGTGTGACGTGAGCGGCATCAAAGGGACCCGGGGGCCGGCTACGCCCTCGGGTCCGTCCGCGTTCAGGGCCCTGGCCGCAGCGACATGCCCCGCCCCGCGAAGAACTCCGCGAACCGCTCCACCGGCAGGTCCGCCGTGCGGGTCGCCGCGTCCGTGCCCGACGGGTTGTGGAAGTGGAAGCCCGTGCCGTCCGCCGTACGCGACGTGACGAGGACCAGATGGCCGCCCCGGCCGGGGGAGGGCTCGTGCGGGCGGCGGATGGCGTAGTGCACGGAGGCGACGACGAGCCGCCCCGCGTCGAGGGCCTCGCCGATGCCCCCGACCGTCAACTCCCGGTGCACGTCCGCCTCGAGGCCGTGCACCTCCCGTACGTACTCCACGGCGGGCGCGTAGATCATCCCGTGGATCTCCCCGTCGGCGTCCACGGTGTACGCGCCGAACTTCAGCGCCCCGTCCCGCAGTTCGAACAGGGAGGGGGCCGTGGTGCCGAGTGCCATGCGCAGGCAGGTCGCCCCGCACAGGTGCCCGCACCAGCGCGCGTAGTCCTCCACCGTCCCCGCGCCCGAGTCGCGCCACGCGGGGTCCTGGGCCCGGTCGAACTCCCCGCCCACGATCGCGCCGACCAACTCCGGCGAGGCGAACTGGGTGTGGCTCGGGTACGCACACGTGGCGCAGGAGGTCACTGACGGTATCCGCTCAGGAAGCGCCCGATCCGGCTGATCGCGGCGTCGAGATCATCAGCGTACGGGAGGGTGAGGATGCGGAAGTGGTCGGGCCGCGGCCAGTTGAACCCGGTGCCCTGGACGACCTGGATCTTCTCCCGCAGCAACAGGTCGAGCACGAACTTCTCGTCGTCCACGATCCTGTGCACCTTCGGGTCGAGCCGCGGGAACGCGTACAGCGAGCCCTTCGGCTTGACGCAGCTGACGCCCGGGATCTCGTTGAGCTTCTCCCACGCCTTGTCGCGCTGCTCGTGCAACCGGCCGCCGGGCGCGGTGAGTTCGTGGATCGACTGGCGGCCGCCGAGCGCGGCCTGGATCGCGTACTGGGCGGGGGCGTTCGGGCACAGGCGCATGGAGGCGAGCATCGTCAGCCCCTCCAGGTAGTCCTTCGCGTGCTGCTTGGGGCCGGTGACGACGAGCCAGCCGGACCGGAAGCCCGCCACACGGTACGTCTTCGACAGCCCGCAGAAGGTGAGCACGACCAGGTCGGGGGCGAGGGCGGCGGCGCTGTGGTGCACGGCGTCGTCGTAGAGGATCTGGTCGTAGATCTCGTCGGCGAACACCATCAGGCCGTGGCGGCGGGCGAGGTCGAGGATGCCCTCGACGATCTCCTTCGGGTAGACCGCGCCGGTGGGGTTGTTCGGATTGATGATGACGACCGCCTTCGTGCGGTCGGTGATCTTCGACTCCATGTCGGCGAGGTCGGGGTACCAGTCGGCCTGCTCGTCGCACAGGTAGTGCACGGCCTTGCCGCCCGACAGCGTCGTGACCGCGGTCCACAGCGGGAAGTCCGGCGCGGGGATGAGGACTTCGTCGCCGTCCTCGATCAGCGCCTGCACGGCCATGGAGACCAGCTCGGAGACGCCGTTGCCGAGGAACACGTCGTCGACGTCGACCTCCAGGCCGAGGGCCTGGTAGCGCTGGGCGACGGCGCGGCGGGCGGAGAGGATGCCGCGCGAGTCCGTGTAGCCGTGCGCCTGCGGGAGCATCCGGATCATGTCCTGGACGATCTCCTCCGGCGCTTCGAAGCCGAACAGCGCCGGGTTGCCGGTGTTCAGGCGCAGCACGCTGTGGCCGGCCTCCTCGAGCGCGTTCGCGTGCTCGATCACCGGGCCGCGGATCTCGTAGCAGACCTCGCTCAGTTTGCTCGACTGCCGGAACTCCATGTGCGTGCCTCCTTGCTGGGGTACTTGGTTTTACCAAGTGGGAGCTTGGAAAGTCCAACAAGTTGCATAGACTGCGAGCCATGCCACGCCGAAGCTACGACCAGTACTGCGCCGCCGCCCGCGCCCTCGACGCCGTCGGGGACCGCTGGACGCTCCTGATCGTGCGCGAACTCCTCGCGGGCCCGCGCCGCTACACCGACCTCCACGCCGACCTGCCGGGCGTCAGCACGGACATGCTGGCCACGCGCCTGAAGGACATGGAGCGCGACGGCATCGCGATCCGCCGCCGCCTCGGCGCCCCCGCTTCGGTGTACGTGTATGAACTCACCCCGCGAGGACAGCAGTTGCTGCCCGTGCTCCAGGCCCTGGGGGAGTGGGGCGCCCCCGAACTGGCCGAGCGCCGCCCGACGGACGCGGTGCGCGCGCACTGGCTGGCCCTGCCGCTGCTGAGGCAGTTGGCGGACCTGGGGGAGACGGGGGTCGTCGAAGTACGGCTCGACGAGGGGGAGTTCTTCGTACGGGTGGGGGGTGAGCCCGTGTACGGGGAGGGCCGGTACGTGGGTGGCGAGCCGGATGTGCGGCTCGCCTTGGACGCGGAGCTGGCGCATGCGGTGGCGCGGGGCGAGGCGGGCGCACTGGAGAAGGCGCTGTCCAGCCCCTCTGGGGGCACCTCCCGGCGTTAGCTGGGGGAGCTTGAGGAGCGGGGTCCGGGGCGGAACCCCGAGGCGGTGAGCCGGACCCCGCTCCACGGCATCAGGCTTGGACGGGCCGCCGCCCCGAACCCCGGGTCAAGGCATACCCCCCGATACCGGCAAGCGCGGCCAGGACCGCCCCGCCCCCGCTCCACACCCACCGACTGGTCCACCAGCCGGAGGCCCAGTCATGGTCGTCGGAGGACACCGTGGACGCCCCGGCGGTGAGCGGAACGGACAGCTTCCCGTCGACCGCCGCCGCGCCCCCGAACTCCTTCGAGGCCGCCTCGACGGACGCGGAGACCGGCAACCCCAGATCGGTGTCGGACAGCCCGGTCACCGTCAGCCGGACGTAGTACGTGCCCGGCAGCGGATCGTTCGCCCACGGCTCGGACCAGGCCCGCACGGTCCGCAGCGTGCAGGCGAGGTCGACCCGCGCCGCATCCGCGGCCACCGTGCGCGCCTGCATCCCGTACTGGCACGACTGGCGGCGCCGCAGCCCGTCGTACACGTCGAGCCGCCAGGTCTGCGCCCCGTGCCGGGCCGCGGCCTCGGGCAGCTCGACGGTGGCCTTCACCGTCGGCCGCTGCCCGGCGTCGGCCGGGAACGACCAGTACAGGTAGTCGCCCGTGGAGCCGCTGGCCGTGGCCTTCTGCTCCTGGGCGATCGGCGTCGCCGTGCGGAACGACGTACCCGCCTGTGCCGGCGCCTTCTTCGCGTCGGCGTCCGTGCCGCCGTCGGCGACGGCGGGACCGGCGAGAGCCACCAGCGAGGCGACCGAGCCGAGCAGCATGCTTGTCAACAGCCTTGTACGTCGCATCAGTTGGTCCTCCATACGGCGACACGCCAGCGCGAGACCCAGCCCCACAGCACACCCGCGAGGAATCCGACCACGACGAGCGTCCCGAGCAGCCACCAGCCGCGGCCGAGCCCGAACGCCGCCACGTCGGACGCCGCGTCCCCGCTGTCCACCACGTCGACCGCCAGCTCGACCGGCAGGCCGGGCGTGGTCTTCACGGAGGCGGGCGCGGAGTACGCGTTCGACACCTGGAGGCAGACCGTCTCGGCCCGCGCGGCGGCATCGTCGTCGGAGTCGTCGGACGGCGGCCTCGGGTAGCGCAGGCCCGTCGAGATCACGTCGGTGCGTCCGTCGCCCGACTCCTGTCCGCGCACGATCTCCCGGCCGTGCGTGGTGACGGCGCGCAGCAGGACGCCGTAGTCGCGGTTCACGGCGCGGTCGGCGGCGACGCTCACCGAGGCGCGCAGCTCCTTGCCGGGCTCGACGTCGACGCGGTAGTAGCGGTGCTCGCCGAACTTCTCGCGGTCCGTGAACAGACCGGGCTTCAGCTGGGGCGCGTCCGCGCACTGCGCGGCGCCCTCGACGGCGACCGGCGTGACCACCGGATCGGCCGCGCGGTCCACCAACTGGCCCACGCGGTCGGTCAGTTCGTCCTTGTGCCGGACCGAGGTGTACGTGCCCCCGGTGGCGTCGGCGATGCAGGACAGCTGCGCCCGGGTCTTCGCGTCGGCCACCAGGCCGAGCGTGTCGATGGTGAGGCCGATGCCCTTCGCGGCGATCTCGCGGGCCACCTCGCACGGGTCGAGCGGCTGGCAGGTGTCCTCGCCGTCGCTGATGAGGACGATGCGCTTGGTGCCGTCCCCCGAGCCGAAGTCGTCGGCGGCCTTGAGCAGCGCCGGGCCGATCGGCGTCCACCCGGTGGGCTGCAGCGTGGCGACGGCGGTCTTCGCCTCGGTGCGGTCCAGCGGGCCGACGGGATAGAGCTGGGCGGTGTCCTTGCAGCCCGTCTTGCGGTCGTCGCCCGGGTAGTTGGCGCCGAGCGTGCGTATGCCGAGCTCGACCTCCTCGGGGGTCGCGTCGAGGACCTCGTTGAACGCCTGCTTCGCCGCGGCCATGCGCGAGCCGCCGTCGATGTCGCGGGCGCGCATGGAACCGCTGACGTCCAGGACGAGTTCGACCTTGGGGGCCGGTTGCTCGTCCGCCCCGTCGGCGTACGCCTCGGTGGACGGCAGGCCGCCCAGGGCCAGGGCGGCGAACAGGGCGCACGCGCCCGCCGCCAGCCGTTGTCTAGTGATCATCGGCGGATCTTATGGATCAAGGCGGGTGGAGACCAAAACGGCGAACGGGCCGGTCACTTGGAGTGAGGGGTGCATAGGGTGAGCCGGTGACCGACGATCCGTACACGACGAGCAGGACCGCCCGGACGAGCAACTCCGTGAGCGGGCAGGCCCGGATCGGCCATCTGGTTCAGGCGGACAGCATCGAGTCCCTGACCGTGCATCAGGGCGCGCCCTTGCCGCCGATCCCCCGTCAGTTACGGCCGGAGGTCGCGCACTTCGTCGACCGCGAGGGCGAGCAGGAGCGGTTCGCCCGGTCCGTGCGGGCCCGGCGCGGCGCCGAGGGCCGGCCGCTGGTCGTCGCGGTGAGCGGCCTGAGCGGTGTGGGCAAGACCACCCTCGGCTTCCGCCTCGCGCGCGCCTTCGCCGACGCGTCGGACGACGCGGGGCACGGATGCGGCGCCCTGTACGTGGACCTCGACCCGCTCCGGCACGACGGAGTCGTCGAACCGGCCGACGCACTGGCCGAGTTGCTCGGCCCCCTCGGCATCGCCCCCGAGTGGCTCGGCGCGACGCAGGAGGCCCGCGCCAAGCAGTACTGGGAGCGTACGCACGGCACGCGGCTCGTCGTGGTCGTCGACAACGCCCGCTACGGTGCCGAGGTCGAGCCCCTGCTGCCCGCCTCCGGCGACAGCGTCGTCATCGTGGCGAGCCAGGGCCGCCTGTACGACCTGGACGACGCCGACGCCGTCGAACTCCCGCTGCGGCCCCTGCCGCAGCCGGATGCCGTACGTCTCCTCGGCGCGATCGCCGGTGCTGCGCGCCTCGCCGGTGAGCCCGAGGCGGTCGCCGCGCTCGCCTCGCTGTGCGACGGGCTGCCCGCGGCGCTCCGGGTGGCCGCGGGCCGGGTGCGCCGCCATCGCAGACGCCCGGTGTCCCGCCTGGTCGCCGAGTTCGGCGCGGAACTGCGCGAGAAGGGGGTGCCGGTGGTGGAAGCGGTGTGGGACGCGGCGTACCGGGACCTGAGTGAACGGGCTTGTGGGCTCTACGAGTTGCTCGGCGCCTTCGGCGTCCCGGTCCCGCTCGCGGCGCTGCCGTCCGAGGACGCGGAGGACGCCGTCGAGGAGCTGGAGGAGGCGGGCCTGGTCGACGTACGCGACGAACGGCTCACCATGCACGCCCTGGTGCGCGCGCACGCCGAGCGGCGGGCCCGTGACCGCGATCCGGCACGGGTGCGGGCGGCGTGTACCCGGCTCGTGCGCTGGTACCTGCGCCAGGCGCAGCACGCCGACCGGGTCGCGGCCGGGGCACGCCTGGTGCTCGGCGCCCCGGAGCCGCCCCTGCCGGACCTCGCCGACGTCGAACTCGCCGACTCCGGTGCCGCGTACGCCTGGCTGGAATCGGAGCGGCACGCCCTGCTGCGGTGCGTGCACCTCGCGTACGCCGACGGGCTCGACGACGTGGCGTGGGCGCTGTGCGAGCCGCTGTGGACCCACCACCTGGACCGCCCCCGGCACGCGGACACCGTCGCGGCGTTCCGCACCGGCCTCGCCGCCGCCCGCCGCGCCGAACACCTGGCGGCCACCGTGCGGCTGCGCTGTCAACTGGCCCGGCCGCTGTGGGAGACCGGCGCCTTCGACGAGGCCGCCCGCGAGCTTGACGCGGCCGTGGCCGCCGCCGTGCTGCTGCCCACGACGCCCGACGGCCGTAAACTCGCTGCCTCCGCACGGGAGTTCAGGGGACGACTGCAGGCCGAGCGCGGCGCGTGGGAGGCGGCGCTGCCCGACTACGAGGCCGCCCGCGCCGTCCACGAGGAGATCGGCAACGCGTACGGCGTCATGCTCCTCACCTACCAGCTCGGCCGGGCCGAGGCGCACCTCGGCCACCGGGACCGGGCGCGCGACCTCCTGGAACAGGCCCACGCAGAGGCCCGCCGCCTCGGCCGCGACCGCATGACGGCCCGCACGGCCCTCGCCCTGGGCCAAGTCCTCGAACAGTCCGAAGAACCGGCGAGGGCAGGGGAGTTGTACGCCTCCGCCCTCGCCTCGGCCCGGGCCCGCGGCTCGGCGTTCGAGGAGGCCCGCGTCCTCGACGCGCTGGCCCGGCTCGCGCGGACGACCGCGGACGCGGCCGCCGCCGACGCATACGAGGCGTCGGCGGCGGCCCTCAGGGTGCGATACGGGGCGGCGGGCTCCTAGCCCCTAGCTCGACCGGGTGGTGGGATGGCCGCCGAACAGGCCACCGCTGTCCGCCTGTTGCCACCACTCCCGCAGGGCCGACTCGTCCATCGCTGCCCAGTCGGGCGTCGCCTCCACCAGTGCCAGGCCGAGGCGGCGGCCCAGGTCGACCATGGTGCGGCCGACCGGCGCACGGTCGGCGTCGTACGCGGCCAGCGCCTCGTCGAGGGTGGCCGCCCCGGCGAGAGCGGACTGCAGGGCGCGCGCGTCCTGGAGCGCCTTGACCGCGCCCGCACCGGTGTGCGGCCGGGCGACCGTCGCGGCGTCGCCGGTCAGCAGCATCCCGGGCGCGGTGTAGCGGTCGGCCGTGAAGTCGTACAGCGGCTGGAGCGCCAGCTCGTCCCCGGTGGTCCGCAGGACGAGGTCGCCCCAGTAGGGCGGCAGCAACTCCTTGGCCACGTACGCGAGATGGGCGCGCAGCGCGTCGTCCACCTGGCCCGGCGGCATGCTGGTCGGGGTGCGCAGCCGACGGTCGAGGCCGGGCGGCGGAGCCGTGTACAGGACCCAGTTGGCGCGCGTCCCGCCGGTCGCCGGGTCGGGGATGCGGTACACGATCAGATGCCCGCCGGGGAACACGGCGTACGCGCACTCGTCCGTGGGCCAGCGCTCCGGATCGTCGAGCCGTTCCTCGGGGAAGGCGCCGCGCCAGGCCGCGTATCCCGCGTACGCGGGCCGGATGGGGCCGCAGGCCGCGGCGCGCACCAGCGACCGGTAGCCGTCGGCGCCGATCACCAGATCGTGCTCGGCGGCGGCCCCTGAGGCGGTGTGCACCTCGACGGTGCCGTCCGCCCGCGCGGCCACCCGCGTCACCTCGACGCCGGTCCGGAACTCGGTGTCGGCCGGGATCCGCCCCCTCAACTCCCGCCACAACGGACCCCAGTTGTAGGTCCGGAACGGGAACGGCGTCTGCCAGACGCGCCGCCCGAGCGGATCGGACCCGGCCCGGTCGTCGCGGACGAACCAGGCGCGCCGCGTCATCTGCACCCAGGGCATGCCCGCGTCCAGGAACCCGGACGCCGCCAGCTCCGCGTACCGGTCGTTGTGCACCGCGAGCCCCGCGCCGCGGTCGCCCAGCGGCCCCGGCGCCCGCTCGTACACGGTGATCTCGTCGGCGCCGCCCCGCCGTGCTGCGAGCGCCGCTGCGCACCCCGCGACACTGCCCCCGACGACGGCGACCCTGCCCATACCCCGCACGTGTTCCCCCGTGGCTCGCCCGAGCTTTCCGCGTTCCTCGCTGCCGGGGGATCATCTCAGGAGAGCGGCGCTTCACCCGGCTCGTTCAGCAGATGTGCCGCACAAATTACGTTCCCTGCACGGAAGTTGACGGTGTCGCCCGGCCGGGCCGACGGTCGGGCGTGCACGGCGGACAGGGCCGTCGCCGGGTCGACGGCGCCCGGACCCCGCCCGGTGCTGATCCGTACCGTGAGCGTCGTGCCGGGCGCGGCGCGACGGCGTACGAGGCACAGCTCGGGGGAGAGCAGCACGGCGGCGGTGCGGCAGGACGGGTACCGGTCGAGGGCCTCGGCCGTCCAGCGGGCCGCGGCCGCCGGGTCCGCGTCGCGCCGGTACAGCACCGCGGCCTGCCGCGCGTACCGCACCTGCACCGCGTCCTCCTCGGCGGCGACATGGTGCGCGGGCACATCGGTGCGGACCGGCCTGCGCTCGACCTCGACGACCCCTTCGGGCGTGACGTCGATGCGTACGGCGAAGACGGCGGGGGTGTCGAGCGGGCGGCGCGGGGACGGCAACAGCCGTGGAACAGGCGGGGGTTGGTCTCCCGCGGGCAGCTCCAGGTGGGCGTAGAGCGCGGTCCGCAGCCGGTCGAGGCTGTGCCCGAGGGCGTCGTCCGCGAACGCGGCGCGGGCCGCCTCGCGCACCCCTTCCGGCGGGTGCCCGTCGAGGAGTTCGTCGAGCAGCTCGCCCAGGAGGGCCCCCGGACGGTCGGCCGCCGCGGGCAGGCGCGGGGCGGCATCGAGCAGCCGCGCCATCGGCGTTGCGGGTAGCAGCTCCGCGCTCCCGTCGTACGCGGACACGACGGCCCGGCCGAGCGCCGCCGCGTACAGCGCGGTCGAACCGTGGTCGGTGACGACCGCGTCCGCGGCGACGAGCAGCGTCGCCCACTCCTCGTGCGGCCGCGCCAGGAACGCCTCCGGCGGCAGCCGCTCGGCGAGGTCGAAGGTGCCCGGCTCGCTGTGCGTGTTCGGATGCGCGACCACCGCCAACTGGTAGGAGTCCAGGGGGAGTTCGGTGGCCAGGCGGGAGGCGAGGGCCGGGCGGCGGACGAGCAGCGCGTCCGGGCCCCACGTCGACACGAGGACGACGAGTCTGCGGCGGCCCGTGCCGAGCGCCGCGCGGTAGCGGTCGCGCCGGGTGCGGGACTCCAGGAGGCGGTCCAGGGTCGGATCGCCGACGACCACGGCGCGCTCCCGCGCGGGCGGGCACCGGTCGGCGAGCCGGTCGATCTGCTCCGGGTGCGCGAGGGCGTGCAGCGCGGCCAGCGGGCGGCCGTCGTCCGGGCGCAGCAGATAGAGCGGGTCGAGGCCCGACGCGGAGTCGGCCGCGCCCTCGCCCTCCAGCGACTTGTTGAACCCGGCGCCGTGCGGCAGCAGCGCCAACGGGCCGTGCAGCAGGTGCAGTTCACCCTTCGGGCTGGCCGCCACGATCAGGTCGTACGACTCCGTGACGGCCTCGTCCCACGGCACGGTGCCGGCCCGGGCCCCCTCCAGTGCCGCGAGTGCGTCGACCCCGAACGCCGAACCAGGGGCGAGCGTGAAGAGCCGCCGGACCCGGTGATCGCCCTCGAAGACGGGGAGGACGTCGAGCACCCGGTGCAGCGCGGCCGCCGACCGCACGGCGAACAACACCGTCCGAACCCGAGAACCCGCTGCCCGCTGCCCGCTGCCCGCTGCCCGCTGCCCGCTGCGGCAGTGTCCATCCTAGTCTGCGCGGATTCGCCAGGTATGGCGTTTGCGCAGGTCAGTCCGGGTTTCTCGGAGTCGGAGCGGGGCATGCCCGTGATCGTACCGAGCTACAGTGGCAGACGTGCTGCGCGAAGTGACTGCCGTCCACTATGTGAATCCGCTGCGCACCGGAGGCTCCGTCCCCGGTGTCGTGGAGGCGGACGACCTGGGCACGTACGTCCTGAAGTTCACCGGCTCCGCCCAGGGCGTCAAGGCGCTCGTCGCCGAGATCGTCGTCGGGGAGCTGGCGCGCCGGCTCGGGCTCCGCTTCCCCGAGCTCGTCCTCGCCCACTTCGACCCGGCGGTCGCGGCCCACGAGCCGCACCAGGAGGTCCAGGACCTGCTGCGCGCGAGCGCCGGTCTGAACCTGGGCATGGACTTCCTGCCGGGCGCGGTCGACTTCACCCCTCAGATCGCCGAGACGTTCCCCGTGGACCCGCTGGAGGCCGGCCGGATCGTCTGGCTGGACGCGCTCACCGTCAACGTCGACCGCACGGTGCACAGTTCGAACCTCATGGTCTGGCCGACGTTCGGCACGGCGCCGCCCCGACTCTGGCTCATCGACCACGGCGCGGCGCTCGTCTTCCACCACCGGTGGGACGGCGCGACGCCCGACAAGGCGTACGACTTCAAGCACCACGCGCTCGGTGGCTACGGCCCGGACACCCGTGCCGCCGACGCCGAGCTGGCCCCCAAGGTCACCGAAGCGCTGCTGCGCGAGGTCGTCGCGCTCGTCCCGGACGCGTGGCTGACGGACTTCCCGACGCCGGACGAGGCGCGGGACGCGTACGTTGCCCATCTCCTGGCCCGTGCGCGCAGCTCGGCGTCGTGGCTGCCGACGGACTTCCCCGGCCGGGAGGAACTGGCGGCCGCGGACGCGCAGCGTGCCGCCGCCACGGAGAAGGGGCGACCGGCCTGGCTGAAGCGGGTGCCGGACCTGCACGGGAAGCCGGGCGCCGAGCAGGACTGGTCCGTGCACCTGGGGTGAGGCGCGGGGCTGTGTCATCAGCGGCTCCGCCGCGGGGCGCGACCAGCCACGACGGCGGCGCACCCGGCGAAGAACGGGTACCCGGCAGACGAAGGCCCCCGGCACAGTGCGGTGCCGGGGGCCTTCGGGTCGGGTCGGTCAGCGGAGCTGCTCGTAGGCGGGCAGCGTCAGGAAGTCCGCGTAGTCCGCGTCCAGGGAGACCTGGAGCAGCAGGTCGTGGGCCTGCTGCCACTTGCCGGCCGCGAAGGCCTCCTCGCCGATCTCGGCGCGGATCGCGGCCAGCTCATCGGCGGCGACCTTGCGGGCCAGGTCGGCCGTCGCGGTCTCGCCGTTCTCGAAGACGACACCGGCGTTGATCCACTGCCAGATCTGGGAGCGGGAGATCTCCGCCGTCGCCGCGTCCTCCATCAGGTTGAAGATGGCGACGGCGCCGAGGCCGCGCAGCCACGCCTCGATGTAGCGGATGCCGACCTGGACGGCGTTGACCAGACCGTCGTAGGTGGGCTTGGCGTCGAGGGAGTCGATGGCGATCAGGTCGCCGGACGCCACCGAGACGTCCTCGCGCAGGCGGTCCTTCTGGTTCGGGTTCGAGCCGAGGACCTTGTCGAAGGACTCCATGGCGATCGGGACGAGGTCGGGGTGCGCGACCCAGGAGCCGTCGAAGCCGTCGCCGGCCTCGCGGTCCTTGTCGGCGCGGACCTTCTCGAACGCGACCTTGTTGACCTCGGCGTCCTTGCGGGACGGGATGAAGGCCGCCATGCCGCCGATGGCGTGCGCGCCGCGCTTGTGGCACGTACGGACGAGGAGCTCCGTGTACGCGCGCATGAACGGGGCCGTCATCGTGACCAGGTTGCGGTCGGGCAGGACGAACTTCTGGCCGCCGTCACGGAAGTTCTTGACGATGGAGAAGAGGTAGTCCCAGCGACCGGCGTTCAGGCCCGAGGCGTGGTCGCGCAGCTCGTAGAGGATCTCCTCCATCTCGTACGCGGCCGTGATCGTCTCGATGAGGACGGTGGCGCGGACGGTGCCCTGCGGGATGCCGACGTAGTCCTGGGCGAAGACGAAGATGTCGTTCCAGAGGCGGGCCTCGAGGTACGACTCCGTCTTCGGCAGGTAGAAGTACGGGCCCTTGCCGAGCTCGATGAGCTTCTTGGCGTTGCGGAAGAAGTACAGGCCGAAGTCGACGAGGGCGCCCGGGACCGGCTTGCCGGCCTCGTCCACCAGGTGGCGCTCGTCGAGGTGCCAGCCGCGCGGGCGCATCACGACGGTGGCCAGCTGGTCGGCGTCCTTGAGGGCGTACGACTTGCCGGTGCGCTCGTCGGTGAAGTCGATGGAGCGGTCGTAGGCGGCGGTCAGGTTCAGCTGACCCCCGATGACGTTCTCCCAGGTCGGCGCCGAGGCGTCCTCGAAGTCGGCGAGCCAGACCTTGGCGCCCGAGTTGAGGGCGTTGATCGTCATCTTGCGGTCGGTGGGGCCGGTGATCTCGACGCGGCGGTCGTTCAGCGCGGCCGGAGCGGGCGCGACCTTCCAGGAGTCGTCCGCGCGGATGGCGGCCGTCTCGGGGCGGAAGTCGAGCGTGGAGGTGCGGGCGATCTCGGCGCGGCGCTCGGCGCGGCGGGCGAGGAGCTCGTCACGCCGGGGCGTGAACAGCCGGTGCAGCTCGGCCACGAAGGCGAGGGCCGCGTCGGTGAGCACCTCGTCCTGCCGGGGCAGGGGCTCGGCGTCGACGATGGCCAGCGGGGACGGCGCTGGTGCGGACATGAGGCTGTCACTTCCTTCAGCGAGCGGGCGCGGGCGTCGGCACGGAGTGCCGGGCGCGCCTGGGTACGACTGCTGGCCCCTCTGCGGGGGACCGGCCCTTCTGATCAGTGGATACTAGTTTCCTCATTGTGGAAGTTCAATGGTTTGTTGATGTCGAGATTCTCTGGGTCGACAGAACGTGGCGCTCAGTGCCACGGCTTTCACTCAAGGTGGCGGAGATCGGCCTCCGTGTCGATGTCGTACGCCTGCGCCACGTCGCCGCACTCGACCAGTTCCACCGCACCCGCGTGTTCCTTCAGATAGGCGCGTGCCCCGCGGTCCCCGTCCGCACTCGACGCGATCCCCGCCCAGTGGTCGCGCCCGAACAGCACCGGATGCCCGCGCTCCCCGCCGTACGCGGCCGCCACCATGGACGCGGGCGAGCGGTACGCCTCCCGTACGCGGGTGATCGCGGCGGCGCCGATGCCCGGCTGGTCGACGAGCATGACCAGGGCGGCGCCGGCGCTCGTCCCGGCCAGGGACTCGAGTCCCGCGCGCAGCGACGAGCCCATGCCCTCCTCCCATGCCGGGTTGTCCACGAGCACGCACCCGTCGAGCGCCGCCCGCTCGCGTACGCCGTCGGACGCCGCCCCGAGTACCACGTGCACCCGGTCGCAACCGCCCTCGCGCAGCATCCGCACCGCGTGCTCCACGAGCGGCCGCCCGCGATGCGGCAGCAGGGCCTTGGGGCGCCCGCCGAGGCGCCGCCCGCCGCCCGCGGCAAGCAGCAGCCCCGCCACCTCGGCCGTCCCGTCCGTCTCCCCGGTCGTCTCTGTGATCGCCATGCCCCCTGCATACCGCACGACCCCGGGCGGCGCCCGCGCACCTTGAGTTGCCTTACGCAACGGACTGGCGCAAAAGGGGGCTCGTGGCGTTAACTGGGCGCCCGCAAACCCGAGTTGGGCGCCGCCGACCCACCCTGACACGGGTCTGCGACCGAAGGCGTACGACAGGCGCACAACGACGTGCGAGGGGGAGAGCCGTGTTGCGGAGCATGGAGCAGAGCCTTGTGACGGGCACCGACGAGGACCCGCGGGTGGCGGCACTGCGCACCGCCGTGTCCCGGCTGCGGCGCGAACTCGCCGCCCACCCGGCCGAGTTCCCGGACCGGGGCATCGCCGAGGACGAGCTGGCGGCGCTCGACGCGATGGCGAGCGCGGGCAGCCCCGAGGTGCCCCGCCTGCGCCGCTCGCTGCTGCTGGTCGCGGGCGCGATCGGATCGGTGAGCGCGCTGTCGGGCGCGTTGACGCAGGTGCGCGGCGCCGTGGAGCTGTTCGCAGACGCGCCCTAGAGGGGAAGAGGGCGGGGGTTCAGGCCACCCAGTGCGGGCGCCCGGGCTCCTCGCCCGCCGCGCCGAGCCCGCCCCGCGCGGCCGCGGCGACCCGCCGCACCGCCTCCTCGGCGACGTCGACCGGCTGCGTGTACGGCCAGCGCAGCCGGTGCTCGAACGTCCCGGGGTCCGCGCCGAACCGCGACCCGCCCTCGATCCGCACCCCGTGCCGCAGTGCCGCTCCGGCGAGCGCCGAGGCGATCGGACGCCCCAGATCGATCCACAGGGACAGGCCACCGGGCGGCAACTGCCAACGCCAGTCGGGGAATTCACGCACCAGCGCCTCGGCGAGCCGGTCCCGCTGCTCCTTCAGCATCGGCAGCCTGCGCCGCAGGATGTCCTCCTCGCGGTCGAGGAGCCGGCCCGCCACCAGCTGGTCGAGGACGGACCCCGACATGTCCGCGGTCACCCGGCGCATCGTCAGCTCGGTGATCAGCCGGGTCCCCGCCCGCACCCAGCCGACCCGCAGCCCGCTCCAGTGGCCCTTGCTCAACGAGCCGACGGTGACGATCTGTTCGCCCCCGCCGTGCGGGGCCAGTGAGGCGAACGGCGGCGGCGTCGGCACGTCGAGCGCGATGTCCGCGATCGTCTCGTCGACGACCAGCCAGGTGCCGGTGGCCCGGGCCTCGGCGATGATCCGCTGCCGCTGCTCGACCGGCATCAGCCGGCCCGTCGGGTTCTGGAAGTCCGGGATGAGGTACGCGAGCCGGGGCGCCGCCTGCCGCAGCGTCGCCCCGAACAGCTCCGCCTCCCAGCCGTCCTCGGTCACCGGAACCGGCGCCGTACGCAGCCCCAACTGCCGAATGACAGCAAGGGCGTTGGCGTACGACGGGTTCTCCACGACGATCCGGTCGCCCGGCCTGCCCAGCAGGGTGAGGGTGAGCGACACGGCCTGCTGGGCGCCCGACGTGACCAGGATCTGGTCCGGCAGCGTGGGCAGGCCGCGCCGCGTGTACCGCTCGGCGATCGCGGCCCGCAGCTCCTGCAGCCCGTACGGGTGGTAGCCGGGCGTCAGCGCGTGCCGGGCCACGTCGGGCGCCGCCGCGGCGTACGCGGCCGCGATCTCGTCGGCCAGCGCGCCGGGCGCGGAGATCGCCAGGTCGATCACCCCGTCGTCGGCGGCGGGCGTCGCCACGCTCGTCGGCCGTACGCCGTCGGGCAGTTCGGTCCACGTCCCGGCGCCGCGCCTGCTGCGCGCGTACCCGCTCTCGCGGAGCAGGTCGTACGCGGCGGTGACGGTGGCCCGGCTGACCCCGAGCGCCACCGCGAACTCCCGCTCGGCGGGCAGCCGCATGTGCAGCGCGATCCGCCCGTCGAGCAGCAGCGTGCGCACACCCTGCGCGAGCGCGCGATAGCCCGGGCGTGCACCCGTGACCCCGGTCACCAGGTCGGCGAGCCGCCTGCTGCCCACGCTGCGGACCACCGATTCCCCTGCCATGCCACATCCCTGAAATTGGCCCTGCTGTCCAGGCCAATGAGCGTACAGACTCGGCGACGGCCGGGCGGAAGTGGCCTGGGTGGGACGAGGGAGGGCGGACATGTACGAGGACGGGCGCGCGCGTGGACGGGTGGTCGTCGGGGTCAGCGGGTCCCGGGCGAGCCGGGCCGCCCTGCGCTCGGCGGCCGAGCGCGCCACCACCGGGGAACTGGTGGTCGTACGGGCCTGGGAGCCGCCCGAGGGGGAGGCCACGTACCGGCGTTGGCCCGATGCGGACTGGGCCCGGCACTGGCAGGCGGTCGCGCGCGACGAGCTGACCCGGGCGGTGGCGGAGACGCTGGGCGCGACGCCGCCCGGCCTTGACGTGACACTGCGCGTCGAGCGCTCCCGCCCGGGACCCGCACTGCTCGCCCTGGCGACGGACCCCGCCGACCTCGTCGTCATCGGCGGTCGTCCGGGGCGGCGCGGCGGGGCCGTGCACCGTTTCGTACGACGCCACGCGCTGTGCCCGGTCCTGACGGTTCCGGTGCGTCCGCTGCGGCGGGCGGAGCTGCGCGCCCTGCGCCGGATGACGCCGGGCGACTTCGTGTGTGCGTAGGAGATCAGCGGGGTCTCAGCAGACCCCGCTGCGTGGCCCTGGCCACGGCCGACGTGCGCGAGTCGACGCCCAACTTGGCGTAGATGTGCACCAGATGGGACTTGACGGTGGCCTGGCTGAGGAAGAGCTGGCGGGCGATCTCCGCGTTCGACAGGCCGTCCCGCACCAGCTGCAGCACCTCGAGCTCGCGCTTGCTGAGGGCCTCCGCGGGAGCCCTCATCCGGTCCATCAGGCGCAGCGCGATCGCGGGGGCCAGCGCCGAGCGGCCGGAGGCGGCGGTGCGCACGGCCGCCGCCAGCTCCTCCGGCGGCGCGTCCTTCAGCAGATAGCCGGAGGCACCCGCCTCGACCGCCGCCAGGATGTCCGCGTCGGTGTCGTACGTCGTCAGGACGAGCACGCGCGGCCCACCGTCGAGAGCGGCGATCTCGGCGGTGGCCCGCGCCCCGTGCATCCCCGCACCGAACTGCAGGTCCATCAGCACGACGTCCACGTCCGCCCCACCGGCCAGCTCCACCGCCCGCTCCGCCGTGGCGGCCTCCGCGACGATCTCGAAGTCGGGCTCGGCGTCGAGGACCGCGCGCAGCCCGGCGCGTACGACGGGATGGTCGTCGGCGAGCAGCAGCCGGATCACGCGTCCGTCCCCTCGGGCAGGGGCAGCGGCAGTGTGACCGCGACCGCCGTGCCCTGGCCGGGCGCCGACTCGACGGTGAACGTCCCGCCGAGATCGCGCACCCGCGCGCGCATCGCGGGCAGCCCGAACCCGCCGTCGCCCGACACCGCGCGCTCCGGGTCGAAGCCGTCGCCGTCGTCCACCACGTCCAGGGCCACCGAGGTCTCCATGAAGCTGAGGGTGATCTCCGCGCGGGACGCCTGCGCGTGCCGCACCGTGTTGCCGAGCGCCGACTGGGCGATCCGCAGCAGCGCCACCTCGTACGGGGTGGGGAGGGCGAGCGGGGTGCCGCTCGCGGTGAAGCGGGCGGCCGGTCCCGGGGCCGTGGCGCACAGCCGCTCCAGGGCGCCGGCCAGCGAGCCGTTCGCCAGGTCGGGCGGGGTGAGGGCGCGCACGAAGCGGCGGGCCTCGGCGAGATTGTCCTGCGCCGTCGCGCGGGCCTGCTCGATGTGCCCGGCGGAGGGCGAGCCGGCGGGCAGCTCGCGCTGGGCGGCACGCAGCAGCAGCTGGATCGACGACAGGCCCTGCGCGAGCGTGTCGTGGATCTCCCGGGCGAGCCGCTCGCGCTCGGCCAGGGTGCCCGCGCTGCGCTCGGCGTCGGCGAGCTCGGCCCGGGTCGCGATCAGCTCCTCGATGAGCCGCCGTCTGCGCTCGCTCTCCCGGTACAGCGCCTGATAGCCGAGCACCGTCGCGACGGCCACGGCCGCGCCGAGCAGCGGCCCTATGAACGCGCCCGGGTTGACCGGCCCGCCGTGTCCGACGTACGAGGCGATGGCCGCGCCCGCGGCGGCCGCGACCGCCGGGACGCCCCAGCGCGGGGGCAGCAGGTGCAGCAGCAGGAAGTACAGCGGGAAGGCCAGCCACAGCGCGTCGGGCGACAGCACGAGCAGCACCGCCCACACCGCCCCCAGCGCGCCGAGCCAGCAGACGGCCCCCGCGCGCGTGCCCCGCACCGAGGGGATCACCGGGCCCGCCGCGTACACCGCTCCCAGCGCCACGGCCACGGTCACCACGGCCCCGACCGGTTCCTGCGACCGCCCGCCGAGCGCGCGCACGACGACGAGCGCGAGCAGCCCGGCCATCAGGAGATGCAGGCACAGACGCAGGGCGCGCAGCGCGGGGGTGAGGGAGCGAGGATCCATGGTCCTCCCAGCGTACGAAGTGGAACGCCGCCGTCGGTCAACCGAAAGTTTGACGTCGCCCTCCCTCCTTCGATTCGGGTGAAGCGTGCCGTGGCGCGATGCCCGGGCGGGGGCCCTGGCCGCAGGGTGGGGAGCATGTTCGTCGCATGGAGAGATCTTCGGTTCGCCAAGGGCAGGTTCGCCCTGATGGGGAGCGTGATCGTACTGATCACGCTGCTGGTGGGTCTGCTGTCGGGGCTGACGGCCGGGCTCGCCCGGGACAACACGTCGGCCCTGACCGGGCTGCCCGCCGACCACATTGCGTTCGGCCGGCCCGCCGACGGCCAGTCGGTGTCGTTCACCGCCTCGACGGTCACCCGGGACCAGTGGCGGGAGCTCGCCGCGCAGCCGGGCATCGAGAGCGCCCAGCCGATCGGCATCAGCACGGTCAACGCCGACGCGGGCGAGCAGACGGCGGCCGTGTCCGCGTTCGGCGTGCAGCCGGACTCCGGGCTCGCGCCCGACGCCACCGCACCCGGCACCGCCGTCCTGTCGCACAAGGCGGCCAAGGAACTGGGCGCCGCCCCGGGCGACAGGATCACCCTCGGCGGCCGGACGCTCACCGTCACCGCGGTCTCCGGCGACGCCTCCTACAGCCACACCCCCGTCGTCTGGGTCGACCTCGGCGACTGGCAGTCCCTCGCCCCGAGCCCCGCGTCCGGCAACGGCGAGCGGGCCACGGTCGTCGCGCTGAGGACCGGCCCCGGCGCCGATCCGAGCGCCGCGGACAAGGCGGCGGGCACCGACACCACGACCGTCGACGGCGCCCTGCAGGCCATAGGGTCCTACCAGGCCGAGAACGGGTCGCTGCAGCTGATGCGCGGCTTCCTCTTCGTCATCTCGGCGATGGTCATCGGCGCGTTCTTCACGGTCTGGACGATCCAGCGCAGCGCCGACATCGCCGTGCTCAAGGCCCTCGGCTCCTCGACGCCCTATCTGCTGCGGGACGCGCTCGGCCAGGCCGTCGTCATGCTGCTCGGCGGCACCGCGATCGGCACCGGGCTCGCCGCGCTCATCGGGGCGTTCGTGCCGGACAGCGTGCCGTTCGTGATGGAGCCGCTGACCACCATCGGCCCGGCCGTCGTGATGACCGTCCTCGGCGTCGTGGGCGCCGCCCTGTCCATCCGGCGGATCACCTCCGTCGACCCCCTCACCGCCCTCGGGAGCGCGCGATGACCCTGCTGCTCGACGACATCACGCTCACCTACCCGGACGGTGACGGGCGGCTCACCGCCCTGGACCGGGTGGACCTCGACGTCCCCGCGGGCGGTCTGACCGCCGTCGTCGGACCGTCGGGGTCCGGCAAGTCCAGCCTGCTCGCCGTCGCGGCGACCCTGGTCACCCCGGACAGCGGCCGCGTGGTGATCGACGGGACCGAGGCCACGGGGCTGCGCAGGGCCGACGCGGCCGAGCTGCGCCGGCGCACCCTCGGCATCGTCTTCCAGCAGCCGAACCTGCTGCCGTCGCTCACGGCCCTCGAGCAGCTCCAGCTGATGGCCCACCTGGACGGCCGCCGCCCGCGTGACGTCCGGGACGCGGCACGGGAGTTGCTGTCCGCGGTGGGCCTGGCCGACCAGGCGCACCGCCGGCCGCATCAGCTCTCCGGCGGCCAGCGCCAGCGGATCAACATCGCGCGGGCCCTGATGAACGCACCCAGGGTGCTCCTCGTCGACGAGCCCACCAGCGCGCTCGATCATGAACGGGGGGCTGCCGTACTGGAGTTGCTGGCGCGGCTGACGCGGGAGAGGGGGACGGCTACGGTGCTGGTCACGCATGACCCGGGACATCTCGGGGTCGCGGACCAGGTGGTGGAGATGGTGGACGGGCGTCTGACGGGGGCCGCGGTCTCGCCGTAGCCCCGCGCCCCTGAAGCAGCGGCGCAGCCGCATGCTTCAGGGGCGCGGGGAACTGCGCGAGAAGCCCCACCGTGCCGCAGTCGGCTACGCACCGAACCAGGCAGGTCGATACCCGCTAAGACCCAGCCCCAGAACTCGCCAGGGCCTCTGACAACTCACGGGCAACCTGCTGGAGCACAGGCACGATCTTGTCCGTCGCCGCCTCGGTGACCCGGCCCGCCGGGCCCGAGATGGAGATGGCCGCGGCCGTGGGGGAGTCCGGGACGGACACCGCGAGGCAGCGCACCCCGATCTCCTGCTCGTTGTCGTCGACGGCGTAGCCGAGCCGCCGCACCTCTTCGAGCGCGTCGAGGAATCCGTCCGGCGTCGTGAGCGTCTTCTCCGTCGCCGCGGGCATCCCGGTCCGCGCGAGCAGCGCCCGCACCTCGTCGGCGGGCGTGTGCGCGAGCAGCGCCTTGCCCACACCGGTCGAGTGCGGCAGGACGCGACGGCCGACCTCGGTGAACATCCGCATCGAGTGCTTGGACGGCACCTGGGCGACGTACACGATCTCGTCCCCGTCGAGCAGCGCCATGTTCGCCGTCTCGCCGGTCTCCTCGACGAGCCGGGCCAGGTACGGCCGCGCCCACGTCCCGAGCAGCCGGGACGCCGATTCGCCGAGGCGGATCAGGCGCGGGCCGAGCGCGTAGCGGCGGTTCGGCTGCTGGCGTACGTAACCGCAGGCGACCAGCGTGCGCATCAGGCGGTGGATGGTCGGCAGGGGCAGGCCGCTGCTCGCGGAGAGTTCGCTCAGGCCCACCTCACCGCCGGCGTCGGCCATCCGCTCGAGGAGGTCGAAGGCGCGCTCGAGGGACTGGACACCGCCGCTGGAAGCGGACTTGGCGGCACCCTCAGGGGCAGAGGTGCTGGCGCTGGACGTCGGCACGGGCGCGTTCCTTTCAAGGACGGGCAGGCGAAGAGGCAGCTTACTGGCGCATTCTCGACCGGTGATCCCTTGACCTGGAAGTTCGTCGGTAGCTACGTTCTGCCTACCGGAATTGTAATTTCACTTTGTGGAAACGTCCAGAGCCTTGACGGTTCGCGAACGCAAGTGAAAACTCCTTCAACAGAACGTTGAAGCTGAACGTCGTAACTCACGTACGGAGGTCCAGGGTGTCGGACGTCGAAGTCGAACTGGTGCTGCGCTCGACCCGCGTCATCACCCCCGAAGGTACGCGGCCCGCGTCGGTCGCCGTAGCCGCGGGGGAGATCGTCGCGGTGCTCGCGCACGACGCGGAGGTGCCGGCGGGCGCCCGGCTCGAGGACTTCGGCGACCACGCGCTGCTGCCCGGCATCGTGGACACGCACGTCCACGTGAACGACCCGGGGCGCACCGAGTGGGAGGGCTTCTGGACCGCCACCCGCGCCGCCGCGGCCGGCGGCATCACGACGCTCGTCGACATGCCGCTCAACTCCCTCCCGCCGACCACCACCGTCGACAATCTTCGTACGAAGAAGGACGTCGCGGCCAGCAAGGCGCACATCGACGTCGGCTTCTGGGGCGGCGCCCTGCCGGACAACGTCAAGGACCTGCGCCCGCTGCACGACGCCGGCGTCTTCGGCTTCAAGTGCTTCCTTTCGCCGTCCGGCGTGGACGAGTTCCCGCACCTCGACGGTGACCAGCTCACCGCGTCCATGGCGGAGATCGCCGGGTTCGGCGGCCTGCTCATCGTGCACGCCGAGGACCCGCACGAGCTCGACGTGGCGCCCCACAACAGCGGCCCGAAGTACGACGACTACCTCGCCACCCGCCCCCGGGTCTCCGAGGACGTCGCGATCAAGGGCCTCATCGACACCGCCAAGCGCATCGGCGCCCGCGTCCACGTCCTGCACCTGTCGTCGTCCGACGCGCTGCCGCTGATCGCCGCCGCCAAGGCCGAGGGCGTCCGGCTGACCGTCGAGACCTGTCCGCACTACCTCACGCTCACCGCCGAGGAAGTCCCGGACGGGGCGAGCGAGTTCAAGTGCTGCCCGCCGATCCGCGAGGCCGCCAACCAGGACCTGCTGTGGCAGGCGCTCGCCGACGGCACCATCGACTGCATCGTCACCGACCACTCGCCGTCGACGGCCGACCTGAAGACCGACGACTTCGCCACCGCGTGGGGCGGCATCTCCGGTCTCCAGCTGAGCCTGTCGGCCATCTGGACCGCGGCTCGCGCGCGGGGCTACTCCCTTGAGGACGTGGTCCGTTGGATGTCCGAGCGGACGTCCGCGCTGGTCGGTCTCGACGACCGCAAGGGCGCCATCGCCGTCGGCCGCGACGCGGACTTCGCCGTCCTCGCCCCCGAGGAGACGTTCACGGTCGACCCGGCCGAGCTCCAGCACCGCAACCGCGTCACGGCGTACGCGGGCAAGACGCTGCACGGCGTCGTCAAGTCGACCTGGCTGCGCGGCGAACGCATCGTCGCCGACGGCGAGTTCACCGCCCCCCGGGGCAAGCTTCTCGAGAGGAACAAGTAACCACCATGTCCGCGAACTCCGCGATACCCAGCTTCACCGGTGACGCCAGCCCCTACGGCGGCGGCGACCCGTACGCCGACTACCGCACCGCGGACTTCCCGTTCACGCAGTACGTCGACCTCGCCGCGCGCGCCCTCGGCGCCGGGGTGATCGCCGCCAACGACGAGTTCTTCGCCCAGCGCGAGAACCTGCTCGTCCCCGAGCGCGCCGAGTTCGACCCGGAGCACTTCGGACACAAGGGCAAGATCATGGACGGCTGGGAGACCCGCCGTCGCCGC
The DNA here is from genome assembly GCF_044460595.1 of Streptomyces sp. NPDC050085. Taxonomy (NCBI): domain Bacteria; kingdom Bacillati; phylum Actinomycetota; class Actinomycetes; order Kitasatosporales; family Streptomycetaceae; genus Streptomyces; species Streptomyces sp. NPDC050085. The sequence goes on along the minus strand of NZ_JBITJZ010000001.1, from coordinate 1,200,697 downwards.
GGCACCGGCGCCGACCACCCGTGGCCCACCGCCGAGGACCACGACTGGGCGCTCGTCCGCCTCGGCGCCCCCGGCGTCGTCCGCGGCATCGTCGTCGACACCGCGCACTTCCGCGGCAACTACCCGCAGGCCGTCTCGGTGGAGGCCACGTCCGTCGCGGGCGCGCCCACCCCGGAGGAGCTGCTCGCCGACGACGTGAAGTGGACGACTCTCGTACCCCGTACGGCAGTTGGCGGCCACGCGGCGAACGGCTTCGCCGTCGACGTCGAGCAGCGCTTCACGCACCTGCGCGTCAACCAGCACCCCGACGGCGGCATCGCCCGCCTGCGCGTCTACGGCGAGGTCGTCCCGGACCCGAAGTGGCTCGCCACGCTCGGCACCTTCGACGTCGTCGCCCTGGCCAACGGCGGCCGCGCCGAGGACGCCTCGAACCTCTTCTACTCGCCCGCCTCGAACACCATCCAGCCGGGCTACTCCCGCAAGATGGACGACGGCTGGGAGACCCGGCGCCGCCGCGACAACGGCAACGACTGGATCCGCTACCAGCTGGTCGCCCAGTCGCAGATCCGCGCCCTGGAGATCGACACGGCGTACCTCAAGGGCAACAGCGCCGGGTGGGCATCGGTCTCCGTGAAGGACGGGGCCGACGGCGAGTGGGTCGAGGTCCTGCCCCGCACCCGCCTGCAGCCCGACACGAACCACCGCTTCGTGCTCGACACCCCGGCGGTCGGCACCCACGCCCGCATCGACATCTTCCCCGACGGCGGCATCTCGCGCCTGCGCCTGTTCGGCTCCCTGACCGACCAGGGCACCGCCCAACTGGCCGCGCGCCACGCGGAGTCGGGCGAGTAGGCCCGAGCCGCAAGGAGCCGCACAGACCTGCGGGGCACACCGGCCTGACAGCACCGGTGTGCCCCGCATCCTGTTCCCGTCAGGTCCCGTCAGGCCGCGTGCCCGCCGTCCACCGCGAGCTCCGCGCCCGTGACGTACGTCGCCGCGGGACCCGCCAAGTAGGCCACCGTGCCCGCGACTTCGTCCGCCGTGCCGAACCGGCCGAGCGCCGTCATCTCCGCCTGCCCGGCGGCGAACGGGCCGTCCGCCGGGTTCATGTCCGTGTCGATCGGACCCGGGTGGACGATGTTCGCCGTGATGCCGCGCCCGCCCAGCTCCCTGGCGAGCGCCTTCGTCAGGCCGATCAGGGCCGACTTGCTCATCGCGTACAGCGTGCCGCCGGGGCCCGGTACGTGCTTGGCCATACAGGTGCCGATCGTGACGATCCGGCCGCCCTCGCCCATGATCCCGGCCGCGGCCTGCGAGGCCAGGAAGACGCCGCGCACGTTCACCGCGAGCACGCGGTCCACGTCCGCCAGGCCAAGGCCGTCCAGCGGGCCGAGGACGCCCACGCCGACGTTGTTGACCAGCACGTCGAGCCGGCCGAGCCGGTCCGCGGTCAGGGCCACCGCCTCGGCCGCCTCGCCCGCGTCCGCCGAGTCGGCCCGCACCGCGAGCCCGCGCCGTCCAAGCGCCTCGATCCGGCGCACCACGTCCTCGGCGGCCTCCTTGCCCTGCACGTAGGTGACCGCCACGTCGAAGCCGTCCGCCGCGAGCCGCAGCGCCGTCGCGGCCCCCATCCCACGGCTGCCACCGGTCACCAGAGCCACCTTGCTGTTCATGTTCTCTCCCGCGCTCAGCTGTTGTTGTTGCTTCAAGTACAGCCGCGTACGGCAGGGAAGGCTGGCGGCAAACGGACACCGAGATGCGAGCGATGAGTTCGGGCCCCGGGGCGGGTCAGAAGGGGTACGACCGTCCTCGCACCCCTGAAGGGGATCGCCATGAAACTCACCCTCACCGAATTCGTCAGCCTCGACGGCGTCTACCAGGCGCCCGGCGGCCCGGAGGAGGACCCCACGGGGAACTTCACGCAGGGCGGCTGGACCTTCCCGTTCGACGACGACGACTTCGGCGCGTTCGTCGTCGAGAACTTCTCGCGCGTCGAGGCGTTCCTGCTCGGCAGGCGCACGTACGACATCTTCGCCGGGTACTGGCCGAAGCGCACCGACCCGGCCGACCCGGTCGCGGGCCCCCTCAACTCCCTGCCGAAGTACGTCGCGAGCCGCACCCTCACGAGCGCCGACTGGGCGGGCACCCGGGTCATCGGCGGCGACGACCTCGTCAAGGACGTCACCGCGCTCAAGGAGCAGCCGGGCGGTGAGCTGCAGATCCACGGCAGCGGGGCACTCGCCCGGTTCCTGCTGCGGCACGACCTGATCGACACCGTGCACCTGATGACGTTCCCGGTGGTCCTCGGCGCGGGCCGCCGGCTCTTCGAGGAGGGCGCGGTGCCCACCGCCTTCCGGAACACGGCGACCCGCGTCACCGGCAAGGGCGTCGTCATCAGCTCCTACGACCTCGACGGGCGCCCCGCATACGGCACTTTTTGATGGCGCTGCGGGCCGGGCCGCCGGTACGGTGATCGTTCCCGTGCGAGCCGCCGACGTCTCCACAGCAGCAACAGATTCCCGGAGGCCCGCACTTGAGCGCGCTCGCCCTGCCCGCGCCCCGACCCCGCGCCTGGCTCACCGACGTCCCGCTGCTCGCGGTGGCCGTCGTGTGGGGCGCCAGCTACCTCGCCGCCAAGGGCGTCACCACCCGGTCCACCGTGCTCGCCGTCCTCGTCCTGCGGTTCGGGATCGTGCTGCCCGTCCTCGCCGGGGCGGGGTGGCGGGCCCTGCGGACGCTGACGCCCGCCCAGTGGCGCGGTGCGGGCACGCTCGGCCTGATCCTCAGCGGGATCTTCCTGCTCGAGACGTACGGCGTCGTGCACACCTCGGCGACCAACGCGGGCCTCATCATCAGCCTCACGATGATCTTCACGCCGCTCGCCGAGGCAGCCGTCACCCGGACCCGGCCGTCCCGCGCGTTCCTGGGCGCGGCCGCCACCTCCGTGCTCGGCGTCGTGCTGCTCACCCAGGGCGGCGGTTTCACGACACCCTCGGCCGGCGACTTGCTCATGCTCCTCGCGGCGCTCGCCCGCACCGTGCACGTCCTCGTGATGGCCCGGCTGAAGTCCGTCAGGGGCGCCGACGCGCTGCCCCTGACGACCGTCCAACTCGGCTCCGCCGTCGTCGTGTTCGCCCTGCTCTGCGCCGTCCCCGGCAGCGGTGCGACGCCGTGGGACGCGGCCGCCGCCTTCGAACCGGCCGACTGGGCAGGGCTGTTGTTCCTGTCCGTCTTCTGCACCCTGTTCGCGTTCTTCGTCCAGATGTGGGCGGTACGCCGCTCCTCGCCCTCCCGCGTCAGCCTGCTGCTGGGCACCGAGCCGCTTTGGGCGGCCGCGGCCGGGATTGCGCTGGGTGGTGAACGGCTGGGCGCGATGGGGGTGTTGGGTGCGGTTCTGGTGCTGGCCGGAACCGGCTGGGGACGGCGCAGCACAAGTTAACTCCCGGAAAACAAGCGGTAGTTGGGATTGACGCGGGTAGCTCTACGCGCGTCAATGATGGGCATGAAGACACCCCCACGCTTCCTCAGCGCCGCTGCCCTCGCCGCCGCTCTCTTCATCGGCGGCTCCGCCACCGTCACCGCCACGGCCGCCCCCACGCCGGCCGCGTCCGCCTCCACGTTCGCCGCCGCCGCGGTCGGCGACATCTGCTACTCCGACCTGCCCTCGCAGGCGCACGACACCCTGGACCTCATCGCCACCGGGGGCCCCTACCCGTACTCGCAGGACGGCACGGTCTTCCAGAACCGCGAGGGCCTGCTGCCCGCCAAGTCGTCCGGCTACTACCACGAGTTCACCGTGAAGACGCCCGGCTCCAGCACCCGCGGCACGCGCCGCATCATCACGGGCGGCACCCAGGCCGACCACGTGGAGGACTACTACACGCCCGACCACTACGCGTCGTTCGACCTGGTCGACTACTCCTGCTGAACCCGGTGACCCCGAGCTAGGGCGTGTCTTCAAACTCCCTCCCCCAGCTAACGCTGGGAGGTGCCCCCAGCTAACGCTGGGAGGTGCCCCCAGCCTCACGACGCCTGGCACGCGCCCCCAAGCTCTCGAACAACCTCGAGCAGGGAGGTGCCCCCTTCGCCGCACCGGGCGCAGACCCAAGTACATCCAGTACGAGGGTCGGCACCCGGCACTCCCCCAGCCTTCGGCCGGGGGAGGGAGTTTGAAGACACGCCCTAGGCCTTCTTCTGGCTCTCGGCGGCCGCGAACAGGGCGATCGCGAGCACGATCAGCGCGATGGACCCGTACACCTCGCGGCCGTCGAGGAAGCCGAGGTGCGAGATCAGGCCCCAGCCGAGCCAGCCGGTGAACTCGTGGACCAGGCCGACCGCGCCCTGGAGCAGGGCGAGCCCGCCGACGACCTCGAGGATCTTCCGCAGTTCGTTCTTGTTCATGGACAGCACCCTCGCCCCGCGGACCCCCCACCCACATCGGCCGCGGGGCGAGGCGCGTGCGCCACAAGTCGCAGTGCGGGCACCGAGCGCGCGACCAAAGTCGACGCGCGCCCGACTTTGGTCTCCTCCCGGCCGCACGGGGCGGTGCCGGGCACCCGTGGTGCGTAGATTTGTCGACCATGGACGCATCGCAGCAGACCGGAACCCACGAGCAGGCGGCCGAGCCGCCGCTGCGGTGGCGCCGCTGGCTGCTGCCGTCGGCCGTCGCCGACGAGCTCGACCTGGACTCCGAGGGCCGCCCGGGCCGCAGACGGCGTACGGCGCGGGACTGGATCGTCGACTTCAGCTGCTTCCTCATCGCCGTGTGCGTCGGCATGGTCGCCGCCGACCAGCTCGACCAGAACGAGCACATCTCGCACGACGTCGCGGTCCTCGACCAGCTCATCGGCGTCCTGGCCTGCGCCGCGCTGTGGCTGCGCCGCCGCTGGCCGCTCGGGCTCGCCCTCGTGATGGTGCCGATCAGCCTGCTGTCCGACAGCGCGGGCGGCGCGGTCGCCATCTCGATCTTCACGCTGGCCGTCCACCGGCCCTTCCGCTACGTCGCCTGGGTGGCCGGCGCCTCCATCGCGCTGGTCCCCCTGTACTTCGTCATCCGGCCCGACCCGAGCACGCCGTACGCGGTGTCCGTCGGCTTCACCGTGATCATCGCGGTCACCTGCGTCGGCTGGGGCATGTTCGTCCGCTCCCGGCGCCAGCTCCTGATGGCGCTGCGCGAGCGTGCCCGGCGCGCCGAGACCGAGGCCGCGCTCCGCGCCGAGCAGGCCCAGCGCCTGGCCCGCGAGGCCATCGCCCGCGAGATGCACGACGTCCTCGCCCACCGCCTCACCCTGCTGAGCGTGCACGCGGGCGCCCTGGAGTTCCGGCCCGACGCGCCCCAGGCCGAGATCGCCCGGGCCGCGGGCGTCATCCGGGAGAGCGCCCACGAGGCGCTGCAGGACCTGCGCGAGATCATCGGCGTCCTGCGCGCCGCGGACCACGGCGAGGAGTCGGGGCGCCCGCAGCCGACGCTGGTCGCGCTCGACACCCTGATCGCCGAGTCCCGCGAGGCCGGCATGAAGGTCAGCCTCGACAACCGGGTCACCGACCCCGAGGCCGTCCCCGCCTCGACGGGCCGCACCGCGTACCGCATCGCCCAGGAGGGCCTGACCAACGCCCGCAAGCACGCCCCCGGCGCCGAGGTCGCGGTGGAGATCGGCGGCGCCCCGGGCGAGGGGCTCACCGTCACGGTCAGCAACCCGGCGCCGCCCGGCGAGGTCCCGCACGTCCCCGGCTCGGGGCAGGGCCTGATCGGCCTCACGGAGCGGGCCACCCTCGCGGGCGGCAGCCTCGAGCACGGGCCGCGCGCGGAGGGCGGCTTCACGGTGCGGGCCTGGCTGCCGTGGCAGGGGTGACCGGACCGCACGACGACGCAGGCGCCTTGACTACGGTGGGGCCCATGAACGTGATCCGTCTGCTGCTCGTCGACGACGACCCCCTGGTCCGCTCGGGCCTGACCTTCATGCTGGGCGGGGCCGACGACGTCGACATCGTCGGGCAGGCCGCCGACGGCGAGCAGGCCCTCGCGCTGGCCGGCACCGCCCGGCCCGACGTCGTCCTCATGGACATCCGCATGCCGAACATGGACGGCCTCACCGCCACCGAGCACCTGCGCGCACGGGCGGACGCCCCGCAGGTCGTCGTCCTCACCACGTTCCACGCCGACGAGCAGGTCCTGAGGGCGCTGCGCGCGGGCGCCGCCGGATTCGTGCTCAAGGACGCCACCCCCACCGAGATCCTCGGCGCCGTGCGCAGCGTCGCCGCCGGTGACCCGGTGCTCTCCCCGGCCGTGACCCGCCAGCTGATGACACACGCCGCCGCCTCCGAGCGCGACGTACGCACCGCGGGCGCCCGGCGCCGCCTGGACGCCCTGGCCGAGCGCGAGCGGGACGTCGCCGTCGAGGTCGGCCGCGGCAAGTCCAACGCGGACATCGCCGCGACCCTCTACATGAGCGTCGCCACCGTCAAGACGCACGTCTCGCGCATCATGACCAAGCTCGACCTCAACAACCGCGTACAGATCGCGCTGCTCGTCCACGACGCGGGCCTGCTCGACGAGCAGGCGTGAGAAAGAACGGCAGGCCGGGCGGACACCCGGACTCGGGGTAAGTTCACACCGTGATCTAAGCGTTGGACCAAGGGGCGGAGCGAGGGATGGCAGGACCACGCCGGCGGACGGTGCGCGATCTGCGCCAGGGGAACCGGGCCACCGTACTGAGCAAGCTCTACTTCGACGGACCGCTCAGCAGACAGGAGTTGGGGCCCCTCACCGGACTCAGCTCCGGCTCCATCAGCAACGTCGTCTCCGAACTGGTCGCCGAGGGCACGGTGGAGGAGGCCGGCCTCGTCGACTCCGACGGCGGCCGCCCGCGCACCCTGCTGCGCGTCGCACCCGGCAGCGGGCACGTCGTCGGCGTGGACGTGGGCGAGACCCGGGTCCGCGTCGAGCTGTTCGACCTGTCGCTGAGCGAACTGGCGCGCATGGACGCCCCGTTGCCCGAGGCGACCCCCGACGGCACCTACGACGCCGACGCCGTGGTCCACCTCATCGCCGCCGGTCTCACCCGGGTCCTCGCCGAGGCCGGCGTGGCGCCCGCGTCCCTGATCGGCGTCGGCATCGGCGTCCCCGGCATCGTCGACGCCTCGGGCCCGTCCGGCGCCGTCGTGCACGGCCAGACCATCGGCTGGGAGGCCGTCCCGCTGGAGGCGATGCTGCGCGCCCCGGGTGAACTCCCGCCCCAGATCCCGCTGTTCGTCGACAACGGGGCCAAGACGCTCGGCCGCGCCGAGATGTGGTTCGGCGCGGGCCGCGGCGCCCGCAACGCCGTCATCACCCTCATCGGGTCCGGCGTCGGCGCCTGCGTCATCGCCGACGGCGTGCCGTACCAGGGCTCGGCGTCCAGCGCGGGGGAGTGGGGTCACACCGTCCTCCAGGTCGGCGGCCGGCCGTGCCGCTGCGGGGCGCGCGGCTGCCTCGAGGCGTACGTGGGTGCCGAGGCGCTGCTCGAACGGTGGCGGGAGTCGGGCGGCACCTGGAGCGCCCCGGACGAGGAGGGCGCCCTCGCCGAACTCCTCGACGACCCCTCCACCACCGGCCTGTTGGAGGAGACGGCCGAGTTCCTCGGCGCGGGCATCGCCGACCTCGTCAACCTCTTCAACCCGGAGCGGATCGTGCTCGGCGGCTGGGCGGGCCTGCTGCTCGGCCCCCGGCTCATCGAACCGGTGCGCCGCGCCGCCGCCGCGTACGCGCTGCGCCACCCGTTCGCGCAGACCACCGTCGAACTCGGCCGCCTCGGCCCGGACGCGGTCACCGTCGGCGCGGCGACCCTGCCCCTCGCGCGGTTCCTGGAGACGGGCGGGGCGCGCCGGGAACGGATCGTGAGCGGGGCGAGTTAGAAGGGGCATGGCAGAGGTGAGCGAGACGGTCGATCTCGGTGAATTCGCGGGCGACGCAGGGGCGTTCTACGCGAACCCCTACCCGGTGTACGAGGCCCTGCGCAGGCGCGGCCCCGTGCACCACGTCCGCACACCGGGCCCCGGGCCGAGCGAGGAGCTCTGGCTGATCGTCGGACACGAGGCGGCCCGCGCCGCGTTCACGGACCCGCGCCTGGTCAAGTCGCCGCCCTGGGGATTCGAGGACGCGCTCATCGGCCGCCACCTGCTCTTCGCGGACCCGCCCGAGCACGGCAGGCTGCGCTCGCTGGTCACCCGGGAGTTCACCCCGCGCCGCGTGGCGGAGCTCGCCCCGCGCATCCAGAAGATCACCGACGAACTGCTCGACGACATGGTCCCGCGCGGCGCGGCCGACCTCGTCGGGGCGTTGGCGTTCCCGCTCCCCCTCGTCGTCATCTGCGAGCTGCTCGGCGTCCCCGACATCGACCGCGACCGCTTCCGCCGCATGTCGACCCAGGTGGTCGCCCCGACGAGCGCCGACGAAGAGGCGGATGTCTACGTCGAACTTGCGGCGTTCCTCGACGAGTTGATCGAGGACAAGCGCTGCACCGCACCGGCGGACGACCTGCTGAGCGCGCTGATCAGGACGACGGCGGACGACGGCGACCGGCTGTCCCCGGGGGAACTGCGCGGCATGGCCTTCCTGCTGCTCATCGCGGGCCACGAGACCACGGTGAATCTGATCGGGAACGGAGTGCGCGCGCTCCTGGCCCACCCCGGCCAACTCGCCGCCCTGCGCGCCGACATGACGCTCCTGGACGGCGCCGTGGAGGAGATGCTCCGCTACGACGGCCCGGTCGAGACGGCCACGCACCGCTTCGCGGCGGAGCCGGTCGAGATCGACGGCGCCGTGATCCCGACGGGCGCCCCCGTCCTCATCGGCATCGGCTCCGCGGGCCGCGACCCGGAGCGCTTCGCGGCCGCCGACGACTTCGACATCCGCCGCGACGCCCGCGGGCACATGGCGTTCGGCCACGGCATCCACTACTGCCTGGGCGCCCCGCTGGCCCGCATCGAGGGCCGCACCGCGATCCGCTCCCTCCTGGAGCGCTGCCCCGACCTGGCCCTGGACGGCGAGCCCGACACCTGGCTGCCGGGGATGCTGATGCGCGGGGTCCGTACCCTGCGGGTCCGCTGGTGACCGCGTACGACCGGTGACCGTGTACGACCTCCAGGAGCAGCCCCTGCGGCGCCGAGGCGCCACGACGGACCGGGGTCATCCGACCCCGTCCACCTCGGCCACCCGCACCACCCTCCGTTCAGCCCGAGAGACCTCACACGCCTCGGCAACCCGCAACGCGGCCAGCGCCTCCCACCCGTCACACGGATTGGACCGAACCCCCCGCACCACATCCACGAACGCCCCCAACTCCTCCTCGTACGCCGGGGCGAACCGCTCCAAGAACCCGGGCCACGGCTTAGCAGGAGCCGGCGGCCCACCCGGCTCCGCAGAGGCAACCGGAGTCCGCTCGTCCAGGCCCACGACGACCGTGTCCCGCTCCCCGGAAAGCTCCATCCGCACGTCGTACCCGGCCCCGTTGCACCGCGTCGCCGTGGCCGTCACCAGCACCCCGTCGTCCAGGGTCAGCACCACCGCGGCCGTGTCCACGTCCTGCGCGTCGCGGAACATCGCGGGCCCCGCATCGGCCCCGGCCGCGTACACCTCGACGACCTCCCGCCCGGTCACCCACCGCACGGCGTCGAAGTCGTGCACCAGACAGTCCCGGTAGAGCCCGCCCGACAGCGGCAGATACGCGGCCGGCGGCGGCGCCGGGTCGGACGTCATGGCCCGCACGGTGTGCAGCCGCCCGAGTCGCCCCGCCCGCACCGCCTCGCGCGCGGCCGCGTACCCCGCGTCGAAGCGCCGCTGGAACCCGAGCTGGAGGACCGTGCCCGCCGCCTCGACCTCCCGCAGCGCGGCCAGCGTGCCCGGCAGGTCCAGCGCGATGGGCTTCTCGCAGAACACCGGGAGCCCGGCCCGCGCCGCCCGCCCGATCAGTTCGGCGTGCGCGGCGGTGGCCGCCGTGACGACCAGCGCGTCCACGCCCCGGGCGAAGAGCGCGTCGACGCCGGGCACGGCCGTCGCCCCGACGCGGTCGGCGAGCGCGGTGGCCCGTGCGGGCTCGGCGTCGGCGACGACCAGCGCGTCGACCTCCGGGTGGCGCTGCAGCGCGCTCGCGTGAAAGGTTCCGATCCGGCCCGTTCCGATGAGTCCGATGCGCATGGACCCAACGTGCCGTCCCGCCCAAGTGCTGTCAATCCTTTGTCCTGACAAACACCCGGGCGCCCGCACCGCCTACTCCGCGTCGAGCCGCAGCACCTCCACCCCGTACGGCGCGAGGGTCACCGCCTGCACGGGCTCGCCGTCCCGCGACGTCAGCCGCCACCCCGCCGCCACCACGGGCTTCACCGGCAGCTCCTGGGCGCACTGGCTGACGAGCCACACCCAGCGGTGCCCGGCGGCGTGGTCGACGAGGTCCACCGCGACCCGCGGGTCCGCCACCGTCACCGGCCTGCGCACCCCGGCGGTGACCGCGAGGGCGTCGTAGATCCGGCTCGTGGCCTCCGGGTTGACCCGCGGGGTCACGGCGGCCATGTGCTCCAGGGGGTACGTGCACAGCACCATCCGCCCCGCCCCGACCCGCCGCTCCACCAGGGCGGGCCGCCCGTGCCCGTCCACGGCGACGGCCTCGGCCCCCGCGGCGACCCGCACCGGCAGGAAGCAGCGGCTGTCCGCGGTCCCGGCCGCCCGGAAGCCGAGCCGGGTCCCCGCGCCCAGGCTCCCGAAGTCCCGCTGGAGGACGAAGGTCACCTCGTCGTCCTCGATCGGTTCGACGAGCCCGTATGCCAACTCGTGCCGCACGCCGAAGAGTTCGTCCAGACGTGCCCACCACGGGCCGCGCTGCTCCTCGTGGGCGCCGGGCGAGTACGACACGTACACGGTCGCCCCGCCGCGTGCCAGCTCCTCCAGGCGGTACCAGGTCGGGGACAGCAACTGCTTGACGGACGGCACCAGATACAGCCGGTACCCCGCGGGCAGTTCCCCGTCGCTCTCGCGCACCACGGCCGCGGGCGCGTCCGCGAGCCGTCCCGCGATCCAGGCCTGCCGCCCGGTCTCCTGCACGTACGACCGGTCCTCGTCCCGGGTGAACGGGTACGGCGTGTCCAGGTACGAGGACACGACGAGCGCAGTGTCCGTGTCGGCCCGCGCACACCGCTCCCACTCCACCTCCTCCAACACCCTTGAGAAGGCGTGGAGTTCACCGAGCTGCGGCTTGGGCCTGCCCGTGCTGTCCGTCAGTCCGAAGTACATCTCGAAGGCGTGGTGCCGGTACGGGTCCTGCTCGCGCAGCACCGGCGTGTCGTAGTCCGAGTTGTTCCAGGCGATCCAGCCGGTCGCCCCGGCGAGCAGGCTGTTGTGCAGGGCCTGGCGGTAGTACGCCGCCGCGTGCTCGCCCGAGGCGAACGCCGACGTCAGCCCGAACTCCTCGAGTACCACCGGCCTGTCGAAGGTCGACGTCAGCTCGCACACCCAGGCCGCCGCGTAATGCTGGCGGACCGGGTCGTTCTCCATGCGGTACACGTGCGGGCCCAGCCAGTCGCACAGCCGGGCGGAGTCGGCGACCCGAAAGCCGTTGTCGTGCCCCGAGTTCTCGATGCCCCAGGCGCCGTCGCCGAGCGACACCGGCTGCGTCCCCCCACCGGCCCGCACGGCGTCGACCACCAACTGCGCCCAGGAGTCCACCACGTCACGTGATGCGCCCGGCGCGCCGTAGATCGGCATCTCGTTGGAGATCAGCCAGCCGGTCACCGCCGGATGGTCCTTGAAGCGCCGCGTCATCTCGCGCACGAACCACGCCTGCCGTGCCACAAGCCACACGTCGCCGTACAGATCGCGACCGCCGCGCCAGGCCGGATCCCAGTTCTCGCCGGACATGTGGCCCACGAGGAACGTCGGCACGGTGGTCATGCCGAGCTCCTGGTGCCGGTCGAGGAAGTCGGCGTAGTGCGCGCACAACTCCTCGTCGATCCGGTCGGGTTCGGGCATGAAGTCCGGCCAGTAGAAGAACGAGCGGGTCATGTTCAGGCCGTGGTCGCGCAGCACGCGCAGCTCGTCGGCGACGAGCCCGGCATCGTACGAGCGCCACATCAGCGGACCCCCGGAGCGGGACCAGAAATTGGCTCCGAGCCAGGTGATCGGGCGGCCGTCACGGGACATCCGGGCAGCGGGACGCGGCATCGGCGAACTCTCCCTGAAAATGGGTGACATGAGCGATGACGAAAAGCGCGGCCCGGTGCGGACAGGCCTGCCGCGTACTGCCGTAGAGTGAACCGCTGTACCGGTTTAGCGTCAATACCGCGTGCGGACACGGCTGTTGATCGGTCGCGCCGCATCCGCTGATCGGTAAACCGGTTTATGAAGTGGAGGCGGGGCCCACGCTGCCGCGCACCGTGAGGCGCGGCGCCGGATCCTGCAGGTCGCCGACCTCGCGCCCGCCTGCCGCCTCGCGCAGCCGCCGCGCCGCATGCGCCCCGTACGCCGCGATGTCCCGGCTCAACGCCGTCAGCGGGGGATTCACCAGCTCGCACAGTGCCGAGTCGTCCCACGCGACCACCGACAGATCCGCCGGCACCCGCACCCCGAGCGCCTGTGCGGCGGTCAGGCCCGACACCGCCATCACGTCGTTGTCGTACAGGATCGCCGTGGGCCGCTCGCCCGCCCCCGCGGCCAGCAGTTCGCGCGTCGCGGCGGCGCCCCGCTCCCCGCTGTAGTCGGCCTCGACGATCCGCCCCTGAAGGCCCAACTCCCGTACATGCGCGCTGAACGCCTCGGTCCTGATCATGGTGTGCCGCAGCGCCGAAGGGCCGCTGACCCGCGCGATCCGCCGGTGCCCGAGCCCGGCCAGATGGTCCACCACGGTGCGCACCGCCACCCCGTCGTCGCTCCACACCGCGGGCAGCCGCCCCGTGCCGACGGGCGCCCCGATCACCACACCCGGCATGCCGAGCTCCTCCAGAACGGCGACGCGCGCGTCGTCCGTCCTGAGGTCCACCAGGAATACGCCGTCCACCCGCCGCCGCGCCCACCAGGACCGGTAGAGCGCGATCTCCGCCGCCTGGTCCTCGGCCATCGTGAACACCAACGGCGTGGCGTCCGTGATGAGTTCGTCCTGAATGCCCGAGACCAGCTGCATGAAGAACGGCTCGAGGCCGAGCGTGCGCGCGGGCCGGTCGATCACCAGGCCGAACGCGCCCGCCCTGCCGTCGGACAGCGCCCGCGCCGCGCTGTTGGGCTGCCAGCCCAGCTCCTCGGCTATCGCCAGGATGCGTCGCCGGGTGGGCGCCGAGACGCCCGGCCGGTCGTTGAGCGCGAACGACACGGCGGCCTTGGTGACGCCCGCGCGGCGCGCGATGTCCGCCATGGTGGGTCGTTTCACTCGGATTCCCTTCCGTTCGGGGCACGTGCGAGGTGGCCTGCCCGTTCGACAGTATTCGATGAAGTCCCTTGCTAATCCGGTTCAGTTGAATACCGGTGAGAGTCATGCAAGCGCATTGACAGTCACTTTCGCACGCGTTTACTTTCACGGCGCCGACGGTGTGCGGACCACCGCTTTCGGCGCCCTTGGCCAGACCTGTCGGAGCAGTCTCACAGCCAGAGCAAGGGACCCGCGATGTCATCGATCACGCCGCTTGGGCCGCCCGAGCCCGCGCACCCCAGCCGCCGCACCGTTCTCGCCTCCGCCGCAGGACTCGTCCTCGCCGGACCGCTCGCCGCCGCCTGTGGCGGTGCCGACAGCGGCTCGGGCGCGCCCGGCGGCACCCTCGTCGTCAACGCCACGCAGGGTCAACTGGTGCGCAACTTCAACCCGTTCGCCCCACAGCCCCTGCATCCGACCCACGGCCTGCTCTACGAGCCGCTGTTCCACTTCAACGCGGCCAAGGCGGGCGAGGTGCACGACTGGCTCGGCACCGACTACCGGTGGGCCGACGGCGGCAAGAAGCTCACGGTCACCCTGCGCAAGGGTGTGAAGTGGAGCGACGGCAAGCCGTTCACCGCCGCCGACGCCGCGTACACCTTCCAAATAGCCAAGGACAACAAGGAGTTGAACCAGTACGCGTATCCGCTCGACACCATCACGACGCCCGACGACCACACGCTGGTGCTGACCTTCACCGAGTCCGCGTACACGAAGGAGTACTTCCTCCTCGGCAAGTCCAAGATGCTGCCCAAGCACATCTGGTCGGTGATCCCGGACGCGAAGAAGAAGACGGACATCAACGCGAACCCGGTGGCCACCGGCCCCTGGAAGGTCAAGTTCGTCAAGGGCACCACGATGGAACTGACCGCCCGCGACGACTACTACGTCCCCGGCCTGCCGCACTTCAAGACGATCCGCTACGTCTCCTTCAGCGGCAACAACGCCTTCCTGGCCTCCGTCGCCAAGGGGAAGATCGACTGGGCGGGCGGCTTCATCCCCGACATCAAGAAGAACTACCTGGCCAAGGACCCCGAGTTCGACCTGGTCAACGTACCGATGTCGGTGGCGTTCCTGGTGCCGTGCGCCGCCAAGGGGGTCACCGCGGACGTCAACGTCCGCAAGGCGATCAGCGCCGCCCTCGACCGCGACTTCATGAGCAAGTCCGTGTACGGGGGCTACGCACCCGCGACCAACCCCATGGCCCTGCTCCTCCCCAACTTCCAGAACGTACTCGAACCCTCCCTGAAGGACGCCAAGTTCGAGACGGGCGAGGCCGCCGTCGCCAAGTACTTGCGGGCGGCCGGCTACGCGAAGAGCGGGAGCGACTGGGCCAAGGACGGCAAGAAGCTGAGCCTGTCCCTCACCCTGGTCTCCGGCTACACCGACTACGTCAGCGTCGCGCAGATGGCCAAGCAGCAGCTGAAGAAGGTCGGCATCGGCCTGGAGATCAAGGCCGTCTCCGTCGCCCAGTTCACCAGCGCCCAGGCCACCGGCCGCTTCGAACTCCTGCTGAGCAACTACGGCTACACGCCCGACCCGCGCGCCTACTACGACCAGCTCCTCAACAGCGCCATCGCCCCGCCCATCGGCGAGACCACCAACGTCGGCAACTTCGGCCGCTACAAGAACCCGACCGTCGACCGGGCCCTCGCCGCGATCGCCGCCACCACCGACCTCGCGCGGCAGAAACCCCACTACGCCACGATCCAGCGGGAGTTCATCCGCGAGATGCCCCTGATCCCGCTCTTCGAGCAGCAGAACGAGATCGAGTTCAACGGCAACCACGTCACCGGCTACCCCACCCACGACGACCTGTACGCGGGCCCGGCGATCTGGCTCGACCCCGACGGCGGCTGGGTCGCCGCCCGCATCAAACCGGCGAAGGCCAAGTAGGGGGCGCGCACGGTGCGTTACCTGCTCCGCAAGCTCGGCTTCTACGCGATCGCCGCCTGGATCGCCGTCACCCTCAACTTCGCCCTGCCGCGCCTCATCCCGGGCGACCCGGTGCAGCTGATGATCTCCCGCATGGCGGCCACCGGACCGGTCACCGAAGGCCAGGAGGAGGCCATGGCCGCGATGCTGGGCCTCGGCCACGGCAACATCGTCCAGCAGTACGGCGACTACCTCTCCTCCCTCTTCCGCCTCGACTTCGGCCTGTCCACCACGTACTACCCGACGAAGGTCAGCGACGTCGTCGTGCACGCCGTGCCCTGGACCATCGTCCTCGTCGGACTCGCCACCCTGTTCAGCGTCGTCCTCGGCATCACGCTCGGCACGCTCGCGGGCTGGCGCCGCGGCGGCCGCCTCGACGCCCTCGTCCCGTCCGCGACGTTCCTCGCCGCGATCCCGTACTTCTGGGCGGCGCTCATCCTGCTCTACGCGTTCACCCAGGTGTGGCCCATGGCCCCGACGAGCGGCGGCTACGACGAGACGTACGACATCGGGTTCAACGCGCACTTCATCGGCTCCGCGGTCCAGCACGGGGTGCTGCCCGCCGCCACCATCGTCATCGCCTCGGTCGGCGGCTGGATGCTCGGCATGCGCAACATGATGGTCTCGACGCTCGCCGAGGACTACGTGATCGCCGCCGAGGCCAAGGGACTTCGCCCGCGCACGGTGATGATCCGGTACGCGGCCCGCAACGCGGTCCTGCCGTCCGTCGCGGGCTTCGCGATCACCCTGGGTTTCATCGTCAGCGGCTCGCTCGTCATGGAGATCGTCTTCTCCTACCCCGGCATGGGCTACACGCTGCTCCAGGCCGTCACCAACAACGACTACCCCCTGATGCAGGCCATCTTCCTCATGATCACCTTCGCGGTCCTCGCGGCCAACTTCCTGGTGGACCTGGTCTATTCGTTCATCGACCCGCGCACCCGGCAGGTGACGTCATGACCGCACCCACCACCGCCCTCGCCGCGCCGCCGGGCGCCGCGGCCGCACGCTCCGGCAGGCTGCGCGCGGCCCTGCGCTCGGGCCGCCTTCGCGTGGGCCTCGCCGTCGTCGCGCTCTTCGTCCTGACGGCGCTGATCGGCCCGCTGTTCCTCGGCGACCCGCAGACCGTCAGCCAGGATCTGGGCCAAGGCCCGTCCGTCGCCCACTGGTTGGGCACGACGCAGACCGGCCAGGACGTGTTCGCCCAGTTCGTCGTCGCCGCCCGCGGCACCCTGCTGATCGGCGCCGCGTCCGCGCTCGTCGCCACCGCGGTGTCCGTGGTCATCGGCATCGGCGGCGGCTTCGTCGGCGGCCTCACCGACGAGGCGCTCTCGCTCCTCAGCAACATCTTCCTCGTCATCCCCGGCCTGCCGCTGGTCATCGTCGTCGCCGCGTACGTCGGCGGCGGCACCGGCGCGACGATCCTCGTCATCGCCCTGACGACCTGGGCGGCCTCGGCGCGTGTGCTGCGCGCACAGACGCTGTCCCTGCGCACCCGCGACTACGTCCTCGCCGCGCGCCTGTACGGGGAGAGCCGCCGCCGGATCGTCCTCGTGGAGATCCTCCCGAACGAACTGGCCATCGTGGTCTCACAGTTCATCTTCGCCGTCATCTTCGCGGTCCTCACCCAGGCAGCCCTCGCCTTCCTCGGCCTCGACGACCCGAACAACCTCACCTGGGGCACGATGCTCTACTTCGCGCAGAACGCCGAGGCGCTGGCCGGCGGCTCCTGGTGGTGGTTCGTCCCGCCGGGCCTCGCCATCGCCGTGCTCGGCGCGGCCCTCTCCCTGATCAGCTTCGGACTCGACGAGATCCTCGACCCCCGGCTGCGTGTGCGGAGGCACCGATGACGCCCACGGACACGGAGGTGGTCCTCGCGGCCGACCACGTCGACGTCGTCTACGACTCCGGCGACGGGCGCCCCACCCACGCGGTGCGCGACGTCAGCCTCGAGCTGCGCCGCGGTGAAGTCCTCGGCATCGCGGGGGAGTCGGGCTGCGGCAAGTCCACTCTCGCGTACGCACTCGCGCGTCTGCTGCAGCCACCGGGACGGCTCGCGGGCGGCACCGTCACGCTCGCCGGCGAGGATCTGTACGCCCTCGACGGCGAGGCGCTGCGGGCGGTGCGCTGGACCCGCCTCGCCATGGTGTTCCAGAGCGCGATGAACGCCCTGAACCCGGTGACGACCGTGGGCCGCCAGTTCGATGACATCTTCCGCGCGCACCGGCCCGCCATGGACGGGGCGCAACGCCGCGCCAGGGCTGGGGAGTTGCTCGAACTCGTCGGCATCGACGGCTCCCGCCTGCGCTCCCATCCGCACGAACTGTCCGGCGGGATGCGTCAGCGCGTCTCGATCGCGATGGCTCTCGCGCTCGACCCGGACGTCGTCGTCATGGACGAGCCGACAACCGCGCTCGACGTCGTGGTCCAGCGCGAAATCCTCGACGAGGTCGAGGCGCTGAGGCAGCGCCTCGGCTTCGCCGTCGTCTTCATCACGCACGACCTGAACCTCCTCCTGGAGATCAGCGACCGGCTTGCCGTGATGTACGCGGGACGGATCGTCGAGTACGCCGACACGGCCGTGGTCGCGGCAGGCGGGGCCGTCCATCCGTATACGCGGGGGCTGCTGAGGTCGTTCCCCGCGCTCACGGGGGAGCGGCGGGACCTGCGAGGGATACCGGGGGCGCCGCCGGACCTCCGGATCGAGGCGGCGGGGTGCGCGTTCGCCGACCGCTGCGAGTCCGTCTTCGGCCGGTGCGGGGCGGAGCGGCCCCGGTTGGAACGGTGCGGGGCGGGGTGGTCGCGGGTGGCGTGCCATCTCGTTCAAGCCCCGCCGGGGATCGAAGATCGCAGCCCGGGGCGGAACCCCGGGGCCTACACCATCTCCCCCGACGAGAGAAGCCGGCCATGACGGAGACGCCCGTACTGGAAGTCGACGGTCTCACCGTCGATTTCACCCGCCGGGGCACCGCGTCCCTGCGCGCCGTGGACCAGGTCACGTTCGCGCTGGAAGCGGGTCACACCCTCGCCCTGGTCGGCGAGAGCGGCAGCGGCAAGTCGACCGTGGTCCGTGCCTTGTCGCGCCTGGTGGTGCCGAGCGCGGGAGAGATCCGGCTCGGTGGAGCCCGCGGCGTGCGCGACCGTGCGTACCGCCGCGCCGTCCAGATGGTGTTCCAGGACCCCTTCGCCTCCCTCAACCCGGCGCACACCGTGGGGCACCACCTGCGCAGGCCCCTCCTGGTGAGCGGCCGCGCCACCCGCGCCGACGTCGAAGCCCGCACGGCGGAACTGCTCGCCTCCGTGAACCTCGGCCCGACCGCCGACGTGGCCCGCAAGCGGCCGCACGAGCTCTCCGGCGGTCAGCGCCAACGCGTCGCCATAGCCAGGGCGTTGGCCCCTGAGCCAGCCGTCCTGCTCGCCGACGAACCGGTGTCCATGCTCGACGTCTCCATCCGCCTGGAGATCCTCGCCCTGATGGACCGGCTGAAGGAACAGCGCAGGCTCGCCCTGCTCTACGTCACCCACGACCTCGCCACCGCACGGCACTTCGCGGCCGACGTCATGGTCATGTACCGCGGCCAGATCGTCGAGCGCGGCCCCAGTGACGAGGTGATCCTGCGCCCCCGCCACCCCTACACCCAGCTCCTCGCCTCCGCCGCCCCGGGCGCGGCGGGCTCCCGCGAGCGGGCCAGGGAGGAGCGGGCGGCGCGGCTCGCAGCGCGGGGTACGCGCACCGCAGAGGTACGGGAGGAGGAGAGCGGGGAGGGGTGCCGGTTCCGGGCCCGCTGCCCGTTCGCCATGGACCGCTGCGCGCGCCGCCCGCCCGTCGTACCGATCGCGGCGAGCGGCCACGAGGCGAGGTGCTGGCTGCACGCGGAGGGCACGGGCCCGTGAGCGCCTGCCTTCTTGATTTGTCCGGACAATCGAACTTCAGGACTTCCCGTCAACATCCCCCGCCGCTACTCTCGCCCCGTGGCCAAACCCGCAGCCGACGACCCCACCGTCCCGCTCGAACTCAGCGTCGACCGCAGCAGCCCGGTCCCGCTCTACTTCCAGCTCTCCCAGCAGCTGGAAGCGGCGATCGAGCACGGCGCCCTGACGCCCGGCAGTCTGCTCGGCAACGAGATCCAGCTGGCGGGCCGCCTCGGCCTGTCCCGGCCCACCGTCCGCCAGGCCATCCAGTCCCTCGTGGACAAGGGGCTGCTCGTCCGGCGCCGCGGCGTCGGCACCCAGGTCGTGCACAGCCAGGTCAAGCGCCCCCTCGAACTGTCCAGTCTCTACGACGACTTGGAGGCGGCCGGCCAGCGTCCCGAGACCCGCGTCCTGACCAACACCCTCGTCCCCGCCCCCGCCGAGATCGCCGCCGCGCTCGCGCTCGGCGAGGGCGAACAGGTGCACCGCGTCGAGCGCCTGCGCCTGGCCCACGGCGAGCCGGTCGCGTACCTCTGCAACCACCTGCCCACCGGCCTGCTCGCCCTGGACGACACTCGCCTGGAGGCCACCGGCCTGTACCGCCTGATGCGCGCCGCCGGGATCACCCTGCACAGCGCCCGCCAGTCCGTCGGTGCCCGGGCCGCCACCGCCGCCGAGGGCGAGCGGCTCGGCGAGCCCGAGGGGGCGCCGCTTTTGACGATGCAGCGCACGACCTTCGACGACAAGGGCCGCGCGGTCGAGTTCGGCTCGCACACGTACCGGGCCTCGCGCTACTCCTTCGAGTTCCAACTCCTCGTCCGTGCTTAGCGGTTGGGCACCGTACGCGTACGTAGTCCGAATGTTCTGACAAAGTCATTGACGCTGCCGCGGGACCCCGCTACAAACTCCTCCAGCCGCACCGGGCGGCCGGAGGAGAGGTGGCGCTCGCCATGCCCACGATGCTCACGACCCGAACAGCCCGCACGGCCGCGGCCCTCGTCGCGGTGATCGCCCTCGCCGCCGGATGCAGCGGCTCGGGCGGCAAGTCCTCCGAAGACGGTGCGGACAAGCCGGACGGCACGAAGGGCGGCCAGGGCGTCGACACCCCCCGCCTCAAGATCGCGATGGTCACGCACGCGGGCGAGGGCGACACCTTCTGGGACATCGTGCGCAGCGGCGGCAAGCAGGCCGCCGCCAAGGACAACGTCGACCTCCTCTACTCCAACGACAAGGAGGCGGGCGGACAGGCCCAGCTCGTCCAGGCCGCGATCGACAAGAAGGTCGACGGGATCATCGTCACGCTCGCCAAGCCGGAGGCGATGCGGGCGGTGCTCGGCAAGGCGAAGGCGGCGGGCATCCCGGTCGTGTCGATCAATTCGGGCTCCGAGTTCTCGCAGAAGTTCGGCGCACTCAGCCACATCGGTCAGGAGGAGTCCGTGGCCGGCGAGGCCGTCGGCACCAAGCTGACCGAGGAGGGCAGGAAGAAGGCCGTCTGCGTCATCCACGAGCAGGCCAACGTCTCCCTGGAGCAGCGCTGCGCCGGCGTGAAGAAGACCTTCAAGGGCAGCCTCGAAGAAGTGAACGTGGAGGGCACCAACGCCCCCGCCTCCCAGTCCACCATCGAGGCCAAGTTGCAGGCCGACCGGTCCATCGACGCGATCGTCGCCCTCGGCGCCCCCATCGCCGCCCTCGCGGTGAAGGCCAAGGAGGACGCGGGCAGCAAGGCCGAGATCGCCACCTTCGACCTGAACGCCGAGGTCGTGAAGCGGCTCAAGGCCAAGGAGGTCTCCTTCGCCGTCGACCAGCAGCCGTATCTGCAGGGCTATCTGGCGGTGGACGAACTGTGGCTGTACAAGACGAACGGCAACGTGCTCGGCGGCGGAAAGCCCGTGTTCACCGGACCCGCCCTGGTCACCGAGAAGGACGTACCGCAGCTGGAGAAGTACACCGCGCGCGGTACCCGGTGAACCGTTGGATGATCCCCGTGACCCATACTTGTGCGTTTGGGACCGCAAAGTGGTCCCCAAGGACCGGCAAACGGTCCACCGGGACCGGCTCGTCGTCGGTCCCGGTGTACGACGCAGCAGACCAAGAAGGGCACGGCCTCGTGGCACGGTTTCGGACCTGGGTGAGCATCGCCGTAGCGGGGGCACTCGGCCTCACGCTGGCCGGGTGCAGCAGCACCGGCGGCAAGCGGGCGGAGGACGCGAGGAAGGCCCAGCAGGCCCAGGGCAAGGCCGCGGTGAACACGCCGCGCTGGACCTTCGCCATGATCACCCACTCGGGCGACGGCGACACCTTCTGGGACATCGTCCAGAACGGCGCCAAGCAGGCCGCCGTCAAGGACAACATCAACTTCCTCTACTCGCACAGCGACGAGGCCAACCAGCAGGCGCAGCTCGTCGACGCCGCCGTCGACAAGAAGGTCGACGGCATCATCGTCACGCTGGCCAAGCCGGACGCGATGAAGGCGGCCGTGGCCCGCGCCGAGAAGGCCGGCATCCCCGTCATCACCGTGAACTCGGGCTCCGAGGAGTCCAAGCAGTTCGGCGCGCTCACGCACATCGGCCAGGACGAGACGATCGCCGGACAGGCCGTCGGCGAGGAGCTCAACAAGCGCGGCAAGAAGAAGGCCCTGTGCATCCTGCACGAGCAGGGCAACGTCGGCCACGAGCAGCGCTGCGCCGGAGCCAAGGACACCTTCGACGGCACGATGACGAACCTGTACGTCGAGGGCACCAACATGCCGGACGTGCAGTCCTCCATCGAGGCCAAGCTGCAGGCCGACAAGTCCATCGACGCCGTGGTCACGCTCGGCGCCCCGTTCGCCGCCACCGCCGTCAAGGCCAAGCAGGACGCGGGCTCCAAGGCCGAGATCGACACCTTCGACCTGAACGAGAAGGTCGCCCAGGGCCTCCAGGACGACTCGCTCGGCTTCGCCGTCGACCAGCAGCCCTACCTCCAGGGGTACGAGGCCGTGGACCTGCTGTGGCTCTACCGGTACAACGCCAACGTGCTCGGCGGCGGCAAGCCGGTCCTGACCGGTCCGCAGATCATCACCAAGGACCAGGCCGCCGAGCTCGAGGAATACGCGAAGCGGGGGACACGATGACGACGACAGCTCCCGAGCCACAGCTCGACGAGCGGCTGCTGAAGACCTCGCCCTGGAAGAAGCTGATGGGCCGCCCCGAGCTCGGCTCGGTCGTCGGCGCCGTCGCCGTCTTCGTCTTCTTCGCGATCTTCGCCGACAGCTTCCTGCGCGCGGCGAGCCTCGCGACCGTCCTGTACGCGGCCTCGACCCTCGGCATCATGGCCGTCCCGGTCGCGCTGCTGATGATCGGCGGCGAGTTCGACCTGTCCGCGGGCGTCCTGGTCACGTCCTCGGCGCTGATCTCGTCGATGTTCAGCTACCAGATGACGGCGAACACCTGGGTCGGCGTAGGCGTGTCCCTGCTGGTCACGCTCGCCATCGGCGTCTTCAACGGCGTCATGCTGACCCGCACGAAACTCCCCAGCTTCATCGTCACGCTCGGCACGTTCCTGATGCTGACGGGCATGAACCTGGGCTTCACCAAGCTGATCAGCGGCACGGTCTCCACCAAGTCCATCTCGGACATGGAGGGCTTCTCCTCAGCCAAGGACGTCTTCGCCTCGACCATCACCATCGGCGGCGTCGACTTCAAGATCACGATCCTGTGGTGGCTCGCCCTGATCCTGGTCGCCACCTGGATCCTGCTGCGCACCCGCATCGGCAACTGGATCTTCGCGGTCGGCGGCGACCTGGACGCGGCCCGCGCGGTCGGCGTCCCGGTCAACAAGACGAAGATCGGCCTCTACATGGGCGTCGCGTTCGGCGCCTGGATCTCCGGCCAGCACCTCCTCTTCTCGTACGACGTCGTGCAGTCCGGCGAGGGCGTCGGCAACGAGCTGATCTACATCGTCGCGGCCGTCATCGGCGGCTGTCTGATCACCGGCGGCTACGGCTCGGCGGTCGGCGCGGCCATCGGCGCCCTGATCTTCGGCATGACCAGCAAGGGCATCGTGTTCGCCGAGTGGAACTCGGACTGGTTCAAGTTCTTCCTCGGAGCGATGCTGCTCCTCGCGACCCTGCTCAACGCCTGGGTCCGCAAGCGCGCGGAGGCGATCAAGTGACGACCACCCCTGAGGACCGTATTCCGCTGGTCGAGCTGGCCGGCGTCAGCAAGTACTACGGCAACATCCGCGCACTCGAGGACGTCTCGCTCGTCGTGAACGCGGGCGAGATCTCCTGCGTCCTCGGCGACAACGGCGCCGGCAAGTCGACGCTGATCAAGATCATCGCGGGCCTGCACCGGCACGACTCCGGCTCCTTCTCCATCGAGGGCGAAGAGACGAAGCTCGCGAACCCCCGCGAGGCCCTGGACCGCGGCATCGCCACGGTCTACCAGGACCTCGCCGTCGTCCCCCTGATGCCGGTCTGGCGCAACTTCTTCCTCGGCTCCGAGCCCACGAAGGGCAAGGGCCCCTTCAAGCGCCTCGACGTCGATCTGATGCGCCGCACCACCCGCGCCGAGCTGCTCCGCATGGGCATCGACCTGCGCGACGTGGACCAGCCCATCGGCACGCTCTCCGGCGGCGAGCGCCAGTGCGTCGCGATCGCCCGCGCCGTGTACTTCGGCGCCAAGGTCCTCGTCCTCGACGAGCCGACCGCGGCGCTCGGCGTCAAGCAGTCCGGCGTCGTCCTCAAGTACGTCGCGGCGGCCCGTGACGCAGGTCTCGGGGTGGTCCTGATCACCCACAACCCGCACCACGCGTACCTGGTCGGCGACCGTTTCGTCCTCCTCAAGCGCGGCGCGATGTTCGGCAGCCACACCCGCGAGGAGATCACCCTCGACGAGCTGACCCGCCAAATGGCGGGCGGCAGCGAACTCGACGACCTCCGTCACGAACTGGAACGGGCGCCGGTGCCCACGCATCTTGGCGGCCATGGGCCCGACGGGGCCGAGAAATAGCGCCGTAGCTCCGCCGGTGCGTGGGCGGCCGCGCCTCCCGTGGGGCTTCTCGCGCAGTTCCCCGCGCCCCTGAAGGCATGCGCTGCGCGCAGCCATCCCCAGGGGCGCGGGGCCGTGTCCTTGGCGGCTCCGCCGCGGGGCGCGAGAAGCCACGAACAGCCTGCGGCCGCCCACGCAGGAGAAGCCCCTACGGCCAAGAGGCGCGGCCCCGCACCCGCAAACCCGGCATGCGGCGGAGCCGGGCCGTGAGGCAGAATCGCCGCAATGAGCACCTACCGCGACCTCGCACACCGTGGCAGCGCACGGGCCACCGTCCTGCGGACGGTCGGCACCCGGGAACGCCGCTCGCACCTGACCGCCCCCCGCGTCCCCACCGTCGGCATCGACATCGGCGGCACCAAGGTCATGGCCGGAGTCGTGGACGCGGACGGCACCATCCTGGAGACGCTCCGCACGGAGACCCCGGACAAGTCCAAGAGCCCCAAGGTCGTCGAGGACACCATCACCGAGCTGGTGCTCGACCTGTCCGACCGGCACGACGTGCACGCGGTCGGCATCGGCGCGGCCGGCTGGGTCGACGCGGACCGCAACCGCGTCCTGTTCGCCCCGCACCTGTCCTGGCGCAACGAACCCCTCAGGGACCGCCTCGCGGGCCGCCTCTCCGTCCCCGTCCTCGTCGACAACGACGCGAACACCGCCGCCTGGGCCGAATGGCGCTTCGGCGCGGGCCGCGGCGAGGACCACCTGGTGATGATCACGCTCGGTACGGGCATCGGTGGCGCGATCCTCGAGGACGGCCAGGTCAAACGCGGCAAGTTCGGCGTCGCGGGCGAGTTCGGCCACATGCAGGTCGTCCCCGGCGGGCACCGCTGCCCGTGCGGCAACCGCGGCTGCTGGGAGCAGTACAGCTCAGGCAACGCCCTGGTCCGCGAGGCCCGCGAGCTCGCCGCCGCCGACTCCCCGGTCGCGTACAACATCATCGAGCGGGTCAAGGGCAACGTCCCCGACATCACGGGACCCCTCATCACCGAGCTGGCCCGCGAGGGCGACGCCATGTGCGTCGAGCTGCTCCAGGACATCGGCCAGTGGCTCGGCGTCGGCATCGCCAACCTTGCCGCCGCCCTCGACCCGTCCTGCTTCGTCATCGGCGGGGGCGTCTCGGCCGCCGACGACCTGCTCATCGGCCCCGCCCGCGACGCCTTCAAGCGCCACCTCACCGGCCGCGGCTACCGCCCCGAGGCCCGTATCGCCCGCGCCCAGCTCGGCCCCGAGGCCGGCATGGTCGGCGCCGCGGACCTGGCCCGCCTCGTCGCCCGCCGCTTCCGCCGGGCCAAGCGCCGCCGCGTGGAGCGGTACGAGCGCTACGAGCGGTACACCCGCACGCGCGACGGCGCCGAGGACCAGGGCTAGCCGGCCCGGCGGGAACAGGGAACAGCGACAGGAATGCCAGCCATGACGACCGTGCCACGCCAGCCCTCGTCCCCCGACGAGAAGCCACGCCCGGCCGAGGACCGCGGCCGCGTGATCCGCCGCCGCGCGCTCACCCTCCTGACCATCGTGCTGCTCATCGGCATCCCCGCCGGATACCTGGTGATCTCCGCGAACCAGAGCCGCAACAGCGGCAAGGACAAGGAGGCCAAGTACTCGGCGACGGGCCTCACCATCGGCTGGCCGTCCAAGGTGCAGCGCCGCCTGTACGAGATCCCGATCCCCGACGGCTCCCGCGACGTCGCGTACTACGAGACGAACAACTACAAGGTCAGCCGCCTGTACGCCCAGTTCCTCACGAACAACAACGGTCTGGACAAGTTCCTGAAGGACATCGGCACCAGCACGTCCGCGCTGAAGCAGGACGACGTCGCGATCAGCGACCGCGACCAGGACGTCGCCGGCTGGGAGTTCACGGGCCCCGGCCCCTGGTACGGCCTCACGAACACCCAGAAGGACCCCAAGCCCACGCAGAGCGTCATGGTGAACCGCTCCAACGCCGACCACCCCATGGTGTTCGTCGTGGCCACCACACACCCCTGATCCGTCCGTCGATCCGTACGCCCTCGTGTGAACAGCGCATTGCGGTACGGGAGTTGCCCTGGGCCGCGACGCGACGACCTTCCTACACTCGCCGCGTGACGACCCCAACTGACGCACCCGACACGGCAGTAGACACGGCAGTCGACGAGGCCGAGTACGACCGGCGCCGACTACGGCAGTGGCTGACCGGCCGGGCCCGCGCCGACGGCGTGGCCCGCCGTGACCTGCTGAGGCTGCTCGCCGCCGCGGGCCTGGCGGCGGGGCTGCCCGCGGCGCTCCCGGCCACGGCGCGCGCCGCGACCCCGGCCGCGCCCGGCATCGCGAAGCCGCTCCCCGAGGAGTGGTTCACGGTGCGCGGCACGAACGCGGAGACCAACTTCGCGGCCCTCGCGGACACCGGCCACCACACGCCGGTCTCCCACTTCTTCGTACGCAACCACACGGTGACGCCCCAACTCGACCCCACAACCTGGGAGTTGAAGATCTGGGGCAGTGGACTGGCCGGAGCGGAACGGGCGTTCACCCTGTCCGACCTCAAGCGCCTGCCCGCCGTCACCCGCTCCGCCTTCGTCGAGTGCGCGGGTAACGGCCGCAGCTTCTTCACCAGCCAGCAGGGCCAGTCCGCCACCGGCACCGCATGGACCCTGGGCGCGATCGGCTCGGCCAGGTGGCGCGGCGCCCGGCTCGCCGACGTCCTGCGCCTCGCGGGCATCCGGCGCGACGCGGTCGACATCCTGCCGCGCGGCCTCGACCCCGATTACGTGACCGCCGACGGCACGAACCTGGGCCGCGTCCGCCGCCCCCTGCCCGTCGCCAAGGCACTCGACGACGTGATCCTCGCGTACGAGATGAACGGCGAGCCCCTCCCGCCCGACCACGGCGCCCCGGTCCGCGTCGTCGTCCCGTCCTGGGTCGGCATCGCGTCGATCAAGTGGGTGGGCGACATCGAGGTGTCGCGCACGCCCCTCTTCTCGCCCTGGAACACCGACTTCTACCGCCTGTTCGGCGACGCCTACCCGGCCGGGGGCAGCGCACCGCTCAGCCGCCAGACCCTGAAGTCCGCCTTCGAACTGCCGTGGAACGCAAGCCTTGCGGCACACCAGGGCCACCGTCTGACCGGCCGGTCCTGGTCCGGCGCGGGCACCATCGCGCGCGTCGACATCAGCACGGACGCGGGCGCCACCTGGCACCGCGCCCACCTCCACGACACCCCGCGCCGCGCCGACTGGGTCCGCTGGTCCACGCGCTGGCACCCGACGGCCAAGGGCCCGGCCACGCTCCTGGCCCGCGCCACGGACACGACGGGCCGCACGCAGCCACCGGCGACGGTCCCCAACACCCAGGGCTACCTCTTCGACGCGGTGGTGCGCCACGCGGTCACCGTCGTCTGAGCACCGGACCCTCAGCGGGCGCCGTCGCCGTCCGGCGAGGTCTCCGGATGGAGTGAGCCGATCCGACGGCGGACGCGTCCTAGGTCCAGCAGTACGGACACCAGATTCCGCTGGGGTGAATCGCCGCGGCGCATGTGGTCGGCGGCCTCCGTGTAGGACGTATGCGCCTCGGTCAAGCGGTCCTGGGCCCTGTGCACATCACCGATGTTCTGCAGCACGGTGCCGTAGGAGACCGGGTCGTTCTCGACGGGGATCAGCCCGAGTGCCTCCTGGTAATTGCTGAGGGCCTTGTCGTAGGCGGTCTCCTGACCACGGCTCCCGAGCAGCTCGTAGGACTGGCCCAGGCCGTGAAGGCGAACGGCACGCCGTGCGGGTTCCATGGCGTGCGCCGCCTGGCCCAGAAAGTCCTGGGTCTCGTCCATGGCGGCGCGCGCCTGCGTCAGCTCGCCACAGCCGATCAGACAGTCCCCGAGGGCGATCATGGTCGTGACGAGGTTGCCGGGGTCGTCGCCGGCCTGCTGGTGTTCGAGGGACAGCCGGTAGTGTGTGGCGGCTGTCCTCAGATCGCCCGCGGCGCGGTGCGTTTCAGCGATGTCGTGCTGGATGATCCCGTAGAGCCCGGGATTCTCCACGGGGTCGGTGAGTTCGAGCGCCTCCTCGAAGCAGAGCAGGGCCTGGGTGAACCATGAGGATGCGTCCGGGCTTTCGGTACCTGGCACTTCGATACTTCCTTCCTCTGTGGAGGAGCGGATTCCGGCCTCGATCAGCTCCCGGCCGCGGGTGATCAGCCAGTAGGCGAGGTTGTAGCGGGTGGTGAGGGTGTGGGGATGGTCGTGGCCGAGCACCCGCACATGGTCCAGGAGCAGTTGCCCGAACCCGTGCGCGGCCCCGGCCGGATCTCCCGCTTCCCCTTGCCAGTTGGCGAGGTTGGCCCGGGTGGTGAGGGTGTCGGGGTGGTTGTGGCCGAGCACCCGTATCTGGTCCGGTAGCAGTTGCCCGAGGCTGTGCGCGGCCCCGGCCGGATCCCCTGCTTCCCCCTGCCAGTTGGCGAGGCTGGCCCGGGTAATGAGGGTGTCGGGGTGGTCGTGGCCGAGCACCCGTATCTGGTCCGGTAGCAGTTGCCCGAGGCTGTGCGCGGCCCCGGCTGGATCCCCGGCCTTTCCTTGCCAGTTGGCGAGGTTGGCCCGGGTAATGAGGGTGTCGGGGTGGTCGTGGCCGAGCACCCGTATCTGGTCCGGTAGCAGTTGCCCGAGGCTGTGCGCGGCCCCGGCCGGATCCCCTGCTTCCCCTTGCCAGTTGGCGAGGTTGGCCCGGGTGATGAACGTGCTGCGGTCGTCCTGCCCCAGCACCCGTATCCGGTCCGCCAGCAACTGCGCGAAACCGTCCACGGCTCCTGCCAGGTCACCCGCCCTCCCTCGCCAGGCGGCGAGGTTTCCCCGGGCTGCAAGGACGTCGGGTCGGTCATCGCCCAGCACCCGCCTCGCGTCGATGAGCAGCCGCTGGAGCTCGTCCACGGCTCCTGCCAGGTCCCCCGCCTCGCCCCGGCAGTTGGCGAGGCTGTGGCGAGTGTCGAGGGTCTCGGGGTGGTCCTGACCCAGTACCCGGGTCCGGTCCGTCAGGTTCTGCTCGAACAGCGGGACGGCGCGGTCCAGATCCCCTGCTGACTTGTAGGCCTCGGCGAGGTTCTGGCGCGAGCTCAGCGTGTCGGGATGATCGGCGCCGAGCACGCGCAGGGCTGCGGTCAGGGCGCGTGCGTGGTAGGCGATCGCGCTCTGTGTGGAGCCCTGGTCATCGACGAAAAGGCCGACCTGACTGAGGACCGCGAGGGTGTCGGCGGTGTCCGTTTCGGGAGATGCCTGCGCGGCGAGGGCCGCGATGTGGGGCACCAGCGTGCGCCACACCGGCCAGGACGCGGGATCTTCCCAGGAGTCGGGCAGGGCGGCGCGCAGCCGAGCGGTGGCGTCGCGGCGGGCCGGTTCGATGAGGGCGGGCGTGCGGTGGGGGTCCTCGGGATCGGGGGTGCGGGCGAGGGCCTGGACGAGACGGTGGACGGTCACCGTGCCGTCGTGGTTGTCGGTGAGCATGCTGTACGCGGTGAGATGGCCGATCGCGGTGGCGAGCCGGGGAGGTTCGGCGAGACCGTGGAGCAGGCTCCGGGGAATGCTGTCCGGGGCGTACCAGGCCAGGATCCGCAGGACGTCCGCGGCGAGCGGGGTGGCGTCCAGACGGTTCAGGGTGAGGTGCCAGATCCGGGCGATGGTGCGTTCCGAGTCGCCGCCCAGCGTGCCGGAGGCGAACATCGTGGCGGGCCACTGCTTCAGCATGTCCAGGTAGGCGCGGGGGACCGTGCCGGTCTCGGCGCAGTACGAGGCGGCCTGTTCCACCGCCAGGGCCAGGTGCCCGAGTTCCTCGCACACGGCGTCGGCGCCGTCGGTGTCGTGGGTGCCGGGATGCGTGAGGATGCGGGTGAACAGGTCGACGGCGTCGGCCGGTTCGAACACGCCCAGGTGGATGGCGGTGGCGTCGTGGTGCCAGCCGGTCGCGCGGCGGGTGGTCACCAGGACCCGGCCGCCCGGGACGCGGCCGATGAGGGGGCGGATGTGCCGGAGGTCCTCGACGTTGTCCAGGACGAGCAGCCATCCGTCGTGACACGCGAGCCAGGCCACCGCCCGTTCGGACTGCAACTCCGCGGGCAGGCCGATCAGTCCGGGCTGCAGGGCCCCCGCCAGCGCGGCCAACCCCGTGTCGACGGCGGCAGCGCTGTCGGCGGTGATCCACCACCGCACCTTCTCGTGCCGTCCGGCCGCCCACCGAGCGGCGAGCGCCGACTTGCCGACCCCGCCGAGGCCGTGCACGGCATGGACGACGACTTCGCCGGGGCGGGCGAACGCCTCGTCCAGCGAGCCGAGTTCATCGACGCGGCCGACGAAGAGGCCGGTGCCGATGTTCGACACCCCGCCCTGCGCGGCGTCGTCGGGGATCGGCGTGTTCGCCTCCGGCGGGAGCATGATCAACCGCTCGACGTACTGCGTCACCGCGTTGTTCACGTCGCGACCGGCGCCGATCCCGCCGCGGCTCGCTGCGACCCCGGCGGGTCCCGCCGGCCGGACCGGCGCCTCCCCGGGGTTCCCGATCATGGCAGGCGCTCGGTGTGTGAATCATGGACGTCCCCGCCCGCCGCGATGGAGCCGTCCCGGCTCACGACTCCCGACTCACCACTGTGCGGCGGCTCCGCGGGTTCGGACGGAACCGGCCCGGTGTACCGGGTCGAGCTATTCGTCACGTTCCCCCGTGCCGCGATCGCGCATCCGTCCGCGATCACCGGCGCGGGCGGCGCGGGCGGCACGGGCGGCACGGGCGGCACGGGCGGCACGACTGGGGCGGGCGCGGGCGCGGGCCCGGGCGCCGGCGTGCGCAGCTGCCACAGCGAGACCCCGAGTGCGGCGACCCCGGCCACGGACCCGGCGACGCCCCAGGTCTGCCCCGACCCATCAGGGTGCGCGGCGGTCACCCACACCAACAACCCCACGGCCGCCCCCGCTCCCAGCAGAGCAAGCCCCCACCACGACATCCGCAGCCAGACCGTCATGGCCCATGGTTGCGCCAGAAACATGGTCAAGTCTGTACATCTGCACAACAACAACGACGAGACGTGCAGATCGGATTGATCGGCTGGATCGGCTGGATCGGCTGAATCAGCTGGACGGCTTCGGGGAGCGCAGCACGAGCAGGGTGATCTCGCTGGGGGCGAAGACGCGGAACGGCGGGCCCCAGAAGCCGGTGCCGCGGCTGGTGTAGAGGAGGGTGCGCTCGCCGTGGCGGCTGAGGCCTGCGACGGCGGGCTGGTCGAGGCGGACGAGGTAGTGGAACGGCCAGATCTGACCGCCGTGGGTGTGGCCGGAGAGCTGCAGGTCGACGCCGCCCGCCGCGGCCCGGTCGATGAACTTGGGCTGGTGCGCGAGGAGTAGAACGGGCAGCTTGGCGTCCGCGCCGTCCAGGGCTCCTTCGAGGTGGGCACGGTGCCCGGCCAGGCCGGAGGACTCGGCGGTGACGTCGTCCACACCGGCGACCACGAGGGTGTCCCCGCCGCGCTCGATCAGCAGATGGCGGTTGCGCAGCGGCTCCCAGCCCAGTTCGTCCATCAGGTCGACCCAGCCCTGGGCCTCGCTGTAGTACTCGTGGTTCCCGGTGACGTAGACCCGGGCGTGGGTGGCCCGCACGGTGCCGAGCGGGGTGGCCTGGGCGCGGCGGCGGTCGGCCGTGCCGTCCGCGATGTCACCGGTGTGGCAGACCAGATCGGCCTCGAGGGAGTTGACGACCTCGCAGACCCGTTCCGACCAGCGGGCACGGTCGAGCGGCCCGTAGTGGGTGTCGGTGATGAGGGCGACGCGGGTGCCGTCCAACCCGGCGCCCAGGCGCGGCAGTTGTACGTCGAGCCGGCGCACCCGCGGCACCCGGCGGGCCTCGACGTACCCCCAGGCGAGCAGCGCGACGGCCGTGCCGAGCACCGCCCAGGTGACGATCCGGGCGCGGCCCTGCCCGTCTCCGACCCCGGCCAGGGTGAGGGCGAGGCGCAGCAGGATGCCGAGCACGACGGACCAGGTGAACAGGACCCAGCCGGTCCCGAGGAGGGAGTCCCCGACGATCGCCGCGCGGTCCTGCTGCCGCCGGCCGTGGCCGCGCACCATGGCGACCGGCATGGCGATCAGAGCGAGCACGAACAGGACGGTGCCGCCCACTGCCACGGGCAGCGGCCAGTGCTGCCCGGCGTGCAGCAGCACCCAACAGGGCACGGTCCACAGCAGGATGGGGGCGATCGCAGGCAGGTAGCGCATCAGGCGGCGCAGACGGTTCTGCTCATCCGCCTGCGCCGTACCGTCCGCGGATCGGGCCTCGCTGGTGTCGGTCACGCTTCCCACCTCAAGTATCCGGACTGTCGAAGCGCGCACATTATCGCCGTTGCCCGGATCCGGAACTCCGTCGCGCCTTCCTCAGCGCGGCATCGGCCGTGCTCCAGGACAGGGAGCGGCAGGACCAACTCCCTGACGAGATCACGCGAACCTACTGGTGGGCGCTACCGGAGCACGCCAGCATGTCGCCATGACACCCGCGGACGCCTGGGCCGACATCGAAGCCTGGCTGAGGGGCAACGCGCCGGCCACCTTCGCCTCACTCCCCGGAGCCGCAAGCGAGCACGCCCTTCGGGATCTGGAAGCGCACCTCGGCGGCGCGCTTCCGGGCGAAATCAAAGACGCGCTGTTGCGCCATGACGGCTCCGGCGAATTCGTGCTCCCGGGCTTCCACCGGTTCAGCAGCACCGACATCATCCGCCGCGAATATGTGGCGTGGCGGACGGCAGACGAACGCCGCATTCAACAGGGGACGACCAAGCACGCGCAGAACCCGGGCCAGTACCCGCGCTCACTGCCCGGCGACCACCCCCTGTGGCATCCACGCTGGATTCCCGTCTGCCACGACGAGAGCGGAAACCTCCTCTTCGTCCGGGTTCCCGATCTGGGGCGAGTGGGAGCCCTGCGTGGACGACCAGGGCTTCCTGGAATGGCAGGAAGCCTGATCCAGCAGACCCGGCAGATCGGTCGAGGAGACGACCGCGGCCGACGGCGCCGACGAGTCACGGCGCAGGTCCGTACGAGGGGTTTTCCGCAGCAAGGTCCGTTCCGTTCGCGGATTGGCGACGCTTTTGGACGGAGTACTCCCCGTTGCCCGTAGCTTCGACCGCACGGGGCCGTGTAGCGTCCAACTCAGCAGTCGTGGTTCCGAAGTACCGCCCGTGGACGCGAGTTCACGGGCAGCTTGCTGTTCAGCGTCTCTGAGGACCAGGACGACCACCTCCGCCTCCCGCGAAGTGCGGGAGGCGACTTCGAGTCCCCTTGGAGGACACATGGCCAGCGGTACCGTCAAGTGGTTCAACGCGGAAAAGGGCTTCGGCTTCATCGAGCAGGACGGCGGAGGCCCGGACGTCTTCGCCCACTACTCGAACATCAACGCCTCCGGCTTCCGTGAGCTGCAGGAGGGCCAGAAGGTGAACTTCGACATCACTCAGGGCCAGAAGGGCCCGCAGGCGGAGAACATCACTCCCGCCTGATCCGGCCAACTCCGCGATGCCCGCCTCGGTCTTCCGAGGCGGGCATCGTGCGTCAGGCAGCGCAGTTGCAGTTGCCGGGCCGGACGGTTGTGACCGTCGACGGAGTACGCTGGTGTTACCGAGGGTATTTCGCGCACCGGCTTCCCTGCCTCTGTCGCTTTCGGCGATCTGATCACGCCGTGCCGACCGTGTTCGGTCCGGAGCAGGGTTCGCTCCATGGCCGCGACCGTTTCCCGTACGTCGTTCTCACGAAGTTCGCCCACGATGTACGTCCACGAAGTACGCCCGGTACGTCCACGAAGTACGCCCGCTTGCGCCTTCCTCCGGATTCCTTCCGGCTCGGCCCGAGACCCCGGCACCCTCTCCGACGACCGGCCGGGACCCGCCGTGCCGTGTGCTTCCCGGGCCGTTCGGGCCCGGGACCGTCAATCGACGTAAGGAACGTGAGAACCATGGGTGTTCTGATCACCCTGCTGGTGGTGTGCGCCGTGGCCGGGCTGGTCCTGCTGGCCCTGAGTCTGCGCAACGTTCAGCAGTACGAGAAGGGCGTGGTGTTCCGCTTCGGGCGCCTGCTGCCGGACATCCGAGGTCCTGGCCTGCGTGTCATCCGGCCGATCGGGGACCGGATGCGGAAGGTGTCCGTACAGACCGAGGTCCTGGGCATCCCGCCGCAGGGCTCCATCACGGCCGACAACGTGACGCTGACCGTCGACGCGGTCGTCTACTTCAAGGTCATCGACCCCGTCAAGGCTCTGGTGAACGTGCGCAACTACCGCGCCGCCGTCTCCCAGATCGCCCAGACGTCCCTCCGCTCGGTCATCGGCAGGGCCGACCTGGACACCCTGCTCTCCGATCGCAACCACATCAACGCGGAACTCAAGAAGGTGATGGACGCCCCCACCGAGGAGCCTTGGGGGCTGCGCATCGAGCGGGTCGAGATCAAGGACATCGCCCTTCCGGAGTCGATGATGCGCTCGATGTCGAAGCAGGCCGAGGCCGAGCGGGAACGCCGCGCGCGGGTCATCGCCGCCGACGGAGAGTTCCAGGCGTCCCAGCGGCTGACCGATGCCGCCGCGACCATGGCCGACACTCCCGGAGCACTCCAACTGCGCCTGCTGCAGACCGTGGTGGACGTCTCCGCCGAGAAGAACAGCACCCTCGTGATGCCGTTCCCCGTGGAGATGCTCCGCTTCTTCGAGCACCAGAGCAACCAGGGCGGGGACCGCGCCGCCGAGTCCGACGGACGGCGGGAGCGCCGCAGCGACCGGCACGCCGCGCTCACCGCAGGGGCCGTGATCCCGGAGCCCGCCACCCCCGTACCGGCGCTCGCACGGTCGGTGTCCCTGCCCGGAGAGCCGGCCGCAGGCCGTGCGGAGGTGGCCCGGGAGCGGCGGGACAACTGGCCGACGCGGCGCGACGCCGAGGGGGCCCTCGGCGGCTGACTGTTCCGGACGGAGCCGCTCCTGTTCCCGGGCAAGCCCGGGAGCGGGGGCGGCTTTCGTGTGGCCGGTGAGGGCTCCTGCGGGGACCGGAGCGCCCGTCGGCCGCTCCCTGCGGTGGTCGGGCGACGGGCAACCGACACTGTCTTCCGGTCATTTCCACCAGACCTGTCCTGACCTCTCCTCGCAGTCCACCGCGCCGCGCGGTGATCCGTTCGAGGGACGTCGCAGATCGCGCGTGGCGGGATGAGCCTCCTGGCCGCGCATCGCTTCGCGCAGGCGTGGTTTCGTTGCTTCCGCCGGGCCCGGGACGACTCGACGTACGCAGCACTCCTCGTGCTGTGAGACGAGAGGACTCTGTGGATGCCTGCCGTACCCGCTCTCGTACGTGGACTGCTGACCGCCGCCTCCTGGCTGACCAGCCCGCTCACCCCGGACGACTATCTCGGACTGGTGAACCCCCTCCTCGGTGCCCGCTTCCCGGTGGGGCGGGTGACAGCGGTGCGCCCGGAGACCGCGGACGCCGCCACGCTCAGCCTCCGGCCCGGCCGGGGCTGGTCGGGGCACCGCGCGGGGCAGTACCTGCCGGTCGGCATCGAGGTGGACGGCGTGTGGCAGTGGCGCACGTACTCCCTCACCTCGGTGCCGGGTCAGGAGGACGGGCTCCTGACGATCACCGTCAAGGCGGTGCCCGGCGGCACGGTGTCGCCGCAGCTGGTCCGTCGGACCCTTCCGGGCACGGTCCTTCGACTCGGCCCGGCGCAGGGGGAGTTCGTGCTGCCGGACCGGCTCCCGCCCCGCATCCTGATGGTCACCGCGGGCAGTGGCATCACCCCCGCCATGGGCATGCTGCGCACGCTCATGAGTCGTCGAGCCCCGCACCCCCACGTCGTGCTGGTGCACAGTGCGCCCCGTGCCCGGGACAGCATTTTCCGCGCCGAACTGCACACGGCGCGACGGAAGTTGGACTGGCTCGACCACTACGAACACCACTCCCGGCAGCACGGCAGGCTGACCCCGGAGGACCTGAACCGGCTCTGCCCCGACTGGCGGGAGCGTGAGACGTGGGCCTGCGGCCCGGCCGGCCTGCTCGACACGGTGCAGGGCCAGTGGTCCCGGGCGGGCCTCGGCGAGCGTCTCCACGTGGAGCGCTTCCGGCTCACACCGGTCCTGCCGGCGGAGCCCGACGCCGGCCCCGGCTGCCGGGTCCTGTTCACGCGCACCGGCGCCGAGACCACGGCGGACGCCACGACACCGCTGCTCGTCGTGGGCGAGTCGGCGGGTGTGGCGATGCCGTACGGATGCCGACGCG
Organism: Streptomyces sp. NPDC050085; assembly: GCF_044460595.1. Classification (NCBI taxonomy): domain Bacteria; kingdom Bacillati; phylum Actinomycetota; class Actinomycetes; order Kitasatosporales; family Streptomycetaceae; genus Streptomyces; species Streptomyces sp. NPDC050085. The sequence continues at coordinate 1,164,153 of NZ_JBITJZ010000001.1, read as the reverse complement.
GTATCTGCTTCGGCTGCCTCACCCCGCTGGCACACGGCCGCGTGCGCGACCTGCGTACCGGTGAAGTGCACGAACGGACCGGCCGGATGATCCAGACCTGCGTCTCGGCGGCGGCCGGACCGCTGGTCCTCGACGCATAGCCACCCAGCCACCTAGGAGTCCCCGTGACAGCGACCCCTCTCGATTCCACCGGGACGACCCCCGGAAGGCACCTCGGCAAGGATCCCAGCAAGGAGCTCGGCACGGAGCTCGGCACGGAGCTGGGCACGGAGCTCAGTGAGGACCTCGGGGCGGAGCTCGACCGCATCCGCTCCGAGGTCGTCGCCGCGCGCGGCGACGACGACGTCCGGTACATCCGTACCGTGATCGCCACCCAGCGCGGCCTGGAGGCGGCAGGCAGGACGGCGCTGGCCGTCTCGCTGTTCCCGCCCGCCTGGGTGGCGGGTACGGCCATGCTCTCCGTCGCCAAGATCCTCGAGAACATGGAGCTGGGCCACAACATCCTGCACGGCCAGTGGGACTGGATGGGCGACCCGGCCATCCACTCGACCACCTGGGAGTGGGACTTCCTCACCCCCGCCGAGGCATGGAAACGCACCCACAACCACGTGCATCACACCTGGACCAACGTCGTCGACCGCGACCGGGACCTCGGCTACGTCGTCTTCCGGATGAGCGCCGATCAGCGCTGGCGTCCGCGCCATCTCGCCCAGCCGCTCTACAACCTCGTCCTCGCCCCGTTCTTCGAATGGGGCATCGCGCTGTACGACCTGGAGCCCGACGCCGTCGCCGCGGGACGCAAGACGTGGCGGTCCTTCGGGGTCGACCTGACCGGGTTCCTCGCCAAGGCCACCCGCCAACTCGCCAAGGACTACGTCCTCTTCCCGCTGCTCGCCGGGCCCTCGGCCCTGCCCTGCCTGCTCGGCAACGTCACCGCCAACACCGTGCGCAACCTGTGGACCAACACGATCATCTTCTGCGGCCACTTCCCCGGCGACGTCCAGACCTTCACCGAGGAGCACGTCGAGGGCGAGACGCGTGGACAGTGGTACCTGCGGCAGATCCAGGGCTCGGCCAACATCGAGGGCGGCCCGCTCTTCCACGTGCTCAGCGGCAACCTCGGCCACCAGATCGAGCACCACGCCTTCCCCGACCTGCCCAGCAACCGCTACGCCGAGATTGCCCCGCGCGTGCGGGAACTCTGCGAGAAGTACGGCATTCCGTACGTCACCGGGCCGTTGTGGCGACAGTACGGCTCCACCTGGGGGCGCATCCTGCGCTTCGCTGTACCGGGGAAATGACGTCCACGGACGGGATGTGACGTGACGGGACCGGATGGGACGGGACCGGATGGGACGGGACCGGATGGGACGGGGCCGGTCGGTCGGTCGTGTCAGCGCTTGAAGGCGCCCTTGGCCTTGTCTCCGGACTGCTTGAGATTTCCGGAGATCCGGTCGGTCCTGCCCCGCCTCCGCAGCCGACCGTTGCCGGTGTTCCTGCCGAAGCGTTCCGTGATCCGGCCCCTGACGGCCTGCACCTTGTGCCTGATCGTCTGTCCTGCGCTCATGGTGTCGTCCTCAGATCGTCCGATGGGTGGTGGGTCAGCCGCGCCGGCGGCCGGATCGACGTCGGCCCCCGCTGCGCCCGCGCATCACGAGGCCGACCAGCCAGAAGATCAGCAGTGCGGCCGCGACGTACCACAGGAACTGCAGGGTGAAGCCGAACCCGAACACCACGAGGATCAGCAGAAGGAGAAGGAGCCATAACATCGCCGGGCCTCCAGAGCGCGGGAGTGTTCCTGGATTCCGCGGGGTCCGGGCGAAGCGGGAGGGCGGAATGCGCCGCCCGATGGATCCGGAGTGGCACGGCCCTGCGCCGTGCCGTCAGTCAACGCCTGGCGATGTCCCGTGTCAACGGCCTTTGGATGCCACTGAGTTGGGGGAGTTCGACCGGGGCCGTCGGGGAAATCGGAGCCTCGGTGGGAGGTGCGGCTGACTCGGCCGGCGGCAGGATGTGATCCTCCCACCAGGACAGGCCCATGACGGCGGCGAGGAGGACGAACGGGACTACGGCTGGAACGATCAGCGTGTACATGCGTACCGCCTGTGGTCGATGCGTGCGACGCGGCGGGCAGTGGCTCGGTAGCCCGCATGGAGCGCATCGAGGCCGCGCTCGTGACGTGACGTGACGTGGCGGCTGCGACAGCGATGCGCGTGTGCGTTCCGCGGGGAACGCGAAGGTCGTTCGGCGCAGCCGGGGGCCGGGGCGGCACGGCGCACGCTAGCCCCCGCCGCATTCACTGACCAGACGTCATATGGCCGTCTGTCATGGCCGGTTGAGCGGTAACGCGGTGAGGTATCCGCAGCCGTCGAACAGGGCTACGTTGGAGTACGAGGCCCCGGTCCCCGGCAGCGATGCCCCGCTCCACCCCGGGAGGCCCGCCGTGTTCGTGCTCTGGTTCATCCTCCTCGCGGCCCTGTTCGGCCTCGGTTTCGCCAATGCCCTGTGGTGGCTGGCCGCGGCCGCGCTGGTTTTCTACCTCGTACGCCCCGGCCGAGGCGGTCCGGGCCGCAGGCGCGGGAGCGCCTCGGGGCACGGGGAGTACGGGGAGTACGGGGAGTACCGGGACTACCGGGACCGGCAGGAACGGTGGGACCGCCGCTACCGACGCCAGCGCCAGGGCCGTTGGCTGCGCCAGGACCGCCAGGACCGCCAGGAGAGCCAGGAGAGCCAGGAGAACCAGGAGCGCGAGGACCGTCGAGACCATGGGCGCCGCAGGTGACCGGCGAGAGGGGCTTGTCATGCAGCGGATGACCACGATCCAGGAGGAACGGTGGCACGTGACGGCCCACGCCACTTGGGGGAGCACGTCCCCGGACCCGGACGTCGCCGTGCTGCGCACCGAGATCGATCAGCCGCGCCGGACGATGGAGGGGCGCGCCGTCGTCACCAGGCCTGCGGCATGGAGCCGCCGCAGCGCACGGAGGGAGACGCCGTGCAGGAGGGAGACGCCGTGCAGGAGGGAGACGTCATGATTCACGCAGCCGATGTCCGGGAGTGGCGGGACCGTGCGGTCGTCGACGCCGAGGCGCACAAGATCGGTGTCCTCGAAGCGGTCTATGTGGACACCGCCACCGACGAACCGGCCATGGCCACGGTGCGCACCGGGCTGCCCACCCGGCACCGCCTGCTGTTCGTCCCCCTCGCCGACGCGGTCGCCGGCCCGGACTACATCAAGGTCACCTATCCCAAGGCCCTCGTGAGGACGGCTCCCTCGATCGGCACGGACGACGTCCTGCCCGCCGAGGACGAGGAGGCGATCTTCAAGCACTACGGACTGCCCTACGAGCCCGGTGCGGCCGGAGAGCGACAACTCGCCCGCCGCTGACCGCGCTGCGGAGAAGACGGCCGAGATCACCACGCACGCGTCAAAAGGGCACAGCCGGAACCCCCGGTCATAGGGGCTGCGGTGAGATGTGGGAGCGTGAGTGGGTGAGTGAGACGAGTACCCAAACCCTGCAATACCGCTTTGACGGGCCAGAACATGCCCCAGTCCTGATCCTGGGACCCTCACTGGGTACGACATGGCACAGGTAGTCGGAACCGTCTTGTCGGGTCCATGTGGTCCGAAACGATGGCGTTTGCGTCGGGTGGGAACCGTGTGATCCAGGGGCATCGACGATGTCCGTGATATTTGCGTGATACCTGAGGCCCTTGTCGGTTGAATCCGACGGGGGCCTCTGTGCTGGGTTCGGGGCGTGGGGAGCGGTGGATCGCGGGGTTTGCTCTGTCACGATTTGCTGTTCTGTGGTGGTGAACTCTGAGTTCGTGCGCCTTCCCGTTCTGCGCGGGCGTACGCCAACGCGCCGGTGCAGCCTCTGCTCGGGGCAGCGGCGTAGTGCACCTTCTGTCCCTCACACGGGATGCGTTGGTGGCGTACCGACGGGGTGGGGTTGGGAAGGATGCCGGCAGCACTGCCGCGCGCCGGAATCTGACTCTTTGAGTTTACGGATCCTGAAGTGTCTTGTTGTCCATATGTCGTGCACCGGCGTGGGTGGTGAGTACAGAGCTGTCCCGGGCGAGTGCGTCTCTCGACTGGATTTTTGCGAGGAATCTGCACGATCTCACTGATGGCCGCTCCCCGGGCCAGTGGAAGTTTAGGGAGGCCAAGGAATCGATCCTGACTGTGGTGTCGTCCTCGAGGAGCGTCTTTCGGATGCGGAGGAGGTGGTACTCGGCGTCGACACCCACCGTGATGCTCATATGGCTGCCGTGATGTCCGTGACGGGAAAGCTTCTTGAAGTACAGGAGTTCCCGGCCACCTCTGCTGGATACCGTGAACTTCGAGAATGGGCTGGCCAGTTCGGCGCCGTGCGGCGAGCGGGAGTTGAGGGGACGGGCAGTTTCGGTGCGGCCCTGTCCCGCTACCTGCTGTCGCACAACGTCGACGTGTTCGAGGTCGCGGGGCTGGGGCGTGCGGCGAATCGTCGACGCAGCAAGTCCGACCGGGGCGATGCTGAAGCCGCCGCACGGGCCGTGCAGTCCGGCCGCGCACGCACCCGCGCCAAGTCGGGAAACGGGCCGGTAGAAATTGCTCGCCTGTACAAGGGAGCCCGGGACTCAGCGGTCAAAGCCCGCACCCAAGCCATCAACCAGCTGAAGTCGGTTCTGATCACCGCCGATCCGGCGTTGCGAGAAGAGCTGACAGGGTTGTCGCAACGACAACTCGTGCACGCCTGCGGCACGCTCATCGCTGAGGAGCACGAAGGTAGCGGGGGACCGGTAGCGCAGGCGACCAGGTTCATATTGCGCACCCTGGCACAGCGCATCGAGCAGCTCGCCGCCGAGGCCCGGATGCTCCAGCTGCGTCAGGCCCAGTTGCTCGAGCGCAATTTTCCCGCGCTGCTGGCGACTGTGGGAGTGGGACCGGAGAGCGCCGCCGTCCTTCTCATCGCGATGGGCGACAATCCCGGCCGCATACATGGCGAGGCATCCTTCGCCGCCTTGTGCGGGGCCAGCCCCGTTGAATACTCCTCGGGCGGCAGACATCTACGCCGGCTCAACCGGGGCGGGAACCGGCAGGCGAATGCCGCGCTGCACCGCATCGTGCTGACCCGCCTGCGGTGGGATCCGCGCACCCAGGCGTACTACGCGCGCCGCACCGAGCAGGGCAAGACCCGGCGCGAGATCATCCGCTGCCTGAAGCGGTACGTGGCCCGGGAGGTCTACCGGCTGGTCCAGGAACGGTCGGCCACCGGTCGCGAGGGTGCATGATCGTCGGTTCACCGGGCTCGAGGGCCAACGGCGCAACGCCTTGTCGAAGTGCCGGGCGGTCGTGTGTGCAGGCGGCTGGTACTTCTGGCCTGGGCGCGGAGTACGTACGCCCCTGTTCGTGGCCCATGGCTGGCTTGCGACCTTGAGACTCGACTGGCATATGCTCTAGCGTAATTCCTTTGCAGCGCTGGGCAGTTGCACCGTAGCGCGCAGGGACCAAGGGTGGCCGGAGCCGCATCGCCGACTACGCGGCTCCGGCCTTCCATCCCAGGTGCGCGGGCCGGACATGCTCCCGCATGGTCTTGGCGGGCTCCGAAGGATGGAGATGCGGCGTTGTGCGTGAAGGGGAGCCGCGCGACGCCGCACTGGGGCCCTCGCCGATGTTCGGAAACGATTCCCGGCGGGGGCCGTCTCGACCCTAATACCCGGTTGAGCACAACCATGCCGCCGTCAAGCAGAGTTGGCGCGTTATGGACCCTCGTAGTGCGGCGGGTGTCAGACCCGGGCGGTCGATGATCTCTCTGCGGGGGTGGATGACCTGTCAATGGCACGGCCCGGCGAGGAACCGCTGGGCCGTGTCAGTATGCGCATCGACCAGGGGTGCACTCCCGAGGTTGCCTTCGGTGCAGTGTTCCTGTGCCGCTCCGGGGGATGGGTACCGGGCTGGTGTGGCGACCAGTTCATGGAATTCCTGAACACCCGCCCGCCCGCCCGGCCACGCCCGTCGAGGTCGTAGGCAACGTGTGGACCGACCTCCGTGACGACGTAGGAGATGGTGCAGAGGCTCTGGGTACAGCTCACTGACGAGGCCCTGTAGGCGCGGGCTTGCCCACAGCCTCGACGGCAGGACAGCATCCGGGGTCACCGGTGCCGAGCGTCAGTCCTTGGAGGCGAGGGCTCGTTCCAGAGTCGGCATGACGTGAAGTCGCGCGAGGAGACTGGCTGCTCGTATGAGGCGCCGGGTAAAGGGACGCGGGCACACGGTGGCGTAGGTCCCTCCCCGTTCCGTCACTCGCCGTTGGGCGCGGCACAGAAGGGCAAGGCCCGAGCAGTCTATGAACTCGGTCGGAGTCAGATCGATGACGAGCCGCAGATCGCGCTGTGCTGTGATCCGGTCGAGGAACGGTCCAGCCTGCATGGTGAAGAGGATGTCGACTTCGCCGTGTAGTGCGAGTATCACTCGCCCGTCATTCTCGAACAGTTTGACGTGTTCAGAGATTTCTGGATTCGGAACTTGCATATATGCAACTCCGCCCTGTGTGGCGCAATGCGGTACTCGCCATGGTCTGGGGCGAACGAAGGCTGGCGATCTTACGGTTGATGGCGCTGGAGGGGAGGCGGAACAAATTTCTGGTCCCGCGATTGTGTGTAATTCAATCGATCCCCTTGACATATGCCCCAGGAGTTCTGAGTGGGTGTTCTGTGAGCTTTCGCCGGGTCTCAGTCCGGGTGTCCTTCTGGTTGCGGTAGTTGGAAGAGACCGGGTTCCGGCTCGGTGAGGATGCCGCGGTTGACCAGGCGTTTCAGTTTGGCGCGGGTTCCTTCGACATGCCGGGGCTCGGTGCCCGTGCCCCGGGCGAGGCAGACATCCTTGGAGTGCAGCCCGTTCGCAGTGTTCTCGAAGAGGGCGAGGATCTGACGGTAGGGCGAGGGCAGCGGAGCGAGGCCGCCGGGAAGGTCCGGGACGATGTCCAGAATGGTCTCCCGGGTGATCTTCAGTCGCTCCAGGGCCTGTTCGGCGGCTGCGAGTTGAGCGGTCAGCTCCGCGATCTGGCTGCGGAGCCGCCCGGCGAGGTCACGGCCGGCGGCCTCACGGATCTCGATCTGCTCCAGGAACTCCTGCATGCTCACTCCCACGCGATCATGCCGGTCCGGGCAGGCGGGCCGGTGGCGGGTCCCGCCAGGTGGGAGTGGTCGTGGCGGTGAGCCGGTGGGTCATGACATCGGTCATCGACCAGCGGATCCAGGATGCCGAACTGGCGGGCAGCCGCTCGTAGTCGCGGGCCAGCCGGCGGTGCAGCATGAGGGTGCCGAAGGTCTGCTCGACGACCCAGCGCCTCGGTGCCGGGGCGAACCCCTTGGCCTGAGGATCACGTGAGACGACCGCGACGTCGATGCCCAGCGATCTGCCGTGCTCGACGACGGCGTTCTTGAACCCGGCATCGACCCAGCTCTTCACCACGCCGGAATTGTCGGCGGCCACTTTGTCCAGCAGCGTGATCCCGATGGTGTTGTCGTGCACGCTCGCGGCGACCACAATCACCGCGATGAGCGGACCGAGCACGTCGGTGGCGATGCCCCGCTTGCGGCCCCGGCTCTTCTTGCCCGGATCCAGCCCGGTCGTCTTCTTCGGGGCGTTGAGCGAAACGTGCACGGTCTGAGAGTCCATCACGACCGCGGACGGGTCCTCGCCCCGGCCCTTCGACTCGCGGACCTGCCAGCGCAACAGGTCATGGATGGTCTGGTCGGTGCCGTCGTCGCGCCACAGGCCGAAGTAGTAGTACACCGCGGTGTACGGCGGGAGATCGTGCGGCAGATAGCGCCACTGGCAGCCGACCCGGGCCTGGTACAGGATCGCGTTGACTATCTCCCGCATCTCGTAGCGGCCCTCATGACCACTGACCGAGCGGTGCTGCCCCTTCCAGGCCGTAATGACCGGCCGGATCAACTCCCATGCCTCATCCGACAGATCACTCGGGTACGGCTGCCGCTCAGCCACGTCTCCCGCACTCCGCAGAAGCGGCCAACTGCAACCCCTCAAACCGGACAACCGGCCACGACGTCTCGCAGAACACCCACTCAGAGCCCACCAGCGCGGCAAGCGTGAACTCCCCGGAAACACGCAGAGTTGAAACAAGCCACAGGAGGAGGCCCGGACCCTTTGGATAGCTCCTCACAGGTCGAGCCTTGCGTGCGCCACACTCGCCTCAGCGACAGAGGACGGGGGTGCTGCTGAACACGCCTTGCCGGAGGGACCTTTAGCGCGTTGACGTCGGCGTCTTCTTTGATCACCTGTTCCGCGCTCATCAGACACTTCCTGGCGCCTCAGCGGGTCCCGTTCGCTGGCGGAACGCGCTGGCAGGGCCCGTCAGTTGACGGCGGCGTGTCGGGCGGCGTCGCCCGACACGCGATAAGTCAACCGAACGAATGATCGCATTGCGCTAGCGCGGTATCAGGACGCCTGCATCCGGTAGCTGCACGCGGCCCGTGGAACTCTCTAGCAACAAGATGAGCCTCCGAAAAATCCTGACCTTTGCCGTGAATAGGCATTCTTCGGGCGGACGTCTTGAAACTGGTTGACCCCAAGAGAAAAACCGGACGGAACTTCTGAAACTTTCAGGGGATTTCGGCTGCCGAGTTTTTCAGAGGGGAGGCTGTTCCCATCGGAATGAAACCCACCGATATTCGGGAGGATGCCGTGGCCCTGCATGAACTTTGCCGGGATCCGGAGAGCCAGATCGGGCAGAGCCCGACTCTCTACTTCGACGACAGAACCCAGACCTATCTTCTGCAGTCATGGAAGGTGACCGACTACGAGCGGCTGTTGCCGATCGCGGTTCCGGACCACGAGACAGTCGTGGAGTTTCCCGCCCGGCTCCTCCCTCTCTTCCCGGACGGGCAGCAGGGTTCCGTTCGCTGTCTCTGTCACGGGGAAGATGGGCAGGGAGATCCGAAGGTACCTGTCGGCGCATAGTTCGGGCTGGCGTGAGCACCTCCGGTGGCAAGCTGGCGCAACAGGTGTGCTCGGTAGCTGAATTGGTAGCGTGCGCGGCGCTTTGGACACACTGCCTGTATGTCTGAGGTGTCGGAGTTCAAGAGGGAAGCGCTACGGGAGCTGGGTCGGCGGCTGCGAGGTATCCGCCATGAAGCGGGCCTCCAGGCCGCCGACCTGGTCAGACTGACCGGCTGGAGCAAGACGAAGTGCTCGCGGATCGAGAGTGGCTCTCGTCTTACGACGTCTGCGGGCGATGTCAGGACGTACCTGCGTGCCTGCGGGCTGGAAGGACAGCACGAAGACCTGTGCGACTTCGTGCGGGATACGGAGGCTCGTTTTCGTGAGTGGTCGAAGATCGAGAGGCCGGGGCTGGTCGAGGCACAGCGGGCGATTCTGCCGCTGTGGGAGTCGACCCGTCACTATCGCGCCTACGCGAGCTGGGTGATTCCAGGGCCCCTTCAAACGCGGGAGTACACGAGCGTCATTCTGGATTCTCTTCGGGTAAGGCGTGGGCTGCCCGACGATGTAGTGCTGGCGGCTACCCATCGTGAGCAGGTTCAGAAGTACTTGTCTGACAAGGGGCGGTGCTTCGATCTCCTGATCGAAGAGGCCGTTCTGCGACGAGGGTTCGGCAATCCGGAGATCTCTATCCAGCAGTCGATGCATCTCTTGAAGGTCATGCAGTTGAAGACGGTGCAGTTGGGGATCATCCCGCTCGCCCGCGATGTGCGCGATCGCCATCTGGTGTGGCCAGCGGAGGATTTCTGGATCTTCGACGAACAACGAGTCAAGCTGGAGCTCGTCTCCACCGCTGCGGACCTGTCGACGAAGTACGACCTGCAGCAGTACGACCGCGTCTTCAGCCTTCTGCAAGGACAAGCGGTGTACGGCCCGCTGGCCGTGCAGATCGTAAAGAGGGCTACGGAGATGTTCGTCAACCAGTGGCAGGAGGCGTCCAACACGACGTGATCGGTTCGGTGCTGGTCTCTGGCCGGGGCGGTGTCAGGAGTCCGGTGAGTGTCAGTGCCGTCGGACCGGTCAAGGTCATCGTCCCGGATCCGTCGCGTGCTACGGCGACGTGGAGAGTGCCACCTGGGGAGTCGACGCGGTACCGGCCGTCTGGCGCTGATGCGCCAGTGAGTTCGGCGGCAGTGGCCGCGGCGCAGGCGCCTGTGCCGCAGGACGGTGTCTCGCCGACCCCGCGTTCGTGGACTCGGAGCATCAGATGCCCGGGGCGGATGATCTGTACGAATTCAACGGTGATGCCGTGCGCGGGCGGGGGTGCGACTTGCGGGGGGCGGGTCAGGGTGCCGGCGTCGGCAGGGTTGTCGACGAACGCGACGGCGTGCGGATTGCCCACATCGACATACTGTGCGGGCCAGGACCGGCCTTCTGACGTCACGGTCAGGGCAGTTGCTGTGGCCTCAGTTTGAGGCCGTGGCAGCTTTACGGCTACGGGGCCTGTGTGAGAAGTGTCGGGGACCGCAACGGAGCGTGGGCCGGCCCGGGTGGCCAGGGTGACGCGGCCGGGTGCGGTGTGGCCGTGGTGCGTGAGGTGGCGGGCCAGGACCCGGATGCCGTTGCCGCACATCTGACCGAGGCTCCCGTCGGCGTTGCGGTAGTCCATAAACCATTCGGCGTGTCCGACGTAGGAGCGGCCTTCGGCGAGGTTTTCGCACCGTACGGCTCGCAGAAGTCCGTCGGAGCCAAGACCGGTGCGGCGGTCACACAGATGTGTGACGTCCGTCGGCGTCAGGGGGTGCTGATTGAACGGGTCATGCAGGACCAGGAAGTCGTTGCCCGCGCCGTTTCCCTTGGTGAAGGGCAGTGAAAAGTTCACGGGCGTGCGGAGGGCGGCGCAAAGGAGACCCAGGCTTTCTGGCTGCCGGTGCTGTCGTCCAGTCCGTAGGCGCGTCCCAGGTCGAGCACGGCTAGGAGATCGTCCCACCGCGCGGTCAGCGTGGGCGTGACGGTCACTTCGAGACGCATGCCTCCATCAGGCTCACCGCGAATCTCTGGTGGCTGCTCGGCGAGTGAACTGAGAGCTGAATAGGCGCGCAGGACGTCACCTGGCGGCTCGGTCGCGTCAGCCATCACCCCTCCGATCACCGTGAGCAAATCTAGTTAAACAGATTTCAGTCGGTGGGCTAGATTGTCAAGCCTGAGAAGTCGACCTTGTGGCCGAGGAGCCCCATGGCTGAACCTGGAACGATGCGGTCAGCTCCCTACGCGCGCATTGCACAGCTCCTTCGTACCCGCGTCAAAGACGGCACCTACGCCGTGGGTGACCGGTTGCCCTCACGGGCCACGCTCAGTCAGGAGTTCGGTGTCGGGGACAATGTCGTCCGCCGGGCGCAGGAATGCCTCATCGAGGAGGGCCTGCTGGAGGGCCGTGCCGGTTCCGGCACGTATGTCCGTGCGCCCCGCAAGCGGCGTGTCCTGAACGGAACATCTGGGGAGAGCGGATCGCCCGCCCCTCGCGGTTTCGCAGGAACGTGGGAGGCCCGCAGCATCGCCAAGGTACCGGCCAGCCCCGAGACGGCCACGCGGCTCGGCATCTGCAAGGACGACCTGTGCGTGGTCACCGCCTACGAGTTCTTCACCGACTCCCAGCCCGCCCTGCTGGCGACGTCCTGGGAACCGATGGCCGTGACAAGGGGCACTCCAGTGACCCTGCCCGAGGGGGGACCCCTCTCCGGCCGCGGCGTGATCGCCCGTATGCGGCACCTCGGTCTGGTGGTCTCGCACGTGGTGGAGGTTCCGCGTCCGGTCCGACTCGACCGCGAGCAGGCGCATCTCCTCGGCCTGGCCACCGGTGCCCAGGCCACGCTCATCGAACGCACCCACTTCTGTGCCGATGGGCGAGCGGTGGAAACCGCCGACTGGCTGGTGCCCGGCGACCTGTGGGACATCGCCTACACCGTCACCCTGCCCCTACCTGCACCCTGATCCGCATCCCGCCCCGGGGAGCAGTGATGCAAGGTGGGGCATCGTATTGAGGGGGAACTCGTGCCGAGCCAGCGGGATTTGTGGTCTCGTGTCTCCGACGCGCTCAACAGCAACAGTCTCAACGTCCTGATCGGCATCGCCGGGCTTGCTGTGCCCATCGCGGGCTGGGTCTTCGACCATATCGATCACACCATAGTGATCGTTGTTGAAACGGCCCTCCTGCTGCTGGTGGTCGCGAGCAAATTGTGGTCGAACAAGACCCACATCCACCTGCGCCGGACCAACGGCATCGGCTCCATGGCGGACCCGCTGTTCTACGACGCGATCCGGGCTCATTTGGAGCGCACGCTGACCTCCGACTACCGCGGCATAGCCGATGGGTACCTGAGCGTGGTCGACGGTGAAGTGCCCCGGTTGTCCGTCATGCTGGTCGACACGCTCATGGAGGCCGGGAGCCAGCCCCAGCGCATCCTCGCCACCGACCGGACCACCAACCCGGCCCTTCTCCTGCAGCGGCGCGACTACCTCAACGCCAACCGGCGGTTCATCGAGCAGGGCGGCCGCGTTGACCGGCTGTTCGTCGTCGCACGCAGCGACCTTCTCTCGCCGGACTTCGCCGGCCATCTCCTCGCTCTGGTCGACCGCCACCGTCAGATCGGTGTGCACTGCGGGCTTGCTGTGGATGAAAGGCTGAATACCAGAGAGGGGACAGACGCCGTGGTCTTCGCCCATGCGGCCGTCCTGATCGAGGAGTTGCAAGGAGACGCCGCCTACTCCAAGGGGCGGTCGACGCTGTACTTCAAGGATGTCGACGTCCAGATCGGGCACTTCACCCGTGCCTGGGAACGCGGAGTTGGCGCCTCTGCCGCCCTGGATGCCTACGAGGCGAGGGTGCGGCCGTTGCTGGAAGCGTGGGACGAGGGTGCCGTCTCGGCATGCGTCGACAGTCTCTGAACCGCAAGGACGTGCTCACCGCGTCTCAGCGCGCAGGCAACTGCACGTGCGGCTTTCTGCCCCTGGAGCGACCGCGCCGCCGCCCGGGGACGTTCCGGTCAACGCGCGCCGGTGACGGGCGAGCAGGGACCGAGGCCCGATCAGCAGGGCAGGCGGGGTGCAGTGCGGTGGGGCCAAATGACGTTCCACGGCAGGCAGGTAATTCCAGCGGACAGCGGGATGCGCCGAGTGTGCATAGTGGTGCAGATCGCCGTACGGGAGCCACATCATCGAAGCGGCGGCCGCCATCAAGGGGCGCTGGGGGTACAGACGCAGGCAACGGCCTGCTTCCACCTCGGCACGTGCCCCTTCGCGCCGCTGTGGATCGAACCAGGTGTGTTCGCCCAGCAGTGACAGCCAGGCCAGTTGGGGATAGACCCACAGACGAGGCACGACCAGGCCGAAGAGCACACCGAACCACCCGCCGACCGAGAACGCGCTAAACGCTACGGCAACCCCTGCAGCCGCACCCGCCGGACGGTGCAGCGCTCGCCCGATCGCGGCTGCCGCAACTGCCGTCCCTCGCGGCGTGAGCGGGAAGAGAACGGCTCGCGTCACTGTCCACCGCGACGCAGCGGGTACCAGTCCGGCGGCATGCAGTTCGGCGAGGTTCGGATCGGCGCCACTGACGGTGGCGTTCGGATGGTGATCACGCACATGACGAATCCGGCGCACTGCGACCGGGCCGAGCGCCATCGGCAAGTGCGCAAACACCTCAGCCAATACCGCATTGGCCCGTCGGCCACGCGCCAGGACACCATGCACGGCGAAGTGGCTGATCTCCTGCAAGTGCCGAAACTGCACCCCGACCGCCACCACCGCAACGGCAGCGGGCAGCAGTCCCACCCCGGCCAAGCGCCACCATCCAGCGATCTGTATCCACTCCCCGAGAAGCAACAGCGCCGGCACCCACACCGTTGCGCGCTCTCTCTGCAGCGACATCGCCTGAGCCGCAGTGAGCGCCACCGATCCAGGCCGATGACGCAGGCGGTCGATCTGACGGAGAAGGATGCCGGACAAGATCAGGATCGTGGCGACAGGCATGGGTGTCCCCCGAGGCAAAGAGGGTTCGGAGATCACCGTGAATGTAGTTGGTGCACTAGATTCGCGCCGAGCTCGATGGCCGGATCGCGACTGTGCACCGGGTACCGGCAGACCAAATACCCTTCACGCGGTCTGCGCTCCTACCGGTGGTTGCACCGTTGTCATCACTGGCTTGACGGCACCCGCCTCCCAGCGTGCAGGGCCGTCGCGGCACTGATCCTCCCTGGCGCCGGCGAATGCAATCGCCGATCGAAGGGATGGCGGATTTCTGCTCGTCGCACGGCGCAGCTGGATCGCGTCCCTCGTCGTGGTGTTGCGAATCAACTGGCGGTTGGATTCGGATTGTTGGGTAGCGCGGAGGCGCCCGGTCGCGCACGAGATGCGTGCTCTGGATCTCGATGCGCCCGCAGTGGCCGGAGAACCTGGCGGAGCCCACGTTCCCTCCGCCTCCGTCGTCCGCGCCCAGACTCGCTGCCAGCCGGTGCGCGGCGATCACCTCGAGAACGTGATCCGGATACAGCAGCGTCACGAGCAGCTACTCACCGCGATTACTGAGCGCCTCGGCATCGGCACGCACCGGGACGTCCACGTGGCAGCCGTGATGTCCACGACGGGACAGCCCCTGGCAGTACAGACGTTTCCGGCCGCCGAAGCGGGATACCGCCAACTCCTGGGATGGGCAGAACAGTTTGGCACCGCGCGATGCGCCGGAGTGGAAGGGACGGGCAGTTACGGTGCGGCCCTGTCCCGGCATCTGCTCTCCCATCACATTGAGGTGTTCGAGGTCGCTGGTCTGGGCGGTTCTGCTCGGCGTCGACGAGGTAAGTCCGACCCGGCTGATGCCGTGGCCGCTGCCCGCGCCGTAGTGTCCGGCCGGGCGCGTACCCATGCCAAGTCGGGCGACGGGCCGATAGAGATCGCCCGCCTGTATAGGGGAGCCCGGCTCTCTGCCGTCAAAGCCCGAACCCAGGCCGTCAACGAGCTCAAGGCCGTCCTGGTTACCGCCGACCCGGCGCTGCGGGAAGAGTTGACCGCTTTACCGCGGAGACAACTCGTCCACGCCTGCGTCACACTCATCGACGGAAAGGATGCCGCGAACGAGGAGCCGCTGCTGCAGGCGACAAGATTCACGCTGCACATCCTGGCTGTGCGCATCGAGCAGCTCACTGCGGAAGCCCGGCAACTGCAGTTGCGTCAGGCCGATCTATTAGAGCGGCATTTCCCCATGCTGCTCGCTGCTGTGGGGGTCGGGCCGGAGAGTGCCGCTGTCCTTCTGATCGCTATGGGGGACAACCTCGATCGACTGCGCGGTGAGTCATCCTTCGCCGCCTTGTGCGGGGTCAGTCCCGTTGAATACTCCTCGGGTGGCAGACGGCAACGTCGGCTCAACCGGGGCGGGAACCGGCAGGCCAACGCCGCGTTGCACTGCATCGTGCTGAGCCGGTTGCGGTGGGACCCACGGACGCAGGCGTACTACGCGCGCCGCATCGAGCAGGGCAAGACCCGGCGGGAGATCATCCGCTGCCTGAAGCGGTACGTGGCCCGGGAGGTCTACCGGCTCGTCCAGGAACGGCCGGCGACTGGTGACGAGACTGCTGGAACCGCGGCGTCGCACGGTGGCGAGTAGTTCCTGGTGTCTGGCGAAGGCGGTAGCGCGGAGAAGGCCCGGGAACTCGGCGTTCACCGGCCCGTGGGGCTTGAGGGCGTGACAGGTCGGGCGCAGCAGCTTGTGTGCCGACCGCGCGGTGCGCATCGCTCGTTCTCCCCGAGGCTGGTTCATCTCGTGATCCACGCAGTCAGCCCGCTTCCCGTGACCGTGGCGACAGCGGTCACCAGCCAACCAGGGACGCGCTGCACAGCGACGTATATGCCGCCGCAGCGGAGTTCGAAAGCGGGCCTTGCTGCCTCGTTGTGTGCCATGGTCCCAGCGCAACACGTCGCAGGCGCTGGGACCAGGATCCTTCTGTAGTCCCGCTGTAGTCCCGTTCTCGTCGGGCTGACAATCCCATCCGCCTTGAGAACCCGAAAGCACGGTTTTGCCGCCGAGTTTCGGCCAAGTTGTTGTGGACGTCCGCGAACGAGGATGCACCTCCACGGACTGCCGCGAACACAGTGAGAAACAGTGAGACTAAGCGGGACTGTCCAGGTTCAACCCATGCCGAGTTACCTGCCGGCTCGGGCGGGCCACACTGCATCCATGGCGACCTTTCAGCAGCGGAAGGCAATAGGTGACGCGCATGAGCGTTACGTTGCCGAGGAACTCACCGGGCGAGGCTGGGAAGTTGATTTCTGGGGGCAGGGACTGCTGAGTCGCGCGCTCCAACGCGCGCTCCAGAAGACAGACAGCTCCATCCGCTGGTTCCCAGATCTCATCGCAGCGAAGGCGCAAGACCTCGTGCTGATCGACTGCAAGGGCGGGATGACGAGTCGGCGAACGGGCAGGCACGCAGTGGAACGGGCAGCGGTGCAGGCCCATTTGCAGCTCGTTGCCTGGACAGGACTCCCGGTCTACTACGTGTTCGAGGGCCTGGGGGTGTGGGCACCACACGATGTGCACATCGCGGGACAGGAAGGACCGCACAGCCCCGTGGGATCGGGCGCCCCATACTTCCTGATCTCCGCCCAGGGAGCCCGCCGTTTCGATGACTTGTTTGGCCCACGAGAGGCGACCGGCCTGAGTGTCGCCTCGTAGACGAGAAGGCGGTGCGCTATGCGTGGGGCAGGAATTCGCTCCTGCCGCCCGTCACGGTGCGCGAAACATATCGCGCAGTTCGCGCACTGACCCGCCCGCGCTGGGACCTGCGTACCCAGGCGTACTACGACAGACGTGTTCGGAAGGGAAACCCCGCCGTGAGGTGATTCGCCGTCTGAAGCGGTACGTGGCGCGCGAGGTCTACCGCCTTGTTCAAGGTCGGCGTCAGGCGCGGACGGGCACGGCTTTCTACTTGAGGTAACGGCGGAGTCGCTGTCCAGTGCGCAGGTCGCGACCGACCTAACGATCTTTGAAGTGGTTGGGGGCGCTCCGGTGTGGAGTGGTGCACGAGGGCCGGAGGAAGACGCTCTTCCGGTCGGGGAAGGTCACGTTGCGACGGTTCAATCACTAGACCGCGCCCTGCGTGACGGCCAGTTGTACATCGAGGCTTGCCCTGGCTCGGCCGCCAGGGATGAATCTCCGGGCCAGAGGAATTGTCAGTGCTGCGTTCTATGGTGAAGGTCCAACTTCCCGCGGACTTGGGGGTTTTGTGGCGAACGGCGTGTGGCACTCCGAGTTGAAGTGCGTCCTTGAGCTCGACAAGCCGGACCTCGGGCTCTCGGGCAGCACGGTCAGCGTGAGCGACGTGATCGAGGAATTGCTCCAGCCCGTTGCTTCCAGGAGGCGGGACCTGCTCGTCTGCCCGGAGAAGGCTCTTGAGCGTGCTTGTAAGGCCGAGGTGTCTGGCGTCAAGAGTCCGCACATGTACGTCCGCCGCCATCGAGGCCCGGATGGCGTCCTGCGATTACGCGCGGCGCATCTTCCGACCGTGCATCAGATGACGGCGGAGGAGAGCGACCGGCACAAGGCGATGAAGGAATTCCTCGGCCGCACTTGTCAGCGCGCGGGTCTGAAGACAGCGGTCGAGAAGCCGACCAAGAGCCGTTGCGCCCGTCCCGATGTCACCATCTACGGCCGCGGCGGCATTAGCCTCGGCTGTGAAGCCCAGTTCTATAACGCAAGCCCCAGCAGGGTCGTGCGCCGGGCCAAGGCGCAGGCCGAGGCCGGGCTCGTCTCCAACTGGATCACCCACGACGACACCTTCCACCTCGTCGACCGGGCTCAGTGGATGCTGATCCGCGACGTCACCTGGCGAGAGATAGACAACGCCGCCGACCTCCCCCTCGTCGGTGGGTTTCGTGTTCTCGCCGACTGGCTCTGCACGGCGGCAGCCGTGCGCCCGTGCCCGAGGGGCAAAGCGAAGACCGGATGCGGCAAACGCCATCTGTTCTGGGAGACCCCACGCGTCGCCGACGGCATCGCGAGCGGCTACACCGGCGATCGGGGCGACCGGCTCGGCATCACGATCGGCGCCACCATCATCGGCGCCGCCACCGGAAGCGTCCTGCCCATCTTTCTGCCCAGCCGCAAAGACCCGCGCAGCGGCAGCTTCATGTGGGTCCCCGCCGGCGACCACGCCACGTGGACCGACTATCAGGACAGCACCACGTCGCACACGCCGGAGCCAGCACCGCCCGATGACGACGTGCACTTCTCGGGCAGCGACGCCGAAACCACCTGCAGGTTCGGCGACCACAACGGGCCCCTGAGCGCACCCTTGCCGCGACGCGGCATCGACAACGTCGAACTCGGCATCACCATCGACACCCATGCCCTCCCGGGCATCCCGAACCAACCCACTCCACTGCGCCACGTGCCTCCCACGGCGACCAGTTCCCTTCCAAGGCAGCACCTCCTCGACTGGGGAGCCGCCGACCGCTTTCTGCCCCAACCACAGCCATGCCGTCACTGCGGGAAACCCGCCAGCCTCCTCGACGACGATGCCCAGCCGTCCCACAAGGTCTGCGCAGAGCAAGCGGCCCGGTGACCTCACCGTGCCCCGCCGCCCCCGGGCCGCGACCTGGCGGAGCCTTGCAAGACGTCTGGCTGCGGATTCGTGGGAGGGGCTGGGGAGCCGGCGACGGCGTATCGGAGCGGCCCGGTGAGGACCTGGCCCACCGGTCTGATCCGTACCCGGGCCCGAGGAAGCTGTCCAAGCGTGTCGAGGACCGCTGGGCCCACAGTGCTCCTGCTGCTCGAGCCTCCACACACCGCCCGGAACGGAACTCTTTGAGCCTCGATGCCCGATGATGCCCGTGAAAAGGCGGTGTCATGGAGCCCGCCCCGTCGCGATTGCCGTATGTGTCTGACCGTGCTCTACGATCCCCCTCATGGCCCAGAAGGTAGTCACAACATATGTCGACGATTTGACTGGCGAGGAATCGTCGGAAATCGCCACGCACAGCATTCTCATCGACGGAGCAGGGGTCGAACTCGACCTCACCGATGACAATTACGAAAAGCTCCTGGAGATCCTGAACCCCTATCTCCACGCTGACGGTGCCCGCAGGATCCGAGGCGCCGCGAAGGCGAAGGGGAAGCCCAGGGTGTCTGCTGGTGGCAAGGACGAATCGTCGGCGATCCGGGCGTGGGCGAAGGAGAACAACATCGAGGTCAACGATCGCGGGCGTGTGCCGGCCGTCGTTCGCGAAGCCTACGAGAAGGCCCACTGACGCCCGGTAGAACATGGTGGCCCCAGTCTTGGGTGGGGGCCACTTTGTATGTGTTGATGGCTGGGGCACACGGGGCGTACGGCCTGATTTGGCTGAACGCCGTGCTCGTGGTGAATCCGCGTGCGGGTAGGCGCTGTTGAGGTAGTGGGCGCAACGTCGAGCAGGGCAAGACTCGACTCGAGATCATCCGCTACCTGAAGGGGTACGTGGCTCGGGCGATCTACCGGCTCGTCCAGGAACAGGCGGCGACCCGTCGTGACGGGGCTTGATGGTCAGTCCTGGTGCGAGAAGGCTGCGGCCTCCTGTGAAGCGGCGGACAGCTTCATTGTTAGTGGCACGAGGAGTGACCAGAGGTCTGCCCCCCTACGGTCGGAGCCAACCACCTGCGTCGAGGAGGCGCAGGGTGTCGAGCCTGCAGTTGGGTGCGAGGCCGAGGTGCTAGATGCGGCCGCCCGCTTTCAGCCGTGCCCCGAAGGTGACTCTTTTGGGAACGATCGATCAGTGATATCCCTAGTCACAGCCGTTGCAACGGCATCCGACCGGGCTGGACGAGGGGGGAACGTGTCGGATCAGACGCGTGCGCCGCAGAGCGACCTCGCCGAGCCGCCGCTGGTGCTCACGGGCCCGGCGATGCAGTTCCCGTACATGCCGAGCCCTAAGAAGATCGTGTTCGGTTATGACCCGGACGAGTTCGAGGAGTTCGTCAAGGAGTGGGTTCCGGCCCTCGAGGCGGACTACGTGCGCGTCGAGCGGCAGGGCGGTACGGGGGACCACGGCATCGACGTGGCCGCGTACCGGAGCGAGCAGGGTCTGGAAGGGCCGTGGGACAACTACCAGTGCAAGCGCTACAAGACCGCCTTGAACTGGAGTACAGCAGCCGGCGAGATCCGCAAGATGTTCGCCGGTGTGGTGCTGGGGCATTTCGTGTTGCCTACCCGGTACGTGTTCGTGGCCCCCGCCTTCGCGCGTCCTTTGCGCGCGGCGCTGGCGAAGCCGGAGCAGACCCGGGCGAAGTTCCTGGAGGAGTTGGCCACAACAAGTGATGAGGTCATCACGCGGTTGACGGCTGAGCAGCGTCAGGAAGTGACCCGGCGCGCCGAGCAGACCGACTTTTCCATGTTCGTGCCTATCGACATGGACCAGATGCTCGAACAGCACAAGACCACCCCGTACTGGGCGATGCGCTTCCCGGACGAACAGCGCACGCGTCCGGCGATCATGACGCCCCCGGACGAGCATGATCCGGAAGAGGCGCGCTATGTGCAGCAACTGACGCGGGTGTATGCGGAGCGGTGGAAGTCGGCGGCTGACACCCTGGAGTCGATCGCGCAGCACCCCACAGCCGGCGAGCACATGCGCCGCCAGCGCGAGGCGTTCTACAGTGCCGAATCTCTGCGGCGCTTCGCCCGGGACGCTTACCCGGAGGGACACTTCAACGGGGTCATGGACGACGTCCACAGCATTGCGGTAGAGGTGAGCGATAAGCGTTTCGAGCTTGGCTGGGATCGGCTGCAGGCGGTGCTGGAAGCGGCCGGGGCCGTGGCGCTGACACAGACGGTTCTTACCCGGTATGTGAGGCCCCTGGACCGTAAAGGGGTATGCCATCACCTGGCCAACGATGGTCGCCTGACATGGTGTGAGGAAGGGGGAGCTGCATGAACCCGCTCAACAGTCCGCTGGAGATCGGGGTGCGGGCGCTGGTCCTGCTTGCCGAGAGCCACCCCCAGCCCCTCGACCTGGCGCAGCTGGCCGTCCTTGACCACGCTGTCCTTCACAGCGGCGACCTCGACGGCCCGCCCTCCCTGCACCCGTCGCTGCCCGGGCACCCCGGGGAGCTGGGTATGAAGCGCACCGTGCTGGAACAAGCGCTCCTGGTCCTCATCCGTGCCGGGCTCGCCGACATGGACGGCGATGAGACGGGATTGGTCTACCGGGCCACCGAGCGCGGGCCCGCGTTCGTCGACCTCCTCGAGGCCCCCTACGTGGGACGCCTGCGCGAGCGCGCCGAGTGGGCCGTGCACCACTGGGCCCCCGACCGGGATGTCCGCGAGGCTACTGCGCAACTCCTGAACGGCTCCTTGTCCGCGTCCACGTACGCCGAGGGCCGCCGTGAGTGAACTGCAGCTGACCCACCTCACCTACTGCGGCCCCAACCTCGCCCCCGCGCAGATCGCCTTCGGCCCGGAGCTGACCGTCATCTACGGCACCTCCGACACCGGCAAGTCATTCGTTGTGAAGTCGATCGAATACATGCTGGGCGGCGCCGATCTGGCGATGGTGCCCGAAGGCGACGGCTACACCCAGATCCTGCTGGGGCTGCTGATGCCAGACGGCAGCCCGCTGACCCTGCTGCGCGCCCCCGACAGCAACACCATCTTCCTCTACCACACAGACTTGCGCGGCTATGTGACGGACGCACCTGATGCGTCGGTATCAGCGGTCCACAACGCCCGCAGCCGTAACAGCTTGTCCATTCACCTGTTGCGCGAACTGGGCCTGGACGAGGTCCTGATCCGCAAGAACGAAGCCGGCGGCACTCGCCCCCTGGCCCTCGCTGATCTGCTGCACCTGGCGCTGGTGACCGAGAACCGCATGGTCGGCGACGTGCCCCCGGTACTGCGCACGGGACGGGCGAATACGCGGACCGCGGAGCTGTCGGTGATGCGCTTCCTGGTCACCGGGCAAGGCGATCCGGCCGCGGACACCGGCCTGAACGCCGGGCAGCGCCGCGTCCACAGGGGACAGATACAGCTGCTGGACCAGCTTGTCCTCGACCTGTCGTCCAAGCTCACCACACAGGAGAACGAGCGTCAGCTCCGGGACCGGCACCTGCGTATCAGGGCCGCCCTGGACGAGCAGTCCGCGCCCCTGCGCCGGACCAATGAGACCCACCGCGAAGCGGTCGATGCCCGCATGGAAGCCGCTCGCGAGCTGGCCGCGCTCGATGAACGGCTGACCGAGGTCAGCGACCTGCTGAGCCGCTTCAAGTTGCTGGAGGCGCAGTACCGTTCAGATCTGGAACGGCTGGCCATGGTCAACGAAGCGGGCAGCATCCTGGGCTACTTCAAGGTCGGCGCCTGCCCGTTCTGCGGCGCTGATCGCGAGCACCAACAGCCCAACCACGGCATGGAGGAGACCACCCAGCTGCACGCCGCCGTGGAAGCAGAGGCCGCCAAGACCACCGCACTGCTCGCCGACCTATTGCCCACGATCTCCGAGCTGGCGGGGGAGCAGACGGCGTTGATCAGCCGCCGGGTGGAGACGCAATCCGACATAGGAGTGTGGGATCAGATCACCGCTGAGCTGGAAGCCGGGATCGCCGCACTGCGCTCCGACGTCGAAGACCTGCTCGAGGAACGGTCCGTCGTTGAGCGGGAACTGGAGCTGCAGGCTCGCATTGCCGAGCTGGACGACAAAAAGTCCCGACTTGTCGGAGAGGGCGCCGTCGCCGCCGCGCGTCCCACTCAGCACATCCCGACCGCCACGCTGGGAGACTTCGACTCCATCCTCCAACAGACTCTCGACGCTTGGCAGGTGCCGGCCGCCGACCACGCCGAATACGACCAGTACTACGCCGAGATCCGCGCCGGCGGCCGTAAGCGGATAGAACGCGGCAAAGGGATGCGGTCGGTCCTGCATTCGGCATTCACCACAGCCCTGGCCCGCTTCTGCCTGGACCGGGACCTGCACCATCTCGGCTTCGTGGTCTTGGACTCACCCGTGGTCACCTACCGGGATCCCGAGCCGGACGACATCGACGATGTGGAATTGACCTCCACCGTTGTGGAACGGTTTTACAAGGACATGCTGTCCTTCCCCGGCCAGGCCATCATCATCGAAAACGGCGACCCACCGACCAAGGTCCTGTCCGAAGCTGTCACCTATCACTTCACCGGCACGACAAGCGGCAGAGCGGGCTTCTTCCCCACACCTGGGCACTAGGGAGTGACTCCCCGATCATGGCTCTCGGCCATACTGGCTGTATGTCCTCGTCACTTCGACCTCCTGCGCAGCGTCCCTGTGAGAGCTGCCCTTATCGGCGTGATGTGCCTGCGGGGATCTGGGCTAGGGAGGAGTATGCGAAGCTCCGGCGTTACGACGCTGACACCCCTGATCAGCCCGCGGGGCTGTTCCAGTGCCATCAGGCCGATGCCGACAGTGCTGTCCGGCGATTCTGTGGCGGGTGGGCTGGATGCCACGAGGGCGAGGAACTGCTCGCCCTGCGACTGGCGTTGCTCGACGGCAGCATCGACACCGACACGTACAAGGCCGTGGTCGAGTACGCGTCGCCGGTACCGCTGTTCTCATCGGGCAGCGAGGCAGCAACTCATGGTGAATCGGGCATCGAAACGCCGGATGAGAAGGCCCGCCACCTGATTAGCAAGATCACTCGGACTCGCAACGACCTTGTGCAATAGAGTTCTTGGTCACGAACGGAGCCAGATGAGGGGGGCGGCCACGGTGACGGTGCCGAGGTAGATGTATCGGCGTTTGTCATAGCGGGTGGCCACGGCTCGGAACTGCTTGATCTTGTTGATCGCTCGCTCGACGGTGTTCCTCGCCTTGTACCGGCTCCTGTCGAAGCCCGGTGGTCGGCCGCCGTCTGAGCCTCGGCGCCAGCGGGCGGTTCTGGAGTCGCTCTTTTCCGGGATCACGTGCCGGATGCCGCGCCGGCGCAGGTAATTGCGGATCAGGCTGTTGCTGTACGCCTTGTCCGCACCGACGCTGTCCGGCAGACGCCGTGGTCGGCCCGCGCCGAGTCGCGGAACGCGGATCTTGTCCATGACCGCCTCGAACTGCGTGCAGTCCGCCCGTTGTCCGGGCGTGAGAACCAAGGAGAGCGGGCGGCATCTGCCGTCCGCCGCCAGATGAATCTTCGTAGTCAGCCCGCCACGGGAGCGGCCGAGGGCCTCTCCAGCCGCTCCGCCTCCTCCTGGAACCGGCGTCGGTGCATGTGCGCGCGCAAGTGAACTGATCTTTGCAGGGCCCCTTTTGAGGCACCCGGTGGTGGCGGAGCGGTCGGGGCGCCGGCGGCATGCTGGTGAGCCCGGATCGAGGTGGAGTCGATGTTGATGTTCCAGTCGATGTCACCGGCTGCGTCGGCGACGGCCTGGACGTGCTGGAGCAGCCGTTCCCAGGTGCCGTCGGCCGACCATCGGGCATGGCGTTTGTGGATGGTCTGCCACGGGCCAAAACGCTCGGGCAGCTTGCGCCACTGGCAGCCGGTGCTGAGCCGATGAATGATCCCGTTGATCACCTGCCGGTGATCCCGCCACCGACCGCACCTGTTGTTGCCCCTGGGGAGCAGCGGTTCAAGCACTGCCCACTCGCGGTCCGTGAGATCCCCCTGCTGAGCATGATCAGAACAACGAGTTACTGATCGAGGAGACACCCCCTAGGTGTTGCGGGTCAGGACGTTGGTGACGGCGCATAGTGGAGGGCGAGGTTGGTGGCGAGGTCGCGAAGGTGAGCCCTGACTTCGGTGGGGCCGTGCACAGTGATGGCGCTCCCGAACGGCAGGAGTGCTCGTACGTCCTCCAGATGCGGGAAGCGGATCGTCACCCTGTGGCTGGCGGCGGGCTCCTCACGGTCGTCCCAGACGAGTCGTTGGCCAAAGATCCGCCGCGCTCGCTCGATCTGGGTCCGGTCGATGGTGGCGGTCACCTCTATCGCATGATCGTGTTCCCACTGAGCCACGAGCGCTGCAGCGACGGAGGCCAGGGTCTGGCTCTCGCGGATCCGTCGTGGCCGGTCGACTTCTTTCCACGTAGTGATCCGTTCGAGTCGGTACAGCCGTGGCACTCGAGCCCGGTCGGCGACGAGATACCAGATTCCGGCCTTGGCGAACAGCCCGTAGGGATCCACGACCAGGTCGCGTGGGCCTGACTCGCGTGGGCTGTCGTACTCGATCCGTAGCCGGCGACCTCGCCGCACTGCGCCGATCAGCGAAGCCGGAGTCGTGCCGGACGTAGGTGCCTGGAGCCAGGGACGGCTGTCCACGTGCACCACGTCGCTGAGCGGCAAAAGCTCATGAGCTCGGCGTGGCTGTGCAGCGGCGATCTTGGAGAGCGCGCGTCGGCTTTCGACGGATGCGTTGAGCTCCGCACGTTGCTTCTCGTCCAGCCCGGTGAGCGACAGATGATCTCGCTCGCCCGGAGTGAGTCGTGTGAGGTCGAGCCCGGATCCGGGCAGCAGGGTCACGCCTCCGAGCCGGCCCCGTTGCGCGGTCACCGGCAGACCGGCGTCGCGGAGCCAGTTCAGGTCCCGGGTGATGGTTCGAAGGGACACGTCGAGCGCCGAGGCAAGGTCCTGCGTGGTCACGGCATGCCTCGATGCGAGAAGCAGCATCAAGGAGAAGAAGCGATCCGGCGTCACACCTCAAGTTTTTCAAGAACTGCGACACGATGCGGCGTATTTCCCGGTCAGGCTGCTGGATGCGTACCAGCGACCTGCGAGAAGGAACAGCCATGACCACATCCGTCCTGTCCATCGTCTACGTGAACGACGCTCCCGCCGCAGCTCGTTTCTACGGCGACCTCCTCGGCATGAGCCCTTCGTTCGAGACTTCGGGATTCATCACCTTCGACCTCGGGCCCGGCGCTGATCTCGCTGTGTGGTCCGGCCGGTTCGAGGGTCTGTCACCGGACATTCCGCGCACCAGTGAGGTGTGCCTGGCCATCCACGGGGGTGGGCCCGACGAGGTCGATGCGATCTTCAAGCAGTGGCAGTCCAAGGGCGTCACGATCCTGCACGAGCCTCATGATGCGGGGTTTGGTCTGACCTTCCTCGCAGCCGATCCTGACGGGAACCGTATCCGCGTCGCACCGCGGGACTGACAGGCCGCAATGCGGCAGGCGCGCACGATGGGCGTCGCGCCTGCCGTCGTCTGACTTCGAGAGGACGATGAGTGCTCCACGCGAATGTGCCCTTGAATGTCGAGGGCCGTAGGCGGCTCGTGAAGCGGTGCCAGACACGTCCCATCGCCCACGTCGCCGCTGAGACCGGTACGCGCAGCTCCTTCGGCGGAGCGGATCAACTGCCTTCGGTCTGCGGCAACTTCACTTGTCAGTGGCTGCCGCTAGCCTCCCCGTACGAGTTGGATCACGCGGGGAGCGGAAGGGCCGGAAAGTGGTGGGGATGTCGTGGCGAGACCTCGTGTTGAGGCAGAGCTTTGTCGAGGCGCGGGGCTACTTGGCGGATGTTGCGAGCGGGCGGTCCACCGGAGAGCTGAAGGCGCTCGTCGATGAGATGATCACGCCTGGCTATGAGGGGCGCGTCCTGATCGAGCTGTTGCAGAACGCGCATGACGCGCATCCGGCGAAGGGGCGCAGCGGACAGATCGAATTCCTGTTGTGCGAGGACGAGGGCGAGCATGGCGCCCTCCTGGTGGCCAACGGCGGACACCCGTTCAGTGACCGGGACTTCACGGGGGTCTGCACGGTCGGGCTGTCGCCCAAGAGCCCCGACGAAGGTATTGGGCACAAGGGCATCGGCTTCAAGAGCGTCCTCCAGCTCACCGACGCCCCCGAGATCTACAGTGCGTCCCGGCAGGACGCGCGCGCCTTCGATGGCTTCTGCTTCCGCTTCGCTCAAGACGCCGACTTCGACTGGATTGCCCAACAAGTGGCTCCGGACAATCCGGAGGCAGCGCAGCAACTACGTGACGGGGTCAGCTCCTTGAAGCTGCCGATTCCGGTAGACGACGTCCCGGACAGCGTGAGGTCGCTGCGGCGGCGGGGTTTCGTAACCGTGGTCCGCCTCCCGCTGCGCTCGGCGCAGGCACGTGCGGAGGTCGAGCGGCAGCTCGTCGAACTCTCCTCTCAGCAGGCGCCTTTCGAGCTGTTCCTGCACCGCTTGGCGAAGGTGACCATCGCGCGGCGCGGTGGCCCGGACAAGAAGCGGATGCGCCCGCAGACGTATAAGAGGAAGGTTCGCACGCTCGTCTCGGCGGACGGACTGCAGGTGCAGGAGGTGGTGCTGCGGCGCAGCATGCGGCTCATCGTGCTGCACACGCAGGTGGACGAGGACGCAGCTCTCACAGCGATCGAGCAGGCCGTCGACGCGCGCGTGATGAGCAAGGTCTGGTCTTCCTGGCGGGGCGCGGCGGAGGTCAGCGTGGCCGTGCCGGCCGACGACCCGTTGCCCGCCGGGCGGCTGTACGCGTTCTTGCCGATGGCGGACGAGGCGCCCTGCCCGGTGCATGCGTTCGTCAACGCGCCGTTCTTCACCACCTTCGAGCGCCGATCGTTCTCCGAGACCGTTCCGTGGAACGCTCTGCTGCTCGATGCGGCAGCCCGTGCATGTGCGCTGGCGGCGCTGCTGCCCGCGCAGGATCGACGCCGTATCCCGTCGGCTGCGCTCGTGGATCTGATGTGCTGGAACAGGCCGCAGGTGCACCGGCTGGAGGCCGCGCTCAGCGGGCTGGGCCAGGAGCTGGAGAAGGTCGCCTTCTTGCCGGTGCTGCACCCTGCCGGCGGGCACACGTCGCTCACATGCGGCTTCCTCTGGAATAGCTCCGACAAGGCGCGGGTGTTCACGCCACAGGCACTGGCTGCGGCGGGCGTTGAGGACCTCATCGACCCCAGGCTCCATCCGAGGCGGCTGCACCGTGTGAAGGTGCTCGGGCAAGGCTCCTTCCTGAGTTTCGACCCGGGTGCCCACCAGCTTGCGGAGTGGGCGGAGCGACTTGCTGCAGCCCTGGTCGCCGGTAGTAGGGGGCTGGATGCGTGGGCGGACTTCTATGCCGATCTTTCGCTGTGCCTGGCGGACAGCAGCCATGCGCTGCGCGGGAAGCGGATCCTCCTGGGCTCCGGCGGGGAGCTGTTGCCCGCAGGGGGCACGGGCGTGTTCTTGCCGCAGCCGGACCAGCCGTCCCCCGTCGGCGCGCTCGACCTTGCCGGCCCGGCCGCTGACGCGGCTGGTGACATCACCGTGCCGGTGCCCGGGCGGCTCGCGGAGCACATTCGTTTCGTGCACGGCGGAATCCCCTGGTACGGGAAGCGGGCCACGCGTCGCACGGAAGGGAGGCGCTGGCTGGAGCAGCAGCAGTTGGTGCACGCGTATGCACCCCAGACCGTTCTGGACGTCGTGGCCAAGGCCATGGCGGCGGAGCGGGGCGACGACAGTGCCCTGGGCGTGTACCTGCGGTACGCGTGCGTGGTGTGGGCGGCGAGCCTCGCGGAGACGGGTGGGTCCGGTCTCCAGGTCAAGGGCCTGCTGGGGCCCGCACAAGGCGGATGGATCACCTTGGACACTGCCATGTTCGGCAGCGGCTGGCCGGGGGCGCAACGACATGTCGACGACGTCCTGGTGCGTTTCCTTGACCGGGAATCGGCCGGGTCGGTCGAGGTGGCGCGGCTCAGGGGCTGCGTCATCGAGCCACCCGAGGGAATCCTGGGGACGGGCGGTGAGACCGGCTTGGACCCCAGCACGCTGCGGCGTTTCCTGGAGCGGCAGGGCGTGAGCCACGGGCTGCAACCCCGGTGGCATGCGGTACACCGGACCTCCGACTCCGTGAAGGGAGAGATGCTCAACTCGCCCTACCGCTTCGGCGGGTTCCCGCGCCTGCCGCTGAGATGGCAGGAGTTGAGTAACTGGCGATTGACGGCGGCCCGTTGGCCGGGGCGGCAGTGGGTGTACATCACGGTGTCCTACCGGCCGAAGGGGCCGTTGTGCACGCTGCCCGGGCAGCGTGACTACGACGGGTTCGACGACGACAGCCGTAAGCTGTACGCGGAGTTGATCCTCCACGGCCTGAACTCCTGGCCGGAAGCAGCCTTTGAGACCACCTACACCGGCGGTTCCGACCGGCACGGCACGCCGTGGCCGACACCGCTGGCGGGGTTCCTCGCCCAAGCGCCCTGGATCCCGCAACAAGATCCCCGCCCGGAGGCCGCGCAGAGCGCCCCGTCCGACTTCGCGGACGCGGACGGCACGTGGTGGTGGGCGGCCGAGGGCGCGCCGCCCGAATACCTCACCACCGTGCCCGCTTCACTGCGCGCGCGGGCAACGGACCGCGCCCTGGCGCGGCTTGCCCAGTTGGGCGTGCGACGGTGGGACGAACCGGACACGGCGCTGGACCGGCTGGACCACCTGGCCGAGCTCGTGGCCACCACGCCGAGCTTGCGACACGGTCGACTTGGCCATCTGGTCCGCCAGGCCAACGAGAGAGCGTGGGCCGATCTCCTGCCCGCACCCGGGCAGGGACACTCTAGCCTTCAGGAAGTCACTGACCTTGTGATCTCCCGCGAGGGCACACTCGAAGTGATCGGAGAACGCGCCGACCTGGAGAGGCAACACGAGCCAGACGAGGGCGCGGCGAAGGATGACGGCGTAGAGGAGGACGGACTGGCCCATGAGGATCAGACCGAGACCGTGTACGTTCCCGACGAGCAGGGGACCATCGAGCGCAGACTCCTCGATGCCGTCCCCGTCCCCGTGCTGCCCATCGCCGCCGGCCCCCTTGCCGATCGCGTCCACTCCCACCTGAGGCATCACGCTGCATTCCCAACACGCCGCACCAGCGATGCCGAGGTGGAGGCCCTCGCGGACGGGATGCCCCTGGACGCCTCCTGCGGTGATCCGCTGACGGAGGTGGCGGGGCCCTGGCTGGCGACGCTGGTGGCGGGGCTCGTCGAGTTCGACGCCGAGCGGGCCTTGCGGTTCACCGACGTCTCACCAGGTCTGATCACACGCCGGATCGGCGCCTGCCGGCTCGTGCGGGCCACGCACACGGTGCTGCACGTGGACGGGCACGCCGTGCCCGGCGAAGCGACGGAGCATTCCCTGTTCCAGGGAACACCGGAGCAGGGGCTCGTCGTGACGGTCCACCCCGCGGGTGACCAGGCTCCGGAGTGGGAGATCCTGCAGAACGCAGCCCCGGCCGTGGCCGCCCTCGTGGGCGTCGCGGCTCTCGGCGAGCGCCTTCAACTGACCCACTTCCAGCTAGCCCAGCGCTGCGCCCGGCCACGAGACGTCGGTGAGGTGGATCTCGCAGAGGTCCTGCGTGTGCCCGTGGGCAAGCTCGAAGCCGTACTCTCGGACCGGGCCTCCATACGTTCCGGCAGCGCCCGTCTCGTCCCGCTTGTGGCCTGCGTGGATGTCGGGCTAGCCGAGGGACTCCAGCGTCTGCAGGAGACCTTCCATGACCGCGGACAGGTCCGCGATTGGCTGGCCTCGCGTCTGGATCCCAAGACCAGCCGCACCCTGATGCTCCTCATCGATGACGACGACTGGGAGCGCAGGCTCACCACCCTCGGCGTCGAACTGGCCGACGCGAACCGCGCGTGGCGAAACCTGGGGCTGCCACCCGTGCACAACAGGGCCGGACACGCACGCCAGTTCGCGCATTGGATGCAGCACAACCGGGCCCGCCTCGTCGATCTCGTACGCGATGCCTTCCTGCCGGCATACCGAACCGGGGCGAGCCTTGAAACATACGTGCAGCTGCGCGAACTGCCCGGACTCGAGGCCGCACCGGAATGGCTCGACACCTACTGGGACATACCGGCAGAGGTCCTGGACGCACACGCGGAAGAGTGGGCCCGCTCTCACCTGCCGACCCCCTCGCCGGTGCAACACAAGAAGCCAGGAAAAGGCGACGTCCGGACACAGCCCGTCGCTGAGGTCCGCGACGCGTGTGTGGGCGTCCTGCACGAGCAGCTTCCACGCCTTCGCACGCTCACCGACACCTGGACACGCATGCACGACGCCTCACCAGCACACGCGCTTCCCTCCGTCGCAGAGGTCACACAGGCCATGGACGCCGAAGGGCTCTTCGACTTCGATCGGCTGAGCAAGCGGCGGCTGACGCGCTGGCTGAGCGACCACGGCTACTGGCCCAACGGCATGCCCCTCACCCACCGCCCCGCCGACCTGGATCTGGACACATCCCGCCCCGGCGGACAAGGCGAGTCGCCCGCGCTCGGCACCCAAGCGCGCCCGACCGCCACTCGCCCGCAGGTGCTGCTCAGCGGAAAGCCTCTGTCCATCGGCCGGGACGACCTGCATGTCCTGGCCCGCGAGGTGACCGCCGATGTGACCAAGGACCAACTCGCCGTCCAGCCGACGCCGTTGGCCTCGCTTCCACCTACATTCCCCCGGCCCCGGGCCGAGCGCGGCGGAAGCGATGACCGATACACGGTGACCCCTGCCGATCCCGAAACGACCAGGGCAATCGGGCTTGCCGGCGAGATCGTCGTCGGCGCGTGGCTGCGCCACCACTATGGCGTGCCGGAGCAGGAGTCGTGGCGCTCCGGCCTGCGATCACACGTCTACCCGGACGGCATCGGAGACGACCGGCTCGGCTACGACTTCCGCGTCAGCACCCCAGAAGAAACCCTGTACTTCGAGGCGAAGGCATCCACCGGCGCCGACGCCGAGATTCCACTGGGTGAGTCCGAAGTCGAGCGCGCGCGCACCCTCAAGCCCGACGAGACATACATCATCGTCTATGTCTCGCACGTGCTGGACGGCACCCGCCGCCGCATCACCCCCTTGCCCAACCCCTTCGGGGCACCAGGGCTCGCGGGATACCGCATGGTGGGCAATGCGCTGCGGCTGCGGTTCACATGGCCCTGATCGGCTGCACTCTTCCTCGCGGAATAGCGCCACCTACACCGCGTTCCGTGAGGTCGGCCGCGTCATCCGCACCGTGCAGTTGTTGCGCTTCCTCTCGGACGCGCCATGTGTCGGCAGGTGACCGCGGTGACGACGAACAAGTTAGCGGGTCGCGCAGGGCTCCGGCGAGGCGGCGAGGTGGGCTCGGCATCCCAGGCTCGCATCCAGGTCCTGCCGGCGGCCTCAACTGCGAGATCGGGGAGGTGTGTTGATGGCCTGTCCCCCTTCAGGTGCAGGTGGGGCAGTGGTGCCATCAGGTTCTCACTCGGAGGGTTTTGACGCGTATCCGTACTGCCAGGCGTGCACGCCGGGTCCCCCGGGGATCGGGTGCGGTGTGCTGGGCCTCGTGACGTCCACACTCTGCTCGTCGGTGACCGTTTACCAGTGGTCATGCGGGGGCGGGCAGCGCGAATCCGATGCGGTCGTTCCAGCCTTCGGGCGCGGTGCAGTTCGGGTTGGGCGTGCCCGTGCCGCGCTCTGGGAACCGGAGCATCCGCTCCTCGTGCTCCATGGATGTCACCGAATGGAGGTTGATCGTGAATCGGCAGCGGTGCTCGGTGTTGGACGAACTCTTCTGGAAGCCGAGCAGAGCGAAGTCCGGATCGGCCGCCTTGAGGCGGAACACCTGTCCGCTGCCCACGACCCCGGCGCCGCGCAACGCTGGTGCCAGCCGGTCCTTGATCATCGCCTTGAATAGGTCCTGCGCGCTCATGCCCTCCATCTCAGCTTGCCTGACCGGGCCGAGCCAGAGACGAAAAGGCCGTCGATTGAGGCCGAGAGCCAGGGCGGCCAACCAATCGTCGGCACCCCGAGCGGTGCGATCAACCGCGGCGCCAGGACGCTTCGTGCCGGGCCCTTGACTTCGAGGTGCTGGAGAGGCCAGGTGCTGCTGACGAACGCCCCACCAGCATCGCCAGACCTCAAGCCTTCCTCTGAAGTCGGTTCACGCACTGGCCAGCGGCAACCAGCCCGATCATCATGCATGCATGCAAAGGCTGTCCAAGAAGGTGACTGCTGTCGGTGCGGTCGCCGCCACGTGCGTGGTCCTCTTCCTCTTCATCCTCTTGCTCTGGAGGGGGCCGTGGTGGTTCGACGGTTCGCACATCAACAACAAGAACCTTCAACCCGCTGATGGCGTCGTCATCACGGGGTTTCGCACCGCACTCATTGCTTTGGGTGCTGGAGTTGTAGCTGCGGCTGGCCTGTACTACACCCACCGAACGCTGCAGCACACGCGTGAACGGGATCGCGAGCAGGCGGAGCTGACCCGCGAGGGTCAGATGACCGACCGATATGTTGAAGCAATCAAACTGCTGGGTTCTGCCAGTCTCACGGAACGCCTCGGCGGGATCTACGCCCTGGAACGGATCCTTCGGGACTCGGTGAAGGACCACTTCACAGTCGTCGAGGTTCTGGCAGCGTTCGTGCGCACGAACGCAGCGGCAGGCAACCCCGCCCCACCAGAACCGGTAGCCGAGGACGTCAGAGCCGCTCTGGAGGTGCTGCGGCGACGCCCCGAGGACCGCCGCGGTGGCCCCCTGCAACTCTCAAACGTTTGCCTGCCGAAAGCGTCCTTGGACCACGCCTTTCTGCACAGTGCCGTCATGCGTGGCGCGCAGCTCCAAGCGGCAGACCTCCAGAGCTGTGACGCAACCTATTCCTTCCTGTCCGATGCCGGGCTCGACGGGGCATTTCTGTATAACGCGACCCTTTATGGTGCAGATCTGAAAAATTCCCGCCTGAACGGTGCTCAACTCCTCAGCGCCAATCTCGACAAGGCTCAGCTCCTTGGTGCATGCCTGGACGCGGCAAACCTTCATAAAGTGCGGGCTCGTGAAGCAGACCTGAATGATGCGTCCCTGAGGGACGCTTCTTTGCAGGGTTCCGACTGGAGCAACTCCTCCTTCTTGGGAGCCGACCTGAGCGGGGCGACACTGACCAACGCCCGATTCCGGCAGGCATCCTTCGTGGGGGTTAAGTTCGGCACGGCTGTGCTGGCAGGGGCCGACATCGCATACGCCAATCTTGACGGCGCGGACCTGTCCGCAGCTGCGGGGCTGACCGTTGACCAGCTGCTGACCGCGAAGGTCTATGGGTCAACTCGGCTGCCAGGCGCTTTCGAAGAGAATCCGAACATCGCACAACACGTTCGAGCATGCGAGAAGGAGATCTTTGCCGGTCCCTTCCTGGAGTGACCCAAATCGACTGACTCCGGATCGCTCGCATCGCAAATTCAAGAAGAACGCCCTGGCGTGGTGGGAGGAGAGGTTCACCCAGCACAGCACGGCTCACTCATCGCGACGGATCCGAGTCGAGCATGGCATCGCCCACCTCAAGAACTGGAGGGGCCTGCCCCGTCACCTCGGCAGGCGTGAACTCCTCGACGAACTTGTGCTGGCAAACGTCGGGGTCGCCTCCGCACAGAGGCAGTTCCCGCGGCCTGCCGTAGCGAGGTAAGCAATACCGAAGAGCCCTGTCGCTATGCCCGGACGCCAACCATGCACGAGCTCGCTAGAAGCCCGTCGCGATCAGGGCCAGGATGGCGGCGAGGGTGGCGACGGCTGCTATGAGGCTCGCGACTATCGCCGAAGCCCAGTCGGGCACCATCATTCTCAAGAGGGGGCGCTGGGGTGGACGCGGATGCTTGACGTCGACTTCCGTTCGACTTTCCCGGCGAGTGATGGTGCGCAGTCGGCGATGGAGGGCGTACCCGCCGAAAATGCTCGCAGCGAGGAGAATGGAAAGTCCCATGTCTGCCGCATGGTTCTGACTGTTCTCTCGTACCACGGGCCATAGCCCCAGTTCTCCCCACGAGAATGCGAAAGCTAAGACTAATGCGAGCGGGATGAGCCACCGCAGGATTGCGGGATGGAGCGGTTCCTCTTTGGCTTTTGCCTCGCGGCGCAGGTAGTAAGTGACGTCGCGTTCGCGTTCGGTGGTCCAGGTCGCGTCCGAGGACTGGAACTCCACGGTCAGGCAGTTCTTTTGGAATTTGAGGCGTGCTGTGTGATCGGGGCCTGATGCTTTCCATGTCAGGCGGGTCCACTTGGTGGGGGACTGCGGGCCGCACAGCTTTCGTACGTCCCGGAGGAGTGAGTCGAGATCCGTAGAGTAAAAACTTCTCTCGTATCGTTGAGTCCCTACCTGTATGTGCGGGGAGCGGATGCCTTCCGTGGCGAGGCTGATGAGATGGTCCAATTCGTCGCGCCCGAGCTGGACTTGGTAGAACACGAAGCGTCTGGCATGGGTCATTGCGGACATGCGGATCAACGTAGTCCGTGTCGGCGTTCTGCATGCCCGAGTTCTGCAATCGTGGCCACGCGCTTGCTTCGAGTCCGGTGGCCGAGGGTGATGCCGACCGGCGGGTGCTGTGCTCGGTGTTCACGATGGCGTTTGGAGGGCTTCACCGAGCTTCTTCAGCGTAGGCACCGGTCGGGTTGTGTGTGGGGGGCCACCCGACCTGCTGCTCGGGCGGCCCCCCTGCTTCACCGGCAGTGGCGTAGCTGAAGATCCTTATTGGGCGTCTTCTTGTTCGTGGAGCATGCGCCGGTAGTTGGGGTGGTCCTTGTCCATCTGGATGGCCAGGTGGATGGGGAGCGGGTAGTCGGTGCGGTGGTCGTAGGAGAGGGCGCTGTCGCACAGGCGGGCTGCTGCGAGTGCGTAGCGGTAGGGGTCGTCTCCGGAGGTGTGGAAGGGGATGTGGAATTCGGTGAGGGTGTGGGCGTACCAGTCTTCTGCTTGCTCTTCGGGGTCGGTGCTGGCCCAGCGGCTGTAGTGCTCGCCGGCTCGTGCGTGGCGGGTTCCGCCGTTGAACTGGTGGGGTACGTGGGCGAGGTACCAGGTGGTGGGGGCTGTGGGGTGGGCGAAGAGCCCGTTGGTGCGTTTGCCCGGGTCGAGGGTTTCGAGGCCGGTGTCGGGGTCGATGGACGGAAGCTGGACCTGGGCGGGGCGGGGGAGTTGGCCGCGGAACGTGCTGTCGTCGGTGACGCGGACGATGGCGCGCGGGCGTTGGTGTTCGTCCAGGGACAGGCCCGGCAGGGCGAGGCGTCCGTCGAGGTGGGCGATGGTGCCGTCCGGGTCGATGGGTTGGTCGAGGTGGGTGTTGGCGAGGTGGGGCCATAGGCTGCGGCAGCTGTTGCCGTTGACGTACAGCACGTAGCCGGTGGCCGTGCCCTTGTGGTGCCCGAGGGTGAACAGTGCCTGGTCGATGGCGCGCGTCAGGTGCTGGTCCTGGCGGCGTCCGGGTGGCAGTTGGTTGGAACGGAAGTCGAGGTTGGCTTCGGGGTAGGGGATCCAGGAGCCGGGGGTGTTGGAGGAACCGGGGCGGTGGGCGAGTACGCGCCAGTGATCGCCGTCGGGAATGAGCGCGCTCATGAGCCAGACCAGGCGCGGGGGTTCGCCGGCTTTCCAGTTGCTGCGCTGCTGGCGCAGGTGGAGGCCGACGTGGATGAGGGGTTCTTTGAGTCCGTGGTCGGTGAAGGTGAGGTTGCGGGTGAGGCGGGAGGGGACGAGGGCGGCTGCGCGCATCAGGTCGGCGATGGCGTTGTGGCCGGGGTGGTCGCCGGAGATTTCCTGGCCCAGTCGTTCGAGCTCGGTGGGGTTCTCGAGCTTCTTGGCCTTGCGGCTGGGTGGGAAGGGGCGGTCGTGGTGGGTGAGGAACTGGGCGAGGACTCCGAAGCGGGCCAGGTAGCGGTTGGCGTAGGGCTTCGCGTCAGCGAGGTAGGGGTCCTTCTCCGTGGAATCGGTCTGGCGCGAGGCGCGGCGGCGCCGTGACCAGGCGGAGGCGTCGAATTCGGTCTCGGCCAGAGCGAGGACGCGGGTACCTGGGGGTGCGATGCGGTGGGGGATCTCGCGCGCTGCGGCCAGGCGGCCGGCGTGGTCTTCGCGGTGTTCGAGGAGGTGCGGGACGTGGCTGAAGCTGATCTCGACGTGCTCGTTGAGCGGGATGATGTGGTTGTCCTGCTTGCCTTCTGCGGCGTCGGCGAGGTCGGGGCGGTTGAAGTGGTAGCAGAGGAGCTTTTGCATTCGGGGCCGCGTGGTGGGGTTGTGATACAGCGCGAGGATGCGCAGGCGTTCGCACCCGGCGGTCTGGAGGATGCGGTGCAGGTCCGGGGCGTCCAGGAGGGTGGTGTCCCGTCCGAGGTGTGTGGTGCGCCGGGTGCGGGAGATTCGTTCGGTGCGTTGGTTGAGGCGCAGGGGCTCGCAGTCGAGTGCTGTGGAGCTGTGGTCGCCGATGCGGGACATGGTGTGCATGCCTGGGCCGCGGCCGATGGGGAAGCGGACGGAGTAGGGCACGACGACACGGAAGTCGCCGGGGGTTCCGCTCAGGTCCCTGACGACGTCGGGTAGCAGGGGGCGGGTGCCGCGGAGCCGGGCGTAGCTGTCGAGGGCGAGGCGGCTGGTGTGGGCGAAGTGGGTGTGGTCGGCTCGGCCACCGAGAGCGAGCGTCATCAGCGGGGCGTCGGCCTGGGCGGAGTAGTACACGGTGCGGGCCGAGGCGAGGCGGTCGCTGTAGCGCAGGGTCTGCGGCTGGACGAGGACGTAGGGCTGAGGGGTGCCGGGCATGGAGCTGAGCAGGACTTCCAGGTACAGGGTTGCGTACTTGGTGTGTTCCGGTTCGCCTTGGCGGGCGGGGTCGCTCTTGTAGTTCTTGTCTTTGCGCTTCTCCCGGGCTTCCTTGATCTGTGTCCAGGAGGCGGTCCAGAGGTGTTCGGGGTCCCAGGCGTGGACGTTCCCGCAGTCGTCGGCGCGAAGGTTGATGGCGCGGCCGTCGAGGTTCAAGGGGGACTGGACGAGGAGGCGGGCGGGGTTCCACGTGGCGGCGGGGTAGAGCCATGCTGGCGCGGTGAAGGTGTGTGTTCCCGCTTCGATGTGGTCCGCCAGGCGGATGTGCTCGGGTTCGATGGCGGCGATCTGTTCGGCGAGGCGGCTGTCGTACGCCAGGCTGATCTTGTCCTCGGGGACCTGGAGGGCGGTCTGTTCCCACAGACAGACGGCGTCGTAGAGGTCGTCGCGGTGCAGCGGGGCGCCGGTGATCAGTCCGGTGGGCGGCGTGTCGTGGGAGGGGCGGTCCATCTCGGCGTTGGTCTTGCCCAGCACGCGCAGCACGGTGAGCAGCGCGGTGTAGGGGAGGTTGCCGTCGCTGCCGGTGAGGCCGCGGTATTCGCGGGTGGCGGCCATCCACGTCTGTGCGGCGGAGGTGAGGTCGTACAGGTAGCCGCCGCCGAGCAGGTCCTGGCCTGCGGGGTAGGCGAGCACGTCGAGGTAAGGGCCTTGGGGAAAGTGGTTCATCAAGGTTCCTAGAGGGCCGTGAGGGTGGTGAGGGGTGGCGGGTTGCCGCTGGCGAAGTCGATCCAGGCGTCGAAGGTGGCGCCGTAGGTGTGGCGCAGCTGCTGCTGTTCGCCCGGCTCGAGTTCGGCGTAATAGGTGCGCAGCAGTGAGGGGTAGTCGCTGCCGAAGCGGGCGTCGTGGAAGGCGTTGTCGACGAGGTAGATCTCGACGTCGGTGTCGCCGCGGCGGGCGCGTCCGGCGAGCTGGATGAGGTCGACGAGGATGCCGGCGAGGATCTCGGTCTTCAGGAAGCGGGGGTAGCGGCTGAAGCGGGGGTCGGCGGCGATGATGGCGTCGCGTCGCTGTTCGGCTGCGTGGCGCTGCGCGGTGAGCATGGCGGCGGGGTCCAGGCTGGGCCCGCCCCGGGAGATGCCGGCGGCGTTGATCGAGGCGTACATGGTGTTGGGGTCGTGGATCTGCATGACGGGACGGGTGCCGACCCAGATCGAGTACAGGGCGGAGCGTTCGGTGCCGGGCACGAGGATGTTCAGGCCCCGGCAGACCGGGCCGATGGGCGCGACGATGACCTTGACATCCGGGTACCGGGCGGGCAGTTCCTCGAGTTCGTCGACGGTGACCAGTACGACGCCGGGTGGCAGTGCGATGGCCGGGGCTTTGCCGCTGGCAGGCAGGACCACGGCGACCCAGTGGGCCTGGGGTGCGGCAGTGGCAATGCCGGAGGCGAGGAGGAAGGCGTGGTGGGTGGAGTTGGTGACGGTGAGCACGAGCTGGCGGTCGGGATCGTGGCCGGCGATGAACCGCAGGTGGGGCTCGAGGCGCTTCTTCCACAGACGTCCGCCGAAGGCGGGCAGGTCGCGGACCTTGGCGCTCTCCTCGAGTCCGGCCAGTCGGAAGAAGTCGTTGGTGTCGTCGTCCCGGGTGACGTGGCCGGCCTTGGCGCGCACCGCGTCGGGTCTCGTGTCGCTGTAGAGGTAGGCGGGCAGGGTGTGCAGGTGGGTCTTGGCGGCCCGCGGGAAGAAGGCGGTGGCAGAGAAGGCCAGGACGCGGCGCCGTTTGCCGCAGGTTCCCAGGGCGATCGTGTTGCCGAGTTGCGTCATCGTGGTGTGCGGATCGCCGGTGAAGCTGCGCACGTCGAGTCGGCCAGTGGGATGGGGGCGTGGGTTCTGGGCGATGGCGAAGCCGTACAGCGAGTCGCCGAGGGCACCGTGGGGGATGGGCGAGTGCTGGGCGAAGGTGCCCAGCAGCTCGGCGATCGGGCGCGCTTCGGGCAAGAACGCGTCCGCTGCCGCAGCGACGTTGCGCAGCTTGGTGAGGGCGTCGGTCAGGCAGCCGAGCCAGGTGCGCACCAGCAGCGCGTTGACCAGCTGCAGCAGCGCGGGTCCGTGATGCCCGTTCTTCTCCAGCAAGGTGGTGAGTTCGTCCTTGATGAAGGGGAGAACGTTGCGGGCCTGCCCGGCATTGATGGCCTCCTCCAACAGCGCACGGATCGCACGGGCTTGGGGCAGGTCGGTCTGCGACTGCCCGCGCCGGCTACGGCGCTTGCTGGGGTGCTTTTTGTCCTGGAACGGAGCGGGGAACAGCTCCTTGAGCCCCTCCATCTCCGCGTAAGTGATTTTGTCGTGCTCGTTCTTGTGCAGCAGGGCCGCGGCGATCCGGCGATCCCAGGTACCGGGCACATGCAGGTTGGAGGATGGACGGTCGTGGTCGTCGTCGTAGGTCTCCAGCCACAACTCGCCTTCCAGGACGTTGTCGAGGAACGACTCGGCGAAGTGCCGGGCCAGACGCAGCGGATCTGCGATACGGCGTGTCACCGACGGGGGGACGGGGCGGCGGCGGTGTGCCCGATCGAGCTGGACCAGCGGGCTGTCGCTGGTGCCGGGGCCGTGGGCGGCGAGTGCGAGCTGCTTTGTGTTGGTGTCGCACAACGTGGCCTGCAGGCCGTCGACTTCGTCGATCAGGACCGTCGGGCATCGCCCGAGCAGGAGTTTGAGCAGGCTCTCACGGCTCGATGGCTGTCCGTCGACATCGAGAGGGAGACGGGCGCTGCCCAGCAGCAGGTTGTGATGGTTGGTGACGATGATGTCGGCGCGGGCAGCATCGTGCAGCAGGGCGAACCGGGGGCAGTGGTCAATCCGGGGGCAGGCGCTGGGCCCGGTCTCTGTCAGTTCTCCGGCATCCGCGTCACTGTCATGAACGCGGCGCAGCCGCAGGCAGGGCTCATCACCGGGGGCCGGCCCGGGGCCGTGCGTGATCCACGCCTTGAGGTCACAGGGGTACGCGAGCAAGTCGAAGCGGTCCCACCGGCCGCGGGCAAGTGCACGTGCCGCCTGCTCCGCCATGCGGCTCGGCGTGATCAGCGAACTGACGTGCAGCTCACCGGCGCGGCGCGCGGGCTGCCCGGAAGCATCGAGGAGGCCGTCGTCCAGGTCGTGCTCAACGATGGCGCGGAGCTTGTCGGTGATCTTGAAGACATCGCCCAGTTGAGGGACCACGACCAATACCGGGCCCTGCCGTTGCCGGGCAGCCAGGATGGCAATCTCCAGCATGGCGACCGACTTGCCGACCCCGGTGGGCGCGTTGACGATGCTCAGCCGCCCGGCCGGCAACTCCAAAGCATCAATCTTGTTACCGTGCTGATCACGCAGACGATCGAAGAACTGCTCCAGCAGCGCGGGCTTCCACGCCACCCGCGCATCCAGCTGCTCGTGCGCGCGGACCTGAGCCAGGACGTCCGCGACGCGCACCTCAGCATCGTCGCAGCGAGGCGCGGTCCTCCACACCAAGGGCGCAAGATCCTGCTCCCGGGCCGGGAGCGCGTGCCGCGGCACGCGCACGGTCGTGATCTCACGGGTGCCGAACTGCCACAGCCCTTCGCCGGCCCGTGTCGGCAGCGCCTTGCGGGCGTCGATCAACCGGGCGGCCTGGTGAAGGTGCCGGTCGGCCACGGCGAGCGGCTCGTCACCGTGCACCGCCACCACGTACCGTCCACGGCCCGGCCCGTCACCATCGGCCTTGGCGTACAGGCCATGACCACTGGCCGCGTAGTACAAGGCGGCGCTGGTGAAGTCGGCCTCCCGAGCCAGATCGTCACCTCGTGCCTGCCAGAAGCGGCCGAAGCGTTCATGTTCGTCGGCACTCAGATGCTCCCAGTCGGTCATCAGGTCACCCAGACGCCCGGCGGCCAACACCCCGGCCTGATCAAGCGGCACCAATCGGCGCCCGACGGGATCGGTGAAGCCCCAATACCGGTCGGTCAGCGCAAGGCCCGCCGCGACCACCTCGTTCTGCTCGTCGCGCTCCTCGGGGTCGCGCTGCGGACGCCATGCACTCACGCGTCCCCCTGGACGGCGGCG
The DNA here is from genome assembly GCF_044460595.1 of Streptomyces sp. NPDC050085. NCBI lineage: Bacteria > Bacillati > Actinomycetota > Actinomycetes > Kitasatosporales > Streptomycetaceae > Streptomyces > Streptomyces sp. NPDC050085. The sequence continues at coordinate 1,122,651 of NZ_JBITJZ010000001.1, read as the reverse complement.
CGCACATGCTGGATGAACCGGCTGACGGTGAACGCCCGGTAATGCGTGGCCGGGAGGCGCTCGCTGAGCGTGGGCAGCTGGGACTCCTGATGATCGGGGACCACCACGCAGATGAACTTCTCAGGCAGCGGCTTGCTGGTGAGGGAGCGGGCCAGGGCGGCGGCGTCCATCCAGTCCTTGACGTCGACGCGGAACACGCGCTCGCCGTGCGCGGTCTGCACGCTCACGCGCATGTCGTAGGCGTCGGGGTACGGGTCGGCCGGCCACATCTCGCAGTCGGCCTCGGGTACTTCCTCGTGCACGCTGTCACGCAGTTCCTTCTCGACCAGTCCCGCGACCGTGGTGAAGTGCCAGGCGCCCTCCTGGAAAGCAAGGTGGTCACTGCTGGCGGGCTGCCCCACAACCGGTTGGGACGACCATGACTTGCGAGAAGAGGGGCGTCCGGCCAGGCGTAGCCGGGGCGCGGCTGTCCCTTCGGCACGGGACAGATCGAGGGTGTAACGCACGCCGCGCCAGGCGTGTGCGGTGCACCGCACACGGGCCTGGTGGTCGTCGGTCTCCACCAGCATCGGCCACCGGCACATCGGGCAGGCGAACCACCAGCCGGCGACCTGGGCCCAGGGCCAGTCGGAGACCGGTTCGAAGAAGTCCACCTTTCCCCACAGCTCGCCCCAGGCCCGCCGAAGAGTCCGGGCCTCCCCGGCAGGGTGCGTGATGCAGAGCATGCGAGCGCGCCCGTACAGCGACGGAGGCAGCTGACGCAGCGTCTCGTGCAGACGGCCTTGCTGCTGCTCGGCCCGCAACCGCGCCCATGGCCAGGGCACCTCCAGAGCCTGCAGCGGCACCAGGTGTTCCCGGCACAGACGGTGCACCTGCTCGCTCAACTTCCCCTGACTGTCCAGCAGGTGAAGCGACGACACCTCCACAGGCACCTCCTGGTGGCCCGGCAACAGCGAGCCGAGCGGCCCACGCAATCCCTGCCGGAAGGCCGCCATATCCAGACCGCGAGTGCCACGTGCAGGGTGGGCCGCGCGCAGCAACCCGAGGCAATCCATCGCGATTTGTGTTACCCGCTGGGGCGCCAGGGCCGCATCGGCGAAGGCGGCTGCGGCAAGGCAGCAGGCCGTAATCGCCTCGTCCAGGCGTGCGACGGTGGCACAGTCAGCCGACGACATGCGCCCACGGTACGAACAGCCGAACGCGGAGTGTGTCGCAAAATGGCCGTCGATCACCGATACCCCCCGTATGGAGGCTGCCCATGGACACGCGCCCGACCGGCCTCAGTCCCGCCACCACCACGGATACACCGTGGCTCTGGGCCCTCGCACCGGACGGCGACGCACGGCCAACCTGGGGCAAGTGGCTGTGGTTCCTCCCGGTAGCCACTCTCGACTCCGCATGGCGCCTTATCCACGAAGCCGTCCAGGCCGACCAACTCGGCCCCCTCGCCAAGGCCGGCACCTTGGTCAACGCCGCCCGGGGAGATGACACACGCCGCGTGATCTGCATCTACACCGCCGACCAGAACCAGCGCAGGGCGAACAAGGCGGAAGCCGAGCGTGTCCTGCTCGCTCTGCGCCACCTCGGCGTGACACACCGGCTCGCCTACAAGACCAACGACACCACGGACGCCGGCGTCTACGGAGAAGGCGCGGCTACCTACGTTTCCCCTACGGGCACCAGCAAGATGATCGACCGCTCCGCACCGCGCTCCGAGGCCCGCCACAAGAGAGCGCGCCGCATTCGCTAGAAGTCCGGAACGACACGAGAGCAGCGGGAAGCCACCTGTCGACAGCCGCCTGGGCGAGGACAACCATCGCCGATCTGCCAAGGAGAGCAGCCGTCGGGATGCGAAGTTGTCGGCACGCGGTCCGGCAACGCCTGCTGCTTCGTGCCGACAGCAGCAGGAGCCAAGGACGTTCAACGAGAAATACTCATCGCCGAGTTGACGCCGCGATCCTCGGGCTAGCATCAGCCGGATGTCGCGAGCTACACAGTTCCTCTTACGGGGCCGGGCTGAGTCTCCTTCGGCGCACGTCCAACCGGAGCTGGAGAATTCCCTGCAGGTCCTTGGGATAGATGAGCCAGTCCCCTCTGGTCTGCGCGAGGGTCTGCGTGTGTGGGAGCGGGCCGCGGGAGCGCGCATGCTGAGCGTGTTCCACTTCCCGCTGATTCCGGCCCTGGTCGCCATTCAGGTGCTGCGGATGTCACGGCAACCCTGGGACGCGGTGGACGGCTGACTGTACGTGTGGGGGTGGAAGGCCACTCGCCAGTACGCGGATTGGGCATCCTTCCCGCCGTTCGTGTGGCTGGTGCCGAATCTTCGGACGCAGTCGCTCATCATCTGGGCGCTGTTCTACGCGCTTCCCTGCGGGCTGGCAGTGGCCGTGGTCAGCCCGATGATCTCCCGACCCCTGTACCGACTCGTCATGGCCTGCGTCCCTCCTTCTGCCGGGCCCTGGTCGCCCGCAGTCGTCGCCCACCAGTACAAGCCCGTCGCCTCTGCAGCGCGTGCCGTTCACCTCTGCGCGGCGGCCGTGTCCCGCGGCACTGATCATGGACCAGAACGCGAACTCTTTGCTGCTGTGGAAGAGGTCGAGCGGACAGTCAGGTGGGCACACCGCGTCCGGGGCACGGTGCCGCTCCTCTCATCCCGGCACCGCTTCCTCAAGGAGCACGCCGATCTGGTGGTCGGACGGCTGCGGCAGGCGGAACAGAGCGCCCACACCCACGGTGACGACGCCCTACGCGAACTCGCATGCCTTCTCGTAAAGATCGGCGACAGGTACGCCCGCGCCCGCCTGTGGTGCCTGCTGGACGCCGAGGACTTGGAAGGTGCCACCGTAGCCAAGAGTCACACTCCTCTGAAGCTCGCTGGCGCTTGCACAGTCCTGGCTGCGGCTCTGACCGCCCTTGAACTGGTCGGATTGCCTGACGCCATCAAGGAGCCGGCGGCCGGGGCGCTCGTCCTGGGGGCCTTGACCCTGTTCTACGAGCGCGGATCTGCCCCACTCGGCGTACAGGTACTCGGAGGGGGACAGTAGTGAGGCGGATCATCTTCTACCTCATTGGAAGCATGATCGTCCTCGCGCTGACCGTCCCCGTCATGAGCGAAGTGGCACGCCGGCCCAATGATCGTCCTCAGATTGGACCGATCGAAGACGAGCCCCCTGTCCACATCGGTGATCCGGGGCGATACATACGCTCCTTGGCGGGGGCATTCTTCTGCGAGCCCGATGGAACGGACAAGGAGGGAACGACCTGGTGGGTCTGCGTCAACCGTGACGGTGTCCGCGCCACCCATATCGGCATCAACGACGGAAAGGTGAACTTTTACACCGGGAGATGGGAGTGACCCCGCGTCGCGCCTTTGACCAGCGACGCTGGATACTTCGGCACATGCTTCCGTCGTGTCACGTCGTCACACACCCGGGGCTGTCGAGGAGCGGGGCAGCGGCAGGAAGCCCGACATGAACCTCAGCACGCCAGCCTCGGACTGTACGATCTCGGCGGTGCCAGGCAGCGTCTCGCAGTAGATTCGCATCCTCGCAGCACCAGTGTGCGGGAGCCCACTTTCGTCGAGGAGACCCGGTGTCGGAATTGCACTCCGCCCACGCTGACCTTCCCGCCCTGTACTGGGCTGAAGTAAGTGTGTTCCGCGGCCGGTGGATCATGTCCGTCATCGGCCCTGACCAGGGCATGGCGGCTGGACCGAACCTCGACCTAGGTCCTGCTGACGAATACACGACGGCCCGCCCGGATGATCCTGGCCGCTACCTGATCGCCGTGACCGGAAGGGTGCCGGTCCTGCCCCGAGACCAGGCGGAACGCGTGCTGGCTCAGCAGCGTTTCGGTGTCGAAGGCGCGGCCCGAGACGACGACAAGACTTTCCACGGCTGGACCCAGGTGGCCACGACGGTATGGACGGCCCGGTGTCAGCGCCTCGTATCCTGATCCGGCTTCGCGGGACCGGAGATCGCTGTGGTCGTTACTCTCCGATTCCGGAAAGGAGAGTGTCGCGCACCAGCCGCCCCGCCATGTCAGGGCGGGCGCCGACCGCGGTCGAGCAGAGCATGAAGCCAGGGCCGGGCCCATGGCGCCAGAGTCCCTTGATGGCAGGCGCGATCGCCGAGTCGGCCAACGCGTCCGGGGGCACGGCGCCGGGGCGACCAATCCTTAGCGCAACACGCCTGCCGGCTGGCCCTGTCGAAGGTCAGCCGGCAGGCCACGCCTGAATCACCCAGAACTCCAGAGGATCCTCATGCGGGTCCTGCGGCGGAAAGGGATCCAACGTCAACAACGCCTCGGGGTGGTCGCGTCCGCGGCACAGGACGCGGACGTGGTGTTTCCCGGGGGCGACGGGAAGAGCGCCGCGGACATTGCCGTTGACATCGACCACGCACAGACGATCCGTCAACGGCGCGGCGAAGATGCGCCGATAGTCCCAGGCCCCGTCCGGATCCGGCACCGGGCCGTCCCAATATTCCAGACGCACCAGCGGATAGAAGTCGTTGTCGCTGGAGTTGAGCGTCAATCCCTGGCCGGGAATCTCGACGATTTCGTCGCCCGTCGGCAGCTCCTCGAAGAGGAGCGGGCCGATCTGAAGCGTCCGGTAGTACACGCGCGGGCGGACATCGACCGCCTCAACCAGCGTCGGCATGCGCTCTCCAGACAGCCGGGGTAACGGACGCGGGCAGCCTAACCGCGCATGGAGAGGAGAGACATCGCCTGCCGCCCCACATCATCGACTGAGGCACCCGGTGCTGCAGGCCGGTGAGGTTCTCCTCGTCTCACCACTGGGCGTCCTCGGCGTGGCCGGCGCAAGCCGACGGTCCGCTCGCCGCCCGAACGCCGCTCCCTGCGCACATGACGATGAGTAACGGGTCAGAGATTCCAGCGCACTTGGGAGAGGTCAGCCTGCACGTAGAGAAGGGCGCACCGGGGGTACCGCGGTCGGAGGTACCTGTCGGAGCGGCCGGGCCCGTTCAGGGGGCGGCTGACGTCTGACGTGACAGCGAACACGACCGTGCTGATCGAGAAGCGATGCGTCGACAACAGGGCCGTGATCAATATGCGGGAGGGGAATGGCCATGACGGGCCGAACGTCTACCGGGACTTCGTCGGCAGCAGCTCATGAGCGTCGCGCTCGGCGTCGGGGGTGTGTGCCGGGCCGCAGCGACGGCCTCGAATGGCCCGGAATCAGCCGATCTTGACCATGAGTGTTCTGGCGTTGGTTCACACCTGTTGAGCGCGACTAAAGGGTGTTGCACAAGGCCGTGAACTGGGCATCTCCGGTGTATGGCTGGGGTGTTGAGGGCTGAACGGGTGTGGGTGGAGACGTTCACGGGGCTGCGGGTGGAGCAGTTCGGGCGGCTACTGTGGGCGGTGCGGGAGCGGGGTGGCAACGGCACGCTGCGGGGCCGGCCGTGGTCGTTGCCGCTGGCCGAGCGGGTTCTCATCGTCGCGGTGTACTACCGCACGAACCTGACCATGCGGCAGCTCGGGCCGCTGTTCGGCATCTCATCGTCGACGGTGTGCCGGGTGATCCAACGGCTCGGTCCGCTGCTCGCGTTGGAGCCCGTTGCTCGCCCGGCTGATGCGGCCGGCCGGCCGGTTGTGGATCGTGGACGGCACCCTGGTCCCGGTCCGTGACCGGCAGGTCGGCTCCTCCAGCCGCAACTACCGGTTCTCGGCGAATGTGCAGGTCATCGTGGACGCCGACACACGGCTGGTGATCGCGGCGGCCCGGCCGGTTCCGGGCACCACCGCGGACGCGCACGCCTGGCGGGCCTCCGGCCTGGCCGTGCACTGCCAGGGCGTGACCGTGCTGGGTGACGGCGCGTACCTGAACTGCGGGATGGTCACCCCGCACCGCAAACGCCCCCGACGGCCGCTGCTGGCGGGTGAGGAGGCCGACAACGCGGCCCACCGCACGGTGCGCGCGAGGGTGGAGCATGTGATCGGCCGGATGAAGAACTACAAGATCCTCCGCGACTGCCGACAGCACGGCGACGGCCTCCACCACGCCGTCCAGGCCGTCGCCCACATGCACAACCTCGCCCACGCATCATGACCAGAGGACCGTCTCCACCGGCCCTGACCTGCCCGAACACGGCCTTGTGCAACACCCTTTAAAGGTTGTCCCGTAACTGGGCTGCGGTGACGTCTGATGAAGCTGTGGACAGCCTCCGGTGGAGAGGCAAGGATCTGGTCATGCCTCAGATGAGTGCTGACCGGGCCGAGTTTTCGGCCTCCGAGCTTGTCGCGTTTCTGCGAGCCAGGGTTCAGGACGACTTGGACCATGCCCGCGACGCCATGGTGGAGGACGGGGAGTGGAGGGCCGAGCGGACCGTTGTCGTGCTGGACACCGGCGCCGAGATTCCGGAGGTCTACCTCGGCCCGGCTGACCACATCGCCCGGTTCGATCCCGCGCGGATTGTCAGGGAGGTCGAAGCCAGGCGGGCCCTCCTGGACCTCTATGAAGCCGCGCAGGCAGCTGGCATGGCAGTGGGATACCGCGATGGGCTTCGGCAGGCACTGGCCATGCTCGCCTCGGTATACGCCGATCACGCCGACTACCGCGAACACTGGAGGCCATAGCTGCAGCCCAACTGCACTGAGTGAGCCGCTGTTCCATCGTCTGTAGCATCGGTGAAAAGATCACGTCCCGTGTCTGCAGTGATCACGGCATCGATGCCCTCCTGGATAACCCCGTTCACCGCATTGAGTCCACGCAACTTCAGCAAGCTGGTGACCGTGGTACGTCGCGAGATCGCCGCGGAATCGCGGCGCGGACGTCCGTGGGGCCTGTCGCTGGAGGACCGCGTCCTGCTGGTCGCGACGTACTGGCGGACGAACTTGACGATGCGGCAGATCGCTCCGCTTTTCGGCGTCTCCAAGTCCGCAGCCGACCGAGTCGTCAATCACCTCGGCCCGAAGTTCGCGCTTCGGCCACGCGAGAGGTTCTGTAAGAACACCGTGCTCATCGTGGACGGCACACTGGTCCCCACCCGCGACCGCTCAATCGCCGAGCAGTCGAAGAACTATCGCTACTCCACCGCCCACCAGGTCGTCATCGACGCTGACACCCGCCTGATCGTCGTGGTCGGCCGGCCTCTGCCCGGAAACCGGCACGACTCCTGCGGCTGGGAAGAATCCGGCGCCAAGGACGCTGTCGGCACCACGATGACCATCGCCGACGGCGGCTACCAGGGCACCGGACTCGTCATCCCGCACCGCCGGACCAAGGGCGAGGAACTTCCGACCTGGAAAGACGATCACAACCGCTCCCACAAGCGAGTTCGGGCCCGCGTCGAGCACGCCTTCGCCCGCATGAAGAGCTGGAAGATCCTTCGCGACTGCCGCCTGAAAGGCGACGGCGTTCACTTCGCCATGCTCGGCATCGCCCGCCTGCACAACCTCGCCCTCAACGGATAGCCGATCCGGCTGTACCGAGGCTCCGACCTACGCATCGACCTCAAGATCATTTACGGGACAGCCTTTAGATTGCGACTATTCCGCATACGCGGATCAGGGCAACTGCCTGTATTCCGGATCAGTAGCGCCTCTCGATTCGGCTGAAACAAGGCTGGTGTTGGGTGCACCTGGTGACTCGGAATCATTTCTTCCGGACCGGGCGATCGCTTATGTTCCTCCGGCTCCACCCGCCGGTGCCAATCCGGCGGGGAATTGAGAGAAGGAAACAGGGGACATGTCCATACGTGTACGCGCACTGGCTGCGGCGGCTCTGACCACGGCCTTGGTATTCAGCGGTGCCAGTGCCTACGCCGCTTCCACCAGCACCCAGCTCAGCAACGGGACGCTCTACTTCTCGGCCCAGGACGGCGCCGTGGTGAGCGGCAACGGCAGCCTTTTCTATGGGGCGACGAAGTACAAGAAGACCGGCGGCAGCAAGGTCAACGTGTATCTCAAGATGAGCACCTCGGAGTCGGTCTTCTCCTCGCCGCTGAAGTCGGTCTCCTCGGGGCAGACCGTCGACTACTCCTTCGGCGGCAAGAGCAAGGCGAAGTACGCTCCCGACTGCAGGGCTACCGGCCTCATGGACGCGAGCACCGGCGGACCGTACTACACCCCCACCGTCAACTTCTGCTGATCTGAGCCGGTGCGTTGGGCGGGCAGCCAGTCTCCCGCCCAACGCTTCCTGCGCGGGTGCTGATGAAAGGCAAGTCGTGATCGAAGCCTCGATCAAGGCCCTCCCGGGCCTGTTCGTGTCCTTCCTGGTGCTGGCTGTTCTGTTGTGCCTGCCGACCTGGCTGATCGCGCGGAGAAGAGGGCGCCCCGTGTCCGTGCGCGTGATGCTGGCGGCATCCCTTGCCGGGATCGCTGCGGTCACGCTCCTCCCGGGAAACGCCGGAACAGCGGGCGAAGGCATGTGCGATGCCAGCTGGTCGCTGACGGACGCACTCAACTCGTCGTCGGCCTGGATGAACCTCGCCCTGTTCGTGCCGGCCGCCTTCTTCGCCGTGGCGCTCTTTCGGCGGCCGATCACGACCGTGGGAGCAGGGGTGCTTCTCAGCGGTGCGATCGAGTGGGCGCAGACTGGGGCCGTGCCGGGCCGGTCCTGCACGATGACCGATTTCGTCATGAACAGCACGGGCGCCGTGGTCGGCGCCGTAGCCGCGCAGGTGTGGCTGCTGGTGCGTCGCAACACAGAGGGCACATGGCGGCCGGTCAAGGACGCCGGCTGGGCTGTCGGCGTGACGACGGCGGGAGCCTTGGCTCTCGTCGGCCTCTTCAACGCCTCGGATCCTCAAACGTATGACGCGGCTGCGCTGCACCATCGCCAGCAGCAGGAGGCGCAGGCGTCCTTCGGATCCTCGCAATGGATCACGACGGCGTCCAAGTCAGTGTTCGGCGAGCGGTCAGAACTCCAGCAAATCCAGGAAGACAAGAAGGACGGACACCTGGTCATCACGGCCACCACCGACCGGGGCAAGCTGATCGCCTGGTGGCCAGAGAAGAAGCTGATCCAGTCCATCCCCAAAGACAACCGCGCGGAAGCCGGTCCGGTGCGGCAGCACCAGGCCGTGCAGATCGGCGCGCGGTTCGCCAAGAAATGGTTCACCGACGAGATAGACGGCGCCAAGCTGACCACCCACGTCCTCGGCCGCACGGTCGACAACCACGCGGTGTACCAGCTCACTTACCGGCGCTACAGCGACGGCCTCATGATGCCGATGCGACTCGACATCAGCATCACATCGGCGGGACGCATCATCGGCTTCACAGCCCGCCCCATCCCGGACCCCGCCATGCCGAAGAGCACCGTCAGCAAGGCCGCGGCCGAGGACCTGGTCCGCCGGCGCACCAACGTCCCCCCGGTGGCCGCCGTGCTGCTCGCACAGAAGGTCAAGGAGACGTGGCGCCCGGTGTGGATGATCGGCATGCCCGACGGAGCCAAGGAGCCGGACCTGTTCATCGACGCCGTGACGGGCCAGAAGGTAATCCCTGACGGGGCATAGGCCGCTCGAGAGCCCCGCGCAGGACCAGCCCAGCGCTGCCCCTCAGCCGCCCGCGCACCGAGCAACGTACGGGCTGCAGCCGATGCGCCTGCCTGGCCTTCGGCTGCGCCGAAGGCCAGGGCCCCTCAACGAGGGCCGGAGACCCCGAGTCCGCAAGCAGTGGCGCTCGGGCTCCGAGCGGCGTGAGTTGCCACACGACCGCTGGAACTTGTCCATCGCAGCCACGTCCTTCACAACGAAGGTCCGGAGCCACACGGGGGATGATGGCTCCGGACCATGCAACGAGCCTAGCCGCGACGACCGCGGTCGGTCTTGCCGCATGGCCGGTTTCCGTGCCTCGCCTGCCCCAGTTTTCTCCTCCGCCTCATCTGCCCCTTCCTGGGGCTCGGGACTGTCAGTGGCGCGGCAGCAACTTCCCGTTACAGCAGCGAGGTTGGCGCGCCCTCAGCGCCGGAGTTCATCGGGCTGGGCGACGGCATTCTGCCGGTGGGCCGGACCGCCAGGCCGTCCCCGCCGACATCACGAGGCCGTGCTCGGAGACAAGGCGTACGATTCCCGGCCGGTGGCCCGGCCAGCATTCGGGTGCGCCGACCACAGGCCCAGCGTTCGCCGGGGCGTCAGTCCAACCCGAGCGTGTGCAGGGCAGTCGTCCAGTCCGAGGCGATCGCATGCTGCGCCGCGGCCAGCGTCACCTTGTGTGAACACACTGCCGTGTGCAGCTTTGTCTCGACCGGGTCCTTCTCGTTGTTGACTCCACCACCCGGCTTGTGGCCTGGGTCCATCGGCTCGACCCACAGGTTGCGGGCGTCGTTCGGGTCGCCACCCAGCTGAAGCGAAATGTCGTGATCGAATTCTGCGTCGCGCAGGCTGCCCGTATAGCCGTAGGAGACCGCGTTCAGCCTCTTCTCCTGACCCGTGACCGATACCGGCGGGCGGATGCCCTTCGTGTAGCCGCCCTTCCGGCAGATCGTGCGCGCCAGATTCGCCTGCGTCACCGCCGGTGAGATCGCGCCCGGCGTGCACTTCAAGTCCGGCAATGGCTCTTTGGCCTTCGTATACCGGTAGTGGCAACTGCCTGCCGCCGGCTGCTGCTGCACCGTGTACGTCTTCAACGGGCCCGCCCCCACCGGGAGTCTGCCATCGGCACCCGGAGCCCCCGCCGAAGGGGCGGCTGGCGCACCATGTCCTCCGGAACCCGAGTCGGAACCCGACTGAGTAGACGAGCACCCAGCCAGCACGAGACAGCACAGCAGTACCAGCGGCACGCCTCGGCGCACACCGAACATGACGACCCCTCACAGAGCAAAGCAGACCTCGCAGATACTGCCCCACGCGCGCCGTGAATCCACCACCCAACCAGGGCGTACAAGAGTGCGCCACAGCCCCCGGCGGGGGGCGCGGCGCCGACAGTCGCAGGTCTTGGTGAAGGCGGTGTGGGAGAGCGAGCTGCACCGCGTGCCGTCCGGCTCCGCCAGGCATCTCGCCGCACAATACGGGCATGCACCGCCTCCCTGGTTTCCGGCTCACTACGGCTGTCTGCGCCCTCACTGCCGCACTCGCCCTCGCCGGTCCGGTAACGGGCCAGCCGGTGCGCGCGGACGATACCCCGCAGGGGGAGTGGTACCAGACCGAGGTCGAGTTCGGCGACGGTTCCGCACTCATCACGCGCCTGGACACCGGCGGCATGCGCACCACACCGGCTCGAGGCGGTGGGATGCCGAGTGAGGCCCAGCAGGCGATCGAGGACGGCAGCATCACCACCACCCGCAGCCTGGCCCCTGAGGCGCGTACGGACACCCCGAACGGCTACACCCTGCACGGCAACCACCGCACCGACCGCTACCACTACCGCTCCGACGAAGGGCTGGCCAAGCTCGACCGCTGCCAGAACGGCGAATGCACCGTGAAGGCATCGGTCAAGGTCCAGCTCAAGCAGACGCTGCACGGAGGTTCCTCGCACCGCTGGACGCTGGGCCTACACACCAGGCACTGGACCGGCGACGCCTACTCCTTCAGCTACGACTACTACTGCGGCGTCAACGTCCCGCGAGCGAGCGACTGGACCTGCGAGACCAAGGACGCCACCGCCGACGGCCACCACTTCGCCGCCCCGGTCCACGCCTCCACCGGCACCTACAACCATGACCTGAACCGGGACTTCGGGGCGCACGAGACATCGCGGACCAAATTCCCCATGGTCGCCTACCACGTCAGCTGGCCCGGCTATCCCGCGGTCGTCAACGTGAAATACCGAGGCTGGGACATCCGTCGCTACGCTGGCGTCTGGAAGCTCGCACCGGCCAGCGGAACCGGCCGCTGACCCACCCGTCACTCTCCCCGCAAGGCCGCCCATGAGTGAATACCAGGGCTCCTACAGCCCCGATGCCGACCAGACGCCCGCCCCCGTCACCTGGCAGGACCAGTCCTGCCAGGTGTGCGGGAGTGTGGACGTCATCTGGAGCTACAGCCTCACCCCCGATGCCGGTGCGCCGTCCATTGCCCTGCCGCGGCGCTGCTACTTGTGCGCAGAGTGCCAAGTCCTTTTGAGCGACGGTGACTTGACCGCCCTCGCCGAGCGGCACAGCGAGACCGAGGGGGACTGGCCCGAACCGCTGGACGTTGTACGCGCCCTGCACGAAGCCCTCGACGGGCAGCCCGTACACCGATAGAGCAGCCTCCGGGGATTCCTCGCCGCTCCTTGCCAGTGCTCGGCATGATCGGCAAGCGAGGAAGGAGACGGTGTGCCGCTGGTGGAATGCGGCACCGCGTATTCACGCGGATTCCCCGGCGTCCCTTTCGGCCGCGTCCGTGTACAGCCCGCTGTTCTCAGTGCCAGGATCCCTTGTCGTGGTCCTGAGGATTCCGGGTATCGCCTCAGGATGGAACGGCGGTCCAAGCAGTTTTGCCCGATTCGGCCGACGGAAGTGTGGGTGTGCTGGGGTCGGGCTCGCCTGGGGCGGATCCTGGTGGGGCAGGCGTCTGGCGCGGTCGGTCGTCTGGTTCACACAGACAAAGTTCCGTCACCACGCATATGACGGATTGATGTTTCCGAAGTAGCCCTACCCAGGCTCGCGATACGTTCCGTTGTTGTTGGCTGGCGGCGTGCTCGGGAGATGTGATTCCCGCTGTCAGCCTGTCGATCGCGTACACGACCTCTTCGGTGTGTGAGGGTAATCCCCATTCGTCCAGGGCATTCGTGACGAATCTGCACAGCTCTCCGCGGCCGCGCGGACCGGATTCCATGATGTGGGCGGCGAATCCGGACGTGGCAATTCCGAGGGACAGGCCCCAATCGTGAGCGTTTGGTGACGGGATGAGGCTGTCTTGTGTCAGGTTCTGTTCGACTTGTTCCGATGCACCGTCAGGCGGTCCTGCGTGACACGCTGTAGTCACTGCATGTGTCCGCACTGCCCCTCCCCGCGTGACGGCCCGCTGGCCGCGCGACAACGGTCCTGGTCCACCCAGTATTCCGGCCGAAAGGAGATCTGTGCAATTGCAGGCGAAATTGCACTCGTTGGGGTGACGGCGAACGCATGTACGCAGCGTGACTCGGCAATCCCTTCTCTACGGGGGAGAGCGTTCGAACAACGTAGGAGGACGGCCCGAATGGACTCTGCTATCAACGGTGTTCCCACCACGTCGCTACGCGGCGTGCAGTGGATCAAGAGCCGGCGCAGCGCGGCAATGGGCAACTGCGTCGAGCTGGCGGTGCTCGAGGACGGATCGGTGGCGGTACGCAACTCCCGGCACCCGGAAGGGCCCGCGCTCATCTACACGCAGGCTGAGATGACCGCGTTCCTGGCGGGCGCGAAGGACGGGGAGTTCGACGCGCTGGTCGCGTAACTGGCCAGTAAATATTGGGGTTTGCGCCCCTGGCGAGCTCCTGGGTGGAAAACTCGTTCGCACCCGATTGATCCCGCAGGAGCTCGCATGTCCGCCGCCCGCCCGCTGCACCTTCCCGACCTTGAGGTCTTCAGTCAGCCCGACCGGCACAATCCCACCGTGCTGCGCCTGGTCCTCGGCCTGCAGCTGCGGCGCCTGCGCGTGGCGGCGGGCCGGAAAGCGGAGGAGGCGGCCGGCCTGCTGGGGTGCCATCCGGCGACCATCACCCGCCTGGAGAAGTACGGCCAGCACCTGAGCGCGCGCACGGTCACGGTGCTGCTGCGGGCGTACGGCGTCGGTGAGAGCGATATCGCGCGGTTCGTGCAGCTGCTGAGGGACATCGACAAGCCGGGGTGGTGGAAGCGCTATGACGACCTGCTGCCGAAATGGCTCGATGGGCTCATAGCCCTGCAGGAGGCGGCGTCGACGATCCGCACCTACGAGGTGCAGCTCGTGCCCGGGCTGTTGCAGACCAGGGACTACGCGGCCTGGGTGACGGGCGGACTGCCGTATCTGTCGCCCGACGAGGTGGAACGCCTCGTCCAGTTGCGCATGAGCCGACAGGACCTGCTGTGGCGCTCGGACGCCCCGAATTTGTGGGTGCTGATGCAGGAGCAGGTGCTGGAGGTGTGGGGTGGTGGACCGCAGGTGATGCGCAAGCAGCTGGAGCACCTGATCGAGGTGGCCGACGAGCCGCACATCACGCTGCAGCTGACCCGGATCCGCGGCCAGTACTGCCCGCCGATCAGTAACCCGATCACCTATCTGCGGTTCGATCAGCTGGGCCTGCCCGACACGGTGTATCTGGAGGACCTGGAAGACGCGCGGTTCTTGGATAGGCGCGCGGAGTGCGACCGGTACCGCTCGATGCTCGACACGCACCTCAACGACGCCGTAGATCCCGATGAGACGGTGCGGCTGCTCAAAGCGAAGGCGCAGTCGCTGTAGAGGACTTCACGCTTCACCAGCCCGTGCGTCGGGAGATCTTGCCGATGCCGCCGTATTCGATCCACTCCTTGCTGGAGGGGCGCGGTCCGAGAACCGTGCCGGTGGGCCAGGTGGAGACGTCGACCAGCCCGGGCTTGAGAAGTTCAAGGTCGCGGAAGTAGCCCTCGACGTCCTGGCGTCTGCGGACCTTGCCCCATTGCCCGGGCAGGGCATCGCGCATGAGATCGGTGATGGTGTCCCGCATGGCGGCGTCGTCGCTGATCAGCTGGCTCACCACCAGCACACTGCCCGCAGGCAGCAGAGCGGCCATGTCCCGCAGGACCTTCTCCGGCTGATCGTCATCCGGGATGCAGTGCAGCACGGACACATACAGGGCGGCGACCGGCTGGTGGAAGTCGATGAATCCTTTTACCTCGGGATGCTGGGTGATCGACTTAGGTGAGCGCAGGTCGGCGTGGAGGACCGCGGTGTTCCGTGCGCCGGCGAGCAGGGCCCGGCTGTGGGCGAAGACCATGGGGTCGTTGTCGACGTAGACGACGCGGGCCTCGGGGGCGGCGGCTTGCGCGATGTCGTGGGTGTTGTTCTGTGTGGGCAGTCCGGAGCCGAGGTCGAGGAATTGACGGATGTGGTGCTCGGTGGCGAGGTAAGGGATAAGGCGTTGCAGGAAGTGGCGGTTGCTCGCGGCCACGGCACGTGTACTCGGGGCGAATTCGAGTAAGTCCTCGCACACCTTGCGGTCGGCAGGATAGTTGTCCTTGCCGCCGAGGTAGTAGTCGTGCATGCGGGCGAGGTTGGGCTGGGTGATATCGATGGTGCGCGGCAGAGACCTGTCGCTGGCGTCCATGCGTCCCCCCGAAAACAGCGAATGTTCATCGTAGTTGGGGAACCGCGTGATGAGCCAGAACTCAGCGACGGGAACAACTGCCCCGCTACGATAGGGGGTTGTCTTCGGACACCTTGTTGGTGAGGGGGAGCGCCTGGGGTTCAGCGTGGGGTGGATGTCCTGCCCTGCAGGCAGTCTGCGAAAGTCTTCGGCAAGGAGCGGTACGCCAGCGAGAGCCGGCAGGTGACGGTGAACGGTTCGACGCCCATGAGGTCGGCGCACGCGTGGGTGTCGAGCAGTAAGCGGTGGCGCAGCACGACCGCGTCGGCCTGGTTCGCGGGCAGTACCCGGTAGAGCACCTCGCAGCCCCCCATGCTTAGAGTTGCGCTGTCTATCGCACCTCGGGGGCGGGGGAAGAGGGAGCCCAAGAGCTCCCAGGCCACTTCGGCGGGATGCGAAGTCAGGGCGCGGGGCCAGTGGGTGGCGAGAAGTCCCAGGGCACGGGCCACGATCGCGTGACTCGAGTCCGGCTCACTGACGCGCGCCTGGGCATAGCGCAGATACGTCTCCTGGTAGAGCAGGCAGAACGCGCGGTAGTCGGCGGGTAGTTGGATGGCGACCTCGGCGGTCCGGGGGCGCCGGCATGCCCCTGGGCGCGGTGCTGCCGTCAGCGCGGGGCCGTCGGCCGGTGCGGTGAGCGGGGCGGGGCAGGGGACTTCGGGGCACAGGGCAGTGGTCATCACGACTCCGGAAGGTCAGGGTCGGTACCGAGGGCGGGATCCGGCAGACGCAGCGGCAGACAGGGTGTCTGGGCGAGGTCGCCCGGGTCGAGGCGGACGAGGAAGCCGTACTCGACGGCTTCCCACAGCGGGCGGACATCAGCAGGCCAGCCGCCCAGCGCCTTGACGAGTGCCCCGGTCATCGTCCATGTCGGCACCATGCGCCCGCTCAGGACGGCCGTGACATCCGCCGGTGCGAGCAGGCCGTCGCTGGCGTCGGCGATGTGGTCACTGCTGGGCCGCGCGGCGGCCAGGTGCAGGCCGCGCAGGGCCGCATGCAGCCGGTCGACCGCGTCGTTCAACGGGTGGCGCACCGGTGGCGCCATGCCCTGGGCGTGCTCCCACAGCAGGCTCACCTCGCGCGGATCGCCCCCGCACGCCGTCACCAGTTCCTGGGTCACCTCCCAGGTCGGCAGCCGCTCCCCGGACAAGATGCGCGACACATAAGGCGCCGACAGGCCGCCACCGATCTGCGCGGCCGCTTCTTTGATCGTCAGTCCGCTCTCGCGGTGCAGAAAGGACAGGGCTGCCGCCAGCTTGCTGCCGGCCCGCGCCGTGCTCTCGGTCAAAGCCTGTTCGTCCACCGGCAGCCGGGCCGCCGGGAGGGTCGCCTCCAGCTGGCGGGCCGCCGCCCGGTCCGCCGCCCGGCGCGACAGCCGCCGCTCGACCTCCCGGGGGGCCCAGCGCGTGCGCGCCGTGGCGGGGCTCACCGAGGCCGCGGCGGCCACCTGTTCCCAGCTCGCGCCACGGACATGCTCTTCGTGCACCGCGGCCGACATGTAGTGCTCGACCTCCCGGCTCACCTCGCTGGCCAGCCGCAGGCGGACCTCCAGGCTCTTGCCCTCGTACTCGGCCGACAGCAGGCGGGCGACCAACAGTTGGAGGTCCTCGGTGACACTGCGCCCCAGCGGCAGCGTGCTGGTCGTCTCCTTCTTGGCTTCGAGGCCCTTGCCCCGCTCACGCTGGGCGCTGCGACGGCAGGCCAATGAGCAGTATTCCCGACGCCGTCCCACCCGGTTGAGCTGCTGGATGGGGCGCTTGCAAAACCGGCACTTGCCGTTCGGCGCCTTACGCTTCGACACGCTGTCTCCCTCGTCACCCACGGACTGTTTCTCTCCTCTCGCCGTACGCACCCTCGGCCCCCACCGGAAGAGGAACAGACTGTTCCGGATCTTGGGTGGCGGGGCGAGGGCGGATGCCGGTCGGCGGCGGGCATGTCGCCGCCGACCGGCACGGCGCATGTCAGCTCGCGCGAATCCGCAGGTAGCGGACCGAGGAGCGACGGGTGGCGGCATACGCCCACGCGAGGCCACCAGCGACTGCAGGTGCCTGCCAGGCGCCGGTGATGAGAACGATCGGCAGCACGAGGAGCGCAACGAAGGCACTCAGCTGCAGCGTGCCAGTCCAGGCACTCAAAACGCGGGTTTCACGACGACGAAGCTGCGGAAGAGTAGCTTCGTAACCAGCTGAACGTCGCAAGCGACCTCCAGCTGAGAGCTGATCAAACACGGGGTCCACTCCTTAGAGCTGAGATTCTTGATTGGTCAACTTGCCCGAGCGGCCCCGGTCTTGGTGTCCAGCCGGTCCGGGGCCGACTCGCATTTCTGCGTCAAGGGACGCTAGCGCCTCACCCTCGCCGCCCGCCATCCGTACGGTGTAGTAAGGCAAACCTCGCGCGCACCGGGTGAAAATCAGCGAAACGGCCCCAGGGGTCAGTTCCGTCCCGCAATTGCAGCCGAGTCAAAAGCGAACAAGTTATGGCAGGAGCGGTCACGGCATGAACCAGATCGATCGACCTCTGTGTTCCCGCTGGTGACGGCCCCTGGAGGGTGCCGACTGTCGCCGGATCCGCTGCTCTAGAGCGCGCACGGAGAGGTGCACCCGTGCGGGCAACGGGAGAGCGGAGCGCCATTTCGAGAATGCAGCCAGGACTAATCCGGGCGACACCTGCAATCGCAAAGCCACAAGAAGAAGCGTATTGCCGCGCGAGCCGAAAGGTGAGGCGAGTCCGCCTCAACCGGGCCTGACCCCACGCCTGTTCACCAACGAAAGCGCGGCAAAGCGACAGCTGGTCGTCACCGGCTTCCACCCGCTCGATGGAGCACGCCATCTGCGCGCGCCGGACGGCGTCGACGAGCGAGTCATCCGCCCGGTGGCGAACCATTCCTTCGCGCTGCTGGAGGCCGAGGAGCGTGTGCTGCGGGCAGAACTGGCTCAGCACCGTGTGCCCGAAGGCGTCCAAGAGTGCATAGCGCAGGTCTGGCCGCCATGAGCAGAGGCAGCCATGTGCTCCCCGCCGGGGCTGAGGCAGCCACCTCCGGCCCGGCGCGGTCCGTCGACCTTGACGAGGAACCCGTTGTTGGGGCCACCGATGATCCGGTTCTTCAGGTAGAAGCCGGACATGATGCGTTCGAGCAAAAAGCCGCGGCGCGTGGACAGCGTCGAAACTGAGCTGTGGGCTGTCCTAGGTTCCCGTCTCGGGCTCTGTCGTTGGGTGGGGTGGCGGGGGTATTCCGATGAGCGCGCGCCCGAGAGGCGTGAGGCTGTAGTGCACCGCGTTCGCGCGTCGACGGTGGGTGACCAGTCCGGCCTCGCAGAGGACCTTCATGTGGTACGTGGCGGTTCCGTCGGAGATGCCGACTGTATGCGCGATGGAACTGTTGGTGTGTTCCCTCGGGACGGTATGCAGAAGTGCGGCTCGGGTGGGACCGACGAGGGCTGCCAGTCGGCGCTCGTTGCCCTCGGCGCCTCCTCCATATGCCGCTTGCCAGAAAGGAGTTGGCTCCATGGGGTACAGCAAGACCGGAGTGAGCGCTGGGTCGGCGAGGGTGATGGGTTTTTGGAAGCAGAAGAAGGACGGAATGAGGAGCAGTCCGCGGCCCTCGAGGTGAAGGTCCCAGTCGGAGTGGTAGTGCACCTGCAGAATGGGGGCTGTCCACTGGATGGTCGGGTGCAGATGTTCCAGCAGGCGCTCCACGCCTCCGTCGAGGATGTCCCGGGCGTGTGCGGAGCGCTCCGCGTCGAATCTGCCGCGGATGTGTGCCATGTACGGGGCGATGGCCGTCGCGTAGTACCGGTCCAGGATCCGTTCCAGCCGGCCCATGATGTGTGCCTGGCCGCGTGAGAGGTCGTGGGACCAGGTCGGCAGCGACCCGCCCGCGGCGAGTTGCGCGACTTCGTCGTGTAATCGCTGTCGGGGCGTGGACAACAAGGCGTCCCGCCCCGTCTCGTAGCCGAGCACGCCTTCGGCCGGGGTGAGGAAGTCAGGAAAGTACGCCGCGGCCGGGGCGAGGGGCAGCAAGAGGTCGCGGATGTCCCCCAGGCCGCTGTCGGCACGGAGTTCGGTGGCCGTGCGATGGCGCCACATTCCGAACCCCGAACGCCCTTGGGTGGTCTGCAGCATGTGCAGACTCAGGACCGTCTCCCAGAGAGCATCTGGGGCCGGCGCCACCCGAGTCCGCGGAAGATCGGCGGCCGTGAAATGGATACGCAACATCGCTGTCCCCCTGCCCCTCTCGCGCCGCGTCGGCCCGGCGTCGGCTGGTCCGCTCGTCGTGCAGAGTAGCGGGGACGCTACGTGTTTCGAGCACGCTCAAAAGTGGGTGACGGCCTCAACTGTGCCTGGGATCCTCCCGGTTCGAAGGCCGCGCGGCGTGCCGAGCCTGCCGCCCCTCAGCACTCACGGCCGCACGTGATCCAACCTGTCCGCCCGCCAGGCCCCTGCCGTCCGGCTATTGCCAAGAATGGAACCTGGAATGACACCGACGTCCGCCCCCGCATCGACCACCCCCACGCGGCGCAGCCTCGTCGCACCGCTAATCGCGGCCGTGCTGGCGCTGGCGGGCTGTTCGAGCCACGGGCCGGCCAAGGCGTAGAGATCGCAAAGGCGGCGGGTGACTGGCCCGAACCGCTGGACGTCGAACGCGCCCTGTACGAAGCCCTCGACGGGCAGCCCGTACACCGATAGAGCAGCCTCTGGGGATTCCTCGCCGCCTTCCTGCCGGCGCTCGACACGATCAGCCGGCGAGGCACGTAGACGGTGCGCCCACAGGCGACGGTGGCCTGGGGATCGCGGGCGAGCGCGTGCAGAGACTTGCCGATGTGAGCCAAATTCGGCGGGCGTGTTCGCCGAGTCGGCACCGGTTGTTCTTCTGTGGCGCGGGCGGTGGTGTACCTGCCGTTCCGTCGGCTGTCGACGACAGCTTCGGCGAGGAAACGTCAAGGTGCAGGGCGCGCATTGCCGTGGACTCGGAGGCGTTCGTCAGCAGCCAACCCCGTCACCCAAACGGGCATAGCTCGCATCGGTTGCTTACCGGCGTGTCTGGGCAGAAAAGAGGCGATCGCCATCCTAAGCCTCTCGCTAGTTCGGGTTGGTTCAGATGAACGAAGAGTGCTCGTCGGCTCATGTCCGCATCGGCTCCGAAGGACAAGGTCGCCAGGTCATGTATGTGGGGGGTGTGCAGGGGGTGCGCCTACGCCATGAGCTGGCGCTCACGCTCCATGAACTACTGCTGTGGGCCAAGCAGGAACGAGATACGAGCGGGAGGAAGGCCGAGGGGGCGTAGCGGTGACCGATCGAGAAGAACCTCCCGTGTGGCACCCGCCTGTTCAGGCGCCAGTTGGTGCGCCTGCCCGGTTCTCCGACTTGGCCGTATCCCCGTTTGCCCTCCCGGTGCTTCTGCTGAGCGGCAGCGTGCGTGTGGCGTGGATCGGCCGGACATCGACGGAGGAAAGCCAGGATCCTCGGCTGTCGCTGATGCGCCAGCTTGAGCGATGCAGGTCGGCGCTACCCGCTACGTGGACCATCACCTGCCACTTCTTCGATGTCGAATCTGGCCGGCTTCCGCTCGCGATGCGTGGCAACAAGGAGAACGCCGCGATGTTCGGCATTCCGATTCCACGGGATGGCGGAATTTCAGATCTCCTGGAGGAGGCGTCAAGCCGGGGACGAAGGTTCGATGTTGCGATCTCTGAAAGTACGTCACGGATCGCCCGTGCCATGTTCGAGAGCCTCTCGATCGAGCGGACGCTGGAAAGCTCGGGGGTCCCCCTGTTCGCCTGGAATGAGACGATCAAACTAGAGGGCGGCAGGTCGCAACAGATCTTGCAGCGTCGGATCAATCAGTCGGTCGCCGAATATGAGGTCTACAACGCCCTTGAGACGTCATGGGGCGGACTGTGTGCACACGTTCGTGAAGGTTGGAACATCGGCAAGCCGCCGTACGGGTATGCGGCTAAGAAGTACCGCAATCCGAATCCGGTGAAGGCCGACAAGGGAGCGATGAAGAGCCGGCTCGTGCCGGATGGGTTGCGAGCCGTGACCGTCACGCAGATCGCCAACTGGCGCTACTACCAGGCACTGGGGTACGGAGAGATCGCTGACCTGCTGAACGCGGATCTTGAGCTCTACCCTCCTCCGCAGCCGCCAGGTTGTGTCCGTGCGCGCGGGGTCTGGGGCAGGTCAACGGTGTACGAGATCCTCAACAACCCCAAGTACACCGGCTATCAGGTGTTCAACCGGCGGGCTTCGCGGTCGCGGGGCGGGAAAGTGAATGACCCGTCGATGTGGGTATGGTCACCCGGCCCGGCCCATGAGGCACTCATTCCCAAGTGGATGTTCGACCGGCTTACCGCTCGCCGACGGAAGCGGAGGGCCCCGACTGCGGTGGAGGATGTCTCAGAGGATGAGCATCGGTGTTATGTGTTGCGCGGCAGAGTCTTCTGTTTCTGCGGGCGTCGTCTCCATGGAAACCAGCGCAGAGGAGTTACCTATTACATCTGCTGGCCGAAGGCGAACAATCGCGGCCGTCCTGACTCGTATGCCGGGCACCCCAAGGTGCGCTATGCCAATGAGGCCAAGCTCCTCAAGAAGGTGGCGCGGCTGTACGCGGACTGCTTGCTCGGGCCCCGTCACCTCGATCGTCTCGCCGGGGACCTGGCACTGGTGAGTGCTCCCGTGTCGCCAGCTTGCTCGGTCGGGCCCGATGCCCAGGCGGCGGGTACCGGTGACTCGAGTCCCGACCTTGTGGAGCATCTCCCGTTCCTGCTGGCCCATCTGGAGTTGGCGCCGAAGCATCTCCTGCTTCGACTGTTCCAGGTGACAGACCTTGCTATCCGTCTACCGGCCGCGGGGGACGCCTGCGGTCTGACGGTGTCTGTGCCCGCGAGTTATGGTCCCGCTACGGCCTCCTCCAGAGAATCGTGAGGAGCGTGGGGCCACGTGTGACGGGGTCGGTCCGAGTGAGGCGACTACCGTGCCAGGACTGCGAGTTGGGCGAGCGACTGGTGGAGCCGGCCACAGTGAGGGACTGCGCCTGGTTGGAGGGTGCGAGGGCTTCGGGCGCGCCCAGGCGGTCCTCTGGTTTTGGGTCGGAGCAACCGCATGAGGGGCTGCGGCCCCGATCGTTGAGGCTGGCAAGGTAGTTGTCCGGGGTCTTGTCGTATCGAGTCGCCCCAGAGCACGCCTCGAGAGCAAATACAGCAGATTGATCACGACTCGACAGACACCCCCAGACACATTGCTGCCGCCCAATGACATGGCTGCTGCACTGGGGTGGCTGAGCTGCTGGCTATACAGCGCATTCGGGGGCGAATTCCACGATGTGATCTCGTAGCGCATCGCGGAACTTCTCCTGCAGCGCTTTCACCTGCTCAGTGCCCGGCAGCACGTTCTGCTCCCACACTCGCCTGCGCTTCGTCAGATACCTCACCGAGCTTGGGTTCTCCCCGTTGGTCACTAGCACAGCCTTCTTGCCGACCTTGCCCAAGTCGACGCAGAGTCCTTCGAAGCCGCGGGCAGCCCCCAACGGAGGAGAGGAGGCGTAGAACTTGCACTCGGCCGCCACGACGCAGAACTTGGTCCGCGGCAGGGACCGGTGTCGTCTGCAGTATTCGGCCTCCGCGGCCCACAGGATCAGTACGTCACACTCGTGCGCAACCCGCGATGCGCCTTCGACCTTCACACCGATGTGGATCTCCAGTTCCGGCGTCCCGGGGAAGGAGACCAGGGCGTGGGTGTATTCGCGCCGGGTGGACCAGATGTTGCCCGGACTCGTCCTGAAGATCAGATCACTGGTGGGAGAGCCCTTGACAGTACGAAACTCCACGTCGGCTCCTGCGGCTGCAGCCGCTTGGACCGCGAGCGTAAAGACATAGCCTTCGTACACGTCCCAGGGTTCCGACTTGGACGTGTAGGACACCGAGTCCGCCGGCAGCGTGCGTTGCAGTTCGTCGAGCAGTGCGGTGACGTCTGTCATGACTGCACCACCAGGGTACGTAGTTGCGCGAGCACGGTGGCAGCGCGCGCCTGCTGTCGTTCGTCGCCGTCGGCCGCATCGCTACCGGGCTCCGAATCCACCGCCAGCGTCCGGATCTCGTATCCGGGCCGATCCTCGTCTGGAGCGAAGGAGATCGAGGCTGTCGGAACCACGCGAAGCGCCGTCGACGGCGAGAAGTTCTTCAGCATCTCCCGCTCGACTGCGGGCAGTTCGGTCAGAACGCGGTAGACCGCATCGATCAGGATCACGATGCGCTGGCCCACGGGCATCTCGGCGAGTGTGACGGTGCGGCGAGGGGCACTCCACCCCGCTACCGCCTCGAACTGATACCCACTGTCGTCGCCGAGCCCCAAGCGGTAGCTCCAGCTGTTGTAGCTGCGTCTCGGAGGCGAATCGTCGTCCTCCGCGATCCCCTCGGCGATCTGCTCATCCGCCTGTTCGATCACCCAGTCGAGACCCGACTCCTCAGCGATTTCCCGCAGCCGCTGTTCAACTGCCCGGAGTTCCTCCTCAGTCATGGCCACAGGCTACCTATCCGTAGAGCTGAACATCCGCCTGAATCGGACACCGTTGCGTGGGCGAAACGCGACGCTTGATCACGACTCGATACGCTTCCGAGTGCGCCCACCGGCCCGGTGCGCTTATGGCTGAGGGCCCGACTCGCCGGGATGATCGCGTGCTTCGCTGCCGGGGGAAGGGGGATGTGGTTGCTGCCCGTCTTCGCTGTCGGCGGAACGGCCTCGTGTGGCTGTGATCAGAGCTGCAGCACCGGCGGCGGCGCTGCCCGTTGCGGTGAGCAATGTAGCGATCAGGCCGATCGCTTCTTTCGCCAACACAGTGCACGCTCCCAGGGAAATGGGCGGGTGGTGACCCCGCGGAGAACCGGCCGTTCCCATTGCAGCGACCGGTGCCGCTGCCTACCCGAGGAAGGGTCCCGGGGTTCTATCGTGATGGGGTGCCGAGGTTGGTCAGCGCAGCAGATGCACGCCTCATGAATGAGTCGGGGGCGACTCAGGAGCAGCTGGAGGCGTGGCGCAGGGTGGGGCTGCTGCCGCGCAATCCGCGCGGATGGCGGGGGCGGAAGGGATCCACGTCCTCGGTACATCCGCAGGCGTCCGCAGTGGCCACTGCACTCTGCGGAACGAGCCGCAGGGGACGACCGTTGCGCGACAGCGCGATCGAACTGATCACGATGCGTCCGGAGGTTCCGTTGCAAGAAGCGGGAGTCCGGTGGGCACTGAGTGAGTTCGTCAAGCATCGCGATGACGGCGTGATCCACCGAATCGAGGAGGCAGAGCAGGCCGCCGCCTCGAAGGATGAGGCCGTCGACCGTGCATCGTCCATTGCACACCGCTTCGCGCTGGGGCCAACGGCCCGGTGGCCAACTGGCGTTCCGCGGTTCGCCAGCCGACACGACGCGGTGGATGCAGTAGAGCGGCATACCGTCGTACGGGCGCTGGGTATCGAAGCGGCCGATGTAGCCACGGACGACTATGTGCGCGCCGCGCAGACAGTCATGGCGCGAGTAGCGACGGAACACGGCAGCGACCCAGGACTCGCCGCCCTGCAGCACGCGATGGTGGAGCAGGCCACGGTACGGGGAGCGCCCTACCTCGCAGAACGCACTCGGGCGTTGTGGCGTTCCTACGATCAGAGCATCGTCCGCTGCACTCCCTTCGAGGTGTTGATGCTGGCGCGAGACGGCCGAGTCCTGATCGAGTGGGTCGGCCGGGTTTTCCGTGCCGCAACCTGGAGCGTCCCGGCCGATCCAACCCTGCGCCGCCTCCAGCAACTCCGCGCTTCGAGCACACCGCTCGCCCTCCACGTGCCCTTGGTCGGGCCGGAGTTCGACGAGGTCAATGCCCACGAGTGCGCGAGCCGCGCCCAGATGCTCATCGAGGATTGCTACCCGCTGTTCCAGAAGATCGCGCCCCTGGCTCCCACTGTCGTCGCGCTCACCCCGCTGCTGCGCGACATCGAGGCGTTGATTCCGCGGGCCCGCTCGGCCCGGCAGGCCATGCAGCGATGGAGTGCCGACGAAGCGGCCAGGGCGCGCAGTCTGTCAGGACATCCGCATCCCGGTTGTGACTGGTGCGGCCGTACTCCCGTGGCTGAAGGCATGGCTGGCGCGGTGGCCGACTCCTCGTTCCTCCATCCCCACAACCCCGAGAACGACGGAAGACGGCCCGTCATCGCCTGCTCAGCGCACCACCGGGATGCCTTGTACGATCACTATGAGCAGCGCCCGTTCTTCGACGAAGAGGTCCAGGCAGCCGGGATCGCCCGCGCATTCCACCAGCATCCGACAGGGCTCACCGCTGAGCAGCTCGCTGTGGTCTCCGGGCTCTCGGACGAGCAAGTGGACCATCTCAGCGTGTGGCACAACGAGGCCGAACGTCGCGGCTTCTACCGATCCCACCTGGCGTGCTCGCGCAGGGCTCCCTCATTTGTCCGTCGCGACTTCAAGATCAACTTCATTCCGGGGAACTGAAGAACCTCCGGGTGTCCGGCAGCGGCGCCGAGTAGCCGGCAAGAGCGGCGTGATGCTGCTTCATGCGACGTTGAGTGGTGCGGTCTTTGAGATCCTCAGGAACGCATGCTCACTTGCCGCACCCGACAGACGGAGACGGCCCGGGGGACCGGGCCCTTCAGTCATTGGCTGAACTCGCTGCGCGGCATGCCCCGCTGGTGACGTCCGATCGGAGGGGACTCGCCGTCGTGTGGGCGGCAAGCTTGCGCAGCCGGTTCACGGACTTCGTCGAGGTCGAGTATGTCGAGCAGGGATTCACCCCAGGTGGCCCAGCGCATCAACACCCACCAACTGAACAAGACGATGTCCTGCTGCCGCGCGAGTCCCTCGGCATGTTTGCTGAAGGTGCTATTGGTGATCAGAATCGAGATATCGGCGTTGTGGACAGGGCCAATGCCCATGAGCTCGCGGACCGCTGACACCCCCACCGGCTTTGCTGTCGTGGTGTGCTTGCACTGAACGACCACCCTTAGGCCAGCAGGTGTGGTGGCAATGACGTCGACACCGCCGTCGTGTGGCCCGCCGTGTCGCCGTTCGACGTCGAGTCCGTCGCGCGCTGCCAGAGCGGAGACCAGGTGCTCGAACCGACGGTGGGACATCGCGTGAATCTGTGGCAGTTGCGTGCTCGCAGGCGAGGCCAAGAAGTCCCGGGCCCGCTGTTCTTCGATGGCCAGGGCATGAAGGCATTCACGGTCGTCCGCGAGGAGCGCCTGTACTCGGCCCGACGATTCGCTGCAGTGGTGGAGGAGTTCGGCGGCGGCGTCGAGTTCCGGCGTGCTGCAGGGGTATTGACGGTAGCGCTCCGCCGGTTTGGTGCTGAGCCAGCGCAGGCGCTGCTGGAGCTGTTCGCCGTGTGCGACATCCTCTCGCGACCAGCGCAATTCCTGATCCAGAAGCCGCTCGAGCCGCTGGGCAGCCAGAGCGCAGCGAACGGTCGTGGGGGTGCACGCGGGGTCGTCGAAACCCGGTTCGTGTGTGGCACGGCGGTGAGCATCGGTGTGCTTGCGCTTGAGATCATCACAGTGGGCCCGGAGTTGGAGCAGGACATGCGCCAACAGGAGGTCCTCGGTGGCCCAGCGCACCGCAGCCTCCAGAACCGCGTCATCGGCGTCCGCGGCTCGGCGCTCCAGCATCTCGTTGAGCGTCTCGTCCTGATACACGGGCGCTGCGGCGCGCAGGGCGTGGGCATCGGTCATGACTTTGTCTCCGTGGCCGTGTGCGCCTCGCAGGAGCCGAGGACCGTCGGGAGGGGGCAGGACCATGTCGCCCAGCGTTCCAGGCCCTCCCGGCCAAGGAGTCGGACATCGCTGCTCTGCGCATAGCGCTGTGCAGTCGGCGAGAAGCGTCCGTTGGTGACGGCGACCATGCTGGCCCCGGGAAACTGATGCCGTGCAGCATCGGCCATCTCGAGCACGTCGGGAAGTCCGAGGGCAGGCAGGGGCGGTGGCGTGAAGCTGCCGTGACCGTAGACGGGAAGATGCTTGGTGAGGAAGACGACGGGCCGGCCGTCGGGCAGAGCGGCCGTGACGGGCAGCTGCTGGCCGCTGTAGCTGGGCGCGGGGTGCGGTGTGCCGTCGGCGAGATCGGCGATCACGTCGTGGAAGTCGTCCTTGCAGTAGAGGTCGATGTCCTTCAACGTGATGGCGTTGCGGTCCGCGGCAGCCTGCCTGCGGAGGTCCTCCTCCAAAACCAGTTCCTGCAGGACTCGTATGTTCTCGGACCGCAAGGCGTGCACTCTCCGACGGGCTGCATCGAGCTGGTGGTGAAACGCACCGAACGCCTCAAGCGGAGACAGCCGATGAATTCCCAGGCCGGACGCAGGCGGCGGGGGCACGCCTTGGTCACCGTGGCCAGCTATCCGGGAGCGCACGCGGGTCGCCTCGTCCACGGCGGAGGTGGCCTCCGCCAACTCCTCGTTGAGGGCTTGGACAAGCGCCTGGGCAGCCGCTGCAGAGACCGTGTCGATGTGCCGTGAAGCGGGGTGCAGCGGCGAACTGGGCCGGGAGCCACCGTGCTGCTCGGCGTCGTCCTGCGCGGTGGCGATGTCGTCCCGGTGCGCGGTCATACGGTCGAAGATCTCCGCAGCGATGTCCCACGTACAGGCATGGAAGAACGCTGCGTATCGCTCGTTCTCGCCAGCCGCCGCTGCAGCACGAGCAAGAGCAGCACCACGACTGTCTTCGCTGAGCAGGTCCCGGAGGCTGTGCGTCGGTAATCCAGTGGTCACGGCGGGACTCTACTGAGCGGCACTGACAATGCCGACCGAGACGATCTCCGGTCGGCCTGCTCGCCGTTCGTCGTTCGCCGCACCGCAACGCCCCGCAGCCCAACTCGGGCATGCCGGGCGTCGTTGTGGTCCTCGTCAGCTGCTGGCGGCTGATAGGGCGGTCGTCCAGTTGGTGGCGATGGCGTGGCGGGCGTCGTCGAGGGACACCTGTCCGGCGCACACGGCGGTCTTGAGCTTGTTCTCGATCGTGTCCTTGTCGTCAGCTGTCTTCCCGTCGGCCGTGTACCGGGGCTCCGGCCACAGGTTCTGAGGATCCCGTGGCACACCGCCAGTTCTAACGGAAAGAGATGATCACCGACCCCAGGGCATGGCGTCAGTCGATGATGGCGTTGAAGAACATGACGGCCGCCGCGAAGGCGGTGCCTCCCGCGAGGAGGCCGGTCGTCGTGGCGGCGCCGCCGAGCACCGTCAGTACGACGGCTGCGACGGCGGACAGGACTCCGAGCAGGAGGATGACCGCGGCACGTTGGCTGAGCAGCGGCGGCTGCGGGTTGGGCTGGGACACGGTCGGCTCCTACAGGGGTGGGAGGTGCACGCGGTACGTCCGGTGCGGCTGATGCTGGAGGTATAGGCGAGGCCCATACCCGTCACCCCCTGTGACGTGAATCACCGTCAGGGGCCGCAAAAAACTTCTGAGTTGGGAGGGGGGAAAGCGCTCGATGGCGTCTATGACGTGTGCGAGGGGCGGCTGCACGGGGGCCGCCGAACCTGCAGCGGATGCTAGGGAGCGGATGTGCCGGACGTGCTCGAGGGCGGAGAGAACGCCGCCTGCACCCCTTCATGCCCCAGTGGAGAAGAGGTGGCGGAGCTCAGACCGCAGGCCCTTGACCTCCTCGACCAGGAACTCGCGGGCGAGGACGGCGTGGTGGACCGCGCGCGCCGCCGGCAGGTCGACGCGCGGATCGTGGACATCCTGCGGGCTGACGGTTTCCAGGGCCCCCGCTACCAGAAGGCCATCGAGCGCCTGACTCAGTACGGCTACCTGACCATGACCAAGTGGACCATCAGCGGCGAGGTGTTCCGCAAGGCGCGCCAGGTAGGGCGGCCGGTCCCGTTGGAGAAGGCCAGCCCCGTCTGGTCGCCGGAGGATCGCCAGGGCGTCGTGGTCGACAGCGTGCTGGGGGGCCTGCGCGTCTTCCACACCCACGGCCTGGTCCAGGGGCGTTGGAGCGCCGCGGGCGGGGCGAACCTGGACACCTACTTCGTCGGCGCCGTGCTGCGTGCGTTCCCCCGGATTTACATCCGTTGGTACGACAGCCACCGCCGGGGGCAGGCCGAGCTGGCGGTTTCCCCCTGCGCCGACGACACGTCGGCCGACCCCTTCAGCCTCGTCCCCGATCAGCGGGCCACGGACCCCGCCCATCACGCGGAATCCCGGGACATCCTTGAGCGCCTCCTGCCCCTGGTGAAGGACCCGCAGCTGCTGGAAGCGCTTGGGTTTTGTGCCTTGGGCTACACCCAGGCCGAAGCGGCCCGGCGCGTCGGCCTGACGGAGAAGGCGCTGGAGCGCCGGATCAGCAGGCTGCGCGGCCGCGTCAATCGCCGGGCCCTCGTGCTCGCACAGGAAGAGGGGGAGCAGCGGTGACCGTCCGAAGCGAAGGAGCCATGGACCACATCACGACGGAGGACCTCGAGGACTTCGACACCCTGCTGGAAGCATCGAGCCTGGGCGCACCCCGCGTGGCACAGAGCCTCGGGGCCGCCCCGGCCGGGGCGCGACGCCGGTTCGAAGACGCGGCTCGGCAGCCGCACCTGTGCGTCGGGCCGGAAGGCGAACAATCCGAGAGCGAGGCGCCGACCGCGGACGTGCCGGCCACACCTTCGGCTCGCAGCTGGCTGAGGCAGGGACCCGAAGTGAAGGCCGTGCTGTGGCTCGCCCCGGGCTCAGGCAAGACTCGGTCGCACTGGCAATCTCGGTGGCAGGAGCTCGTTCGCGCCGAGCCGCTATTGAAGTCTTGGGCCTTGCTTTCTGGTGCCAGTTTGAATCCCGGTGCGCGCAGAGTGGGCCAGCATGTGGAACAAGCGGCGACGGAACTATGGTCGTCTCGCTATCAGGAGTGCCTGTCGGTGAGGGAACTGGCACGTATCGCGGGAAGACTTCCTGGTCTCAACGCGCACGGCCGTTGCGCGCTCCAGGACGTACTTCGAGAGCAGATGGCAGAAGTGGGCTGGCGGCAGATCCTGCGGAACGGCCGGGAGCAGGACCCCGAGTCCGCACATCGTATTGCCCGTGAAGCGGTTGGTTTGGATGGGCGGGATCAGGTGTGTGCGGTACTCAGGGAGCAACTTGCTCACCGCACTCCCCGGTGGGGCGTGCTCCACGACGCTGTTGACGTGGCCCCGGCTCTCCTGGAGGGCCTGCGGTGCGCAGAGACGGAGAGCAGCAACTCGCCATCGAACTCGAGAGATTTCCGCCTCAGCGTGCCGGGCGGGAGTGACCGTCGGGCCATCATTCTTCTGCACCATCACCTGAGAGCGCGGTGGTCACAGGACAGGTGGCAAGGGCTCAGAGAGCCTCGTAACGCAGGGGAGTGGGTGCCTTCGATCCTGACCGGTCAGGCAGGGAGCGGCAAGTCCGCCCTGCTCGGACGCTGGCTACTTGAAGGCGCACTGTCGCGTGACGTACCTGGATCCGACGGCATGGCCTGGCGGACAGCGGAGGCCACATTTGATTCATTCATGCGGTCGCAGTACGGGTGGAAGCGTGCACTGGAGCGCTCTGTGCGCCTGGCTTCTCAGTTGCCTGATACGAGAGACGGTTCGGCGGCTTCTGCGCGCCTTGCCGTCTGGCTGCTTTGTCTTGCGGAGCAGAGGCCAGAGCTGGCTCCCTGGCCCTCACCGGCCGCATGGACCGTGACCTCTGTTGGCTCCTCGCGATCGCGTCGAAGTGCAGGCCGAACACTCAGCAGTCCATGGTGGAATCAGGGGACACCGGCCGAAGCCAATCCGAGAGAGGTATCAGAGAAGCAAGTTGTAAGGATGGAACTCCCGGGTCGATTCCATCGGAGTCGGTCCGGCACCTTCACTCTGCCCTTGCAGGTACGCCTGACCTTTTGCGGAACAGACCCGGTCGCCGTGCAAGCGGTCTTCCAGATCCAGGGGAAGGAAACTTCCTGGACTTTCGGTAGAGACCTGTTGGTCGAAGGCATTCGATCCAAGGTGGGCGATGGGGATGTCTCGGTGTGGCCAGAAACGCCGGAAGTCGGCGATGCGCGCCTGTACCTCGAACTACGACCGCCTGAGGGGAGGTGTGTTGTTTCGCTGCCACGCCCGCAGGTGAAGGAGTTTCTGGAACAGGCAATGCACATCGTTCCCCGCTCAGCCGAGGAGCGCTACGTCCGTTCCGGACTGACCGAGCTCGAGATGCACCTCAACCAAGCCGGCACATTCTCAGGAAGGAAGGACTCATAACCTGGCGTCGACGTCAGCCTGTTGGGCCTACTGGGCTACAGGCGGGCAGGCCACCCGCGAGCCCCGGTCGCGACGAGGAGTCGCGTGTCGATGTGAGGTCTCAGGAGATGCTTGACCATTCGTGCTCGGGACATCGTTGACACGTTCGGCTGGTTCTCCGGCGTCTGATGGGTGGCGATGCGGCAGGGGTGCTTCCGTCGGTGGTTGTGGATGTGCAGCAGCTGGCCGAGTACCGCTACCGAGCCGTCCGCGAGGTGCTCGGTGGGTCGCCCATCGGCGAAGTCGCGGTCCGGTACGGCACTTCGCGCCAGACGCTGCACAACTGGCGGCGTCGGTTCGAACAGGAGGGCCTGCCTGGCCTGCTGGACCGTTCGCGACGGCCGCGGAACAGCCCCACGCGTCTGTCGGCCGAGGTTGAGGCCGAGATCTGCGAACTGCGTCGTCAGCATCCTCGGTGGGGCGCCCGCCGGATCTCCCACGAACTGGCCACCCGCGGAGAGGAGTCGGCGCCGTCACGTGCCACGGTTCACCGGGTGCTGTTCCGCAACGGTCTGGTTCGCCCCCAGGAACAGCAGCATCCACGCCAGTACCGCCGGTGGCAGCGCGAGGCGCCCATGCACCTGTGGCAGATGGATCTCGTCGGCGGAGTCCCGTTGGCCGACGGGCGGGAGTGCAAGATGGTCACCGGCATCGACGACCACTCCCGGTTCGTCGTGATCGCCTCCGTGGTGGCCGTGCCCAGCGCCCGCGCGGTGTGTTCCGCCTTCACCGCCGCGATGCGCCGCTATGGAGTGCCCTTCGAAGTCCTCACGGACAATGGCAAGCAGTTCACCGGCCGCCATACCCGGCCCCAGCCGGTCGAGGTGCTGTTCGAGCGCATCTGCCGGGAGAACGGGATCACCCAGCGGCTGACCAAGCCGAGATCACCTACCACCACCGGCAAGATCGAACGGTTTCATCGCACCCTGCGCGAGGAGTTCCTCGACCACGTGGCCCCCTTCGAGTCCCTGGCCGCGGCGCAGGACGCGGTCGATGGCTGGGTGAACGCCTACAACCACCAACGTCCGCACCAGGCCCTGAACATGGCCACCCCCATCAGCCTGTTCCGGCCCCACGCCGCCCGCGACCGTGGCGCTGATCATCCCGAACAGATCGCCGGTGACACGCAGTTGGCGGTCGACGTGGTCGAGCCACCGGTCCTGCCTCCGCAGGGCACCGCCATCGAGTTCGAGGTCCGGGTGCCGCCTCGCGGCGAGATCACCTTGGTGTCGAACAGACAGCAGGTCGGCATCCACCAGGCGCTGGCCGGCAGAACCCTGACCGTCTGGGCGAACCAGCGCAGCGTCCACTACCTCCTGGACGGACACCTGGTCACCACAAGTCCGTCCCGGCTACGACCGGAGGACATCGCCTACCTGA
Organism: Streptomyces sp. NPDC050085; assembly: GCF_044460595.1. NCBI lineage: Bacteria > Bacillati > Actinomycetota > Actinomycetes > Kitasatosporales > Streptomycetaceae > Streptomyces > Streptomyces sp. NPDC050085. The sequence goes on along the minus strand of NZ_JBITJZ010000001.1, from coordinate 1,089,813 downwards.
CCATGCGCTACGGCGCCCGGCCGGCCGGGCCGGAACCCGCACCGTCCGCTCTGCCCAGGACGGGCAGCGGCACGGCCATGCTCGCGGCCGGGGAGCCGGTCGAGGTCGACCGCAAAGTCCAGCGGGACGGGCTCGTCTGCCTGGCCGGGGGCCGCTACCAGGGCGGGTTCGCCCTCGCCGGCCGCACCATCACGTTGCGGCTGAACGGGCACCTCATGCACGCCATCGCGGACAACGCCCTGATGGGGACGTGGCCATGCCCGATCCCGGCCGAGCGGCTGGGAGAGATCCGCGGTGCACGGACCGCAACTTCCCCGTTGCCTCCTCCGCCCTTGCCGACAGGGGCCATTCGGGCGCAGCGCAAGGTGCACGCGAGCGGGCGCTTCATGATCAATGGACAGTTCATCAAGCTCGGTCCACGGCACGCCGGAAAGATCGTCACGGTCGTCATCGAGGACACCCACTTCCGGATCCTGCATGGCGAAGACGAACTCGCCGTCAGGCCCCGCAAGAACCTCAAGCCGATCACCAGGCTCTACGTGAAGGGCATGGGGACGCAAGCCGAGCGTCAAGCATCTCGTGACGACAAACGGTCAAGGAAGTCCTGAGACCTCACACCGACAGTCGCGCGGGCGCGTGCCCGTTATCCAGTGTGCGGGACGCCTATGACACGGCTGTCGGTGACGGGAGTTGCCCTCCCCATCCTCCGGTCAGACTGCGCAGGCGCCTCGCCCCGAGCACCGCTTGCCGGAGCAAACCCCTGCCGCTGCAATGAGGATGGCGTGTAACGCCGTCCTGAGAAGCGCGGCACAGTGACGGTGGGAGTCGCGTACAGCCTCATACCGAGGTCAACGCTTTCACCCGTCGCCTCATGATGCCTCCGTCGTTCCGGTGGAGGGGCTGGTGTTGGTGCTCGGCTGCTCGTCAAGGGGCGCCGCGCTGTTGGAGTTGAGAGCATCGAGCCGTTCGCGGAGCAGCCGCACAGCCAACTCAACTGCCTCGGTGGGGTCGGCGGTGACGAGACGGATGTTGTCTTCTGAGATGGGGAGGACACTGACTCCGAACTGGTGCTCCGCAGCTCCAATGACAGGGAAACGTTCGTCATCGCGGGCGTTGAAGTCGTTCGTGCAGGAGAAGGTCAGCATGGTGGTCGAGATAGTGGGATAGAGGGTGCTCAGCAGCGGGTCGTGGCTCGCCGCCTGCAGCAGCTCCCACATGGAGGCCGTGTAGTGATCGGCATGTGGCGGGCGGTGCTGGTCCAGGAGGTCCTGCCACCAACCGCTCACATCGCCGGAGGTTTCGGCCTCCATGATGAGTCCCTCCCAGCCGGTCGCGTGTCAACGGTGTGGAACTGCAGGGTGATGCCTTGTCGCATGGCGCGTTTCGCTGTCAGTACGGGTCGGGGTCGTTGACGATGCCCGAACCAGGGCCTGGGGCCGCTATTCAAACCGCATGTCCCGCCTCTGCCGATGCGGTCCTTGTCTCAAGCGAACTGGTCCGATTTGCCTCTCGTCTCAGGCGATCGGGTTCAGCGGCAGAGCGCCATGATGGCATCGTCGAAGTCGGGGAACTCTCGTACGGCCTGCCCAATCACGGCAACTGCCGACGCCCGGTGAGCCGCTGCGAATTGTTCGGAAATGGCCGTCAGCTCACGATTGGGGCATGGGGTCCAGTCGGGCTCGGGGTTGTCCGACGTGGCTGCTTCCCATGGACCGAAGCCGTCGGCCAGCAGCCACAGAAAGGCGCCAAGGTTGCGGGCGACGACACCCGTCTCTCCTTCGGAGCCGAGAAAGACGACCGGCTGCTCGACCAGTGCCTGGCCTGGGCGGATCAGCCAGAATGCGACGGCCCCGCCGGTTCCGTCCTGGCCGAATACGCGGAAGTCGTCGCCGTTCAGCTCGCTGTTGCCGGTCCAGGAGCGCAACCAATCAGTGGTCTCTTCCGCAGTGAGGAAGGCTTCGTAAGGTTCGAAGTCGATACCGTCCTCGCCGATCCAGTCGAGTCGGACTGCCATGGCAGCGGCGAGGGCTGGGGGAAGGTTGCGGTGGTCTCTGTGCGACGTCACGCGAGCAGGCTAGCCACTGGTCGGCTCGGCGGGCACTGATTCTTGAAGGTCCCGCATCCGGGCCAGTTCGGCTGAGACGCCATCTGCGGTTCGCTCACCGGGACCAGATCAACCGAGATCGGTAGCATTCACGCGTCTCAACTGATCTGGTCGCTGCAGATCACCGGTTCGATCTGGGCCAGATCACTTGCGACGGGACCCCCCCCAACGTCATCAGCTACAACGCCCATGTGCAGTGCAGCATGCCGATAGCACGAGCGGGCCCCTTCACGCTGTCCTACAACGTGAACAGCATGGGGCACTGAGCCGCGGTTGATCAGGAAACGTGGCCTCAGAAGAGGGCAGGCCCCCTACTTCCGCTTCCGCGCCCGTTTTGGCCTTCGCTCAACGATCACCGTCTGAGGAGCAGCAGGCACTTCGTCATCAGATGCCGGCTCGAAGCGTCCTGGGGTCCTGCCGCGCATCGCCTCGACGTACGGCGGGAGTACGAAGCTCCGTTGGTCTCGATCGACCGGTACCTCTCCGAGGTGTCCTGAGGCGTCCCTGGCGCCGCGTGCGCCCCCTCTTCGGGCGAGCACTTCGAGCGTGCCGTGGATGCGATCGACCCAGTCCCCGCGATCGAGCTTGGGATGCCAGCGCTCCTCCCCTCGCTTGTGGTCCCAGGGAGGGAAGCCGAAGGCGTACGACCAGGGGACGGCCTCAGACAGGTACTTCTGCACGTGGTATCTGCCAGCGGCGGGCGCGGCGATCTCACGATCGCTGAGTTCCTTGACGACACCAGTAGGGATGATGGCGCAGCCGTAGTGGCGAGGCTCGGCGTGCTTGCAGTCCTGATATGAACCGAGACCGGGGCAGGCGTTCCACCGCGCGGGCGGGGCCCAGTATGTTCCGTCTTCGAAGGTGCCTTCGGGCCAGCCGTTGTAGAAGACGTGAAACGCGTAGCGGGCCTGGTCAGGGTTGCAGCCTTTGATCAACGTGTCGTATTGATACGCATCGTCGCCGGCTCCCGGATGCTTCAGCATCCGGTAGGTGTTGTCGTCGTAGGCGCGTTTCGCTTGGATACGTAGGCAGATCCATCCTGCCGCGTCGTCGCCGATCCACCATTCCCAGTCGGCTCCGGAGTCCCGCTCCTGCACCTGGTTGCTCTGGTAGGTCAGCAGCCCAGGGACCCGGCTCTGCAGAGTGAACAGCAGGTTGTCCGTGACGGATGCCTCGTCGAACCTGCGCCCGGGAAGTCGCCCGAACTCGATGCGCTTCCAGGTCTCTATCGCTGCCGTGTCCATGGCCGCGCACAGGTCATGGAGACTCTCTATCGCCACCCTCGTACCCTCTCACGACAGGAATCGTTCCAACTCGCAGTACGCCGGTGCTGGCGACCGTCAGGTTGTCCGGTGCGATGGATCCCTCGGGCCAGTGACCGGATGGGTGAGCTCTGGCGTGACGACGCGCTGGCTGTCCGGGGCGTCCAACAGGGGCAGAGCGGGACTGAGCGCGCCGTGGCCCCCGGGCCCTCGCCGGTGGCGCCCCGCAGTTGGCAGTTATTGCGCGCACGTTGACGAACTGCAGTTGCGCACAAGCCCCGTTGTTGCAGGGGGTATGCCAGACAGTGGTGGTTCTACCGGTGCGACCTGCGCGTAGGCACGCCGACGTTGTTCGTTGGATTGTCCTGGGCGGCGCAGCGGCTGATCTTCACCTTGGACCGGGTCGACCCATACAGGGCCCCTCGCCCTTCCCTTCGCGATGCCCGTGGAGGTTGGCGTGTGCGAGGGTGAGCAAGGCCAACTGATCGTTTCAGAATGAGACGGGCAGGCCGGACGGCCGCCGGTCGTCAACGCGTTGAAGGATCTGCGTAAACTCGCCGGTCCCGGTCAGACCATCGGAGACTCGGCTCATGCTGCTGATGTCGGCGTCGCAAACGATGAGCCCGTCCGAGCACTGGGCGGGTCGGCCGACAGTGGCGTGCCCGCCCCCCCCAACAGCGCATATGCCTCGACTCGGGCGCCTCTAGCTGGGGCAACTCCCGGCCGCTGCAATGAGAATGGCGTAACGCCGCCCTGAGAAGCGCGGCAAAGGTGACAGTGGGAGCCGCGTACGGTCTCAATACCGAGGCCGACGCTTTCGCCTCTGTCGCTTCATGACGTCTTCGTCGTTCCTGCGGAGAGGCTTGTTCGATCCAACGGGTGCTGCCCCGTCCGCTCACGCACGACGGGTAGCCGCGAGGTAACGGACCCCGCAAGTTCCCCCGAGCTGGCCAAGGCTGTCTACGCGGCCACCGGTAGCTGCTCATATCCAGCAATGGCTTCCGCGTACGGCTTGAGGTGCGGTTTCAACTTCCTACGCAGCAACTCAGCATCCCGGGGTGGGATCTCAAGTGTTGTGCGCCTGAGCTGCACGGCCCAACCGCGCGGGTTGGGAAACATGTCAAGGTCGGGCACAAGCTCTCGGAGGCTCAGACCTTCCCGGTACGGGGCAAGGCTCTGGATCCGAATGTCGCATCCGGTAATGAACTCTCGCTCTCCGAATCGCACCGGGTCCGTCAGGACACTCACTGGCGTGGCTACCACACCGCGCCCAATGAGGCGCCCTACGTCACGAGTAGGGCTTCTGAAACACCCGCGAGTTGTATAGAGCATGATCTCGTCACCTTCATGCACAGCGCGTGTCTGGCGTGTTCGCCCTGCTGGAAAAGCCATACGCTGCTCGGTCAGCACCCACCGCAACGCGGTGCGCTCACCAAGGATCACGAGATGGGTAGAGGCCACACGGATCACCTTATGGTACGTCGCTCGTCCGACAAACCTCCCGTGCGAGCTGTCGCGCCGCCTACCCCGCGGACCCTGCGGCTCCTCGGCCTGCCTCTTCAGCCCTTCAAGTTCAGCTCCGTGGAGATCACCCGTCTCATACGCTATGACTTGACGCGGAGACGCAGAGATGAAGTCTCAGTGTGTCCGCGATCATGCTCGGTTCGGAGCATGGGTGCTGGTCACCGTCTGGAGGTCGCTCCGCATGCCGTAGCTGACTCCCGAACTGTCAGTGCCCTCCTCCATAATCGGGGCACCGTCTTCAACGAAGGACCTCATCTCTGTGACGATCACTCAGCACGAGCTCGAATCCCGGCTGTGGGACGCCGCGAACGCGCTCCGCGGCCCCGTCGACCCGGCTGACTTCAAGACCTACGTCTTCCCGATGCTGTTCTGGAAGTGGATCAGCGACACCTGGGCCTACGAGCACGCCGCGGCGTTCGATGCGTACGGTAAGGATCTCGACGACGAGATCGAGGCCGACTTTCACCGGTTCGAGCTGCCGGAGGGCACGCTGTGGAGCGAGGTCACAGAGAAAGTCGCCAACCTCGGTGCGGAGATCGCGAAGACCTTCCAGCGCATCGAAATGGCCAACCCGCGCTCGCTCGCCGGCGTCTTCGGGGACGCCTCATGGGGCAACCAGGAACGCATCCCCGAGTCGGCCCTGCTGGGACTCATCCGAGCGTTCAACAAGATCAAGCTCGACCCGTCGACCGTCTCGCACGACCTGCTCGGCGCGGGCTACGAGTACCTGCTGAAGAACTTCGCCGACGAGTCAGGTAAGAAGGCCGGCGAGTTCTTCACACCCCGTGAGGTCGTGAACCTGCTCGTCGGGATCCTCCAGCCGGAGCCGGGCGAGTCCGTCTACGACCCGTCCTGCGGCTCTGGCGGGATGCTTGTCGCGACGATCAACCAGCTGCGAGAGTCCGGCAAGGACCACCGCACGCTCAGGGTGTATGGCCAGGAGATCAACCTGACAACGGCCTCGATCGCCCGGATGAACTTGTTCCTGCACGAGATCGAGGACTTTGACATCAAGCGCGGAGACACCCTACGTGCTCCGGCGTTTAAGGCACCCAGCGGTGCGGTCCGCCAATTTGATGCTGTGATTGCCAACCCACCCTTCTCGCTGGCGAATTGGGGAGCGGACCGCTGGTCCTCGGATCCACGAGCCATCTGCGGCGTGCCGCCGGCGAAGAACGGCGACTATGCCTTCGTCCAGCACATGGTCTCGTCGATGAAGCCCGGATCCGGTCGTGTCGGCGTGGTGATGCCTCACGGCGTGCTGTTCCGCGGAGGCGCAGAGGCGAAGATCCGCCGGGGCCTCATCGGTAAGGACGTTCTGGAAGCCGTCGTCGGGTTGCCGCCTAAGCTGTTTTACTCAACCGAAATCCCGGCGTGCCTGTTGATCTTCCGCGCCCAGAAGTCGGCTGCCCGAAAGGAGCACGTGCTCTTCATTGACGGCTCGGCGCGGTTTACCAAGGGTAAAAAGCAGAACTTGATGTCCGAGGATGACGTCAGGGCTGTTATTGAGGCGTACCGGGCAGGTAGCGACTCGGCGGGTGAGAGCGGTGCCAATGTCAGACTGGTGCCGCTTAAGGAGATCGAGCAGAACGATTTCGACCTGAATATCGGCCGCTACATCAAGGTCGCTGCAGAAGAAACCGCCGATCTAGGCACCGCGCTCGTAGCCTATGCCGACGCCAGGCAGCATCGCATCGACGCCGAGGCTGTCATGTTCGAGCGGCTTGCAGCGGCAGGGGTCGATTTGAGCATGTTCGAGGTGTCCAGTGAGTGAGTGGGAACGGGCCCGGCTCGACGAGGTTGTGGCACTGGATGTCGACGCGGTCCCGATCACAGAGACGGCCTCCTACGACATCGTCGGTGTCTTGAACCGCGGTCGGGGCCTGTTGCTCCGGGAACCGATTGGTGGGGATGAGACCTCGTACAAGACGCTGAATCGCATCCGGCCGAACCAGATCGTCTACAGCCGCTTGAAGGCATTCGAAGGAGCGATTACGGTCGTCCCAAGCGATCTAGGCGAGGTCTACGCGTCGCAAGAGTTTCCCACATTCACGTGTGGTGAGCGAATGCTTCCCGAATACTTCCGACTCCTTACGACCACAAGACGACTGTGGGAGCAACTGCAGGCATTGTCGACCGGCATGGGCGGCAGGCGCGAACGGGTCAAGCCCGCTGATTTTTTGACAATCGAAGTCCCTCTCCCGCCTATTTCGGAGCAGCGTCGCATCGTCGACGTTATGGCAGCGGTGGAAGCGCAGATTGACGGGTTGGGTGTCGAGAGGCAGAAGGCAGCCTCATTGCTAGCCCTCGTTCGCAACGCACATCCGGACGGTCCCGAACGCGATCTACGCAGCATTGTTTTTGGGATCCATGGCGGCAAGAGCGTTCAAACTTCGGATGGAAAGCCGCGAACCGGAGATCCGACCGTCCTGAAACTGAGCGCAATTCAATTGGGCGCCTTCGTGGCTTCCGAAGTAAAGAAGCTTGTTGACCTGACGGGCTACACTGAAGCCCACCTAGTGGCAGAGGGCGACCTACTTATCACTAGGGCCAGTGGTTCCTTCGATCGCGTCGGCCTTGCTGCCATCGCGCGAAATGTGGCCCGCCAAACCTACCTGCCTGACCTTATCTGGCGAATTCAAACAAAGCCCGATGTTTGCCAGTCGGCTTATCTGGCGCATCTATTGTGCTCCCCGTCAGTGCGCTCAACTATCACAGCATCAGCGCGCGGGACCGCATCGATGAGAAAGATCAATAAGGCCATCTTGGGTTCTCTGCGTCTACCGATCCCGTCGCTTGAGGATCAGTCCAAGTATGTTCAGCACTGTGACGCTGTCGCATTCGCAGTAGAAGACCTGGATCTGGAGCTCGCCAACCTCCGCGCCTTCCGTTCCGCGCTTCTGGCCTCCCTCCTCAACCAGGAAATCGAGATTCCGCAGGATTACGACGCTCTGCTTGAGGAGGTGTCCTGAGATGGGTTGGACGGAAGCAAGCACGATCCAGCGTTCATTGCTCGAGTGGGCTGAGGAGGCTGGTTGGGAACGCCTCCAAGGGGACGAATTGCCGCGCGATGAGCATGATGTCATCGTCGAGGACTGGGCACGCGAAGCCTTGCTCGCGCTGAACCCAGAGCTGGTACACGACCGCGAGTCGACGGACCTCGTTCTGCATGAACTCAATCAGGCTGTCCTCGATGCGCACAACGGGCTCGTTGCGGCCAACGAGCGGCTGACCGTGATGCTTCGTGGCGACCACTCATTCACAACCATCGACGGTAGGCATGTGCCTCGTCGGCTGATCGACTTTAAAGATCTCAACAATAATCGCTTCACGGTCGCTGACGAGGTCACCATCAGCGGTGCGGCCAAGCCGCGCCGTTTCGACGTCGTGTACTACGTCAATGGGTTTCCGCTGGTCGTTGCCGAGACCAAGACGCCTGTGAAGCATCAGGTCTCGTGGGTCAACGCCGCGAAGGACCTGTACGACGTGTATGAGGAGGAGTACCCGAACTTCTTCGCGCCGAACGTCTTGAACGTCGCCACCGAGGGTCTGGAGTTCCGCATGGCTCCGGTCCGTGCTGTCCCGGACCCCGACTCCGAGATCTGGGCCCCGTGGGGGGCCACTGAGGACGACCCAAAGACCATCACAGGCCCGGCTCGAGTCGAGCGGGCCGCCCGCTTGCTGTTGCGGCCGGAGACAGTCCTGCCGATCCTCAAGGACCTGGCGATGTTTCGTCACGCTCGGGACGCCTCCGAGGTCGACATCAAGTTCTTGCCTCGTTACCCGCAGTTCGAGGCCGCGCTGGCGATCCAGGCCAAGGTGCTCGCCAGCCGTCCTGGCGGACTGATCTGGCATCACCAGGGATCGGGCAAGACCGAACTCATGGCGTTCGCCGCCGCCCGTTTGCTGCGCGATGACGCGGTCACGGAGGCGTTCGGGAGCGCGCCGACGGTTATCGTGATCGCCGACCGTAAGGATCTGGTCCGGCAAACGGCGGAGATGTTCGAGACTGCTGGCATGCCGCGGATGTCGGTGCCCGGAAACCGGCGGGAGCTGCACGCTCTGCTGCGCAGCGGTGAGCCGGGCGTGGTCATCACGACCGTGCACAAATTCGCTGAGGCTGGCCATCTGAACAACCGGTCGAACATCGTCGTCCTCGTCGACGAGGCACACCGCTCGCAAGAGGGGAAGTTCGGCGAGGCGTGGCGCGCGGCGGTGCCGAACGCGAAGTTCTTCGGTGCAACGGGTACGGCGGTTGAGGATAAGGACCGTTCGACGTTCAAGCTGTTCGGCGACCCTGACGACCCGGATTTTGTGATGTCGCGATACACGCCGGAGCAGTCCATCGCCGACGGGTTCACCAAGCCAGTGATCGTGGAGGGCCGGGCTGTCGGGTTCAACCTCGACAAGGAAGCCCTGGACGAGGCATTCGACGAGCTGGCCGCAGAGGAGGGCCTGGACGAGGAGGAGAAGGTCTTCCTGTCGGGGAAGGCGTCCCATATCGAGACGATCCTCTCCAACCCCGAGCGCGTGGCTGCTGTGTGCGCCGACATCGTCGACCACTTCCTTACCTACGTCGCTCCTCTGGGGCAGAAGGCTCAGGTCGTGGCCTATAACCAGCGCCTTGTGATCGCGTATGCCAAGGCGATCAAGGCTGAGCTGGAGCGCCGTGCTGCAGTCATGCCGGACGGACGACTCCGTGAGGTCGGTGTGGTGATGCACGTTGTCGATAGCAAGGAGACCCCCAAGGAGCACAAGAAGTACCTCCTCACTCCGGATCAGGAGGAGGAGCTCAAGCGCCGCTTCAAGAAGGTCGATGACCCGATGTCGTTCGTCGTCGTCACCGCGAAGTGGATGACCGGCTTCAATGCGCCCATTGAGGGCGTGCTGTATCTCGACAAGCCCGCCAAGGGCACCAACCTCTTCCAGACGATCACACGGCCTAACCGTCCGTGGAAGAACCCGGTCACCGGTCAGCGCAAGGACTTCGGCCGGGTCGTCGACTACATCGGACTCGCAAAGGCCATCGGCAAGGCAGTCGCCGGCCCGAAGGTGAGGGATGACGACGACGAGGTCAACATCACCGACGCCTCCAAGCTGGCGGGGAAGTTCGTCGCCGACCTCACACGCCTGCTGCATCTGTTCAGCGGCATCGACACCAGTGACTCGTCATTCGAGTCACTCGCCGAGGCCCATGAGCGGATCCCTGAAGGCGGCGCGCAGCGCACCGAGTTCATTGAGAACTACGTCGCGCTGCAGACGGTGTGGGAGTTCCTCGACCCTCACCCGATGCTCCAGCCGTTCAAGAGACAGTACTTCTGGCTCGCGAAGGTGTACGAGTCGATACGACCCAAGGACGTCTCCAAGGCGTTCCTCTGGGCGCGTCTCGGCGCGAAGACCACTGACCTGATTCACGGACACATGAGCGATGTGGGCGTGAAGTCGATGCCGTCGAAGACAGTCACGCTCGACGCTGCCGGCCTGGAGCTCGTCAAGAAGATCGCCGAGCAGCTGAATCTCTCGGGTCAGCAGTCGCCGGAATCGAAGACCGACGACGTGTACCAGGAGGTCCTCGACTCCATCGAGGCGCGCCTCAGGCGTCGGCTCGCCGATACTGAGAGCCCGGCGTACCGGTCGCTGGCGGAGCGGATCGAGAAGCTCCGTGCCAAGGCGATCGAGAACGTCGAAGATTCCCTGGCGTTCCTCGAGGCGGCACTGAAGATCGCTCAGGACGTGGTCGCCGCAGATCGAGCAGCGGAACAAGGCGACCAGACGGCGCTCGACCGGCTGGCCGATCCGAAACGCGGGGCGCTTACCCAGATCGTCGCGGAGAACACACCGCCCGGGCTGCACAAGATCGTCCCCGACATAGTCGCGCGGATCGACTCGATCGTTGTCGAGGTCGCCTATGCTGGGTGGAACGCGAGCGACGCGGGAGACAAACGCGTTCGTCGCGAGCTGCGTTCCGTCTTGAAGGAGTACAGCTTGCCCATCAAGGGCGAGCTGTTCGACCGCACGTACGAGTACGTGCGAGAGAACTATTGAACGACGTCACGATTGGGGCCATCGCAAGGTGGCCAAGTTCTGCGTCCGTCAAGTTGAGCCGAGGTTCGACATACGCCTTGGCACCCCGGCAGGCCAACTAAGGTGTGCCGGGGCGTCGTTGTAGCCCTCGTCAGCCGATGCCGACGGTAGATAGGGCGGTCGTCCAGTTGGTGGCGATGGCGTGGCGGGCGTCGTCGAGGGAGACCTGGCCGGAGCATACGGCGGTCTTGAGCTTGTTCTCGATGGTGTCTTTGTTGCCGGCTGTCTTCCCGCCGGCCGTGTAGCGGGGCTCGGGCCACAGGTTCTGCGGATCCCGTGGCGCCCCGCCCAGTTCCAACGGCACGAGGTGATCTTCCTCGTAGTCGGCGGTGCTGGTGTCGCTGTACCCGTACTCGGCGATCTGCTGGACCTTCAACGGGTTCGTGTACGACGTCGGCGGGCGCACGGTACTCGTCCAACCGGACACGCAAATCGTCGAGTTGATCGTCGACTGGGTCACGTCCGGGTTGTACGCGCCGGGCTGGCAGGAAGGGTCGGGCAGCGGCAGGTAGGACTGCGAACAGGAACCCGCGGCCGTAGTCGTGGTGGTGGCGTGGGCGCTGGCGGCGGTCAGGACCAGGCCCGCGGTCGCGAGGGTCAACGCACAGGCGGCGGACGCGAATCGGAAAGACGGACGCATGTGGGGGGCCTCCGGTGTGGGGCCCGGCTTGATGCCGGGCGACTGACGGCATGACACCACCCAGGTGGTCTATGCGAGTAGAGCGTGAGCGTGAACAACCGGCGACCAGTACAGAATTTGCCCGCCAATGGGATGCCCGTGGCGGAAGACGGCTGGAGAGGATCCGTGCAAGCCGGGCGCCAAGGGGCGGCACATCATGCGGGAGCGCCACGATTGCGTGGCGAGTGGAGGGCGTGAACAAGCCGTCTGCGTAGGGTAGTTGCGTACCTTGGGCTCCCCGGTGGCGACGGTTGCGGGGCGGGTGGAGGGAAGGGCGGTATGAGCCTCAAAGGGAAATTCTGGCTATTGGTGGTGGTCGTGGTGATCGGTGTGTGGATCGGCGTCACACATCCCTCCCACCCGTGACCGCACGTTGGCGCCGACGCATCCAGCGTCTGCCTGACAACCTCGCCGCGTGAGCCGGGGCCTGGTGCAGGCGCGTCTGTTCGCGGAAGTCGCCATGGCCCGCCGCCCGTTGCTGCGAGTCTGCGGAACGAGGTCCGGGGCGCGTCCGCAGTGGGCTAGGAAGCTGCCTGTCAGTGGCAGCCGGTATGAATCTGTTGAGCAGCGCGAAGTGATCGCGTGCGTAGACAGGTGCGGGAGGCCGAGGGTGACGGACCAGCCGGTGTTCGTGGTGGGCGAGGAGTTGCAGGCGCTGGAGGTGGCCGGGTTCGAGACCGAGGCGGAGTTCCAGGAACTGCTGGCACGGCACCCGCGGGTGCTGGACTTCGGGACCCTGTCGGACGGGCAGCCCGTGCGGCTGACGCTCGTGGCGCGGGAGATGGGAGTGGCCACGAGCGCGGAGAGCGGGCCCGCGTACCGGCTGGACCACTTGTTCGTGGACGGCGACGGCGTGCCGACCCTGGTGGAAGTCAAGCGGGCCACGGACACGCGGATCCGCCGCGAGGTGGTGGGGCAGATGCTCGACTACGCGGCCAACGGCTCGCAGTACTGGCCCGCGGCCGTGTTGCAGCGGAAGTTCGAGGAGACCTGCACGGCCGACGGCCAGGACCTCGCGGAGGCGTACGCGCAGCTGATCGATCCGGAACGCGCGCCGGAGGATTTCTGGGCTGGGGTGGAGGAGCGGCTGGCTGCGGGGCAGATGCGGCTGCTGTTCGTGGCCGACCGGATTCCGGTCGAGCTGCGGGCGATCGTGGAGTTCCTCAACCGGCAGATGCGGCACACCGACGTGTACGCCGTGGAGTTGACTCAGTACCGCGGCGCGGGGGAGTTGAAGGTACTCGTGCCCCGGGTGTACGGGGAGGTGGCCACAGCCGCGAAGACGCCGGCGGGGCAGCGCCGCCCGGTCTGGACGCGCACCGCCGTGGAGGAGGCGCTGGAGAACGGCTGCACCATGGAGGTGCGCCAGGTGGTACAGGACCTTGTGGAGCATGCGACGCGGCGCGGAAAGCTGGTCGGGGGCAACGCCACGTACCCCAGTTTGAACCTGCATTACCGGGTCCCGGGACGCTCCGTGCCGTTGCCGGTGGGAACGCTGTCCTTGCGTGAGCCGGGCGTTGACGAGCGGTTGGCCTTCAACTTCGGCGCCATTACCAATCATCTGGGCCTGGAGGTGACGACGGTGTTCGCGCAGGCGCTGCCCACCGTGGGCGGGTTGGAAGAGAAGGTGGCCGCAGAGCAGGAGACTGGCTTCAAGGGCTGGAAGGAAGTCCCGTTGGCGGTGCTGGCCGCCGAGCCCGGCGCGGTCGAGCAGATCCAGACCGCGATCGACAAGCTCCTGGACGCCCAGGACGCAGTCCCCGAACACGGCATCTGAGGGGCGGGGTCGGGATCCGGCCGCCTGTCTCGATCTGCGTTGCCTCTGCAACGGGTGATGGGAGAGGATGTTCGGCGAACTGTGCAACACGTGATACGCACGAGCCGCCAGATGCCGCACGAGGCATGCGGCGGCGGGAGTGGAGGGGGAACGGCATGAAGTTCGACATGGGGTCGACGACACTGTCGACGCTGACGCGGAGCACCGACGGATCACATGGTGATCTGGGCACGCTGATCCAGCAGCTGATTGCTGCCGCCCAGCCGTTGGAGGGCAAGTTCAACGGTGAGGGCAAGGCGATGTTCGACTCGTTCAAGCAGCACGCCGACGGCATCACCGCGGAGCTGAACGGTTCGCTGGCCTCGATCCTGGGCGGCCAGTCCGGCATGGACACCGCGTTCGGCACCGGTGATGTGGAGCAGTCGGACAACGCCAAGCACAACATGGGCGCCGCCAACTTTGATGCGGCCCGCTTTAGCGGCTGACCGCCGCACGATCGACATCACACGGGGAGAGTGAAACATGGCAAGTCAGGACCGCCGCTCGTACGACACCGGTGCTTCGGCTGAGGTGCAGGGCGGGCTGCAGGGCATCATCGGCCGCCTGGAAAGCGTGCTCGGGGACCGCGACCGCGCGGTGAAGGCGGCGATGGCCGACTACCAGGCCGACGGTGTTTCGGATGAGTACCACGGCAAGGAAATCCGCTGGAACAAGGCGGCCAACGAGGTCCGCGACATCATCCGCCTGGTGCGCACCACGCTGGAGCAGAACGACGGCACCGCCCAGGCCACCCTCGCCAAGGCGAAGGCCGCGGTCGACAACATCGGCTGACTCCGCTGCGGCTCGGTCGGTATGGGTGAAGTGAAGTGGATGAGTTTTAACGGGGGTTCGGCGTGACAGGGTGGGACATTGCCTCGTCCGGGGTGGAGTTCGTGACCGGCCTGGTCGAGATGGCCATGGATGACATGAACAAGGACATCAAGGCGTACGGCACGGACGTCGAGAGCGCCGGCACGTCGGCGGGCACGATCAGCGGCGCCTACTGCGGCACGGTGCCCACCGGTCCGATCAAGGCCGCGCTGCAGATCTTCGCCAGCGAGACCTTGGAAGATGTGCTGCGCCTTCCCGCGCGGGCGGCGAAGTCGGTCAACGGCGCCCGTGAGGCGACCGGCTACTACATCCTCGGCCACATTGAGATGGCCGCCCATGCCCAGCACAACGCCTTGGCCGCCCCGAAGATCGACATGCCGGGCCAGGGCAAGGGTGCGGGCCACGGGCAGGAAGGCGGCACCAAGTGATCCAGCCGTCCGGGATCCCTCAGTTCACCGGGGACTTCGACCAGCTCGACAAGGACGTCTCGGCGCTGCAGAGCGACGCCATCGGCATCCGTAACGGCGGTGAGGATGTGCACTCCCGCTTCCAGATGCTCGGCGCGTTCTACAAGGCGCCCGAGGCCGACCAGTTGTTCGCCACCACCCGGCCGGTCATGGACGGCTCCGACACCTTCGCCACGAAACTGGAGAAGGTCGCCGGCGCCTTGGACACCTACTCCGCCGAGGCCCGCCCGCTGGCCGCCAAGCTCAAGCAGCTCAAGGCGGACGCGATCGCCTTCGTCGACAGTGTCGAAGGCGACGACGACTGGACTGAGGACGAGGACAAGGTCCACCGCCACCAGGCACTCATGGACGGCGTCAGTACGACGCAGCATGCCTTCCAGGAGGCCGAGCGCCGCGCCGCCACCACCATCTCCGCCCTGGTGGGCGGCCCGAAGTTCATCACCGACGATGGGTATCACACCGTCAACAAGAAGACGGTGATGTACGGCTACGACCTCAAGACGCTCGAGCACGCCAAGGAATTGCCCTGGGGCGTTCAGGAGGAGCGGACCTACGAGCCGTGGAGCGCGGCCTGGTTCGGGCACGGCGCGAAGAGCTTCTTCTGGGACGGCATCGTCAAGGACAACATCGTCGGCGGCCTGGACGGACTGTGGACTCTGGTCGGCGGACACGGCGGCGACCGCGCCGGCGATGCCTGGGGCGGGCTCGGAGACGTCCTCGGCGGCATCGGCCAGTACGTCGCCTCCCCCTATGACTGGGTGATGGACAAAACCATCGGCCCCGGCCCCGCTGATCCCACCTCGGATCGGCAGAAGAAGGCCGCGAAGGAGTTTTTCAAGAGCCTGGTGGCCTGGGACAAGTGGGACGAGAACCCGGCCCGCGCGGCGGGCACCGTCGTCTTCAACGTGGCCACCCTCGGCGCCGGGCCGCTGGCCGTCGCGTCCAAGACAGCCGAAGCCGGTGCGGTGGCCAAGACCGCGGGCATCGCCGCCAAGGTCGGCGAGTTCATCGACCCGGTCAACGTCGGCCTCAAGGCCACCGGCCAGGCCGTCAGCAAGCTGCCCAAACTCTCCGACCTCACCTCACGCCTCCTGCCTGCGACGAAAGCCGGCACTGTGGACGCGCAGGGCGTGCACAGTGTCATCGAGCTCAGCGACGGCTCCAAAGTCCTTGTCAAGGACGGCCAGTTCATCGCCTACGACAAGAACGGCAAGCTCGTCCCCGACGAGTCGAAGACCGAACAGCCCCGCACCGGCAGCGCACCCGAACCGGACTCCGTTCGGCAGCCCGCCATGGCGGGCGCCGCCTCACGCACCCCGAACGCCACCGCGCACGCTGGCGACGACCTGGCCTCTGGGGCAGGACGCGACGCGACCGCGGGTCACAGCAGTGCGCACAACTCCACTCCGTCGAGCGGTGATGCGGCGGGTAGTGCCGACGGCCGACACGGGGCAGGATCGGATGTGCCGCCGCCCCGGAGTGGCAGCGGCGCTGCAGGGCATGGTGGCGGCACAGATGGCGTCGGTCGAGGTGGCCACGACGGGCCTGACGCCGGTGATCAGTCCGCCTCTCATCGAGCTGGTATGTCGGACGAGGAGATCCTTAAGAGGCAACTCGACCGAGCGAACTCTGACCCTGAGTGGGTCAAGAAGCACTACTACCCTTCCGGTCGGAGGCGCTCGATCGAGGGCGAGGACGAATTTGGCGACCGGCTGTCGCAGATGTATCGCACCGGTGACCCGAACCGGCCGTGGACGGCGAATCTGGACACGGTGCGCGCGGTGCACCACCCAGGTGCACATGTTGGAGACCCTGCGACGGTCGCTCCCGAACACCGTCCCACGCTCGATTCCGACGCGGTGCGGCGGCGACACGCCATTGATGCCGATTTGGTCGCAGAAAAGAAGAAGCAGGCTGCTCAGGCGCATTACGATGCGCACAAGACACCTGAAAATGAAGCAGCCCTTCACGATGCCGTAGCGGAATATAAGGAAACTCACACCGAGGTTCGGGATTCGGCGGAGGAGCTGGGGGAAGATTCCGCAAGGTATCATGCGGTTCCGGATCATTTCCCTGGGTCCACTCGACTTGATGATGGAAGCCGCGGCAGATTCAAGTTCGACCAAATCTGGAGAACACCGTCTGGTCGCTATGTAGTGGTCGAAGCCAAGGCGTCTACCACTACTGAACTGGGTAAGCGTATTCTGGGCGACGGGCGGGAGTACCAGCAAGGGACCCGAGAATATTTCGAAGCTACGCTGCTCAAGATGGAAGAGCGCGGGGAAACCGATTTGGCGGACCAATTGGCAGAGGCGCTCGAAAAGGGAAATCTCGACTACGTTGAGGTTAGGGCCAACCCGGTCGGGGATCAGTATCGTGGCTACGTATTGAAGTACTTCAACATCGGCAAGGGGCGCTAAAGGATGTCCGCTTACGTGCAGCGGCACGAGTTCTCTGTGGAGGGGCTCGCGGAGCGCGCAGTGAATCTCGACCGGAGCGCTCGCCGGAAGATCGACAGGCTGGAGGAGTCGCCGAGCGGGTTCAATCTTGCGTTCGGTAGCTCCCTACTCGCGGCCCAGATGCACTGCGCGGTCGATCCGCGCGCCAACGATCTCCCCACCTGGGAGGCATGGGTCACCGCGATGCAGGTGGGTTCTGCTCTCTTCGCCTCGGCCACCGCTGATGGACCGGACATCGAGTGCCGGATCGCGGACAAGGCGCGAGCCATTCCCGCCTTGAACGGCCCACAGCACTTCACCGACCCAGGTACCTGGCTGAACGCGTTCTGGCTCGCGATCATCTGCCGTGAGCAGGACCGCCTGCTCCAGCTGGTCAACGTGCCGGTCGAGCTGCTGCGCGCGTCGGGCGCCGTGTTCGACGAGTACATCTACGTATGGGTGGAGGCCCTGCAGACCGCCTGGCGGCAGGGCGGCGATGTGGGCGCTTTGCTGACCGCGGCGATGGACGGCACCTCGCCCGAGTCGATCCAGGTGGCAGACGCGGACTTGGTGCTCAAAGTCCTGTATCCCCCGATTAACCTGTTCTACCGCTACCTCGCCCGTGAGCCCGAGCAGTTCAACGAGGCCCTGCGCGACGCGCTGCGCTGGCACAAGGTTTACTGGAGTCAGGATGAGGAGCGGGCCACCAGCAGCGCGGGTTTCGTCGCTGTTGGTCCTCTCGCCATGGCCTGCCTGGCCCTCGACGCAGGGTTCCCGGTCGAGGTCGAATCCGAGTACCTGCCCCAGCACCTTCTTCAGCGCGCCTGGGTGGGAGAGTTCGAGACGTGAGCATGCAGGGGATCGGCACCGGACGGCTAGTGACCGCCTGTTGTGGGCATGCCAGTGAGGTCCCCCTATGACCGCGCAGGATTACGACAGTCAGCTGCTGGAGTCGGTGGCGGTGCGCCGTCGTCGGCTGCGTGATGCGGTGTTGTTCGGTGCGCAGCGTCAGCGGCGGTCGTGGGACGAGCGGCTGGGCAAGGTGTTCGCCGGGATCGTGATCGCGGCGGTGGTGTGTGCGGGGTGCGTGGGCTGGTCGTTCATCTCGCACCGCGTGATCGGTAAATCCCCCTACGGGGTGTCCGGCACGACGACCACACCGCCTCCCGCGCCTTCGGTGTCTCCTTCTGCTTCTTCTCGGTGATTGGTTGAACGCGTGATGTCTACGGGCTCTTTGAGCCGCACCCTGGTCGACGGCCATACGGCCCTGAGCCGGGTGACGCTGATCGGTGAGCGGCGCCGGATTGACCTGGTACTCCCCGCACGCGAGCCAGTCGGGTTGTTGTTGCCGGAGGTGCTGCGGCTTCTGGACGACCAGGTGGGGGCGCGGCCCGAGCTGCGGCACCTGATCACCGCGGACGGCTCGGCGCTCGCCCACGACGCCACCCTGGAGTCGGCGGGGGTTGTCGACGGTGCGGTGCTGCGGCTGGTCCGCGTCGAGGACGCGCCGTCGGCTCCGGTTGTTCATGACGTGTCCGATGAGAGCGCGGACGATCTCGGCGTGCGCGCGTGGCGCTGGCGCCCTGCCGTGCGGCGGATAGTCGCTGGGTTGGCGAGCATTGTGTGGGCAGTGGCCGCAGCCGTTCTGGCTCGGGGGCAGTTCACGTTCTCGGCGGTCGCCGCGGGCTTGTTGACGGTGGCGGTGCTGTCATGGGCCGCCGGCGCCCTGGTGGGGCGCACCGGTCGGCAGGCGCCGGCCGCAACCTTGATCGGTGCGGGCGGCGCGCTCGGTGTGCTCAGTGCCTGGACGTACGCGGATGCCCATGCGTGGAGTGGGGCGGCCAGGCTGGCCGGGGTCGCCGGTGCGGTGGGGGTGTCCTTGCTGTTGGCCGCGTGGTTTACGCGGCTGGGGCGCGGCGCTCTGCTCGGCGCCGGGGGCCTCTTCGGTGTGGTGGTGCTGTGGGAGGCCGCGCTCGCTGCCCAGGGCGGTGCTCCGGGTAGTGCAGGTCTGTCGCGTGCCGGGGCGTTGGTAGCCGTCGTGTGCGTGGTGGCCTTGGGTGTGCTGCCGCGTGTCGCATTGATGGCATCCGGGCTGACCGGTCTGGATGACCGGCGCACCGGAGGTGCGTCGGTGAGCCGGTATGAGGTGGGCACGGCGCTGGCCGCGTCGCATCGCGGGTTGACGCTGGCCACCTGCGTGCTTGCTGTTTCGTCGGCAGCGGCAGGGGTGTTGGCAGTGCGTGAGGTGTCAGTGTGGACGGTGCTGTTGAGCACCGTGATGCTGACGGCGCTCGCGCTCCGTGCCCGGGCCTTCCCACTCATCGCCCAGGTGGTAGCGCTGCTGATCGCCTCCGGTGTGGTGCTGCTCGTGCTGGTGGTGCACTGGCTGCATCGCGGACCTGCCGCCGGACCACTGGCCGCGCTCGTGGTGTTGGCGCTGTTCCCTCTGACAGCGCTGGTCGTGGAGCCGGCGGAGCATGTGAGGGTGAGGCTGCGACGCCTGGGTGATGCGATCGAGTCGCTGGCGGTGATCTCCATGTTCCCGCTGGTGCTGGGCGTGTTCGGGGTGTACGAGCGGCTGCTGGGCACCTTCACGTGAGAGGCACGGCAGGACACAGGCGGCGTAGGACGGATGGGTCGGTAGATCGGTATGGCTGGGGAGAGTGACTGGCAGCACGCGCTGCTGCGGGACTTGGGCACCGATGCCCCGAGCCGACCTGTGCTCGAACAGAGCGCCGGGGCCACCGGTCCCGAGTCCGCAGCGCCCGCCCCGCCACCGGACCACGAGCCTGCCGCCCCAGCGGCCCCTCCGGTGCCGCGGCAGAGCCACAGTGCGAATCTGCCCGGTCCGGTACCGCAGTCGGTACCGGCCATCGACCCACGTCTGTTGATCGCTCTGGGCGGGCCGCAGCACGGTGACTCGCTCACCCGGCGCGCCGGTGCGGGGCTGCGCCGTCTGGCGTCGTCGAGTGGCCAGGAGGTGGCCGAGCAGACGCGGCTGGCCCGTGAGGTGCAGCAGCCCGTCACCACCGGCCGGGTCATCGCGGTGACCTCGATCCGCGGCGGGGTCGGCAAGTCGACCGTCTCCGCCCTGCTGGGCCGCACGTTCAACCACTACCGGCACGATCCGGTGCTCGCGCTGGAGGCGGATGCCGCCCTGGGCTCGCTGCCGACCCGGCTGGGGGCAGAGGCGGTGCGCTGGTCGTGCGCCGATATAGCCCAGATCCTCACCCCCGCGATGCAGCTCACCGATGTGACCGGGTATCTGGTGCCGGTCGCGGACGGCGGCTGGCTGCTGCCCGCCAGCCACGGCCGCGTCGGCGCCCCGCTGGACATGCGCACCTATCGCACGGTCACGCTGGCGCTGCGCCGCTACTTCGGGGTGACGGTGGTGGACTGCGAGTCGCTGCCCGGCGAGGTCGCGCGCACCGCGATGGACACCGCGCACGTACGCATCGTGGTGGCGCCGATGACGGCCGAAGGGGTACATGCCACCCGGCAGGTCCTGGACTGGCTGGCCCAGCTGCCGCACGCCGCACTGGAGACGACCGTCGTCGTCCTCAACACCCAGTCCGCGGACGCGTCGCTGGACCCGGAAGTGGCCGCGGGGCATCTGCGTCTGCCCGGCGTCCCGGTGGTGCAGCTGCCCTATGACCGCCATCTCGCCCAAGGAGGGCCCATCCACACCGACCGGCTCAGCCGAGGCGCGAGAGAGGCGGCCGTGCAGCTCGCGGCCGAGGCGATGCGGCGGGCGGTGAGCGTGCGATGACCCAGCACCTCGTACACCGCCCCGCCCGCTCCGCCCGGCCCCTTGCGGCGGCGGAGGCGCGGGCGATCGAGCCGCCGCCGAACCTGCCCGAAGGCAAGATCGGTAACGCGGCGACCGCGCTGCTGCCGATGGCCGGGGTGATGAGTTCCGTGGTGATGATGACGATCATCCGGAACAGCCAGTTCGCCGCGCTCGGCGCGATCGTCCTGGTCGCCGCCCTGTTCGGCGCGGTTGCCCTGTTCCTGTCCCAGCGCGGCAAGGCGACGCGGACGCGGCGGGTGCAGCGGGAGCGGTATCTGGAGTATCTGGAGGAGCTGCGCGAGGAGTTGAGCACCGCCGAGCGACAGCGGCGTGACGCTGCCCGGCTGCTCAACCCGCCGCCTGCGGCCCTGTACGACCTGGTGCGCGATCCGGCCCGGCTGTGGGAGCGCCGCCGCCTGGACGCGGACTTCCTCCAGGTACGGGCCGGGGCGGGTGATGTGGCGGTGCAAGAGCTCACCGTCACACAGAACAGCACGGGCGGGGTGCTGACGCCGCCGGACCCGTTCATGCTGAATGAGGCCCGTGCACTGCAGCAGCGTTTTACGACGGCCGCGGACTTCCCGCTCACCGTCCCGCTGGACCGGGCCGGGAATGTGAGCATCATCGGCGCGCGCGAGGACGTCCTGCGTGTGGCCCGCGCCCTGCTGACCCAGGCCGTGGTCATGCACGCCCCCGACGACGCTGGACTCGCCGTGGCCAGCGGTGACGAGGCGCAGTGGGCGTGGGCCAAGTGGCTGCCGCACACGCTGGATCCGCACACGTTCGACGGCCCGCTCCCGGCCCGTCGCATCGCCCCCACGCTCGCCGGGCTGGCCCGCCGCTGCGCGGTCGATCTCGGGCAGCGCGCCGGGTACGCGGCCGAGGTCCGCCGCGGACTTGCGGCCCGCGACGCCTTGAACATGGCGGCGCGCCTGCTGGTGGTCAGCGACACGCACGGCCAGGTCGCCGCCGAACTGCCGCGCCCGGACGAGGCGGTGAGCCTGCCCGACATGGGCGTCACCGTCCTCCACTTGCTCGAGCAGCAGGTCCACGAACCCGATCACATCAGCGTCCGGATCACCGTGCACGGGGACCAGATCGTGGTTGACGACCTGCGCACCCCCACCCCGGTGTCGACGGTGGGTGTGGTCGACGAGGTCAGCATCGCCGGCGCGGAGGGCATCGCCCGCATGCTGGCGCCGCTGCGCCTGTCCGCCGAGTCGGCCGCCGAGGGCACCCCGGTGTCCGGGCCGGTCGACTTCCCGGCCCTGCTCGGCATTGAGGACGCGGGGCGCCTGGACCTGAAGCGGCTGTGGGCCAAGCGCACCGAACGCGACTTCCTGCGCGTGCCGATCGGACTGACCGACCGCCACCAACCCGTCCTCCTCGATCTGAAGGAGTCCTCGCAACTGGGCATGGGCCCCCACGGCTTGTGCGTGGGCGCCACCGGCTCGGGCAAGAGTGAGCTGCTGCGCACCCTCGTCCTCGCATTGGCCGCCACGCATGCGCCCGAGGACCTGGCCCTGGTGCTGGTCGACTACAAGGGTGGCGCCACCTTCGCCCCGTTCACCCAGCTCCCGCACGTCGCCGGGATGATCACCAACCTGGAGAACCAGGCCGGGCTCGTCGAGCGCGTCCACGCCAGCTTGGCGGGAGAGGTCAAGCGGCGTCAGCAGGTCCTCAAGGACGCCGGGAACATTGCCGACATCGGCTCCTACGCCCACCTGAGGGCCACCAGCCGCCCCGACCTGGAGGCGCTGCCGCACCTGTTCGTCGTGATTGACGAGTTTGGTGAACTGATCACCGCCAAGCCGGACTTCATCGACCTGTTCCTGTCGATCGGCCGGATTGGCCGCTCGATCGGCGTGCATCTGCTGCTGTCCAGCCAGCGCATCGAGGGCGGCAAACTCAAGGGCCTGGACACTTACCTGTCTTACCGGCTGGGTCTGCGCACCTTCTCCGCCGACGAATCCCGCACCGTGCTGGAGACCACGGACGCCTTCCACCTGCCGCCGCTCCCGGGTTTCGGCTATCTGAAGGTCGACACCTCCACCTACGAACGCTTCAAAGCCGGATACGTCTCCGGCACCTACCACGGCCCCACCCACAGCGACGACGAACGCGAGCGGGGACCGCTCGCCCGCCCCTACCTCACCTACAACAGCCCGCCCACGTCCGACGCGCCTGCCAACGAGCCCCGAGCCACGCCGCGCGAGAGCGGTCCGAGTCTGCTGTCGGTCATGGTCGATCAACTCGCTGCGGCGGCCCCGCCGGTCCGCCGCATCTGGCTGCCGCCGCTGCCCGAAGCCACCACCCTGGACGCGGCCGCGGGCCCGCTGGAGGCAGATGCGGGCGGGCTGCGCCTGCCGCGGCCGCGCACCCCGTTGCAGGTGCCGATCGGCACCCTGGACGATCCGACGCGGCAGTGGCAGCAGCCCTGGCACCTGGATCTGACCACCGCCGGCGGCCACACCGCGATCATCGGCGGCCCCCAGTCCGGCAAGACCACCCTGCTGCGCACCCTCGCCCTCTCCCTCGCACTGACGCACACCCCGGCCGAGGTCGCCGTGTACGGCATCGACCTGGCCGGGGGCGGCCTGTCCGCACTCGCGGATCTGCCGCATGTCGGTGGCATTGCCTCGCGCGCCGACCACGAGCGCGTGGCCCGCACGGTCGCCGAGGTCCGCGCCCAGCTCGCCGCCCGCGAGGTAGCCTTCCGCCTGGGCGGGATCGACTCCCTCGACCAGCTGCGCCGCCTGCGCGCCCAAGGGCGGCTGCCCGAACTCGGTGCCACCGACATCGTGCTGCTCATCGACGGCTTCGGTGCGCTGCGCGATGAGTTCAGTGACCTCGACGACCAGGTCGCCGAACTCCTCAAGCGGGGCAGCGCCTACGGCATCCACGTCATCGCCGGAATGCTGCGCTGGAACGATGTCCGCATCGCCACCCAGTCGATGTTCGGCGCCCGCATCGAACTCCACCTCAACGATGCGAGCGACTCCTCCATCGACCGCAAACTCTCCGAAACCCTCGACGCCGACACCCCCGGCCGTGCCCTGACCGACGGCAAACTGTTCGCCCAGGTTGCCCTGCCCCGCATCGACCACCAGCCGGATACGAGCGACTTGGGCGCGGCGGTCGAACGCACCGCGCGCACTATCCGCGCCTCCTGGAGCGGCGAACTCGCCCCACCCGTCCGCATGTTGCCCACCCAGCTGCCTGCGACGCAGCTGCCCACCGTGGCAGCGGAACCGGAGCGGGTGCCGTTCGGCGTCGACCAGGACACCCTCAGCCCGGTCCTGCTCGACCTGTTCGGCACCGACCAGCATCTGCTGATCCTTGGCGACAACGAGTGCGGCAAGACCAACCTGCTCACCCACATCGCCCGCGAACTGACCGCCCGCTACACGGACAAGGAACTGGTCTTCGGGATCTTCGACCCGCGCCGCGGCCTGCGCGGGGTCATCCCCGAGCCCTACCGTGGCGGCTACGCCCACAACGCCACCCTCGCCGACGCCCTCGCCACGGGCATCAGCACTGAGCTGGCCAAACGCCTGCCCGAGACCGCCGACCCGGACAACACCGAGGCCGAACCGAGCTTCAGTGGCCCGCGCATCGTCATCCTCATCGACGACTACGACATCCTCACCGCAGCAGGCCAACAACCCCTCGCCGCGTTCCTGCCCTACATCTCCTCCGCCCAGGACATCGGCCTGCACTTCGTCATCGCCCGCCGCACCGCAGGATCCGGCCGCGCCCTGTACGAACCGCTGCTGACCGCGCTGCGCGAGACCGGCACCACCGCCCTGGTCATGGCGGGCGAACGCGCTGAAGGGCAGCTGTTCCCCGGCCTGTACGCCTCCCACCAGCCGCCCGGGCGCGGCATCCTGGTCCGCCGCGGCCGCGGCCACCAGCTCATCCAGACCGCCCTCAGCGTTGAAGAGACCCCGTGACCAAGGACGCCATCGCCCTCACCCCCACCCTGCCGGACTGGACCACCGTGCTGGCCGGCCTGTACGCGGGCGGCCCCGACCTGCGCGTGGGCACCATCGCCGAGGGCGCCGTCATCCAACTGTGCGCAGCCGACGGGCGCCCGCTGGTCTCCATCGAGGCACCCACCCTCGTCCACACCCGCAGCGAGATCGACCGCCTCCTCGGCATCCCCGCACCGCCCGGAGACGGACCCGTGTGGTGGACCGAGGCCCGCGCCTCCACCGCCATCGCCGAAGCCGAACACCTCGCCGCCTCCTTCGCCGGACGCGTGGCCACCGTCCTCGACGGCACCGTCTGGCCCCACCCAACCCCCACCACCGACGTCGTCCCCCTGGACACCGACATCACCGCGGTTCCCGTCCCCGACACCGGGATCCCGGCTGTCGACGTCCTCACCGAGCGCGCCGCCGTGATCATCCAGGACCGGCCCATCGTCCCGCTGACCACCTGGCTCTCCGACGCCCTGCACGTGGCCGCCGACACCGACCGCGCCTTCCAGATCGTCACCCCACCCACCAGCCGCCTCACCCTTCCACTGCGCACCGCGCTACGCGGACTGCCCAACCGCTGGGTCATCCAAGACCCCGAACTCGGCCTCTATGACGGGCTGTCCGGAGCCCAACTCCACTGGAAGAACGGCATCTTCACCCCGCAGGCCGACGACAGCGGACAGGCCCCGATCGCGAGGCCGTTCCAACACGTCGACAACAGCGGCGAACGCCAACTCCTCATCAACATCCGCACCCGCCACGCGCCCACGGCCGACCTACAACTCGGCGGAGCCGTCGAGACGGCATTCCTCCACCTGACCGGCGCACCACCAGCAGGATGGAGCACCGCCGAACCGATCAACCTGCCCTGGTCCACACGCCAGTTGACCGAACTCGCCCGCTCCCGCGCACCCCAGCCCACCCTGCTCACCGCCGTCGGGCAGAACAACCGCCCCGCTCTGGCCACCGTGCGCGTGCTGCGTACCCCAACCGGGGTCGAGGAAGATATCGCCCTGACCATCGGCTACGCGAGCGACGAGCTGCCGGTGCAGGAGATCGGGACCCTTGCCACGGAACTTGACGCCGACCACGGCCTCGCCAGCCTGCTCGCCTCCGTACGTACGGCACGTGGCGACCTCACCGTCCCGCCGTATTTCGAACCTCCGCCCCTGCCCCTCACCCTGACGCTGGGCCACGTGGAGACACGGACTATCAACCGCGACCTCGCCGAACACCCGCCAGGCATCGATCCACCCATCACCCTCGGCCCGCCATCCGAGCCTGTGCTTCATTACCGCATCAGCGACGGAAACGATCCCCAAGGCTGGGAGACCCTGCAGCGCCTGACGAGGCACCTGCAACAAGCCTGAGCTGCACGGCTGTTGGCGCGAATCGATGTGGCAGGAGAGCCCAAGATGGCCGCGGAGGCTGTGCTGCCTGGAGATCGACACCGTGCAAAAGGCGGCGGCGAAGACGGTGGAGCGGGCGGACGAACAGGCATAGCCGGGACGGCAAAGGAGAAAGATCCGTTGCTCGTAGCTTTGACCGCATGGGGCCGTGTAGCGTCCAGGTCAGCAGTCGTGGTTCCGAAGTACCGCCCGTGGACGCGAGTTCACGGGCAGCTTGCTGTTTAGCGTCTCTGAGGGCCAGGACGACCACCTCCGGCTCCCGCAGGGTGCGGGCGCCGACTTCGAGTCCCCTTGGAGGACAACATGGCTACGGGAACCGTTAAGTGGTTCAACGCGGAAAAGGGCTTCGGCTTCATCGAGCAGGACGGTGGAGGCCCGGACGTCTTCGCCCACTACTCGAACATCAACGCCTCCGGCTTCCGTGAGCTGCAGGAAGGCCAGAAGGTGAACTTCGACATCACCCAGGGCCAGAAGGGCCCGCAGGCGGAGAACATCACTCCCGCCTGACCTGCACAACTCCACGACGCCCGCCACGGTTTACCGTGGCGGGCGTCGTGCCGAAGTAGCTTCGGAGTGATACAGGGGCCTGTGGCGGAGGTGCCTGAGCCGGTCAGTAGCCGCGTGCGTACTCGTGCGACAGCATGATGCAGCCGATGGCGACGACGGCGAGGGGGACGATGATGGCGAGCGTGCCCAAGGCGATGCCGGCCCGGGCCCGCCATCGCAGGACTCCCTCGTGACCGCTTACCTGGCGCAGGGAGTTGATCCCGGCGGCGATGGCGCAGATCCCCGCGGGAATGGTCAGGTAGAGCGGGAAGTACCGGACGGCGGGCGGCAGCGCTGCCGGCAGCCACGGGCTCGCGAACAGCGCGAG
Organism: Streptomyces sp. NPDC050085; assembly: GCF_044460595.1. NCBI lineage: Bacteria > Bacillati > Actinomycetota > Actinomycetes > Kitasatosporales > Streptomycetaceae > Streptomyces > Streptomyces sp. NPDC050085. The sequence goes on along the minus strand of NZ_JBITJZ010000001.1, from coordinate 1,062,552 downwards.
CGAGAGTGCGCCGAGCGTCAGCGACACCGAGCCGACGGGCAACGGCCGTGCGGACAATCCCTGTTGAACACTCATGACAGGAACGTAGAAGGCTGCCTGGCCGCCCCACATGAGCGCCGGTACTCATGCGGCCCTGAGTAATACGCGGGGCGCGGTCAGTCCCCGTTCTTGAGCCAGAACAGGATGCCGAGGGCGTAGGCCACGACCGTGATCACCTTGCCGTACAGGAGAGTGAGGACGCAGGCCGAGGCGCCGGGTCCGAGCCGCGGGATACGGCAGTGACGCGTGCGGGGCAGTAGCCAACTGGCGGCCAGGAGCCCGAGTATCACCACATAGCCGACGTCCCATACGAGCGTGCGCGGGACCCAGATGTGGTCCAGGTAGGCGAGCAGTGCGGTCAGCAGGGTGGTGGCCAGGGGAAACAACCACCACACGCGGTCGGGAGCGTCGACCACCGGGACGCGGGCACCCTGCCGAAGCGGCCGGTCCGGGCGATGCGCTACCCAATCCCCGGCGCCCCTCGGCGCCGCGTGTGTGGCTGAGGAATATCAAGATCGCCCACAGCGTGCCCGCGGCTCACCCGCCTCACCGAGGGTTCTGGCCCCGGCGGGCCCCTATGCCTCGGGCGTTCCGTCCGCTGTGATCCGGCCAAAGCCGAGGTAGGGGACGAGGGACTCGGGCAGGACGATGGAGCCGTCCTGCTGCTGGCACTGCTCGAGGAGCGCGGCCAGGGTGCGGCCGACGGGCAGGCCGGAGCCGTTGAGGGTGGCGACGAGCTTGGGCTTGCCGTCCTCGCCGCGGGTGCGGATGTTGGCGCGGCGGGCCTGGAAGGTGCCGAAGTTGGAGATCGAGGAGATCTCCCGGTAGGTGTTCTGGCTGGGGATCCAGACCTCGATGTCGTACGTGAGCTGGGCGGAGAAGCCGGTGTCGCCGGCGGCCAGCTTGACCACGCGGTAGGCGAGACCGAGCTCCTTCAGGCACGCCTCGGCATGGCCGACCAGGGTCTCCAGTTCGGTGTCCGCGGTCTCCGGGTCGACGATTTTGACCATCTCGACCTTGGAGAACTGGTGCTGGCGGATCAGGCCGCGGGTGTCGCGTCCGTACGAGCCGGCCTCCGAGCGGAAGCACGGGGTGTGGGCCGTGAGGGCCAGGGGCAGCTCGGTGGGCGGGATGATCTCGTCGGCGTAGAGGTTGGTGAGGGGGACCTCGGCGGTCGGGATGAGGAACAGGTCGCGATCGGCGGCGCCGGTCTTGAACAGGTCCTCCTCGAACTTCGGCAGCTGGCCGGTGCCGGTCATCGTCTTGCGGGTCACCAGGTACGGGACACCGTGCTCGACGTAGCCGTGGCGGCGCGTGTGGATGTCGAGGAAGAGCGTGGCCAGCGCGCGCTCCAGGGCGGCGCCGGCACCGCGGGAGACCGCGAAGCGCGAGCCGGACAGCTTGGTGGCGCGGGCGAAGTCGAGGATGCCGGTGGCCTCGCCCAGGTCGACGTGGTCCTTCGGCTCGAACGAGAACGCCGGCGGGTTGCCGACGCGCCGGATCTCGACCGCGAACTCCTCGGAGTCGCCGTCCGGGGCCTCGTCGTCGGGGAGGTTTGGGATGGTCAGCAGGAGCTCGGTGAGCTCCTGCTGGACCTTTTCCTGCGCGGCCTCGATGTCGCGGATCTGGTCCTTCAGCTCGCGGGCGCGCTCCTTCAGCTTGGAGATGTCCCCACCCTGCTTGGCGGTCTGCTGGACCTCGCTCGCCACCCGCTTGGACTCCGCCCGCAGCTCGTCGGCCGAGCGGATGCCCTGGTTGCGCCGGGACTGGAGGTCTTCCAGCCGGGACAGGTCCAGGGAGTAACCGCGACGAGCGAGCCGACGTACCGCTTCGGCACCCATGTCGATCAGGGCGCGGGCATCATGCATGAGGGGAGATCCTTACGTCACCGGCGAGGAGAGGACAGTGCCGCGACGGTAGCAATCAGCCCCCGTTCGCCGGTCCGCATTTTCCACTCGGTACCGTGGCGGCACGTGGGAATCGTGCACCTCCCGACGTCGGGTAGGGGCAACGGGCCGTCGGGCAGGCCGACTTGGCGCCACCATTGTCACTGGGGGCGTCTACTGTCCGGTGTATGCCGAAGAAGCGGAAGAAGAAGCCGCCGTCGCGGGCGCGGCGCACCGGCAATGCGCCGCGCGAGCAGCTGCCGCCCGTGATCAAGCTCGGTGGGCCGCGGGTGCCGTCGCGCGGGTGGATGTTTCAGGCGTTGATCGACGCGGCGCGGGAGTCCGGTCAGCCGATCCCGGAGCTCACGGCGCAGCCTCCTGACGGATACTCATCCGATTTCGTCCCCCAGATCGATGCCCCTCGGGCGCCGCTGCAACCGGGGTGGTACCTGCGGTCCGATCTCGGTGTCCCGGTCTACCTGTGGGTGTTTTCTGAGAGTCAACTCGCCGATGATCCGGGTGCATTGGATCTGCGGCGACGAGGGTTCGCCCCTTATGTCGCGCACTCGGTGTGTACGCACGGAGGACGGGACAGCGAATCTGCCAGCGCGGAGCAGTTGGAGGCGTGGACTCCGATCGTGGCGCCGGACCCGAGCGTCGTGGACGCCGACCGGTATGGCCACGCCCCTGTCTATCGCACGCCTGCGAGAGGGCAGTTGCCCTCGGGGGCGCCGCGCACGCTGGGAGTGCTGGATGTGGATTACGCGCGCGTGGCGAGCCGGAGTCTGCCCGAGCGCTGGGACATCGACGTCGTCGGCCTCTTGATCATGGAACGGCAGGACGCCGCCGATATGCCGGGAGGGGAATTCTGGCGGCAAACGGCATTTCACACGTTCCGAGACCGTAACCTGTCGGGCCTCCACGCCGAGGCCGGAGACGTCGACCTGATCATCGGCCACAATCTCTTCGATGGCGACTACCGCTGCCTGCGAACCTACGGCGATGTGGTGGACGTCGGCGCGCTGGCCGCCAAGACGGTGGACACGCTCTACGCCGCCCGTCATGTGGTCAGGAACGGTGGCCTTCGAGCGCCACGTCTGGACCTCACCACCCTGGCGCGCGCCCAGGGGCTGCGGGAACGAGCGAAGTCGGCGTCCCGGACCGTAGCCCACCGCGGCATCCGCACCATCCATGACGCGGAGGAACGCTGGTCCTTCCAGCCGATTTCCGATGACTGCGAACTGATGCTGGAGCTGTGGCTCGAACTGGTCACCAGTCGACGCCTGCGCAGCTTCCTCCGGTCGGGCGAGGCGGTGGAATACCCGCTCGGCGAGAACGATCTGCGGCTTCTGCTGCAACCGCAACTTACCCCGGACACCTTCACGAACCTGCTGACGACGAAAGGCAGCGTCTACCCGCTGCGAGGAGCGGAACGCTACGAGAGCGTGGCCCGGATCCATCGCGCGATCGAACAACAGCGGGCCGAGGGCACCCTGGCCAATCGGTACCCCGCCGCCTCGCACCGCCAGCGCTGTATGGCACCCAGCGACACAGGGGGATGGCAGTGCGACCAGCTCATCGACGTGAAGCAGACGTATTGCCGCGACCATCACGCCAAGCGGCGCTGCCGAGGGAATCCGGCACTCAACGACGTCTGTACCGACATCGTCGAAGGGGAACTCGCACATTGCCCGTGGCACCGGATGACCGCACTCTACGTGCCGCAAGGGCAGCGAATCGTCGAGGACTTCACTCTTACTCTGCCCCTCAACGGCTGGGAGCGGGGCAGCGACTGGGGTTACGACACGGGGACAGGCATGTACTTCGCGCGGTTGTACCGCAATGAGGACGACCCGTACGGACCGCCGACCGTATGGCTGTCCGGCACGGAACCCGATCTGGGCAACGTGGTCGCGCTCACGCGCGCCATTCAGAAAACGACCCGGGCATCCTGGCAGCATGTCGTGGCAGCCCTGACGGCACATCGCAGGTCTCCCTGCGAACGCGCCGTGGCGACCCAGAACTGGGAACCGGCCCCGTGCGATCGTCCCTGCCCGTGCGGCACCGCAGACTGTGGCCACGGCGCACCGTGCACCAACGAGGAATGCGACGGCCACGACATCCATACGGTGCGCTCTCCACACACCGAAGTGGACGTGACCGCGTGGCAGGATCACTTCGACTGCTGCGAGGGCTGCTCCGGCAGCTTCCAGGACATCTCGCTCCCTGAGTGTCCCTGGGGCGAGATTCACGACGACGGCACCGTGACCGTGTACGACGGGGTGTCCCACTATGAGCTCGGCGTCTACCCGTAGCCGCGTGCAGGTCGACGGGTTAGGGAAGGTCACCACGGAGCCTCTTCTGGCGCGTATTCAGTTGGGTTGTCATCTCTCTTCCGAGCGTGAGGCGAGGATAGATCTCTATCCAAGACTTCAGCTTGTCCGCGATGGCCTTGTCGGTGGCCTTCCCCTGGAACCACTGGAGTTCTTGCAAAAGGTGGGTTATCGCGCTTAGTTCCTTGTCACCTTGTGTCCGTACTGCCGAGTTGAAATCTGCCTCGCTCAGATCTGAACTCAGCGCATCCGCATACCGAAACCGGCGTTCCGTCGCAACGCTCATCGCCTGCTCGCGGGTGAGGGCGAAGCACTCCAGAGCGCGGGCGACTACGGCGTCAGTCTGGAGAGCAGGAGGCACCTCCTGGGCTGCGCTTTCTATCGCATGGCGTGCGACCTTCAGGTACTCGCGGGCAACCAAGGCAGCGTCGCGTGGCCTCAGCTCTCGGGTGACGAAGTCGAGCAGCCTGGAAGCAAAAGCGAGGCGTGCCGTGAGGCTGATTCTGCGGTCCTGGTTGACGGGGTAGTAGTCGGTGCGCGCGATGTCGAGGAGCGCGAAGATCCACTGTCCGGGAGCGTGGGGTGGAGCGAGCCTCCTCAGAGCTCGGGTGAGCTCTGCGGAGTCGAGCCTGATGAGCGTGGAGTAGTCGGTCATCGGGTTGGTCAAGGGGATCACCAGCCGAACGGCTCGATGGCGTCTTCGGGTACGCCAGTGTCGGCATTACAGAAGGCGCTGACCCCTGACGTGCGGCACCCGAGGACTTCGTCTGTTCCGGACAGCTGGAGGGCTTCAACGGGTGCTCCTGTACCGGGGCAGCAAGTTCATCAGCTTGCGCGTGAATCGGTGCATGTGGGGGTCGAGGGTGTTGATCGGTGTGGCGAGGACCTGGTCCAGGGACAGCCATGTGATCGCGTCGAACTCGGCTTCGTCGAAGGAGGTGACCTGGCTCGTGTCTGCCTGCAGGACGTACCACAAGGACACGTCGGTGTGGGGTCCCGGTCCGCGGGTTGGTGTGACGGTGACGAAGAGAGGACGGTCCCCAGTGAGCGGGGAGGAGACCGCGTCGATGCGCAGTTCTTCGCGGCATTCACGGCGGACCGTGTCCCAGGGATCCTCGGCCGGCTCGACGTGGCCGCCGCTGGGCAGCCACAGACCGGCCTTGCGGTGGGCCACGAGGAGGAGTTCCTCGCGGGACTCGTTGAATACGACGAAGTAGCTGACGAGGTGCTGTGCGGGGGTGGCGGGTTTCAGCGTCCTGTAAAGGGGCGCGCCGCTGGCGATCCACTGCACTGTTGCGTCGAGGTGTGCCTGCTCCTGATTGTCCCAAGGGTCGATGCTGCTGAGCACCTGCAGCAGCTGGGCACGCAGCTGTTGATCGGGCGCAGTTGAGGAATCCATTGTGGCCACGGGTGCATGATGACAGGGGAGTTGGCATGTTTCGCCGGTCAAGTCGGTCGATGTGCGGGGCGGGCATCATGGCCCGCGGAGACGCTCCGGCGGCGCCCGTATGCCCTTGAGTAGGTGGGCTTGGTGCTGGGAACCGGCGCGGTGGGCCTTGCTACGGTCCCGCTATGACCTTGCCGGTACCTGCTGCGCGTGATGTTGATCTGAGAGTTGAGCCCGTCGAGGACGTCCTGGACCGTGTGGAGCGGTCGTTGCAGGTCCGGATCGACCGGGACGGCGTGATGCGCAAGCGCCGCTCGGTGGGCGGGCGGACGGACCGGGGTTCGTGGGTGCGGGTGGAGCGGCGATCTTTGCGGCGCATCGCGGCGCAGGGCGGTAACGGGCCGGAGTCGGCGGCCGTGTTGAGCGGGGTGGCCATGCCGCGCTGGGATAGGGCGGTGACCTGGCGCGATGCGGACGAGCCGGTGCTGTGGCGGGCCGATGAGACTGAACTGGTAAACGATCCGCCGGTGGGGCCGGCGGCCCTGGTGATCGAGGCCCCCCGTCTGCCGGAGGCGTGGTGGGAGGGGCTGAACGCCTCGCTGGATGCGTTGGCCGTCCAGTACACGCCGCGCCGGGCGACACCGGACACCGAGTCGATCACACAGGATCTCGTGGAGGCGGTCATCCGGCCGGTCTTTCCCGAGGTCGTGGACCTCACCGTCGATGAGTGGGCGTGTGCGCATGCGGACTTGACCTGGGCCAATGTCATCGGGCCCAGGTTTTGCATCATCGACTGGGAGGACTGGGGCATGGCCCCGCGCGGGCTGGACGCGGCGACGTTGTGGGGCAATGCTCTGGCGGTGCCCGCCCTCGCGGATCGCGTCTGGGCGGAGCGTCGGCCGGACCTGGAGAGCAGGACCGGCCGGCTGATGGCGCTGTTCTTCTGCGCGAAAGTGGTGGGCCCCTACGCGCATGACGCAGATCCGCGGTTGGAGCCGGCGCGCAAGGCCGCAGCTGGCCTGGTTGCTGGGCTGTGCTCCGCGTGAAGGTGTTGGGTCGGAAGTGACGGTAGTGGGCGAGGGCCGCCGGGTTCACGTCGTGGCGCAGCGAGGCGGTCAACACTCCAAGGCATGCACGTTGCCCAACGAGACTGATCGCCAGAGATGTTGAACTCGATCGAGGGGCTGGCCATGACGTTACAGATTGACCCCATCGGAGAGGTCGTCGAAGGCCGCACCGAAGTCGCCGACGACTACTGGGGCGGCATCGAGTCGGTCATCCAGCTCGACGAGTCCCAGTTTCCGCCCGACGCGGTGCAAGGGCTGGACAGCTTTTCGCATCTGATCGTGGTGTGGCACTTCAACCAGGCGTCCCCGGACGATGTCGAGTACCACGCGCGCAGCCCGCGCGGGAATCCGGCCTGGCCGGCCACGGGAACGTTCGCCCACCGCAACCATCGCCGACCCAATCAACTCGCCCAATCCTTCCCCCGGTTGATCGCCGTCGATGGTCTGCGGCTGCGCGTGACCGACTTGGACGCCGTGGTCGGCACCAAGATTTACGATCTGTCGCCCTACTTCGCGGACATGGGGCCGCGCGGGGCGCGCCGCGAACCGGCCTGGCCGGCCCAGATGCTGGCCGACTACTGGGTCAAGAAGTAGTCCACGCACCAGCCCTACGACGCGCTCGAGGGTGGGGATGCGTCCAGGTCGTCCTGGTAGACGATCGCCACCGCGCGCATGCCCAACGCCTCGTAGAAGGCCCGGCCGCCCGCATTCTTGGGCGAGCAGTGCACGATCAGCGGGCCAAGCCCCTGGGCGCGCGCCCAGGACCGCACGGCATCCACGAGCGCGCGGCCTTCACCGCTGCCGCGCCGTTCGGGGGCGACCCACATCTCGTGGATCACGCAACATCCTCGGTCGTCGGGCCCGGCCAGAATGTAACCGTGCGCGGTGCGATGCTTCATGCCCCCTGCAGGGGCGGCTCGGTCAGGGTCGAAAGGCATTTCGCCCGGTCCTCCTGCGCTATTGCGACACGGATGAGAGCACGCGGGCGGCGATGCCAAATGTCGATGGCGGCCTTTCAGCGGCCTGACGGCTGCTCCCGCAATCCAGGAAAAGGATAGGAAAATCACAAGTCGGTCGGGTCTCGTGCGGAAGGGCGGTAAGGTCCACTCCACGGTGCGGTGGCGCAGCGCCATTACCGGTTTCTGCCCTTCGAACGGGCGCCTGCACAAGGCGACCCGGGGCGGGCAGACAATATTGGCAACTAGAATGGGTGGGTCGGGGACATGGCTCAGAAAGTACAGGTCCTTCTCGTCGATGACATCGACGGCGGAGAAGCGGACGAGACGGTGACGTTCGCCCTCGACGGCAAGACCTACGAAATCGACCTCAGCGAGAAGAACGCGGACAAGCTCCGCAAGGCTCTGGAGCCCTTCCGCGGGAGCGCTCGCCGCACGGGCAAGCTGACGCAGGGCCGTACTCGCTCGCTCGCCCCCAGGCAGCGTCCGGCCGGTGAGCCCACGCCGGAGGAACTGCGCCGTTGGGCCAAGGAGAACGGACACGAGGTCAACGAGCGGGGCCGCGTGCCGCAGGCCATCAAGGAGGCATACGCCAACGCCCAGGGGTAGACGGGGCGCTGTGTGCGGCGGATGAAGCCCTGCCCGAAACAGCGGGCCTCATCTGTGACCTCCTGTGGGCGGGCTCATGCTGCGGTCGGCGACACGTTCTCTACGCCGGCGGGTGGGCTGAGGTTCGGGGAGGAGCAGACGACAGGGCAGGGCTTGTTCTGTGACTCCGCGATCCCCCTCGCGATCCCCCTCTGGCTCCAGTCGATACAGCCGGGCGGAGGGGGTGCGCGTCACCGCCTGTGTCAGCTGGCCGTTGGTGAACAGCGCACCGACGCCGTCGTCCACTGCCCAGCCGGCTGGAAGTGCATGGCGGGCCACGGCCGCCTGGTAGGAGGATCGACGCCCGGGTTCGCTGTCGTAGTGGGGGCAGACGGATCCGGGCAGCAGCCCCAATCCGTCGGGCAGGTGGGTGAGCGGGCCGAAGGAGTCCGTATGCGAGCTTTCGGCCCAGCAGTTGGCGCCGGCGCTGATGCCGCACAGCACGGTCCCGCGGTCGTAGGCGGTGCGCAGGAGTCGGTCCACGCCGTGTGTCCGCCACACTGCCAAAAGGTTCGCGGTGTTGCCGCCCCCGACGTAGATGAGGTCTTGCGAGAGCAGGAAGGTGCGCAGGCCGTCGTCGTCGAGGTCCCGCCGAAACAGCCGCAGGACACTGGGTTCACAAGCCTGCGGGTGAAACGCCGCAAGGAATTGGTCGATGTAGGCGGGGGCGTCACCGCTGGCTGTCGGAAGGAAGCACACCTTGGGCCGGCGGGCGTGCGCTTGATCGAGGACCCAGGTGTCCAACAGGCCGTCGTCGTCGGTGGAGAAGCCGCCTCCGAGGAGAACTACACGCCGTGGGGCAACGACAGCCACCTGGATCCTCCTTATAGCGCGATGCGGACGCGCGCGGTGCCGAGGACCACGGGCAAGCCGCCTGCTGTCCGTGCGCGAATCAACTGTCCGTCGCAAGGTGCTGTCCACCCGGGGCGGAGAGCAAACCGAAGGCGCACGACCACGTGACGCAGGCGACTACGGCATGGCAGCGACGCTCGAGTCGTCTTCGACAACATCCGGCCGCAGCACGCGGGCGTAGGCGGCGCTGATCCAGCCGGGCCGTCCTTCGAGGCGGAACCAAAGAGGTGTCCCCGCGACCGTCTGCCCCTCGACCGTCCCGAGGACGCTCACCGTCGAGCATGGCCGCAGTACCGCGATCTCCTGGCTGTGCGTGGTCGGTTCCTGCCGCACCCGCAGCCACACCCCGGCCGTACGCACCCGCCCGACATGTGAGTGCCCATTCGTCACCGGCCGTGGCGAGGATCTGTCCGGCCGTCCCGAGGCGTTGGTGGCGCCCGGCCACAGCGCACCCAGGCCGAGCGCCGTCGCGAACACCGGCAGCACGCGGCGAAACAGCGGTGCGGAACAACGCATCAAGCTACTCCTGGACGGCGATGATGAAGGGGTTCCACCCTTGCCGAAACCATTCGCCTCACGCCAACGGCGCTCACTCCGCCGGGGCATCCCCTCACCTGATGGACTGACCAGCGCACCACCCCGGTGACCGAACGCCATCCCCTGCTCTGAGCCGGAGTTCGACTGCGCTGATGCGGAACACCGGAGGGTGGCGCACCGCCAGCGGCAGACCCACTGCTGCCGGCGCGCAGTCGTCTGCGTCAGCTTCGTTGCCGTGACCAGACGCCGGCGGTGCACGCGAGATTCTTCGCCGCTGCGCGGCGAGGGAAGATCAGCGCTGCCGGCGCAGGGAGATGCGCACGTTGTGGTCGTCGTCGCGGTCAAGGAAGAGGCCGGAGCCTTTCAAGTCGGTGGTGTACGGGGCTTCGACGCCGGTGCCGAGTACCTGGGGCTGCCCGGTGTTCAGATCGACCTGGGCGACCACCGGATCGGAATCGCTGGTGGCGGCGTCATCCTCGACGACGGCGCCGTAGGCGATGCCGTCGTTGCGGATCGAGCCGAGCACGATGGTCTTGCGATTGCCGTCCCCCTGCAGACAGATTCCCTTCTTGCGCTGCACATCGAACGCCACCGAACCGGCCGCCACATAGCGGCCGTTGGGCGAGGTGACGACCGGATAGTCGCGGGCCTTGGACGAGCCGCCCGGCAGGTCGGCCGCACACGTCACCTGTGCCTGCACCTTGCCCGTCTCAACGTCGTGGACCGTCCACACCGCGGGACGGTCGGATCTGTCCGTCGTGTTGGTGGACCAGCCCGCCACGAGCGAGGAACCCGCCATGCCGTAGAGATCGCCGTTGTAGGCGCCGAGGAAGCCGGTGCGGGCGGCGACGGCGCCGGGCCGGACCGCATTACTGAACCAGCGGCCCGGTACGCCGAATCCGCCGCCGTCCATCGCCACCACCACCGAGTCCGAGGTGGCCCCGGCCACCCGGCTGTCGTAGCAGCCCACTTCCTTGGCGCACTGCGGCAGCAGGCTGTTGGCGTCGCTGTAGCGGGACACCTTGCCGGTGGCCACGTCGACCGCGGCAGCCGAGGCGGGCAATTCGCCCTGCTTGCCCCAGCCGATCAGCAGCCGGCCCCCGTCGGCACTCGTGTGCAGCTGCTCGCCCAGGCCGGTCGTGACCGGGACATCGATCTGCCGCTGCGGCGTGACGGAGGATCCCGTGGCGTCGGCCGGGTAGATGGCGACGCGCACCACCTCGGTGCCCTTGTGCAGGTCGTCCTTGCCGCGCATCCCGTGCGCGTAGGCCACGACATAGGTGCGGCCGCCTTGTTGCAGGCTCACCACATCGGGGATTTCTGCTGCTTCCCCCATGTCCGGATCTCCGTCGGCTCCTTCGACCGGAACCGGCGGGTTCCATGCCGTGGACGTCCAGCGGACGGTGCCGTCGGCGGCGTCGCGCACCTTGAGCGTGTAGCCGCCGGACGCCGCATACATCATCGCGACCGCACGGTTGTCCGCCACCGGTGCTACCGGGATCGAACTCACCGACTCCGGCACCCAGTTCAGCGTGTCGTCCCACCCCTTGGACGCATCGTAGGCAGCCGGCACATTCAGTTTCGCCAGTGGCTTCGACGCCGGCGCTTTGTCCGCGCCGCCGCCCTTGGAGTCGGCATGGTCCTTGCCGTCTGAACCGCCGCAGCCCGCGAGCAGTACGGTCGCTACCAGGACCGCTCCCGCTGCCGTCACCCTCCGCATGAGATGCGTCCTCCCCGCCTGCCCGCGCCGCGATATCGCCCGGGGCTGCTGATCAAGTGTGCGCCGACGGTATCAACTCACCCAGGTGTCACAGGAGTTCACTGGCATTCCGGCTGGATCACGCTGGTGCGCAAGGGAGTGGAATCAGGGGAGGCGGCGATGATCCTGCGGCCCTGCCACGCTGCTCGCACGACGGAGAGCGTGGTCACCGCCGTGTCCTACGGGTCACGGCGCGCCCTGGGCGAGATGCGGACCAGGCCGGCTGAGGGCTCTGCTGTCGGCGTGGCAGTGTCGCGCTGCGCCTTGGGGCTGGAGTGCTCGGTGGCCTCTGGCGGGAGAGGCGGTCCTGGCGGTTGGTTTCGGTTGTATTCCGGCTCACCGGATTCAAGGACGCGCAGCAGGGAGGCGGTGACGACCCTGCTGCTGCGACCGATACGCAGGACGCGGCACGGGAATTCGCCGCGGCGCACCAGGTCGTAGCCCTTGGCGCGGGAGAAGCCGAGAGCTTTCGATGCCTCGGCCACGCTTCCGGTGCCATTCCAGGTGGCGCGGATCGTAGCCGCGCTGTAGCGCGAGGGTGTCGGGGATGGGCTGGGGGTGATGAGGAGTTCTCCTTCCGTTCTCATCTGGGGGCGGGTCACAGTGCGTGGTCCTACACGGTGGCGCCGGGAGCCCGGGAACCGGCATGGGCGCGCCATATCGGCAACGGCGGGGCGACGCCGGGTACTTGGGTGCCTGTGCGTGCGCAGGCTGAGCTTGGGATCGGGATGCGAATCGGCGTTGACGGGCATCTTGTCTGGCGAAAGAATCTTGGTCACGTTCAGCGTCGCGGAGGGGGGAACCAGAGCAGTGTCCGAGCTGAGACTGTTCCGTATCTCCGAGGGATGTGCCGTCGAAGTGTTGTCCGCACAGGCGGCACTGGAGCGCGATCTGCAGCGGCTGGTCGAAGGCAACCTGGAATCGCTGCTCGGAGTCCGGTTCCTGGCCAGCGAATTTGCGACGGGCGCATCCCACGGGGGCCGCATCGACTCGCTGGGCATCGACGCAGACGGGACTCCGGTCGTGGTGGAGTTCAAACGCGGTACGGACAGTGTGGTGACACAAGGACTCTTCTACCTGTCCTGGCTGATGGAACACCGAGGAGACTTCACGCAACTGGTGCGGGAGCGGCTGGGGATCGCGTGCGCGTCCCGTATCCGCTGGGACGCTCCACGGCTGATCTGCGTCGCAGGAGGCTTCACCCCGTACGACATCCGGGCACTGGCCCTGATCGGGCACCCCGTTGACCTTGTCCGGTACCGGTTCTACGGGGCGGACATGCTCGGCTTGGAGGAGGTCGCTCAGTCGGGTGGCCGGTCCGCGCGCAGAAGGCCCGCGTCGGCCCTGCGGGCGCGTGGGGAAGCGCTCGGCAGTGAGCAGGAATTGGCGGAACTCCACGCGGCGCTTGACGACGCGCTTATTGGACAGGGCAGCGACGTCGCCAGGGTCGAGCGCCAGCAGTACCGGGCCTACCGCACATCGCGGAATTTTGCCTGTGTCACGCGGGGGAGCAGGAAACAGATACTGGTGTATCTCAAGGCGGATCCCAATGAAGTGGACATCGTGCCGGGGTTCACGCGGGATGTCAGAGGGGTGGGGCATCACGGGACGGGAGAGCTGGAGGTCCGGTTGAGGTCGGAGAGTGATCTGTGCCGTGCTCTTCCGCTGTTCAAGGCCAGCTACGGTGCTGTGTAAGACGCAGAGGGACGGCGCGCAGCGGCCTCGCGGACAGAGAACGTGGTGGAGCGTGCTCGTGGCGGCTGTCTGAGCGGCGCAACGGTGGCCCTTCGCTCGGTGAATTGCAGCGGGTAGTGGGCAATCAATTCTTCGTGGTGTGCACCGTTTCCCTAGTGGCGGGAGCCGTGATAAGGGTCCGAGCCTCTGTCTCGCCATGGATGCCCGTGCCGACGAGGAGTAGTACTCCTCTCCGGTCTCCGGAGCCGGGAAGGAGCTGTGTTCCAGATGGAGTTCATCGTGAAGCAGCCTGGGATTGACGATGCCTTCGGCCGTGTTCTGGTCCGCTGCTGGGAGGCCGGGGCCGCACCGTGGTCGGCAGTGGAAGTGATCGAACGCGACGATGCTCTGATCTCGGCCAATGACGCCGCTCGGTACTTCAGCGAGCCCGCGCAGTGGTCGGCCTTGGATCGCTGGGCGTGGGAGCAGGCCGAGGGGCGGGTGCTGGACGTGGGATGCGGAGCCGGGCGCCACGCGGTCGCCTGGGGTGCCCGCGGCTACGACGTGGTGGGGGTGGATCCCTCGCCCGGGGCTGTTCGGATCACGCGCGAGCGGGGGATCACGGCTGTGGTGGGGTCGGTGCCGTCGCTGCCTGAAGGGCTCGGCCAGTTCGACACGATCGCCCTGTGCGGTGACAGCCTGGGCCTGTTGGGCGGGCCTGATCAGGCATCCCGGGTGCTGTCCGCCCTGGCCGCAGTGGCGCGGCCGGGCGCGCGGTTGGTCGGGACGGGGACGGATCCGGGGATGGCGCTGGGACGATCCACGCGCGCTACCACTCCCTCAATCTCAGCCGGGGGCGAGCGCGCGGTCAACTGCGCCTCCGCGTACGGGATGGGGCCGTGGCCACGCCGTGGTTCGACTACTGGCTGGCGTCGCCGGACGAGTTCGTGGCGGCCTTGGAGGGGTCAGCGTGGACCGTGGAGTCGTTGGAGCGCGATCCCACCGGCTCTGGGTGGGCGGTGAGTCTGCGCAGGTCGCCGTGATGAACAGGATGATCGTCAGGGCCACAGACCGTCGGCTGTGAGGCCACGCCGGTCGGCGGTGACATACCGCGTCCGAAACGGGCTGCCTGTGGGGGCACGCTTGCTCACCGTGGCCCGTGGGACCAGCGGTCCAGCAGGGTGTCGGCGACGGCTTCCTCGTACACGGCGCGGTTCTCCTGCTGCATGACCGTGGCGAGTTCGGGGTCCCAGGCGGTGTCCTGCGCTTTGCCGCTGAGCTGGGTGTGGTCGTGATCGGCGCGGACGCCGCCGAGGTAGTCCGCCGCGGTCATGTGCCAGGGCTGTGCCTGGTAGCGGGTGCGCAGGTGGTTGGTCATTTCGATGCCGGGCCAGTCGAAGTCGCCGTGGTAGCGCAGTGTGCCGCCTCCTGCGATGACCTGGCGGGCGAGGCGGTGAAAGGCGGTGGACGGACGGCCCTCGGTGCAGATCAACGGGGGGCTGTGGGTACCGAGTTCGCCGGCGGCGCGGCGGAGCACGGCGGGGTTCTCGCAGGCGTACACCGTCTCCAGATGGACGGTGATGGGCAGGGTGATGAGCTGGTGGAGGGTGATGTGGAAGGGCGTGGCGTAGTGGGCGGCGTCGGTGAGCCACTGGCCCAGGCCCTGTCCGGCGGCGGGCAGGTTGAGGACGAGGACGCGGCTGGCGAGGTCGTCGACGATGACGTCGAAGGAGTCCCACAGTTCGCGTCGGGCTTCGGCTCCGGAGGCGAGAGGGATGGAGCGGGCGAGCGCGAGGGCGCGCAGGACCAGGGTGGGCAGGGTGCCGCGGCCCGGGTTGAGGGCCTTGGTGTCGCCGGTGATGGCATCGGCCAGGGCGGGCAGCATCACGGGTGGTGCTCCGGCAGGGCGGGCATCGAGGTATTCGAGGACCCGGACGGCCTGGCCGAGCAGGTGGGTCTCCTCCTTGTTGACCAGCGAGGTGAGTGCGCCGCCGGCGGCGAGGGTGTCCAGCCACTGCCGGAACCAGGGGTGCTTGTCGTGCAGGGGGCTGGCGGCGGCCTGGGCGTGGAGCGTGGTGCGGGCCTGCTCGAGACGGGCGCGTTCGGTGCCTCGGAAGCGCAACGGTCCGCCGAGCTGTTCCAGCACCTCGCGCAGGGGCAGCCCGGTGACGTTGCGGACACTGGTGTCCAGGGCGGTGACGGGCAGGGTGATGCGGCGGACGTCGTTGCCGCGGTGGGTGCCGGTGATGCCGATGATCGCGTGGCGTTCGTCGTCGGTAGGGCTGGTCAGGCCGATGGTGCCGGTGAGTTGACCGTTGTTGCGTTCCAGCAGGCGGCGGGCGGCGGCCATCAGCCGCCGGTAGGCGGGTGTGCGGTAGCGGTCGAGTGCAGGCACGGTGGTCATGCGTTCTCCGGGGCGTCGTCCGGCTCGGGTGCGGGGTCGTCCAGGAGCGGGGCGGTGGCGGGGGCGTGGCGGCGCGGGGTGAAGCCGAGGAGGTGGGCGGCGAGTTCGTCGGATCCGGGGTAGCCGAGGTCGTCGAGGATCTGTGTGCCGTCCCAGACGAGCAGCATCGCGGAGACGGTGTGGGATGCCTCGTCGTGCTTCATGTCGTAGTGCGAGATCTGCGGGACCTGCGGGTAGGTGATCCACAGGTCGTAGCCGGTCATGAACAGGTCGAGGTCGAACTTGGCGGTGAGGGCGAGCAGGTCGGGCCGGTACTGCTCGTCGATGCCGGCGAATGCCTCGTCCAGGGCGATCAGGCGCGGGCAGGTGGGGTGTGCGGAGCTGTACTGGGCGTGGGCGGCAGCGAACAGCGGCAGGTGGATGGAGGCGGACTTTTCGCCGCCGGACATCTGGCTGTGCTTGGCCTTGGTCAGCAGTTCGCCCGTCTCGCGCTCGTGGGCGTCCATGCCCGGCTTGAACAGGCGCAGTTCGAACTTGCGCCAGGCGCGGTAGTCCAGCACGTCGGCGATCACCTGCTGGTAGTTCGGCTTCTTGTCGGCGGCGGCCTTGGCACGGATCTGCCCGCGCAGGTGGGTGCGCAGTTCGGCCAGCCCGGCCGGCCCCAGGCCGGCGGCGTCCTTGTCGAGGAGCTTGTTGACGGCGCGCTGGGAGTCGGTGAGTGCGTCGGAGATGACCCACTTGATGCCGACCGTGGTGCCCGACGACATCGGCTTGGCGCGGGTGTCGGCGTCCATGTTCTTGACGAGGTCGCGGGCGGCGACGGTGCGGTCGTGGATCTGCTGGGCCAGCCCGGTCAGCAGGCCGTCCTCGAGGACGGTGCGCTCCTTGTCCTCCAGCAGCACGCTCTGGTCGGCGAGCTGTTCGGCCAGGCGGCGGGCGAACTCGGCCACCGGGGCCGGTCCTTCGCTGTCGGTGACCTTGGCCAGGATGATGTCGCCGGCCGGTTCCCACTCGAAGAGGTAGCCCTGGTCGGAGGCGTTGAGCGCCGCTTCGAAGGCCGTGATGGCGGTGGAGATCTTGGTGGTGACGGTCTTGAGGAGGGTCGCGGTGACCGGCCGGCCGCGGGTGGCAGCATCGAGCGCGTCGATCAACGCCATCACGGAGGCGGGCAGCACGTGGCGCGCCGCGGTGATGGCGCTCAGGTCGGTGTCGGGCCGGGCGAGCTGGTCCATGAGTGTGGTCACGGCCTGCTCGGGGCTGGGCCACATCTCGTGCGGCAGCCAGAGAGTGTCGGTGTCGGCTTCCAGCAGGCCGAGCAGATCGGGGCGGGCATAGGGCTCCAGGGTGAGCGCGGCGCGGACCTGCTCGGTGACAGCCGTCGTGAGCTGGGCGCGGCCGGAGTCCAGAGTGTGGTCCGCCTTGAGGAATCGTTCGCGCTGGGCGGTGGCTTCCGCCTGGGCCGCATCGTGATCCTTGGTGGCCTCGGCGAGTTCGGCTTCCGCCGCGGCGATCTGCTTCAGGATCTCCTGCAACGGGGCCTCAAGCGCGGCCTCCTGGGTGGCCAGCCGTGCTTCCTGGACCGTGGACTCCTCTTGCTGGATCTTGAGGGCTGCGGCCTGGTCGGCCCAGGATTCGCTCTGCGCCGCCAGCAGCTTCTTGCGGCCGGTGAGGTCACGCTCGGCGGTGGCGGCCTGCACGCGGCAGGCGGACAGGTCGCGGCCGGCGCCGGTGAAGTCGTCGATGGCCTGGGCCACCCTCGACAGTTCGTCGCGGCGGCTGGGCAGGCGGGCTGTGGCGGCGGCGTGCCGCAGCTGGCGCCGCAGGTCGTGGGTGCGGGCGGTCGCCTCGTTGAGGCGCGTGAGGGCGCCGGAGTGGCGCTGGCGGGCGCCGGCCACCGCCTGCGCGGCCACGGCCACGGCGCCGATCGCGTCGAGGACGGGCTGGGTGCGCGGGAGTTCGCGCAGCGCGCGGTCGAAGTCCGCGAACACCTCCTCGGCTTGGTGGTGCTGGTGTGCGAGCTGTTCGAGGCGGGCCTCATGGGTGGCGATGTCCTCGTCGAGGACGCGCAGCCGCTCCAGGCGGCGGGCGGCGCGGGCGGTGGCACCGATGTACTCGGGACGGTCCTTGGGGTGCGCACCGAGCTGGATTCCGAGATCGAAGTGACCGCCGGTCGTCACGGCGGGCAGCACGCGCGCCGCTGCGGCGTCGGGCGCGTGGGGGAGCACCGCGATGGAGGCCAGCACGGCCTTGACCGTCGCCGCGTCGACCCGGTCCTGTTCCTCGACGGTGAGGACGTCGGCCAGGGTGGGCCCGGTGGGGCGCTGCGCTTCGGGGAGCGGGCGCAGGTAGGCGTCGGTGTCCCGGTCGGTGAGGGCCTGGCGGGTGTGGGCGTCATCGGGGTGCAGCCACGCGGTGAGGAGCCCCGCCCCGTACAGGGCGCCTTCCAGCGCGCCGGCCGTCTCCTCGTCGACGGTGTCGGCGAAGGCGACGAGTTGCCACAGCGGGGCGCCCGGGCGGCCCTCGCGCGGGGCGGTCCGCAGGTCGCTGGGCGGCGGCGCGTCGTCCTTCTGGGCGGCGATGGTGTCGCGCTCCGCGCGGCGGGTCTTCAGCGCTTGTGCCGTGCTGTCCTGCTCTCGCTGCAGATGGTCCCGGTGCTGCAGGGCGGTGGTGCGGCGGGAGTCGGTCAGCGAGCGGAAGACTTCCGGCAGTGCCGGGGCGTCGGGCTCGCCCACCGCGGCCAGGGCGGCGTGCAGCGCATCGGCGTCTTCGGCGGTCAGGACGGGCAGCGTGGCGCTGCCGTAGCGGCGGGCGCAGAAGGCGTTAAGTGCGCGGGCGGCCGTCTGTTCGGCCTGGGTGAGCGTGTCGGCGGCTTGGGTGGCCGCTCCCTCGGCCTTGGCCAGTTCGTGGCCGGCCGCCTCTGCGTGGTCTTGTTCCCGGTCCTGGTCCCTGGCGGCCTCGTCGGCAGCATGAAGTCGGGCGTCGATGTCGGCGACTTCCGTGCGGCGGGCGGCGGCCCGGCCCGTCACGTCGGTGGCCAGGTCGGCGCCGAGGTCCAGGGTGTCGTCGTCGGCCAGGATGCCCGCCGTGCGGGCTGCTTCCAGCAGCCTGCGGGTGTGCCGGGACGCCTGGTCAAGCAGGCCCTCGTGGCGGACCTGGGCCTGCTGGGTCTCCTCGCGCAGCGCGGTCAGGTTCGCCTCGGCCTGGGCGAGCAGGCGTACGTTCTGCGCGAGCGAGCGGCGCTCATCAACAACCCGGCTGCGCAGTTCACGCAGACCGTCCTGCTGCTGGTAGGCGTCGCGCCTCTTGTACTCCTCAAGGCGGGCGCCGATTTCCTTGCGGGTGCGCTCGGCCTCTTCCTGCCGCTGGCGGGCTGCGGCCTGCAGATGTTCGGCTTCGTCGCGCTCGCGGCCGGCCGTGATGATCGTCTCGCACTGGTCGGCGGTGGCCTTCGCCCGTGCGGCCACCTGGTCGACGCGGTCACGGGCGTGCAGACGCAGATAGGTGGTGTAGTCCCGAAGGAAGTCCTTGACGGCGGTGTTGGTGTGGGTGAGGGCGTTGAGGAGGGACTGGATTTCGGCGAGGTTCTCGAAGTCGCGGGCGGCCTGCAAGATGAGGTCCTCGTCCACAGGGCGCAGTCCGGCGGTGAGGGTGTCGGACAGCTTGTTCGGGTCGAGGTCCTTGGCCAGCAGCGGCCGGCGCAACTGCAGGAGCAGGTTGACGAGCTGGTTGTAGCGTTCGCGGCCCAGGTGGAACAGTCGGGCATCGATGGCCTCGCGGTATGCCTCGGCCGTGTCGAACAGTGCCTGATCGCCCACCAGTTGGCGCAGGGCGCTCTCGCGCAGCGGGCGGGAGGCGTCATCCAGCAGACCGAAGTCGATGCCGATGCGGCCGTCGGTGACGAAGAAGAAGCGCGACGGACTCGACTGCGCCTTGGAGACGCGCATCCCGATGCCCACGCTCACTGCTTCCACAACGGTGCCGTCGGCGGCGGTGCGGGTGAACTCCATCCACACATAGCCGTATCCCGAATCCTGCCCCTTGTAGAGCAGGTTGGCCTTCATGGTGCGTTCCTCGCCGCTGAACGGGTCCAGGCGCCGCGCATCGAGGACACCGTCCAAGACCAGGGGGAAGAGGACTTCCAGTGCCTTGGTCTTGCCGGAGCCGTTGTGGCCGCGCAGGACCAGGCGCCCGTCGGCGAAGACGAATTCCTCGTCGGTGTAGTCCCACAGGCCGATGACTCCGGCGCGGGTGGGCTTGAAGCGCACCGGCGCCGGCTCGGCGGTGCGGGGAGGGGGGATCAGCGTCATGCAGGGGTGTCCTTGGGGAGGAAGTCGAGGGGTAACTGGCCGTCGGCTGCGGGGCGAGGCAGCACGGCGGTGATGTTGCGGTAGCGGGCAGCGGCGGGCCGCACGAGGATGCCGCCGGGAATGCGGTGGATCAGACGCAGGTCGGCGAGGAGGGCCAGGGCCTCGGTGAGCAGTCCGCCCGGATCGGCCTGCCACTTGTTGGTGAACGAGGTGGCACCGAACTCCGCGTAGAGTTCGGTGATCATCTGGTGGAGCAGGCTTGCGGCCACGAACGGTAGCCTGGCCGCCTCCGTGCCGTGCTCCGCCGCCGCTTCGCCCCCGCCCGGCGCGTCGTCGCTGCCGCGCTGCGAGGGGTGGGGCGGTGCGTCGGCCAACACCTCGAGAGTGCCGGTGGCCGGCAGCGCCAGGTCGATGCGCTCCAGCAGGTCCGCGTGGTCCTGCGCCGGGTCGGTGTCTGCGATCAGGGGCAGGCTGGCGGCCCGGGCCGGGTCTTCGCGCAGGTCCGCGATCTTTGCCAGCAGCAGGCCGGCCGTCCGGTTGACGGCGCCGCCGCGGCCGGGGAAGCGCCGGTCGGTGAAGTGGCCGGTGGTGTCGACGAGCATGATGCCCTCGGCCCGCCGCTCGACGGGCAGCCCGGTCAGCCGGGTGAGGTCCTCGGCCAGGCTGGGCTGGCGCAGCGCCGCAGCCATCTCCGCGTCGCTGTCGCTGAAGTACAAGACCGGGTGCTCGATCAGCAGGCGCCGTGCCCGCTGGGCGGCGAGCCGGCGGCGTGCGTCGCGGCCGATGCCCGCGGCCGGGGTGTCCAACAGGCCCCGGGCGCTGGTGAGATGCTGCAGGGGCCGGTTCGGACGGAACAGTGCGGTGCACGTGTCGTGGTCGATGTCGAACAACGCGTCCCCGCGGTCGTGATCGCGCGCCCAGTCCTCCATCGACCCGTCCGAGATGTGTAGGGCCCCGCGGTCAACGAGCCAGTCCATCGCGTCGACCACCGCGTCCTTGTGCCCGGGCACGGTCGCATCGAAGCCCAGGTGGCCGATCGCGTTGGCCGCCGGGGCGAGGAGGGCGACCAGGTCGGCCAGGGTGATCTCGATCCGGGAGCGGTGCAGGCACGCCAGGATCAGGCACAGATAGGCCAGCCGTCGCCGGTCGAAAGCTCGCCTGGTCTTCACTGTGAGCAGAGCCTGTGTGTCGTCGAAGGCGTCCAGGCGGCGCAGCAGCCGGACGTGCCGGGCGCTGGTCTGCAGCGTGTAGCCGAACAAGTCGCGTAGATCGTGGGCGAGTTCGTCGGAGAACTGCTGCACCAGGGCGAGGGCCTTGGACCCGGGATAGTGCTCGGTGATCACGCCGTGCAGCAGGATGAGACGGGCCGCCTGCTGATAGGCGCCCAGATCGGTGTTCTCCACCGTGGCGGCGACGCGGTGCGCGCACATCAGAGTGTCTCCGTTCGCGGCCGGCGTGACGCGCCGTGCGGTGTGATCTCCAAAGCGAATCCCGGCAGGTGCAGGGCGCCTGCCTCGGTCCGCAGCTGGCTGCCGTGCTCGGCGGGCACCAGCCTCAAGGTCAGGACATCGCTGCTGTCATGTCCGAAGCGCAGTTGACCCGCGACCGTGGTGCGCGTCTGCAGGGCCCGGGTGAGCAGCTTGAGCACGGCGCGGGTCTCCGCCGTGTTCAGCACCCGATGGTGCGCGCCCTGCTCCAGCAGTCTCTTGGCAGCCTGACGGTCTGCGGCCCGCTGGACCAGCTGCTGCTCGCGCAGCCGGGCACGGGCGCCGCGATGGGTGCGCAGCGGCTGCGGGCCGCCCGGCGCGGGACGGCGCCCGTGCCGAAACAGACTGATGCTGATCTCCACGCCGGGTGCGTCCCACCAGGTGGCGCGCGGGGAAATCTGCTCGTCATCATCATGGGCACCAGACAGATGGCGCACCGAACGCAGATCGAAGGCCGCCGACACCAGGGCGTTTGCTGCCTGCTCGTCCGGCGACCCGGCCGCCCACGCGGCCAGATGCCGCAGCTGGGTGGTGCGGCTCACTCCGCCGCGCCGGGCCTCGGTGACCTGCCGCAGCAGCGCGATGACCCCGGAGATCGCGGTGCGCGTCGAGGTCTGCAGCTGCTCGGCCTTGGTCAACTCGCCCGCGCCGGCCACAAACCACTGACGCAGTCCCACCCAGCGCCGCCGCCAGTCCTCCAGCCGGGCAGCCGGGCGCATCATCGGCCGCTCGTCCACCTCCGCCGCCCGCTCCAGCAGCGTCTGCACCCCGCTGGCCTCCACCTCACATATGGCCTCCGCAAGTCGCGGGGCGTAGCGCTCCAGCTCGGCGGTGAACTCACTCATGTGCGCCAGCAAGGCGTGCTTGTGCCGCAGGAACGTCTCCGGGGAGACGTCAGTGGTCCGCGCCACGTCGTTGAGCGTGAGATAGAAGCGCGCCGCCCGCCGCGTCATATCCTCCAACACGCTGTCGAGACGGGCGAGTTTGCGGAAGACCTCCTCAGCGTCGCCCTCGCGGTTCGCGCGGCCCAGCGCCTTGAAGTCGGCCAGGATGTCGGCGAAGACCAGCCGCGAGAGGTTCGCATCCTGCACGCGGGAGCCGATGACCTCCTCCACTGCGCAGTACACGCGGTAGCCGATCTCTGTGAACTGGTACACCGACTGCCGGTTGCGGTAGGCGGCCAGGTTCCCGCACCGCGCCGGGTCCTCGACCCGGTACAAGACCTGCTCCTTGTCCGAGGACAGTGCATCGAGCATGCTCCGCAAGTTCAAGTCCGCGGCCGTCGGAACCTCTTCGTGGGCCGTGGCCAGTTCCTCCAGCGCGCGGGCGACGTCGTCGGGGTGGGCCTGCACCTGGTGGACGTCGCGCAGCAGGTTCATCGCCCGCAGTACCCACAGGTACCCCACGCGGTCATCGCGCTGCGTGAAATTGAACAGTCCCAGACGGTCGTTCACCGCCAGAACATCAAGATCGAATGACTCGGTGGTGGCCAAGTCATCGCGTTGCGGCACCTGTTACTCCTTCGACGTTAGCTGCGGGCTGCCTACCCTCGCAGGGGCCACTGACAATCGGATCGGGGAAAATCCGGCTAGGTACGCGGTCCGTAGCCCGGAACGCCGGACGCCGCCGGACGCGTCGATCATCGGCAGTCCGGGCCCTGACGTGTCGTCGGACTGCGCGCGCCGGGAGGGGAACGCGGGCTTGCGGGCCTGGAGGTGCCGGGCAGGTGACCCTGCATGGCGGACAGTGCCCCCGTTGTCTGCCGTGAACTGCGGGTGAGCCCGCCCTTGGGCGTCAACGAGAGCGCACGGATCGGCGGCGTCGGCGCATGCTTCGGCTGGTGAAGTGAGCCCGCCCTGGCCAGGTGGCCAGGGCGTGTGCGTGGATGCCGGGGGCTATCGGGTCGAGCGTTTGGTGATTTCCACCGTCTGCCAGGCCAGGGGCAGTTGTTCGTCGTCGGCATCCGGGTTGATGTGGATCTCCAGCCCCAGGCTGCTGGTGACGTGCTTGATCTCCCGGACCGTGACCGGGCCGAAGGTGCCGTCAGGGCGCGACTTGTTGATGTTGTGGATGACGTCGCCGACCCTGAGCTCGTCCGCGGTGACGCTCTCCCGCTCGGCGCTCTGCGCCATGGCCTGATGGAGGGCCCGATCGCGACGGCCGCCGGAACGGAAGGCGTGCAGAGTGGGCGCCCCGGCGGTGCGGGCGTAGCGGGCGGCGCTTTGCCGACTGAGGGGGTTGTTGTTCCGGCTGAGCAGCAAGGGGCCCTCGGCGCGGTCGCCGATGGCCTGCTGCAGGCGGGCCGCTGCCCGGCCGCTGAGCGCAACCGTCCGTCGTGCGCCGCCCTCCTTGGTGTCGGGCGCCTCGAGCGTGCGGGCATCTGGTGCGGCGTCGCGCACGTCCAGGGACAGGGCCTCGGTGAGGCGCCGGCCTTCCCACAGCAGGGTCCACAATGCGCGGTGCGTGGGGGAGAGCGTGTCGTCAGTGACGAGCTGTTCGTACTGCTCGCGGTTCAGATACTGCGCCCGCAGGTCGGTGCGTGCCCCCTGCCCGGGGCGCTGGGCGCGTGCGGCCTCGGCCTCGGCGAGGTCGTAGAGGTGGGCGCCGGTGGTGCTGTCGGAGCCGCGGACCTTCGTGCGGGCGAGGATCCGGCGGGCCGTGTCCTGGTTGACCTCCCAGCGGTGCGCGGCCTCCTGGACGGTGATCACCGGCATGGGGCCCCCATCGAGCAGTTCTTTGTTTGCGGGCCACACTCCGCGCACAGGGTGGCGGAAGTCAACACTTTGGGGGCGGGGTGCTGTCCCGGCGGTACGTCAGCGCGCCACCGGACGCGAGGGTGCCTGCTCGGGAGGACCGGGCGCGGGCGGTACGGCAGGCACCGGACCTGGTTCGGGTGGACGGGCGGGTGAGGTGGAGCGCTGGGCGTGCTGGCGTCGTGCGTGGCGGGCGGCGAGCTGCGAGAGGGCGTGCCGGGATCCGGTGATGAGCTGGTGGGGGCTGAGCGTGAGGTTGTCGCTGTAGGCGGCGATGGTGTGGGCGGTGTGCACGGTTTGGTCGAGCACGGCGTGGTCGAGCAGGCGCCGGGCGAGGTGTTCGGGGTCTTCGGAGGAGGTGGCGCACAGGTCCAGAACGTGCTGGGCGGCGATCTGGTGGGTGGTCAGGAGGCCGCGGTGCTCGGCTTCCCACAGCACGGTGACCGGGTCGATGGCGTCGCCGCGGTGGCGCAGGGCGATCAGGCAGCGGGCGAGGTCCTGGTGCAGGGGGTAGTCGATGTCGTCCGGGTTGAGGTAGGTGCGGATCACATCGAGCGCGGTGGGGTGGGTGGTTACGGCGGCGAGGAAGGCGCGTTCGTCGCCGTGGCGTTCGGAGCGTTCGCGTTCGTTGTGGGAGCGGGGTGCGGGCGGCGGCGGGGTGCGGGGGGTGGCGGCCGGGTGAGGCCGCCACAGGTGGGCGAGTTGGTCGAGGTGCTGGGTGAGGGTGCGGGCGGCGTGGGCGGTGGCCTGCAGCCGGTTGGGCAGGGTGGTGTCGCCGGCGGTGCGGGAGAGGCGTTCGGCGTGGGCGCGCACGGTGCGGCGTGTGTGGGCGGCCAGGACCATCCGGCCGTAGGCGGCCACGTGGCGCGGTTCCGGGCAGGCGTCGATGAGTTGGTGTGCGTACACCACCGTGGTGCCCGCGGCCTGTCGTGCGGCGAGCGACACGATGGCGTTGAGCTGCTCCAGGGCCTGCTCGCGGCGTGGGTCGTGACGTCCGGACGCGGGCCAGCTGCCGGCCGGGCGTCCGGGCTCATGCGGTGCATTCGCTTCGTCTGCCGTCGCCTGCCGCGCGGGTGCGGTGGCGGAGATGGCGCGCACAGCGTGGAAGAGCGCGGCGTGGATGGGGTCGTAAAAGTGTTCGGGGCGTAGTGGGCCGGCCTCGGTGAGGCGGTGGGGCTGTTGCAACAGTGCGCCGAGCAGGGCCTGTTCGGCGGGGGCGAGGGCTTGCGGGGGCCGGGGCGGAGTGGGGGACGGGGTGGGGTGGGACATTACGCGGCCAGGTCGAAGTCGTCTTGGGTGAAGGTGGCCCCCAGGTGTGGGGCGAGTAGGTGCGCGGCCAGGCGGGGCGGGACGGCGTTGCCGATCTGCTCGAATTGGCGGCCTTTGGTGCCCTGCCAGGGGTAGTCGGCGGGGAACGACTGCAGCACGCCCGCCTCCTGAGCGGTGATCCGTACGGAGGCCGTGGCGGGTGCGGCGGCGGATTCGCCGACCCACCGGCACTCGTTGACGCGGTGTCCGAAGAACAGGGTGCTGGCCGGCTCGTCGAGCGAGCGGACGGTGGCGTTCGACTGGTTGTTGCTACGCAGTGACCAGCGCCAGGTTCCCGGTTCTTCGACCGGGACGGGCAGGCGGGCGGACGCCGCGCGGCGCGGGGCCCGGGGCTCTTCGGGCTGGCGCTGCCAGGTGCCGCTGTCGCGGGCGGTGGCCAGGGCCCGGCGGCTGCCGGAGGGCCAGGGTTCGGCGCCGCCGTTGCCGCTGCCGGCGCAGATGGTGGGGACCGGCCGGTTGGTGGCGCCCCAGCCCAGAGCCTGGGCCATGGAGATCCAGCGGGTCCGTCCCGGGCCGAACAGCGAGTCAGGTTCGGGGTGTTGGGCGTGGGTGGGGGCGGGCGGCTCGGCGGTGCGGATGCGGGAGGCGAGCAGGATCGCGCGGCTGCGGGTCTGGGGGACACCGTAGTCGGCGGCGTTGAGGAGGCCGGTCCACACCGACCAGCCCCAGGCACGCAGAATGTGCGCGTACTGCCGCCACAGCGGCAGCACGTCGGGCACTTCCTCCATGGCGATCCAGTCGGGCTGGCCGTGCTGGTTCAGGGCGTGCAGGTAACGCATGGGTTCGGCGGCGAGCAGGGACCGCGCATCTTGGCAGGCGGCCAGGAGTTGGGCGCGGGTGTCACGGCCGGTGGCGAGGTCGGCGACGGCCTGGTGGACCAGGGGCTGGTCCTTGAGGCCGAGGCGTTTTCCGGCCTTGGACCATGCCTGGCAGGGCGGGGAGGCGATCAGCCCGTGGACCTTGCCGATCAGCGGCTCGGTCGGATACTGGGCGACGTCGGTGCGGATCGTGTTCAAGCCGGCCGCGGCGCGCGTCTTGCACGCCCACTCGTCCCACTCCAGGCCGATGTCGCGTACGCCGAGCACCTTCAGGGCGTAACTCCAGCCGCCGGGGCCGGCGAAGAGATCAAGAATCAGCGTCATACCGGCCGGCCCGCGGCCGTGCTCATGCTGTGGCGCGCCGGGGACAACAGGTGTCTGAGCGGGGCGAGATGGTGGAGAGGGGGTATGCGGATGGGACTTCTCCAGGGCGGTGCGGACGGGAGGGGATGGTTCAGCGCCCGGTGGCGCGGGACATGGCTGGCCGGGGCGATACACGCGGAGCCATCTCCGGGGCGGGCCTGGATGGCACGAAGGTGGCGGCCAGCGCCGCGCGGCCGGTGGCGGTGAGGTAGCAGCGCTGCGCGACCGGCACACGCTGGCTCGGCTCGCGGACGAGGAATCCGCGGGCTTCGAGTGCGCGGAGATTGTTGAGGCTGACTGGTTCACCGGCATACCGGGCAACAGCGGCCGGGCCCGCCTGGAAGTAGGTGACGGTGCCTTCGCCCACGGCATGCAGGAGGTCTTGCTGGCGCTCGGACAGCTGGACAGCCGCGGGCACCGGACCGTGCTGCTGTCGGTGCAGCTCCTGGGCGGCGGCCTCGGCGGCCCGGGCCGCGTCGAGGCCGCCGAGCGCTGTCAGGTCGCGGGCGAGCCGCAGACGGCCACTGGCCGAGGAGAGGGCGGCCAGTTCGCTCAGCGGCGGCTCGCCGTCTGGGCGCGGGGTCTTGTTGCGGGCGTGGTCCAGAACCTGGTCCAAGGCGTACAGGTGGTCCACCGCGTCCAGGGCCAGCTGGCCGAGTTGCCGGATGCGGGCCATTGCGGCGATATACCGCGTGCTGCGGTATAGCCGCAGGCCGGCCATCCGGTTCGACAGGGTGCTGGCAGCGTCGGCCAGCTGCTGGGCTTCCTCGATTTGACGGTGGAGTGCCGCGTTGGAATCCGCGACGCTCACGGTGAGCGCGGAAAGGGAGTCGGTGAAGCGAGTGAAGTCGCCTGCGAGGCTGAGTAGTTGCTCAGGTATGGAGGACTGGGAGTGGGTCGGTGTGGGCACGAGGGACGAGTCCTTCGACAAGTAGGCGCCGACGACGAGGAGCGGGGTCTGCTGCGCCGCGCCATCGGGGCGAGGCGGCGGGCGGCGCGTGGGGCGCCGGGGTGTGGATCAGCGGCGGCGAGTTGGAGCGGCGGACGAGACGGTCGCAGCCGGGCGGGTGCTTACGCTGCGAGCGGCGGCCCGCCGGGCCTTGGCCGCAGCCGCACGTACGGCCTTGAGCCGCGCGGCGTGCGCGGCGGCGAGCTGCTCACCGGGCGGCCCGGGCTTTTGGGAGACCAGATAGCTGTGGCCGGGGGCCGCCTCGTAGTGGCGGCGCAGCACAGGAGCCGGGTCGGCCAGGGCTGCGGCGAAGGAGGTGAGCAGATGCGCCGGGGTGTGGTCGTCGAAGTGGGCCTGTCACACGCGTTGGTGGTCGCCGAGGCCGGTGGGCACGCTCACTTCGGCCGACCAGTTGAAGTAGTCGCTGATCGCGGCGCGCCGTTCCATGCGCAGACTGCCGTCCGGATGCCGGCTGCTCTCGTTGCCGCGCTCGTGGCGCTCGTAGATCCGCCGGCCTTACGCAGCAGCGGCCACGGTGACGAAGGCGTTGTCGGGTGCGGGCGCAGCAGGGCGTCGGTGAATCCGGCGATGACCTCCACCGGCGTGTTGCCGCCGAAAGCGGCGTACCAGTGGCTGCCATCGGCATGCGACACGATGCGCCACCACGTCGCATACGCGTCGGGGCTCGGTTCCAGCGCGAGCGTGTACCGGTGATCAGGGCTGACCAGCACCACGTGGGGAATGTCGGGGTCGGCGCGAGAGCGCCATCCTGCAGCCCGTAGGGCCTGCGTGATGTGGCGGGGATCGCCGCGCCCGGCGAAGTGGCGTGGCGTGGTAGCGAACCAGAACGACTCCGACGGGTCGTCAGCCTGGGTGGAAAGGTGCGGGAGGCTCACGAGGCGACAGGCGCGATGGCGCGGAGAGACTCAAGAGGGCCGGTGCCCTGCGAGACGGGCACGGGCGGTGGGGACATGCGGACGGGCATCAATCTCCTTGTCGCGATCGGGAATCAGAGCAGGTGGCATTCGTAGGAGCTATGAGGCCAGGTCGAATTCGTTCTGACTCAGGAGGCTGTCGCCGCGGCAGGTCCAGGGGGAGCAGCCGCCCACCACGCCCTGCTCAGCCTCGTCGGCATCGACCGGCGTCTGATCCAACTGCTGCTGGCGCGCGGCCCACTCGGCGGCCGTGACGTGATCGATGGGCGCCTTGCCGAGCGGGACGCGCGAGCGGTGCAGATAGGCCGTGCCCAGCAGCGGACGCCCCTGCGCGGTTGCGCGGGCGTTGCCCTTGCGGATCGCCGCATCGAACGCGACCACGTCTTGCCATTCGGCGGGCGAGGTGTCCCGAATATGACGCCACTGAGCATTTCCGTGGTAGGGGCACCCCAGGCACGAGGACTTGGGCGTACTGTCCAGTCCGATGGAGGACAGGTATCGAAGGCAATCGGAACGAGACCAGTCCATGTCAGATATCAAGGGGTGGCGGTTGCGCATGTAGGCGACATCTGAGTCTTTTGCGCGATGGAACTCGTCCGTCGAAATTCCCACCCACTGCTCGACGAACACATCCTTCGGGACGCGTTTCGGATAGGGGTAGCCGAGCAGGGCGCGCACCTGTTTCTTGATGGGCTTCACCTTGTACTCACCTGTGCATTGGCGTCGACCCATCCCGCTCTTCCCGTCCTGGTTGAGGATGTAGAGCGGCATGGATGCGAACCGGTGAGCGGGATTGAGGGCGTCGTCTCTGATGTTACCTGTAGAAACACGGAGAATCGGGATCCCGGCGGGAGCGGCAATATCCCTCTCGATCCTGTCGAGATGGTCATAAACAGCCCGGGGCTCCCATCCGGTGTCTGCGAAGACCGCGTAATCGATCTTGGGGAGGGTTCCGGATGCGGAAAGCGCGAGGAGCGTGCTGGATTGCACGCCGGCACCCAGCGAGAGAATGCGGAGAACGGGTTCGGGCATGAGACTTTCTGCTGTGAGTTGAGTGGACCAGGCAGCCGGAATGAGCGTGGAGACGGGCGTCGTCGAGCGGCGCCGCGAGCCGGTGCCGTCCGGGAGTTGGTGGGCGACGCCGAGTTCCGGGGGAGGCGGTCAGCGCCGTGAACGGGCCGAGGTGTCCCGACGCGGTGCTACCGGCCCGCGGGGCGTCCTGCTCGAAGCGGGGGCCGATCCCTCGGGGGGCGGACGGGCCGAGGGTTACGAAGGGTTGGTTGCGCTCCGGTACCTCGTGCCGTTCACGGCGCACGGGGAGCAGCTGGGAGAATGCGTCGGTCGCGGCAGCAATCAGGGACAGCGGGGTGCAGGTGGTGAAGTCGGCGTGTCAGCGCGGCCCGTTGACGGCCTCGACACAGGCATACGTGCTCCACGCGGCGGAGACCTCGCCTTCGAGCTCGGCGTGGAAGTCCATCTCGCCGAGGTTGAGACGCAGGTACGCGTGGCCGTCCGGTGAGTGGTGGTAGCGGTAGTGGGCCAGGCGTTCCTTGCGCCAGCCGGGCACGTTCAGGATCGTGCGCGGTCCGCTGCCCCTGTCATTCGACGCCGTCTCTGGCAGCGGCCGATGGTCGGCGGGCAGGCTGTCGGCGAGGGCGCTGGTGAAGGCCGCGACCACCTCGGCCGGCGCCTCGCGGGAGAACTGGGCGCTCCAGGCGGGCACTTCGAGTGGTGTGCGGGCGTACGTAATCTTCCAGTGTTCGGGCAGGTGAACGACGTGCGCGCGCAGGCACGGGCTGGTGTATAGAGCGCCGACGGCAGTGTGCGTCACGCTCCAGGCTGCCGCCTGCAGGGAGTCGGTGACGGTGGTCGCGCTGCCGGGGCCGGCCAGGTAGACAGGAGCGACGTCTACTCGATGCTGCGCGGGCCGGGGGAGCGCCGATGCGCGGGAGTTGGGCGCGGTGGCCCAGGGCGTGGCCATGGGGTTACCGGAGGTGTCTGATGCGGTGGCTTTCGAGGAGGAGCACGGCGTCACGCCGGTGCGCTTCGTCGAGGGCCTGCTCGACGAGCGGCATGTGGTGCTCGCGGCTGCGGACGATGGCGGCGCGCAGGTAGCGGCGGAAGACGGCGAGGGCCAGGCGTGGGGTGCGGTGGGGCGTCATGGGCGCGGGGGTGCGCTCGGGCTGCTGGGGGACGGTCTCTCCTGTGCGGGTGCGGAACGATTCCGGGGCTAATGTGTGTGCGGCAGGGCCGAGTTAGGGCTGGGGCGGACTGCGCTGTGCCTGTGTCCGGGCGGCGTGGCGGCTACGGCGCCGGGACGGGCAGGAGACTGCGCTGGGTGAAGACGTCCTTGGCGACGAAGGTGGCGTTGAGGGCCTTGGGCATGCCGCAGTAGACGGCGGAGTGCAGTAGGGCCTCGACGATCTCTTCGGTGGTCAGTCCGACGTTGAGGGCGGCGTTGATGTGCACCTTCAGCTGAGGTTCGTATCCGCCCAGAGCGGTGAGCATGCCGAGGATGACCAGTTGCCGGTCGCGCGGTTTCAGGGCGGGACGGTCCTAGATTTCGCCGAAGGCCCAGGCGACGACCTGGTGGCCGAGTTCGGGGCTGATGTCGCCGAGCGCGTCGATGACGCGTTGACCGCCTTCACTGTCGACGCGGGTGAGGACGTTCATGCCGTGCGCGAAGCGGTCCTGGCGGCTGCTGTCGTTCATGGTTGATCCGTTCCTGGCCGTCGGCCGCGGATGCGGGGGCTGGGGTGATGTGTTGGGCGAGAGCGGCGCGGTATGCGCTGCCGCCGACGATTCCGGCATCGATATCGAGGCGGAACCCGGCGGCGTCGAGCTCGATCAGAGCGTGGTCGGCGAGATGCTTGAGGGCGATCTCGTCCAGGTCCTGGGGCACTTGGTGCCAGGTGCCGTCGCCGGAGGTGCGCCGTTCGAACCCGAGACTGTCGAGCAGGGCGAGCAGCTCGTCGGGTGCTCCGGTGCGGGTGTCGAGGTAAAGGACGCTGTCGGCGTGGAACATCTGCACGTCCACGCCGTAGATGTCGGCGCGATTGATGAGCATGCGGGACCTTGATTGAGAAGGGAGGGTGAGGAGTTGGTGCCCAGAGAGGTCTGCTCGGTCATCGGCTTCGGGTGGCCCGGTGAGTAGGGCCAGCGGGCGGGGCGGCCGAGGGCGCGGGCGACTTCAGGGCGGTGTGGCCGGCCGGGGTGAGGGCGAGTGCCTGACCGGCGAAGAGGGTGGTGCTCCGGTCACGCTCGACCAGTCCGCGCTCCTGGAGCGCCTCGTGATCCTGGTTTCGGCCGACGTGTACACGAACATGCGCCCTCCCGAGCGCTGCGTCATGACGGCCTCGCCTCGCGCGATGGCTTGAAGAGCCTGGTACTGGGCGGGAGTGAGGGGCCCGCGCTGCGGGGCGCGTCCGGCCGCCGTACGGGCCGACGTGCCTGCGGTCGCGAGGAACGGGGCGAGCCAGTTGCACCGGCCCGGCAAGGGCTGCAACCTATCTTCTGCGAGGCGGAGTTGGTGCGGTCGGGGCTGGGATGTCGCCGAGACGGGGGCGAGGCTGAGAGCGGTGGCGAGGTGACGGTTGACGTCGGCGGTGGCGCGCACGATGCCG
The DNA here is from genome assembly GCF_044460595.1 of Streptomyces sp. NPDC050085. Classification (NCBI taxonomy): domain Bacteria; kingdom Bacillati; phylum Actinomycetota; class Actinomycetes; order Kitasatosporales; family Streptomycetaceae; genus Streptomyces; species Streptomyces sp. NPDC050085. Next base: position 1,030,446 of record NZ_JBITJZ010000001.1, on the reverse strand, counting down.
CGCACCCCGCTCAGGACCCCTTCGCTGACGGCCGGTGTGGCGCGGGACAGGGTTTGCAGGAGGCCGATGGCCCGTGCGGACAATATCTGGGCGGTGGCGAAGTCGTGGGCGAGTTCGTCGAAGGTGACCTGGGCTGCGGTATCGGAGGCCAGGCGGGATCGGAGCGCGGCGAACTGGGTGCCGAGCTCACGCAGCTGTGCGGGCAGGGGCGAGGGTGTGGGCATCGGGGCATTTCTGGGTGGGGCAGACGGTCGACTGGACCGGTGGCGGTGTCCCGTTGGAAAGCGCGCCGCCGGTAAGTGCCAGACGCCCTGGCGGCATTGGGCCACCTTGGCGCATGGCCGTCACGGGCGGCGTCGTGGCGGGGTGTAGTGGCGAATCAGAACGACTGAACCGGATCGTCGGCCTGGGTGGAAAAAGGGACGGGCAGCTCACGATGCGACGGGCACGCCGGTGCCGCGGGACCTGGGAACCGGTGTGCTGAACGACGGAGGTTCGCGGACGCATCGTCAAGTAATTGGTTGACCTCAGCCGTTTATCTCATGTTGAGAGAACGTCTATGCGGTGCGTTGTAGCTTCCCGTGGTCGAAGCGCTTCACCGAAGCACTTGTGACGCCTGGGGCCCCACACGGGATCATTGGCATCGACCACAACTAACATGGGGGAACAATGCGCTCAAGGAAATACCTCGCATTACCTGTCGTGGCAGCAGCTCTTCTGGGGGCGGCGTACGTGCCAACCGCGGCTGCTGACACGTCAAGTGCGACGGGTTCCGTTCAGGTCACCGATTCCGATGGCAGTGTTGCCGGTTGGATGTCGAATGGCTACATCAAGGCCCACCCGGACGAAGCGGCATCGGCCGGGGTCAGCACAGTGCAAATACAGTCGGCCAGCAAGTGCGACGAGGACGTTTGCATGCAGGTGATCGGTGAGAGTCTGCGCGTCAAGGAATGGAGAACCCAGGCTTTCGGAAATGTGGGATGCACCAGCCCGAAATATCGCAAGAACTGGGGGTACCTGTACGACGGGTACACAATCTGCCCCGACACTGACGAGCCGGGCGTGTACTACTACAACTACAGGAGGCCGCGCACCTATAGCGATGGCGACATTCTCGCTGTCTACTGGCACAAGGTGCATGGCGAACCGCAGGCGCAGATCATCAAGTAGAGGCGCATCCCAGGTCTGGGGGGAACTTCACGTCCCCCAGACCCGGGCACGTGAGGGGGCAGGCCATGAGTGCAACGGGTGATCTGGACGAGGTTCTCGCCGGACAGTCCGGGAAGTACCACTGGGTACTGCGTGCTGGGCCAGTGAGCGACGTGTTTGTCACCCACCTCGACATCTATGCCGGGGAACGGCATGTCGATGGAGGCGGCATGGGGGGCAGAGCTGTACCCAGCCCCAGCAAGCCAGTCCAGTATTCATATGGCCGCCGCGACGATCTTCCAGTGACGGTAGCCGCACGGTGCATGGTGCATGTGGATCGCATGGTCGCGGTAGCGGATGACGGCAGCGAGACCGAGATGACGCTGTCTGAGCCTGTGGAAAAGTTCGGCATGAAATTCGCCGCCTGCCTCTTGCCAGCTTCAAGTGAGTTGGCAGGGCTCCGTGCGGAGTCGCATGGCAAGGTGATCTTTGAGGGCGCCGCGCACCATCTTCACCAGTAGTCCGAGGCTCGAGCGTTCTCAGCGGGTGGGCGTGATGAGGTCGAGTGCGTGCCCGGGTTACCGTCGACGGTTCCATCACCAAGGCCCTCGGTGGCGGCAAAGGCGCCGGGCGCTCACCGGTCGACCGCGGCAGACAGGGCCTGAAACGCTCGGACATGACGGACGGCTATGGAAGCCCGCTCGGCAGGGTACTGGCCTGAGCGAACCGCCATGACTCCCCGTTGCTCGCCCCGCCCCTGGATTTGCCGGAGGACCTCGGGCCGCTGCCCGACCATGTCAGCATGCACCTGGACGCTGGCTACGACTCGGACAGGACCCGCACCGAACTCGCTGCTCGCAACCTGCACGGCCGCATCGCGCACAGGGGCGAGAAGGCACCGATCCAGGCGAGTCAGCGGTGGCATGTCGAGCGCACGCACGCCTGGCAGAACGCCTTCCATCGACTTACGTGCTGCTACGAACGCCGGACCAACGGCGCGCCGACTGCGGTGGCTGGTGCTCGGCGTCCACGGCTTACGTTCCCTGCGGCGGGTGTGCTGGTGGCCAGTTGCGTGAGGTGTCGGGTGACCAGGCCCGGCTGGTGCACGGGCAGGGCGTGCGTAGCATCGGCGGCCAAGTGCAGTTGGGCGGCCGGGAGTTGGTCGGCGAGCCCGGTGGTCTCGGCGGCGGGAATATGGATGTCGTGGGTGCCGGCCAGCAGCCGCAGACGGTCGCCGAGCGAGTGGAGAGCCCGCCGGTCGGCCGCGGTGAGCTGGTAGTCGACCAGCTCCTCCCACAGGTCGACGATGTCTTCGGTGGGGGTGTGCCGCAGGCCCGCCCGGCACGGCGGTGTCCCTTGGGGCGCCTGCGGCTCGAGAGAGCGGGGGCGCAGGGCGTGCCGGTAGGCGGTGGGCAGCCGGCGGCGGATCCGGTCGACGGCTCGGGGCGCGAGGGTGCACGCCAGGGCGACGGCCTGGCGGGCGGCGCCTAGCAACTGGTGGCGGGGGCCGGGCCCGGGGCGGGTGCGGGCGCCGCGCCCGGTCGCCGAGACCAACAGCATGCCCCGGATTCGGTCACGGTGGTGCGGATGGCGGGCGAGCAGGCGCTGCAGGGTCAGCGCCCCCAGGGAGTGGCCCGCCAGGATCAGCGGGCCGGCGGGTGCCGCTGTGGTGATCACCTGGTCGAGGTCGTCGGCCAGCTGGTCCAGGCTCAGCCGGAATACACGACCGCGGGTGGAGTGCCCGTGGCCTCGCTGGTCGTAACGCACTACCCGGTAGCCGTCGCTGGCCAGATAGCGGGCCGGGATGCGCCACAGGTCGGCGGTGACCGACAGACCGTGCACGAGGACCATGGTGGCCGGTGCGGTGGCCGGCCCGGCCACGTACGTCATCAGACGGGCGCCGTCATCGGTGCGTATGGCGTGAGCGCCCGACGCAGGGGCGGCGGACATACAACTTCCCTTCAGTGAAACGGTGTTGGGTGGCCAGGCGGGAGGGTGTGATCGGCCGGGCCGCGCAGGAGTCCTGCGTGGAGATGCTGCGGTGGGCGGGGCGCCCGGCGGCTTCGCGGTGGATCGTGCTGCTCACCGGCGCGGCGTGCCCGAGGCGGGTGCGAGCGCTGGCCGCGCCGGGCCGGAGGGTGCTGCCGGGCGGCGGGTGCGGGATGCGGCCGGGATGGCGGCCAGGGTGGGGATGCCCAGATCCACCCGGACGTCGAGGCCGTCGGCGTAGCCGTGGGTTTCGGCGCGCACCACGGTGGCGACCAGGTCGCGCTCGCCCAGGCCCGCGGGCGGCGCGTAGGTGGCGCCGGTAGTGCGGGTGAACCTGTGCTGCTTCAGCACGACGCGCGCCGGGCCGGTGGTCGCCGTCGCGGTCACCGTGCCGTTGTTGAAGCAGAAGCTCAGGGCGGGGACGGGCTGCTGACCCGATGCCCGGGCACGCGTGGTCCAGGCAAGGTCCACCAGGTCCATCGTGTGGGCCATGAGTGAGTACACGGCGGTCAGGGCGCGTTCGACGGCGTCCTCGCTGGTGTCGGGCGCAAGGCAGTACACGGTGCGTCCGTGGTGCTCGCGGGTGGTGAAGCCCGCCCGCACCAGGGTCTGGTGCGCGGCGGGGATCTTGCGGTTGACCAGGACGAAGGTGTGGCCGTCGTCGGTGGAGCCGACGAAGACCGCATTGTGGTCTGTCAGTGCCATGGGATTCCTGAATAGAGGGCGGGCGGTGGCATGGGCCGTCCCGGGCGGCTGCAGGAGGACGTGCCGTTCGACTGCCGACTGGCCTGGCTGCTCGTGACACGAGAGAGGAGGGGCGTTGTCGCGTGCAGGCGGTGATCGCGGCGAAGTCTGCGCAGCGGATTCTGTGACTGGCCGTGCAGGTGGCCTGGTCAGCGACTTGCCGGGCGGCGGACGTCGGGAGCGGGTGCGAGGGCAGCGGGCCCGGTGCTGGCGGCCGTGATGGGATGCACGGTGACGTGGGGGCGGTGGGCGGCGGGAATGAGAGCCGGCTCGCGCCTCACCGCGGCCGGGTCCGTGACAGCGACGGTGAGGGCCTTGAGGATGCGCAGTGGAGTATCTCTGCTGAACTCGGCCGACCATGCGGCGGCGCCGTTGCCCGCGGTGAACTGCCAGATCAGATCGGTCGGTTCGGGCTCTGGCGCCTCGTCGCGGGGCCATCGCTGAAGCTGCAGTCCGGCCAGCCCGTCAGGAGATTCCGCGCGGTGGAAGTTCTCGGTGCGCTCCTTGTGCCATCCGGCTGCGACGAGCGGATCGAAGGCGACGGAGACCGGGGTCAGCGGCGGCTCGTGAAAGAGCGAGTCCGGCAGGTGCTCCAGCCGCACGGCCAGGGCCCGCGTCAGTGCCGCGACGATCTCGGGCGGGGTCTCCGAGGTGAGGATCGCATTCCAGGCGATGTGCTGGAACGGATCGGGACTGGCGGTGATCTGCCAGGTGTCGTATCCGTCGGGATAGACGGCGACGCGCAGCCGTTGGCACGGGCTGGTGATGAACAGGTCGCCGGTGTCGGGGTCGCGCAGGTGGGGCCAGGACCGTTCGGTGAGCAGGGGGACGAAGCCGTGGTCGAAGACGGTGGTGTTGCCCGCGAGGTAGCGGGGCGTGACCAGCACGTCGGGCAGGAGGGTGGTGGGAGGGAGCGGTGGGACCAAAGGAGGCTTTCGGGCGAGGTGGTGGCGTCCGGCGGCGCGCCGCAATGAGCAACGGGAGTTGCGAGACCGGGTGTTGTGCACGCGGCGCGCCGGTGTTCTGCTCGGTTCGGCGCGGATGTACGGGCTCAGCGGCGGTGCGGAGGGCGGGGTGGTGCGACGGGGCGGGGCGGCAGGGCGAGCGGGGTGCCCTGTTGGGGAGCGCGCCGAGCGGTCGCATTCGCTGGGGACGGCGGGGCTGGTGGTAGCGGTGTGGTCGGGTCGTTCAGCCAGCGGCGGGCCTCTTCGACGGTGGTGAACGCCCCCTCGCGCAGGGTGTATTGGTGCGAGGTGAGGGTGGTCTCCTCGACGAACAGCCGGTAGGGCGCGGCGTGTGCGACAGGGTCTTGGTCCTGTGTCAGGATCCACGTCTGCCCGCCGTCGTGACCGGGCACCGGGTCGTGCGTGTACGTGTCGATGATCCGGTACCGAGTTCCGGAGGTGCGCAGTTGCTGTTCGAGGCGGCTGGTGTCGGCGTCGGCCGGCCGCGGGCCGTCGGGGTTGGTGACGTCGATCTGGTTGGCGGGACACCCGCGCTGGATAAGCCAGTTCTGGGCGAAGGGGACCGTGGGGTGCACCGAGGCGGCGAAGGTGAAGGTCCGGGCGGCGACATCGCGGGTGATGTGCAGGGCCCGATAGGCACTGGTGCCCGGGATGTCCCAGGTGGCACTGCCGTCGAAGAACACCATGTAGGTGTGGTCGTCGTCGCTGTGGTGGACGGCCAGTTCGACGAAGGTGTCCTCGTTGAGGGTTGCCTGGACGAAGTCGTCCTCGACCTCGTCGGCGGCCGCCCTGTAACCGTCGATCCGGTAATCGGGCGAAGGCGGGGACCCCAGAGCGTCGCCGGCGCGGATGACGGCGTCGACGAACGCCTCTTCGCGCGCCTCATCGTCTCGAGCGTGGTCGTCAGGCAGGGAGTCAGTCACTGGATGCCTTGAAAATTAGGGGAGTTGGCGGAGAAGGCCGGATGCTGCGTGGGCGCGCCCAGGCCAGAGCGCACGGTTCACGACGGGCGTCAGCAACAGCGTCCGGGGTGCAGCGATGCCGGCCGCGTCGAACAGAGCCCATTGTCCCTCGAACCCGGTCGGGGCGGGGCCGGGGCGGACAGGGTGAAGTTCCACCGGAGATCGGCGGGAACAGATCGGGATTGAGCCCGGTGGCGCTACCCGGCTAGCGTCGTGCACCGTCAGCGCGCGGGGCGTCGAGGAGTTGCCCGGGCCGCACCGTCAGGGACGGGGGCACTGCCGGCCGACGGCGGCCCGGCAGGAGAACGGGTGGCGCCCGGGGCGGTGGGTGCCTGGGCGAGGAGCTGTTCGTCCTCACGTTGGGCGGCGGCGGAGGCAAGACGGAAGGACAGCCGCTGGGCGAGCGACGGGTACGTCGTGGCGGCGGACTTCAGCCGTTCGACGGCGTCGGCCAGGACCCGACGGCTCGCCTGTGGCGTCTCGTCGGCGTCGTCGGTGCGGGTGTGGATGGCCAGTGTGCACATGGATGCTGCCAGCGACACCTGGGCGGTGGTCTCGGCGAGATGGGCGAGGTTCTCCTGTCCGCCCTTCATGGCCGCGTACTGACTGTCGGCGAGCTGCTGGAGCTGGCGGGTGCACTGCAGGGCGAGCTCCTGCGCACGCAGGGCGATCGGAGCGATCTCGTCGACGGGTTTGCCGATGTTCCCGCCGCGTACCTGCTCGATGTCGTCGCACAGTGCCTGCAGGGCCGGTGCCCGCTGGCCGAGCAGCCGGGTCTGCTCGGCCAGGTCGATGAACTGCACGGTGAACTCTGAAGGAAGGAAGGTGAGGAGAGCGGGTGTGCCCGGCAAGGACACGTTGCCGATTATGCGGCTGGGCCGTAGTCGTCCTGGCGGGGAGCGTGTGCGGCGAGGGCGCGGTCGGTGATGGCCTTGGAGGCACGGGCCGAGGCGGCGGACAGTTCGTCGGCGCCGGGCTCGGCATACCAGGGGCGCAGCGTGAGCAGGGCGGCGCGCAGGCCGGTGGCGAACAGCAGGGCGCTGCCCTTGGGCAGTGCGCGGACCGCGTCGGCGGGCAGGATCCGCTCCTGGCGCATGGACACGGAGGTGGAGGTGCCTGACTCGGAGCGGGAAGTCGACGTGGTGGGCACGTCGTGGTCGCCGATCAGCCGGGAGATCTTGTCGGCGAAATCGGCGTCGTCGATACCGGATCCGATGATCTTGATGGTGGCGGCCGACCACATGGCGTCCATGCCCTGTTCTCCCCACACTTTCTGGCCCTGGCGGTAACTCTGCAGGATGGTGATGGGGATGATGCCGCGCGAGCCCAAGTGGCTGTACAGATCGGGGAGATCGCTGATCTTGCAGACGTTGGCCGCTTCGTCCAGGACCGCCAGGGCAGGTGGGTCGAGGCGTCCGCCGGCGCGCTCGGCCTGTGCGGTCGCGGCGCGCATCACCGAGTCCGCGCATGCGGCGATCAGCGCTGAGGCGCCCCCGCCTCCGTCCTTGGAGAGCAGGTAGAGAGTGTCGCGGCTGGTCACGAAGGCGGCCGGGTCGAACTGCGGCACGTCCTTCTGCTCGGTGACCCAGGCAGCGATCCCCGAGTCGAGGAGACAGGCCGCGTACTGACGGGCGGTCTCATAAATGCCGTCGCGGGTCTCGGGCGGCCCCTCGACGGTCCCTTTGAGCTGGGCGGCGACCGAGGCGAAGCCATGGTCGCGCAGGATGTCGAGCGGCGTGCGGTCGGCGGGATAGGCGAGCCAGTGCATGACGTCGGTGATCGGTCGCTTGTCGTTGGCCGCGGCCAAAAACAGCTGGGCGAGAATGTTGGAGGCGGCCTTGGACCAGAAGTCTCCCTGCGCGGAGGCGTCCACAGACGCGGCGAGGAAATGGCCCGCCAGACGGCCGGCGCCTTCCAGCGTGGTGGCGTCGGCGAGCGGGTCCCACCACATGAGCCGCTCGGCGTAGGCGATGCGCTGCGGATCCATGGTCCAGGTCCGGCCGATCTTCGCGCGGGCCTCCAAGGTGGCAGTGTACGCGTCGCCTCCGGCCTTGTTCGAGGTCAGCAGGACCGGCCCCGGCGCGGCCAGGATCGCCGGTATGGCCACCGAGGTCGTCTTCCCGGACCGCGGCGCCATGATCGCGACGGCCACGTCCTCGAAACCCATGCGCAACTCCTGGCGGGTGCCGGCCAGGTTGCCGAGGAGGATGCCCAGGTCGTTCGCCGCGACCTTGCCGGAGTCGGCGAGGCTCGGGCGCAGCGACGGCGCCTTGGCGGCGAGCGTCTTGGCCAGGAGCGGCGACACGTCCTTGACCTTCGCCATCCCGTCGATCTTCTTGCTCCGGCCCGTGCCGGGGCCCCTGCGGCGCCACCAACGCAGGGCGACGACGGCAGCGGCGCCGAGCAGCAGGCCGGGGGCGAGATAGCGGCCGACGAGCAGGGCGGCAGGGCTGGTGTGCGGCCACAGTTGGTCGGGGTGGAGCACGGCTTCGGCGGGCAGGTAGGCGGCCCACGGGTCGGCGCGGGTGAGGACGGCGGCGAGATTTCCGCCGAGCCAGGCGATGTTGACGACGGGGACGGCCACGGCGAGGACGGCGAGCAGGGCCTTGAAGGCGGCGTCCGTGAAGGGGGAGGCGTCGGAAGGGGAACGGGGTGCGGACAAGCGGTACTTCCGAGAGGAGGAGAACGAACACGCGCACGGGCGAGGTTGCGGTCAGCGGCGGCGCGGGGCCCCGGCGGCGGGCGGGGCGGGGGCGGCTTGGGTCAGGCCCCGGGCGGTGACGGGTGTGCCGGACTGCGCGCGGGCTGCAGCGTCGATCTCGGTGAGCGCGGTGCTCAGCAGGGTCCACTCGTCGAGGTAGCCCCAGGCGTCGGCGTTGCGCTCGGCGATCGGCTCGTCGTACTCCTCGGTGCCGGGGCGGGCCGTGTGCGGCAGCGCCGTGCGGGTCTGGCGCCATTCATGGCGCAGCTGGCGCAGCCCGCGGTTCGCTGCGTCGAGCCGGCCGAGCTGGCCGCGCCAACGCCGCTGTTCGCGGTGGCCGGAGAGCTGGGCCAGCTGGTGTTCGGCCCGCTGCAGCAGGGAGTCGGTCAGGGGTGCGATGCGGGTGAACTCCCGCCAGGTCTCGGCGTCCCGCACGCGCTGCCGAAGGCCGTAGGCCAGCGAGTCGGCGTCGGGGTTGCGGGTGGTGTACAGATCCCACTGGGCGAGGATGGCGGTGGCGCGTTCGCGGTAGACGGCGAGTGCGCGCAGGTGCAGGTCGTGAGGGCTGGAACGTATGGGTGTCACAGGGGCGGCTCCTTGCAGCGATGACAGGTCGGGGCGGAGCAAGGCTCCATCAGCGGATACGGCGCGGGCCGGTGCGCACGGAGTGATCCGCGGGGGCTGGTGTGGTCCCGGCCGGGTGGCAGGCTCGGCCTGCCGCGTCGCGCGCCGCGGCGAGACGGTGTTCGTACGCCGTCACCAGGTCGGCCGCATCCAGGCTCGTGTCGTCCTGGACCAGCAGGGGGTGATGGGACGTCAGGTAGCGGCCTCGGTAGAGCGGCGCGCTGTCGGTGAGACGGGTGAGCAGGCCGTGCAGGAGGGCGGCGGGTACGTCGTGCGTGAGCGAGGCGCGCCAGATGAGGCGGTTGGTTGTGTAACCGCCGACGGCCTCGATCGTCCAGCGGCCCAGACCGTCGCTGTAGTCCACGAGCAGGCTCGGGTCCGTGGCGGGCCGCATCATCCGGCTGTCGGGCAGATCCCGGGCGATGCTCCAGCCGCGCTGTTCCAGCACCTCCCAGACACTGCGGTCGGGTTCAGACAGGTCACCGGGGACGGCCAGCAGGTCGGTGACCCCGGCAACGATCTCCACCGGTACATGGGCGTCAAGGGCCATGGACCAGCGACGGCAGGTGGAGTGGATGCGCCAGCCGGCCGAGCGGATCGGGGACTGCGACTCCAGGGCGACGCGCACGTCGCCGGCGGGGGACGCGAGAACGACGTGCGGGTAGCCGGGGACGGAGACGTCGCTCCACCCGGCGGCCAGCAGGTGCGCGGTGACGTACCGGGGATCGCCCGGGCCGGCCAGATGCCGCGGTGTGGTGGCGTGGACGAGCTGCCGCCGTGTCTGGTCTCCGGGCCGCGGGGGATAGAACAGCTGCATTAGGTGTGTAGGAGTCCTCACTGACGGGGGGCGGGCTCTCTTGGCCTGGTAGGGGCACTGGCGGAACTGGTTCAGCGAACCGAGGGAATGTGCCGGGCGGTGATTGATGGCGACAGCGGGAAGACCCCCCGTCCGCCACAGGTATTCGGCGAGTTCCGTCGGCACCTGGCATGGGCAGGGTGAGTGGGTGACGAGACAACGAGCGGACCACCCGTGCGTGATGCCGGGAGACGCATCCTGGGTCCACGACGCGCGGTATGTGCAGGAGATCATCGACACCCTTGCAGCTGCGGCGGCTGTCGCTCACGACTACGGAGACCCCGAGAAGTACGTCTTGCCACACCTTCCGTACCGGGTCGCTGCCGATGCCATCGGTCAGATCAGATCGGACATGCCGCCCTCTCGCCGAGGCGCCATGAACCTGATGGCCTTGCCAGCTTTCAAGCTGGAAGCGCTGTGGCAGGTTCTGGGCGTCCTACGGCGTGCGCGAGACGAGGACGAGGACGCCCGCGAGGTCCTGGAGCTCGTGCACGACTACGCCACGCGCTGCTTCCTTCCGCCGCGCTGCGTCAATGACGTGATCGCAGACTTGGAGCGTGTCGGGGCCGTCCTTTCTTTGGACATTCCCGCAGTTCGCACGGTGGCCACGACTCTGCTCCTCCAGGGCGAGCACGACGACAACTTCCGTGCCGCGCACGTCGACCTGCTCGCGGCATGGCGTGCCGTCGGAGTCGACCCGTGATGCGCCCTTCTCGGTAGGGCCCCGGAACCGAGGTGAACGATCGGCAACAGCCTGGGAAGTGATCTCTGTGCTTCCGGGGAGAGCCGCAGATGAACGGGTCTCGTCGGTGCCCCTGGTGCTGATGCGGGCCGCGTGAGAGCGGCCGGCCGCGGTCCGCCAGGTCAGGGGCTCGGCGGGGTGCGTTGCGTGTTCGCGGTGGGGGCCGCAGGCGCTGGCCCGCATCGTCGTTGGGCAGCCTTGGTCGATGCCGGGGCGGCTTCGGTCTGGGTGAGGTCGAGCAGGAGCTGGCCGCGCTGCATCCACCGGGCGATCGCGTTGCTCGCGCCGTGGTTGCGCCGGTTCTTGAGGACCTCGACGGACACGGGCGGCAGGCGCCGCGGGGTCTCCCGCAACCGCTGCACGGTGGCGTTCCACTCCTCGCGCCGTTCTTGTCCCTCGGCGAAGGCGGCTTTCAGCAGGTCCAGTGCGTGCTCCGGGTCGCGCCCGGCGGCCAGCTGGGCCCGCAGGCTGTGGGGAAGTGCTTCGGCATGAGCGAGCAACGGCCCGCCGTAGTCGAGGAATTGAGTGAACTGCTGCCACAGCCGCTCCTTGGTGCGCTGGCGCAGCAGGGACAGCTCGCGGTGGTCGCCGCTCGCCCGGTCGCGGACCGTCCGCTCCCACGCGGCCAGGGCCTCGTGGGCGAGGTCGAGGGCGTCGCCGACCTCGCTCGCGCGGCGGATGCGGTCTGCGTGCCGATAGCGGGGCAACAAGTCCTGCTGGATCGCGAGCGCCGCCCCCTTGTACGGGCCGGGCACGATGATGCTCGTGGGTGCGTCCAGGGCATCGGCGAAGTCGCCGCCGGGCACACCGGGCGGGGCGAACGCGCCGATGAGCAGCGACGCGTCACCGGCGAGGGCCGCGGGATCCTCGGCCAATAGCAGGGCGGTGCCGTCTCCATGGGTGAGGGTCGCCGCAAAGGGGACGGCCTGGGCGTCAAGGGCCTGCGCGAGCGGTCCGTCATCCCACAGCCATGGGCGTACGTTGCGTTGCCAGTCGGGCAGCGCGTAGACGTGAACATCAGCCGTCCACGGACCGTCCAGGTGCTCGGCGATGCGCTCGGCGACATCGCCGAGGTAGGGGCAGGCGGAGATGCGCGTGGTGATCGCCGTGTCCGCGGACTCCGGGAGCACCATCTCGAGCATGCGCTGGAAGGCAGCCGGGTCCTGCATCGGGATCTGGTACATGGCATCGGCGTCGGGCCGGGCCCCGGCCTGCTGCAGTACCTCATGGGCCCGCGCGTAGTCGGGGCCGTGAGCGAGTGCCACCAGAGTGTGGCGCGAGGGGCTGTAGGCCAGGACGATCTCGGTGGACGGACCGGGCACGGGCAGGTCGGGTTCGGGCATCAGCGGTTCCGGGCAACGGGGTGGGCGGGGACAGTGGGAGGGGGCAGTGCGAGTGCCTGCACGGCGGCGACGGGCGGCAGCGCGGTGCGGACGGTGACGGCGAAGCCATCCCGGCGCAGCCTCGCGCCGAACGTCGCCAGATCCCGCTCCGGCCACCGCCGGATCTGCCACGTGTGCTGCTGCGGGGCGCGGAATTCGCGGGTCGCCGTATCGAAGGTGAAGTCACGGCGCGTCAGAGCGAGAGCGGCCACCGGATGCAGGGCGCGCACCACGCATGCCCCCTCGGCGTTTTGGGCGATCACGATGCGCGTGTCGCGCGCGCGTACGGTGTGCAGTCCGGGGCCCATGCGGTGCTCGGCGAAGTCCCGTACGCGGGCGAGGGCGTCCTGGTAGCGGGGCAGCAGGCGCCGGGAGATCTGGGCAACGGCCCGGGCCGGGTCCGCAGGCACCGTGATGCCGACCGGGCCGAGATTGGGAATGAAGTCGCGGTGCAGGCCCAGATGGAGCGGGCGCAAAGGGCTGACGCGCAAGGGGCGCACATGGCCGGAGTGCACCGCCAGCAGCAGTTGTTCATGATCCGGCCCGTCCAGGACGCGGTGCGGCGTCTGGGACACCGACCATGCCTGCCAGGCGGTGGGCGTGTCGTCCCACACCAGCGCGTCCAGGTCCGGGTGTGATGGCGTTGGGGCCGGGCGCCAGCGGCCGGGCAGACGCTGGGCGATCTCCGCGGCGATGTCATCGAGGACCTTCTGGTGCACGCTCACGCGGAGCGACGGACGGGTGAGGGGGCCGGTCACCGAGTCCGTCCCGGCGGGGCCGCCGCCTTCAGGGCCGGCGGGGCCGGACGCCGGGCGGTACGGGCGGCGGTGCGGGCACTGGCCAGTCGCCGCTCGTGCCGCCGCTGGAGATCTTCGCCCTGGACCTCGGTGTTCCGTATGACGGCCTTGGGGTGAATGATGTTGGTCTGATGGCGCAGCAGCGGTTGTGGAGCACTGAGCGTGGCGGCCAGGCCCGCCAGCGCGTGCGCGGGCACCTGCCCGACCAGGCGCGCCTCCCACATGACTTTGTGGATGCCGCCGGCCGGATGCGGCGTTCCTGCCTCGATCAGCCATGACTCGTCGTCCTCGCGCGACAGGAGGACGTCCTCCTCGTCGGAGGCCATGGATTCGATCCCGCGATAGTGCTCGCTCCAGCCGCGTTCGGCCAGCACGTCCGACACGCCTGGGGCCGCCGCAGGCGGCGGGCCGGTGAGAGTGTCGGTGAATCCGGCGATGATCTCGACAGGGGTGAGGCTGCTGAAAGCGGCGTACCAGTGCTGCACGGTGCCGTGCAGCTGCCAGGCGACCGGGTTCGAGGTGATCGGGTTCTCCGCGCCGGGTTCCAGCGTGAGACGGGTACGCCGGTCGGGGGCTTCGAGCAGCACATGCGGATAGCGGGGGACCGAGTGGTCGCGCCAGCCGGCCGCACTCAGGTAGTGCGTGATGTGCCGTGGGTCGCCCGGCCCGGCCAGGTGGCGGGGCGTGACGGCGAACGGGGCCGCGTCGCGCGGATCGCGAGCCAGAGTGGGGAAGAACCGGTCAGGGGTGGTCAACGGCGCCTTCCTGCGGAAGAAGTGGTGCGGTGCGCGGCGGGGGCATGCCGGGCCCAGGTGTCCTGGCGTGCTTGGTGCAGCCGGGCGGCCAGATGGGCCATCGCCTGAGAGGGGCGCATGTGGACGGAGGCCGCGGCGGCGAACTTGGTGGCCGGGTGCGCGCCGCGTTCGCGCAGCAGCGGGCGCGGGTCGGCCAGTGTGGTGGTGAACGCGGCGATCAACTGCATCGGGGTGTGCTGGCTGAACGTGGCATCCCACAATCGGCCGTGCTCGGTGCGGGCGGCGGCCCACCACATCGCCTCGGCCCGGCCGTCCTGGTTGACCGTCTGCCGGTACTGCACGGCGGCGGTGCCGTCCGGGCTGCTCGCCGTGAAGTGCCGTCCCTGAGCGGTGGACCAGTTCTGCTGCTGCAGCGGCGCCCACACGTTCAGATGCTCCTGAAGGGGAGACAGCGGGCGGGTCAGGGCATCGGTCAGTCCGGCGATGGCCTCGGCGGGCGTGTGCATGGAGAAGGCGACATGCCAGCTCGTCCCGTCCACCGTGCGCCCGGCGATGGTCCAGCCCGGCGGAGCGGAGGCGGGATCGTAGGTGACCCGGGCGGTGCGCTGCGGGTTCTCGAACACGATCTGCCCGCCGCGCCGCGGGCTGCGGTCCTTCCAGCCGCAGGCCCTCAAGTGCTCGGTGACGTGGGAGAAATGCCCCGGCCCGGCGAGGTGGCGCGGAGTGACGGCGAAGTATTGCCGGGCGGTATCGGGGCGCTGCCATGCCGTCTTGGCGGCGCTCATCGGCTCCGCCCGGGGCCGTGTTCGGCGCCTGGGGACTGCGGGTGCGGGCGGGGCGCGGCCGGGGGAGGGGCGGCGGCCAGATCGTCGTCCACGCCGTGCAGGGTGACGATCCAGGTATCCAGGGCCTCGGCGGCATGGGCGAGGGATTGCCACAGGGTGCGGTCCGCGGACGAGTGCGCGGTGACCTTCTGCGCGCGGTCGGCGGCGGTCTTCAGCGCCATGGCGAGACGCGGGAGGGTGCCGTCCTGCTGGTTCAGGAGCGGGGTGATGAGGGTGGCGACCTGCTGCCCAGTGGTGGCGTGGCGCAGGGCGTCGGTAACCGTGAGCAGGGCGGCGTTCAGCTCCTTCACCTGCTGCGGTGCGGCGTCGAAGGGCGGACGGGACTCAGAGGACAAAACACTCCAGGATCAAAGGACGGTCGAGCGCTACCGAGGAGCAAGTTCCGTGATCCGGACTTTCGTTGGCTCTGGCGAGCGGCAGGAACGTAGGCGACGGCGGAGGGCGGCGGCGGTGAGGACGGGTCAGCGGGTGCGTCCGGCAGGGGGAGAGGGCCGGGGTGTCGCCGTCCGCGACGGGGCGACGGCGGGGGGCGACGGGAGCGCCGTGGTGGGAGACCAGATGCGGGCGTATCGCTCGATTGCACGGCGCAGCTCACCGAGGTCTGCCCCGGCCCATTGCGGGGCGAGGGCATCGAAGGTGGCGTGACCGGCGTGCCCGGGGCGGACCTGCCGCGCTGTGTCGCGCTCGGCGAAGGTTTCGTGCATGAGGAATGTCAGCAACGTGCTGTCGATGGTTCCGTGTTCGGGATGCAGCAGCGCGACGACGAGCCCGTCGTACTCACCCGACTTGATGGTCTGGTGGAAGCTGATGCGCAGCCGGAGCACGGAGCCGGGGTGCGGCGTGACGTAGTAGGTGTCACCGACAACTTCGCTGCCGCCGAAGGGCAGATGGAGTCGGGCGAAGAACTCGGCGGCGCGCAGATTCTTGGGAGCGTAGTAGGCCAACGGATGCGATCTCGGTCGTGCGAGCGGGGAGAGGAGGATGCGACCGGCGCGTGGTCCGAATCAGTGGTGCGGACTGCGGCGGCGGGACTCGTCGAGAACCGCGTACGGGCCGCAGGCCAGCGGGGAGCTGCCTTCACGGCCGGCCGGCAGACAGGCGCGCAGATAGGGGGAGATGAGCCGTCGCAGCCAGCTGCGGGCCTGGTCGGACGGGTTGTCGAGCGTGGCGCGAGGGGACGTGATGGGGATGGTGCTGTCCTTCAGACGAGAGAGCGCGGGGCCGTTGATGTGAGCTGGACAGGGTTTCGGGACCAGTGGGGCTGCGGCCGTGGCGTGCGGTGCGTGGGCGGTGGGCCCGTGTTTGCCTCACACCGCAACCGCGGTGGGGGAGTTCGGACGCATGCCGCCGACGGCCGTGGGCTCGCTACCGGCCAGGGCGTGGCGAATTGCTGTGCGAGGAAGGAGCGGCGAACCGCTCCTGCAAGGTGATCGGGCGAATGGCCGTTCTCGTCCTGGAAGCGTCCGAGGACTGCTGGGACTGCTGAAGGGGCGTGGCCATCAGGCGGCGCTGCTCGGCGATGGGCAAGCGGTCGAACGACGCGAGCAGGGTCGGCAGTTCGCGAATGAGCGGCTCAGTGCCTTGGTCGGCGAAGACGTTGAGAACCAGCCGGAGCGCCTCCGCTTCCACGAGCGTTGCCGCAGCAACCGGCAGTTGGTGCCGTGCGCAATAGTGCGCGGCGCCCTTCGCCAGGGCCGACGAGAGGGGATAGCCGTCGTCGAGCATGTCACGGGCCGCGCGGATCAGATCGGCGGCGCCCGTGCTGACGAGCTCGGCAAGGTGCAGGTCGCGGTACCACGGCTGATGTGGCGCCGTGGCCAGAGGCTGAAAGTCCTGCGCAGACTCGGAGAGTGAATGTGGTGAGCGAGGGGTCATTCGAGGGGGGACGCATCCAACAGGGAGTAGACGAAGCGCGGAAGGAACAGGGCCGCACCGGTGCCGAGGAGTGTCTCCAGGTGCACGCCGATGGGGCTGGTGGCTGCGACCGACACTGGCAGGGCGGCCAGTAGCAGGACGAACACGAGCATGCTCAACTCCTCCGGCTCCTCCAGGGCGAGGGATCCTAGGACGCTGGCGATCAGAAGAAGAGTGGTGAGCGCGAGGGCGGTGAAGAAGGCAACGTCGCCGGCCCACCCCTGGCAGCGGGCCAGCGCGTAGCAGCAGCTGATCAGGTAGATCACCGCGCACAACGCGGCTGCGCCAAACCCGAGTGCAGTGACGGCGTCGGCGCGAAAACTGGACTGCGTGTCGGTGGGCTTCGACGACGGCTCAGGAGCAAGGTGCAGGGGAACCCCTAATGTGGGTCAATGGCAGTGACGGATAGGCAAGTTGATGCACCAATCGGACCGCGATTCGTGGTTCAGTGCGGCAGGCGCCGAGTTGTATGAGGCCCCCGGGTCACGGGAGCGGTGGCCGGTGATGACGGTGCTGCGCGTGCTGTCAGCGCATGCGCCACGGTGGGCTCGCCGCCGGGACGTTGGCGGTCAGCGAGACGGGCCAGATCGGTCGTGATCCCGTACAGCCGGTGGGCCGCCCACAGCAGCCGTTCGTGTTCGTCGACCGCATGGGCGTCTTCGCTGGTCGGATCGGAGGCGATCGCCAGTTGTTCGATCTGGCGCCGCACGGCACCGAGGACGCCGGAGCGCTCGTCGGTGAGATGACCCACGAGCTGTTGGCGCTGCACAGCGGTCAGCTGAGTGACGGGGACGGTGTACAGGGCGGCGGTGCGGGCGGGGGTGGTGTCCGGTGCCGCCAGGGTGTGCGCCGCGATGGCGGGATCGGCAGTGGAGGTCACCCCGAGCTGACGCAGGCGTACTTCGGCGTCGGCCAGAGCCACTCGCGCCTCGGTGAGCGTCAGGTGATCGGGCAGTGTGTAGACGGCGTCGTCCGAATGGGGCTGAAACCCGGCTGCAGCGAGCGCGGCGCGGGCGCCCGGATGGATGCTGCGGACGGTCGCGGACAGCCCGAGGCCGGGGTCGAGCGTGAACTCGACGTCCGTCGGGCCGGTGTGGCGCAGGCCAGTGGTCGAGGGCACCAGGCCGAGGTCGGCTTCGATGCGGCGCGCTTCGACGTGCAGCCGCTGGCCGATGCCCGGCACGTGGAGGAGCCGGCCGGCCAGCGACCGCAAGCTGATGACGACGTGCAGGGCGTGCCGGTCCTCGGCCCGCAGCGCGAGCCACGGGTGCTCGTCGCGGCAGCCGGGCGGGTTCAGACCGATCGCCTGCAGCATGCGGCCGACGACGGCCCGTGCCTCCGGCTCGGTCAGACGCCGGTCATCGGGGTGCGGCACCAGGGTGAGGCGCGCGATCCCCCGGCCGGGCATGCGATGCTCGCGGCTCGGTGCGTTGAGCCGGATCGACCAGGCGGCCAGCGCGGCCGCCGAGTTCACGGTAGAAGCCGTGGTGAGGCAGGAGGACCGGGCGATGGTCCGCAGACGGGCCACGCTGGCCTGGTCGTCCACCGGACGGCACAGGACGTCCGTGAGGGCTTCGGACGCGTCCGTGTAGGTGGTCCAGGAAGCGATCACTTCGCCGCGTCCTCGTCGGCGTTGTGCAGGAGGTGGTTCGGGGGCTCGGTGATCCGGTACCAGCCGGCCTCGTGTATCCCGGTCGCGGGCAGCTGCGACAGTACGGTCTGGCTGAGGTCCTTGAGGTAAAGGGTGCAGTCGGGGCAGTGGCGTCGGCTCTTGGCGGTGTGGACGAGGTAGCGCGGGTGCGCGGTGAGGTACGTGCGCCGACCGCCCTTCGGGTTGCGGACGCGCCAGCCGTCTTCCTTGGTCGGCTCGTGCCACGACGGGGCGACGA
This sequence comes from Streptomyces sp. NPDC050085, assembly GCF_044460595.1. Lineage (NCBI taxonomy): Bacteria > Bacillati > Actinomycetota > Actinomycetes > Kitasatosporales > Streptomycetaceae > Streptomyces > Streptomyces sp. NPDC050085. The sequence goes on along the minus strand of NZ_JBITJZ010000001.1, from coordinate 1,012,132 downwards.
TCCTCATCTCCTCGCCGCACAGAACGCCGTCGGCCACGCCGCGGATCACCGTGACCGTGTCGCCGACGGCGAAGTGCTGGTGAGTGATCCGGCGGTTGGGGGTGACGGTGTCGATGGCGGACCACCGGCGATGCTGCTGGTTCATGCGGATGACCTCTCGTGCGCGGCGTGCGGAGGGATCATCAATACTGCGGAGAATCAGCCGTTTCCCTAACGGACGAAGTGGGTGTATAAGAGGCCGCTGCCCCCCATGCATGAAGGTCTTTCCACCGGGCTCAGCGCGGGTGAAGTGCGCGCCGTCGCTCCGGTCCTCTCGGAAAAGGCGTCGAAATGCCAGACCTTTGCCTGTGGCCCGCAGTTCAGGGCACTCCTCGCACAGGACATCGATCCCCTCGTACGGCCGCCGGTCATCTGCCGCGGCACGCGACAGTGGGGTGAACTACTGCGGCAGGGGGCCGCCCGCCGAGGGTGCGATGGCCTGCGGGGCCGACGGGGGCAGCTGGGGCAGGACGTGACCGGCTGCCGCGATGCGCAGCGCGAGGGAGCGTTCCGCATCGGGGTGCGCGGCGAACCCAGCGCACACGGCTCCCGGCTGCCCGGAATCCTGGCCGGTTTCATGACAGACCAGATGTCCCTCGTCGGCGACGCACTCGCGCACCAGCCGGGACAACTGCCCGGGAGCCAGATTGCCCTGGTTGCCGGGGCGGAAGTCGCAGGTGGCGCAGCGTTCAACCATCACCCTCACACGGCCCGTGGCCGCGTCGGCGACCGGCGTCTTGCCCACCATGACGGTGCGTTCCATCCGAGGCGTGTCCATCGGCTCTCCCCTTCGGCGCCCGGCCGGGTCGTGGAGGGACGGGCGATCGGCCCCGATCTTCTCAGCACTCACGGCGGTCCGGAACCCGATTCCCGCCCTTGTGCGCCGCAGCTGTCCGATCGCGCAGTGGACGTGCGTACCCGCCGGGCGCACGGGCCCGCAGGCCGCGCAGGGCCTATGCCGCTCGCCGGGACGCGGGGGTCCCCTCGGCGTCGGTGCGCGCGCAATGCGAGCCAAGGAGGTTGGCCTGGCGGGAAGTTGACGGGACGAGGGCGGCGTCCGCGCAGGTGAAGGTGTAGGTGATGGAGGTGTACTGGCTGTTGGTGCCGAGCCAGGCCCGGTCCTCGGGTGCGGGGGTGATGCCCAGCCCGGCACGGGTGACGGTGTCGGTCTGGGTGTGCCGGTGGGCGAAAGCGACCAGCACCGATCCGTCGGCCATCTTCAGGGCGTAACTCTGCGGCGAGGTGGTGGTGGCGGGTGCGAAGGCGACGGTGCCCTGCGGACCGTACTTGAGGAGAGTCTTCTTGCGGGCGGCCAGGAACTTTCGGATGGCCGGGGTGGAGGCGAAGACCTGGTGGCCGGTGTTGGCGCCGCCGGTGACCACGTTGTCCAGGACGGCGGTGCGCAGCAGGGAGACCGGCGCGGCCAGCCGCGCGCTGCTCGTCGCGTCCACGGCCGTGGCGTACCCGTCACGGTCCTCGGCGACCTTGAGCGCAGTGGCATCGGCGAGGTCGACCACCTCGACCAGCTCCCACGCGTGGGTGCGCGGCCGCTCGGCCACGACCAGGAGACGGGACTGCTCGGTGGCGGTGCCGCTGAACACCTGGGCGGCGAACCAGCGTTGCCGGCCCGCGGGCAGGCGCGGGATGAAGTAGCGGGCGGTGTCGGCGTCGTACGACCACGGGATGTAGGGGGTGCGCTGAAGTTCGGGAAGAGCCCGCTCCTGGGTATACCAGGAGCGCGTCATGGCCAGCTGCGGGCCGTCCTCGACGGTGTCCAGCAGCGTGGCGTCGAGGGCGGCACCGGCCTTGTTGTTGATCTTCGAGTAGTGCGTCAGGACGGTGCGCGCCTGCGTACGGGAGAGCGCGGGGGCGGGCTGCGCGCGGGCCGGGGACGATGCCGTAGCGCTCGTGTGAGATGGCGGGGTGGAGGCGGTATTGCTGCATGCGGCCACGGGCAGCAGGGTGCAGGCCAGGGCGAGGAGTGCCGCAGGGCGTCGAAGGCGGCGGGACATGGGTGGGCTCCAAGAACAGGTGGGCCGGGGTCAGCGGGTGCGGGGCGAGGGGGCTGCGGCGGCTGCGGGGTGAGCCGGGGGCTTCGGGGAGTTGGCGTGAGGCGGGGGCAGCAGGATGCGGCCTGTCTGGTGGGCCAGGGCAGCCGCGGCGGCCAGATGGCGTTCCATTTCGAGACGGGCGCGCTGGGCGGCGTGCCCGTGTTCTCGCGCGGTGGGCGGGGCCGTGGTCCGGTGCACGCCGAGCTGGGCGATCGCCGCTCCGAGGTGGGCGATCGATTCGGCGGCCGAGGCGGTTGCCTGCGCGGTGCGGTCCAGGGCGTGACGTTTGTCGGTCGTGTCCTGCTCGGCCGAGGACAGGGCGAGAGCACGGCGCTGGACCGTTTCGTGCGCGAGACGGATGAACAGGCCGGTCATGTAACGGAGTTGCTCTTCGAGGTCCTGGCCGACCTCGTCGCCGGCCGCGACCCGCTCGGGCAGCGGCAGGTCGGTGGCGGCGTCGTGGAACTGTTCGGCCAGGGTGTACAGGTAGGCGCCGTCGTCGAGGCCGGGCGGCAGGTGATCCTCCCCGGGTGGGCGGTCAGCGGTGGGGCCGCGGCGTGGCCGGAGCGTGCGGTACGGGCGGAGGTGGCGGGAGCGCGGCGGGGAAGACCGGCCAGGTGGCGAGATAGGGGCGCGTCCACGGCGAGAGGGAGGAGCCGTAGCGGATCACGGGTTCGGGCGCGGTGACGGCGCGGTGGAACGCCTCGACGAGGAAACGCGGGGTGCTGGTGCTGAACTGGGCCTGCCACTCATCGCGGCCATCGGGGAGGGCGGCGGTGAACGTCCAGCCCGCCACCAGGCCGGGCCGCGGGGCCAGCACGGCGGCGGGCTCACGGGTGTAGTGCGCCAGGCTGTCGGGCGAGGTGGCCGAGCGGGCTGCTCCCCGCCAGCCGCGGGGGCGCGGCAGCGGGGCCATCCAGTCCTCGTTCGTACGCAGCAGCGCATCGGGCGTCTCCGTGAGCGCGTTGGCCACCACGGTCGTGAGCGCGGTCAGGAACTCGGTGGGCAGGTGGCAGTCGGCCGCGATGTGCCACAGCGGTGTCCGCAGCGGGTGAGGATCCGCATGCGCCCCGATCTGCAGGGACGGCTCGCGGTACAACTCCGGTGTCCAGGTGAGGCGGACGCGCAGACAGGGACTGACGTAGTACAACGTGTCCGCACCGTCATCCAGTTGCTTCCAGCCGTACTTCTCGACGAGCGGCCGAAGGTACTCGTCGTGAGGGTCGTCGACCTGGCCGGCCAGGTAGCGCGGACTGACGTGGACGCGACCGTCGTCGGGCAACGAGGTAATGAGGCTCTCCTTGATGTTCAGGGATGACGGCGGCAGCTGACGGTGGCCGCGGACTGGTGGAGGCCGTCGGTGGTCAGCACGCGCCGTGCGGCGGCCTTGGCAGCTGCGAGGTCACGGACCGGCAGGGTGAACAGGCCGCTGTCGCAGGGGTGCGCATCAGGTCAGCGCTATGGCGGCGGAACGTGAGGCGAGCATGATGGGATTCCGGCCGTTCAGTGAGCGCGCGATGGGACGCCCCGGACGGTGCGGGCGTGGGGAAGGCCCTGGGGCGCGGGCGGGGGGTGCGGTGCAGCGGCACGGATGCGAACGTCGAAGCCCGTCGCGGCCAGAGCGGTGGTGGCATCACGGGCGCGGAGCGCGGCGTCGAACGTGCCGACTCCGTCCGGCACGCCGAACATGCCGGTGGCCGGGTCCAGTTCGAAACGGCCGCTGTGCAGCAGCTGGAACACCGCGTCGGCGTGGGCGGCAGCGATGTAGGGAAGCCGGTCCGGGCCGAAGGCGCACTCGATCCGGGTGGCATGACGTGGCTCGGAGCGGGAGGGCAGCAGAGCGGCGGCGCTGACCAGGTCGGGGATGAGGCGCCGGTTGACCGCGGCGGCGGCCCGTGCGGGGTCGCGGGGTACGGAGATTCCGAAGGGGCGGGGCACGGTCGCGATGTCGGCCCTGCCGATCCCGGCGGGCAACAACGGCACGACGGCGAAGCGGCCTGGGCGGCCTGGCCGGGCGGTGACATGAAGCTGCAGGCCCAGCGGCGACGTCAGTACGATTCGCTGGGCGGAGCGGGGCTCGATGAAGACTTGCTGGGTCAGTGGGCCGCTGTCCCACAAGCGGTGTCGGGCCGGGTCCTGATGGACGGGGGCGGGCGGCGCCGGCCGCCACGTGCCGTACAGACGGTTGGCCAAGGCGCTGGCGAAGGCGGCGAGTTCTGTGCTGGAGGAGCGGGTCAGGTCAACTCCTGTTAGAGGGATGGGGGTGGCGCAGGAGCAGCGGGTTCGGGGTCAGCGGGAATGAGGCTTGGGCGTCGTGCGGGGTGGGAAGTTGACCGCCGCGCGTTCGGCGACTGGGGCCGCGGAGACGGGGGGTGGTGTCACCTGGGACGCCGGTCCCAGGTTGTGCAACTGTCCAGCGCAGCCGTCGAGTTGACGAAGCAGGTCATCGAGTGTGGCGGAGGCCCGGTCGAGGAGGCTCGCCAGGTGACTGGCCGCGGTGCCCGGCACAGTCTCGGCCTGCTCGGCGGCAGCAGCGAAGAAGGACGCCAGCCTCACCAGGGGACCTTCCTGGCCATCGACGACCTGATGGAGCAGGGACGCGGCGTGAGCGAACGTTTCCGCCCCGCGCATCCGGTCGCTCAGCACCTGCAACGGAACCTCGCCCGTCTGCTGTGCTGCGGACGTGGCTTGCGGGAGCGCGGCGTCGGCGGCGAGAGCGGGGTCGAGATGAACGTGGTAGCCGGCGGCGCTGAGCATGCGCGCGGCATGGCTGGCCATCTGGTTCTCGCGGGTCTCGCCCATGTCCCAGGGCAGGCGGAACCAGAAGGTGCGGATCGAGGTCTCGATCTGGAATCCGGCGTGGCGCAGCAGGTCGTGGGCGAGACGGTCGCCGCCCTCGGCCGTGACGTTGCCGGTGGGCTCGCGGGTGATGGTGACGGTAGGCAGCGCGGAGGGCAATGGGGCTCCGGAGAGGACGGCTAGAAATGGGGATTCTCGGTCGGCCGGTCGTCGCCGTGGGCAGCGGCGAGGAGTTCGGGCAGGTCGGCCGGATCTGCTTCGCGCTGGTCCAGCCACCACCCGGCGCGCGTGATCGGGCGGACGGCGTCCTCGACCGACTCCCATTCGGTCTCGCTCATACCGCCCTCGGCGACAAGCGCGGTGTAGGCGGCCGAAACGAGCCGGTGACGGCAGCGACTGGCCCAGGCGACGGCGCGGTCGGTGCCCTCGAGCGGCGGCATGCGGTACTGCTGGGCCCATTCCTCGGCGACATCCTGTTCGGCGGCCCGCTGCCGGGCGAGCCACTCGGCCTTCGCCTCGGCATCCTCGTCGCGGGAGGCCCGCCAGCAGTCGGTGCACTCCCGGGTGGACAACCAGCGAGCAAACCCTGCCCGGCGGTCGGCCGGGCGGTCCGAAAGATCAAATTCGACGGTGTGTCCGCAAGCGTGCTCGACGGACCAGAACTTCTTAACTGCCACGTGGTTGTTTCTGCTTTCTGTCTTCTGCGTCGTCTCAGCGGGTCCTGCGGATGGCGTCTGTGGCCGCCGTGGCGATGGCGGCGGGAGCGCTGGAGGGCTGAGTCAGGTGCAGCAAGGTGGTCCCCGGCAAGTGCTGGGACTGCGCGGTGAGGGTGAGCTGGAGTACGGCGCAGCCGGCGGTCGTGAGCTGCTTGACGCGGGTGACGGCGTGAGCGGTTTCGTCGGGGGTGTAGATGGCGTCGGTGACGATCACGAGGAGGCGGCCGGTGCCGGGGCGGCTGAGTTCGAGGCCGTGGTCGAGTGCGTCGATGGCGTCGCCGAGGTTGTGACTGCTGCCTTTGGCGCCGAACGTTGTCACGCGCTCTGGTGCTCGGTGGGTGGGTCGGGTCAGTGCGGTCAGATGCGTGTCGTAGGCGATGGTGGCGGTGCGGGAGTCGGGGTCGGTCAGGGCTGCTGCGCGTGCCACGATCCAGGCGGCGGATGCGACGGGCGCGCAGGCGGCACGCATGGAGCCGGAGACGTCGACGGCGATCCCCACACGCAGTGGTGGGGTGGGGGAGTTGCGGCGGCGGGTGTGGGTGAACGGTTCCGCGGTGGGGACCGATCCGGCCGCGCGCTGAGCGTCGCGGGCGAGGGCCGCACGCAAATTGAGGCGGCCGGGCGGAGTGGGGCTGGTGGTCCACTCCTCGGTCCGCTCGCGGTAGGCGGCGGCACGCAGGGCGCGGCTCAGGCGCGCGGCGGCACTCTGCTCGGCGGCGGTGGGCCTGCGGGTGCCGGTGACCGGGTTGCCGTAGGGCGCCGGTGTGCCGTCGGGGGTGACGGTGGTGCCGCGGGCGTTGAAGACCGACTTGGCGGTGGCGGCGGCCTTGCGTCGCTGGCCGGCCCGCTGGGCGCGGTCCTGACCCTGCGCCTTGGACCGCGCGGTCAGGGCGTTGGCCGCTGCGGCCTGTGCCGCGAGGTCGGCGGCGTCGGTGGCGGCCGTGCTGTCCATGACGACCCCCACGGCGCCGGACAGCAGATCGGTGAGGTTCTGAGGCACGGGCAGGGCGGGGGCCGCGGTGTCCAGAGTGTCGCACCATTCTTGAGCGTGCGCGAGCATGGTCGTGGCGTCGTGGTCGGCGCACTGGTGGGCTGCACTCCAGATGCGGGTGAGGGTGGCCAGCAGGTTGGCGCCCAGCACCTTTTCGCACAGATCGGCGACGGCCCGGGTCTCGCCGGCGTCCAGGATGCCGACGTCACGGCGGCCGAGGATCAGGGCCGCCACGGCGGCGGCGTGCTCGATGCCCTGAAGGGTGGGGTGGTTGATGTCGGGCATGACCAGGGTTCGGGCACTGGTGCGCAGGTACGTGCGGTCCGTGGGCCGCGTGATCAGGTGTGCGCCTTCGACACGGCTCTCCTCCAGCAGGAGCGCGGCCTCGACGACACGGGGGTTGGCTCCGCCGGGCGCCGCCCAGACGGAGTGGGCCGCGTGCGCGGCCTCGTGGACGAACACGCCCCAGGCGGCGGGATACCGCTCCTCGTCGCCCACGATCCGCGGATGGATCTCGTGCGGCTGAAGCGGGGCGAACAGGCCGGCGTCGAACTCGACCTCGCCCAGCGTGGGGAAGAACGCGGCCGGTGCGCCGCTGCGGGTGCCGGGGCGGCAGGTGACGAGGAGGTCCTGGCGGCCGGAGAGGTCGACCAGCCGAGAGCCGAGTTCGGCTCCCACGCGCAGCCACGCGGCCGGGGAGGTGCGGGGTTGCGCGGGCGGGGCACCGTCGTCGTCCCATCGCGCGAGGTCGGCGTCGTCGCCCGCCGTGGTGGCGGGGGACTGGACGTGGTGGTGGGCGCTCATCGCGAGCGGCCCCGGTGCGCGGAGCCGGTGCTGCCCGGGGGCTGCCGTGCGGCTGTGGCGGGGAGCTGCTTGCCGAGGGTGAGGGGGCGGATCTCCTTGAGGCCGACGGCCTTGATGACGGCGTCGGCGACGGCGTCGCGGTCCTCCACAGGAGCGATGCCGACCAGGTTCGCGAGGGCTGCTTTGGTGCCGAGGACGGCCTCGGTCTTCTGGTAGCTGAGCAGTTCCCGCAGTTGGGGTGCCCAGCCCAGCTCGCCGAGTTCGACCTGGTGGGAGAGGTGTCGGGCGACCCGGACCACCCGGGCATCGATCCTCAAGGCCAGGGCGAGGTCATAGTCCGTGCCGATCTGGATCTGCACGCTGAACCGGGACGACAGCGCTTCTGTCAACACCGCCCCGTGGACGCCGGGATTGTGGCCTGCGACCACGTAGAAGCCCGGCTCGGCCTTGATGGTCTCGCCCTTGTGGGCCTTGACCTGGATCTGCCTGCGCCCGTCCATCGCGGGATACAGCGCCGCCAAGACCTTCGGTGAGATCAGGGTCGCATCGTCGATCAGCAGGGCGCGGCCCTCGGTCATCGCGGTGACCAGCGGTCCGTACTGGAAGACGTAGCCGCCGGCGTCGTCCTGTGTGTATTCGCCGATCAGGTCGCCGACCGTGGTGTCGCCGTCACCGGCGACGGTGAGCAGGTCCGGGAACGCTGCCTCGACCAGGCTCGTCTTGCCGGTGCCCGGAGGGCCGTAGAGCAGCACCGGTACGTCGGCGTCGCGCAAGCGATTCAGCGCCTCGACGTCGGGCAGATCGGCCAGCTCCCGGGGATGGTAGAGCTGGCCCCCCGCGCGGAGGATCGGGCCGGTTTGCCTGGCCGTGGCTGCTGCAGGAATGGTCGTACGGGCCGTGGCCGCCTGGGCGCGGGGAGCGTGGGTGCCCGGTGGGCTGATCACAGCGGTCTGCGCGGCTGCGGCGGTTCTCGCGTTCGCGCGGAACTCCGGTTGTCCGGTTCCGCCTTGGTCGGCCTCGCCGCGGCGCACCAGGGTGAGGGCGGCGTTGCGGACGGCGCCGTGGGAGTGGCCCAGCTGCCTGGCCATGTCCCCGATGGTGAGCGTGTCCGCCGGCCGGTCGGCCAGCAGCCGGGCCACCTTGGCCCGCAGCTCGCCGCCCTTGGTACGCGCTGAACTCTTGCGCGTTCCGGGTGTGGTCAAAACGAGGATCCTTCAACAGGTTCGGGTGCGGGCGGAGTTGGCGATACGGCGGAGAGGCTGACAGCCCTCGGAGCGGATCACGGACGGTGCCGGCATCGGCGACCGGGCCAACCGGGGCGTGCCGTCGGCGTTCACCGGCCGGCCGAGGGCTCGGTCCAAGGGCATGGGATGGCCAGCGACGAGCAGCTCGCCGGCTGCCGAGCAGACCCATGCTTCCGCTCCGTACCGGGCTCCGTCGATCGGCAGGCGCAGCCTGGAGCTTCTTCAAAGCCGGACTGGAACAGGATCCGCCGGGCGGCGGCGTTGTAGCCGGTGGTGGTGATCTCGCCGGTGATGGCGTGCCGGATCGTCATGAACGGCTCTGCTGGTGTTTCGGGCAAGGCGGATCTCCTCTCGGTGGTGGCGGGAAAGCGGTGCCGCGTTGGGCGAAGGCGAGGCGGCCCAGAGCCTCCAGCACATCAACGGTGCGTGGCTGGACCACGAACATGGGCAATGACTGCCGACACGCTCCAGGACGGGCCTCACCACCCCGCAGCTACCTCGCCTTTCCGCACGTTCCGATAGCCGGGTGATCAGCGATTGCGGGCCGCTGACATCGCCGCCTGCGGCATCGGCGCCAGGGCCGGTCGCGGCTGCTGCGCCTGCGCACGTGCCGGCGGCGGCAGCAGCGAGACCTGGTCCTGCAACTCCACCTGCAGGTCGTGGAGTTCGTCGGCGGCGTGATCGAGCTGCGCGGCCACCGCGCGCAGGCGAGCGGCGGCCACGGCCCCGTCGGGTGTGCCTGTGGCGTGTGTGAACGCGGCGGCGGCTCGGACGATTTCACTGATCTGCGGGAGATGACCCTGTGCAGGGCTCCGCCGGGCGGACACGTGATCCAGCGTTTCGCCGATCTCGCCGGCGTGTGCGGCGGTGCGCACGCCGCGCAGCAGGTCCGCCAGATGAGGCACGAAGAGTACGGCGGGACGCTGCCAGCGATCCTGTTCCTGCAGCCTGAACGGCGGCACCGGCGGCAGGGCCTGTTCGGCGCGATGCTCGTCGTCGTAGACGCCCAGGACGGTCGGCGCGTCCTCGTCCCCGGTGACGGCGATGAACGCACCAAGGTCGGGCGCCGTCGTGTCGGTGTGCTCGGCGGTGTGAGCGAGCAGGCGGATGAGGCGTCCGTGGGCGTCGTTCCACCAGCTGTAGATGCTGTAGTGGCCTTCGAACAGGGCCTGCCGTACGGGTTCGGCGAGCGCGTCGCGTTCGGGTGCCGCCAGTACGGCGTCAGGGCGTGGACGGTAGCGGTCCTCCAGGAGGCCGGTGAGCAAGTCATGATGCTGGTCCCACAGACGGACCGAGGTCCACAGCTCATTGGGTGCGGTGGAGATGGGCGTGCTGAAGAACTGCGGATCGCTCGCCAGCGTTTCGGCCTGGTGGGCGGCCCTGTCGAGCCGGTCGATGATGCCGCGCCAGGCATGCTGCAGCGCGGTGACCGGCAGGGCGTCCAGGGCCGTGCGCGCGTGTGCCAGCAGGGCCGGGCAGTGGGGAAGAAGCTCGGCAAAGGCGCGGGCTGCGTCGCGGTTGCGTGCTCGGGCCGCGGCGTGCAGCGCGTCTTTGTCGGTGATCCTGCGATAGGAGTCGTACAGCTTGCCCGTGCTCGCCCGCCACCGGCCGTGTATCGCGTCGAGGTTCTCCTTGAACGCCCGTAGACGGTGGTCGGCCGCGGTGGCGCCCGAAGCAGGGGAGATGGGGGCGGCCTCGGTAATGGTCGGCTCCAGATCGAGAGAAGGGTGCGGGGCGGCGCCGGGTTCAGCGCGTGCGGGTGGGGCGCGCGGCCATCGGGCCGGCGGCAGCCGGGGCGGCGGGCCGACTCGGCGGGGTGGAGAGTGCGGCGCCGGCCAGTTGAGGGGAACGGGAGCGAGCCGCGGTGCGCAGCGCGGAAAGGGCCTGGCCATTGCCCGGGCGCGGTGTGAGCTGTCGGCCGTCCGGGCTCAGGGACGGGTCGAGGCGCAGGTCGGCCTGGACGCGGAAGCCCAGCGCGCGCAGGTCCTTGACGGCCTGGCGGGTACGGCGCACCCCGTCGTTCGAGGGGGCGGCGAGCCGGTACAGGGGGGTGTCGGGGACACGCTCGAACATGACGCGGGTGAGCAGCCAGTCCGCCAAATGCGGGGGAAGCTCCTCGGAGGGGCGCGCGATGAAGCCATGCTCGGGGTGGTAACCGATGTACGTCTGCGGGTCGTTCAAGGATCAGGAACCATCTGTCGGGGCGGGCGGAACACAGGGCGGCGATGTCACCGGCGGGGTGGACCTGTGCCGGGCTCGCTGCGAGGGGGCGGCGGCACGGGGCCCTGCGGTGCGGGCGCAGAGCGCACGGCGCCGGGCGGCGGGTCGTGCTCCGCAGTGGCGAGGGTGGTCATGAGCGAGGCCAGGCGGACCACTCGGCCATCCAGCGAAGTGAACTCGCCCTGGCGGGTGGGCAGACCGAGGAGGACGACGGTGCCGTGCAGTTCGATGGGCAAAGGTCGATCGCCCACGACGTCGGCGATGGTGGTGGCCGCGATATTGGCCGGCAGGCCATAGGCGTTGGGGGCGGCGTTCAGGAAGAAGCACGCGCCGACCGGCTCGCCGTCCGGGCCGGGGCGGCTGATGGTGGTCGCCTCCCAGAATCCGCCGAGGATGTCGTGCAGCATTTCCTCGCGCTCGTGATCACCGTCCGGCAGCACGAGTGGGAAGAGGACGCCGTGAGCGTCGATGGCGGCGGCGGACAACGGCACAGGAACAGGGCCCTTTCTGAGCAGGATGCGTGCAGCGTGCGGCTTTGCGCGCGTGCCGGCCGGACGGTTCGAGCCGCGACGGGGAGGTCATCCGACGGGGGAGGACGGCGGGGTGAGTGGGTCCCCGGCTGGAGTGCCCGCGCGACCCAGGGCGAGCAGGTCCCGCAGGGCGTGTCCTTGACGGAATGCGAAGTCCCGTACGGCGCCCTCGAGTTGCTGGAACGCGGCACCGCCTGCGGTCATCTGGAATTCATGGCGGCGGTAGAAATAGCAGACGTGCGGCAGGAGTTCCCCGGCGGCCAGAGACGTCACCGCGTTCACCATCAGGAAATCCTCGCCCTGGGGAAGGCCACCGTGCCCGCCGGCGGCCAGCACGAGTGAGGTGCGGGCCAGCAGCATGGTCTGCCCGAGCGGGATCGGCGCCTGGGGGCTGGTCCAGTAGGTGACCACGTCGCCGGGGCGATGGCGGCCCGGAGGAGTGGGGCAGTGCCAGATACGGGTCGTGCCGTCCGGGTACAGATCCGCGCTGAGGCCCGCGACCCAGCCCAGGTTGGTCTCAGTGATCCTCTGGTGGCGCACGGCGAGACTGTCGTCGCTGAGCAGGTCGTCGTCATCGCTGTAGCACACGTAGCGGGTGCGAACCATGCGCAGGCCGAGGTTGCGGGCGGCGGCAGCGCCGACAGGGCGCGGCAGGGCAAGGACGCGGATCCGGGGATCGGCGGCGATGGAGGCGGGCAACCGGGCGGGGTCGGCGCCGTCGAGGACGAGGACCGCCTCAAAGGGCACGGTTTGCCGCTGGAGACTCGCATGCAGTTCGGTCAGATATCCCAGGCGCTCGGGGCGCAGCCGGGTGGCGATGACGACCGTGATGTCGGGGCGGGCAGACAAGATCGGGATGTACTCCAGAGGCGGGGCAGTCGGTGGTGCAGTGACGGACGTGTTCTGGGGCGCAGCTGGTGGGCGGAGGGCTTCAGTGACCGCGTGAGCGCGGCGGAGCGGCAGGCCCGGGAGGCTGCGGAGGGGCGGGCGGTCCGTCGGGGATCGTGATGCGGCTCGTGGTGACCAGCGGCGCAAGCGCGGCCGGCAGGCGCGCGGCGGCGGGCCGGGCCAGCGGCTCGGCGCTGAGCATGTCCGCGACGGTGGCGCGGACCAGGAACTGGGGGACGTGTTCGGTGAAGCCGATCGCCCACAACGGGCCTACGCCTTCAGGGAATGCGGCGATGTGCCAGGCCAGGGACGGATCCGAGGCGGCAAGCGGCGGGTGCGTGTCGGGGGATCGGTAGATGACGGCGGCGTGCCCGTCACGGGAGAGCAGACCGTCGAGCCCGTCCCTTCTGACGCCGTCCCATTGCTGTGCGTTGAAGGCGAGCAGTTCGGATTGCGGGGCGGCGCCGATGCCGTACAGGACGTGATCGGGATCGTCGCGCAGCTCGCGGGCGAGCTCGGTCAGGAGATGAGCGACGAACTCGGCCGGGGCGGATCCGCCGATCTCGGCCTGCCAGCGCAGCGGTGCGTCGGCGGCCGTGCGCGCCTGGACGGACAGGTGCACTCCGGCACCTGCGCGAGCCGCCTCCCCTCCTGGTCATGGCGCACGGTGATCCGCCCGCAGGGGCTCACTGCGGTCATCGTCGCGGTCGTGTCCGTCACCGTCCAGCGGAAGGCGTCGGCGAGTTCCAAGACGCAGGCCGCGTGCAGGCCGGGTGGGCTGGCTCCCAGGTAGCGCGGGGACAGGAGCACGATGTCGGAGGGTGGGTCAGGGGCGCGTTCGCGTCGGCGTGGCATCGCGACTTTCGGTGTGTCGAAGACGGGTGTGGCGGGAGGGAGTTCAGCGGCGGCGGGGCTTCAAGGCTGCTGTGGTGAACGGCATCGCTGCCGCCCTGCCGCGGTCAGGTCCGGCACCGGTCCTCTGGTGCAGAGCGCCTGCGGCCTCGGCGAACGCCCGGCGTGCCCGGACGACGTGCCCGGTGATCTGTGCGGAGTAGCGCTCCCGCCGTGCACAGTGGGCGTCATCACGCGAGGTGAGCAGGGCGTCGTGGTGCGCGGCGCACTCCAGCGCGGCGGACAGGGAGCGGACCGCCTCGGCCAGGGCCGCGTTCGCGCGCACCAAGGTCAGCCGGTTGCGGGTGCGCGGATGAGCCGCGTGGACGAACACGTCCAGTCCGCCGTCCTGTGGGTCGAACGCGCCGCACAGTTCCGCGAGCAGCAGCGCCGCTTCGGAGATCACCGTGGCCAGTTCTTCGGTGAAGACGTCCACCATCGGGTCGAGGGCGTCGAGTTCGGTGTACAGGCGGCCGAGCCGGGGCGCACAGGCGTGGAGGATGTGCTCCTCGACCGTCATCGGGTGCTCCTCCCGCGGCGGTTGGCGTGGCGTGCCGGGGGCGGAGTGGGGGCGGGGTCAGCGGCGTGCAGCACGGGCAGGTGGTGCTGTGACAGAGCGGGGTGCGGGGGCGCCGCGCAGCTGATCGTCGGTGGGCGCGTGATCGTGATCTTGCCGACGCGACAGCAGGACGTTCAGTTCGTCAGCGAGATGGCCCTCGGGGTAGGCGTCCACCAGTGCGCGGATCGCCTGCAGCCGGGCCTGGCTCTCAGCGTGAGCGCGGGCCAGGTCGGTGGCCGTGGGCGCCAGGCGTTGGTGGTCCAGGAAGTGCGGGACGTGATCGGGCCGGGTCAGCGCGTGCAGGCGATGTCGCAGAGCGGTGATGTCGCCATCCGTGACGACGAGCGCGGAGCGGATGTGCAGCACGGCCTTGAGCACCGGCAGATGCACGACGCGCCTTCGGACGAGGTCCTCCAGGTCCGCAATGCTGCGGGCCCAGGTGGCCGTGATGAGGGCATCGGCGTGGGTGAGGTCGGACACTTCAGACAAGAGATCGTCCCGAACGCGGTGGGCGGTGAGAGTGGGCGGGCAATGAGCCGTGAGGCGGCGCCGGGTCAGCGATGCGGACGGCGCGGTGCTGCGGCCGGGGCAGCAGGTACGGCGCCGGGTGCCGGCTGCTGGGCGGTGTCCGGTCGTTTCACCTCGCCGAGCAGCATGTAATCGACGTCGAACATCTGGAGCGTGGGCAGCGCCCGATGCAAGAGCGCATACGGGTCGGTGCCGTCGGGGATGCGGTGGGTGCCGAGGACGGTGTCATAGACGAAGCCGGCGCCCACCAGTAGCTCGCCAACATGGGGGAGTTGACGCCCGGGGCCGTCAACGATCCATCCGTGATCGGGGTGATGTCCGATGACGATGAACGGCTCGGAATTCACAAAGACGTCTTCCTGCGGGGGAGTTGCGGACAAGGGGGTCACGCGGTGCGGCGTACCGGCGTGACACGGCAGGATCTGCTGTACTGCCTCGGTGCTGCGCGCGCCGCTCGCGTACGCGCCGGTGGGGAGGCGGCGAAATCTCGTATGCGCGACGGCTGTTCGGGCCCAGGCGTGATCCTCGCCATGGGCGATGGCGGTCAGTCCATGGCGCGGGCCCAGGGCAACGGTGACCGCGGCGCTGTGGGCGGGGACAATGACGGGAAATCCTTTGCGGCGGTGCAGTGCCGTGCGCAGCAACCGGCGGATGAGCTCCGAGGGCCGTCACTGCCGACGGGGCGGTATCGGTGCTCCTGCGGAGGGGGCGGAGGTCACTGCCTGCGCCGGGCGGGGCGTCTTCGATGCTGGGGTGGCGGAGGTGAAATGCTGGTAGATGTAGATCAGTTCGTCCAGATACTCGGCGGCATCCGCATGCCGAGCGGCCAGAAGATCAAGCTGCAGGCCCTGGTTCTGCAGGATCCCCAGAGAATTGATCATCGTGGAGCCGTGGGCGACACGGGTCAAATAGTCGGCGGCCCCCGCCGCCCGGGCGGTGATGTCCTGGTGCAGGCGGTCGAGGCGGCGGGCTGCGCGGACGACGAGCTGGGCGAGGGCCTCTCCGGTGCTGTCCGCGGGGTGCAGGCGGTACAGCGCCTTCAGCGACAGGCCGAGCCTGGCGGCCACAAGCTGGGTTCCGGGAGGTGAAGAGGGCTGGGCGCGGTCAGAGGCATGAGGCACGGGGGAGGGGCTCCGATAGGCAAGGGGCGGTACTTGCGGGCTGGTCTGCGTGGCGTCGAAGGCGAGGCTGTCGAGGGTGGTCCTGTCGGTGGCTGACCGTGGGCGAGCTGGCGGTGCGGGTCGATGGCCCATTCGCCCCGGCTCCAGTGAAGTGCTCTGGTGCGGCTGCCTGTATGAGCAGGAATTCGACGAGTTCTCGATCACCAGGACTACGCGTGGCACGCCCGCGGATCGCTCGGCCGGTGCCGTGCTTCCGCGTCGACCTCCGCGCGGGTTCTGCCGCGGCTCCGTACTCTTGGGATCCTGGAACTCGGAGCGCCGGTATGCGTGAATTCATATGGTTTCAGTGCATTCGCGCATCGGTGTCGAAGAGTTGTTGTTCGGCGGGATGAAGCTGATGCTGAACGATGAATGATCTTCCTGCGACTTTCCATAGCCCGCGCCCCCGGTTCAGGTGTGCGATGGCCTGTGCCTCAACTCCGGTGAGTCCCAACAGGGTGGCGGCGGCCTGGAGTTGGTCGGCTTCCTGCCGGTAGATGATGCGGGTGGAGCAGTCGGCGAGCAGGCCCTCGGCCAGGGCGCGTCCGCGTGAGCCGGCATCTCCGGCGGTCAGCAGGTCGGACAGGCGGTGGATGACCAGCAGGTTGGCGATGCCCAGGCCGCGGGAGAGTTTCCACTGGGCTTGCATGCGTTCGAGGAGTCCGGCGTGCCGCATCAGGCGCCATGCCTCGTCGTAGACGATGAAGCGGCGTCCGCCGGAGGGGTCGGCAAGGGCGGACTCCATCCAGGCGCTCGCGCAGGTCATGGCGAGGACGAGGGCGGTGTCATCGCCGGAGGCGCCGAGCCGGGACAGGTCGATGGTGAGCATAGGGGAGCGGGAGTCGAACGCGGTGGTGCTGGGTGCATCGAACATTCCGGCGAGGTCGCCGCGGACGAGGCGGCGCATGGCGTGGGCGAGGTCGCGGCCTCCGGCGAGGAGTCGGTCGGTGGCCGTCCCGGCGCCGTCGTCAAGGAGGGCGGGGGCGTTGAGGGCGCTCGCGATGTCGCCGAGCAGGGGGGTGCGGTGGCGTCGGTCGGCATCGGCGACCACTTGGTCCAGGGCGATGTCGAGGGCAGTGTGTTCCACGGGTTTGAGTGCCCGGCCCAGCACGGTGCGGGCCAGTGAGCCGAGCAGCAGCAGGCGCCGTTTGCGGACCTCGACCGCCCAGTCGGCCTCGGTGACCGAGTCGGGGCGCGGGGCGGCATCGAGCGGGTTGATCCGGCCGGGAAGGCCGGGGCCGAGCGCGATCGTGGTGCCGCCCAGGGCAGTGGCGACGGCCGTCCACTCTCCCTTGGGGTCGCAGGGGACGTAGATGCGGTAGCCGACGGCGATCGAGCGCAGGGCCAGGGACTTGGCCAGCGCGGACTTGCCCTGTCCGATCACGCCGGCGAGCAGGATGTTCGGGTTGGTGAATCCGTCGAGCTTGCCGTAGAGGGTGAACGGGTCGAACACGAAACTCGCTTCGGCGTGCACATCACGGCCGATGTAGAGGCCCTCGGCGCCGAGCCCGCCCTCGGCGAGGAAGGGATAGGCGCCGCCGGCCACCGCGGTGGTCATGCGCTGGGCGGGCAGCCGCAGACGAGGGCCGCGAGCCGAGGCCGGGCCGGGACGGCCCGCGGCGCCGTACAGCGGCGTGGGCAGCGGGGAGTGCGCGGTACTGGAGGCGTCGGGTGCCGCGTCCTGGCCGCGGGCGTGGGCGGCGGCCTCGGCCAAGGCGCGGCGCGCCGCTCGGCGCTGTGAGCGGTCGGCGCCGTGCGGCGTGAACACGGGGGAGGCGCTGGCGCGGCGGGCTTTGCGGCCGGGCCGGTGGTTCATGAGGCGCGGCTCTTCGGGGAGGCGAGGGTGCGGCTAGACACGCGGCGAGGCGGAGAACAGCGTGCTGCGGTAGCCCTTGCCGTCGTTGTTCCAGTCGAGGTCGACACTGCCGTCGGCCAGGTAGCGGCCCGAGCCGGCCTTGTAGGTGATCGTCGGCGTGGTGTAGCTGCCGTTGCCCCAGGTGTCGCCGTGCTCCAACTTGCTTTCCAGGGCGTAGAAGTTCTTGTACGTCACGACCGGGTCGGGGCCCGAGACGCTTTTCTTGATCTGCAGGTGGACGCGCGCGCCGTCCAGGACATCGGTCTGGTTGACGAACCACACCGGGCCCTCGAAGGACACCTTGGCGTAGGCGTAGATGGTGCTGCCGGCGCGCTTCGCGCACAGCTTCGTCGTGAAGTTGTAGTTGTCGGTCGCGATGCCGGAATAGGCCGGGTCGTCGACGGAGGCGGAGCTCGTGGTGCAGTGATACGAGGCGGCGGCGCTGGCCGGGACGGTCGTGGCAGCGGTGGCGGCGCCGAGGGCGGCAACGGTGGTGAGGGCGGCGGCAATGCGGCGGGACGTGAGCTTCAACGGGTGCTTTCTGTCAGGGGAGGGGATGGTGGCGGGCGCTGGGCCGGGCTGGGTCAGCGGGTGCAGCTGCTGTGGTGGGTCCGCAGCGGAGAGGCGAGGTCGGAGGGGCTGGTGGTGCGGCGCGCGGTGTGAGAGGCCGCGAGATGGCGCTGGCAGATCGTCAGGAACGGCGGGCCCTCGGGCAGGCGTTCTGGCCGGCAGTCCTCGCCGACACCGCCGGGCTCGGCGGGCCGGGGCAGCAGGTGGTACGCGTCGTGGACGGCAGTGGCGGCCTGCCACAGGCGGGTGCGGGCGGCGGCCAGCTGCTGCCCGGCGGACGGCCAGGGGAGATGGGTGTCCGCGTGCAGTCGGTCGAGGAGCAGGTGCAGGGCCGCGAAGTGGGCGTGCACCGCATCGATCTGGGGCCGCTCGGCCGGAAGCGGGGCGAGCGTGAGGCTGCTCGTGTGGTGGCGCACGCCGGCGGTCGCGGCGCGCAGGTAGGGATGGTGGGATCCCGGGTCGGCGTGGGTGGAATGGGGCACGGGCAGCGGGTTCCTTCCCGGCCCTCGGCGCCAGGGGCGGACCGGAGGCTCTGGGTTACAAGGCGGTGCGGGCGAGCGGGAGGGCGGCCAGCGAGAAGGCCGCGGCCTGCTGGAAGTGCAGGCGGCGCAGGTCGACCTGGGCGCCGGTGGCGGCGGTCTCGATCTGGGCGCAGGCGGCATCGAGCTGTTCGTCGGTGTCGGCGGAGACGGTGAGCAGGCCGGTGAGGGCGACGTCGGCGTGCCCGGCGATCAGCTGCCGTTCGCGGTCTTTGACGTCGGCGTACTCGACGTTGTCTTCCTCGGAGTCGACCTGGCCGCGGCGCTGGCGCTCGGCGGCGTCGGCGAGGATGGTCGCCTTGCGGCGCTGCACGTCCTTGAGTGCGCTCTCCAGCGGCTGGGGTGCGTAGATGAGGGAGAAGGTACGGCGCACACCGGCGGAGAACAGCAGGCCGTGCAGGAACCCGGGGTGGGTTTCGGTGCGCGGCCAGTTCTCGATCCAGTAGGTGGCGTGGCGGGCCGAGTCCGTGGCGAGCCGGTCGTACTCCTCGACCTGGACGACCGGGCCGGCGGCGGCCGGGTCGGCCTCGGCGGCGCCGGTGGGTGACCAGTGCTGCAGCGCGGGCAGGGCGGCCGGGTCGTAGGCGGTGCGGATCACCGCGGCGATCTCGCGGGCACCGAGCCAGCCGTTGATGTGCAGTCCGGCGCTGCGCGCCGCGGTGGCCAGTGCCGCGGTGGTCTGTTCCAGCACGGTGAACGCGCCGGGGATGCCGCCGCCGGCCTGGGTGATGAGGCGGCGGGCGGCCTTGAGGTCGAGGCTGACGGCGAGATAGGTCTCGTGCGGTGCGGCGGCCGGGCCGGCGGAGGCGACGAGGTCGGCATACACCTGTCCGGCCACCGGCGTCTCGGGGCGGCCGTGGCGGGCCCAGTAGCGGGCGAGCGCGTCGCCGGAGTCGGGCACGGTGCGCTCCAGGACCTGCACGGTGCGCAGGTGCCCGGTGCGGGAGGCGCTGGCCAACGCCCGGCCCCAGGCTCGCACGTTGGCGTCCTGGACGGACGTGTCCAGCAGGGCGAACGCGCGGGCGCTGATCCGGGCGACGGCGGTCAGGGTCTGCTCATGCGGGTTGTGCAGGGCCGCGGCCTGCCCGGCGGCCGGGGTCAGCACCCGCACCGCGGCGTCCTGACCGGGCAGGTGCAGCACACCCTCGGCGGTGGGCCGGGTGACGGGACGGGCCAGCCACAGATACTGCCCCGAGCGGCGCCGGTGGGCGTAGCGGGCCAGGACCGGAGCCCAGTCGATCAGTGAGCGGCCCGAGCGGCGGATCAGGACCGCCGCGGCCACGGTGGCCCACAGCGGGGCAAGGGCGACGGCGCCGAACAGGCCGGTGGTGACGACCACGAGGAGAAGAACCGTCAACGCGCCAGCGGTCAGGGCGAGTTGGGGGATGGACAGGCCGAGCAGGACGCCGCGGCGGGAGCGGTGGGGAAACTTCACCGCCAGCGGCAGGGATATCTCCGACAAGGACAGCAGGCCGATCGACGACGGGACACAACAAGTAGCGGGCGGCGCCCGGGGGTGCGGCAGGGGCGGTCAGTTGCCCTGCGGCGGCGGCAGCGCGGGACCGGCCCCGGGACCGGAGACCGGCCCCGGCGACGCCGAGGATGCGGCGGACGTTCCGGGCGCGGAGGTGCCGGAGGGCGGAGGCGATGCGGCGGGGCCGTGTGGTGACCACTGGTCGGCCGAGGATTCGGCCGCCGCGGACGGCCAGCCCGGTGCCTCGCTGTCCGTGTCGCGGACACTGGTGGGCGGCGGGGTCACGGTCTTGCGCAGCGCATCGGCGCCGCCCTGGCCGGAACTGCCGCTCTCCCCGGTGGGGTTGGCGGCCAGCAGGCCGTCGCTGGACATCGCACTTCCAGAAGCGCCCGCCGCCCCGGCACCGGCCCCGGCGCCGCCGGCCATCGCGGACGCGGCCTTGCGGCCCACGCGTTCGGTGTGCTGGCGCGCCACCGTCATGCCCGCGCCGCCGGCCCGGTGCAGATCCTCGCCACCGGCGCCTTCACCGGCCCAGTGCACGAACCGGTACGTCATATACGGACACAGCAACACCATGGCCATGATGACGACGCCGGCCAGGACATCGGACAGGGCGGCAAGACCGTCCTTGGGCTTGGTGTTGCCCAGCGCCGACACCCCGAGCAGAAAGATGATCGTCATCAACAGCTTGGAGGCGACGAGGGTCGCGGTCGCCTCGATCCAGCCACGCCGCCAGCGCCTGGTCGCTTCCCAGCCGCCGCCGGCGCCGACGAACACCGCCAGCGTCACCAGGACCAAGACGCCGACCTTGCGGATGACCATTACGGACCAGTACAGCAGCGCACCGAGCGCCGAACCGAGCGCGGCGAGCGAGGCGACAAGCCAGCCCAGCGAACTCAGACTGCCGATCAACGACACCTGCACCAGACGGCGCACGGTCGCCGAGATACTGGTGCCCGCGGCGGAGAACAGACCAGCCGAGAGCGCGTCGGTGACCTCGATGGCCACTGTGGTCAGCGCGATCGCGGCAAAGGCGAACAGGCAGCCCGACAGAGTGCCGGTGAACGCCTGCCGCAGTGCCTGGCCGTCGCGGCGCAGCGCGGCACGGACGAGTTGGGCACAGAACGAGGCGACCAGCAGCACCAGCCCGATGGGCAGGATCAGTTCGTAATTCGCCACGAACCAGTGCGCGTTGAGGTCGATCTTGGTGGTGGTGTCGACCGCCTTGGCGGCCAGGTCGGCGGCGGTGGCGGCCAGATCGCCGCAGCTGGTGGCGATCCAGTTGCCGATCGCCTTGCCAGGGTCGCTCGCAAAGTCGGCCGCGTCGGCGACGGTGCACAAAGTGCCCGCCAGCGGCAGATCACAAAAACTCACGGAGAGGACGGCGCCTTACGGGACGAAGGGGGCAGTGGGTCAAGGGGCGACGGTCGGGGCGACGGACACCAGCGCGCAGTCGTGGCCGGGACGGCACTGCACCGCGAGGGTGATGGAGCGCTCCTCGGCGCCGGCGCCGCCGTCCTTCCAGGTCACCTGCTGGGTGCCGCTGACGGTGACGGCGTAGATGTAGGCGGTGGTGAGCTGCGCCGGATGGTCAGCCAGAGCCTCTTTGAACGCGGAGGGATAGTGCGCCTCGCGGACATGGGCGGTGGCGTACTGCCGGTTGTCGGCCATCCGTGACCACAGCACCGGGTCGGGGACCTGGGCATGCAGCGCGTCGGGATCGGCATAGCGGCTCTCGCGGGTCATCCACGCATCGAGCCCGGCCAGATAGGCACTGCGGCTGGTGGTGCGGGTGTCGTAGCTCCACAGCAGGTCGGCGGCGGCCCGTGCGTAGGCCAGCGGGTCGCTCAACTGCGGCGGGCGGGCCACCGCCTGGCCGGATGCGGCCGCACTAGGCGCCGAGGGAGTGCCGGGTGCGGTGGCCGCCGGGGGTGCGGCGTGCCCTTCGCCGTCCGGGGTGCCGGGACCGCGGGCGAGGAACGCACCGGCGAGAGCGAGCGCGCCCAGGGCGACCAGGACCACGAGGCCGGTGATCACCCGGCGGCGCACCGACCACGTGCTGGTCAGGGCGGACAGGGCGTTGAGGGGACGGTTCAGCATCAGTGCACCTGGTGTCCCAGCGCGGAGGCGAAAGCGATGATGCCGTTCGCGGCCCCGAGCCCGAGGGCGGCGCCCGTGCTGACCAGCGCGCCCTTCTTGCCGTTGGCCTCGGCCTGGTGGCCGCCGGAGAAGTGGCCCCAGGCCCAGGCGGACAGGCTGACCGCGAGGGCGCCGACCACGGCGATGATGCCGAACAGGTTGATCGAGGAGACGACCTTCTTCAGGACGTCAAGTCCCGGCAGACCGCCGGACTTTGGGGTGATCCCGGGATCGTAGGCGAGGACGATGAGCTGGTGGGCGAGGTGGAGCGAGGAGGAAATGGCGTAACTCCTTGACCGCTCCCGCCCGGCGAGCGGGCAGCCGGACGGGAGCGGCGGCGTGCGACGGACCCGAAGCCGGGCCCGAAAGCGAGAAGAAGAAGGAAGAGACCAGGGCGGCAGGAAGCGCGCGGATGCCGCGGCGCAGGCCGGCGCGTCAGGTGTCGATACGACGCACGGCCAGGACCCCGGAGGCCCAGGAGGCGAGCGACTCGACACGCACCGGCAACCCCGTGCGCGGGGCGTTGACCAGGTAACCGCCGCCGATGTACATGCCGACGTGTTCCGGGCGGGCGGCGCTTCCCTCGGTGAAGATCAGGTCACCGGGCCGGATGTCGGCCAGGGAGATCGGATGCCCTTCGTTGACCTGCGTGTACGTGGTGCGGGTCAACGTGATGTCGGCCGCCTTGTACGCCTGCTGCATCAGCGAGGAACAGTCGCAGCGGCCCATCGGATCTTGGCCGTGCGCGGCGGTGCAGGTGCCGCCCCACTGATACGGGGTGCCCAACTGCTGCAGCGCCCACGTGATCGCGGTGCGCTTTGCTGCGGGAATGTTGCGGGGAATCGTGTATCCCTCGGGCAGCGCGGTCGTTGGCACGGATCCGCTCGCGCCAGCGTCCTTCCCCGTGGGCGAAGCCGTGCAGCCGGCGTCGGCGGCGGAGTCCTTGTCCGTCGGCTGTGCCGCGGTGGACGAGCCGGTGGTGGCGAGCGTGTGCTGCAGGGCGTGGGCGAGGGGTTCCCACTGCGCGTAGGCCGTGGGGTGGCCGGAGTTCTGCACGGCCTGGGCTGCCTGCGTGACGGTCAGCTGCTGCCAGCCGGGAACCTTCAGCAGATGCTGGTAGAAGAGGGTGGCGGCGCGGCGGGGGGTGTGCAGCTCGTCGACGCTGCCCCAGCCCTGGGAGGGCCGTTGCTGGAACAGACCGACCGAATCCCGGTCCCCGGAGGCCAGGTTGCGCAGTCTGGATTCCTGTACGGCGGTGGCGAGCGCGACCACCTGCCCGCGGGCAGGCACCTTCAACGCGATGCCGACCGAGACGATCGTGCGGGCATTGGGTATCTGCTCCGCGGGCAGGCTCAGCCCTTTGACGGTGCCGGACGCCTTCTTTCCGTTGACCAGAGCCGCCACCGCTTTCGCGAGATCTTTGGAGGCGGCAGCCGAGGTGGAGTCGGTGCACACCGTGTCGGTGTCGCCCGAAGCGGAGTCGTGCGCGGCATAGGCCATGCCGGACAGCCCGGCCAGCAGGAGCGGGGAGAGGCACAGAGCAGCGACGGCGGCGAGTGCGCCCTTCAGCACGGGGCGGCACCACGCTGGGCTGCGCGGGCCGAGACGAGGAAATGGACCGGGGAACGGCAGGAGGGGGCCACAGGAATTGCTCCTTCCACGAGCACGACCAAGGAAGCTGCCGGATTGCGGACGCGCACAGAGCAGCACGGCGAAGCCGCCAGTAATAGCGGGGAATTGACGCCGTGAGGCGGCGTCGCACGGGACGTTGCCTTCGCCCTTGAAGGCGGGGCGAGATGGGCGGACGGGATCCGGCAGTTCAAAAACAGTAGACCCGATCCGGCCGTTGACCTAGCCGGAGAGAAAAATTCTGCGAATCAGCGCAGGATTGCGCAGCGGGCTAGGCCAACGGCCGATCTCGGCCTACCGTATTCGTTCTTCCCTCTGCGCAGGAGCTGCCGGGGGAGTGCGCCGTCGAGACCGCTCCGGCCACTTCCTGAACCAACGGCTGCCCACGGCCCTTCCCTCCATGGTTGAGAGGGTCTGCGCGGAATCCAACCGCCCGCTGCGTGCGGGCTTTTCTCCGTGAAAGAGGTCTGCTTCTCTTGTCGTTCTCTTTGCAGCAGGGCGACGCCCTGACGGTGCTCGCCGGGCTTCCCGACCAGGCGGTGGACTGCGTCATCACCGACCCGCCCTACAACTCCGGGGGACGCACCGCCAAGGAGCGCACCTCCCGTTCGGCCCGCCAGAAGTACACCTCGGCCGGCGCCGCCCACACCCTGCCCGACTTCGTCGGGGAGAACATGGACCAAAGGTCCTACTCGTTCTGGCTGACGCAGATCATGACGGAGTCCTACCGGCTGACCAAGCCGGGCGGGACGGCCCTGCTGTTCAGCGACTGGCGGCAGCTGCCCACCACGACCGACGCGATCCAGGCGGCCGGCTGGCTGTGGCGCGGCATCCTCGTGTGGCACAAGCCCGCCGCCCGCCCGCAAAAGGGCCGCTTCACTCAGAACACAGAATTCATCATCTGGGCGTCCAAGGGCCCGATCGACGGCGACCGCAACCCCGTCTACCTGCCCGGCTTGTACTCCGCCTCGCAGCCCAGCGGCAGCAAGCGGCAGCACATCACGCAAAAGCCGGTGAGCGTGATGCGTGACCTGGTCAAGATCTGCCCGCCCGGCGGCACCATCCTCGACTTCTGCGCCGGCTCGGGCTCCACCGGGGTCGCCGCCCTGCTGCAGGGATACGACTTCATCGGCGTCGAGGCGACCGAGCACTACACCAAGATCGCCGCGGACCGGCTCGCCGAGGCACTGCACCAGACCCTCACCCAGGACGACGTCACCCTCGTCGCCTGACACCCGCCGCACGCGCATCGCGGGGCGGCACCCAGCCGGTGCCGCCCCCGGTCTTCGCCCGCATCCGCCCCACCCCGTACGGCCTGCCGCTTCCGGCAGGCGAGGAGCCGCTGCTTGTCCACCACCCCCGACCGCCCCGACGAAACGCAGGACGCCGATTCCCCCGAAGCCGTGCCCGATACGGTGCATGACGACGAGGACCTCGCCGACGACGCCCTGTCGGCCCTCTCACCCGATGTGCGCCGACTCATGGACCGCTCGGCTGCCCAGGCCCGGCTCCTGGCCGGCGACGATGACGATCTTCCATTGTCCGCCTACCAGTTCGCCATGCCCACCCCCGCCCGGGTGCCCCGCCCCATCCTCACGCTGGACGGCGACGCCTACGACAGTGAACTCCAGGCCCTGGCCGCCTGGGTCAACGACTTCCTGCTTCCCACCTACGGGCGGGAGGTCACCACGGCCCACCCGTGGTGCCCGCAGTGGACCGCGCACCTGGAAGTAGTCGCCCGGCTGCACGCCTTGTGGCTGTCCTACCAGCAGCAGAGCGACGCCGAAGCGGGGCCCTCCGGCATGGCGGTGTGGCACCGGGACTTCCTGGACCACACCATGGCCGCGGTCCGCGCGGCGGACGGACCGCTCGCGGCCTGCATGACCAACCCGGACCGCCCTGCCCACCGCCTGCTGCCCACCCCCGTCACCACGCCCCCATCTCTCGGGCCGGCGGCATGACGCCGCCACACGCCCCCCAGCGACACCGCCGCCTCTTGGCGCCTCGGGCGGCGGATGCGCCCGGCGCGGGCCGTGACACGTACCGGAACGCCCTGGCCGCGCAGCTGGCGTGGGCAGCCGCGCGGCAACTGCCCGCACAGATCACCGTGGACGGCGGCCCGGCCTGGACCCGGCCTGCCGCTGCCGACGATGTGCCGCTGCTGCGGGCCGTGCACGAGGCGAGTTCACCCGCGACGCTCCACCGCCGCTACGGGCGCGGGAGCCCTGCGGTCAGCGCACTTCACGACCTGGTGGACCGGCACCTGGTGCTGGTGACCAGCGTCACCGACGACGCGGCGATCGCCGTGATGACGCTCGGCGTTACCTGCGCCGAACCGGACGTCGTCGATGTCGGCCTGCACGTGGCGGACGCCTGGCAGCGGCGCGGCGTCGGCACCGCCCTGGCCCGCCGGGCCATCGAGCTGGCCCGCGAGGCCGGTGCCGTGCGGCTGTCCGCCCACATCGCCGCCGACAACACCGGCTCGCTCGCCCTCCTGCGCCGCCTCGGCATCGCCCCAGGGCCGGTCGACAACGCCTGCCACACCGTGCACCTCAACATCGACCGCTGCCCACATGCCGGGTGCGGCCCTACAACAACCCGGCCGTGACCCCCACGTCCGGCCCCGACCGCACGGAAACGCGCTTCGACCGGCAGATCGAGCAGGCCACCGGACTACAGGTCCTGGATCTGTGGGAATTCGACGAGCTCGGCCTGCTCACCCAGCCGGCCAGCGCCGTGGCAGCAGCCCACCGCCAACTCGCCCAGGCCGAAGGCGTCGTGGCCTGGCACCAGAGGCGGCTGCACCGCCTCACCGCCGCTGACCGCGTCCTCACCCCAACCCTGATGGACCGGCTGCACCACTACCTGACCTCCCTCCACGACGCGATCACCGACCGCGACCGCCTGGCCGCACAGGTCGCCGACCGCCTCGAGGCCCTCAAGACCGCCGAGCCGCCGACGCCGCGTTCGGCAGCCGAACTCGCCCCACGCCAGATCGCCGTCCTCCTGGCCGTGGCCCGCGGGGCGATGGTCGTGGAACACCTCGTCACCCAACGCCTGAGCATCCGCACCCGCGCCGGCCAACGGATCCGGTGGCACGACGTCGAAGACCTAGAACAGCGCGGCCTGCTCGTCCGGGACCCGAGCCGCCCGCCACACATCGGACAACCCCTCACGCTCACCGACCGCGGCCGTGACGCACTCACCCACCGCAACACCCCCACGCACCGCACCACACCGCCACCCCCGCGCCGCCCCGCCCGGCGGTCCCTGTGAACCGTCGGCCGCAGCCCGTTGCCGCAGGCGCGCAGCGCCCCAATTCTGCGGCGGTGCCTGCAAGTTGATGCCGAACGAGCCGGCCCGGGATACGAGGACCCGGCGCGGCGGCGGCCACTTATACACCCACTTCTGCCGTTAGGGAAACGGCTGATCCCGTGGATTGCTATCCCTGTCCGGAACGGCGCCCGCCACCCCGGACCGGAATCCCTCTGCCGTACACGACGGGCGGCAGATACAAGCGTTGGAGCATCCCGTGACCGAGGTCCCCACCGACGAAGTCGCCATTGTCGCCGAGCACCTGGTGCGTCATTTCGGAAAGCCGCTCGATGCCCTTAGGCGCCAAGCGCGCAATGCCCCGCGCACCGAATTGCTGCCCCACGCGATCGGCTGGTTCGAACGGCTGGAAAAGGCGCACCGCACGGTCTTTCAGCTCACCGAGGAACTCGCTGGTCTGCTGGGCGAGACACCCGGAATTCTCACCCCCGAGCAGAAGGGTGCCGCCCGCCGCCTCAACAAGGCGATCACCCAGCGCGACGCCCACATCGCCACCCTCACCTTTCTGCTGCAGCAGCCCCCCGCCCACGCCGCCCGCATGGTCTCGGCACGCGCAGCCGGGCCGGCCGCGACAGCACCACGAACCGCGCCGCGCACCCGCCGCTGAACCTGACCGCCGCCCCGACCGCCACGGAGATCCGCCGATTGCCGTCCCCCACCCACGCCCGTGACACCGCGCACTGCTCCATCGCCGAGGAGTTCGCCCACTTCGACGCCGCCCACCCGTGGGTGTACGCGGCGCTGGAACACCTGACCGCCCAGCGCCTGGCCAGCGGCGCCCGCCGCGTCGGCATGAAGGCCCTCTTCGAAGCCCTGCGCTGGCAACAGCCCCGCCCGATCCCCGGGCTGAACAACAACTACACGTCGCTGTACGCCCGCAAGCTCATCCGCCATCACCCCGAGTGGGCCCGCGCCTTCGAACTGCGCCGCCTGCGCGCCCACTAGCGCGCCCCTGGCCGCTCGCCTCCGTCACCTTGACGCCCTTCGGCCCTTGGCCGCATCCGCCCTGGAGTCCTGCCGTGCCTTCCTTCACGCCTGCCGCCGCCACCGACCTTCAACGGGTCAGCGACACCCTGACGCTGCTGCGCCCGCGCTGGACCGTGTGGGTTCTGACCACCTTGAACGCTCACGGACCCGCGCGCTTCACCGAGCTGCGGCGCCGGCTTCCCCACGTGTCCGAGCAGAGCCTGTTGCGCCGTCTGCGAGCCCTGGACAGCGACGGCCTGATCGACAAGCGCGCCGAGCCGCGCGGTCACCTGAGCTACGTCCACTACACACTCACCGACTCCGGCCGCGAACTCCTGCCCGCCTGCACGGCCTTGACCCGCTGGGCGCAGACCCAGCTCACCGACCGTGCCGGACGCGCCGATGACGTGACGGAGCCGGCCGAGCACGCCGAACGGGCCGTGTACCTGCTCGCCAAACGCGACGTCACCGCCATCATGTGGGCGCTGAAGATGCAGGGCACCGCCAGCGCGCGCGAGTTGGCCCAGGCCGCCGGACGGCGCGTCTACGACACCCTGCGCCCCCTGGTACGCGACAACCTCGTCGCCGAGGCCGGACCGCGCACCACCACCGGCCCACAGCAGTACGCCCTCAGCCCGGCCAGCCGCGCCCTTGGCCCCGTCTACCTCGCCCTGTCCGACTGGGGCGCCGGCACCGCCGGCTCGAGCGCCCTTCGCGCTGTGTGGCTTCCCGCCCCGCCGGCCATGCCGGTGGTTTCTCACGCGGGCGCCGCCCACCCAACCGCTTCGCCGCCTCCCGGTCCGCGCCGCCGTGCTCCCCAACCCGCCTGGCGATCAAGCGAGTTGTTCTCCCACCCCTACCGCCGCACCGTCACCTCATTCTCCGGAGAGCTGGACCGATGACCACGACCCTCACCGCACCCGCGCAGCCGCGCCCCGTCGCCGCACACGAAACCGCCCGCATCGCCGAGCTGCTGCGCGACCGGTTCACCATCCGGATCATCAGTGAACTCGCAGACTTCGGACCGATCCCCACCCGGCAGACCTCCGCCGCCCTGCCCGACATACCGGCGGCCAGCGCCCAGTCCGTGCTGCGCAGCCTGCGACGGCGCCAGCTCATCGCCTGCCGCTACGAAGCCGGGCGCCGCGTCTACGAGACGACTGCCGCTGGCGACGCCCTCGGCGACGTGTACGACAGCCTCGCCCGCTGGGCCCGCGGCCACGACTTCCCCACCGCCAACGCGGCGTTCATCCGCCGGGTCGACGCCGCCTTGGCCCTGCTCGCCGACACCGAACTGGTGACCCAGCTGACCAGCGGATACGGCGAGTACCGGGCGCAGTCCGCCGTCGCCACGCCGCCCGCGGCACTGCTCAAGGCGCAACTGGCCGACCGTGCCGGGCGCGAGGGCTACCAGCTCACCGGGACCGGGGTGAGCCTGCGCCGCGCACTGGCCGAACTGCACGCCTGGATCCACAGCCACGCCGCCCTGCTGCCCGCGCCGCGATGAGCCCACGGCCGGTCACCGCACGGGCCGTCCCGCACTCACCGCCCCTTCTTCCTCCTGGAGCACGCTGATGCAGGTCCTGCCCCGCTATGACGCCTTCCACCGGCAGACCGTGACCGTGCGCCCCCTGGCGCTGGCGGGCGCCGGACCACGCCACCTGGTCGTCGACGGGCTGCGAGGGGCAGGATGGAGCGAGTCCCGCAACCGCGACGCCACCGTCACCTACGTGAGCCCGTGCGGCCGGGCCCGGTTGCTTCACACCCCCGCCACCGCACCCGGGAACACCGGCTGGAAACTCGAGACACAGCCGCGCCCCGGCGACGACCACGGGTGGAGCGCATGGTTCACCGCGCACACCCCCGGCGAAATCGTGGCCGCCGCCGCAGGACGGGCGCTGGCCGGCTTCGCCACCACCCCCACCTTCGGCGACATCCGTGAACCGGGCACGGGACTGTCCATCCTGTGGAAACGCGAGCGCACCAACGAAGGCGACGTCCTCGCCTTCCGCTATCGCGCCATCATCGGCGAGGCCGCCTTCACCTACCTGGCCGGCGACACCGTGGCCGAGGACGTCACCTCCCTGCTGCGCGGCGGCCTCAGCCTGCCCGAGGGGGAACGGCCGTTGTGGCGGGCCGAGTTCACCGACAACACCCCGCATGAGGTGATCAACGCCGCGCTGCGGGTCCTCGACGCGGCGGGCGTGCGCACCCGCGCCCAGATCCCGAGGCCGGTCCTCGACCACCCGCTGACCGCGAGCCGGCTGCGCCTTTCACCTTGCCGGACACCCCGCGTGGCCGAGGCCATCACGACCAGCGGCCCGCCCTCCCGCCGTACACGCTGACCGGCGCTACGCCGACGCCGAACCGAAAGGCTTCATGCCCTCCTTGACGACCGCCGCCCCGGCGGTGGGCCGCCACGCCGCCCAGCCGCCGGGCGGACTGGTACGCCGCACCTATCTGCCGCGCCTGGCCGACGCGCTCGCGTTCGCCACCGCCACCTACGCGATTCCGCTGCTGGTGCTGGCCACCACCCGCTCCGCGGCTTTGACCGGTGCGGCGTTCTGCCTGGAGTGGCTGCCGCGCCTGGGCGCCTTCACCCTGGCCGGCCGTCTGGTGGATCAACGAGGTGCCGCCGCCGTCGCGTTCGCCGCATCGCTGGGCCGGGCCCTGGTCGCCGCCTGCGCCGCTGGCATCCTGTGGGCGATCCCCGCCGCCTCCACCTGCACCGTCATGGCGCTGGCCGCCCTGAGCGGCGTACTGACCGAATGCAGTTATATCGCCACCGAGACCGCCGGAGCGGTCGCCGCCCGCCGCCACGGCGAGCGCGCCCACCGCGTCCAGGCCGTCCTGCTCGGCATCGACCAAGGTGCCACCCTGGTCGGACCCGCCCTCGGCGGAGCCCTGCTGCTCATCGCACCCGCCTGGATGCTCACCGCCCTGACCGCGCTCTCCGCGAGCGCCGCACTGCTCGCCCTGACCACACCCCCCATGCCCACCACCGGCCGTGGCCCGCGCAGTCGGAAGGCGAGCGGGCTGCGGGCCGGGTGGCGCACCATCCGCGCACTGCCCGCCCTGGCCGCGCTGATCGGCGGGCTGATCGTCTCCAACCTGTCGATCGGCCTGCTGCAGGCGGCAGGCCCGATCATCATCGAGCACCACTACGGGGCGTCCAGCGCGGGCGTCGGACTCGTCTGGTCCGTCGCCGCCGGCGCCACGCTGATCTCGGTGGCCGTGTGCCGCCCCTTGATCGACCGGTTCGGCCTGTGGCCGGTCGGCGCCACCTGCGCGGCGCTGGCCGCCGCCTCATGCTGGGCGGTCGGACAGGCCCACTCCTACACCGCATTCGCCGCCGCGACCGCAGCGTTGATGGCCGGCGAGGGCGGCATGACGATCGTTCTGCGGACCCTGCGCGCCCGGCTGATCCCCGAGGCCGTCTTCGGCAGCACCCTGGCCACATCCATCCTGCTTCTGCTGCTGCCCTTCCCGCTCGCCGGCCTGATCACCGCCCTCACCCCCGCCACGCAGCTGCCCGCCGTCATCAGCTTCTGCGCGGTCCTCCAGGCTCTCGCCCTGGCGGGCGCCTTCTGGCGCCTGCGCCGCGAACCCGCCCTGGTCCGCGGTCGCACCGCAGCTGCCCCCGGCTGACCACGACTACCACACGGAGAACCACGTGCCCGACCGGTACGTCGAGCCCGACGTCATCTACGGCCACTCACCCGACCGCATCCCCGAGTTCTGGGTCGCGGTCTGTTCCGACGACGCCCGCATTCCGGCCGTCCTCGAACGCCACCACTTCCACCCCACCCGCATCGACGACCTGATCCTCTTCGTCCCGGGCCCGCAAGCGGACACCCAACTGCGCACCGTGTGGCACCTGGACTCCTACACCGAACTGCACAGTCTCGGCCTGGTGGTGATGTCCACCGAAAACCACCCGGCCCTGTCCGACGCACGCCTCGACGCCCTGCTCGCCTTGCCCCACGCACCCGCCCCCGCGCCGAGCACCGCCACCACGAACACGCCGCGGCGCTCGCGCTGACCGGGACCGTGCCCCGGACATGCCCCGCCCCTTCTCTTTCCCGATGGAGAACTCCCTTTGCCCGCGCCCGATACTGATCGTGTCGTCCTCGTCGTCGCCCCGGGGGATGCCGTCTTCCGCCGCGACTGCCTGGAACAGGTCAGCGCCGCCTACCGCACCGTCGTGATCACTCCCGGGCCAGTGACCTGGGAGAAGCACCTCGTCGTCGACCACGAGATCGCCGACCCGGCCGACGAGGCCGCCCTGTTCAAGGCCGCCGACGCCCTCGCCCGCCGCCACCGGGTCATCGGCGTGCTCACCTGGAATGAATGGCACCTGGTGCCCACCGCCCGGCTCGCCGCCCACCTCGGCCTGCCCGGCAACACCCCCGAGGCCATGCGCACCTGCCGCAACAAGGCACTCGCCCGCGCCGCCTTCGCCCGCCACCAGGTGCCCTCCGCCGCCGCTGTGGCCGTCACCACCGTGCGCGAGGCTCAGCGTGCCGCGCGCGCGATCGGCTACCCGGTCGTCCTCAAACCGGCCGCCCAGGCAGCCAGCAGCGGCGTCATCCGCGCCACCAGCGAGCAGCACCTCGCCGACGCGTATGCCTTCGCCGCCGCGGCCACCGGCCGGCACGCCCGCGACGACGGCACCGTGCTGGTCGAGGAGTACCTCGACGGCGACGAGGTATCCGTCGAATGCGTCACCCACCGCGGCTGCACCCAGGCCGTCGCCGTGACCCGCAAGTCCCTCGGCCCCGCCCCGTACTTCGAGGAGATTGGCCATCTAGTCGACGCCGCCGACACGCTCCTCGCCCAGGTCGCACCCGTCGCCGAGGCCGCCGTCCAGGCCCTGGGCATCACCACCGGCGTCCAGCACGTCGAACTGCGCCTGACCCCCACCGGGCCGCGTCTGATCGAAGTCAACGGCCGTATCGGCGGCGACCTCATCAGCCGCCTGGTGCGCGAGGCCACCGGCCTCGACCTGCCCCGCATCGCCGCCGACCTCGCCCTCGGCAAGACCCCCGACCTGACGGCGACCCGTCGCGCATGCGCCGCGGTACACCTGCTCTACCCGAGCGTCAGCGGCACCGTCATCGCCCGCCACATCAGCGTCGGATACGCCGAACACACCCCCTGGCTCAAGCAGGTCGAGTGGCTGCGCGACATCGGCGACGACGTGCTGTTGCCGCCCGACGGCGACATGTTCACCGCCCGCGCCGGCTACCTCCTCATCACCGCACGCACCGCGGCCCAGGCCCGCGCCCGCATGGACGAAGCCCTCGACCAGATCACCCTCACCGTCAGCCCGGCCCGACCCGTCGCCACGTCGGCGCTCACCGGGCCGTCCCGATGTGGCGACGGGACCGCATGAGCGGCCCGCACCCCACGGCGTCCGGCGCCCATCCGCGGCTGAAGGACGTGCAGCTGCCCCAGCCGGCGAGCCCGGCCAGCGACGCGCCGATCGCCACCTGGCCCGGCGCACGCGGATGGCACCGCTACGAGAACGACACCGGCGAGTACGCGATCTCCAGCCCCTGCCAGCGCATCCGCTCTGCCCGCGAACCGGGCAACAGCTGGACGACCACGGCTCTCTACCGCGACCGGTTCCAGCTCCCCACCTGGCGAGCAGACTTCGACCCGAACACGCCCGCAGAACTCCAACACGCTTTCCACCGCGCGCTCGTCGAGCAGTACGAGCAGCTGCGCGCCCGGGACGACGACCAGCTGACGGCCCTCACCACACCGGGCACCACCGCCCTGGTGTACCTGCCGTTGCTGAGTGCCGGCTGGGAGCACACCGTCCACAGTCAAGGAGTCCAGGTCTTCGTCTCCCAGACCCAAGGCACGCTCCTGCGCCACCATTTCTCGCCGTCACGCCGGGCGACCACCCCCGTGTGGCACGTCAACTCCTGGGGCGGGCACTGGGAAGCCCGGTTCAACGGCACGATCCCGGCCTGCCTCGTGGCCGCCTTCTCCACCGCCCTGGTCGCTCCCCAAGCACGCATGCACGGCCCCGAGCCGCTCTCCGAACGCGCCCTGGACGCACGGAACGAGAGGCCCGCCCCCGGCGAGCGGACCGCCGAGGTGACCGAGTCAGGCTTTCCGGCCCCAGCGGCGACGGTGTTCGCATCGCCACCCTCACACTCACCCGCGCGCCGCGGGCGCTGACCAAGACCCCGCACCAGCGGGGGACTCAGAGCCTGCGTGCCTGCCCGCTCTCGGAAGAACCGCTCGACAGCTGACGGCGGTGTACATGGGCACTCGCGTGCGCACCGCCGTCACCTTCATTGATCCCTTTGCCCAGAAGACCCATTCCCTGTGCACTCACCGGAGCACTGCTTGCCCCTTTACACACCCAACCGTCTGACCCAGGCTGCCCTCACGGCCGCCGCCATCCTCGGCACCATGGCCTGGACACCCGTCGCCTGGGCCGACACCTCCGCACCCGTCCCCTCCGCCACCACCCACGATGCCCAAGACCACGGCAGTCTCACCCTCACGGTCACCAGCCCCGACGGCGACTCCGTGCCCGGGGCCAGCTTCACCCTGCTCAACGCCCTCGGCGAGCGAGCGGGCGAGGGCACGACCGATGCCGCCGGGCACCTCACCTTCACCGGGCTGCCCCTGGGGGGCTACCGGCTCAAGGAGACCACCACCGGCAGCTCCGCGTACGAACCCGTCCCCGACCAGGACGTCGTCATCACCCCCGGCCACACTGCCGAACTGACCCTCACCAGCCCGTTCGCCAAAGCCACCGTGCGCATCACCGCCAAGGACGCCACCACGGGAAAGCCCCTGGGCGGAGCAACCTTCAGCATCGGCCGCAACAGCAGCACCCTGCTCACGGTGACCACCAACACCCAGGGAATCGCTACCGGCACGCTCGGCGTCGACAGCCGAAGCGGCACCACCGTCTGGGTCAAGCAGCGCACCGCACCAACCGGCTACGCACCGTCCACGAGCTCCAAGTCCGTTACCGCAACCCCCGGGGACACCGTCACCGTCACCGTGACCAACACCAAGACGAAGCAGCCGACTTCCTCAGCCACCGCAACCGCCCCCGCCGCCACCAGCCCCGCAGCACATCAGCACGCCCCAGCGGCCTACGGCACGCATGCGCCGCGCAGCACATCTCCTACAACGAGCCCGTCAGCCAGCGAAACAACCGCAACCACGCAGTCGCACGGTGCACTGGCCCACACCGGCACCGCGGCGGCGCCATGGCTGATGGGCGGCGCCACGATGCTCGTCGTCGCCGGCTCCGCCACGCTGTGGACGGCACGCCGCCGAAGGACGAACACCCACAACTAGTGCCGCCGACGAACAGCCTGGCCCTCCGAGGGACGTCCCAAGCAGAAGGACGGTCGCCGGGGCGGACCGCCACCGTGTCAACGAAGGCTCCCCGGCCGTTAACGGCCCATGGACATGATGGGCACCGTGGACATGGAGGCAGCAGCCTTCGCGACGATCAAGCGCGCGATAGGCGACGGAGTGATGAATCTGGAGAGATTCGACCAAGTCCTGGCATGGGGCGGCCGGATCGCAGGCCCCCACTTGCTGTCCGAGGCGTGGGACGCCGGAGTGATCGACGGCGTCACGGTCACCGCCCGCATCGGCGATGTGTGGAGTCTCGCCGAGTTCCCCGACGCCGCCCTGGGGCACGCGCGGTGGCGCGAACTGTTCCGGGTCGCTGGGTTCACCCGGAACTGCGAGCCGGCCGAGCGCCCCGACCAGCCACTGGAACTCTGGCGCGGATCAGTAGCGGAACGCTGCAGGGACTGGTCCTGGAGCACCGACCATGAACTGGCCCTGAAGTATGCCCGCGGGGGATACCGGCGACCCCCGGGGCGCCTGTATCGGATGGTCGCCCCGCCACCCGCGCTTCTGGCAGCCTATGACGGGCGCGGCGAGTCGGAGTACGTTGTCGACACCGACGGCATCCTCATCGAGGAACGGCGGCCGGATTCGCCATGATGTGCCCTTGGCGAAGCGCCTTCGGCGGCGCCGGAGACCCGTACGCGCAGGACCGAAGTATGCGAAGGGCGCGGGGTGCTCAGGCGGCGCAGCCGACGCGGTCCACCGCCTGCGGGAGATGACGTAGCGCGGTTTCCGACGGTGCCGAGAGCATGACCAGCACCGTGCCACAGCGGACCGCGAACTGCGTGACCTCGCTCGTGCCCGTGGCGGCATGGATTATCAGAGAATGTCCCCACCTTTCGGTGCCGAGACGGGACGGCGCCGAGGCCGCGCGTACCCGGACGCTCGTCGTGGCGCCCAGGGTGAATTTGGAGCAGGACCGGAATGCGGCGAACAACTGGTCGGCGGCGCGGGAAAGCCGGTCGCCGCGATCGCTGTACAGCTCTTCGGTGATGGGAGTACCCGGGGCGCCGTTGTGCTGGAAGGCAGTGGTGACCCGGTGTGCGCTCGTGAAGGGGCCCTCGGCGTGCTCGGCGAGTTGTGCAAGGGCCGGGCAGTCTGCGGGCGAGATCGCCTGCGATGAGCCGGACGAAGCGGGGGCGGCGACGTAGTCGGGGCCCAAATCCGTCCTGGTCAGCAGGAGCTTGTGCAAGGCGGTGGTGGACAGAGGAGCATCTGCCGATCGCCGGGCACCGGCGGAAGCGGCTGCGCCGGAGGCGGACGTCGGGGCGGTGGAACGCGGCGATGGCGTCGTGGCGCACCCGGCAGTCGCGGCGATGGCCAGGAGCAGGGGCAGGATACGAAGGCGCACGAGAGATTCCTTCCCCAGCGGGGTCGGGGGCGGGGGTTGTGGGCAGGGACTTGTCCGCATCGGGCGGGGCGGGCACTGCGCGTGGGCGCCCATACGGGAGTGGTGAGTTGTTGCGTCCGATGCCGTTCGTGGCCCTACGGCAGATAGGCGCCGGCCAGGATCCCGTCGAACCCGAAGGCGCGGATGCCTGTCTCGCGGGGAGCGCAGGGGCCAGTCGCGGGGCCGCAGTGATCATCGAACCAGGCCGAGTCCAGTGCGGGTTCGGCCCATTCGTAGCCGCACCGGCAGCGCACGTTGACCCTGTCGTCCCGGCACAGCAGCAGCCAGTCCTGCCCTGCCGCGCAGGTGGCACAGGTCAAGAGCGTGCCGTCCACGCCCAGGGGGCCCGGATGCGGCATCATCCGTCCGGGCCGAGGTCGGGGCGCGGGGCAGTGCCACCCGCCGTCCGCGAACGGACTCTCCTCGGGCACGGCGTGCACGATCGGAGTGCGCAAGGGCGTGGTGGGGGCGGTGCGGCGCCGTGGGCGCATGAAGAACCCGGACATCGGGATCGTCCTCCTGGATGCGTCGATGACTTGCGACGATCCTGGAGCACCCCTGCCGGCAAGATCCACTGACAAAGTCCGTACTCCCTGGGCGGCTTCGGCCGCCGCCCCAGGGCCGGTGATCTCCCCGCTGCCGGGCGGACAGGCTCCCCAGGGGCGTGCGGGTCCAGGCGCCGTGGCCTTGGACAAGATGGGCAAGTAGCGTGGTGGCAAGGGCATGTGCTGCGGTGTCAGCCAGGAAGAGGGCGCCGGCATGACGTACGACCTGGTGGCAGTGTGCGATCGCTGCCTCGGTGAAATCCCCGATGGCGACGGGGTGTTGGAAGTCAACGTCACCTCGGCCGCACGGGTACTCGAGCGGTGGGCGGCCACCTTTCAGGCGGACGCTGCGAGCCCGTGGCCGCCGACCCGCCGCGGGCGTGCCGCGGCCTGGCGCGTGCGCCACCACGGGTGCGGCCGGGACTATGCGGCTGGGTGCCGGATTCCGGTCGAGCGGATCCGAACCTGGACCGGAATGCTGGACTGGTCCGTCCACCTCTCCGGCAAGCCTTGGTTCCCCGCTACCGACTGGAACGACCTCGTCGACCGG
This sequence comes from Streptomyces sp. NPDC050085, assembly GCF_044460595.1. Classification (NCBI taxonomy): domain Bacteria; kingdom Bacillati; phylum Actinomycetota; class Actinomycetes; order Kitasatosporales; family Streptomycetaceae; genus Streptomyces; species Streptomyces sp. NPDC050085. Next base: position 974,321 of record NZ_JBITJZ010000001.1, on the reverse strand, counting down.
GCACTTCACCCGCAGCGCGCCGCGGTGAGCGGACTCTTGTCGGCCGTCCCCCGAGACCTGCGCGGCGGTCCTGTGGGCGACCGGCCCGGTGACCGTGCACATCCCGCGTAGCAGCCCGCCGGGGTGCGCGCCGGCGCGACCTCGGCCACGGCCTCGACGCTGAAGATGACCCTGTCGTCAGCAGTCGGCGCCACCTGCGCGCCGACCGGGCCGCCAAGGACTACAGCGACGACCCAAAGCCCGCCATGATACTCGGACTGAAACCCTGATCGGCGAGCGGTCGTTCTGCCGCGTCCGCCACTGAGTAGCCTTACCTGTCCCGCACCGCCCGCTCAGCAGGAGCCCGTCTATGCCGCCCAGCACACCCGCCACCGACAGGTGGGACGACGCCGTACGACGCGCCACCGAGGCCACCGCCTCTGCCCGTAGCCGTGCGGGCGCGATGGACGAGCAGTGCTGGGACGACGTCGCCATGCGCAACATCATCGCCATCGTGCTCTACGCCCTGCACCTGCGGCAGGGTCAGGAGATTGCCGACATCCGATGGCAGGCGGTGCTGTGGCAACTGCGTGACGACCGGCAGGTGGCGACGCTGGTCTCTTCGGTCCTACCGGGTGCGGGCCATGACCTAGCCCGCACCGCCGCCCCGGGCGACCCGGTGGCCGAGTGCTGGCGGTGGCTGACCCAGACCTGGGACCCCAGCGCCCCGGTCAAGAGCTCTTTCGTCCCTGCCGCTCCCGCCCCAGATGGGCTCTGGGGTACGGGTGTGCCCGACGTTGCTGAGTTTCGGTGGGGCGGCATGACACGGGGCATCGGAAATGCTCTACCCGATCCCGGACTCGAAATTTGCACGCCCTGGGCCAGCCATGTCGTCCAGTCCACGATGATCACCCAGGCTGGCGGACACCACCGGCTGGCGCGCGTCGAGATTACCGCTCCGGAATTCCACGGGCAGCGGGGATACGTCAAGGAGACGGGCTGGAATTTCGACGAATCGAGCGAAACCGTCGACGGCCCGGCCGGATATGTCGTCGACCTCGACAACATCGAGGGGACCGAAGACTTCAACGCCGATGAGGTCACGGCCTGTTCCGACCTGCGCTGGCCCCGCCGCCCGGAGGGCTCGCTCAAGGATGGCCCGCCGCCCGGACTGCACGACCTGCTGGCCCGATGCCGTCATGTGCCGAGGACTTGAACGAGCTCCTGGACCGAGTGCGCAACCCCGAGGTCGTCCCCGACCCGTTGCAACAGGCCGTCGCCGCCGCGCGGCGCCACCATCACCTGCAGTTGGAGACCCAGGCCACACCGGAGCCGCAGCGCTTCTCCTGGCAAGTGATCCTGCACCGGTACGAGCAGGGCGAGCAGAACCTGAACACGGACCCGGCACATCGGGCGGAGGAGACAGCCAGCGTGCCGGGGCCGGATGAGGGGCCGCAGCAAGACGTGATCTGCCTGTACGAGGTTGTCGTCACCCGGCACCTGAACGACACGGAACCGGTCTGCTACCTCGCTCTGAAGGAGTCTGACGTTCCGGAACTGATCGGCAGGGGCACAGAAGCCTCGGCCTGACGCGGCACCTGCAAGTTTGGCGACGCCGAGTGAACGGATAGAACCGGAAGGCGATTTCCGGCCGTGCTGGTGTCCGGGGGTGCGATCTCCTTGCTGTGCGCGCCTGTTCCTTGAAAGTCTGACGGGCAGCATCACTTGACGCTGATCAAGGTCACGGCCGACGTGCTGTGTTGTCGTGATCGAACGTGGGGGCAGAGCACATGCTGTTGCAGAAAGCCGAGTTCGCTGACGCTCGGCAGCTGACCGCGTCGCTGTGGAGCGACCCGTCCCACTGGTCGGCCACCGCCCTGCGTGACGCAGAGAGCGTGGCGCACGACACCGAGCGGACGGCACGTCTGCTGGCCGGCTGGGCGGACGTACTGGCCGCTGCGCTCGGCTACGCTCCGGCGATTTTCGCCGCAGCGCCCTCGGCCACGGACAGGTGGGTACAACGTGGCCAGGCGGTCATGGACGCCAGCTGCCGTGGCCAGGCCGAGGCCGTGTACGAGGCTGCCGTGCGCTGCGCGACGGAACTGACAGCACACGAGAGGGCCTTGCTCCTGGAGTATCTGTCACGCGCCGTCTCCTCCATCGTCGACAAGGTGGGCAGCTTCGCCGGCCTCCTCGAACTTGATTCCCTGCACCAGCTCGCCGCCGGCAGCGACGAACTGTGGGTCAGCGCGGGCGCCTGGATGGTCGGCGCGCTGACGGAGATGAACCGACACGAGATGCAGATGCGTCTAGTCCGACTGGTCGGCGAGGACGGTCGCGCCCCAGACCTGTGGCGTATGTGGCTCCAGGTCGCGGCAACCGTGATCCCCGAGGCCGCCGTTCATGGCTTCGCCCAGGATGATCTGCCGCCGCAGGCACCCGCGGACTATCCCAAGGGCTTCGTCCACGAGGCGGTTCTCGCCGCCCACAGCGAAAATGCCGACCGACTGGCTCAGGCGCACGCCGGGTTCGAGGCCCGCTCGCGTGAGACCCAGGTGTTCCTCGTCATGTCCCTGGCCATGATGATCGCCACGTTCCGCCGGTTGCAGCAGCTGCCGCAGGATGCGGCTGTGGCCGCAGAGCACCAGCAGGCGTTGGAGGACAGAGTGGCCACACTCATGGATGCGTTGCCGGACGGGGCCGTGGAGCGCACCGGACGCATGCACGCCTTCGCCCGCCGCGCGGTCCTGGCCTACATGGACAAGGACGCCCCGACGCTGGCCGCGGTCGTCGAGCGCATCGCCACCTGGGACAGCGAGCCGGGGCATATCAAGTACCCCGACCCTGCGTTCAAGTTCCCGGCCCAGCAGGCACTTCGGCACGCGGCCGATCTGCTCTCCCTGGGGCTGGAGTACGGCTTCGGCGTTTCCCACCGCACCGTCACCGAGGGCGCCATCCAACTGGTAAACGCCCACGCCCCTGCCGAACACCGTGACGCTGCCCGCGACGTGCTGACGGCCATGCGCCGCAACGGACTTGAGAAGGATCTGCCGCCCGATACGTTCACCGACGCGGCGGGGTTTTTGGCCGCTGCCGCGTGCGGCGCGTGGCTGGCCTCGAACAAGACCATTTTCAAAGCCCCGGAGACCGTGCGCCTCTCCCTGATCAAGGAGATCAGGGAGAGCGAAGCCAAGGCGCTGCGCATCCCGGAGCGCGAGCAGGTGCTGGAGGTCAGTGACGACGAGGCGCTCGCCCTGCTCCAGCGGATGTACGGCGAGGGGTATCCGCTGCCGCGCGACCCCGCCGAACGGGCGCTTGTGGAGATGGACATCGTCGCTGTCATCAAGCAGCACCTGCTGGAGGTGCCCGCCGACGCCACCACTCCCGAACAGTTCAAGGCTCTAGACGCCAAGGTGAAGACCCTGCTCTCCGCAGTGGCGGGGACGCCGCAGCAGGCACCGAAGAAGCAGCGCGCCCCCGGCACCGTACGCAAGCAGCCGCGGCGCCAGCCCAAACGGAACCGCAAGAGGAAGTAGGAGTCGGCGGTGCATGCCCTGTACCCGCGCGCTCAGGTCGCTGCGGCGCGCGTGGACGCCCACTCGACCTTGGCGGCCGACGGCGTCCTCAATGTGCACCTGACGCGGTATATCGCCGACCCGCCGGATGACCTCGACCCGGAGCCCGACAGCCTTGACCTCCACCTGTGGGCCGTCGATCCGCCGGTCTGGGACAAGCACCGGCACTCGGTCTTCCCCCGCTACCAGGCGGAGAAGGACGCGTGCCACCGCTACACCCATGAGCAGTACGAGATCGCCCGCCGCGCCGACGTCATCATGACGGCCGCACTGGACCGGCCGCCGATGTTGGTGCTCGACGAGAAGATGAGGCAGTTCCCCAGCACGTATGCGATCGGCGTCCAGACCGACCGGCGTGAGGGGCAGCTGAGCTGCCTGGTCGGTCTGCGCACCCAGTTCGCGTACTACCGCAACGCCACCGACGCCCGGCCGGCCGACTCTCTCGGCTACGCCGTCACCATGACCGCGACACCGAACGGCACCCACCCACCGCGCCTGTACCCCTCGGCGTTGCTGGGCTGGGCCCGCTGGTGGATCGCACAGGCCAAGGTCCTCTCGGATCGGACGCGTGACATGGAACAACTCCCGCCGCCTCCACTGCAGTTGGATATCACCGAGGCGTGGCGCACGTTCCGGGTCGATCTGACGGAACCGGAGCGGACCCGTTGGCCGACGGTGCCAGCCGTCCGCAGAGGCTGGCGTCAGGAGTACGGGTTCGACTAAGGGCCAGCTCAGCGGGGCGAGGGCAGGGAGCAGCATGTGGGCAGGTGGTACCCGTCCTGCGGCCGGTGAGAGGCGTCAGGGCGCGAGCCATCCGATGTCGAGGACTTCGATGCCGTCAGCGTGGGCGATGTACATGATCCAGGCGCGGTCGGTGAATTCCTCGGCCAGCTCCCACGTTCCGGCTGTCGGCCAGTCGTCGGGCTCCTCGGCCACGGAGTCGATCAGTGCCAGGACGTGTGCGCGAGCTCGGTCATCAAGGTCGGCGAGCACTTCGTCGGCTTTCCGCGCCAAGTCGACCCTGTGCATAACTACCCCCTTGTGATCCACAGGGGCGTCACGGTAAAGGAGAGGGCGCGGGGACGTGCGTGCCTGTGGATTACGGGGTGCTGCCGGGCGGGCGCGTCAGCTGCGCGGGCGCAGGGTGAGAAATGAGGCAGCGGATCAGTCCGGGGCCGTCGTACGCCAGGCTGCACACAGGTCGTGGAACGCGACGCGGGCCGCGGCCAGGTGTTCTTCTGCGGCTTCCGAGTTCGGTTCGAGTAGGTAGACGCCGTCGCGGTACAGGGTGAAGCCGACCCGCTGCCATGCCGAGGTGATCCGGGCGGTGATGCGGTCCCACTCGGCTTGCTGCGGCCGCCAGTCGTCCTCGTAATCGGAGATGCCGGGCACACAAGCGATCGCCCGGCAGCCGATCCCCAGGCGGCTGATGGCTTCGGCGGCGAAGACCGTGCCGAGGCCCAAACCCCGCCACGGCTTGACGAGGACGACCTGGTCCATCACCAGCAGATCGGTTCCCGCATAGGCGAGTTGCTGCCCGGCGTCCTCGGTGAAGTACCCGGTGGCCGGGTCAAGAAGCACCTCGGCGATCTCGGACAGCTCCTGAGACTCTTCCTCCATCGCCCAGAACGCGTTGGTCGCGCCCTGGGCGAGGCGGGCACGGTAGAAGGCCATGTGGCCGATCTCGACGCCGTCTTCCTGCAACGCCGGGCAGTCCTCGCGAAGACAGTCACCCGCTTCCTCGCCGGGCGCGGGGCAGCGGGTGACGTCGTGCACCTCGTATCCGTGCCGGATGCTGACCTTCCACGCCTCAAGGGTTCGCTCGTGCGGATCGTCGAGCAGCCCGTGGACGAGCGTGTAACGCAGGTGCAGGTGCCCGGGATCGGCGGGAAGGCGTGTAGCGGTCTTGTTCACAGACGGAGCGTAGAACGCGCCTTGCGGGGCGAAGGAGCGGGATGTTCATCCCGCTTCGCCGCCCCGCAGACTGGACACGCTGCCGTAGGCCGCGGGGACGCGGCGTTGCGGCTCCGGCGCTTCAGCGTGAGCGGGACTGCCGATCGCGGGCGGCACTCGTACGGCGCGTGGAGCCCTGCGTCCCATCGGGGTGCGCGGGATCGTCGGCGAGCCGGGCCGCGCGGCGCAGCCGCCACACCAGCACATCGCTCAGGCGCGACGCGCTGTCGAGTTCCCGCGCGGCGGCGGCCGAGATGAGCAGGGCGTGCGTGTCGTGCCCGGATGCGATGACGGCGAACCACAGCACGTCGAGGACCATCGCGGTCATCGCGCCCTCGGCGCCGCTGCCTCGGGCGGGGCGCTGTACATGAGGTCGCGGGCAGCGCGCCGCAGGGCCCGGGCATGCCGGCTCGCTGATGGTGGGGTTGGCCGAGCTCTACGTCAGCTGACGGCGGGCTGGCCTGATCGACTGACAACGGCCCCGTGCGCAGGATGAGATGAGGCTATGGACACGCAGGATCACGCCGGAGAGGTCCGGCTGACGGTCGGGAACGAGATCCCGATCCAACGCTGGACAGATGAGGGCGCCCTTCAGGCCCCGGAGCCGCTCGCCTGTCCCGAGCCGGGCTGCGGGCAGAGCACGGGGCTGATGCTCATCGCCCGCGGCCGCGAGGCGGTCATACGGTGCCCCAATGACCACGAGTGGTCCGACCGGTACGTGCGGCCCGCGACGATCCGCCACCTCAACCATCTGCGCATCACCAGTCAGCAAGTGGGCTGGCCCTCCGGGCACCTGTGGATGCCGTTGCTCTTCCCGTTGGACGACAACCTCGCGCCCGCCTTCACCACGCCGGACGTCGGGCCCGAGCTGGGAGAGGGCGTACGGGACCGCGACGACTGGTGGGACGTCAACGCCGCCATCGCCTCCGGCGTCGCGCGCGGCAGCATGTTCGGCGAGTGCTGGAGGGAGGCGTGGGCCATCGTCAACACGGTGGTGCCCACCGACGGACGGCTCTACCAGCGGCTGTACGTCCCGGCCGGCGGCAACGCCGTCGATGCCCACATGACGATCCTGCTGCTGGGGCTCGCCATCTACGAGGCGGCCCGCGCCAACCGCGTCTACAAGCTGCGCGCCCTGCCGCTGCCCGCACCCAATGCCCACCTCACCGGCGACCATCTGCGCACGGCGCGGCCCGTCGCCGACCGCGCATACACCGGCGTGCTGCCGATCCGCGCCACCGATGACCGCCGGCTGCGCGAGGCGTCGGCCGAGGACTGGGACCGGTGGTGCAACGCGGCCCGCGACGCGCTCTCCCTGTACATCGACGAGCAGCGGTCCTCCCGGCTACGCGACTGGCAGCCCTGGGAACTGACGTTGGGCAGCCCCGCCTCGTACTACGGCCCCGATGCCGAGCGCTACACCACGAGCGGTCCCGGCAGCGAGGCAGACGATGAGGGGGACGGCGCCGCCGTGCCCGCGGCGGCGGAGGCCGCACTCGACAACCTGCTGGGGCTCCTTGAGGAGTTCATCGCCGCACACAGCGCGGGCACCTGGTCAGCGAGCGCGGGGGAGTACCTGCTCGCGACCCGGATCCGGAGCCGAGGCGTCAACGGCGACGTCGTGGAGACGGCGCTCGACGAGGCGCTGGCGGCGGGCGAACTCCCCGCGAACAGCCGCCTCGAGGCGCTGCTGCGGTTCTGCCTCGTCCCCCTTGGCCCCGCAGGCGCGGAGGCGCACGCCGTCCACCGTACGGTCGACGACCTCATCGACCGCATCGTCATCGCCGGACCGCCCGCACGCGGCTCCGCCTGAACGTCACGGACGCTGACCAGCGGCACGCCTGGACGATGGATCTTGTAGTTGTGCGATGCGGCGTCCGGTGCCGTCGCCGATGTCGAGGACGTCCTGGTCGAAGCGATACGCGCCGTCCTCGAGCAGCCAGAAATCACCCCGACGACCTCCCCGGACAGCTGCGGCACCGCATTACCACCCAGGCCAAGAACAAGAATCCGTGGGTGCTGGCGGCGACGGGTGGAAGACCTTCACCCCGGCGTACGTGCAGAAGGAAGTGGACGCGCTCAACGCGCCCACTTCCGGCAACGTGAACACACTCCTGGAGCGGATTCTTGATCTCCCGCAGGCCGTTCAACAGTGCACCTGGCAGGGCATGCCCGCCGAACGCGTCGCCTCCCACCTGGACCTGTTCAACACCATCCGGGGCGAGGCGGTCCACCGCGGGACCACGCCGGGCCGCTTGAACATCGGTGGGGCGCGTGACTGGCACCAGTGGTTCACGCGCCTCGCCGACCGGCTCGACAGCCTGATCGACGCGCATCGGCTCGCGCGGCATCAGCTGGCCTTGAACCCTGTGCCCGATGCATAGACGCTTGCGTCAACGGGACTGACGGGACCGGGAATTGTCCTGTGCGACAGCTCGCGGCCTGCCGGGCGACGTGGTCTTGGCGGCAGGGTCCTGGGGGAGGCGCGCGAGGCGGCGCAGGCGCCAGACGAGGACGTCGCTGACAGAGTCAGCGGTGTCCAGTTCACGTGCGGCGGCGACGCGCGCGAGGAGGCGACGGGTGTTGTGGCCGGCCTGCTCGGCCTCGGCAAGGGTGGCGGCCAAGGCGGGCCAGCCCGGCTCGGCCAGGACAGCGTGGGCCCACTGCGGCAGCGCCGTCCGCAGCAACTGGGCCTGCTGGTGCAGCTGTGCGGGCATCAGACGGCGTCCGCGCTCGCGCAGGATGCCGAGCGGGGTGGCCGCGGCCAGCTGGTATGCGGCGCGTAGGTGGCGCGCGGCCTCGTCCGCGGCGGCGGCCTGCTGGATGTGGCCGCGACGGGCGTGCCAGTGCGCCGAGGCGATCACGGCGAACCACAGCACGTCCAGAACCAGCGCGGTCATCGCGCCGTCCGGACCGCTGTGCCGGGCCGTGCCCGCCTGCACCAGGTCGCGGGCGGCGCGGCGCAGGCCCCGGGCGTGGCGGTGCGCGGCGCGGACGTGGGAGCGCGAGGCCCGTTCGAACGCCCAGGCAGCGGAGCGCAGTTCACGATGCGTCTCGTCCGCCGAGGTCGCGGCCAGCGCGTCGAGGATCTCGGCGGTGGCCGCGATCCGCGCTGCGGCCGTGCCCTCCTCGTCCCGATGGAGGGTGAACGTGAACTCCCACAGCCGGTCCGCGGCGCGGCCACGGGCAGACGCCGTGCGCCTGGCCGGTCGGGTGCGTCCGGCACGGCCGCGATCGTCGCCCTGGAGTGGTCCGGGTCCGTCGAGCGGAGCCTCGAAGCGGGCGTTGATCTTGGGCCAGGACAGATCGGGGGCGAGCTTGGAGCCGGAATAATAGACCGGCTTGCCGGCCTTGTTGACATCACCAGACAGCGCGACGTTGTAGCCGAGCAGGTCCCCGGACGGGGCATACCTGCGGCGCACGAGGACGCCGGCAGCGTCCAGGCGGGCGAAGAACTCCTCGGGATCGGCCGCACCGGCCACCGCCAGGCGCACCACTTCACGTAGTTCCTCGCGTGCAGCCCGGGCGCGGCCCTGCCGGCGAGCCTTGTGCTGCTCTGCGCTGCTGGGCCTCCGGGCGGCCGTGCCGTCCCCGGTATTCAACCGCTGCAGTCCCCACGCGACTTCGAGCGCCCGGGCCTCGGCCTGGACGCGACGCCGCTCGAAGGAGAGGCCGGGCTTGCGCCCGTCCTCACGGACCAGGGTGGCGACGATATGAATGTGGTCGTCGGCATGACGCACAGCCGCCCACCGGCAGCCCGCGCCCTGCGCCGGATCGTCAATGCCGACCGCGGCCAGCATGCGCCGGGCCACCTCCCCCCACTCGGCGTCGGACAACAGCCGGTCCGAGGCGGCGTTGCGCACCGACAGATGCCACACGTGTTGGGCCGGTCGCTCGTCCGCGTCGAGGGCCATGACCGGCTGGTCCAGGAGACGCTGCAGTTGCCGCAAAGTGGCCTCGCGATCACGGCCCGGGTCGGGAGCTCCTTCGTCCCAGGCCGCGACGAGGTGCGGGTCGACGTGCGCCTCACCGCGGCCCGTGCGATACAGGTACTGCAGCAGCTTGTGCGTATCGCTCCCCTTGTTGTGGATCTTTGGCACCATGTGTGGGACTCGCTACTCGTGGTCGAGGATCTGGTCGGTGACGCTCTGGACGCGGTGCAGTGCGCGGGCGACGGCGTCGAGGACGACATGAAGCTGGGCCGGGCGCTCATCGGTGTTGAGGGCGCGGGCGACCTGGTTGAGGTTGTTGCCGACCTGGCGCAGATGGCGGCGGGCGGCGAACAGCTCGGTGACGAGCTCGCGGCGGCCGGCGATGGCGGCGGCGGTGCTATCGAGGTCGTCGGCGGCGGCGAGACCGCTGCGGGCGAGGAAGGCCGGCAGGCTGGCATGCACGGTGGAGGCGGCGTCGGTGAGGCGGCGCTTCTCGTCATCGTTCACGCGGACGCTGATGACGTAACGGCGCTTGTGCGTACGGGGTTTGGGCGTGCGCTTGCGCGAGGGGTGCGGTGCGTCACGACGGATGCGCGGCGTGGGTTGTTTCACCGGCTGCGATCCGCCCTCGGCCGCTGCCACCCCGGTCGGCGCCCCCTGGCGCCGACCGGAGCCCGCCACCCCCGGGGCGGGCTCGGACCAAGGCACCTTCCCCAACGGGGAAGAGTGCCTTGGTCCACAACTTGCTGCGCGTGAGTGACGGTTGAGATCAAATGGACGGTCGTGGTTGGAGGGGCTGCTCTGAGGCGATGTCACGGGATGCGCTCCTGCTGTGGGGAGGAGGTCGGAGGGCTGTGGGTCTTGGCTGGGCGGGTTCTTGGCGGTCACCCGCACTCGGGGCAGGCAGCGATGTGGCTGTTCATGGCAACGGCCATCTGGCGACGGTGGCTGTTGAGGTAGTAGGAGTCCGCCCTCTGTCGCGGACTCGGCGCGGCGTCGGTGCGGGCGTACGGGGTGGTGCGCTCGTAGTGGGCCTTGAGGCGCTCGAAGCGAGCACAGTGGTGCATGAGAATCCTTCGACGTAGGTGAGGGGCGGGGGCCGATCGGCGACGCCCGATGGTTCCTGTTGGGGCAGACCGCGCCGACGTGCGGCGGAACATGGCGATGCAGGCCGACTGGGCCGACCGTCCCGGAATGCGGTGGATCAGCCCGGCACCGGGACGTATCGGCAGATCGCCGGGATAGCCCGGGTCGGTGGGAGCGGTCGGTCAGCGGGGATCGGTGATCTCATCGGTGTCGGGATTGAGTTCGGCGAAGAGATCCCTGGCCCGAGGCAGGCCGATGCGCAGTTGGGTACGCAACCGCCAGGTGCTGGCGCCCTGCCCGGTCTCGGCCCGGACATCGGAGTCGAGTTGGCGGGCGCGCTCGCGCAGGGCTGCCAGGTCCGGGTCGTCTGCGGCGGTGTCCGCGCCGTCGCGGAGGCTGTGCGGGCCGCTCGTGGCGGCGCTGGCGGCAGGGGGCGTCCCGGGGACGTGCACGGGACCTCGGCCGTTTGACGCGGTCGTCGTCGCCGAGGCGGCGGGGAGGTGTCCGTGCGGAACGGGAATCGGTGCTGTTGGGGAGTGGCTGTGGGATTCCCGGCCCGGCCTGTCGGCGGATGCCGGATGTGCCGAAGGCAGCGCCCGCCCTCGGTCGGTCTGCTCCAGTGCGCTGTTGCGAGTGTCGACCGCGGCCGGTGCGGTCGGTCGGCTGCGCACGATCCGAGATTCTGTATCGGTCGGTTCGACCGGTTGGGTGTTCGGCGCGGGGGAGGAGGGGGCGGTCAGCAGAGGGGTGATGGCCCGCCGGTAGGCGGCGATGGCTTCGGTGAGCAGGACGAGCATGACGGTAGGGATGCCGTGCAGAACGATCCCGGCCGGCTCGGCGTGCCGGGGCCAGCCGATGACACCGGTGGGCCAGACGGAGGTCCAGGTGTTCATCGCGGTAGCGGCCAGGGCGGTGAACCAGCGCAGGGCGGCGGACCAGCCCGGCGGGCGCAGGCCCCAGGCGGCGAGGCGGGCGTCGGCGTACAGCACGCCTGCCAGAGCGAGGCCGACCATCGGGTCGAGCAGGATCGCGATGGGCCAGGGCACGCCGCGACTGGTGGCGAACAGGGTCACGTTCACCTCGGTGAAGGCGAAGGTGAGCACGGCCACGCCGACCAGGACTCGGGTGAGCCAGGTCAGCAGCGCCTCGGCCTGGGCGGGAGCGGCGCGCATCAGGCCGCGGCCTTCCAGCGGCTGTCGCACGTCGGTGCGGCGACGGGGAACGGCAGTACACGGGCGGCTGCGGCAGCCTTCTTCCCTCTGCGCCTTTTCACGTCCTTCGTCTTGGGCTGCGGGTTGTGCTGCTCGCGGATGTGGTCGCACAGGGCGGTGACGGTGGTGGGCAGTTCGAGTTCTTCGATGTCGGCGCGGGCCATCAGAAGCAGTTCGCCGCCGAACTTGGGGCCGACCTTCAGGGCCTGGGCGAGACGGTCGGGGGTCCACCCGGCCAGGTGGGCGAGGCGGGCCAGGGCGTCGCGCTCGTCGGTGTTGAGGACGACGTCGCGGCGGTACCAGAAGGCGCGCAGGATGCGGGAGGCGTCGAAGCGCTGATTCCAGTCGGCGTGCAAGGGGCGGCGTTCGGTGGCGGTGAGACCGCCGCGGATGCCCTCGCCGAGTCCTTCTTCGATGGCCGCCTGCAGGCAGTCCTGACGCACGGGGCAGCCCTGGCACCAGGTCTTTGCCTCGCTGATGGTCCGCCTCGCGCGGGTGCTGCAGAAGAAGAGCCGCTCGGATTCCGCGAGGTCCATCTCGCGGCAGGCGGCGTGGTCGCGCCAGTGCGGATCACTGGCTCCGCGCAGAGCGGTGGCAGGGGCATCGACGCTGGTGAGGTGACGCATGGTCAGAAGACTCCGGATGCATGAGAGAACAGGGAGCCGCGGCTCGGCGCTCGGCGGGCCGAGCAGGCGCGGTGAAGAACAGAGCGGACTGGAGACGGGCGTAGCCGCGCAGGTGTTGCCGCTGCGCCGGGGCGCAGCGGATGCGGGATGGTGCCGGTCGGCCGTCAGGCCGTGTGGATGCGCCGGTCGGGGCCGGTGAACTCGATTCGCTCGCACATGCCGCGCAGCCGGGACATCACCCGGTCGCCGACCTTGTCCCGCAGCACCGGCTGCCCAGCGGGCACGTTCGCGGTGCGCACGGGCGGCAGGTTGGTGGTGATCAGCGTGGGCAACCGGTGGTTGTGCCGGTAGTTGACGAGCCGATAGGTCAGCTCGTCGGTCCACTCCGTGGTCCGCGCGGCACCGAGGTCGTCGAGCAGCAGCAGCGGGATCCGCATCACGTGCCGCATCTGATACTCCGGGTCCACCCCGGCACTCGGTCGCATGTCCGCGTACAGGTCGGCTGCCGTGGTGGCATGCCAGCGCACCGCGCACCCGGAGGCCGTCAGCGCGCGGATCGCACCGAACGCCTGCCAGGTCTTGCCCCGCCCGGTCGAGCCGTGCAGCAACAGCGAGCCACCGGTGGTCAGCTCCAGGCGCCCGCGCCCGCCGCGGCTGGGCGCGACGGCCGCCTCGGTGATCGAGCGCACCCAGGCGAGCACGGCGGGATGGTCGGCGAGCGCCTGCCGGTACTCGACGGGGATGCGCAGTTGCGCGGCCTCCAGCGCGGGCAGCGGCTCCGGCGTCTCGGGCAGCGGCAGCGCCGGATCAATGCCGAGCGCGGCGATCTTGGACTCCATCCACGCCACCGCCCGATTGCCGGCCAGGGGCTGAGGATCACTCAGCCGTGCCCGGGTCACGCGGCCACCGCCTCGTGCCACACATCCGCACCCTCGGACTCCTCGGGATTCATCCACGGCGTGTAGCCGGACCGGCCGGCCACGCCCCGAATGGCGGCGGGAGCCGCCGGGCCGACGTTGAGGACATCGTTGACGAAGCCGGGCAGTGCGGTCGGCGCCAGCTCACGGTGGCGCCACCGCTCCAGCGCCTGACGCACCACCGCTGCCTCGTAGCCCTCGTTGAGCAGATCACGCAGTTCCCGGCCCAGGACGTTCAGGAGCTTTCGCGGCGGACGATACGCACACCCCTTCAGGTACTCACGCATCAGCTGCTCCGCAGTCACCTTCGCCTCGCCGGAGTCCTCCGCGGACAGGGGAGTGGTGACGGTCCGCAGAACAGGGATGGGGTCGGCGGCAGCGCCGCCCCCCGTAGGGGTAGATCCTGGATCCTGGGTCCTAGATCCAGACGCCGCATCCTCGCGAGTATCCGATGCATCCTCGCGAGTCCTCGCGAGGATCGCCTCCGCACGGGCCTCGATCACCGTGTTCTGCACGGTGGCGGGGACGGTCGCAACGGCCGACACCGACGGAAACGAGTCTGCCGCCGATGCGCACAGTTGCCCGGTGGGGGAGGTCACGGCGGAGGGGGCCGACTCGAAGTCAGCGCTGTGCGCAGGAGACAACTGAAGGGGAACGAGCGCGGTGTCGGACGCCATGGCGGCATCGTCCGCGGGCACGGGCGGCAGGCAGGCGGCAGAGCCGCATTCCTTGCACTTCTGCGCAGCAGCATGTGCCGGGCAGCGAGGATGGTGAGGCGCCGACGGCCTGTCGATCTTCTGGTGCTTGAACCAGTTGATGACGTGCAGGTATGCCTTGCCGTCACAGCCGGTGTAGCGGCAGATCATGCCCTCGTGCTCCAGCTGACGCAGATCGTCCGCGACGCCGTTGGGGCCGTGCCCGGGGCGCTCGCACCACAGGTCCCCGGCGATGAGTCGGGGCCGGTCCTCGTATCGTCCGTGGTCGTCGGCGACACCGAACAGCCCGAAGAACGTGCGCTCCGCGGACAGGGACACCCGGCCCAGGCTCGCCGAACGGAACGCCTCCGGCTTGAGGGTACGGATGCGGGACATCAGCGAACGCCTCCTGCCCGCGTCGCAGCCATGGCGGGCCGGGACGATCCGGTCCACGGAGTCCGGCACCCAAGGCGGAACCCCGGCGCTTTGCCCGGACGATCAGACATGTCAAACTCTCCCCTGCCTCATGCGCCGTTGCCGGTGTGCTCCGTTGCAAAGAGTCCGGTACGGCGTGGTGATGGTCCTCCGGGCCCTGCCTGGAGGCGGTGATGGTGCTCGGCGTCTGGGAGTTACCGCTCTCAGACGCCGAGCGTCAGAAGTTGAATCCGTGGCCAAGACGTCGGCAGTGACGTGGCTGTTGACGGGGTGCCCCGACCGGCGCGGCGCGTGCGTCAGATGCCGGAGGGATACAGCGAGGACTGGCCGGGCTCCGGTGCTCCGTCCGCTGGGCAGCCGATGTGATGCCGAGTGCGGCGCGGGCGGTCTGTCCGGAGGTGTGACGGGCCGCTGAATCAGCCGCCGAGGCGTGCTGTGTCAGCGCAGGTACAGACGGCGTCGCCCAGTGATCCGGGCGAGCATGGTCACGGTTCCGGTGGTGCGGCCGATGTCGGGACGCACATGCGACGCGGACCTGCTGTCGTCGAAGACGTAGGCAATCTTGCTTTTGTAGCCACGCACCGCTGTTCCTCGACTTTCGCGCTGATCTCCGCCAGTGGAGGGAATTTAAGGCACGCTGTAAGAGCCCGTCAAGGACTCTTAAAGGTGCCTTATGGATTTGCGCTCAGCGCAATTCATGAGGCGGGGAAGGCTATTTGCGCTGACCGCAAATGAGACGGCTTTCCGTACTGAGACGGCTGCATGGAGGTGCCGCAGTCAGGGGGCTGCCGGGCCTTGGCCGGAGATGCCTTCCGGTAGGGGGCCGTCCTCGGGCCGGGTAAGAACTACG
Organism: Streptomyces sp. NPDC050085; assembly: GCF_044460595.1. NCBI lineage: Bacteria > Bacillati > Actinomycetota > Actinomycetes > Kitasatosporales > Streptomycetaceae > Streptomyces > Streptomyces sp. NPDC050085. The sequence continues at coordinate 959,062 of NZ_JBITJZ010000001.1, read as the reverse complement.
AACCGCAGATGCGGCTGGGTGGCGGGAAAGAGGAGGTGCGAGGTGACCTGCATCTCGGTGGGGGAAACGTGCGGGAGCAGGATGCGGAACCGGTCGCCGTCGCGGTGGGCGCGCAGGGCGTGCCGGCTCTCCTCCCAGGCGCGGCGGCACTCCGGATCCTCCAGGGCGGCTCCCCGCAGCTGCAGCAAGCGGTGGTCGCCGCGCCGGTGGGCCATCGCCTGGCGGAGCAAGGCCAGATAGAGAGGGACCTGGTCCTTCCAGTCGACGTAGATGGCGCGGGCTTCCCGGCAGAACAGAGCCCAGCGCAGCAGATTCGCGCCCGGCTCCGTCGCCCAGCTAAACCACCAGGCCATGGGGCGGTTGTAAGCGAGCACATTCCACGCGTCGTCGGTGACGTAGGCGGGGAAGGGCAGGAGGTGGAGCAGTACCAGGACGTGGGGATCCACCACCTGCGGAGTCGCCGGGCCGGGGGTGCGCGCGCCCCCTCCGGGGGTGTGCGCGTAAAGGAACTGCCGCTCGTCCTCGTTGAGGCCGAGCACGTCCACGAGGCCCTCGACGGCGGCGACCCGAACGCGCGGGTAGGTTCCGTTCTCCAGCTTGCGGTACCAGGGCTGACTCAGTCCGGCGCCTCGCGCAACCTCGATCTTGGACAGCCCGCCACGGCGCCCGGCGCGGCGCCCGGCCCGAAGCCGCCAGTGAGCGAGCGCCTCGGCCAGACTCAGATAGACCGTGGGCGGCCTCTCGGCGCCCTCGAAGTCATCCTCGTCCATAACGGCACCCCCACTTCGATCGGTCCCTGGCGGCCACATTCCCGGAGCCGCCCAGGCCGGGCAACCAGGCTGAGCCGTACGGGGGACCGGCGAAGCGTCGTGGTTGAACGATAAATAAAGCGGACCCTGGAAGTCCACTTCCGGTTTCGGGCTGGCACCGTGTCCGCACGGGAGAGCCCCTGCCGTTCGGCAGGGGCTCCGCGGGACGTGCCATGCCCTCCGGCGGGACCAGCCGGACGGGAAACGTTTCCTCAGAACTGGGAGCCGACATGACAGTGGAGCGGATAACAGGTCACAGCCACGCCGAGCGGGTTACGCGCGTGCTCGAGGCATTCGTCGACCTGCCCGGGGACTCGCATCACCTCACGGCCATCGCCGACTACGCGGGCCTCGACAACGCCGTCGTCCACCGCATCCTCGCCGTCGTCATCGCGCGAGGATGGGTCGAGCAGCCGGAGCCGCGCGGCCCCTACCGGCTGGGAGCCCATGCGGCGCACTTCGGGGCGAACGCACTGGTCAGCCGATACGAGCACGTGGACCCGCATCAGGTCCTGGTGGACCTCCAAGCCGCGTGCGGCGGCTTCGTCTTCTACTACACGCTGGCGCAGAACGGCGCCCGGCCAGTCCGGTTCTGCAGCGACTTCGCCGCGGGTGGGCAGAGCCTGGATGTCTTCGGCGCATCCGCCGAAACGATCTTCACCACGGGTGTGTCGCTGCGCGCCGGAGCCAGCGGCCGGGTCCTGATGGCCTACGCCCCGCAGTCCGTGCAAACCCGCGTGCTTGCCGAGCCGATTCCGGCCACGGCCGGTCCCGGGGCGCTGCCGGATGAGGAACTGCTGAGTTCGCTGGCCGCCGTGCGCCGTGACGGGTACTCCCTTGGGCGGCAGGAATGCCAGCCAGGCTGGGACTCCGTGGCCGTCCCGGTGCTCGCCGGCGGCGCGGCCCTGGGCGTGGTCCTGCTGTATCAGGCGATCAAGGACACGTCCGGGGACATCGCCGACTGCCTGCCCCAGGTGCAGCACGCGGCGCACCTGATCTCGCTGGCCGCCCGCCAGGACGACCCCGCCCCGCATCTCGCGGCTTGAGACAGGAGATAACGAAATGGCCCCCATCGCCATCGTCGACGATTACGGTCAAGCCGTGCGGCTGGTCGAAGAACTCTCCGCGCGGGATATCGGCACCATGACTGCGCTAAAGGTGCAAATTCCCGGCGTCTTCGTATTTGCCGATCCGGCGCACCAGGAATTGTGGTGGATTGCTGCCGACGGACCCGCCTGGAGTGTGGAATCCAAAAACCTGGGACAGGTGGTCGAGGCGATGGCCCGCCGCTGGCGCACCGGCGCGGTCCCGCAGGACTCTCACTGGCTCGAGTTGTGCCGACGCCTTGCCGCCGCTTCACAGCCGACGCCCCGCGCAGAGCCACAGGCCGCGTAGCTGGTCGCCCGCTTGCGTGCGCCCCAGGCCGTGCTCAGCCGGGCGGCAGCGTCCAAGACGTGTGCGCGGCGCGTGCCACGCTGACGTGCACACCCGCCTGGTCGAGGCGGACGCGGAGATCTTGGAGGCCGGGCCGGTCAAGGCGCTGCCACTGCTCCAGTTCGCGCGCGGCCTCCTGCCACAGGGCGCGCGGCCCCCACTCGTAGACGGCGTACGGGCGGCTGCAGTAGATGACAGCGCGCGATCGGGCGCCGTCATGGAGATGGAGCCGTTCCCCAGTGCCCTGCTCGAACGGGGCACGGGGGCGGCGGTGCTCCATATATACGTGCGGAAGCCGTGTACCGAGGAAGGCGCCAGCGAGCTGGAGGTCGGCTACCTCGGCTGGCGCAGACACTGCCAGACTCGTGCGCGCTGGCTCCCGCTCGTCGATGTCCACCGCAGGGCCGTCCCCAGTGCAAGGTGGCGGCCCGGCATCCACCGGTCCGTGGACCTGGCCCGTCGCGGCCGTGCCGTCCTCGGCGACCGTGAGCCGCAACAGGCCCACCGGGCCGAACGCGGTACACCAGGGCACGACGATCCGCGCTCGCGGAGCAGTCTGCGTGATCCACGCCCAGGGCGGCTCCCGCACGACGCGTGTGGCCAGGACACCGTCGTAGGGCGCTTCCCGGCCGTGGGCAGGCAGGGGCCGGGCATGGATGATGCGCGGGCGGTGCCCGTGCGCGCCGAGCAGTTCCCGGCGACGGGCGGCGTCTTCCTCGCCCTCGGCCAGCACGGTCACCTGGGCGGCACCGACGGCGGCGCAGGCAAGCGCCGCCGTCCAGTCGCACCCGTCGACCAGGAGACGCATGCCCGGCCGTGGATCCAGGAGATCGAACACACGGGCCACGAGCGAGGGCCGGGCGGTGACGACGCCCGGCCGACATGTCCCGTCGGGCAGATGCGTGGCGGGCCGGGTGGTCAGCGCCTGGTCGGAGTGGACCAGCGGGTGCCACGCGGCGGGCTGCTTCTGGCGACTCACCTGTCTCCAGCGGGTGTTGCCCTCCCGGAGGATCCACAGCTGTTCGGGCACGAAGTGATGACGCGGCACGCTCGTGAACAGCGGCCTCCACCGCGGCGTCAGGGCCCTCGTGGCGAACAGCTGGTCCGCCAGCCGCGTAGGACTCACCGAACACGCTCCTTGCTCATCGAGGTTGCCGTCACCAGGACAGCGACGGTAGGAGCCGCTCCGGCGGACGGTCTACCGCGGTTGCATGCCGTTGCAGCGATTCACCCCAGCGCACGCAGCGCGCGTTCGATGCACTCGGCGGCCTGGGGCCCGTACACGGCGCTGGCGGCGAGCTGCTCGAACGCATCACGGTAGGAGGTGACTTCGCCCGGAGCGGTGATGGTGATCGTGGCGGTGAACGTCTCGAGTGCCACTTCGGCGTAGTCGAAAACGTAGAAGGACTCGCCCGGCCACACAGTGCGCTCTGCGCCGAACGGCAATACCCCCAGCGTGATGTTGGGCCGGCACATCATGGTCAGCAGCGCGCGCAACTGTTGGGTCATGTCCTCGCGAGAGCAGACCCGGTGGTACAGGACGGTCTCCTCCATGAGTGCGCACAGCGTGCGGGGGCCGTGGTGCAGGAGACGGGCTCGGCTCAGCCGGGCCTGGACGGCGGCGTCGACGTCGTCGGGGGTGCCCTGGAAGGCGGTCATCATCCTCAGCAGCCCCTGTGCATATCCCTGCTCCTGCAGGAGACTCGGCAGCACGGACGAGCTATAGAAGCGGAACACGCGCGTGCGTTCGTACAGCGGCCGGGACTGCTGATGGACATGGCGCATCCCGTTGCGGTGGAGCTGCCGCCACTCCCGGTACATCGACTGCACACGGTGGACCTGGGCGATCAGTGTGTCGGCACGGTCCGGAGAGCCGCAGACGGCACACCAGGTGCGGATATCGGCCGGTGAAGGCAGCGTCAGCCCACGGGCGATCCGCGACGTCTTGCTGCGGCTCCACTCGCACCGGGCGGACAGTTCGATGTTCTTCAGCCCCGCCTCGTCCCGGATCCCGGCCAGGGCTGCGGCCACGTTCTGGCGGGCGGAGTGGACCGTGGACAGGGGCGAGGCGGCCATGACAGAAGAGATGTGCGGGCGGCTCAGATCGGGTACTGGCCGTGCGGGATTGCGCGTTCCCAGACGGCCTTGAATGCCGTCGCACACAGCCCGGCCGTCACCGGATCGTCGCTTTCGTCGGTGTGCACCCACGCCCCTTGGGCGTCGAAGACGTTGAACTGCACGATGCGGTCGTCGAAGAGCCAGAAGTCGTTGCCGGGCAGCGCGAGATCAGAGGCGTGGCGCCGGTTCAGCCAGCGAATCTCCTCCCCGGCCGAGACGTTGGTGAACGTCATGTCGTACAGGTAGCGGGAGTATTCGCTGGGCGGCGCCGAGACGATCCGCGCCCGCCGCATCGCGACCCCGCGCCCGGTCGCCTCGGCCACCACATCCAGCCACGGCCGCCACCACGAAGCCCGGTCCTCCGGATCGAGACGTTCACCGTCGCGCCAGGCGGCGAACGCCTCCTGCTCGTTGCCCATCGCGTAGTGATCGCGCATCTCCAGGTGCAGCGCCGAATACTGGGCGGCACCGAGCAGCGCGGCGAACTCAGTCAAGCTCTGCGACACCCAGAGCCTCCCTCACCAGCGGCACCATACGTGGCGGGATCCGGATCACAGACTCATGCCCGGGGATCGGCCCGTCCCGGCGGCAAGCGTCCAAGGTGGCCTCATCAGCGCTCCAACCCTGGATCACCAGCTCGTGCGTGTCACCGTCCACCCACACGGTGGGCGAGCCGTGGTCGCCGGATTCCGGATCCTTGCCCATCAGCTGTAACTTCACTGGATTTCCTTCCTGTTGAGCGACGGGATTGATCAGACTCTGGTGCCGTCCGACTGGGTGCGTCAAGGCGTACTGCTCATCGGGGCCTTCAAGTGGAGCCTGCTGATGCCGTGCCCCGGGATGATCGCGATCAACAGCTTGCCTGACCGTCATGGCCATCCGGGCGGGAGCTGAACGGCGGGCACGAGTACAGTACGGATCTCGGCTCGAAACGGGCTCCGGGCTGCCGCGGTCACAGGCAGAGTGAACGGTTCGCTGCTCATGTCACAGCAGTCCGCGACGGGAATCGCGTGCGGCCTGCCGGTCGGACGTATGCAGAGGCCCCACTCGTTGACCGATCCCGGCAGTATGGGCGACGCTCTGCTGCCTTGGCCTGGCCGCGCGACGGCCGCAAAGGTGAGGCGCTCGTGATCTCCCCGCTCCCGCCCAACCGCGTGATTCTCGGCACGCCCGCATCACCGGTGGCCATGGCACAGGCGGCCCAGGTGGCAGGACTCCTTGAAGAGGTTCACCCTCACCTGGCCGTGCACTACGCCGACCTCGCCGTCGGCGCGGCGGAGCCGGCGCCGTCGAGGAGGGGGAGCGCGCGAACGGACCTCCACCGCCTTGGGCAGTTGGCACTCACCGAATACCGCGTCGATTTCACGGTCTCCAGCGGCAAGGACATGCCCGCCGAAGGCGAGCAGGATCCGGACCTGACGGTAGCGGCGGTTCTGGATCGCGACGACCCGCGCGATGCCCTCGTGCTGCCGACCGGACAGGCCGCGTTGACGCTGGCCGAGCTGCCGCGCGGCGCGGTCGTGGGGACCTCATCCGCGCGCCGCACCGCCCAGCTGCACACCGCCGCGCCCCACCTCACCGTGCGACCCCTCGCCGGACACCTGGGGGAGCGGCTTGAGCAACTCGACGCCCGAACGCAGGGGCTGGACGCCCTCCTCGTCTCCCATCACGCGCTGCGCGTGCTCGATCTGGACGACCGTGCCGCTCAGGTCCTGGACACCGAGACCTTCCTGCCCGCGACCGGCGCCGGATTCCTCGTGGTGCAGTGCCGCTCCGACGACGTATCCGTCCGCTCCCTGTTCCATCAGCTCGACCGCCCCGCCGCCCTTCAGCTGTGGCGGATCGAACGCCGTGTCAAGCAGGCCCTAGGAGCCACCTGCCGCACCTCCTGTGCGGTACACGCCACCTGGGACATCTCGAACACCCACATCCGTGTCGCTGCCAGCATCCTCGCCACCGGCGATGCCAAGCCCACCCGGGCCACCGTGTCCGCGCCGGCCCAGGACGAGGCGGCACTGATCGACGAGCTGGTTCAGCGACTACGCGGAAACGGTGCCGATGCTCTGCGCACCTGACAACAAGCTGGTCCCGCCTGCTCGCCTCGGGCCCCTGACCTCTGGTCGCCGAGTGGAGCGTCGACTGCGCCGGTGCCCCTGCGCAGAACACGACGCCCGCCTGCAGCGTGGCGGAACATCAACGCCCTCGCTGCCACCGTGATTGCCTCTCCTCTACTCGAGATTCATGAGTGTCTGCCCCACGGCCGTGACGCGTGCAATGATCCCCGGCATGGTGCTGATGAGACTGGCGGGACCGCAGGAACTCCAAGGCATTGAGGCTCTGACCACGCAGGCGCACAGCAGACAGTGGAGGCCGAACCGATGGGATCGCAAGGTGCTCACCGCGCTGAGTCGAATCCCGGGCCCGGTAATCCCTCGGGACGACATCTGCACGGTGCTGGGCGAGGCGGGGGCCCGCTGCGTCGCCGGCATGAACGACAAGCTCATCGCACTCCTGCTGGACTCTGCACATGCTCAAGAATTCCCGAGCGACGCAGCATCGTCCGCGACCCAGAGCTCATTGCGTGCGGTCACCGCCCTCGTCCGAGACCTGGCTGGACAACGTAAGTGGAGCAGGTCTCTCGGTCGAGGGCGCAGTGAGCGCGGCGTCGACGCCTGACGGCATCCGTGCCTCGGACGGCCAGGCGCATGGACATGTGAGTGTGGGGCGGCCATCGTCATCCGGTCTTCCCGAGACGGGTGAAGTGCGAGGGACATCTGGCCGCCACCGGGGATCACAACTGGCCGTTGACAGACGGGAATTCCTCACCTGTACGTCATGGCCGATTCGGTGGACGCGGTGGAACGGCTCGTCCCCAACTCCCGGTGCTGGGGCAGATCGTCGGCTCCTGCCGCATCAATGTCTTCGCGGGGCACGACGAGACCTTCACGACCCGGATGTTCTCCCCCTTCGACGTCGCGGCCCCAGAGGACCCCGCCTGTGGATCTGCCGCCGGACCGCTGGCTGCTCATCTCGTACGCTACGGCCGTGTTGCTTCAGGTCCGCAGATCACCCTGTCCCAGGGTGCGTGGGCCGGCCGTCTACGCTTCTCGCCGTCGCGCGCGGTGACGCTGAGCGGATCTCCTCGATCCAGTTCGGTGGCAGCGTCTGGCTCGTCGGCCGCGGAGAACTTACCCTTCCGCCTTCCCCCATCCCATCGCCTTGGACAGCACACACGATGACTGATCGTCCAGCTCCGCGTCCTGAGGGCCCGCTGTCCCAGGCAGACAAAGCCTGATGGAGATCCGTTCCAGCATCGAGTGCTGGATCACCAGTGATCGGGGCGTGCTCCTGCTCCAGGTGCCGGCCCGCCCCGGTCGGCACGATGCCTTCTGGCAGCCGGTCACCGGCGGCATCGAGGACGGGGAGACACCGCTGCGCGCCGTACTGCGCGAGGTCCAAGAGGAGACCGGTCTGGTGCTGGCCGCCGCCCACCTGGTTGAAGTCGCATCCAGCGTGACCGTGGCGATATCCCCGTCGCTGACGCTCGACAAGACCCTGTACACCGTCAGCACTTCGGACACGACGGTGACCGTCAACACGCTTGAGCACCAGGCCCACCAGTGGCTGTCCCCGGCCCGCGTCGCCGATGCCTTGTGGTGGGACAGTAACCGCCGTACCTGGCAACTGGTCTGCCGTTACCACGGCTTCAAGGACCCCGGCGAGCGCGGGGGAGGGTGACGTGACGGCCGGGGTGGTGGTCAGCGTGCAGCGCCCAGGTGCACCGACGGCACGGTGCCGACGCCGTCGGTGGCGACCTGGACGAGGACGTACTCGCCCACCGGGTGCGGCAGGCGGGCACTGATGTGCTGGTGGAGCCAGGACGCGAACCATCGTTCGTCTGGCACCGGATCGGATGTCACGTTGTTGTCGCTGAGCGTATCCAGGCCGCCACCTGCCAACGGCCCCTGGGCATGCTCGAGTTCACCGATGGCGATACGCAGCTGGGTGGAGACGTCGTCGTCGATCAGCGCCGCGGGTGCGGTGAGCTCAACGGTGATCGTGTAGTTGTGCCCGTGACGCCCCTGTCCGCAGACGCTGCTGGCGGGGAGATCGTGGTGTGCGCGGATGCGGGCGGTGAGCTCGATGTGGAAGGTGCCGTCCGACCGGCTCCTCGCGGCGGAGGGCTGAGGTCGCCCCGCGAGGTAGGCGGTGTACTCCTGGCGCAGGTAGCCGAGTGGGTCGGCGTGCCATCGGGCGTCCGTAGCGGCTACTGGGCCGGCGTGGGTGTGGTGTTCGGCATCGTGGTCACGCACGGCCGCTGCCCCGGTGGCTGCGCGTTCGTGTTGCTCCACGGATGCGTCGTGAGCGAAGGCGAGTTGGATGCTGTCGGCGAGAGCGGCCTCGAGCAGGTTCGCCTCGCGCCGCTCGGCGGGTGTTACCTTCCCCAACAGCTGGGCGATTCCCAACCCGGAGCGCACCATGTGCAGTTGTTTCACGATGCCTGCGGATGTGGCCTGCACCGCGGCTCTCGCGCGGCCGGTGTTGGGTGGGCCGGGCGGGTAGGGGGCGGAGGCCATTCGTTCGATCGCCTGCACGTAGCGGGGGAGGTCACGCAGGCGGTCACCGAGTGATACCGCGTGCTCGGCATGCTGGACCAGGACACGGTTAGCCAAGGCGAGCGCCGCCTCGCGGGTCTGCGCGGCCTGGGTCCCTTCGGCCCGCCAGTCGGCGATGAGGTCGGGCAGGTCGGGCCAGACGGGATCGGTCACAGGTGCGCTCGTCAGCAGCATCAGGCCCTGCTCCATCGGCAGGCGGGCCGCCTCGTGGAGCGGGATCATCGTCACGGCGGCGCCGTCGGAGGCATCCGCGCCGCCTTCCACGGCGGAGATGTGGAGCGCGGAGGCGACGAGCGCGGCCACGAACGTCATAGTCTGCGCGGGCGCGGCGGTCGACGGCTCCTGGATCTTCGCCCAGGTGGACGGGTACGCGGTTGCGTGCCAGTCGGTGAGTACCTGGGACCAGGCGATGCAGCCGGCCCACATGGTGGGGAAGCGTGCCGCGGTTATCTGCTCAAGGAGATTGGGGTCCACCTTGGCACGGTAGCTGACTGGCGACAGGCAGCAGGAGGGGTCAAGGTGAACTGTAGGGCGTGCGTGCGATCTCCGCAGGGTGCTTGTGGTGGTAGGCGATGGTCCAGTGGGCTGCGGGGAGCAGGAAGTCGGCGGTCTCGACGGCACGGTTGCTGTCGGTGTAGTGGACGCGGGTGAGTCGGATCGCCAGGGAGCCGACCGGTGCCGATACCCGGGCGGCCTCGTCGCGATCCAGTGTCACCTGCTCCAGGATTTCGCTCCGGTGGGTCACGGTGATGCCGATGCGGGCCATTCGCGTGGTGACGGGCTGTCCGGCGAGCGGATCGGTGTCGGGGAGCACGATTGGGCTGGCGTCATTTACGGCCACGGCTCCCAGGAGGTGACGGTCACCACTGGGGCTCCGCTTCTGTCCAGGCCCGTGTAGTCGGTCCGCACGCACGGAGCCCCGGCAGGTACCTGACGGGCCGCGACCGTGGCGGGCGCCAGCACATGCGGCGTACTGGACAAGGCAGAGCAGGAGCACTCGAAGGCATCCGGCAGAAGCGCGTGGATCGGCGCGGACAGGACATGGCGCGGACGGTGTGGTGCGCGCACGTAGGTGCACGCCCCTGGGCGGCCTTCCAACAGCCCTTGAGTGATGAGGAGTTCCTGGGCGCGGCGGATCACATTGTCGCCTCCCGTGCCCTGGAGGAGTTCTGCCGCGAGGGCAGACGCTGGTAGTGGGTCGACCGCCCACGCTGCCGCGGCGGCGTCGGTTCGTCTGCTGATTGGCCGACTCCGGGCGGTGCTTGGGTGGCATCGACAGCCGGTGTCGTACCTCGGAAGGGGGGCACCGATGGGCCGTACTGGTGACGGCGCGCACCGGTGCTGGCCCTGCTGGTGGAGGGTGAAGCCCGGCATCCCGATGCATTGACAGGAGCGGGAACGTGGCGTATGAGGTGGTCAAGGTGGGGTTCCGTACGGAGCTCCATGCCCGCTGGTCGGTGTTCTTCGACCACCTGCGGGTGCCGTGGGCGTACGAGCCGGTGACGTTCTACGACGCCGAGAGCTCGCCGCGCACGCCGACGTTCTGGCTGCCGCAGCAGCGGATCTGGTTCATGGCGGAGGCCGAGCCCCCGGCGTGGTGGGCCCGGTTCGCGATGGCGGCCGGAGGCTACGAGGAGTGGTTCGAGGGCCGGGATGAGAACGCGGACCGCTGCATGCCGGTAGTGGTACCTGAGGAGTGGCACGGTCAAGTGCTGCTGGCCGAGGGCCCGTTCTTCCCGGAGGACACGGCGGACGTCGACACGTGGGGCCGTCTGGACCCCTTGAGTGGGCCGTGGCGGTTTTACGAGGCGAACGGGATGAGTATCTACGACGACGAGCCCTACCAGTGGACTATGTGTCCGCAGTGCGGGGCTTTCGGTGCCGAGTTTTGGGGATACGCCGAGCGGCTGCGGTGCGGCTGTCTCGATCACCGCGAGCACCGCAAGGTCGCAGGCGGCAGCGACAAGCGCCTCCTGGCCGCCTACCGGGCGGCGCAGTTCGAGTACTGGCATGCCGACAGCTACACCGACGCTCACGCGGACAAGCAGTGGCCCATCGTGCGTGAGGCCCTGGTACCTCAAGTCGGCGCCGCGGCCGCCGCCGAGACGTGTGCGGGTGAGTGCTGGTCGCTTGCCGAGCAGCTGCGTGAGGAACGGTGCCTGCCGGCAGGAGAGGACAGCGAGGGCCTTGAGACGCTGTGCTCGGCGTGCCCGGGGTTCGTGTGCGGGCAGTGCGGCGAACGGCCGGCCACTGCGGCTGGTGTTCCGTGCCGGATGTGTGAGCCGGTCAACCTGCTGACCGAAAACCAGGCAAGGCAGCGGATCAACTGGGGGGTGGAGCAGCTCGCTGCGGCGTTGGGTATCCATGAACGCAGGGTCAATGGCATCGTCAACGATTCGATTGGGGAGAAGTCGAGGTCAGAGGTCTCGCTGGCTCAACTCGGTCTCGCGCTCACCCATGTCGAGCGATGGCTGGAAGACCCGCACTCCATGCCGACCGGACTCCCGGCCTTGTCCTGGGAGGGTCTCGACATGCTGCACGGGGCCGAGCTGCGCAAGCTACTCGCCACCTACGTGGGGCCGCTGGCGGCAGTAGTGTACGAGCCGATCCCCTTCGTCCAACGGCAGCTGAACGACTGGATGGGTGCGCCCAGCCGCGCCGAGGCGACGGACGAGCAGCTACGCGAGGCCATCATCCAGGCCCGGGCCTGGATCGAGGATCCCGACTCCTATCGCGCCTATACCTACCCCGAGCCGCCGGAGCCCGGCGCCCTGACCGCGCCGATGCGCACGAAGGCGGCCATCGCGGACTCCTCCTGCAACCTGTGCGCCGCACCGGTGATGACCGGTGAACTCATCGGCCGGATGCCCCACCCGCGGCGGCGGTACGTTCCCATGGCTTGGCTTTGCTCCCACTGCCTGTTCGATCGGCGGGACAAGCCCCGGCTCACCGACGTGCTCCTTCGGGTCTTCCACCACACCTTCAGCGGCAGCACCATCACGCTGCTGAACACTGCCGAGGCCACAGCGCTTCTCGAAGCGCTGCTGACGGTGCCCGCGCCGGAAAGCGACGAGCACCTCCAGGAGGCAATCACCGCACTCCGGCAAGGGATTGACGCGCCGGAGCCCGTGATGGAGCTGAGGTACCACCCGGCTCATGCGGCTGTGGCCGCCCTGCACGCAGCCACACCCCAGCAGGGGGCGGCCAGTGACGCTGTGATCCTGGCCGCCGTCGCTCAGCACCTCGCCGAGTGGAAGAACGACCCTCAGGTCATCGACCAGACCCACTACAACAACCGCACCCTGTGGAGGCAAGCCGTCCTCGAGAACACGCTCACCCCCACCGTCCTGTCCCAGCGCGGCGGCCCCTTCTGGGTGTGACACCACCGACGGCCGTCTGAACACCCTTCGCTCGCCTGTATGCCAGCACCAGCCAAGGAATTGCCTCGCTCGGTCCGGCTCCAGCCCGCACGCTCCGCGAGCCGAACCGTCGCGGCAACTGGTGCGCGGCCTGCACGCGCCCGCGCTCTACAGCTGGTTCTGTTGGTGGGCCACCGCGACCGCGCAACCCCGTGGGAGCGAGGTCGATGCGCTGGCCAAGTGGCCGGTTCCCTGGCCGGCCCAGCTCAAGCTGAGCCGACCGGAAGCCGGCGACAGCGAGCCGGTGCAGATACAGATCGATGACATCACGCCGGTCCGCGTGCTCTGACCGGGCTTTTCGTGCCACCGCATTGCGGCTGCCCGCCGGGCAGATGAGGTCGGGCTGCGGCGTGTGTGAGCGCCGCAGAGCAGGACGAGCGCCACGTCCAGCGGCACCTCGTTGCTTCTTGCCGGGGCGTGGGCGTCAGGGCTTGAGGCCGATGCCGCCGAAGCTGCTGACCGGCGCCGGCGTGCTGTTGGCGCCGGGGCGCCACTGAGATACGGAGGTCAGGCCGGGCTCGACGAGGTCAAGGCCGTTGAAAAACTGGGCTATCTGCTCCGGAGTGCGGTTGACTCGCGGATTGTCACTGTTCGCGTTCCACTGCTCGGCCATCGCGCGTGTCGCTGCGGGGTGATACGCCTCGGTGCTATCGCACAGCACCAGGTAACTGCCTCTGGGCAGTGCGCTCTTGAGTTCGTCGACGATGGTGTACGCTTGGTCGTCGGTGATGTGGGCGACGATACCCAGGAGCATCAGGGCGACCGGCTCGGTGAAGTCGAGGGTGTGTGCGGCCTGTTCCAGAATGGCGCGGGGTTCGCGCAGATCGGCTTGGATGTAGTCGGTGGCGCCCTGTGGCGTGCTGGTCAGCAGGGCCTCGGCGTGCCGCAGGACGACCGGGTCGTGGTCGGTGTACACGATGCGTGACTCGGGGGCGTGGCGCTGGGCGACGTCGTGCGTGTTGTCGATGGTGGGGAGTCCGGTTCCGATGTCGAGGAACTGACGGATCCCGCCCTCGGTAGTCAGGTGGGCCACGGCGCGGGTAAGGAATGCGCGCTGCGCACGGGCCACGTGCACGATCTCTGGGTTGATGGCCTGGATCTCGTCGCCGACCCGGCGGTCGGCCTCGTAGCAGTCCTTACCGCCGAGCCAGTAATTCCAGATACGTGCGGAATGCGGGACGGAACTGTCGAGCAGCGGCTTGTCGTTGGGCATGTGGCGCTCCGGGCTAGAACGAAATCGCGCGGCGGGTGTCATGCGGATACCTGAACTAGCCTAATTCATAGGACAGTTGTGATGCTTCGGATTGCATGTGAAGGTGAGTGGAGTGATTGCACCATCTCCGGCAGTCGGGCAGATCGCGGGCTGCGGGACGGGAAGCGCATCGGGTCCCCACGGCGGGGCAGGCACCAGGTGGCGTCGGCAGTTCTCGATGCCAGTGCGTGGGCTGGGGAGGAAGCGGCCCCGGAATCTGGTTGACCGTACTTGGGGAGCCGAGTCGAAAAGGATCCGGGGCCGGGCGAAAGACCGCCGGGTGCAGATCTATCACACATCCCACGCGGGCCGGGAGGGCGGTTGACTGCGTCTGCTTCGCCGACCTTACGGACGCGCCAGGCTCCTGATTGTGTGGCGGGTCAGGACTGCCTCGAGCTGCGAGGACCTGGCGGTGCGAGCCCGGGCACGGAGTGGTCGGGCAGCGGCACACCGGTGCGTGGGGGCGTAGCGAGGGCCCGCTGGTAGCGGTCATCGATGATCTGATTGAAGCGCTTAAGCCGCCGGGACGGTGCCGTTGTCATCCGAGCGCTGCGGTACCGCTCCCAGAAGGACCGGCCGACTTCGCCGGTGAAGACCTCGTCGCTGACGGCCGCGAGCCAGTCGTCCTTGAGGTCGCCGATCTCGTACGACATCTCCCAGTACGAGATCACGAGGTTGATGTACATGTGCTGGCGGCGCAACAGCACGCTCCGAGTCGGGTCCGGGCCGCCCCAGCACTCCAGGTAATCGGGGTTCTCGATGGCCGTCTTGATCAGATCGGTGTGCGCGGCGCGCGCGGTCTGTACGCGCGATGCTTTCCCCTCGCGCGCCTGAAGGATCAGGGAGACGATCACGCCGATGACGGCCAGTCCGGACAGGAGGGCGGATACGGCGCCGTACGCCTGAGCGATGTTGCTGATCTTCTGCCAGTCTTCTCCTCGGCCGTCGAGGGCGGGCAGGGCGAGCGGGGAGATCACTACGAGGCCCATGGAACACACGATCGCGAACACGGCGAGCGCCAGGGCCATGGTGCGTGAGCGGAACCAGGCCCGTGCCTGCCAGCGGCGGCCCGTACGGTGTTCTGGCGGGGGAGCCGTGGGCGGTGCCGTCATGAGGCGGCCTCGGCGCGGCGCCTGTCGAGCAGTGGCTGGGTGACGCGCTGGTGGAAGGAGTCGAACTCCTCGCCCCGCTGATACAGCTCGTCAAAGTCTTTCCGGCAGCCGGAAATCAGCTCCTGGCCGGTGTGCCGGTATGCTCCGGCCAGTATTCCGTCTTGGTTGTACCTCAGTTCATACAGGCTGAGGGTCCCGAGAATGACAAGCTCGGAAAACCAGCGGGGGGGGGGTGCCTGGAAGCCGGGTTTCGTATCGACGGACGCGATACGGATCTGCTCGCCCCGTGCGACCCGCTCGTTCAGAACGGCCATTTCCCACACGATGTAGTCCGTCGGCGGGCACTCGATATAGCGCAGCCGCCGCTGGCGCATGCGCCGCCTGGCCGCGTCAGAGAAATGGCGGTCCAAGGCGGGCTGGTCGCCCAGCAGGTCAACGGCCTTGTTCCAGGCGCCACTTCGGCATGCCTCCCAGGAGTCGAAGCCGGGTTCCTGGAATTCCTGGCCGCACTCCACCTTGTCGAGGTAGGCCACTTCCGGACGGGCGTAGTCGGACTAGAAGGCTTTCACATACTCCTTGGTAGGCAGGAAGCTGCCGCGCTCTCCGGACGGCAAGTTCCGGAGCCTGCTGATGTGATGACCGTACGCGGGCGAAGGGGTGTGGTTCTCAGGCATCAGGGAGGTCCAGTTTTGCGGCAGCGGCCATGCTGCGGGGAATGATGACCAGCCGCTCGTCCGCGGCGATCGATACGCCCTCGGGGAGCCGGTTTATCGTCTCGGTGGTGGCGTCGCGGCCGATCACCGCGATGTCGCCGTTGCTCATCTCCCAGATGTCGGGACATGCTTCGGAGTTGCTGGTGAGGCCCAGTTCTTGTGGTGAGCGTCCCAGGCGCCTCACGAAGCTAGCTGACGCATCCGCTTCCCAAGGACGGTCCGCCATGTGCCCACCCCAACTCGTCGCTGCCCGGCTTCCGCGCGTGAAGATCGATGGAGGCTAGCAACGTGCTTTGGGCCAAGGCAACGGGGCAAGTCGGCACCCGGATGAGGATCGGCGTGAAATCGCCGTTGAGTGCAGTAGAGGCGCCCGCCAGATCGCGGCAACTGCGTTCGAATGCGTAATTCGCCTGTGCTCAGGCGTTCTTGTCGAGTGCAGGCACTGCTTTACGAGTGACCGAAACCGACCGCATGCGCGGAGCGGCGGCTTCGAGAATGCGGCTGAATCCCCGAACCGGCAAGGGGGCGTTGACCGCGGCCGGACCGGCGGTGGGTACGGTTCCGGATGAGCCGGGGGAGCACGGAGGAGACTCGCGATGCCAGTGGACATCCAGCACCAGACGCGCAACTTCGTGGATGCGTCATGGTCGCTGGTGGGACTCCGTGACCTCATCTACAAGATGGTCGGCCTGCTGTTCACCGAGCTCAGCGAACACGGAGGCATGGCCGGCGACGACGATGCGGGCCGCGCCTTCGCTGCCGTCTACAAACCGGCGGTGACGGCCGTCTTCGACGCCTCCGGCCATGCCCATCAGGCCATGGCCGGAGGCGCGAACGCTCTGGTGAAAGGCGCCGAGGAGTTCTTGAAGCGGGAGAGCAAGGTCGCGGCCGAACTGCTGGGGAAGATCACGGCTCCGGAGATCGGCGCCCAGCCGACCGGGCCGGACTGCACCCCGTACGCGAGCCACAACGCAGAGGACCTGCCGGAAGTCGTCGGCGAGACCAGCTGGTCGGACCAGTACCTCCTCAACAAGCGCTTCCACGGGCAGCGCGAGAAGCTGCGCAACGTCGCAGGTTCCTGGCGCACCGCCGCGAAGATCATGGGTGACACCTACTGGGAAGCGGAGGGCGCCTGGGGCACGGCGACTTTGGATCAGGCCGGAGAGGCTGCCGACGCGTCGCAGAAGTGGTTCGAGAAGTTCGTCGGCAAAACGGTCCCGCCCGGCAAGGTGGGGGCCGAGGAGACGCTGCTTGCGAACCTTCACGCCGCGTGCAAGATGCTCGCCGACGCCTGCGATGCGTACGCCGACCACATCGACACCGCCCTGCCGAAGATCCCCTACGAGGACAACCCGCTGACCGGCGATCCCCAGCCGATCTGGGAGCGTCCCATCCTCGGCGGCAACGGCCATGACGGCGGCCTTCACGAACTGGTCTCGGGCGACCCGAAGATCGCCAGTCTCGGCGAGATCGCGCACGCGCTGGATGAGTCCAAGGCCCGGGTGAAGATCCCGAAGCCCGACGAGGGGCGCGGACTCCTGCCGCCGGTGCCGCCCTTCCTGGCCCCGCTGGTGCGCAGTCCCCTGCTGGTGCCGGCGGCGTACCGGCCCGCGAACGGCCCCCGGGTCCAGCCCGTCCCGCAGCCGAATCCACCGGACCCGCGGTTCCCGCTCTTGGCCGGCCAGGAACAGAAGGACTTCCAGCTATGGCTCAGCTCGCTGCGCCAAGGCGACGTCTCCGGCGGCAAGCCGGCCGAGGTCGCCTACCAGAAGCGTGTCGCGGGCTACCCGGAGTACGAGGTGCCGATCGCCAAGGGGCTGGGCGCGAGCAACACCCTCATGGTGGACGGCATCCGGGACAGCGACGGCATGGCCGTCGAAGCCAAGTACGTGAACAAACCCGACCAACGGTGTTACCGAAGTCTGGAAGACCTGCGTGAGAACCACCAGTCGAGCAAGAAGGACTTCCTCTATGCCAAGGACCGTCTGGAGCTCAAGAAGTACAAGTCCGCCCTGGAGCAGAACCCGGAACTTCCCGGAGTGGAGACCATCACGAACAGCCAGGACTCGGTGGGGTACTGGCGGGTCATGATGGCCGCGTACGGAGTCAAGGGCTATGCCCGCTATGTTCCTTGATTGCGAGGGAACTCTGACTGGAAGGTCTCGTGATGCAGGCGTCTGAACTGGCCGAGCTGCGCACCATGTACATCTTCTCCCCGCCGCCCGGGCAGACTTGGGGGCTGACGTACTCGGCGCTGAAGGACCGACTGCTGGAACGCGATCCCGACTCCTTCATTCAGGTCGAGGACCCGCGTTCGGAGCCACTGCTCGGCGGGCGCGCCATGCACTTCGGCATCACTTTGAGCGACGAAGCGCTGGAGGGAGTGGCAAAGCTGGACCCTGAGGGGATCGCCCTCAACGACGGCACCGCCGCCCTCGCCGCCGAATTCAGTCAATGGCTTCGGGACCAGATCGTGCCTCAGGGGCAGTCCATCACCTTCAACACGGAATGGGGCTGGGAGAGCGACGTCGCCGATGCCCTGGTACCGGAGGCGTCCCAGGACGAGGTCGTCGAGCAGTTCATCGCGCACCTCGTGGCAACCGGCGATTTGGACTGAGCCCAAAGCGGGGCGGTCATACGGTATTCAGGAGCGGACACCGAGGGGGTATGGGTGAAGAGCATCGTGTACTTCGTCGTGCCGGCCGGATGGGACGACCAGCGCCGATCGTCGGGCGGGAACCGGTACGACCGCGAGCTGGCCCGTGAGCTGGGCGAACTCGGCTGGGACGTCCGCGTGAAACCGGTGGTCGGCTCGGAACTGCAAGGACGGGCTGCCGGGAGCACGGCGCGCCTCGTACGGTGACGGGGGTTGTCCAGATCAAGGGGGCGGGGGCTGCGCATGACCGAGTACAGCGAGAGCGACCGGGAGCTGTTCGCGCGCGATGTTGCCCGGGAGCTGAAGGCGCTCTCGCCGGAGAACGTCGAGGGGTACCGGGCTGTGGCACGTCGGCTCGTCGCTGCCGGGATCACCGTTGCGATGGTCGAGGAGCTTGGCCCTGTCGGCGGGGCTCGGCGCGATCGGCTTGAGTACGCGCTGGCTCGGGCGTTGGTCGATATGGAGGTTGGCCCGTTGGGTGATGCCGCTGGTGAGGGCTACGACGAGGAGATTCTGACCTGGAACATCAACAACCTCACGTACTCCTCGCAGATCTTGGAGTTGGCGTGGGCGGATACAGAGCCCGAAGCGCCGCGTCCGGATGACCAGGGCGAGACCAACGAGATCGCACTGCCCCACCAGGCGGACCAGAATCTGGCCATCGGCATGACCGTGTTCCAGGATGCGTTGATGCGATCCAGCCCCAACTTGATGATCGAGGATATGCTGGCGGGGCTGAGTCGGGAGCGGAGGGCGATGCGGCTGCACGAGCAGGGGTTCAGCATCAACTACGAACCGCCGGTATAGCCCCACCCGTATAGAGTCGTAGCGGTACTCGAGGCCCGCCGCTCGGCGAGGCGGTGGCCCGTTTGGACTTCGGCCAAGGGCGGAGGCCGCTGGGGACGGGACCTGCCTGCCTACTTACAGGAGGACGAGGTCGCTGACGAGCATGCCGTGGGCCGTACGTGCGTAGGCGCCAACTACGCATCAGGAGTCACTGTGACCGAGTCCGTCGCCACTGAATACGGCATCGCTTCCGAGTCTCACCCCGACGTCGACCCGCTGGAGATGAGCTCACGACGGAGAGCCGAGGCGATCCTGTCCGACAGCCGTAACACATGGCCTGACGTCTACCTCGTCCAGCGCACTGACGGTGGACCCTGGCAGCGAGTAGTTCGATCGCGTCCCGCGAAGTGCAACGCCGTTGCTTTAGCCGTTCGGGTTGGGCGTCAAATACCTGGCCGTGGGGCGGGACCTGGCTCGGACGGCGGGAAATGATCTCCGTCAGTGTGGGAAACGATCGAGGAGCAGGTCGGTGCCGTGGTGTTCGGACTTGCCCACGTCCAGGGCGCAGAACACGTCGATCGAGGTGAAGTTGTTGCTGGTCACGGGCAATCCCTCCCCGGAGTCGCGGCCGGTGGCCCACCGGGGCACCGGAGACCGGCAGCCAGATTACGCAGCCCTGCCCGCAGGCGGACACGCTTCCATCAGCGATCAACCGGTGCCACCGGGACCGACGACAGCACCCCCCCGGATCATCAACGACAGGGGCAACGAGTCATACCGGCCCCGAAGGCCACGAGCCCGAACCGGGCTCTACTACGAACGTAATGGGCATCGCTCCCAGTCACGGGGGTTTCGTCGGTGCGCGCGGGATACGGGCACCGGCGACCGCGGTGTGTGGCGAGCGCCACCGCCGCGAGGAGCCTCATGCCCCTGCTGGCGTCAGTATGTGAAAACGCTGGTGAGCGCGGACGTCATGCCGTGGCGACCCGGCTCATGACCTGTTCGGCCAGGGTCGGCCGAACAGTCTCATCGCCCGGCGGTGACTTTGTTGATGATCCGCCTCGCCAGGATCGCGCCCACGCCCGAGAAGAGGACGAGAAGCCATACTTGGAAGCGCGCTCCATCACGGACTGCCCAGGCGTAGTAACCCATTCCGCATAACATGCCTATGAAGGTCGCGAGCACGCGTCGGTGCCAGTGCCTCCACTGGGGCTGTGCTCGTGGTTCCGACTGCTCATTCATGTGCGCGCCTCCCCGTACACGGTGCCCGTGGGCTTTGAGAGAAGCCGTTTCCGAGCTCGACCTGACCGTCGCCGAGGCGGTTGTCCGTGCACCATTCCATGTGGAGAACTTCGTTGACCGGGAACCGCGAGTGCCGGCCTCGGCTGTCCTGTACACGTGATCTCGGTCCGCAGCCTAATCGTCAGGCCGCGCGTCCGGGGCGTTGCGGCCGGGATCCTGCGGCGACTGCCCAGTCCGCCCAGTGGAGCTCTCGCCTGGGCGGCAGGCGTTCTCGATGCTGGCCAGCGGGGTTGCGTTGTCCGGGTGTAGGGGTGGTCCGCGCCGAGTTCGCGTGGGCGGATCGTGAGGGCGTCCTTGGCCTTCTGGGCCGCGAAGTTGAGTTTGCCGGTGCGGGCGAGGCAGTCGACCCAGAGGGTCTGTGCGGACAGTACCTCGTAGTCATCGCTGCCATAGCCGGAGGTCAATTGTGCGTGGGCCGGGCCGACAAGGACAGCGGCCTCTGCTGGCCGACCGTCGCGTAACTGCAGCCAGGATATGACCATTTGCAGGTCCGCGATCGTCTCGCTCCGTCGAAACTGCGGCAGTTGCTCGGCGTGTTCGACTGCCTCGTCAAGGAGGGTTTCTGCCTGCGTGATACGGCGCTGTGCTCCGATGACCTCGGCGAGCCGGGCGCAGGCTTCGAGCGTAGCTGCGCAATCTCGGCTCCAATCGGCGATCCGCGCTTCGACGACGCACCGCAGATGCGTCTCGGCGTGCGCGTGCCGGCCTAGTCCGTGCAGCGCATAGGCGAGTTGTATGCCTGCTTCTTCCACCAGGGCCTGGCTGAGTAGCGAGCGTCTTTCCAGGCTGGGCGCGAGTTTGTCAAGCCGCTTGACCGTAGCCTCAAATTTGCCCTGCCGGAATGTATTTACTGCGAGGGCATACCGAGTGAATGGATGTCGCTCTGTGAGGGGCAAAGATGAAAGGGGCAGTGTCACAGAGAGCCCTCCGCATTGTTGCGATCCATGGCTGCTCAACCATACATACGGCAGTCGACACAAGGGAGTTGTCCACCGTGCTGGATTCGTTGGGGCGCTGTCGGGAGCAGCACAGTCGCCTGGCCATGGCCGTAGCGCCGTCCTCGACTTCCCGCTGCCGGGAGCGGATTTCCGGCTGGCATCGTGCCGTTCCTTGTCTCGTGTCGGGAAGGCGCACGGGGTGGTAGGGGAGCGAGGTGCTCGGTTCACGGGCCGGACGTCCGGCGAGCCGGAGGGCGTCAGCGGCCCTGAGGTGGTGTGACGGCTCGCGCGGCGAGGGCGAGCAGCAACGCCAGGGCGATGGGAACAGTGAGCGCGACGGGCAAGGTGGTGGCGGTCGCGAGGGCTCCGACGGCCGCCGGGCCGCCGAACAAGGCGGCATTGCCGATCGTGCCCACCACGGCAACGCCGCTGGGCCCGTACGACGATCCGGCAGCTGAAGTCGCGGCACAGGCTGTGTCCCCCGCAGGTCGTGTCGCTTTCGAGCGGTGGAGGCGAGCAGTGGGTGTCGCGTTGGGTGAGACGAGTAATGTCGCATTCCGCCCCCACCCCGAACGTCCGATGTGTCGAGGATCACGGCGAGTTGGGCAGGTCACCGGTCCTCGTCCCCGACTTCGAGGTCCTCCAGGAGCGATGACAGGGCGGGGAACTCATCGACGCATACCGGGTACCAGAGACCTTCCCGCCGGCGCGGCTGGCCTTTCCTCTTTCCAATCAGATACGTGCTGCTGGCGTACTCATCTCTCTCCTTCTCGACCTTGGCCGCGAAGTCGACGGGATCTGCCCAAGTGATAAGGCTGGGCTCGGGCATGGTGGTCTCCAGCACGGGATGTCCGTCGCGTGTGACAAGGGTGATTGTCGGTGCCTCGGGCAGGTGGACCAGAACCATGATGGCGCGCCCACTGCGGGCGATCGCTTTGTCTACCAGGGCGTTGGCGGATTCGTGCGGGTGCGTGTTCCGGTACAGGATCCGCCCGTCGTCCGCACTGGAGGTCTTGATCTGAGTCACCAGGACGTGGCTGCCCCGCTTGAAGACGAGATCGAAGTCCTCGGTCCTGAGGCCGACCCCTCCTTCGATCAGCTTCCAGCCACGTTCCTCCATGTACAGCTGCACACGGCCTTCGCCCGCGTCTCCGGTGCTACTCACCTCTGCGGCCCCTCCCTGCGTCCAGCATCACGCCCTCGTCTCCCCTCTCATCGTTCCCCGGTGAGCGGAATCGGCGGGGGCGATGCGGAACATGAACGGCTTCACGACCGGATAACGTACCGGCTCAGGCAGCAACGCCCCTGAGAATCAAGGATGTTGGTGTCAATTTTGTCACCGTGCAGCTTGATGCCGCCGTTGCGGACGACTCTGCCGGTCGAGGTGGTGCGTCAGGGGTCAGGGCTGCGGCCGAGCGTGGCAGGACTCGCACAGCGTGACGATCGAGGTACGAGTCTGGTCCCCGTGAAAGCGTGGGCGGCCCAGCCGACCGCACGTCTCGCAGGTCTTCTCGGATTCGATCTCGGCGGCGTCGATAAGGGCGCCAGCGCGGTCGGCGAAGTTCCCGTCGAACTCTCCGTCCGTGTCGAAACGGTCGGCGAGGCTGATCCGGAGTCCGCCGAATCGGCTGGTGAGGGAGTCGAGTTGATAGTCCGGGGCAAGATCGGAGAGGTCTTGGTGCAGGCGCTGCAGCAAGGAGCGCCAGCCGGGTCCGATCTCGGACAACCGGGCTGGGATCTGCCGCTCTGTTTCGGTGCTGTGACCCGTCGCACGCGTGCTCATGGCTCCACCATGCCGTACGCCACTGACAACGCCTTCGCCGTGCCGTCTGGGCAGCTGCCTGGCTCGTCGGCGTCAGTTTCGGGGAAACCTGCGGCATCCCGAGGCGTGGGACATATCTACTGGCTAGCGTGGCAGTGTTGGTGGAGGGAGATCAGCCTGATGGCGACGCTGGTTGTGGGGTTTCGGCTGGGTAATGACGCAACCGGTCGGCAGGTGACGGCGTTGGTGACCGAGTCAGGCGTGCTGCATCGCGCTCAAGGTATCTACGGGAAGCTGCCTCGGGTGTCCCGGCCGGAGCCGTCGATCGCGTTGACCAGCCCAAACCCGGACTTCAAGGGCGAGAACCCGCTGGCTCGCCCAATTGCCAAACTGCGCGAGCACCACGTCCATTACACAAAGAAGGGCTACCGTCGCCCGCTCATCCCGCCGGCCGTGGTTCGCCTCGACGTGGAGGAGCTTCCGCCCCTCCCCGTGACTCCGCACCGCGAGCTGCTGCATGCCTTCACCGGGGCGGCCCCGAATACGCCGCAGTCGCTGGACACCGCCATCCAGGCATTCCGTACCTCCCTCGGCTTGCCCACCCGGCCCGCCAACGTCGCTTGGAAACCCCGTGAACAGCCTGTCCCGCCGCGCGTTGAGGCGATGCTGCGGACCCTCGCCCACGGCTCGTCCATCAGCTCCCCGCCGCGACTGCCGGTCGGCTGGACCGTCACAGGCGACGGGGTGAGGCTGCACGTCGGCAGGACCGGCGAGAACCTCGACCGGGCTGCGGTGACCGAGCTGCAGGCGGCACTCAGCGCGTGGCTGCGCTTCACCGCGAGGGCCGAGGACGCTCCCAGCTGAACTGGGCAGCTACCGCCGCGAGATATGGCTCGAAGGAAGCGGCCATGATCTCGTGGATGGCCGGCTCACTGTTCATCACGGGGCGTCTCCAGGTAGCGGTTCGCCTCAGCGAGGAAGAGGTAGCCTCGGTCGCCATACAGGGCGGCCAGCAGCACCGCGACGGCCGATGCGTCGCTGGGCTTGCTCTCCAGGCCCGAGACGTTTTCCGGGAGGAAGAGCCATGCCTGGAGATCCTGAGTGGCCCGTCCCCAGGGACTGGCGTCCCGGTCGTGGTAGGCAATCGTGCTCAGGGCCGAGAACACCTGCTCATGCCCGACCTCGATCATCTCCGGCATAAGCGGGGCGCTGAGCCGGACCGACCACTTCTCGGGATCGCCCAGATCGGGGCCCTTGCCGCTCTGCTTGCGACGCTCCTTCCATTCTTCGAGATGGTCATAGGTGGCGAACTCCTGGCCGTCGTCGAGGAACGGCATCAGGGGCAGAGCCTGCTCGACCAGCTTGCTGGTGACGGCTGCGTCGACGAACACGTGTATCTCCTCCCGGCCGCCCGCCGGGGTGCGGCCCGTCGAAAGCGATCATCCAGTAGCGCGCTGCCCGAGGGAACAGGGCCGGCATACCCGCGGGTCCCGGGCTCTCCAGCTCAACCACCGCGGCACGCTGGTGCGTTCACATACAGGTGCCGCGCTGGCGCAGCGCTCGTGGTCCCGGTCCCTGGTGGCGTGGGGGTGTGACACCGGGCGGTGATCGGGGTAGTGCTGACATACTGCGGCGCCTGCTTTCCCGCGGTTGGTTCGGGGGAAAGCAGGCGCCGTATGTTCAGTAGCCGCAGGTCAGAGCTCCCCGGCGATCATGGCTTGCCGGAAGGCGGCCCATTCTGTGGCGGTGTAGCGCAGGGCTTCACGCTCGGGGTGCTTGGAGTCGCGCACAGCCCGGCCGCCGCCGGGCAGGACGGTGATCTCCACGCAGTCGTTCTCGCCGGCGCTGAACGAGGACTTCGTCCAGTCGGCGTCGGTGAGGTCGAGGGCGTACAGCTCGGCCTTGTCGTGGTTCACGTACGGTTTCCTTCTTCCAATTTGCGGGTGATCAGTGCCAGCGATTCGTCGCTCGACAGCGCAGACGCAACGATCTTCTCGAAGGCGTCGGCGTAGGTCTGGACGTCGCCGTCGGCCTCAACGTAGGACGCGCCGATCAGGTTCTCCAACAAGACGACGTCAGGCATGGGGCGCGGGAAGCCGACGAGGCTGAAGCCGCCGCTGGTGCCCGGGTGCAGGGCCGTGTGGAGCGGCATCACCTGGAGCGTGATGTTGGGCAGCTCGGCGGCCTCGACCAGGCGGCGCAGCTGGTCGCGCATGAGGGTGGGCCGGGTGGCGAACTGCTGGTGGAGCACGCGCTCGTCGATGATCGCCCAGAACTTCAGGGCGCCTTCCGGCCGGGACAGGACGGCTTGGCGGGCCATGCGGACCTCGGCGAGCGCGGTGACTTCCTCGGCGGTGCGGGTCGTGGCGTTGGTGGCGATGGTCTCGCGGGCGTACGCGGCGTTCTGCAGCAGCCCCGGAATGAGCTGGGGCGACCAGATCCGGATGGACTCGGCGTCGGACTCGAGCGAGATGTAGTCGGCGTAGGCCGGGGAAACGACGCCGCTGTAGGTCTGCCACCAGCCTTTCTGACTCGCGTGCTTGGCCAGGCCCTCCAGGGCGGTGAAGATGTCGGCTTCCTTCTTGGCGTCCAGGCCGTACGCCTTGAGGAGCTGGGTGACCTCGGCGGGGCGGATATGGGCCTTCGCGGTCTCGATCCGGGACAGCTTCGAGGAGGCCCAGGTGCCGCCGTCGCCGCCGGCTTCCTTGTCGCGGCGGATGACTTCCTCGACGGCCTCGTCGAGGGTGAGCCCTTCGCCGCCGGGCCCGGCCTGGGTGCGGAACTGGCGCAGGGCCTCGCCCAGGCGACGGCGGCGCACGGTGGGTACGGGGCGCGCATTCGGCATATGCGGAGTGTTTCACCACCGCGGGTTTCAAGTCGATAGAACAACAGAACCGACTCTCAACTTCCGGTGACAATATTGCGAGTTGGCGTTCAAGCGGTGCATGCTCTTTTTCAAAGGCGCGTCACCGTCCGCGAGTTGGCGGGTGCTTGGCGTGAGCGAGATCGCGATGCGCGGCCGTGCGCCGTGCCACGGAGGAAGCCATGACGCTCATGGCGGAGACGGTGATGGAGGCCGCCCCCGGGTTCTACCTGGTGACGAAGGACCGCGGGTTCGCGGTGCACATAAACGCGTCCGCCGACCACCTGCACCTGGTCCGGGAGATGGCGGGCAAGACCCTCGCTGAGGTCGGCGTCGACAGCGAGACCGCGGAGAACGCGCAGCTCGTCGCCTCCGAACTCATCGGGAACGCGGTGCGGGCCTGCGGCGACCTGGTCCCGCTGGTCGTGGAGGTCGAGGCGGACACCGCCGATGAGGGAGTGTGGGTGAAGGTCCATGACCCCGATCCGGTGCAGATGCCCGAGCGGTCCGGGGTGGCGATGGACGATCCGACGGCCGTCTCCGGGCGGGGCCTGTCGCTGATCGACTTTCTCGCGCCGGGCTGGGACGTGGCGCTCACCCCGATCGGCAAGCAGGTCCGGGCCCATCTCCCGTACACCGGCACGTGATCTGACGCTGTTCCTCCGGCCCCTCGATGGCCGCCCCCGTGAGCGGGCGTCGACAGGGCCGGTGCCGCACCACCGGTTCCGGCGGCCCGGGACACGCGTGCGGCGGGCGCCGCCCGCCCCTCCTCCTTGACGGGCGGCACCGTACGCGGTCCGGCCGCTGCCGCACCTGATGCCGGCGGCCGGACCGCCCCTGAGCGATGAGCCACCGCACTGCGGCACCGCCTTCAGCCCCAACCGTGCCTGACCTGGAGGTCCTTGATGTCGATCGTCCCCACCCGCAGGTGCGGCCCTGACGCCCTGGCTGTCCGCCCCGGCAGTCCGCTGACCGGCACCGTCTGCGTGGACGGCTCGAAGAATGCGGCCCTGCCGCTCCTGGCCGCCGCCGCGGCACTGGGCCGACCGGTTCAGCTTTCCAACGTCCCGGCCAGCGCGGACGTCCAGCTCATGCTCGACCTGCTGCAGCACTCCGGCTACCGCGTCGACCGCCCCGTCACCAGCCCTTCCGCGGCGATCCTGCGCCCCGGCCCCCGCGTCGACGGGATCCCCGAACTGGCCGACGCCGCACGGATCCGCGCCTCGTACTACCTGGTGGCGCCGCTCCTGGCCGTGTGCGGTGAGGCCCGTTTGCCCTGGCCGGGCGGCTGCCAGGTCGGCGACCGCGGCATGGAACTCCACTTCAAGGTGTACGAGACCTTCGGCGACACCGTGCTCTGCGATGACACCGGCTACCACGTACTGGCCGGACCGGGACGCGACTGGGTGCGCCTGCCCCTGCCGTTCCGCTCCCGCGGCGCCACCATTGCCGCCATCCTGCGAGCCGTCGCCGCGGGAAGCCGTCTGGAGCTGGGCAATCCGAACCTCGCCCCGGAGACCACCGGCGTGCTCGCCGCGTTACGCACCGCCGGGTGGAACGCCCACGCCAGCCAGGAGAGCATCTCCCTGTCACCGCCACCCGAAGTTACGGCGGGGAGCGTCGCGTTCTCCGTGCCCGGCGACAAGATCGAGGCGGGCACCCTGGCCTGCGCGATCGCCGCCACCGGCGGAGAGGGCCGCATCGAGGGCATCCACGGCCCCGACCTGGCGCCGTTCGCCGAACTGCTGAACAGGCTCGGCATCCCCGTCACGATCGCCCCCGACGCGCTCACCGTCCACCGGCCCGGCGACCTCCCCGGCCGGCCGCTGCGGGCGATCGCCACCCTGGAACCGGACGGCCTGGACGCCGACTTCGAGCCCCCGCTCATGGCGCTCGCGCTCACGCTGCCCGGCCTGCACACCTTCAGCGACGACATCAACCCCGGGCGCCACGGCAACCTGCTGCCCCAACTCGGCCTTCTCGGCGCGGAGATCGAAGAGCTCACGCCCACCCTGTGCCGCCTCACCGGATCCCAGCGGCTGACCGGCGCTGCGGTGAGGGCGATGGACATCCGCACCGGATCGGCCCTGCTGATCGCCGCCCTGAACGCCCGCGGCGTCACCACCGTCTCCGGCCTTCACCAGCTGCGCCGCGGACACGCCGACCTGCCCGCCAAGCTCCGCCGCCTGGGCGCCGACATCACCGAGGCACCGTGATGGCCGCCCGGAAACTGCAGCGCATCATCGCGACGACCGACGTCCACTCCACGCTCGGCACCGCCGCCACCGGCCTGCTCGCCCACCTGCACGCCTTGAAGGCCACCTCGCTCATCGCCGACTGCGGCGACTTCTTCGAAGGCAGCGGCTACTACCACCTGGGGAAGGGTCAGCTGGAGCGCGAGATCCTGACCGGCTTGTACGACGTCCTGGCCCCGGGCAACCACGGCTGGCTGCACTACTTCGAGCCCGAGCTGCACGCGATGACCGTGTGTGCCAACGCGGTGCGCGAAGCCGACGGCGCCCCGCTGTTCGCCAGGGTCCGCCTTGTACGGATCAAGGGGCGACGGGTCGCCGTCACCGCCGTCATGGGCGTGCAGGCGTTCAACTGCATCCCCGCCCATCAGCGGGAAGGTCAGCAGGCCACCGACCCGGCCCGCGCGCTGCGCGCGGTGATGCTGGAACACCACCACCGGGCCGACGCCTGGATCGTGCTGTCGCACTCCGGGTTCGCCGAGGACCTGAAACTCGCCGCCGCCTGCCCGTTCGCCGACGTCATCTTCGCCGGGCACTGCCACAGCGACACCTACGGCCCCATCAACGTCGGCGACACCCTCGTCCTCAAGGGCGCCGAGCTCGGCGCCGGATACGCACTGGCCGAAGCGGTCCCCGGCGGCTGGGGCGCCCGCACCACCCGCTTCCCCCACACCGAGCACGTCCCCCAGGACCTCGCGGTCCTGGCCGAGAAGATCGCCTTCACCGGCCGGACCCTGTCCGCCGTCCTCGGCACCGTCAACGAGCCCTACCGAGGCACGCTCCTGGACCGGGGCCGCCTCCTCGGACAGATCGCCCAGCGCCTGCACACCGGGCTCGGAGCGGACGCCGTCCTGCTCAACGAGACGGTCCTGCGCCCCGTCCAGCTCGGCGACCACCTCACCCTCGCCGACCTCCTGGCCATCGAGCCCTTCGACAACCAGCTCGTCCACGCCCGCCTGCCCGACCGGCACCGCGGCCACCTTGACGCCTTGCTGGCCGAACTCACCGAACAGACTGGCCCCTTGGTGGTTGCCCCGCGCCCGCTGCCGCACGACCTGCGGTCCGTGCTGACCACCGACTACCTCGCCGGCACCTTCCTGGACGGCCGCACCCACCAGGCCGGGCTCCGCCTCGGCCAGGCCGTCCGCCCCGTCATCGCCACGCCGCTTCCCCAGACCCCGTAGGAGGCCGAACGATGATCCTCACCGGTCCCGAGATCAGTACTGCCGCCCACGACGGACGCTTGTCCATCGCCCCGTTCGAGGCGGACCAGGTCAACCCCAACAGCTACAACGTCCGCCTCGGCCCCACGTTGCTCACCTACACCGTGGCGGTCATCGACGCCTTCAGGCCCAACCCCACCCGGTCCATCGAGATAGGTGAGGACGGGTACGTGCTGCAGCCCGGGGAGCTCTACCTGGGCCACACCCTGGAGACGGTCGGCTCCGACACCTTCGTCCCGCTGCTGTTCGGACGCTCCTCGGTCGGCCGGCTCGGCCTGTTCGTCGAGATCACCGCCCCGATCGGGGACATCGGCTTCCACGGCCAGTGGACCCTGATGCTCTCCCCGATCCGCCCCTTGCGCGTGTACGCCGGGATGAAGATCGGGCAGATCATGTTCTTCGTCTCCACCGGCGACGTCGACCTCTACGCGGGCAAGTACCAGGCCGCCACCGGCCCGCAGCCCTCCGCCTACTGGCGCGACGTCACCCGGATTCGGGCGGTCGCCTCGTGATCCTCACCGGCCCCGCGATTGCCGACGCCGTGAAAGCGGGGGACATCACCATCGACCCCTTCGACCCGGCCCGCCTCTCCCCGAACGCCTACGACTGGCGGCTCGGCGACACGCTGCGTATCTGCGGCGGCGACCTGGACGCCGCGGCGCCCACCGACTTCACCGAACGGGCCCTGACCGCCGACGGGTTCGTGCTCCGACCGGACGTCCTGTACCTCGGCGTCACCCTGGAGAAGACCGGCTCGGAGAAGTTCGCCCAGATGCTCAACGGCGACCGCACCACCGGCTCGCTCGGCATCTGGGTCCACGTCTCCGCGCCGCTGGGGCACCAGGGCCACGCGATCCGCTGGACCCTGGAGATCCGGGCCGCCCGTCCGGTACGGATCTATCCGGGCATGACGTTCGGCAAGCTCATCTTCCTCAGCGCCTTCGGCGCCGCCGCCAGCTACCAGCAGCAGGCCGCGAAGTACGCGACCACCAACGGCATCGACATCTCCCGCCTCTACGAGGAGATCCGCGGAGGCCGTCCATGAGCCCCTCTGCGAGCCCCCCGCCGCTGGCCGCCACGATGCTCGACCTGCCCGCCGGCAGCCCCGGCGGCAGCGTCGAACTCTTCCTCGACCTCTACACCGGAGACCAACCCCTCATCCCCGCGCGGGCCTTCATGCTCGCCCCGCCCGGAGTGCCGCCCCGCCTGCCGGCCGGGCTCGAGCTGCTGTCCGTCGCCGGGAAGTGCCTGGAGGGACCGACCTTCGGCCACTACGTCGCCTCACTACGCCGGGCCCTGACCGCCACGCTCGACGCCGCCCGCATCAACGTCCTGCACCTGCAGCACCTCGCCTTCGGCGCCACCCCCGCCCTGATCCGCGCCCTTCCCGACCACCCGCGCATCGCCCTGGTCCACGGCACCGACCTCCTGTTCGCCGAGACCCACCGCGACCAGCTGCAGATCCTGCGCGAGAGCGCGCGTGCCGCGGACACCATCGTCGTGCCCACCAGCGCCATGGCCGACCGCCTCCTGCGCCTCGCCCCGCAACTCGACCGCCGCAAGATCACCCGCATCCCCTGGGGCATCCCCGACCGGCTGCTCGCCGCCCCGCCCGTACGGCCCCCGCGGACGTCAACCAGCCATCTGCGGCTGCTGTACGCGGGCCGGCTGACCGCCGAGAAGGGCGCCGAGAACCTGGTGAAGAGCCTGGCTCCGATCCCGGGTGTCGAACTGTCCATCGCCGCCCCAACCACCCAGTTCCACGCCCTTGCCCCGCTGCTGCAGAGATCCGGCGTGCGGGCCCGCTATCTCGGCTGGCTGCGCCGCCCGCAGCTGTGGCAGGCGTTCGCCGAGCACGACGTCCTCGTCATGCCCTCCACCACCCTGGAGGCCATGGGCCTGGTCGCTCTCGAAGCCCAAGCCTGCGGCCTGCCGGTCCTCTACCAACCCGTCCCCGGGCTGAGCGAGGCCCTCGCCGCCTCCGGCGTGGCCACCGACTTCACCCACACCACTGCGCTCGCCCATGAGATCGAGCGGCTGCGCACGGCCCCCGGCCTGCTGCCCGCCCTGAGCCAGGCCGGCTACGCCAATGCCGCCCGATTTCCCCTGTCGGCGACCGCCGAGGCCCTGACGGAACTCGGCCGTGAACTCACCTGAACCCGCAGGCCAGACACGAGAACTAGGGGCCCGCCCCACCGGGCCCGCAGCAGCACCCTCACGGCCGGCCCGCGGCCGGGGCGGGCAGGGCGGCGCCCGACTGGCTCGCCGAACGTCGGGCCGAGCGGGACGCGCTCATCCGCGCCCGCTCCGCCGGAACGACATAGAGCAGATAGGCCGCCTCCTCGATGTATCCGGCGAGGTCGGCGATCTCCTCGGCCGAGTAGGCCAGGCCGTCGTGGACGCTGTCGTTGCCGACGATCCGGGTCTCCTGGAGCCCGTCCACGACGTTCTGCGGGAGACCCGCCACTTGGTTCAAGCCGTCGATGCGCGCCTTGATGTTGCCGCCGGTCGAGCCGCGCTCCTTGCACATGGCCTCGACAGCCGACCGGTATCCGACGCCGGCCAGCCGGTACAGAGCGTGGCACTCGGCCGTCGCTGCCTCGTGGAAGACCTCCCGGACACAGGCGGGAACATCGTCTGCGAGCTCGCGGGGCTGCGCCAACGGCCACAGCTGCTGGTGTTCCAGCTCTTCCAGCTCCGGCTCCTCGGCCCCGTCCTTCTCAGCCTGTTCGATCCGATAGCGGACGGTGCTCAGATCGACGGTCACCTTGCCGCAGTAGTCGCACGACCACAGCTCGACGATCGTGGACACTTCGCCCGCCGGCGACGGCCACGCGTCGAAGTCCGGGTCCACGCGGTGCTGCGCGCGCTTCGTCATCGCGACGCCGTTGCCGCAGTAGTCACAGCCGGACTGCCGCTTCGCCCAGGCACGGCCAAGGGATCCCAAAGGGACGTTCTGATACATGCGGAACAGATAGTCAGACACGATGCCAAGGCGTCCAACGTATTCACTCGAACGGGTGGGTCCCGGCAGCGGCCGGACCGGGCGCCCGAGCCACCCAGTCGGCGCGTGCGTACGGACGGGCCGGGGCACCACGCACCCGGCACCAGGAGGAACCCGGCTCGCCTCGGCCGGGAAAGCCACGGATCACAACGGGCGTCTCACTACGCTGACACGCGGGATGCCGACGGCGAACAGGGAGACCATGACGTACGCGATCGACCGCATCGAAGCTCTGCTGGACGAAGGCGTCCGCGACAAGGTCTATCCCGGCGCGGTGTGGGCCGTCGGGACCGCGGCCGGAGTCCACGCTTCGGGGGCCACCGGCGTCCTCGACCCTGACGACCCTGGCGTGAAGATGCGGCCCGACACCATCTTCGACGCCGCGAGCCTCACCAAGATCCTCGCCGTCTGGTCGTCCATCGGCGCCCTGTGGGAAGACGGAGTCCTCGACCTCGACGCCTCCCTCGGCACCTTCTGGCCCGACGTCGAAGGCCACCCGCTCGCCGTGGTGACCGCCCACCAGCTGCTCACCCACACCGCAGGCGTCCCGCTGCGCGCCCAGCTGAAGAACCTGTACGGCACGAACGAGGACGCGATCCGCAGCGGGGTTCTGCACGAGGAACTGCACCGCCCACCCGGGCAGGCCGTCGAATACACCGACCGGGCCGCCCTCATCCTCGGTTTCCTCGCCGAGCACCTCTCCGCCCAGCCCCTCGACCAGCTCGCCGGTGCCCGCACCTGGAACCCGCTCGGCATGAACTCCACCCAGTTCGGCCCGCTGCCGACGCAGCTCGCGGCCCGCTGCGCGCCCACTGAGCTCGACCAGGACTCCGATACGCACCTCAAGGGCACCGCCCACGACTTCTCCGCCCGCCTCCTCGGCAGCGTCTGCGGAATCGCCGGCGTCTTCACGATCCTCGACGACCTCGCCGCGTTCCTGCGCTACATGCTCAACGGCTCTGCCGCAGCCACCCGGGCCGGGTTCGGTTCCGAGTGGACAACCGCCTCGCTCACCATCCAGACCGGCGAACTCCAGCCGGAGCGAGGTCTGTTCTGGCATCCGGCTCCCGGCACGACCGCCGAGCAGGACGTGTGGGTGCACTACGGGTTCACCGGCACCGGCATGTGGATCAGCCCGGCCCAGGACCGGTGGGCCGTACTGCTGACCAACAAGCTCTACTACACCCGCGACCGCCAGCCCCTCACCGACGTCCGGAACTCCTTCCGTCAACTCGCCTTCGCATAACGGCTGGTGAACTCCTGCCAGGTCAGCTGTTCTTCGGGGAGGTGGGCTGCCAGGCCGGCGACGGCGGCGTCGTACAACTCCCGGTCAACGGTCAGGCCGGGGATGATCGTCACGGTGTCCATCAGATGCTTCTCCAGTGGGTGTAGGAACGATGGGTGTGCAGGGTCAGGCGGTGCGGGGGCTCGGGGTCGCGGCGGGCGGTGTGTGGTGGCTGGGTTATGCGGCGAGCAGGGCGCGCAGCTGGAGGGTGTCGGTGTGCCCGGTGCCCAGGACGCGTTCGGCGGCGGGCAGGAGGTTCTCGGCGAGCGGCCGGGAGTCGGTGTGGCGGCCGGCGGCGTGGAGAACGCGCGCCAGATCGATGCTGCTGGAGAGGGTGTACGGGTGCTCGGCCCCCAAGTGGCGGTGGCGCAACTCGCGTACGGCGACGGCCTGTTGCTCGGCCTCGTCCAGGTCGTCGGCGGCCAGGAGGCAGCGCACCAGCAGGCAGCGGGCGGCCATGGCGTCGTGGGTGACGTCGCGTTGTCCTTGGCACATCTCCAGTACGGTGCGGGCGCCCTCGATCGCCTCGGGCCAGTTCTCCTGGTGGCGGCGGATCCAGGCGAGGGTGAGCCGGGCCGATATCACCGCGGTGTGCGCACCCCGTCCGCGGGCCTGGCCGCGGGCGATGGTCTCCTGGGCGAGGGCCTCGGCCTCCTCCCAGCGGCCTTGGTATCCGACCGACTCGGCCAGCCGGGCCCGAGTGTGGAGCGTGGCGCCGTGATCGGCTCCCACCGTGCGCAGCCGTCCCTCCAGGGCGCGGCGCTGGACGGTCTCCGCGTCGGGGTAGCGGCCCAGGTTGAACAGGGTGATGCCCTGGTCCACTTGGGCCTGCAGTACCAGGTCGTGCTCCGGCCCGTGCAGGGCCTCCAGTTCGGCGACGGCTTGCCGGAACAGGGGCAGGGCCTGGGCGTAGCGGCCGGCCGCGTAGGCCCTCTCTGCCGCGTGGTAGTTGCTGTGGGCGCTGTCCGTGTCCATGGGGGTTGTCCTCCGTGAAGGCGTCGTTTCGTTGCGGGATGTGCTCGGCGGGTGTGGTCAACGGCATTGGGCGATCAGGTGCAGGCGGGTGGAGACGTTGAAGCCGCGCTGCGCGCCGCCTGCGGTGATGGCGGGCTGGCGGGCCAGCAGCGTGTCGAGGTCGCCGGCTTCGGGCATGACCCATACCCAGGACGGGTCGAGGTGGTGGGTGCGGGCGAACGTGGCAACCTCGTCGAGGTGTCCGTCGTCGGCGACCACGAACTTGAAGACCGCACGCCCCTGGTGGGCGAGTTCGGTGAAGGCCGTGAGCACGGCGGGTTTGATACGGCGGTGGGCGGGGTCGGCGCCGCCCATCGCGGATAGTTTCGGCGAGACGCTGTAGTGCCGGATCCGCGCATTGGTCGCCTCGCTGGGCGGAATGGTTCCGTTCGTCTCCATGTGCATCTCGATCCCGCGTGCGGCGAGCGCGTCGGTCATGTGGTGGAAGGCCGGGACGCGCTGCCACAGCAGCCCCTCGCCGCCAGAGATCACCACGAGGCGCACCGTGTCCGGTAGCCCCGCGACGATGGCCGTGATCTCGGTGTCCGGGCAGGTCTCGGTGAGGTCGTACTGAGTGGTGTCCCAGGTCGGTTTGGTGTCGCACGGCGGACAGTGCAGATTGCACCAGCCCAGCCGGATGAAGGCGCAGGCCCGCCCGGCGTACGGGCCCTCGCCCTGCACCACCCCTTGATGGAACACCTCGTTGACCGGGAGCCGCGAGTGCCACCGTCGGCCGTCTTGTCCGACAGACCGTGGTGCGCGGCTCATTCGTCTGCCTCCGCGTCGGGGACGTCCGGGTGCTCTAATGGGCCGGGGGTGGCCTTCGGCGGCGACTGCCCGGCTGGACCGGTGGCGCCCGCACGCGGGTGGCCCCCGTTCTCGAGGTTCTCGATCCTGGCCAGCAGGGCTGCACTGTCCCGGGTGTAGGGGTGGTTGCGGCCGAGTTCACGGGTGCGGATCGCGAGGGCGCCCTCGGCCTGCCGAACGGCATGGTCGAGTGCGCCGGTGCGGGCGAGACAGTCGGCCCACAGACTCTGCGCGGACAGCACCTTGTAATGGCCGGTGCCATGGACAGCGGTCAACAGGGTGTGGGCCGGGCCGGCAAGGGCAGCGGCCTCGGCGGGCCGGCCCCGCTGCAACAGCAGCCCGGCCCTGGCCACCTGCAGGTCGGCGACCGCCGTGGTGCGCCACAGTTCAGGGAGTTGCTCGGCGTAAGGGACGGCCTCGTCCAGGAGGGTTTGCGCCTGTTCGATACGGTCCTGCGCCCCGAGGGTCTTGGCCAGCAGAGCGCAGGCTTCGACGGTCGACGCGCGCTCCAGGCCCCGGACGGCGGACCGATTCTCGACGACGATCCGCAGATGCGCCTCGGCCTGTGCATGCCGGCCCAGTCCGCAGAGCGCGTAGGCGAGGTGCAGGCGGGCATCTTTCACCAGGCCGGGCCAGGAGCGTTCCAGCCTGGGGAGCAGCTTGTCGAACCGCTTCACGGTGGCCTCGAAGTCGCCCTGGCGGAACGTAGCCAGTGCGAAGGTGAAACGGGCGAACAGCAGCCGCTTTCTGAGCGGCAATACCGAATAGAGCAGCGTCTTTCTGAGCGGCAATACCGAATAGAGCAGCGTCATCGACTTCCCCCTGCGCGATCGTGACATGGCCATGGTCCGGCCTCCCGGCCTCCCCGTCGGATCGTGCCGTCCGTGGCCGTCAAACGGGCGGTGGCGATGTGGAGTTGACCGAAAGGTGACGGCCGGTTGTGGACGGGGTTCTCGCGTCGGTGGGGTACGGCAGTGCCCGGGTGAGTGCGGCGTTCGAGGAGGGCGGTCCCCGCGGCCGTGCCGGTCGGCGGGCGTCGTCGGCAGGGCCCGCATGCCGCGGGTCTCACCGTGATCGGATTCCGGCATGCGCTGCCCCGTGGCGTGCTGCCGATCACGTCTGTGCCCCCTCGGACAGGATGTGCAACCGTGTGGTGAGGGGGTGCTCGCCGCCCAGGGCCTGTTCCGCTTTCGGCAGTGCGGCCCGGGCCAGCTCGGCGGCGCGGGCGGTGTTCCCGGCGCTGTTCTCGATGGAGGCAAGCAGCGCGACGTTGTACAGGGTGTAGGGGTGGTCGGCGCCGAGGACGAGGGTGCGGGTCTGCAGCGCCGCAGAGGCGTGCGAGGCGGCGGAGGTGTGGTTTCCGGTGCGGGTGAGGCAGTCGGCCCACAGGGTGCGTACCGACACCGTTTTGTGGTGGTCGTCCCCGTGGGCGGCGGCCAGTTGGGCGTGGGCCGGCTCGATGAGCGCCACGGCTTGCGCGTACTGCTCGCGGCGGTAGTGCAGCCAGGCCAGCGCCAGCCGCAGGTCGGCTAAGGCGGGCTCCCGCTCGGGTGCGGGGAGGTGGTCGGTGTCGCGGACGGCCTGGGCCAGGAGTGTTTCTGCCTGCTCGAGCAGGTCCTGCGCGGCGAGGGCCTCGGCGAGGCGGGCGCGGGCGCGGGCGTCGAGGGTGTCCGCGTGCGCGGGCCCATGCAGGGCGGTGCGGGCTTCGACGACGATCCGCAACTGCTGCTCTGCCTGCGGGTATCGTGCCAGACCGTACAGGGAGAACGCGAGCTGCAGCCGGGCGTCCAGGACGGTCGGGTGGGCGGGCTCGTGGTGCTGTTCCAGGTCGGGCAGGAGCGCCGTGTAGCGGGTGACGGCGGTATCAAAGGCGCCGTGTGCGTGGGCGGACTTGGCGTGCAGGAGTCGCTCGCACAGCGGTGAGGTGAACGCGGACACAGTCATGATTCCTTCGGGCGGAGCTGCTCGGGCGGTGAGGGGAAGGGGGCGCGCGGATCCGGAGGGGATCCTGTCGCTTCGTCTGCTTCAAGTGGCCGGTGTGGCTGATGAGTTGGCCGAATTGCTGCGGGTGTATGGCGGGTCAGGTGATGAGGCGGGCGGCGCCGAGAATGATGCTGATCTGGAAGCCGGTCAGGGCGGCCACGGACTGCGGCCGGGGGGTAAGGGCCGCGGCGGCTGCTCGGGCCCGGCGCTCGAACTCGTCGCTCACTGCGTCGCGTTGGTCTGCCAGGCCGCGGGGGCGGCCGGGGGAGCAGGCGAGCAGGGTGTCCAGATGGCGCAGCAGCATGCCCGTCGCCCGCAGGGGTACCAGCAGGGCCAGGTCCTGCTGGTTTCCTTCCTGCGGATGCTGACGCAGCAGCGGCGCCATGCGGTCCATGATGGTGAGCGTGTCGGTGATCGCGGTGGTGAACACGGTGTCCGGCCCCTGCGCACGCACCGTCTGCCAGAGCGTGCCAAGCCGGGCGGACGCCTGGTCGAGGTGGTCCGCCCCGTCCTCCGCGCCGAGGGCCAGTGGGCGGCTGTGCCACATCGGCACTTCGGGATACACGCTCAGCGTGCCGTACCGGGAGGCATGCGCGGCGCTGCCCCTCCCGCGCGGAACGGTGTCCGGCGACCTTGGGATGTCTGGTGGCGGCAGCAGCACTACACCGCGTCCTGCGGCGGGCGCGCCGATGCCGTCACACGGGTGCGGATCGACGCTCAGCCCATGGCGGGCGGCGGCATCGGCGAGCAGGGTGTCGAGTCCGTCCACCGCCGTGGATGCGGTCAGATAGGTTCCCTGCGAGTCCCGGCAGTGCAGCGCCGCCATGAGGGCCGGCCGGGTCAGGTCGATCGCCTTCATCAAGGCTGTGCCCTCTGCGGTGGTGGCGCCGGTGTCATCGCCGGGCAGGGACCACTCCGGTTGCTCGTTGAGGGCGGGGCGGAAGAAGCCGCGGTGATAGGCGCTCAGCTCAGGGGGCCGGCCGGTGTGGGACCAGCCCTCGTTGAGGACCGCTCCGTCCGGGTCGATGCAGGAAACGAAGTGCCACGACCACTGGTGGCGCAGCTCCGGCTCGTCCAGGACCCGGCGCACGAGGACCTGCAGCGTCGCCGCTGACACCACTTCGTTCGCGTGGACACCGCCGACCACGAGCAGTGCATGCGGTCCGCCGTCGATACTCAGCAACTCCAGCGGGCGGCCCTCGCGCGAGCGGCCGAGCTCTGTCATCCGGCACACCGCGGGCCTGCGGTGGGCCAGAACGGCGAGGTCCGCGCGCAGTGCAGCCCAGGCAGGCCATCGCGTCCCGGGCCGCCCGCGCTCCTGGCCGGCCGAAGCCTCGGCGTGCGGGCGGGTTGCCCGCACGCCTGACTCACCGTCCACGGCCCGCCTCCCCGGCCGCGGCGCCGCCCAACGGGATCTGGGCGACCGGCTCCCAGGACATGTGCCACGCGCCGGTGTCCGGGAGCATGTCGTAGCGGACGTTCAGCAGGTGCAGCGTGTCCACGTGCAACGGTGCGCGCCGCGGCGTGATGGCCCGCAGCGTGCTGGCCAGCGAGTCGGTGTCGGCGTCCCCGAATAACGGTAGCGTCGGATATTGGAACTCTTGGAATGCCCGGAGATTCACCACGGTTTGCTCCGTTCCTTGATCTCATCAGGGGAGAGGGCTCAGCCTCGTAGTCCTGCGGTAACCCGCGACGTGAGATGCCGCATCTGCTGACGGGCGACAGCGACGCTACGGCGCAACTCGGCCTGGAGTATGTCGAGTTAAAGCCTTCACGTGACCAGTTTTCGACGTGCGGCTCTATGGAGTGCCTAACAACTGGGCACGTCGAATTGAAGCGGGGGACTGACGCGATATGCATGCCCGTGCCAGAAGGCTGCGACAGAGGGCTGGTTGATGGCGGCGGTGGAGCCGTCGTGGGGCAGGAACTCGGTGGGGGCGATGTAGCCGTCGCCGGGGTCTAGGCGGATGCGCAGACAGCGCAGCGGGTGCCCTGCCGCGACGTAACGCCGCACATCATCGGTGTGGGGGTAGTGCTGTTCCAGGTCGACATCGAGCGCACGGCAGATCTGCTGTACGTCGTGGTTACCGACGAGCAGATAGCGTGGGCCTGGCCCGAGGTTGAGACAGAGCCGTCGACGTCCCCGGTGACGTCGGGAATACGGTGACGGCGGCCATGACAAGCTGGCTCTTCGGCGCTTTCCGTGAAGCTGAGGATCTTGGGCTCTCGGCGGCACGTTGTCAGTGGCTGACGGCACACTGCTCGCATGGATCACTCTTCGCGTGCTGTCTCTCGTTCAAGCCGAAGGTCTGCGGGCTGGGTGGAGTCCCTGGGCGGCCCGTTGATCGCTGTGCCCGTGTCCGTGCTGGCGGAATGGGGTGGCTGTTCGGAGAACTGGGGCGAGGAATCGAGTCCCGTGGAGGACTATGACCGAGCTTGCGCCGTCGAGGACTGGGCCGGACTGCTCGACGTTGGCTCCAACGGCGCCAAGGCCCTGGTCCTTGCAGACGAGCCTGCCACGAGCCGCTACTTGCCCGAGCGGCGGGTGTTCATACGTTGGCTGGCCGCCGACTCGGAAAGCGAACTGCTCACTGCGGCGCAGGCCGTCCTCGCCGATCCCGATGCCGAGTGGGAAGACGTCGGTGTCTGGGAGACGGACGGACCGGCCGTGCTCATGGACTCCACCACGGCAGGAGCCGAACTCAACGAGGAGTACCCGGACGGTGGTCGGCCCGAGCAGGCTCCGGTTGCTCTGTCGGCTGGCCGGTGGCGCGTCCGTGCGGTCCACACGACGGGCGAGTTCCCCTGGGTGGGTGTCGTTCAGCTGCTGCCCGAAGGGGCGTGCTGAGTGGGCTGGGTCAGTGAGCAAGGAGGATGCGTCGTCGGAGTAGGTCGAGCTGGCTCGTCCGTAGTGCTGGCGTTTGAGCATCTTGATCCGGTTGACGTGTCCTTCGACCGCGCCGGAGTTCTAGGGGACGGTCAGGCCGGCGGTGACGGCCGAGAGGTCGTTGCGCACTCCGTTGGCGAAGACGTGCAGTTCCTTGAGTTCACTCTGTTCGACTTCCTCGAGCCAGTCGACGAGACGGTGTCCGTCGCGGCGTCGCAGGATTGTGGCGAAGCTGCGAGCGAGTCGGTTCGTGGCCGCGATGTACTGGCAGCGGTCGCATAGGTCTTTGAGCTGTTGTCGGGCGGTCTCGCTCTGGTTTTCGGGCCGTCCGATGATCCAGCGCACGACGTCGGCCACCGATGGCGGAGGGGTCGAGATGGTTGGCGGCTTCGCCCTGTTTCCCAGGGAGTTGAGGAAGCGACGGACGGTCTTGCGGGAGCCGGTGTAGCCGCAGGCGGCGATCTCGTCACGCAGGATCTGCGCGTTGTCCCAGCCTTCCGTCCAGCGCGCGAGCAGGTAGGGCTTGTGCATGTCCAGGTTGGTGCGGCGGCGAGGGCGGGGCCGGATGAGTTCCTCAGGTGAGGTGGCCTTGGCGTAACGGCGGACGGTGGTGCGGTCGTAGCGGGTGATCTGGCTGATCGTGTCGATCTTCATGCCCTTCGCGTAGAGGGGATGGATTTGCTGCCACCGGGCTCGGGCGTTCTCCTCGGAGCGGGTGATCACGGGCGGCTCGTGCTCGGGTCCGGGGTCCGGAGCGGGTGGCGGTTCGGGCGGCTGGATGCAGGGGCGGTGATGGCGAATCGTTTTCTCAACTGCGGTGGCCAGGTTGTGCAGGACGTGCCACCGATCGGCAACCTGCGGAACACCGGGCAGGGCGCGTTGGGCGCCTTCGGTGAACGATCCACCGCGATCCCGGCAGACCGCGCGGACATGGTCACGCCCCTGGAGCCAGGCGGCGAAAGTGTCCGCGGTGTGGTCGGGGAGCACGTCCACGGGGCGGCGCGAGTGCATGTCGACCAGAATCGTGCCGAACTTCCGACCACGCCTGAAAGCGAACTCGTCGACCCCCAGGACCTCGACCGCGGGGACCGCCGGCAGCTCCAGGCGCCGGATCAGCCGCAAGAGGGTCGAGCCACTGACCGGCATGGACAACTTGGCCGCAAGCCGCTCACCAGCCGAGCCACCCACTATCAACGCCACCTGCTCCAGGGCCCGTTGCAGGAGCACGGTCCGCCGCCCGTATCGCCAGGTGAGGCCCTCGACCTGCTCGGCGAACGTCTTCTTCCCGCAGTCGCTGTTGTCGCAGAAGAAGCGACGGACCTGCAGGTCGATCACCGCGGGCTGCCCGCCGACCGCCGTATCAGCAGGTTTTCGCACGTACCGGCTGTGGACCCGCCTCGCAGACGTCCCGCACCCGGGACACCGCGCCGCCGGCGCCACGCATCTCGCGGTGAACCGTACGGAACTGCCGCTCCTGACCACCTCGTCGATGACCACGCTGGACAGGCACGGGAGCAGAACTTTCAGCAGACCACAGGCATGATCCCCCACCCGGGAGGGCTACCCCAAGATCAACGGCTTCACGGAAAGCGCCGAAGAGCCAGAACTACATGGCCGTTGACACTGGCGCGGAAAATCGTCGAGGACTGGTCCGCCTATGGCATGCCGATTGACCTCGGGAGGGAGTGGACCGATCGCCTCGACCGAGTCGAGGCGATCGCCGTCAGCGAGAAGATTTCGGCCGAGGACCGCAGCTACCTCGCGGCGTTCCCCGAGATCGTGGTGCTGACGCACCTGATCCTCGACCCGCCCACCACCGCCCTCGACCCCAAGGAGCTCTACCTGGCGACAACCGCCGAACTGAGCCGACGATTCGCCCGGATCTACACCATCCTCGGAACCCAGGACCCCCTCTACCGGAGATTCTGCCTCTATCGCGAACGCGACTTCCGCGAAAGCCAAGTCGGTTGAGAACACCGGGCCTCCGCATTCTCAAACCACCTGGCATCCCGCCTGATCAGCGGCTCGCCATCCGACAGCTGGCGAACCTGCGGTTCCACGCGGGGTATCGCCGCGAGTACGTCCGAGGCGTATCTCAGGCGTAGGAAGAAAGGGGACGGTTCGCCTGCTCGATGGACATTTCCATCAGATCTTTGAGTTCCTCAGATAGATGCTTCGCTACCTCGTGACCACCCAGGGAACCCCCATGAAAAGTTCCGATACGCACCGCGGAAGGCATTATGTGGACTCTCATGATGGTGCACGTGACACTGCTCGAAGGTTGATAGATGCCCGCATCTACATCAATCCCGAATCCATCCTGAACATCCCGAAACCCTGGGTCGTCCCGTTCTGCGGAAGTGACCTGCAATTGCAGATAGTTGACCCCGTTGCCGTCGAAGAAGTCAGAGAATTCCGGAACTCTTTCCCCGAGCGTCGGGATCGATACCTGTGAGTTCTGCATCGCCGAGTACGTATTCTGCTGAATGAGTTCAATTACCCGCTTGGGGGTCATTTCTGGTTTCACGCGATAAGGGATCGGTCGTTCATTTACTAGATTGGCCACCAGATTCTCCAATGGTGCGGTGCGGCGATTGGAGATCGGAGTGACGAGGGCGCTCGACTCTATCCGAGTTCGCCTCCAAATGGCTATAGCGAGGAGTCCTGCCACTACAGCGAACGGCGTGCTGCGCGTCTCTGACACCAGGGCCCGCACGGCTGGATAGATGGCCGATGATTTCCATGTCGCGCTGCCTTGTCGGGCGGGTGCGGCACTTAGCATAGACTCGTGAAGGCCGGTCAGCGGCCGCACGTTTTGAAGTAACCTGGACCAGGAATTACATTCCTGCTCGCCGGTTCTCTCCTGGGTGTAAACGGAAATCCGGTCGGTGCAGTATTTCTTCAGTGTCACCGCCGGGGTAGGGATGTCGAGTCCGCTGGTGAGCTCAATAATGTGGCGTATGAGTATGTCGCGCGAGGCTCCATCGCATATCAAGTGATCGAAAGCGGCCAGCAGCGTGGGGCGCCCGTCCTCGGCGTGGTGGATTTCAGCATATCCACGTGGCCCGTTGTCGCGTCCTGGGCTGCGGAGGCGGAGGGCCAGTCGACAGGCGTCAACTTCAGGGATCTTCCCGTCATGTGCGGGGTCCAGGCTCAAAGGTCGGTCGGATATGTACTGCCGACTGCTGTCGTTCGGGGAGAGTGCATACCGCAGTGCGGGGTGAATCTCGCTGAGCTGCACCAGGGCAGATCTTATGCGGTCGCGGTCTAGTCGTCGGGGGAGTGGCACTTCGATCAGTACGTTGCGCTGTACGGCACTACCGA
Organism: Streptomyces sp. NPDC050085; assembly: GCF_044460595.1. Classification (NCBI taxonomy): domain Bacteria; kingdom Bacillati; phylum Actinomycetota; class Actinomycetes; order Kitasatosporales; family Streptomycetaceae; genus Streptomyces; species Streptomyces sp. NPDC050085. The sequence continues at coordinate 915,503 of NZ_JBITJZ010000001.1, read as the reverse complement.
ACACTTTGGCGAGGTGGAGGGTACTTTCCTGTTCGGGGCTCACGGGAAAGGTACCGTCTGGGAATGTGTCAGCCATCATGGCGTTCTCCATCCAGATAAGCGCGCTGTTGCGCCTCATACATTCCGGCATAGGTTCCCTGAGCGCCTATCAGGGATTCGTGGGATCCTTGTTCGATGACTGCACCGCCCGCGAGTACGACGATTTGGTCGGCCATGCGGACTGTGGAGAACCGGTGGGAGATGATGATAGTGACGGTTCCGTAGTCTTTTCCCATGCGCCGGGCAATGGCCAGATGATGACGGAATATTTTGTATTCACTGATAGGGTCGAGGGCTGCCGTAGGTTCGTCCAGAACCAGCAGGAGAGGATTGTTCCGCATACAGGCCCGGGCTAGCGCCAGCTTTTGCCACTGTCCTCCGGACAGATTTACCCCAGAGAAAACCGAACCGAGTTGGGTATCCAACCCTTCGGGCAGGGTGTCCATGACGGTTTCGGCGCCGCCGAGGTGAATGGCCTGTCGTACTCGTGTGCGGTCAGATTGGTGCGGGAGGTCGCCGACGCCGACTGCTTCCATGGCAAGAGTCTGGAATCTGACGAAGTCCTGGAAAGCGGCGCTGGTTCTTTCGCGCCAGTCATTGACGGATAGGCCCGTGGAGGTGGTTCCGTCGATGACGATGCGCCCCTCGGTGGGCTGGTACATCTGTGTCAGCAATTTAACGATCGAGGTCTTGCCAGAACCATGTGGGCCAACAAGGGCAACCATGGAGCCGGCACGCAGGTGGAGGGTGATATCGTCGAGGACCTTCCGATCTGTTCCTGGGTAGGCGAACGACACATGCTCGAGGTCAATGCCGTGGGTCAGGCGTTGCGGAATTGCGACCTGGGACTCGTGCACTTCAGCATGCTCAGTGGCACTGTCCTGGAGCCAGAAGTACGCCTCCGCGACCTGTAGTCCTTCGAGCATGTTGCGAAACCGCAGCACGGTTTCTTGGATGAGCTGTTGCTGCTGGCGGGCGATGGCCAGCATGAAGACGAGGTCGCCGGGGCTACCGTGACCATGGCTGATATTCCACACGATCAGAATGAGCGCGCCGCCGTATCCGCCGAGGAAGATGAGCCATCCAGCGGCCAGCCAGAGGGCAGCTCGTACCTTTGCTCGCATGATGGTCCGGGTGGCGGTATTCCAGCGTTGCTCGTACTCGTCGAGGAGTGTCTGGCCGGCGCCGGTGACGCGGAGTTCGATCGCCGACACCGGATCGAGCAGGCGGTCCATGAGGCTGTCGGCGATGCGCTGGGGCTGCGCGGCCTTGTCCATGGCGGTTCGCACCGCGGTTTGGCCGCGGCGGTTGAACCAGAGGGTGGGGATGCCCAGCGGGAGCAGGAGCATGAGCCAGGGGGACACCGAGGACAGGACGACCAGAGTGGCTCCTACGGCCAGGATGTTGGCGATGGTCTCGGCTGCGGCGCACACGACGTCAGCGACTTGCTGGCCGTTTTCGCCGATGTGGATTTGGTCGAGTGCGTGGGGGTCTTCGAGATGAGCGATACCGGGGATGCCGGAGACGAGGTGAAGCCGGCGCTCGCTGAGTGCGAGCCCCACTTGTTCGCGGAGGTCGTTGCGCAGCAGGTTGCGGACGCCGATGCCTTGGTCGCTGATGGCCCATGTGAGCGCTGCGATAACGCCATAGCGCAGGGCCGCGTCTCGGTGGCCGTGCAACGCTGCGTTGGTGAAGTCTCGGAGTATGAACGCCAGAAGCGGCAGGCCGACGATGTCCACGGCGAAGGTCATCATGATGATGGAGCAGCGCAGAGGGCTGGCTTTCCACGTCATGGCGGTCAGGTGAGCCCATCGATGGGCTCGTTGGGTCCTCGGGCGGTTCATGAGGTCTCCAGGAACTGGCGTGCTTGAGTGGCGAACATGCGCGCATAGTCTGCGCCGCTCCGCACGAGGTCCTCGTGGGTCCCGATCTCGCTGACCTTCCCGTCGCGGATCACGGCGATTCGGTCCGCCAGCCGGACCGTGGACAAGCGGTGCGAGATCAGGAGGACGCTAGCTCCACGGGCGGCCTCCACGACCTTGCGGAAGACGTCGAACTCGGCTTCGGCGTCGAGGTGCGCTGTCGGCTCGTCCAAGACGAGGACCGTGCGGCCGGCCCGGAGGGCGAAGAGGGCCCGGGCGATCGCGATGCGCTGCCACTGTCCTCCGGAGAGCTCCGAGCCGCCGCTGCGGCCCCGTGACAGCACGGTGTCCCATCCCTGGGGCAGAGGGGCGACGATGTCGTTGAGATCCAAGGTGTCGGCGACGCTCGCGAAGAACTCTCGGTCGCCGTGGTGTTCAGGGGCGCCGAGTGTCACGTTCTCGCGCACGGACAGGTCGTAACGGAGGAAACCTTGCACGACGACGGCCAGGCGGCGTCGCCAGGCTTCGGGCGCCAGGTCTTGGATGTCGATGCCGTCGGCAGTGATCCGTCCTGCGACGGGTTCGTAGAGGCGCGCCAGTAGCTTAGTGATCGTGGTCTTGCCGGCGCCGTTTACCCCAACGATGGCAAGAACTTCACCCGGCTTGATGTCGATGTTGAGCCCGTTCAGGACCGGTGTGTCATGTTCGGGGTAGTGGAAATCGACACTCTCGAAGGTGATGGCTGGCGGGGCCGCTGCGCGCATCGTCGGGCCTGCAGCGGCGGACGATGCAGTGGGCTTGAGACGTTGGTGCAGTTCTTGGGCAGCGTCGATCATGGGGCGGCCGTGTGCAACCTCAAAGTCTTCCCATGTCGTTGAGCTGGCCGCAAGGACGGCGATCAGTGCGGTGGTGCCCTGTACGACGGTCTGCGCATCGGCTGCCCCGTGCCGTGGCAGCAGGGTAATGAATCCTGTGGCGGCCAGAGCGATGCCGAATAGGAGCGGAATCCAGGTGCGCAGCACGACGGGGATGCGCGCTCGCCAGATGCCCCTCAGGTAACTCAGCATCGCCGTGCGGAATTTGGCGACGACCCAGTGCTGGAGACCGAAGACGCGGATTTCCTTTCCAGCTTCTGCTCCTCCGGCAAAGTCCTGCCAGTAGCGAAACTGGCGCGCCGCCGAGGCTGCGCGGATCTTCACCCAGTTGAGTCCCACGAACAGGCGTTGGACGACCATTCGGCGGGTCAGGGCGAGGACAGCGATCACGGCTGCGCCGAGTAGAGAGTGACTGCTGATGATCACCACGCAGGCTGCTGCGGAGACCGCCTGGCAGATGACACTCACCTGCGCGGTAGCCGCATTGCCGGGGGTAAATTGATCCAGGTCCCTGCTTGCCAGCGCGAACTGGTTGGCCAGTGCCGGGTTTTCGAGGTGGGTTATGCCGGTGGGTGTGAGGGATATCTCCGCCACTTGTCGGCGGAATCGTCCATCGATTGAGCGTGCCACCGCTTCGCGCAGCGGGGCGACGGCGATAGCGGCGAGTTGTTGCATGGTAAGGAGGACGCTCAGGCCGACCACTGCGGTGATGGCGGTGGATGCCGAGCCGATGTGGCTGGCGTGTTCGACTACGGTGCCGGCTGCGTAGGTGGCCATCACTGGCAGGGCCCACTGGACGGCGGCGGTCCCTAGCAGGGCCCAGGCCAACGCGCGTGGTGCGAAGCGGAGCAGTCGCACAGGGGCGAGCCAGGACCGCACGGGTTTCGACAGGCGTACCAGCACAGATGTGTCCTCGTTCGGCGGGGAGCAGGAGGGTGTCAGACGACTGGCTCGAGCGGCTCGTTGTCCTTGAGGTTGGGCAGGTCGAGCCCCAGCCGACTGCCGTAGTTGGCTGCCTGGGCCAAGGGAATCCGCAAGGCCGCGCACACGTGCTGTGCCGCAGCATGGTTCGCGGCGATCTCGCTCGCGTGATGGGCGTCGCTGTTGAGAACGAATGAGCCCCCGTGATGCAGGACTTCGGCGAGCATCTCCCGCGTGGCGCGGATGGAGGGATGCGTCTGCAGGTGCTCAACGTCGGAGAGAAGCGGCTTGAACAGGGACAGATTAACTTCGAGTGCTGTTCCGCATGCGGCTGCTGCCCGGGCCACGGTCTCCGGCTCCACAGGGAAGTGCGGCCGGTACGGGTGCGAGATGATGTGGACGGCCGGATTCTCGATGGCCCCGATGACGGCGGCTGTGTTCTGCGTGATGGTGCTCTCGGAGTCGTACGGGGTGCGGCCATGCAGTCCGGCGAGCAGGACGCCCTGGGCGGGGGCCCACTGGTCGTCGATGTCGATGCTCCCCTGGTGGTCAAGGATGTTGGCCTCACAGCCGAGGAGAATGCGCACACCGTGGAGGGTCTTGGGGATGCGGTGGGCCATCTCGAAGTAGCCGTGGGTGGGTGCCCCCGTCATGGTCGGACCGTGATCGGTAATGCCGAGTACCGCGAGGCCGGCGGCCGCAGCAGCCTGGGCCATTTCGTCGAGGGTGTTGAAGGCATGGCCACTTGCCATGGTGTGGGCATGCAGGTCGGCTATCGGCCGGGTGTTCACGAGGGCTCCCACGGGTCCAAGTGTGGCGCTGGCGGTGTGCCGCGCGGCTAGAGACGGATGAGGTCACGCAGCCAGTCGATGGGGTCCTGGCGATGCCGCCAGAAGAGGTCTTCGAAGATGTAGTGGGAGGCAAGCATGCGCCAGTCTCCCCAACGGTTGTGCACTTCTTGAAGGATCTTGTCGGCGTCGGTGAGCTCGCTGTCGAACAGCAGCCGGGAGTAGATCTTCTGCTCCCAGGGCGAGATCGTGTCGAAGGCGTCGTAGTGATGCAGGACTTCAAAGAGCAGGTACCAGATCGACGCGGGACCGACCCCGTAGATCCCCAGCAGCTTGTCCCGCGCCTCTTGGCGGGGCAGGGCCCGCAGTGTGCTCATGTCCCAGTCGCGCTGAGCGAAGTCGCACGCCACCCGGTGAAGTGTCTTGGCTCGGTATCCGACTTTGAGGGCGCGCAGTTCCTGCTCGGCCTCATCGTGGGCGAGGGCGGATGCGGGCCAGAAGGCGCTGAGCTCTGTTCCATCGAAGCGTACGCGGGTGCCGTAATGCTCGAAGAGAGCGCTGAGCATGTCCCGGCTTCTGCGGACCGTGGTGTTCTGTAGCACGCACGTGATGGCCAGGAACTCGTACAGCGAGTATCCGGCGCCCACGCGCATGCCTCGCCATCGCTGTTCCACGGGGCCGAGGAGGTCGTCGCTCTGGGCGAGTTCGGTGAACGAGCGCAGGTCGGCGGCGAGGTCAAAGCGTCGCGAGAGTTCCGCCGCGATGCTCTCGACCTCCCCCTCGTCTAGGTCCCGCTCGGAAAAGACGGTCAGATCGATGGCCGGAGCATCGGTCGTGCCCGCATTGCGGGCACGGATTCCATAGACCGTATCCCCCCACCGCAGAGTCTGGCGGAACGTGCCGGACTCATGCTCACGGTGTGGAGTCGGGAAATGGCTGGGTTTGCAGAACGTTCCGTCGAAGTGGAACGGAGCGGCGGGCCTCAGGCTGAGACCCACGTGCTGGTCCAATGGCCGGACGGGCATGGTCTACCGGGCATCCTGTACGTCGGGGTGGGCGGTTTCGAACATCTCGAGGAAACGCATCTGGGATGTCGGGATGCCGAACAAGGCGCCGATCTTCTGAGCGGTTTCTTCGGTGGCCGCGATGCCCCGTCGAACAAGCGCCACCGCGTCGGGAAAAACGACGTACATCTGCTCCGCGTCCTGGAGTTGGGCGAAGTAGCGCTGGGGCTGCAGTACTTGAGCCAGATGCCAGCACGCGGCCTGTACGGAGTCGTCGGGGACGTCCAGTTCGACTACTTGCACGGTGCCGCCGTTGAGGGGCAGCGGGTAGCGGCTCACCTCCTCTCCCTCAACGCCTTCGATGGCATGGGGGTCCTTGAGGCTTTCGATTAGGATCACGGCCCGCATCATGGGCGGTCAACTCCTGTGCATGTCAAGATGATTGGGCGGCCCCGGTGGGGCTCAAGCGCATCATTGTATGGGCCCGTGCACGGGCCACCGTGTCCTTGGAAGTCCATGGGGTCTGGGTGTCGTAGTAGTCGTAATTGGCCCACCCCGCGAAGGTGTCCGGGGGCTCGAATCCATGGGCGAGCGCTTCGTCATACAGCGGGGTGCCGGGGTACGGGGCGAACAGGTGCACCCGAGATTCCGGTGTGGGGGACAGGTCGCGCAGTTCCTCGATGAGACGGTAGGTGTCGTCCTGTTCCTGGGGGCTCTCACCGGGGAATCCGACGATGAACGTGTAGGAGCCGAGGATGCCGTTGTCGGCGATTTCCGCCGCGACGTCGAGGATGCCTTCCCGCGTGATCTCCTTTTTGACCACATCTTGCAGTACGCGGTTCGACCCTGATTCGACGCCCATCAGCAGCCGGGTGCAGCCGCTTTCCGCGACCCGTTTCAGAAGTGGGGTGTTGCTGCGGCGGGCCTTGAGGACGTCGTTCGGGTTGATCGACGCTGCCCACGCCAGATCCATGTTGCGGTCGATCAGTTCTTCGCAGAACCCCACGGCCCGTTTGATGTTGACGAACCAGTCGGCGTCATAGAACTTGACGCCGTTGATGCCGAACTGGTGCTGCATCGCGTGGAGGTCTTCGACCATGTCATGGGCCTGCATCGAGCTGTACTTGCGCTGATAGGTGAGCTCGTAGCAGAAGCGGCACTTGTAGACGCATCCCTGGGAAGAGATGTAGTTGAGTGTGCGCGAGGCGACTGTGGGGTCGGATCGGATGTACTTGGGCACATCGAGCAAGTGCCAGGGATAGCGTCCCAGTGAGCTGGTCCGGGGCGGGTTGACGGGGCCGCGGACGGCGTCCTTGCCGCCCTCGCGGACGATGAGTCCGGGGACGTCGGCCAGGGGGCGCTTGCCGAGCAATGCTTCGACATAGACGGGCATCGAGTGCTGGCCGGGACCGACCAGGACGGCGTCGACGAGTTCGTCATCGGCGGTCTGCTCGGCGAGGACGTTGACGTGAGGTCCGCCGAAGACGACCGGGGGGCATCCGTCACGGTTCTTGGCCCGGCGCACGAGGTCCAGCGCGTGCGCGATCTGCCCCCCGCCGGTCATCACGCTGACGCCGATGCACAGGGTATTGCCGAGGTGCTCATCAAGCAGCCGTTCCCAGGCACCGTGCTCCGCTTGGTTGCCGTCGAACAGAACAACGTCGGCCAGGCCGGTGTCCAGCAGGGGATTTGCCGTGGTGAGCAGGGAGAAGGGCATCCAGAAGTAGACGTAGTCCTTCTCGTGATCGATCTTCGGGTACGCGAGTATGACGACCGGCCGATGGGCCGGCATGCCGACAAAGGTCGCTGACATCGAACATCACTCCTGGATAGGGGAGATCGAACTTCCAAGGGCCTCGTGTGATCCCTGTGTCCGGGCAAGCTCGGCGAGCAACTCGAGATGGTCGAGGTCGTCGAGATCGAGGACTTTGACATAAACGCGTTGCACGCCGGCGGCGGTGTAGGCCGCCAACCGGTCGGTCGCCTGCCGCAGTGATCCGGTGAGCCCGCGCAGCGTCAGCTGGGCCATCGAACGCCCCAGCGTGTCTGCGCGCTTTTCCGCTTCGCTCAGGCTGTGGCCGATGCACGCCGTCAGGGTGCAGGAGCGGACCACGTGCGCGGGCTCACGGCCAGCCGCGACGCACTCCCGGGCCATGGTTTCGTAGCGCGCGGAGCACTCCGTGGGCGTGAGGGAGGAGAGGTTGTATTCGTCTGCGTAGCGGGCGGCGATGCGGGGACTACGGCGGGCGCCTTTGCCGCCGAGGATGAGTGGCGGATGCGGACGCTGTACAGGCTTGGGCAAGGCGGGGCAGTCCTGCAGGCGGTAGTGGCGGCCGTGGAAGGTGTAGGTACTTTCGGCTCGCCAGATTCCTGTGAGGATGGCGATCTGTTCTTCCTGCTGTGCGTTGCGGTCCGCCTGAGAGCCGAAGGGGATGCCGCGGGCGCGGTGTTCGGCTTCGTACCATCCGGTGCCCAGACCCACCTCGACGCGTCCGTCCGACATGGCATCGACCTGGGCCACTTGGATAGCCAGAGCGCTGGGGTGACGGAAGGTCACCGGGCTCATGAGGGTGCCCAGCCGTAGTCGTGTCGTGTCGCGTGCAAGGCCGGCGAGCGTGGTCCAGGCATCCAACGGCCCGGGCATCCCATCGCCTTCGCAGACCTCGGGGATGCGCTGATAGTGATCTGCGCTGAAGAGCCCTGCGAAGCCGAGCTCCTCGGCCGCCTGCGCGACGTTGAGGACTTGGGCGTAGCTCGCCCCCTGCTGTGGCTCCACCAATACGCGGACGTCGAGGGGTGGCCGTGTTGCGTCAGGCATGGCGCAGGTCCTTGGGGCTGAGTGCTGCCTCCACTTCGTGGACGGGCAAGTGCGGCCTCGTTGCCATAAGACGCACCAGTGTCTCGAGGTCGGTTAGGAAGTCGGCAACCGTCTCGCTTGCCAGCCAGTCAGCGTCGTAGTCCGCCCCGAGCCGCCACGGCGACGCGTCGTCATCGTTGTGACTCAACCACAGGGAGAAGTTGTCCATCCGCGGGTTGGGCAGCCCGATTCGCTCGATGTGTACACCAGGGATGAGCTGCTCGAGCGGGTGGTCCTGGGTGGCGGTGAACACAAGGGCGCGATGAGGCCAGGCGCCCAGGTAGGACTCGGGTGCCAGCTCTCGCAGCAAGACGTCGAGCGGTAGGTCCGCGTGCGTATGGACTTCGGCGACGCCCTTGCTGGTCTGCTCCACAATGCTGGACAACGTCGATACCGGTTCGATCTGACCGGTGAAGGGCAAGAGGTGCGCAAACGGGCCGATCACGTCGCCGGTTCCGGGGCGGTCACGATTGCCCAAGGGGGCGATCACTCCCACGTTCCTGCCACCGCCGTGGCAGTGGAGAAGAACATGGACAGCCGCTATCACCGCGACGAAAGGGGTGGCGCCCGACACCTGTTGCAGCTGCAGCAGGGCAGTCCGCGTTTCCTGGGCCACCTCACGTACCGTGTGCCCGGCCGGTGCTGACGACCTCACCGGTGCCAGCGGAGCGCCGCGCAGCTGGAATCGGGGTATCGGGCCGGTGTGCTCGAGTCGGCTGCGCCACCAGTTCAGCAGCTCGCGCCCCTGTGGCCCGTCGACTTGTTCTCGCTGCCAGGCGGCGAACTCCCTGAACTGGTGCGGCAGGCTGGCCGGCGGGTCGTCGGTGGGCGAGGGCGTCCGCTGGTATGCGGCGCAGACGTCGCCTAGCAGCACGCCCATGGACCACCAGCCGTCGTGCAGGAGATGGTGTGCGCATACGGCCAATACGGCGTCGTCGGCGCTGATCCGGAAGAGTGCGGTGCGCAGGAGCGGGCCGTCGGGGAAGGCAAAGGGCCTTCTCAGGTACGCCTCGACGGCCTGCTTCCATCGTTCGCCGTCGGCCGGTTCGTCGAACAGCTCAAGATGGGGGCCGCCGGTGGCGCTAATGCGTTGATGTGCTGCGCCGTCTTCATCGACATGGAATTCGGCCCGAAGAATGCTGTGCCGTTCCCCCAGAGCCGTGATGGCGGAGGACAGGGCGCCGCTATCCAACGGTCCACGCAAACGGAACGCGGCAGTGTACCGATCGTGAATGGAATGGTCGCCTCGGGCCGCTTCGTCCTGCCACCGCAGGAGACGCGCTTCTTGCAGCGGAGACAGCGGGACTGGGCCGCCCAGGGGGACAGGTTCGAAATGCGAACCGGACCCTGGTACACCTGCAGGTTTGGGCTCGGTGCGCTTGACGGCTTTGGCCCAGGCACGAATGGTCCGCAGGGCAAATATCTGACGGCCGGTCAATTCCAGGCCAGCGGCCTGAGCCATAGCAGAAAGCTGCATGACGGACAGCGAAGTGCCGCCCACCGCGAAGAAGTCGTCGTCGGGGCCGGGCCGAACCCCAAGAATATCGTCCACGAGATCCGTGAGCGTGTGCTGCAGATCCTGGTGCGCTTCGGTCATTCTGACGTTGCTCGCCTTCAGCTGAGGAGTTCGGATCAGGCGCTGTACCGGAACCTTTGGATCTTTCCGGCTTTGGACCGGGCGAGCTCCGGCACCAACTCGATCGAGGTTGGCACTTTGTAGGAGGCCAGCCGTGCAGCACAGTGGGCCTTGAGATCCGCAATCGTGGGTGCGCTACCGGGCACGCACGCCACGACAGCGTGCGGTGTCTCCCCCATCAGTTCGTTCGGTCTTCCGCACACGATGACCTCGCGGACATCGGGATGCGCGAGCAGCGTGAGTTCGATTTCCCGAGCGCTAACGTTGGCGCCGCCTATGATCATCACGTCGTCGAGGCGGTCGGTGAGGTAGAGGTAGCCGTCCTTGTCGAGGTAACCGAGATCCCCTACGCCGTAGAAGCCTCCGGGATGGGTGCGCACATGGGATGCGGTGGCCGGCGCAAGGCGGCGGGTTCCGGTGGACCGCATCGTGACCTCGCCGACCGTGCCGGGGGGTAGGCGACGGCCGTTGTCGTCCAGGATGCGGACCTGGGTCATAAAGGGGCGTCCCACCGTTCCGGGTCGCTCAAGCCACTCGGTTCCGCTGGACACGGCGGCTCCGATCATCTGGGTGGAGCCGTACATCTCGAAGACGCGCTGCGGACCGATGCGGTCGATCCACTCCTGCTTGACGTCAGCCGGGCAGGGAGCTGCGGTGTGCATGATGCCCTCGAGGCGAGAGGAGAACACCTCCATCAGCTGCTCGTCCGCAGCGATCAAGGCCATCTGGTGCGGTGTGAGTTGGCACCAGGTTGGCGGCGCCAGGTCCAGCGCCTCCTCCAGGTCCGCGGGCGAGAACCGGGCTGGCATCACCACATGGTTGCCTGCGGCGACGCCGCTGAACGTCGAGGTGAACGGGGCCGCGTGAAAGAGCGGGCCGAGGACCAGCTGAACCGACGCTGCATGCCAGCCCATGGCCGACAGCAGAAGTTGCTGTCCGGCGATCACTGCGGAGGGTTTGCCCTGCACAGGCACGAGCGATGGCAGCCCTGTGCTCCCCCCGGACGGCAAGCACCAGGATTCGCTCGGCTCGTCTTCGATGGGATGCGCCTCTTGGCCAGCGCACTGACCGGTGCCCTCAAGGACGTTCAGCACGTCCGCGGAGATGTCGGGGGCAGGCGGCGAGCCGTTCGTTCGCGCGAAGAGGGCTTCACGCTCCTGGGGGGTGGAGCCGGACGGGACGATGAGTGGAGTCCGTCCGGTCCACCAGGAGGCGAGGACCGCCACAACGAAGGGCGCACCGTTAGGGAGATCGATTACGGTGGCGCGAATTCCGCCGGGTACGGTCGCAGCGAGCTTGGCTACCGCTGCATCGACGTACCGGCAGAGATCTTCTCGGGTCAACATCCTCCATGGACCCTCCGGCGTCTGCCAGGTGAGTGCCGGAGCCTGCGGATCGACCGCCGCCAGTGCACGGAGCTGTAGAGCTACGGATGTCCCGGTAGCATCCCGCGCCTGATCAAGGCTGGCCATTATCGCCCCCTCCGGCGACAAGTTCACTGAGTCCTCTGATAGTTGAGGCGTCCATGAAGTCGCGAATCTCGATCTTGATCCCCAGCTTGTCCTCGATCCCAGACAGAATGAGCACAGCGCCGAGCGAGTCGCCTCCCAGGTCGAGGAAGTCGTCGAGCATCCCAATCGCGGGGACCTCCAGCGCCTTGCTCCACAAATCCGCGATCACCTGCTCCGCAGGAGTGGCCGGGGCAACGAAGGGAACGCACCATCCGTTCTCCAGGGCGGCCTTCACCTCCTCCGAACTGATGGCCGCTTCGGCAGAGACCTGGCCACCCGGCGCCCAGACGGCAATCGGCGGGCACGCGTCGCCCAGTTCGGCCGTCACCTTGGCGCGGAGTTCAATTTCGCTCGTGATTCCGTCCAGCTGCACCACGCCGACAACGATGTCCTGCCTGCCATGCTGCACGCAGACAGTGGTTGCGGCGGCGACTCCGTCCTGATCTGCGAGAATGCGAGTCACGCGGTCGAGCAGTTCCTTCATGCCGTCCTTCCCGCCTTGGCTGTGTCAGTCACCTACGGCTGCCCTTGGACCAGGGGGAGCGCCGCACGGGAAGCAGGCTCCTCGGCCCTGAACCACGCGCCGGCATACACACTGAGGGCTTCGTCCAGAGTCGACTCCAGGCGTGCAGCCGCTGGTTGACCCATGAGGCCGCTCAGGTCGACAGCGTTGTCCTCGCGGAGCAGGCAGAACTGCAGCCGCATGTCGGCCGTGAGACGAAGTGCCATCAGGGCGTCGTGGCACGGGAAAAGAGGGCAGCTCTTGCAGACGGAGCCGTACCAGGCGCCGGCCCGGCTGTCCTTGAGGACCATCTCCAGTCCAGAGGGCATAGTCAGCACGGTCATGGGATGTCCCAGGCCGCCTTGTCGACGGACCTCGGAGTTCACGGCGAGCCCTCGGTAGCGCTCGGCGATCTCCTCCAGCGGCGCGTATAGCTCCCGCAGTTCGGAACCCCTCTTGATTACCAGGCGGCGTGCGAAACTCTCCGTTCCCTCGTCAAGATCCTTGATCACATCGAGTAGCTTGAGCTGCCGGATTCCGCGCGCTTCGCAGTAGGCCACCAGGTCGGGTATCTCGGCATCGTTGATCCCGCCCATCACTACCGTGTTGACCTTGACAGGTACGGCCGTGGCTGCACACTGATCCAGAGCCTTGAGTACCAGTGACAGGTCGTCAACACCGCAGATCTCCTTGTGGAGTTCAGGTACAAGGGTGTCCACGCTCATGTTGAACAGCGTTACGCCGGCCTCGGCAAGTGCAGGCGCACGCTCACCGATCTGTGGGTGCCGGGAGATCAGTTCAATGTCTGCATAGCCCGCTTCATCACGGAGCCGACTGACCGCTTCCTCAAGCGGATCATAGAGAGCCGGGTCGCCACCGGTGAGCTTGATGCTCGAGATGCCCCGCTGGCGAAGGGCCTTGGCGACCCGTATAAGATCACCGACGTCGATTTCGGTTCCTGCTGCTGTGGAGATTGCTTCACCTGAAGGTCGGCAAAAGAAGCATGCCCTGCCGCACCTCGAGTTGAGTGTCACGCGAAATTGTGGGAGCTGTGTCGCAGCAGTCATGAAATCTCCATATGCGTTGGGGACAACGGAGATGGCCAGGCCGGATCAGATCGTCGGCAACTGAAGTACCGCCGCCCGCCTGGCCAGAAGAGCAAGGAACCGCCCTATGGAGCCCGGGTGCGGTTCACGAGCCCGGACTGCACATCGTCAAGTATCCCTACGTGCACGCAGAATGCACTCCCCCACATGCCGAGTGGCCCCTGAAGTCTCTTAGGCGTGGTACCGGGTCAGGCTGTTCCGTGTGGTCCAAACCATGGCAAGTGCAGAGAGGGTTGGCAAGGGACTTGGGAAATGTTGGGTGGCGCCTGCACGCATACGAACATTGCCGCACCTGCACCTTTCCGCCCCTTATGACGTCAGTTCAGCAGGTCCCCCTATGATGACCACCGACGAGAAGCAGCCAGCCGCTTCCCGGCACACCACCATCCACCGGTCACACGGGACAGGGGCCAGCTCAAAGCGGACTGATCGTCGCCACAACGTGTGCGCCCAGCCGCAGAAGAGGAAGCATTCAGCGCAGAAAGTTGCAGTTCGGGCGCATCACAAGGATCCCGCCCGGCAGGGGAACATGACCGAATAGAGCCCATCGGGCCATCTCAGCAATCGAGACGTGGACGTTCCGCTCCGTCACCTCCTTGGGCCCCGCTACCCGACCAAGATTCGGGGCAGCTGCTCGGACGCGAAGCACGTCACGTCTCAGAGGTCGCCCCGGTCACGAGGTCGATCGTGGAGAGCAGGCGGAAAGCCATCGACTCAAGGTCCGCATCGCGAGGCAAGGGGTGCCCTGAAGAGTCGAGCTTCAGTTCGGACAGGGCTCCGCGCAGCATCGCAGCGTCGCTCGTCAGCTGCTGCACCAACTGCCCCGATACGACGATCGATTGGGGGTTTCCAGGCGCTTGGTTCATGTGCCTCTCCTGAAGCCGCATGGTCACAGACTCGGCAGTGCAGCACGAGCTTCCCACAGTCATCCACTCAGACGCAGGTGCCAAGATCTCGCCGAGGCTCGGGGCTCTGGCTGCACGAAAACCCCGGCACCGAGGTCATCCATCAGGGCCGGGCCACCGCGTATCCCGACCTCGCCGGGGTCGACTTGGCCACCGTCACCAGGTCCGACGGCGCGTACGCCGGGTTCACCCGAGCCATGCCCCGCTCTACATCGAGTCGGTCGCCGTGGGACGTCGTGGCCGACGGCTCTACGAAGACCTTCCTCTGGACGACCAAGGAGACCATCCGGCCCGGCGGTGCCGCCGTCAGTCACAAGGGGACACAAGATCCCGGCGATGTCTTACGTGCCTGCCAAGATGCTGTCGAAGGGTCCAATAAGTGTGCGAGCCAAGGCAATTTAGCACTGGCAATAACGGCGAAGCCCACCTCCAGCTCTACAGGGAGGGCCGCGGCTGGAAGCTCATCGAGGCTGGGCCGGTGCGCGTACAAGCGGAAGGGGACGTCGGTCGACTTTCCCGGGGAGGACGAAGGGCCAAGATGGTGAGACAGAGTGACGGGCCACCCTAATGAGACAACGAGCGAACGCGCAGGTCGCCACGACGGAATAGGCCATTCCGATTGCGGACCTACGCGCGCACGCACGACGTGCTGAAGGACTTCCCGATCACGCTGGTCGCGCGTCCTTGGGTGCACATCACCGTCGACCAAATCACTGACCGCGTAGGAGCGGCCATCTCGACAGCCGAACGCGACGCCCTGGTCGTGGAGTTGGGTAAGCGACTCGCGAACGTCGAGCCGTTCGACCCCATGATCGGATCGGTTGGGTCGTACGCGACCGGAGTGATCGCCAACGTCCATCCCGACGAGCCCCTCAACGACATCCACACCACCGTCCGCGCCGCGATCCAGACGGTGCGCGGGCCCAACGCGACGGGCTATCCCACCAAGGTCCCGCACCTCACGCTCGGATACGCGGCCGAGGAATGCGACTCCGACCAAGTCCAGAGGAAGCTCCGCAATGGAGTGCGCCCGGGGCATGCCCCGATGCGGGTGGACGCCGTTCACCTCGTGGACGTCACCGCGGACGCGCAGGCTATGACGATCACGTGGGACCACGTCGCGACGATCCCGCTGGGTGCGCGCAGCTGAGGATCGCTGTTCAGTTGTAGGTTCACATGCCCCTTCTTCCCCCTTCTTGCTGGCGGTGTCCTTCTTCCAGTCGAAGGGGAAAGGCCACCCCAACCGACCCCGCGCCGGGAGGTCAGCGCATGACGACCAACGCCTTGCTCGCTCATCTATCGGACCGGTTCAAGGCCAGACGTGAGCCGATAGCCACGGAAGCCCTCTACTACCTTGCGGAGCACTACCGCCCGGTCCGTGAAGTGCTCACCGGATTCGTCCGGAACGTCGAACTGCTGGTTGGCCGTCCGGACGGACTGCGGTTTCGCAGCGAAGCCACCTCGCCGGAGCACGAGGGCAGGCCGGACGTGGTCGGTGAGGTCGGCGGGCTGCCGCTGCTGATGATCGAGGGGAAGTTCGAAGCGGGACTGACGGAGTATCAACCCAACGGATACCTTGCAGGACTTCCGCGGGGAGGCACCCTGTTGTTCGTGTGCCCAGGCCACCGCGTCGTCGCGCTGTCCCACCAGCTTGCCGAGCGGATACCCGCCGGTCAAAGGGCCGGTAGCTTCGAGCCGGACTCGGCCACCGGTATTCACTGGCTGAAGCTCGAAGACGCCCGGCACCTTGCCGTCATGGGGTGGCTCGACCTCATCACGGCCCTCCGCGGTCACGGCGGCCGAGAGGACCCGATCCTGGAGGGTGAACTCCGCCAACTGGAGGGGATCGTTCAGGTCTTCGAGAGCGGCCTGGAGGCGCTGACTCGTCACGAACTGACCCACGGCATTGGGGACAGCTTCACCAAGGGGGTCGTGGCGACTCAGCGTGTCGTGGGTGCGCTTCAAGGACACCAAGGGATCACCGCTCCGAGGTCACCTCGGTGGAGGATCGAACCCACCCTTGATCGCTACTACTACGGCTCGGACTTCAGCGTCGGGCCCACTACCGTGTACGTCGGCTTCGAACCGGCGAGCTGGACACCGCATTGCCCTTCCCCGGCCACATTCTGGATCCTGGGTTCTGGCATCGAGGATGCCGATCAGCGACGCCACGTACACGATGCATACAGCTTGGCCGTGGCCGCGATCAACGCGCAGTTCGAACAGTCCTTCGCCGACTTCGAGTTCCGTGCCGAAGAGCTGGAGGCGGACTACTGGTGGGCCCCCATACCAATCCCTCCTGACGCCTCGGAGCAGCACTGCGAAGCCGCCGTCAGGGAGACACTCGCCAACCTGGTGCGCGGCCTGGCGCCCTCTGGCGAGGAACCCTAAAGAAGCGGAACGAGGCATCCCAATTGCTGACCTACGTCAGTTCGTTGGGTTGGTGCGTACCGGCCGGGCGGCAACGTCGGCCGCGTACGCCGCCCAGTCCCCGCCGCTGGCCTGCTGCCACTGCACGGCTACCGCACGGTGGATGCCCAGCATGCGCGCCAAGATCGCCGCCGGAACCTGAGAGGCCAGCGTGAACAGGGCCGTGGCTCGATCCTGTCGCGGAATGACACCCAATGCCCTAAGACGCAGGACGAGTTGGTCACGGCTGAGCGGCCGACCTGGGACCCGTCCGGGGAAGAGCCATCCTCCCGGCGCATCGACGAGTGAATGGCCGCGTCGACTCGTGATCAACTCCTCCATCAGGACATCGAGAGGCGCGGGCAGCATGATCGGGCGGTCGCCGAGCATGATCTTCCACTGGCCGCCGTCGTGCCGCACGTGGTCAACAGTGAGGTGGCGGATGGTATTGACGTGCTGCGCGTAGAGCAGCAGGAGCAGGCCGGCGACCCGGTCAGCCGTCGGCGCGTCGTCCCCGTGCAGGAGCCGTCGCGCGACCTCCCACCGCCGGTCCTCGTCGTGTGGGCCGGTCGGGCCCACCCACCGGGTGGCCGGGGCGGTGAGGTTGTGAGCGTGGCGGTGAGCAACGGCCCAGCGCACGAAGTGCGCCGTACGCGAGGGGTAGGTCGCGTGGTGGGCCAGGAAATCGTCGACTTCGTTCTGGGTGCATGCGCTCAGTAGCACGCCGCGATCTTGAAGAATGTCGAGGAGTTGGACAGCGGCATTGACGTGTGTACGGACGTTGTGGTCCTGGTCAACTGTCAGTTGGTGTCCGCGCACGCGTTGCCGCAGTCGGCGCAGATGGTGCCAGACTGCGTATCCGTGCAGGATCCGCCGCTCTTCGAGGTCCTCGCGCCCGGCCAGCTTCTCGCTGATCCATCGTTCCAGGTTGGCGAGGCGTTGATCTCGGGCGGGCAGCGATCCCGTGGCCATCAGGAGGTCGCGCAGGTAGTCCAAGGTCTTGCCCGGTGTCAGCTCGTCGAGCAGTGCGTGGGTCACCGGGCGGGGATCCTTACCCAGGGCAGTCAACAACGCGTGGACCTTCGGCTTGGACATCCAGGCCATGGCGTGGTCGGGACGCTCTACCGCCACCAGCGCGCGCCGGAACGGCACGAGTTCCACCGGGACGTCAGCGCCGCCTCCGAGAAGATCACCGAGCTTTTGGTCGACCAGACACCGTTGGCAGGGTTCCGTGCCGAACTGCCACGTCGTCTCGCAGAGAGGACAGCGATCCCAGAAGTCCGGATCCGGGTTCAGACACCTGGCGCAAAGCGGGGCAGCAAGTGTTCCGCCCTTGAGCGGCGATACTGCAGCGCAAGATACGCACCGGATATGGCGCACTCGGCAGTTACGGCACCACGGTTTGCCCGTCGCGCGCGATGTGGAACACCGGGTGAGCTGTCCACAGACGCTGCACTCCTGATCCTCCCGCGGGCTGCACCTCTCACACCAAGGTCCTTCCGCAGTACGGGCCTTGATCTTCTGGCGCCGACGGCACCCCGTGCACAGCTCACGGTTGGCGGGATCGTTCCTCCAACAGTCCGTACACACCGGGCGGCCGCTGTCATCGCGAGAACTCACCTTACGGTGCTTGCCGCACCGCGAGCAGTCCTCGGCACGTACCGCCTCCTCGCAGCGCCAGCAGATCCGCAGTCCGTCCTGCTTCGCACGGAGGCGCTCAGTCGCTCCGCAATGGGCGCACCCTGGCCGCTTCACCGCAGTGGCACCGGCGTCCACAAGGGCGTTGATGAAGGAAAGCACGGACGGAGCGGGCGCCGCGTGCCCACCGTCGGTCAGCAGCTCCGGCTGGTCCAGGACGGCCCAGGCAACCCGCCGGCGCACGGCGCGCTTGGGGGAGCATTCCTCCAGGACCTTCGCCACCAGGTCTCGATTCAGACCGGAATCGAGCCCCACGATCTGGTCGATCAGTTCCTCGGTGGGATCATCGCCGTCCCGGCACCGCTGGCACCGCGGGCGCCCCTGCCGGTCCCGGCTGCTGACGAGTGCCAGGGTGCCACAGGACGCGCATTCCACCTTGGGCCGGTTGCAACTGCCGCAGGCCCACAGGCCGCCCTTGCGACTGCACAGCGTCACGATCTCACGATCGCAGTCACAGCACCGTGGTGTCGCCAACTGCCCGGCTCCGCGCTTTGCGAGCGCCGCCAGCAGTTTGCCCACCGCCCAGATCGACGGGGAGCGGCCGGTGACCAGGACCTGCGGA
Organism: Streptomyces sp. NPDC050085; assembly: GCF_044460595.1. Classification (NCBI taxonomy): domain Bacteria; kingdom Bacillati; phylum Actinomycetota; class Actinomycetes; order Kitasatosporales; family Streptomycetaceae; genus Streptomyces; species Streptomyces sp. NPDC050085. The sequence continues at coordinate 896,828 of NZ_JBITJZ010000001.1, read as the reverse complement.
TTGTCCCGCACCTCCCGCGCGACCCGCCGTCGTGGTGCGGGGCCGCGCAGCACGGCTTGCGCCACCTCCCGGATCTGCTCGGTGGACAGGCCGTGTTCCACATGCGCGATCTGCTGTACGACAGCGCCGAGTGGATCGTCGGCGATCAACTGTTCTATGTCTATGGCCATCATTCAATTCCGGTGATGCGGGCCCGTTTGGGCCGCAGAGTTCCCAGCCCCGGCTCCGGAGCGCTGTTGCCGGCCGAGGCGGCCTTCTTCTTCGGGGTGCTCACCGTCCCCGCCCCAGCGACAGGCTCGAGCAGGTCCTCCATCCGGCAGTCGAGAATGTCCAGCAGGGCCATGAAGACCTTCATGCTCAGCCGCTCGGGGCGCTCGGTCACCAGTCGGTAGACTTGGCTGGACGAGAGCGTGATGCCGCGCTCGGCGAGCAACGGGATCAGGTCGCTGGTGTTGAACATGCCGTGCTCGGCCATGACTTTGCGCAGGTGCCACAGGTAGTCGAGCTTCGCTGCGGGCATCGGGACGTCCTTCCTCGGCAGCGGTCTCAGGCGAAGGCCGGGGCCAGGGCCCGCTGCAGGGCCGAGTTCATGTAGTCGTCGCTGACGTGGGTGTACGTGGCCATCGAACTGCTATTTTCGTGGCCAACCTGCTGCTGGATGAACATCCGGTCTACCCCGTCCTCCGTGAGATGCGTGACGTACGAGTGGCGGAGCGAGTGGGGGACCAACTCCTTGGGGAGCCCGAGCGCGTCGCGGTAGGTCTCGAACCGATCGTTGATCGAGCTGGGCTGGAGACGGCCCCCGCGCTCGGTAATCCACAACGCGGGCTGATCCGGAAACCCGAAGCGCGGACGGACGTTCTCGGCATAGTCCACGGCCGCCTCGACGGCCCAGTCCATCAAGGACAACACGTTCCGTCGGCGCGGCGGCTGCCCCTTCTTTGCCTTGCCATAGCGCACGTTGAGCGTGCCGAACCTGCCGAACTGAGGCGCCTTCGCGTTCCGCCCGAAGTCGACCAGGTCCAGCCGTGAGCACTCCGTGCGACGCAGCCCCCACCCGTAGATCACCTTGAACAAGGTGGCGTCCCGGTAGGCGGCCAGCGCCCCCTTGCGCCCTGCGCGGATCGCGCGCTCGACCTGCTCGTCGGCGTAGTCGAAGAAGAGCTGCAGTTCTTCGCGGGTGAACGGGCGGGCTTCGGGGTCTCCCTCGTAGTCCTGCAGGTGAGGCAGCGTATTCCACTCGTGACAGATCGCCACGGGATAGGTGCCGAACGCCTGCTCACACGCCGGCGCCCACCCATAGCGCTGATCGATGAGGAACTCGGTGAACAGCCGGACGGTTCCCTGGTAGTTCCGGACCGACGAGGGCGAGAGGTGGTCTTCGCTCGTGAGCTGGGCCGACCACTCGTCCATGTGTGCCGGGGCCCACGCCCAGGGGTAGTCGTTCACGAACTTGAGGAACCTGCGGATCAGCTTTTCGCGGTCGCTGATCGTCTTCGCCTTGAGGTTGCGGGCGAGTTGTTGGTTCCGCCAGCCGCGCAGCATGGCGTCGAACATGGCGTCCTCGGGGCGCAGCTGAATGACCCCGGAGACCAGCTCAAGGTGAGCCGACCCGGCCAAGTCCACGGTTCGCTGCACGACGAAAATCCCTTTCCCGCCTGATGGGCGTATCTTGCATCAGACGGGAAGAGGTATCAAGAGTGGCAGGTCAGACGGCTAGAGAGTAGGCTCCCCGGAGTGTCAGGGCGTCGGCCTGTGACCTCCCGACCAGGGCGTTCGCGCCCGTCTGATGCAACTCCCGAGGGTTGCTGTAGCCCAAGGAGCAGTGGGGCCGGCCCCCGGAGTGAACCAGCGCGGCCTCGCCGCGGGTGGCCCGGATCGCTGCTCGCACGCGCTCCTGCAGCGCCAGGACCTGCCCGTCGGGCCAGACGTCCAGAACAGCTCCCGCTCGTCCCGCCAGCGGCGGGCCCAGCTCCGCGACGAACGGCGCCACATCGGCCAGTTCCTTGCGCAGCGCGTCGATCAGCACGTCACGCTCCCGGACGCTGATGTCGCAGGCCGGCACATCCGCGATCATTTCGATGGTCACGTGGAGGGTTCCGGGGGTGCCGGGTTCGGCGGGGATCGCCGGGTCGATCGGGTAGGACAGCATCGCGGGTCGACAGGCGTGCGCGAGAGCGAGCAGTTCGTCGTCGACCCCGGCCCGGGGCGCCAGGTAGGCGTGCAGTGCCGCGAAACCGTCTTCCCAGGGCCGGCCCCGCCAGGAGGGCGTGAATTTTTGCACCGTGACTCCTCTGTTTCAGCGCTGCCCGAGGGGCAGGTCGTGGACGCGGTCGAAGTGATACGTATTGCCGGCGACGTCCTGGGTCTCCATGACCAGGTGCAGGGTGTCGACGGTCACGGTGACCTCGTGCCGGGCCTCGTGGATCAGGACGGAGGCCAGGTCGTCGCAGTGCCGTGCCAGCTGCGGGTCGTTGTAGGTGTCGGCGGCGCCGTACGCGGCCGATGCGTGCGGGATCTTCGGCGCGGCGGGCATGGTCAGCCCGGCGGCGGTCAGTCCGGTGCGCACCGCGGTGCTCAGGTCGGCGAAGACGTCCCGGCCCGGGGTGCGGGGCAGGACGCGGACCATGACGGCGGAGCGGCTCAGTGCGGCCGGGCCGATGGTCACCTCGAACGGTTGGATGCCGGACAGCTCGTGTCCGATTGCCTTGGCCGCTGTGGCCAGCTGCGGCGCGCCGACGCGGTCGCCGGCGATGTCGACGGCGTGGGCCCCTTGGATGGTCCAGTGGAGATCGTCCTCGGCGATCGGCGTGACGATGTCGGTGTAGGGGGCGAGGATCTGTCGGATCTCGCGGAAATAGCCGAGGACGTGCGGGTGATCCTGCATGGTCCAGAGCACGTGCGGGCGTCCCCGGTCGGCCTGCGAGGCCCCGGGCTTCTGCCAGATCCTGTCCGGGGCCATGAAGACGCGCATCAGTTTCCGTACCTTTCATCGGTGTAGGGCAGGGGAGTTGCAGACGACGTACTGGACATCCCGTGAATGCACCGTGCAACTCGTGCAGCGCGTGTGGTTGCCGCGGCCAGAGTGAGGGCGGTGCTGGTGGGAAGCCGAGTGGCGTCGCGCATCACGCGGTGCGGGCAATCAAGTCGGGCTGTAGGTCGATGTAGACGGGCAGATGGTCGGCGGCCCTTTCGGCAGCGGCAGTGTGGTGGGTCCGGTAGGCGGTGAGTGCGGGGGCGACGGGTCGGGTGGCCAGAATCAGGTCGATGCGCCGCTGCCCCCAGGGGTCCGGGTCGCCGTCGCCGTCCTTCCAGTGCCCGACCGTCGGCTGCCACGGCGCTTGGAGGTGGGCCGCGGCGTCGACCATGTACCCGTTGCGCAAGAGGGCTTCGGTCTGACGCCGGTCCGCCAGCTGCGTCGTGCCGAGCGTGCCGTCCAGCAGCTGGTATTCGAGATCGTCGTGGCGCATCTCCACGTACGGCTCAGGGTCGTAGTAGCGCTGCTGCCCGGCAGGCCCCTCGCCCTCGCCGACGCGCGCTGCGGAGATCGAGTTGAAATCGCCGCAGCAGACCCCGGGCACCACACCGCCGGTCGTGCGGAAGATTCCTTTGAGGCGGAGCGCTTCGTCGCGCCGGAAGTTGGGGCGGAACGGGTCGCCGTGGTAGCTGACCACCTTGATCGGCTCGTGGGCGCCGATGTCGAACATGCCGGTGGTGCAGCCGTGCCAGAAGTCCGGTGCACCGTAGGGGCGGTAGGAACCCTCGGCCAGCTGTACGGTGGCGGGATTCCACAGGAGGGCGGTCCACCAGGGGCGGTGCCAGTTCGCGGCCATGGCGGTGCCGTGCGGGTATCCGGCGCTCGCGGAGATGCGCGCGCTCAGATGGCAGGCGTCGGCCAGGTCGTGGATCAAGGCGGCGGCGACGTGGTCCCAGGCGTCGCGGTTGACGGTGCGTTCGTCGACCACGATCTCCTGCAGCGCGAGGACGTCCGGCGCGATCTCCTGGATGGCGTGCACCCGGGCGACCCAGGACGGTGTGCCCCGGTCACGGGGGCTGAGTTTGTAGGCGTTCAGGTTGGCGATACGCACGGTGTGTCTCCCGGCGGTCGGTGCGGGTCAGCGGTGGCGGGGTGTGTAGGTGGCGGTGGCCTGCGTGTAGATCGCGGTGATCCGGTCCTGCTCGGCGGCCGGGCCGCGTATCTGCAGGACGTGGAAACGGCCGTCGATGACGCGGACTTGGTTGAGGGCGAGCACGGTGGCGCCGTGCGTGGTCTTCCAGGTGTAGCGGCCTTCGGCCCAGTGCTGGCTGGTGCCGATGGTGATCTCTCGTTCACCGCTGGCCGTGCCCCAGGCGGCCTGGCGGTAGTCGTCGAGTTCGCGCTCGATGCGCTGATAGGCCAGCGGATCCCGCCCGTGGCCGGGCCCGTGTTCCGAGGACCGTGCGGAGGTGACGATCATGGTGAACTCGCCGTGGGTGAAGCGCACTTGGCCGCCGCGCCCGGCATGACGTGACCATCCGGCAGGAACAGCGATGGTGAAGCCGGCCCGGTCCTGGTGGAGCCGGAAGCCGGGGACGGGTGTGGCGCTGGCTGACGGCCGCACGGCAGGGGCTGTTGCGCTGCCGGGGGTGGCCGAGGCCCCCGCGCGCGGCCTCGCAGCGGTCGGAGCGCCGACCGTGCCGTGCACGATCCACAGGCCGCCCGCCGTGAGTGCGAGCGGCACGGTGACAGCGGTGATCAGGACCGGCCGGCGCGAACGGGACCGGCGACGGGCGGCGTGCTGGGCCCGGTGTCGGACGGCCGGTGGCCGCGGACGCCGCCAGGGCATCAGCGGCCCGCGATGGCGCAGGACGGGCAACCGGCCCGCCGCGCCGATGGGTTGTTCCACGGCGATCGGGGGCCGGGCGGGTTCGGGCGCGCTCCGCAGCAGCGAGCCCAGCCATCCCTCGACCTCGGCCGGGGTGGGTCGCTGCTCGGGATCGGTATGCAGCAGGGCCTCGATGACCGGGCGCAGCGGGCCGGCATCCTCGGCGTACGCGGGCGGCTCCGCGCACACCATCTCCACCAGTTCGTGCGCATCGTCCTCGGGGTAGGGGGCGTGGGCGTGGACGGTACGGAACAGCAGGGCGCCGAGCGCCCACAGATCGGTCGCGGGTGTGATCTCGGGGGCCAGCTGCCACACCGGGTGCGCCATGGCAGCCTGCTCCGGGGCCCACCGTTCGGTGACCGCGCCGACCATGATGAGCCGTGCCTGCCGGGCCCGCTCGGCCTCCCGCGCGCCGACCGGTCTCGCGTACGCGAATGCCGTGGGCGCGGGCGAAGGCGTCGGTGAAGCAGGAGGGGCCGCCGCGGCGCGGGCCGAGGCAGGGCAGGCAGGCGCGTTATGGCGGGCATCGCGCTGAGCGTCGGCGCGCAGCGCCTCCGTTCCGGCACCCGCGCCCGGGGCCGCCACGCGGCCGGTCGCGGGGGCGCGGCCCGCCGTCGCCGCTGCTGCGGACTTGCCGGATTGTCGATCGGGCGGGGACTCGGTGACGGGCGCGGCGTGTTCGGCAGCAACAGGGCCGTAGCCACACAGGATGTCCTGCACGATGCCGTGGGCGAGTCCGGTCAGCGTGACGCCGCCGTCGCCGGATATCCACACGCTGTGGGCAGTGATGTTGAGGTGAGCAAGTCCCAGATGGTGCAGGGGGCGCAGCGCGTTCAGGATGCCGTGCCCGATCTCCGCCGCCCGGTAGAGGGTGAGTGGCCCGTCGGCGAGCAGGGCGGCCAGCGGGCGCCCGTCGAGGAGTTCCCCGGCGATCCAGATCGCGCCGTCGGCGGTGAAGACGTCGAAATCCTGCGCTCGCCGCGGATGGTCGGGCAGCGCGATGACCGTGCGCGCCGCCGTCAGGGCCTGGGCGACTGCCGTAATCTCCGGGGCATCGACGCCATGTGGAGCGGCGTCGCCGTCCGGGACGAGGATCTCGGGCAGCGGCAAGGACTCCAGCACGATCTCCTGGCCGGTGTAGGTGTCCTCGGCTCGCAAGGGGGTGACCTGCAGACGCTGGGCGTCGGGCAGCGTGGGCAGTTGGTAGCGGTTGTGGAGCAGGGCAGTTGCGGGGGCGGGCGGCGTTTCGGCGGAACGGCGTCGGCGCCTCGTCGGGGCCGCACGGAGGGCGGGGCGAGCGGCAAACATGCGGGAGGCACCTCCAAGAGCGGGTTCGCATGGCGGGCAGGGGGCGGGGCGGTCGCGTCGATGTCCGCCCCGGGCGCGTGGGTGAACGAGGGCGAATTAAGGGCCAGTTGAGGTTCCGCGGGGATGCGCGGCGGGCCGGGCAGGCGTGCTGTGACCGTTCTGGTGCGGGATCTGCTGGTCGTATTGATTTGCCTGCAGCCGGTACCACTGCGCGTACCGACTGGCGGGCCGGGCGGCCAGGAGGTCGGCGTGGCTGCCCTCCTCGATCAGGTGTCCGTCGTCGAGGACGAAGATCTTGTCGACGTGGCGGACGGCAGCCATGCGGTGGGTGACCAGGACGATGATGCGGTCGGGCCCGGCCAGACCCAGGATCTGATCGAACGCACGCTGCTCGGCCTCAGGGTCGAGCGCGGAGGTCGGCTCGTCGACGATCATCATGCAGGCGAGCCGAAAATGAGTTTTGGCCAAGGCGATCTTCTGCCACTGCCCGCCGGACAGGTCGCTGGCACCGCGGAAGTTCCTGCCCAGCAGGGTGTCCATACCGCGTGGCAGTGCGGCGATGTCCTGATCCGCGCCCGCGTACTGGGCCGAGGCGTGCAGGGCCTCGGGGGTGGCGTCCCGCTCGGGCTGGCCGATCCGGATGTTCGTGGCGACCTTGAAGGGCCACCGTTCGAAGGTCTGGGTGAGGAGGCTGACGTGGTCGAAGAGGTGCTGGCGATCAGCGTCCGCGACATCAACGTCGTCCCAGTAGGCGTGGCCGCCCTCGGCCGGGAGGTGCAGCCCGGCCAGCAGCCGGGACAGCGTCGACTTGCCAGATCCGTTCGGTCCGACGAGGGCGATCACGCTGCCCAGCTCGATGGTGAGGGAGACGCGGTCGAGGGCCGGCTTGTCGCGGCCGGCGTAGCGGAAGGTGACGTTGTCCAGGCGGATGGTGCGCGGGCGCTCGGGCAGCGGCACTCCGCCCTCGGGAATGGCGAACTCTTCGGCACGCTCCAGGAACTCGGTCAGGTCGTGCACATACAGGGACTGTTCGTGGAGCTGACTCATGGTGCTCACCAGTGCGCCGATGCTGGCCGACCCCGCGTTGATCGCCATGATGGCGGTGCCCAGGACGGCGACGCCCATGTGCCCCGTCAGGCACAGCACGCCCATCATCGTGACGGTCAGCGCGTAGCTGAGGCCGGACAGGGCATCGGCGATGAGTTCGGTGGCCGCCTTGTCCTTGGCCAGGCGCGCCTGCTCCTTCTCCGCGGTGTGGGACATGACGCGGAAGTGGCGCAGCAGGAACGGTCCGACCCGGTGCACGCGGACTTCCAGGGCGGCGGTGACGGAGGTGAGCAGCTGGGACAACACCCGGCTGGCCCGCAGGTGTTCGATCCAGGTCATGGTCGAGAAATAGCGCTCCTGGGCCACCCGCATCACGCCCCAGCCGCGCGGTGCGACGATCAGGATGAGCATCGGCAGCAAGATGGGGTCGAGCACCGACAGGACGCCGGCGGCGGCCACCAGGGACAGGACGCTGTTCATGGCCGCGACGCTGGAGCCGATCATGTGACGGGCCTCGGTGGCGCCGTAGTGGGCCCGGTCGATCAGCTCCCTGAACGCGCCGTCCTCGATGGCCGCCAGCTCGACACGCTGACATGCCGTGAGGTACTGCTCCTGGGCGGCGCGCTCCACCTTCGGCTCCAGCGTTCCGGCCGCGGCGGTGGACTTGGAGGCGAGCAAGGAGTTGACGGTCCGCACCACCGCGATCATGACGGCGGCGGGCACGGCGGCGCGCAGTTGGTGTACGTCATTGCCGGCGGCGACGACGGCATGCAGCGCGGCATTGGCTGCCAGGAGTTTCAGGGCGGCCGCGATACCTTGACCGGCTTCGGTGATGCCGACCGTGAGCAGGGCGCGCCGGTCGGCCCGCCAGGCCAGGCGGATGGTTGTCGCTACCAGGTGGGGCAGGGCTTTCAGCGCACTGCGCAGGGTGAGGTCGAGCCGGGCGTACTCGTGTGTGCTCCAGCCGGCGTCATGACGTAACGGGCCGCCGAACAGCTCTTGTTCACTGTCCGAGACCACGGGCGGGCCGGGCTTCGGGCGACGCAGCAGCCGCATCAGGCACCCCCGTCCGATGCGCCGCTGTCACGGCCGGCGGCGTGCGGGCGGTCGGTGCGGCGGCGGGCCTGGATGAGCTGGTACGTCACCGGATTGTCGGCGTCGGGCACGGTCAGGAGGTCGTGGTGGTCCACGGTGAAGCCGGCCTCGTCGAGTAGGTCCTGCCACAGCAGTGGGGTGAGCACCCACATCCATACCGGCGCGGGCGGCCGGTTCTTGAGGCGGATGTGCTGTTCGCGTGGGGCGAGCGTGGAGCTGGGGCCGCGCTCGTCAAGGTCGGTGTGCAGGACGGAGAAGACGAGCCGCCCGCCGGCGGGCAGGTTGTGGCGCAGTGCGGGCAGAGCGCGGTGCGGGTCGACATAGGCCAGCGACTCCACCGAGAACACCAACTCGTACGGGTCGGCGGTGTGCAGGTGGGTGACGGCGTCGCCGAGCAGGTACCGCACCCCGGCTATATCGCCGTACCGGGTCTGGGCGCGCTGGTGCTGGGTGGGGGAGAGGTCGATCGCGTCGACGACGGCGTGGTGGTCGCGGGCGAGGTGGGCGGCGAACCGGCCGGTTCCGCAGCCCACTTCCAGCACCCGCCGCCCGTGCAGCGGGCCGAGGATGCTGTCGCCGGGGCCGATGCCGGGCTTCGGTCCCCAGTGGACACGGTCGGCATCCTCCGGCATATAGCCGCGATCGAGCTGAAAGCGCCCATAGTCGTTCCAGGCGCGGACGTTGACCGTCCCCGGGGAATTGCATCCGATGCGCGAATCTGGATCCGGCGACCTCGGTACCTGCGGCATCAACGTACCTCCTGCTTAATGAAGTTGAGGGGCGAAGACCAGCCCTCTTGCCGTGGATCTCTCATCTGCTGCACGATTCACGCGCCTCTGAAAGGGAGGGAGCGTGACGACGGCCGACCTGCCTCACGGCGCCGCCCGACTGGTGCTGCTCAACGGCGTGGCCCACCCGCATCGCCCGCAGCACCGCCCTGGTGGAACTCGCGGGGGGAATGCCCGCCGTGGTCGTCAGCCACCTGCTCGGCCTGAGTCAGGCCACGGCCGACACCTGGCCGCGCATCGCTGGCGCTGACCACGCGGCCTACATCGTCGAGACGATCCACCGCTGAACTGGCCGTCGGCGGCCCGCCGACGGCCACCGCATCCGCCAAGACGCTGTATGGGCGGACTTGTTTTGCGGTCTGGTCCACACAACTCCACGTCGTTTGACGTGGGCCCCGCCGCTTTCCAGTTGCCGATAGTTGATCGACATGACGGGACGTCAGGACTAAAGCCCTCACTTTCCTCCTGATTCAGAGCAGAACCTTCCAAAACGCTTATCCCGTATGCCAGGTTCACCTCATGGTCGTGGCGGCTCGGGTGGCTTCTCTCCCGTTGACCCCACGCCGCTATGACTGCCAAAGCCGCACAACGGGAGGCCCTGTGACACTCCGTCACCGCGCACTTGCCAGATCCATAGCCGCTGCTACCGCCGGCGCCCTCATGCTCGGCATCGCCCCCGCCGCCATGGCAGACAACGGCGGCTCCGCGACTGAACGCGCCGCCAGGGTAGTTGAGCAGGTCACTGGAACCGCCGACATCGCCCCTAGCGACCAGCTCGCCGACGGGACCAGTCAGGCGATCACCATCCTGGATGGCGAGCAGAGCACGATCACCGCCCCGGCCACCGCAGACGCGCCCGTCAGCGCCGCCGCCGACGGCTCCAGAATCGGTATCGGCTTGCCTGCCACCACCAAGACCGAGGGCGCCACGAGTGACAACGGCACCATCGTCTACCCTGACGCGGCCAAGAACACCGACCTCGCTGTCCAGCCCACCGCTGGCGGTGGGGTTCGCTCCCTGATCACCGTCAAGAATGCGGACGCCGCCCACGAGTACCGCTTCGACCTCGATCTGCCTGACGGAGCCGTCATCGAACAACTCGACGACGGCAGTGTCCTGGTCCTCGCTGATGGCACTGAGGACGCTGATGTCATCGGCGCCTTCGACGCCCCCTGGGCCAAGGACGCGAACGGCGCTTCGGTTCCCACCAGTTACCGCATCGAAAATGGCACCCTCATCCAGACCATCGCCTTCGACCAGGACACCGACTTCCCTGTCGTCGCCGACCCCTGGTGGAACCCTTTCACCTGGAACTGGAAGAAGATCATCAAAAGGTCGGGGTCCTGGGTGAAGGATCGCGCGAAGAAGTGTGGTGTTGGCGCACTCGCTGCATACGTTCCGGTTCAGGCTCACCACGTCTCGGTCAACATTCAACGCGCCCGCAATGGTCTGCGCATGGTGAAGTTCGCTGGTGGCCCCTGGGGCTACGTCTCCGTCGCCGCCGCGGGCTGCCTCGTCAACCAGCTTACGTAGAGCGGAGAAACGTATGTCGAACCTCCTGGGTTGGAAAGGCGGCCAAGCCCCGCAGGCGCGAGGACTGCCACCCTGGCTCTTCCCCTCTCTCCTTGCCTTGATCGTCGTAGGCGTCGGCGGCACACTGATCTGGCTCGGACTCGCTGCATGGGTAGCCATCGCCATCGGCGGCTGCGCCGCAGCCGCAGCGACACGACTCCCTCTGAATCGAGCACGACGCTGACTGCTCCGTCCCAAAGGCCCGCGACTGACCCGATTGTGGGCCTCGGGCTCTCCCTTCGACGCTGAGCATGAACTATTCCGCAGATTCGGATAGCCGGACTGACCAGCAATCTCCGGGGAAAGATCCACGGGCGGGACGGTGCTCCCCTCGCACACAGGTGCAGGGGACTGCGGGGTGTCCGGTTCAGATGACGACCGGGTCGGGTTCATGCCGGCCCCTCCTTGTGGCCTGGTGCCTTGTCGGCCGCCGGGGTGGCGGGGGACCAGTCGACGACGATGCGGCAGTGCGGCTTGTCGATGACCGCTCCCGGGGGGAGTTCCTCATCTGGCGTGCCGGCCGGGAGGACGGTGAGCCGGGGGCCCGGGTGATCGCGCAGGTCGCGGTCCCAGGTCCGGACCGCCTCGGTCATCCGCGCGGCGGCCTGCCGTGCGTGTGGGCCAAACGCGTGGACGATGAACTCCCACATTCCCGTGCCGTCGGCGGCCGTCTGCTCGGTCCTTTCGGTGACGACGTAGGCGAAGGAGTCGTGGTGGACCACGGCGGCGCGGTTCCAGCCCTTGGGCGGCTCCACCTGGGGGTGATCGGCGCCCGGGTCCACCTGTAGGCGGACGAAGTTGTCCAGGGTGCAGGCCAGATGCAGCATCAGCTGGTCGAAGGGCACCATGCCGCCGATGGTGACGCCGGTGTGGTGCTCGTGGCGCGGCAGGTTCAACGCGGCGTCCAGAGCGCGCAGGTCGTGCTCGGGCAGCGGGCCGTCCTCCCGGCGCAGCCGGATCAGCCCGGCATGCAGCGCGATCTGAGGGACCTCGGGCACCGGTCCCTGCATGGGGACGAACCCGCACACCGTCCAGTCGCCGTCGCCGACCAGCAGCTCGCCGCGCTTTTCGAGGGTGAGCGCCCAGGTGTAGCCGTGCAAGGTGAGGGGGATGACGAGGCGGCCCTGCTCGGCCAGGGCCGCCGTCCAGGCGGGGGCGATATCGCGGGCCTCGACGGTGACCAGGACCGCGTCCCGACCCGCCCCCGCGCACAGGGCGCTGCTGCGGCCGTCCCCGAGGCGGACTTCAACGTCCGGGTAGCCGGTATCGGCCAGCAGCCGGCGCGCGGATTCGCAGACGACCGGGTCGATGTCGACGCTGACCACCTGTCCGTGCCGGCCGACGATTTCGGCGAGATAGGCCGCGTTGCAGCCGCCCGAGCCCACTTCCAGCACCCGGCTGCCCGGCCCGATCTGCGCCTTCTCGATCATGCGAGCCTGGAGCCAGGCGGCCGAGACCGAGCTGGTGGGCCGCCCCTCGCCGTCGCGGCGGGTGATGGGCGCCTTGTCGTCGCCGTACGCTTCTTCAAGGGGTGCGGCAGGGGCGAAGCGGTGCCGCGGAACGCGCGCGAACGCCTGGATCACGGGCGGGGTGCGCAGATGGCCTTGCTCCTGAAGCCGGTCGACCATCGCATGCCGCAGCGCCTGCCCCTCCCGCTGCCGCTCGGTGTTCTCCTGGCGCGGGCTGGCCTTGAACAGGTGGCGGTGCACAGGCGGGAGATGGGGCAGCAGGCCCGGCCAGACGGTGTCGATGACGTGCGCACTCGGCGTGAACAAGCTCCGCCCGAGCCGGGGGAGTTCGGCCGGGTCGTACCACTGCCAGCGGCGGATCAGATGCGGCTCGCGCACCTCGGGGACTCCCGTATGGCGCGAGATGAGGGCCGCGGCGGTCATCCACGGGATGCCATGGGTGGAGCCCATCAACAGGGCGAGCAGACGGGCCTGCGAGAGATCGGCGATGAGCCCGGCCTCTTCCTTCAACTCCCGGACCGCGGCGGCCAGCAAGTCCTCGCCGGCCTCGTTCTTGCCGCCCGGCAGTTCGAGCAGCCCGCGCACCGAGTGGCCCAGCAGCAGACGCCCGTCCTCATCGAGGACCACCACGCCGGCCCCGGTGACCGCGTTCGGGGCGGGCCGCGCCTTGTCGGCATACGTGACCTGATTGCGGACCGGATCCCGCAGGACCAGGACGGTCAGCGGGCCGGACTCCTCGCGCACCACCTCCTTCCAGCGGGCGCTCAGGATGTTGATCTCCGCCTCGTCCAGGGCGATGTCACGCTGAGCGGCGGACACCCGGTCCGCATGCGGAGTGATCACGCACAGCGTGCCGTCCACGGCGAGCAGCGAGACCAGCGCGTCCATCGTGCCGGCCCGGTCGGTCAGGAACGCGTACGCCTGCCGCATGATGACCAGGTCGTAGTGCAGGTGCGGCAGCAGGTCGAGGGGATCGTTCTCGATATCCATGAGGGCGAACTGCACCGAAGCCGCGCCGTCGTCCGCCAGTGCGGTGGCGCGTTCGATCGCGCTCGCGGCGTAGTCGACCGCGTCCACCGCATAGCCGTGATCGGCCAAATGGAGTGCCAATTCCCCCGTGCCGCAGGCGACTTCCAGTGCGCGGGCGCCCGGCCGGGCCGGCAGTAGACGCGCCAGCAGGGCGCGCTCGTCCGCGCCGAGGGGGCGGAAGTTCTTGCCGCTCGCGTAGTGCTCGTGCCACTCGTGTTGTTCGGTGTAGCCCAACGCCGTGTCTCTTTCCGGAAGTTGCCGATTGTGGGGGCGCCCGTCAGTACAGCGAGCGCAGGGTGTTACAGCGTTCCGCTCTCGTCCTGGTAGCCGGTGTCCAGCAGGCAGTGGAAGCGGCGTGCGGCACGCTCGGTGGCCATCTCCGCGCGGTCCTCGCGGACCCGGTCCCACCACTGCTGATTGGCGGGCGCGGCGAAGAACGCGCGGGCGGCGGTGCGCAGGCCCGCCTCGGTCAGGCAGCGGGTGCTGAACAGCGCTTCCCGGAGGCGTATCCACTGCTCGCGGTGCACGTCCAGACGATGCCCGTCCTCGCCGAGGTCGCTCAACCGGCCCCACAGGACCGCGAGTTCGGGATGGGTGATCTGGTCGGCGAGGAGCTGCTGGTGAAGACGGGCGCCGTCGAGCCGCAGCCGCTGACGGTGCTGGCGCTCACCGGCGGCAAGGTGGGCGAGGCCGATGGCGGCAACAGCGGCCAGGGCGGGCCAGCGGGCGGTGCGCATGGACAGACCTTTCATGGTCGACTCGACTACCGGATGTACTGGAGGTGTTCGAGGTAGCGGGCGGCGTCGGCGCCGGTCAGGGCGAGCCGGTTCAGGCGGGCGAAGTCGGCGAGGTAGGGGGCGGTCAGGGTCGGCTCGGTGAGCAGCACGGGCACGGCACTGGGGGAGAGGGACACACCGAGTCCGTCCAGGAGTGTGAACGCGGGCCCCGGCAGGTCGAGGGGCGGCCGGTGGGGAATGTGGGGAATGACCCGCACTGTGATCGCGTGGTCGGGGGACTCGGCGAGCTGGGCCAGGTGCTGGATCTGCTCGGCGCGTACGGTGTCGCTGCCGACCGGGTGGAGGAGGGCGGCCTCCTCCAGCAGCGCCGTTACCGGCAGTCCGTCGGGGACGTGCAGCCCGTCGTCCCAGCCGGGATCGGCGGGTAGCAGCTGGTGATATGCGGGCAGCCGCACGGGGCCGGGGACCTGGGTGGGGGCGTAGATCCGCAGCCGGTAGACGTCGTTCCACACCGACGGCGGGGCGATCGTGCCCGGCACGCGCCGCTCCAGGAAGGCGAGCCGTTCCAGATCGGCCGTTTCCCGCAGGAGTTGGTGGGCTGTGCCGTCCAGGCGGCAGATCCGGGCCCACATCTGCATGTCGGGGTAGGGGTAGTAGGGGGCGGTGCCCCGTTCGTACGCCCGCACCCGCGACATCTCCCAGTCGGCCCGCTGGGCGAGGTCGGCGATGGTGAGCCGGGCGCGGCGGCGCACCGCATACAGATGCCGGGCCAAGGTGGCGCGGGCCGCCTCGAAGGTTTTGTCCGCGGTGCCCGCCGTGTCCGTTGTGGGGCGGGATGGCGTGGTGCTCGATGCGTCCGGGGCGGCAGCGGCGGTGGTGAGCGTGTGGAGTGTGGTCACGCTTTGCCTCCGGGATCGCAGGGGCCGGCTGCCGCGGACTGACTGGCTTTGTCCGGGCCGGCGCTGGGGGCTGGCGCGTGCCAGGTGCAGTAGCGGCGCACGGCGAGCCGCAGGTGTTCGCGGGCGTGGCGGCGGGCTTCGTCGTTGTGGATGTGCAGGGCGTGGTGGAGGTCGTCGAGGGCGGCCAGTACGGACACGGCGGCGAGTACGCTGCGTTCCGCTGCGATGAGCGGGCGCCCGAATCCGCGGGTGAACGCGTCGGCGAGGTCGGGTTCGTCGGCCCACAGCAGGGCGGGGCGGGCGAAGTCGAGGACGGCGGGCAGCAGCCGGGCCTGGCCGAAGTGGGTGAAGGTGAGCGTCTCGGGGACGGCCCACTGCCATACGGCCGGCCCGAACACGCCGTGCGCGTAGGCGTGCGGCAACTGGGGTGCGTGCTGGGTGAGTTCACGGATGCAGTCGTGGATGGTCATGCTGTCGCCGGGCCCGAGCCAGGCGGTGAACGGCTCGTCCAGCAGCCGGGCGTGGCGGTCCGTGTACTGCCGGACGTGGCGGGCGGCGGTGTCGGCGCCCTGCTCGAGATGGTCGCCGAGCAGATGCCAGGCGCGCAGCAGCCGCCCGGCCTGCTCATGGATGCGGGGCACTGTGGCCAGAGGAGAGCCGGCCACGCGCTGCGCGCGGGGCTGAAGAACCAGCAGGGTGCGCAGGCGTGGCTCGGCGGCCAGCAGCCGGGGGGCCTGCTCGGTGTGCAGCAGCGGCACCGCTCGGCGGTGCGCGAACACCTCGCGGCGAAATCCCTCGTCGGTGCGCGCCCACCGGATGTCGACCAGGCCGCGGCCACCGGCCGAGGCGCGCCAGGACGGCACCCCGTCCACCCCGAGCGGCAGCACCCAGGGGACAAGGTCGCCCAGGTGCGCCCGCGCCCAGGCGGCGATCGGCTCCGGCAGCGGGGCGAGCGCCGTCGCCTTAGCGGCGGGGGCAGTTGTGGCGGGGCGGTTCACAGCCGCACTCCCTCGGCGGGGATCAGCTCGACGGGCGCGTGCGCGGCCGGGCGGATCCCCCACAGGTCGCGGGCAGCCCGCAGCGCGGCCTCGGCTTGGCCGTGTGCGCCGTCGCCCCAGCCGAGCAGGTCGACAGCCTGGTGCGGCGGAGCGAGCAGGCGCACCAGGCGGCGTCCGGTGGAGGGGTCTGCGGCGGCGGCACCGATGTGGGTGAGAGGGGCTGCCAGGCGTGCCCTAACACAAGGTCCCATGCCGCCGTAGAAGGTGCCGTCGGCGTCGAAGACGTACCCCAGCAGCTGGCCGGGGCCAATCGCGAGCTGGGCTTCCTCAGCGGCCTCCCGGACGAGGGCCGCATAAGGATCGCTGTGATCCAGGTCGGCTTCGATGGTGCCGCCGGGCAGCAGGGGAAGGTGGTCCTGCTCATCCAGGAGGACGACGCACCGCCCGTCATGAGGGTGCAGCAGCCAGCCCCAGGACTGGCGCACGGGCAGCTGCTCGGGCAGTTCGTCGGCCGGAGTCCAGGGCCACTGCTGGCAGTGCACGGGCACGAACGGGCTGGCGGCCTCGAGCTGTTCGAAGACGCGCGGCGCCAGCGCGTTCTCCAGCAGGACCGGAGCACCCCCCTCGGTGCGGGCCCGGTAGGCGGCGAGCATGCGCCGCGCATCGTGGCTCCGCATGCGGGCGGCGGCCTGTTCGGGAGGAAAGAACCTGATCGTGCTGATTTCGCCGGCGGCGGGGCGCAGCCGGGCGATGTCGGCGTCGGTGAGGGTGCCGCCGTCGAAGACGGTGTGCTGCTCGCCAGGGAACGCCCTTTCTCTGGACGGTGTGCCGGCCGCGGGGATCTCCCAGTCCACGGCCAGGACCCGGGCCAGCGGGAGGGACAGGCCGATCTCCTCCGCCACTTCCCGTTCGGCGCCCTGGCGGGGGAACTCCCCGGGCTCCACGGCGCCGCCGGGCAGCAGCCAGTGGCGGGCATAGGACGGCTCCACCAGCAGGATGTCGTCGGCGGCGTTGGTGAACAGGGCGGCGGCACCGAGCCAGGCCGCATGGCGAGAGCGCGCGTACGCGGCCGGCGACAGGAGTGGCCCCGCAGCGGGCGGGGTGAGGGCACGGGGCATGAACGGTGCCTCCTTCACGAGTGGGTCAGGGACAGCTGGGTGGGGCGGGCGGAGCGCGGTGTGCGCGCCGCGATCCGCAGCAGATCCGCCATGCAGCGCACGTGCCGGGTGCTGGCCGCGACGGTGAGCAGATGGGCGAACAGCTCGGCGGTGACGGCGACATCGGGCAGGGCCCGGTGACGGTCGGCGGGCCGGCCGATCCCGGCCGCGTGCAGCAGCGCGTCGAGCGTGTAGGAGGGCGCGTCGGGCAGCAGATGGCGGGCCAGTAGGCGGGTGTCGATCAGGCGGGTGCGGGCCAGGCGCGGGCACGCGGTGCGGTAACGGTCAAGGAAGTTCGCCTCGACACTGGCGTGGTGCGCCACCAGCAGCACCCCGCCCCCGTCTTCGCCGTCCGTGATCGGCAGGGTGGTCTCCAGGCGGTGCAGCATCTCCCGCGCGGGCGGGGCGGTGGCGACCATGGCGGGGGTGATCCCGGTCTGGCGCACGTCCGCCTCGGTGATAACGGCGTGCGCGGGCGGCTTGATCAGCGCCTGGAACTGCCAGCCGGTCGGCCACGGCCCACGTCCGGGACGATGGCGCAGAGCGAGGGCGGCCACCTCAGTCGGCTCCGGCGGAGCGCCGGCCGGCGTGGTGCCCTCGAAATCGATCACCACGAACAGGCAGGCGCCATAGACCGGATCGTCCGCCAGCCGCCCCGGCGCGGTGAGACTCGTCATCGCCGCCTCCCGCGCTCGGTGGCGCCGAGGGCATCCTCGATCTCATCGAGCTGGGCGATCATCCGCCGGATGGTGACCTGCCGCTCGTCCCAGTACCGGCACAGGTCCTCGGCCGCCGCCGCGGGCAGCTGGTACTCGCGGGTCGTCGCCCCGTACAGGCTCATCAACAGGTACAGCAGGACGATCCGCGCGCACGCGCGCACCTCCCGACCGGCCAGGTACGGGTTCTCGGCCCGGTACGCCTCGATCAGCCGCAGTGCGCACTGCACCCAGTGCAGGCCGTGGGTGACGGTGCGCGGATCGAACGCGATCCTGCCCAACTCCCAGGCCAGCACCCCGTTCTCGGCCTGAAAGTCGATCACCGCGGTCAGTCGGTCGCCGTCCAGGAGCAGGTTGGTGCGCGCGAAGTCGGCGTGCGTGGGCTGCACCGTCAGCCGGGAGTGCAGCTGTGCGCGCAGCCGCGGCACGTGCGCGCGGACGTCCTCACACCGCTGGTCGAGGTCCTGGCGCAACTGGTGCAGGCGTGGCTCGAGTTGGGCGGTGGCCCGCTGGCGGACCCGCTCCACTTTGCGCAGCATGACGTCGACCTCGCCGGTGCGCCAGCGGGTGTGCCGGGTGCGGGCTGCGGCGGGGTAGCCGGCCAGGATCCGGTGCATGCGCCCCAGCGCGGCCCCGATGGCCTCCGCCGAGGCCGGGGTCATCGGAGTGTCGGCGACCCGTCCGTCGGCCAGCTCGGTGACCACCCACACGGTGCCGGCCGCGCGCGTCACCAGGACACCGTCCTGGTTGAGGACCACGCGCGGCACCGGCAACCGGTGCCGCGCACAGTACTCCGACATCTCCCACGCCGCCCAGGCGCGGTCCGCCTCCTCGAGCGTGCGGTATTCCTTGACGAACACCCTGTGTCCGCCGTCGAGTTCAACGACCCGGTTGACGGTCTGTGTGCCCATCGCCACAGGCGCACAGCCGATCACGTCCATCCCGTACTGCTCGGCCAGCACCTCGGCCATCACGACACCGTCGGGGCCGACACCGCCCGAGGGGGCCGCCATCGAGGCAGCGGACGCGGACGCGGACGCGGACGCGTGCCGGGCCAGCGGGTTCGGGTCGTCGTTCATGCGACGCCTCCAGCCCACAGGTGCCGGGCGTGGACGTGGCGGAGGTTTTCCACCATCGTGTGCGCCTCCTCGACCAGGCCAAGGTCGTGGTGCTCGATGCCCCACACCAGCGAGTCGAGGGCATCGACGGCGGCGTGCACGCGGCAGGCGAGCTCTTCCTCGTCACTGAGCGAGCGCCCGAACCCGGACCAGAAGGCGTTCTCCAGATCGGGGCGCTGCCGCAGCCGGCGGAAGGTGAGCCGGGCGAAGTCGATCCGGGCCGGCACATCACGGCAGGTCCGCTCGAAATCAATGATCCGCAGAAACTGTTCGGCCGAGTCCCACAGCCAGTTCTTCGGCATGTAGTCCCCGTGGGTCAGCGCGAGCGGCTGCTGCGGCGGCACGCGACCGAGCAGGGCGCGCAGCAGGGACACATCCGCCGCCGGCAGGTGCGGCGCCGCCGCGTTCAGCAGGCGCTCCACACTGTTTGTCCACGCCGCCGGATCCGTGACGGGCGTGGTCTCGTACGCGGCCGGCGCGTCGACGGCGGCGTGCAGCCGCGCCAGAAGCGCTCCGGCCTGCCGGTACGCCTCGCGTTCCTCGGCGGCCGGCAGCCGCAGATCGTCCAGACTGTGCCCGGGCACCGCGGTGATGACGACCGTCCGCGTGGCGGGGTCGGCGGCGGCCAGCTGCGGGGCGCGGCCGTCACCGAGCAGATACGTCCAGTTCGTGTACGCGTCCACTTCCCGGCCGTGCAATTTGGGTCCCACGTGTTCTTTCGCGAACCACCGCTGCTGGCCAGGGCCTTGGATCTCCCAGACCGACGGGCGCATATTGCTGGGACGCTGGTGCTCGGTGAGCACCGTGTAGGAGTCGGTCACCGTGATGACCAGCCGGTGCAGCGGCTCCGGGAGCTCGGGGAGGACGGTCATGCGCAGTGCCTTTCGCTCACACCCGCGGCAACACATGGTCACCAATCAGGTGCGGTGGGTAGTCGATAAGTGGGGGATCCTGCCACGAGCCACTGACAGCCGGCCCGGCGGCCAAGGTCAGGCGCGGGTGAGCCAGCGGGCCCGTTCGGTGTCCGGCACCGCGGTGCGGGCGTGTTCGATCTCGATCTGCGCCAGGCGGGCGTAGTGCGCGATGGTGGCCTTGCCGAACGTTTCCTCCGCGACCTTGCTGCTGCGGAAGGCGGCCTCGGCCTCGTTCAGGGTGGGCGGAAAGCGGGGTGCCTCGGGGTGGGCGTAGGCGCTGCCGAGGTGCGCGGGCGGCAGTGGCAGGTCGTGCTCGAGTCCGTGGCGGATCGCGGCGACGACCGCGGCCAGGGCCAGGTACGGGTTGGCGTCCGCGCCTGGCACCCGGATCTCCAGGTGCGACTGGTGCGCATGCCCGACCATGCGCACCGCGCAGGTGCGGTTGTCGCGCCCCCACACCATCCGGGTCGGCGCGAACGAATCGGGCGTGTACCGCCGGTAGGAGTTGGTGTTCGGCGCATACAGCACCGCTAGCTCCGGCAGTGCCGCCAGCAGCCCCGCGATCGCCCGGCCCACCACCGGCGCAACGCCGCCACCCTCGCCTGGCGCGGCCAGCGGACGGCCGTCGCGCCACAGCGAGAGATGGAGGTGCAGGCCGCTGCCCACCCCGGTGACCGGGGCGGCCATGAACGTCGGCAGCAGCCTCGAGCGGGCGCCGATCCGGCGGGCGGCGTGCTTGAGCAGCAGATGCCCGTCACACGCCTTGAGCGGATCCCCGTAGGGGAACGTGACCTCCACCTGCCCGGGGGCGGCCTCGGTCTTGATGGCCTCAACAGGACGTCCGGCGCCCAGCAGCCCGGCCTGCAGCCGGCGCAGATACCGGTCCAAGGCCGGCGGATGATCCAGGGCGTAGTCCAGATTCTCGGCCACCACCGGCACCGGCTCACCGCCCAGTCCCGCATCGTCGCCGGGCTGCCGGCAGACGACGAACTCCGCCTCCACGCCCACCTTGACGTGCAGATCGTGTTCGGCGAGTCGGTCGAGCTGCTCGCGCAGCATCTGCCGGGGTGCGACGGGCAGCGGCATCCCTGCGGCGTCGACCGCGGTGCCGAGCATGAGCGCGGTGCGCGGCATCCAGGGGATCATCCGCAGGGTCTCCGGATCCGGGACCACCCGCAGATCCTGATAGCCCGCCTCCCATGAGGTGAGCGCGAACCCGTCCACCGGACGCATGTCGACATCGGTCGCCAGCAGATAGGCACACATCTCGGCGCCCGGCCCCAGGACCCGTTCCACGAAATGCCCGGCCGCGTACGCCTTGCCCTTCAGCCGGCCCTGCAGGTCCGGCACCGCCAGCAGCACCGTATCCAGCTGCCCCAGACGGGCGAGGTCGCGCAGCTGCCCCACCGTCAGCGACCCCACCGGCATCTTGCGGCGGCCAGGCGGCGGCTGCGCGGCCAGAACGGCACGTGTAGCGACAGTCTCTGTATCGGAGGTACTCACATGCTCTCCATTCCTGCTTGGATCTCTGGAGCCCCGGTTCGCCCCGGCCGACCGGGCCGTGGACCCTCGCTGTCCGGGCCTGCATGAACACCAGGGGCGCGAGCGGGCCGACAGGGAAGGGGTGCCGCCGGTCACGTCGGGCGGCTCAACGCGCCGAACGGGCCCGGAAGTTGGCCGCGGCACCACGTCGCATTCCGAGGGCGGCACGGGGCGTGCATTGAGGCCGGCCCGGCGCGGTGGGTCGCGGCGCGGGCGACCGGATACACGCCTTGGCTGTGAGGCACCTACCGGCCCCGAGGCGAGGCAGGGCCCCTTGGCTGCGGTGCCGGCGGAGGCGCTGGAAGCAGGGGCCGTTACACGACTTCCTCTTCCAGGTTGGCCAGGTCCTGGCTCACGGGGGCGGGCACCTCGTAATGGCGGCGTCCGGCGACGTGCCACCACAGCCACGCGAAGAAGAACACCGCTCCCAGGGCCACCGGCGCGTAGTTGAACGTCGTCACCGACACCCAGCCGTGCTCCGGGCGGGACTGCGGCAGGCAGAACAGCACCGTCACCAGTGCCACCCAGGCCACCGCGATGCACCCGACCGGCACCCCCCACCGGCCCAGATTCCACGGTCCGGCCGTGAACGTCGCCCGGTTCTTGACCCGCAGGAAGATGGGGATCGCATAGGCCGGGGTAATCCCGATCACGTTGATCGCGGTGACGGCGGCGTACGCGGTCGGGCTGTACAGGGACGGCGCGGCGAGCACCGCGGCCACGATGACGGCCAGCCACACGGCGTGGCGCGGGGTGCCGGTGCGCGGGTGCACCCGCCGCCACCAGCCCGCCCCCGGCAGCGCGCCGTCGCGGGAGAAGGAGTACACCATCCGCGAGGCAGCAGCCGTCTCGGCATTCCCGCAGAACAGCTGCGCGATGATCACGATGAGAAGCAGGGCCTTCGCGCCGGACTCGCCCAGCGCGTCCAGGAAGATCTGCGCCGGCGGCACCCCCGTCCCACTCGCCTGGGTGGCCGCGTAGTCCTGGATCGAGAAGGTGAGCCCGGCCAGCAGCACGAACCCCGCTATCCACGACCAGAAGATGGAGCGCACGATCCCACGCGCCGCGGACACCTGCGCATTGGTGGTCTCCTCCGACAGGTGTGCGGAGGCGTCATACCCGCTGAACGTGTACTGCGCCAGCAGCAACCCGATGAACACCACGTACAGATGGGACGACCAGCCGGTGTTGTTGACGAACTCGCCGAACACGAACGACGGCGACTGGTGGTGCGAGGGAACTAGCGTGAGCACGCCGACGATCACTGCGACGCCGGCCAGGTGCCACCACACGCTGATGCTGTTGAGTACGCTCACCAGCCGGACCCCGAACAAGTTCAACCCTGCATGCAGCAGCAGGATGCACAGATAGATCGCCATGATCTTGCCGGGGGTCGGCTCGAATCCGAACTGCAGATTGAGGAAGGCGCCGCTGAACATCGCGGCCCCGTAATCGATTCCGGCGATCGCCCCGAGCAGACCTAACAGATTGAGCCAGCCGGTGTACCAGCCCCAGCGTTTGCCGCCCAGCTGGTCGGCCATGTGGAACAAGGCGCCCGACGTGGGAAAGACGGAGGTGATCTCCGCGAGCCCGGCGCCGACCAGCATCACCATGAGGCCGACGCCGACCCAGCCCCACATCATCACCGAGGGGCCACCGGTGTTCAAGCCGAACCCGTATAAGGTCATGCACCCCGAGAGCACGGAGATCACCGAAAAGCTGATCGCGAAGTTGCCAAAGGGGCCCATACGGCGCGTCAGTTCCGGCTTGTAGCCGAGCTGGCGCAGCAGATCGTCGTCGGCGATCGGTGTTGTTCTGCGATGGGAACGCAGGTCATCTGCCATGAAAAAGCCTCCACAAGAGCGAGAAGTAGCTGAATGGATAGGGGAGATAGGGTTCGGACCGGCCCCTCACTCCGGCAGGGGCATGCCAAGTCGGAGGGCGGGGGATGGCTCCGGCTTCGGTACGGCTGGCCCGGCCCGTCGGGCGAAACCCAAGGACTCGCGGCGCGCCTTCAGCAGCAGAGCCTCTCCGGTTCCTTCGGGGCCGTCATCAATGCGCAGGGAGGACCAGGGGGACGTCGACCCGTAGGGGCCCATAGCCGTGAATACGTGCGCGGCTTCTACCTGTTGGTTTCCCGCCCACAACGCATACGCCAGATGGCTGAGGTCCGCGACCGAGCACCAGCGCGGATCAACGGTGCGAAACCAGAACTCGAAGGCGCGTAGGGCATGCATGCGGACCGGCTCGTGCGTCCAGTACTGCCGCCACAACGGATCGGCACGACCGGATAGGGCGCTGTGCCGGCGTGACTGCTCCGCCTGTGCGTACAGCGGCAACAGCAACAGCGGTGAACCCGCAGATGCCCACGAAGCAACCCACTGCCCGAAGTCGAGCATGGCGCCCAGCGACACCGACTGCTCACGCAACAGATGCAACAGCCGATGGAACGCCTCCCGGTTGCCCTTTGGGTCCCTGGCGGTGACCTCGTCCACCAGAGTCCAAGGGCCGAAGGGGAGCATCGGCTCCCGCGGCTTCACGTGGTGTTCCGGGCGCAGTTGGCGGACATCCGCCTGGGCCAGTGCCACGAGGCACACCCACGGCACGGGATCTTTCGGGGAACAGCGAGCCGCGACCTGGGCCGCTTCGCGCGCGTCCCGCTCCAACTGGGCTGTCATATCGTGCTGGTGGCGATGCGCCCGCAGGGCTCGCTCGACCGCGACGCGCGCCCGCATCATGAGCGCATCCGGATGATTCGGCTCTTCGCGCAGCCACGCCTCCACGACCCCCGAAGGTGCGGCGGCCACGGCGAGCACCTGGCTGCGCGACGTACGCAGCGCCCAGTTCTGCCCGGTCTGCGCTAGCAGATCACGAGTGGCCAGCCACCTGCCCGTCTGTAGGTCGCTCACGGCCCCCCGTAAGAGTTCGTCGGAGCCGGCGGGGTGGTAGATCAGCTGCACGACGCCCCCCGAACTTGGACGCTGTGAACCGGAGGCGAGACGAGCTGAATTGGAACGCATGACCCAAGGTGCAGGCGGCATATTGAGGACGCCGCGAGGTCGGACGGATGGGGGGAGGCCAGGGTGCGACTCCCTTGCGTGGCCTGCAGGCGAGGCAGCTGGGTGGGCTGCTTGATCGAGAGAGCGCTCACGGCGCTGCGACCTTCCGGTGTGTGGGGGATTAGACGGAGCAGGGAGGCTCAGAAGCGGACCTGGCCGATCATGTCGGCGATGCTGGAGATAGACCGGGTGATGTTCGGCGCCGCGGAACTACGGGCCAGGAAGAACCCGAACAGGACGGCAACCACGCCCGGACCGGCCTTTAACGAGCCGTTCCTCATCAACACCACGACCACGACGGCCAGGAGTAAGACCAGAGAGATAGTCAGCGACATCCGAGCCGACTAGTCGGCCGAGCTGTGGTGTTCTCGGCGCGCCTTACGGAGCGCCTTCTGTAGCGGGTCGGCGTGAGTCAGGGCCCGTGGGCCGGGCGGGAAAATGTGCCAGTGCAAGCCCGGAGGAGTGGTCGCCGTAGACGGGGGGACCACCACGTGACACGACTGGCCCAGGGGAACGGTTCCGGGCTCTTCCCACTGCGCCGCCGTCCCCAGCGGCACGAGGAAGTACATCCGAGGTTCCGGGCCGCCGGGTTCCAAGATGACGGCACCGACAGGGGCTCCAGCATCTGTGAGGAACTCGATGGCCCGTCGCCCGACCGCTTCTGTCGCGCGCACTGCATCCCACCACTGGCCAACGGAGCACAGCTCGGGCTCGTCACCTATGGGCATCCAGCGGGGCGGCAGGGCCTGCCCCGCATGGCTAGCGTCGGACATGGAAACGGCCTCCTCATTACCGAGTATGAGGAGACCATTCCACTCTGGAGGTGCGGTGCGCGGACAGGTTGTGCGCAGGCTTGTTGCGTCAACTCCCTTGACGCGGGCTCACGTTGTGGTAAAGCCAGCCCAACTTCCGAACGCAGAGAGTTCATTGGACGGGTAGGCGTCCATGCGCAGGAGTGCGGAGACGGTTTCGCGCACCGAAGGGTGGAAGCGGGTGTGATTCGGAGCGACCTTCCGGGCGCGCTTAAGGTCCTCGAATGCCCCCGCTCGGTCACCCGCTCCGAGTTTCGCCGACGCGACGTCTATGAAGTGGTGGCTGGAACGTTCCCCCACGGTGGTGGCCGGCGGGGACCACTCCCTGCCCGAGGCCGGTGACCACTCGGACAGCAGAGCCAGAGCTTGTTCGGTGTCGCCCATGTCGATCAAGGTGTGGATCTGATGGATGCGGATGTTCGTGGGGCCAAATGACATCTCGTAGGCGAGGGAATCACGGTTGCCTGCCATACGGGCGACGTCCTCAGCCTCAGTAAGGTGAGAGATAGCGCCTTCGGGATCATTCTCGCGGGCTTCGAGCACGGCGAGCTTCAGGAGCAGAGCACCGTCGACGGCGAGCGCGTCGTTGGTGAAAGAGCGTTCCGGTTGTATGCGTTCCAGCTCTTCCCGAAGAGACAAGAGCTTGCGCCGGGCTGACGAGTAGGCGCCCTGGCGGAGCATCGCACCGGCAACTAGGTAGCCGGATGTGAACTGCATCAGAGGATCGCCCGAATGCTGGGCCGCCCAACGGACGCGCTCCAACGCGGTGTTGCTCAGGTCTGGGTGCCCCATCTTGTGAGCCAGGGAATTCACTGCCCGATAGGCGCGTGCCAGGTGGAAGAATGCCTGAGGTCGGTCGTCACCACGCCCTCCAAGCGCAATGTGGGTCAGTTCGGTGATGATCGGCGGCAGCAGCGGCCCCATGGGGGCGTAGCGGGCGTCACGGCGCAGTGCCGCTACTTGATCGACTTCCGACGCCAGCACAGGAAGCGGACGCGGCGCAACCTCGATGTCGTCCGGCGTGTCGTAGCACAGCATGATGCGGCGCAACTCTGGGATGACTGCGTGCACCCCGTCCTCGGCCTCGGGTTCACCATAATAGGGCTGACCGGTGAGCACCTCGGGCCCGAAGTGCGTGGCTTTCGAGAGTGCCAGGATCAGTGACGGTGACGCCTTCCGGGCGCCGGACTCCAGCTTCTGTAGATAGCTTGGCGAGATGGCGACCTTCTGCGCCAACTGCGCGACAGATAGCTTCCGGGTCCTGCGGGCTACCCGGAGGCGGTCTCCGAGCGTGAGGTTCTCACTCATCGGTGGATCGGTCCCTTCGCGATGGGGCACTCACTTCAGAGTACGGACTATCGCGCGGGCCACGTCTGTAGTGGCCGAGAGTTAACGGAGCGGGCACGCAGAAGCACCCTGCTCCAGAGCCCGGACGAGGGCCAGTACGCCGGAGGCTGGAGTTGGGACGTCTCAACTCCATATGAACAAGACAGAATTTACCCTAAAATTCGGTGCAAATTGACCAATCTCAACTCTCAAGAACTGACGAGTGTCAAGTGGTCGGCGAGAGCAAAGTGCGGACAATTTGTCCGGGGAATCTTTACCATCGGGGCGAGCCGCCAGCAGGCGAGGTCGAAGGTCGTGGGGTGACGCGGTGACAGCCGACAGCATCTGGCCTCGTGCCTGATGCGGTTGAAGTGACGTGGTGTCTGATGGTCAGTTCGGGGGAGATGGCGACGGTCAGGTCGGTGGCGATCTCGGTGAGCTCCAGCCCGGTCTCTTCGCGGATCTCGCGGAGGGCGGCCTGGAGCGGGGTCTCGCTGTCCTCGATGCCGCCGGTGATCGGCTGCCAGAACGCTTCGTGCTTGCCTTCCAGGGCCGGTATCTGGAGGAGGCGGACGTCCTGGTCAGGGTTGACGATCCAGCACTCGATAGTGCATTTGGTCGTCACAGAGCCCCACCTGGATCGTGTGGAAGCTGAGGGCAGGTGCTGTTGGGGGTTTCGGCGCCGAGGGCGTCGCTGACGTCTCCTTCCATCCAAGCCTCGATTCCCGTCAAGGTCTGTGCGATGAAATCGGCAGGCGCGCCGGACGATTGGATTGATGTGCGCGCCATCGCGGCCAGTTGCCTGTCCGTCATTGACAGCTGGGTTCGGGCGATCTGGTATTCCGCGAGCACGCTGGTATTCAGCAGCAGAGGGTCATCGGAGCCCAGGGAGCATGGCACTCCGCCTTCCACGAGGTGCAGCAGGGGATGCGCATCGATGTGATTGACGACTCCCAGAACGCGGTTGGACGTTAGGCACACGTCCAAGGTGATCCGTTCGGTGGCAAGCCGTTCCATAAGCGCCGGCTGTTCAACGGCGCGGATTCCATGGGCGATCCGGTCGGGAGACAATACGTCGAGTGTGCTGCGGATGCTCAGCCCGCCCATGAGTTCCCCTGCATGCGGCGCGATGATCAGTCCTGCATCCCGGGCGATGGCGAAGGCTTCACCGAACGCCTCCGGAGGAGTGGCGGCCTCATTACCGGTAAGGCCGAAAGCCACAACGCCGCGGCCGGCATACCTGGCGGCGAGTCTTGCAAGGACAACGGCATCTCGGGGATCACGGTTGCGGCTTGCGCCGAGTGTGAGTCCGAAACCGACGCCGATGGGTCTGCCTGCCGCAGTTCCGGTGTCCAAGATGAGATCAAGTACGTCTTCGGCCGAGCCGAGTGCGGGGGCATAGGTCGTCGGATTGAAATGTGGCTCGATCCAGACGGCCCCTGAGGCTGCCGCGTCCTCGACGACCTCTCGTACCAGGCGCCGCATGTCACTTCGTGTTCGAATCAGCTTGACCACGGCTCGGTAGCAGTGCTGGAACGCGTCAAACGAGCGATAGCAACCGATCTGCGGCGTCGGCTCGCCGTAGGTGTTCGCCAGATCCGCGAGGGTTCCAGGCCGCATGGCGCCCTCGAGGTGGAGGTGCAGGTCTGCTTTCGGCAGGTTCGCGAGGGGGCGGTCACTCAAGGCGATATCCCTCGTTGTTGAGAGAGTTGGGCGTGTCCATGTCCTCGGGGTAAAGACAGGTCACAGGCGTTCGACGTTCGCGCCGCTCAGGCGTGCTCGGCAGTCCAAGACGTACGGCGCGTGTTCCTCGATGAGCCGGAGATCGAATGCATCGTGGTCGGTCAGCAGGACGACCGCGTCGGAGGACGCCGCATTGGTCGCCGTGAGCTGGGAATAGTGCACTCGGGCATCGAGGCCCAGCGGATCGTCGACGTGCGGGTCGACGATCTCAACGTGCGCTTCGTGTCCGGCCAGGAGCCGGGCGATGGTAATCGTCGGTGAGTTCCGGATGTCGCCGGTGTTGGGCTTGTAGGCCATGCCGAGCAGGAGAACGCGTGAGCCGTTGACTGGCAGGCCATTCCGGTTCAGGGCATCGGTCAGGCGCTGCACGATATATCCGGGCATAGCGGCGTTGACCTCGTCGGCCGCCTCGACCAGCCGCAGCACCCGGCCTGTCTGCCTCCGGACTTGCCAGGACAAGTAGGTGGGGTCGACCGGAAGGCAGTGCCCGCCAACGCCCGGGCCGGGCGTGAAGCGCATGAACCCGAATGGTTTGGTGGAGGCGGCATCGAGTGCAGCCCAGAGATCGGTGCCGAGTTGTTGGGCGTGGACGGCGAGTTCGTTGACCAAGGCGATGTTGACTTGGCGGAAGGTGTTCTCCAGGAGTTTCGCCAGTTCGGCGTCGCGTACCGAGGCGACCTCGACGACAGTGTCGACGACGCTCCGGTAGAAGTCACCCACGGCTCTAAGCGACGCATCGTCTATCCCGGAGACGATCTTCGGCGTGTTCTGGAAGGTCCATATTCGGTTACCGGGGTCGATTCGCTCGGGGCTGTAACCGAGGTGGAAATCCTCGCCCGCTCGCAGCCCGGAGGCGGCTTCCAGCACGGGTCTGAGAACATCGTCAGTCGTTCCCGGATATGTGGTGGACTCCAGGACGATGACACAGCCCGGCTGAAGGTGCGGCGCGAGTGCCAGGCCGGCATGCTCGATCGCGGAAAGATCTGGTGCGCCGTCGCGTAATGGCGTCGGGACCGCGATGACTGCGACCTCGAATCCGGCCAAGTCTTCTGGGCGCGTGGTTGGCGAGTAGAGCCCGTTCGCCAGAAGCGCCGCGATCTGCTCCGCCGGCACATCAGGGCTCAACGACTCCGCAGCCTGCAGCTGCTTCACGCGGTCTGCGTCGGTATCGAACCCCACGACCTGGTAGCCGACTTGCGCTGCCCGGATGGCTAGCGGCAGGCCGACGTAGCCTTGGCCGACTATCACTGTGCGCAGCCGTTCGGAGGATGCGTCGGCCACTGTTACTCCACCGGTCGGGGCAGGTCGGCGGCCAGCAGACGCTCGTGAAGCTCGCCCAGAGCTGTGCGGTTGCTGTCGAAACGCAGAAGCTCGCCGGCCGCCTTGTAGTCCAGCCACTGGACGGCGGTGTGTTCGTCAGAGAGCTTGATCTCGGTGTCGGTCAGGTCCGCGGCGAACGAGTACTCAGGCACAACGTAGGTTCCCGCTGGCCAGCTGTTTCGATCGGCGAAGAATCGTGCCGGGATGCTGGCGGTGGTCTGCAGGGGATAGAGCGGGACTGTCCGGTCGAGGCCGAGTTCTTCACGCGCCTCGCGGACGGCGGCCTGATGCGGGCTCTCGCCTGACTCACCGCCGCCGGCGACTGCCTGCCAGACGTCCATGTCCTGGCGGCGCAGAACAGCGAATTCAATCTGCTCGCCGACCCGGCGGAATGGTACGACGAGGATTTGGAATGGTGCTCGGGGCATGTGCTTCTCCTTGGTCAGGAATCGGATGGAACACGGGTCGTGGCGTGCTGATGCTCCGCTTCGCGCAGTTGTCCGCAGTTGTCGCGGACCTTCTCCACTGCACGCACGACATCGGCGAGTTCCGACGGGTCTTCGAGCAACATGCCCGACCCGGCGGCTTGTCCGAACAGCACCAGCCTGGTGCAGGCCGCACGGGCCCGCGTACACGACACGGTCCGTGAGTGCGCGTGGTCCTGGGATGCGGCGTCGGCGTAAATCGGCTCGTCGGGACACGCGATGAGGTCGCGGAGACCGACAGGGATGCCTTCCGCTCTCAGCGCGGCGCGGAAGGAACTGGCCGATGTGCCGAATGCTTCTGGATCGAGGGTGAACGCGAGGGAGAACCGGCCGTGTCTGGTTACCCGTGGGTCGTGGTCGGCGGGTACAGGCCGCAGTCCTGGCACGCTGGACAGCGCGCCGGTGAGGAAGGCTGCGCTCTTCGTTTTCGCTATGAGCTGGTCGTCCAGGCGTTCGAGTTGGGCGCCCAATATGGCGGACTGAAACTCGCTGAGCCGCAAGTTCCAGCCCAGTTCGGGGTGGTGACCGGTGACGCCGAGGGGGCGGCCGTGATCGCGTAGCGATGCGATGCGTGCTGCGAGTTCACCATCTCGTGTGACGACCGCTCCGCCCTCTCCGGCGGATATGTTCTTGGAACTGGCGAAGCTGAACACGCCGACCTTGCCCAGCGATCCGGTGTGAGCGCCGCTCCAAGTCGCGCCGAGAGACTGCGCGCAGTCCTCAACGATCGGGACACCGCGTTCGGCAGCGATGAGCCCGAGGCGGTCCATGTCAGCAGGGTGCCCGCCCAGGTGAACGGCAATGATCGCTTTCGTCTTCTCGCTGATCGCAGCTTCCGCGGACGAGGGGTCGACCGTGTGGGAATCAGGGTTGATGTCCGCGAACACCGGCACACCGCCGAGCACGGACACGGCGGTGGCCGTCGCCACATAGGTCATGGCGGGGACGACAACCTCGTCACCGGCCCGGACGCCCAAGGCTCTCAGCGCGATCATCAGTCCAGCCGTGCCGCTCGAGACCACCGCCGCGTAGGGCACGTCGAGGTACTCGCCAAGCGCCCTTTCGAACACCTCACCCTGTGATCCACTGTGGATCCCGCCCCACCGGCGGCTGGCGAGGACACCGGCAAGCGCACCGAGTTCCGTCTGGTCGAACTGCGGCCAGGGCTGGAAGGCGCGGGTTCGTATGGGCTGCCCGCCGTAGAGGGCGAGGGTGGTCACGGCTGAGCCTCCTCTGCGACCCTGCGCAGGAGGCCGCAGTGCTCGACGAACCAGGTCAACTGCTGGTGGCGGGCACGCGCGAAAGCCAGCATGCCGCGGATCTCGCCCTCGGGCGTGGTGAAGGTGCGCGTCTCCGCCGCCTGAACGGTGACGTACAGGTCGATCATGACGGCACGGTGTGTTGCGGGGATCGGGGTGACGGCGTGGTACGCGTTCAGATAGTCCCGGAACGCAGAGCCCAGCAGGGACGCGGACAGCCCTGGGCTGATGCAGGCCATGAAGGCCCGGATGATCTCATAGGGCCGCGGGAAGCGGGAGACTTGATCGAAGTCGATGAACAGGCGACGGTCCGGGCTGCGCGTGATGAGCAGGTTGTCCGGACGTGCGTCGCCGTGCACCCAGCTTCGGGGCACGGCGGCCAGCGACTGGGCGTCGAGCCCGAACTCCGCGAGGACCTGGATTCGCCAGTCGATCGCTTCCCGGGTGGCTGCGTCGTCGGTCTGCCGCCGGATCCGCTCCAGGTCTGCTGCGGGAGGATCGGGCAGTTGAAGGAAATCCTCGCAGCGGCCCTGCGGGCTGAAGCCTTCGAAGTGGCGGTGCAGGGCGGCGAGCGCGGAGGCGAAGGCGGCTGGCCCAGCCCGCTCCACGTGATGGACGTACTCGGCCACGGTGTACGTGGCGTCGTCGACCTGGGCGGCCTGCTGGCCATCTCGCGTGAGCTGCAGGGGCGGGGCGAGGCCGGCCCGGGCCGCGTGCTGATGTGCTTGAGCCGCGAGTTGAACGCGTGCCGGGTCGAACCGCCGGTTGAACCGTTTGATGACGAGCCACCCCTGGGCGGTGGGAACCACGGCGGACTGTCCGACATGCCCACCGGGAAGCAGCCGCGCAGATCCGCTTGCTCGTAGTCCGTACTGGTGCAGGCAGGCGGACAGCTCCGTCGCGCCCATCGTCGTAGTCACTTGGTCAGCACCCGATTCCCCATGACGAGCATGTCCAGCCCTGAAGAGTAGAAGGTGCGGATCGCGTCCCGGGGGCTGCACACGATCGGTTCCTCTGCCAGGTTGAACGAGGTGTTGAGGACCGCGCCGACACCGGTCCGGTCACGGAATCTCGTGATCAGCCGGTGAAAGAGCGGATTGGTGTCAACGGTCACGGTCTGCGGTCTGGCGGTGCCGTCGATGTGGACCGCGGCCGGGATCAGGTTCCGCGCCTCGTCCCGCACCGGCAGCGTGCGCTCCATGAAGTACACCGCCGGTTGCGGGCCGAAGTAGGTGGCGAACTCCTCGGCGAGTACGGCCGGAGCGAAGGGCCGCCATTGCTCACGGAACTTCACCGCGTCATTCACCTGGTCACGCATGTGCACGCTGCGGGGATCGGCGAGGATGGAGCGGTTGCCCAGCGCCCGCTGCCCGAGTTCCATGTTTCCCTGGAACCAGCCGATGATCTTCCCCTCGGCCAGCGCGTGTGCGGCGGCATCGGCCGGATCGTCCACAGCCGGCGCCCGCAGCTTGGCCAGGGACAGCGCCTCGTCGATCGAGGTCTGCTCAAAGGCGGGGCCGTAGTAGTTGTGCGTCATTGCCGGACCGCGCTCGGCCTCAAGCAGGACGCAGTGCGCGTACAGGGCCGCGCCGATGGAGGTGCCGCTGTCATCGGGGCAGCTTGAGATGAAGACCTCGTCGAACGGCGTCGAGGACAGAACCTTCCCGTTGAAGACGGAGTTCATGAACGTCCCTCCGCCCAACGCGACTCTCTTCAACCCCGTTTGCTGGTGCAGGTCGGCGAGAAGGTAGTGGAGGGCGTCCTCCAGCACGTGCTGGACGGCCGCGGCGATGTCATGGTGCCGGGCGGTGATGGGTTCATCCGGCTGGCGCGATGGCCCGAAGCGGTGGACGAACGCCTCGCTCACGGCACCGCGCGAGGGGCGAAGGTAGTAGCCGAAGTAGTTGAGGTCGAGGCGGATCGTGCCGTCCTTGAAGTCGATGAGGTCCCGGAGCAGCTTGTAGGCGGTGCTGTTGGGGTCTCCGTAGGCGGCCAGCCCCATGACCTTCCACTCGTCCCGGTCAATCCGGAAGCCCAGATATTGGGTGACCGCTCCGTAGAGCAGTCCTACCGAGTGGGGGTAGGGGATGGTGTCCATCGTGGTGAAGGCGTTGCGGTTCCCGACGGCGCGCAGCGCGGTGCAGTCCTCGCCTCGGCCGTCGGCGGTCAGGACGGCGGCCGACTCGAAGGGTGAGAGAAAGAAGGCGTTCGCCGCGTGCGCATCATGGTGATAGACGTAGTCGATGTGCAGCGGCTCACCGGCGGTCTGCAGGATTTGCGTGGCGCACCCCTGATAGGGCGCGTCCAGCACAGCGGCGAGGTTGTTCGGTATCGAGTAGAGCCCTTCGGGATGCCAGCGGGCGCGTCCCGCATAGCGGCCGTCGGGCACGCTCAAGTCGATCGTCGGGTTCGTGCTCACCGCGATCCGGTCCACGCCGCGGAGACCGCCGGGGACAGTAGACAGGCAGTATTCGATCGCGTGGGCAGGGAAGTCGCGAGCGTGCTTGCGCCGGGTGAAACGTTCTTCCGCCGCTGCCGCCACGACGTGTCCGTCCTCGACCAGCGCGGCCGAGGCGATGTGCAGATCGCTGGCGATTCCGAGAATGCGCATAGTCCTCATCCATCCACCGACACGCGGCACACTAGGTCTTCGATCACACGGCTCGTCAGCGGACCCGCCGCCGGCGGCTGGACCAGCCGGTACGTGGGAACCTGCGGAATCCGCAGCTCGGTCTCGCTCGCCGGGCCGGCCAAGGCGGCCTGCTGGGGGAAGACTTCGGCCGGACGGCGCAGCACGTTGCGCGTCCACAGCGTCCGGCGTTCGTCATCGCTGAGCCTCTCCAGACGCGGTACGAGCGCGTCTGGATCAACGTACGGTTCGATGGCCACGCCGAGACGGCATCGAGGCATCACCATGCTGTCCGCCGCGGCGGCCAACTCCTGCGGACGTATCCCCAGGCGCATCTCCAGGTCATCGCGGTGGGCCTCGATGCCGCCGAAACGCTGCGACCACCTGCGCATGAGAGAGGTCCGCAGTGGGCCGTCGCCCAGGGCCAGCACGCTGCCCGCACGGATCCCGATCTGGATGGGGAAGCCAAGAGCGTCCACGGCGTCCGAGTCTGCGTCTTGAACGAGGGCGAACTTGTCGTTGCCCACAAGTACCGCCCCGAGGCTGTCCAGGCAGTGCAGCAGCAGCGTCGTCTTGCCGGCTGTCCGCCTCCCGACCACAGCCACGCCCACTCCCCGCAGCGTGAAACACGCCGCGTGGAAGAACGGGAAGCCGTTCTCAAGGAGTGCGCAGAGTACGAGTGCACGAAGTATCCGGACCGCTACCAGCATGTGCTCGTCCCTGGTGGCTGCCGCCAGGAACAGATGGACCGCGGCGTGCGTGTCATCCACGAAGCAGACCGCCTCCGGCGCGGTGGGCAGAACCGCTCGGCGCAAGGGCGGTATGAGCCGGGCGTCCTTGACCGAGCCGATCAGTTCTAGGTCCAGCTCATGAATGAAAAGCCGCGCTCTGACCGGGCAATCCCCTCGTGTGAAGAAGTCTTCGGTGTACCAAGCCACGTAGTCGACGACCGGTGACGGCGCGATGATCTCAACCCCAGCCATCACGAGGCCGAGACGGTCTCGGCGAAGGTAAGCAGAGGGGCGACGTGCCCAGGCGTCCAGATCACTGATCGACAGGCCGTCCTGCACGGAGGTCACCTCTCGACCAAGTAGGCGCCGCCGTCGACCAAGTCGGCCACGTGTCCCTCCAGACGGTCGATTCCGCTGGTCGCCACGACCTGCTTGGCTTCTGCCAGAAGTCGGTTCGAGCGGTTCTTGAACGGGTCGCACACCTTGGGGCAGATCACCGGAAGCTGGCTGCGCAACTCTCGGCGCAGCTGGCCCTCCCAGACCGTCGCGAAGGACTTCTCCAACGCGCTCCCGTAGCTAGAGCCGCCAGGCCGGGGGTGGTAGTTGCACGGGTACAGGCATCCGTCCGAGCCCACCGCGGCCATCAGATCGGTGATCGAGCACGTAGAACACGTCCGCGCCATCTCGGCAGTCTGGCCGACCCTGTGGATCTCAAGCAGCCGGAACGTGTCGGTCGTCAGGTCACTGCGGATCTGCTCGATCAACCGGGAGGCATGACTCGCCTGTTCGGGGGTCAGCGGACGTTCGCCGGAGTTGTCCTGCTTCAAGCGCAAGCTGTTGGCGCCTGCTTGACGGATCAGGCGGGCGGCCGTGTACACCTCGTGGTAGTTCTCGGGATACATGACGAAGGAAGTGTTGATCTCCACTTCCGATCCGGTTTCGGCTCGGCGCTGCACGAGCCGCGTCAGGTTGGCCATGGCGCGCTCGAACATGACTTTGCCGGCTTTGCGGCCGCCATACTTCAGGTTGGCGTAGGTCACTGGTGTGCCGGCGTCGATGCTGATGTGCACGTATCCCGCGGGGAGCAGAGCTTCTATGCAGGCGTCGTCCATCAGTACGGCGTTGGTGAAGATCCCGTAGCGGATTCCGCGTTCGGCCAGGAGGGCGAATGCCGGGATCAGTGCCTTGCGGGCGACGAGCGGTTCGCCGATCAGTCCCGAGAACGACACGGCTTCCACTTTGAAGACATCGGAGCGGTCCTCGCCGCCCTGCCGATAGGGAGCCTCAACCTCGTAGTCGACGATGTCACCGATCAGCTTGAGCATGTTCTTCGGGCTCGCCAGATGGTCCGGGAGCCGGTCCACCGCGTCCTTGGCCGCGTCCAGCATCACCAACTGCTCCCGCTGCTCGTCCCACAGCTCAACGGGCACGTGGTCTCCGATGCACCAGGCGCAGCGCAGATTGCATCCGCTCGACGGATGAATCAAGACCTCGTACGGGGGAACAACCGCACCCTGGGACACGGCAGCGAACCGAGCCCAGTGCCGCCTGAGCACGTCGAGTTCATTGAAGCGGCCGGGCAGGTCGCTGCGGACGTACGGAGCGAGCGGATTTGTCTGCACCACATTGGACATGCGAGAACTCCAGGGCGTTGTCGGTAGTGGCCACGATTCTGTGGACGGCTGGCAGTGTCATGACGATTCACCACGAGGGCCGCACTGGCGGATGCCTGCTTGGGTCGCTGCCTGGCGCACGGGTGGCGCAGACCGGGCGTTCACCTCCTGGTGTGTACTCGTCAACTCCCCCTTCCTGTCGTGGCCCCGTCATTCAAGGCGTCTCCCGGTGCCTCCGGTGAGAGCAGGAAGCAGCTGGCGGAAGACCTGGCCCAGAACGTCGCGCGGCAAACGGACCGGGGTTGGCCACCTGGTCAAGGGGTACCAACGGGTGATGCCTCCGGCCAGCGGACCGCCGTCGCCACCGGCCGGGCCGGGCAGGGCGGTTCGTGAACGAGCACCGATGCGTGGACATCGCGCTGGACTCCGTCATCATCGGCACGCGCCACGTCGGCGGCAACGGAAATACGCGCCGTCCGCATCGCCGTCCACTCCGCCCCGAGCCGGGGAGGGAGGGCCGTCTTCTTCTAGCTCTGAGACATGATCGGGTCTTCTCCCGTCGGGAACGACGGGGCGCGGCACGGAGATCACCTTGGCGGAATCCCGTGCCGTATCTGGTGCGATCAGGCCAGCGACACCTTCGGCGCCGAACAGAGCCACCGCGGCAACTTGGTGATGCGGCGGCGGACTTCACTGATCGCGATGTAAGCAGTTATCTTCTTCATCTTGACGCCGACAATCTTCAATGCAGCGTCCTCGAACCGGCTGATGATCTTCCCGGCGAAGCCGTGGACCACCGCGTCCGGCTTGAGAAGTACGAGAGTGCGCTCCACTGCGTGATCCTGCTCCTGGGTCATCGGTTCCCTTTTAGCTGTCAGGCAAGCGATATGACGGACATTCAGCACGTTCGGCACCTTGGAGCTGGTGGACCCCGGGCAACCGAGCGCAATGTCAAGATCTCATTACGTGAGTACCGTGCGCGTACAAACTGTCTCCACGTTTCCGTGTAGCTCCTCTTGACAGCAGGCGCGTCAAGAGGACGGGCCTCTCCAGGAGGCTGTACGTACTCGTCGTCGATACCGATGTCGTTTAGGTGGAACAGCATTTGCGGCACGGGGAGTTGACGTGTCCGTCGTGTGAGGACGTCCTGGCTCCGTGGGGTCATGGTCGGCCGCGCGAGATTCGGGGCGATCTCGACCCTCGGCCTGCTGCTGGCGGTCCTGGTCACTGCGGCCGGCGTCCAGGACTCCATCGCTGGCACCCACCTGCTCGCCGCCGACGATCCCACGATCCGCAAGACCTGGGTGGACGGCGGCTATCACAAGCACTTCGTCATCTCGCTGCCTTTGTCGATGGCCACCACCCCTGTGTGGGTAGGTAAGAGCATCAGGAAGCCCTCACCTCCCGGCCCAGCGCCGCTGTGACGGCGCGCTGGTGCACCAGCCCAGTGCGTACGAGCTTCGCTTCGGGGGTGAAGCAGTCCACGATCGTCATGTGGTTGGCGGCTGGGCACACTCCGCCGTCGACGATGACTGAGACGGGGAGGCCGGAGGCGGCCAAGAAAGCGTGGACCTCTTCGAGGGTTACGGCGGGGCCCAGGTCGTCGGGGCCCGCGTTACCGGAGATGTTGGCGGTGGTCGCGGCGATGGGCACCTTCGCCCTTGCGGCCAGTTCTCCGAGGACTCCGGGGGCGATTGTGGTGAGCGCTGGCGATCCGACGGCGGCGTGCCGGGCCGCGTCTTCCGGGTTCCGCCACGGCAGGAGCAGTGCGAGGTCGCCGGGCCAGAACATCTCGGCGAGTTTCCGTGCCTCAGCGCTGAGTTGGAAGTGCTGCTCGCAGACGGCGAGGGAGGGGGCGACGTAGGCGAGGGACTTGCTGCTGGGGCGCTTCTTGCCCTTGAAGATGCTGGCGGATGCTTCGGCGTTGCTCGCGGCGGCGCAGATCATGTACCAGCGGGCGGTGGGGACGATGACTAGCTCTCCGGCCTCGATGGCGCGGGCCGCGGAGTCGAGCTCAGTGGGGCGGACGATGCGCATGGGACTGCTCCTGAGAGGTCGGAGCCGAGGGGATCTCGGCCAGCGGTGGGTAGTCGAGCCAGGGGTTGCGCAGGGCTTCAAGCCGGCGGCTCGCGTGGTCGGGGTGGGAGATGCGGAAGTAAGCCATCACCCTGGGGAACGGCATCAGGTTCTGCGCGACGGTGTGGGGGACGAGATGGTGCATGAGCAGTACGTCCCCGGGCCTACCGAGGAACGGGACGCCGCGCTCGCGGTCGATCTCGGGCGGGACCTGGTCCGTCAGGCCGAGTGACCACTTCTGGTTGAACCAGCGGGCCATGGTGAGGTGCCCGCCGGGCAGGTAGTGCAGCGCGCCGCATTGTGGGTCGCTGATGTCAGACAGGACGACGCCGACAAGCAGGGAGAACGTGCGCAGCTCCTTGGGGTCCAGGTGGGGGCAGGAGACGCCGTCGACGTGCATCGCCTTCTCCTGCTGCACGCCGGGGAACTCGGCTTCGGGCACGCGGATCTGGGTCTGGGTGGTGCTGACTGGGGTGGTGGCGCCGAGGAGGTCGGTCGCGAGGTCGGCCGCACCGGTCTTCGTGTACAACGCGAGTAGTTCAGCGCTGTCTCCCAGGTGAGGGGCGAAGGTGCGTTGGGAGTAGGCGGGTATGTCGTCGGCGGTCATGTCTTTGCGGTACGCCTCGTCGATGAGGGCGATGGCTCGCTTGGTCTGGTCGGGGGTGGCCAGGCCGCGTCGTATCAGGACGCCGTCCTGTTTGAAGGCGGCTTTCTCTTCAGCCGTGAGATGCATGGGGATTCTCCGTACGTCAGTCGGGCGGCGGGACGAGGCGGCCGAGGATGTCGGTGCAGACGTTCAGGGCCGCGGTGACGAGTTCCTGGCCGTGCGCGGCGGTGGCCTGGTGCGGGTCGCCGCCGATGACGCCGTGGGCGGAGATCGCCGGGTTGTCCGAGGACCAGGGCCAGGTCGCGCCTCGGCCGAAGACGAGGCGTTGGACCTCCGCCTCCTGCTGGCTGGAGCTGGGCAGGGCGTCGTTCGGCAGGAGGTCGAGGCGCACGTAATCGGGGGCGAGGGCGAGCATGAGAGAGGTCTCCCGGATGCCGGCGTGGACCTCGGGGAACGCGCCGGCGTCACTCAGCTGCCCCGCGGCGAGAGAGCCGGGGTTGACCACGCAGGTGGCCACGGAGTGCGTGCGTTGGAGCTGATGGACGAGGGCTTCAAGGACGCCCTTGTTCCCGCCGTGCCCGTTGACGAGGAGAACCGTCCGCGCCGGAGTGGCACGGAGGTACTCCGCCACCAGAGCTTCGATCAGGCTGACGTAGAGCGGTATGGTCAAAGTGATCGTGCCGGGTGACCACGCATGCTCCGGGGAAAGCCCGTACGGCACGGTCGGCACCACCCACAGGTCGTGCCGGTCCGCGACGTGGGTGGCCAGGCGGGCGGCGAAGCGTTCGGCGATGACCGTGTCGGTGTTGAGGGGCAGATGCGGGCCGTGCTGTTCCAGGGACCCGACCGGCAGGCAGATGATCGACTGCTCGGTCAGCTCCGCCGTGACCCGTGGGGCGGTGAGCCTTCCGTACGACCGCTCCTGATCGTCAGCCGGCATCGTGACCACGCCGGCCGAGACGGATGAGGAACTCGTTCTCCTCGGCGAAGGTGTCGTTGTCGCTGAAGTCGGTCAGCCGGACCTTCACGGCGGCCTCGAACTCCTTGAGCCGGTCGCCGAAGAGGTGGGGAGCGGCGAAGGAGGTGGAGTAGAGATAGCCGAGGATGCTCTCGGCGTTCCAGGTGCGCTCGACTGGTACGCGGACTTCCTCGACCTCATTGAAGGGCGATTCCTCCATGATCTCGCTGTAGGGCCGGTTGTGGTGCTGGAAGGTCCCCGACCCTGCGCGTCGCTGTTCGCCGAGGAAGCTCTTGACGACATCCCGCACGGCTTCCTTCCAGTCGCTGCCAGCCGCCCAGAAGCTGTTGTCTCCGAAGATCGCGACAACGCCGTCGGGGGCGACCTGGCTGTCCAGAAGGTTCAGCACGGTGGCTTGGTCGAGCCAGTGGAACGCCCGGCAGATGGTGACGAGTTCGGCCTGCCAGCCGGCGGGCGGGGTGAAGTCCTCAGCCGTGCTCTCCACGAGGGCCAGGTGGGAGCCCGCGGGCAGTTTGGGCCGCAGCGCCGACTCGGCGGCGGCGAGCATGTCGGCGTCGTTGTCGATGGCGATGACGTCGTCGAAGCGGTCAAGGAGGGCCTCGGCCACCAGACCGGTTCCGGTGCCGACGTCCAGGAGCCGCCGACCAATGTCTGGACGTGCGGGTGCTGCCTGGTCGAGTACGGCCGCCACATCGGCGGGGATGCCCGGGCGGAACTGGCGGTAGTAGGTGGTGGTTCCGGTGAAGAGGCTCATTGGAGGCTCCCTGCTGCAAGTTGGGTGATGTGCGTGGCAGCTGCCGCCAGGTCGGCGGCGACAAGTACGCCATGGTCAACGACCAAGGAATCGTCGGGGACTTGGCGTCCCCGAGATATCCAGATGGCTCTGATACCTGATGCGACAGCCCCCACGATGTCGCAGGTCCAGTCATCACCGACGTGGATCACGCGGTCGGGCCGCACGCCGAGTTGGTCGACAACGGCGTGGAAGGCGCGCGGGTCCGGCTTCGTGTGGCCGATGCGACAGGAGGGGAAGTAGTCACTCACCCAGGGCGAGAGCAGGCCGCGCAGTCCGTCGGTGTCGGCGTCGACGCACGTGACGTTGGACAGGGTCACCACGGTGGCCACGGCGCTGACGCGGCGCAGAGCCTCGATCGTTTCGGGAAAGAGCCGGAACGGTGCCGGAGGAAGATCGCGGGGAAAGGCGTCCGTCGGCACCTCCAGCGCCTCGCAGACTTCTGCCACCACGGTGTCGGTGAGCGCCGGTTGGGTGTGCAGGCTGGTCCGCATGACCTCGCGGGCACGTACCGCGGACAGTGGAGATGCCTCGGCGAGCCGCATCGTCAGTCCGGGTCCCTCGGCGATCCCGAGCGTTCCACCGACATCAACCGTGACCAGGAGAGGGGGAGTTGTTGTCACTGAGTGCTCCTCGCGGCCATGGGCAGGGCGGAGACGATGGCCTCGACGCGGGCCCGCCGGATGGTGGGCGTCGTGGATTCGGAGAGGAAGGTCAGGACGTAGCGCAGTTCCGCCTCGTCCAATGTCGTCAAGGACCGTCCTTCGCGTACGGCGCTGTCCTGGAGGTCCGGTGGCACCGTTCGCGGGCGCAGTCCGTGGGGCAGGTGGAGCGTTCCCTGCCACCTGGTTCCCGCCGGGGGAGCTGCTGAGTGGTCCACAGGACGTAACACCGTGACGTCGTCGAGCGTCAGGATGCGGACCGGGACCAACTTCCCTGCCAGCTCCAGGTTGCCCCTGAGAAAGGTGTCGTGTCCGTCGAGCCGCCCGGAGAGCACCAGCAGCGGGCCCTCCGGACCGTGGGTGACCGTGCCATGGACAAAGACGTTCAGCGTTGTGCTGGCCATGGTGTGCTCCTCGGGGTTGTGCCGAGACCTGGGGTGTCCGGCAGGTGGATGTGTCCGTGCTCGGGCTGAAGCGGTAGGCGGTAAAGGCGTTGGCGCCGCGGCTCCCACTGGAGCCGGTACTCGATGGTCGGCACGGCGTCGGGGAAGGCGGCCGCGAGATGGAGACCGGGAACGAGCGAGCGGCCGTGCGGGTAGATGGGGATCTCTTCAGCCCGGGCCACTGCGAGGATCTGCAGGGCACGGGTCAGCCCGCCGCAGCCGACGACGTCGAGAGTCAGAGCTCGGGGCCTGACGTACTGGATGAGCCCGGCAGGGTCCTCGTCGCAGTGCGCGCGCTCGCCGACAGCCAAGGGCAGGCGAGTCGCTGCGAGGAGTTCGTAGGTGTCGAGGTCATGGTGCGGCAGCGGGTCCTCGAGCCAGCAGAGACCGGTCGTGTCCACGATCCGCGCGAACGCCATGGCCACGGTCGGGGTCCACGTGCCGACCGCATCGACCGCGAGCGCCGTGCCGAGGACCTGGGCGCATCGCTCCACTGCCTGTGCCATATGCATCGCGGCCGCGTCGGATGTGTCTCTCGGCGCTCGGCGCAGCCCCCACTTGGTGAAGCTCCAGCCGCCCGCAGCGACCCTGCGCAACCTGTCGAAGTCGTCGATTTTGGCGAGGTCTTGGGAGAGCCACGAGGCGTAGGCC
Organism: Streptomyces sp. NPDC050085; assembly: GCF_044460595.1. NCBI lineage: Bacteria > Bacillati > Actinomycetota > Actinomycetes > Kitasatosporales > Streptomycetaceae > Streptomyces > Streptomyces sp. NPDC050085. The sequence continues at coordinate 854,386 of NZ_JBITJZ010000001.1, read as the reverse complement.
GCCACGGAAGGCTGCGATCCGGTAGGTGCCAGGAGGGAGGTAACGGGGCCGTCAGCGAGATGCCCGTGGAGGTCCCAGCCGGCGCAGTCCACTGCGCCGACCGCCCACGATGCGCTGTCCGACGGGGTGGTGCGAGCCGTAGCGCGCATCCGCTCCAGTAGGTCACGGTGGTCGGTCGCGTCGGCGCCCCTTACGGCGGATGCCAGTGTGTCCTTCGCATAACTGCCGATCCGCTCGCTGACCGGGCCGTAGCTGCCGACCAGCCCGCCGCCGTGGACCTCGACGAAGACGGCGTCGTCGCCTGGGGCGACGCCCTCGTGGACCTGGGTGATCTCTAGGCGCTCGATGGTCGACGAGGTCATCGGACCGCCTCGCGGGTCCTCAGCAAGAGGCCGGCGGCTTGCTCCACGCCTGCACGGTCCATGCCGAGGGTGTGGGCGAGGAACTGCTGCGGCAGCGGACCGGATGGTTCCTGCCATCCGATGATGTCGACGGGGCGCTGGAGGCGTCCGGCCAGGAGGCCCCAGATCGCGGCGGGGTGGCCGAGGGTGAGGATGAGGACAGCGGCGTGAGCGCCGAGATAGTGGTCGACCTCGCGGGCGCTGAGGCCGCTTCCCCAGATCTGGGGGGATCCGAGCACGGCCAGGTCGAGCAGGTTCACAACACGAATACGGCATCCATGGCGTTCTCGGACGTGGGCCACCGCATCCGCTGCGACGGCGGCCGGAATATCCCCTGCGGTGACGATCGTGAGGTCGGGCTCCCCGTCGTCGCTCAAGTGCGGCCAGATGGCGAGACCGCGCTCGTGCTCCTCCTCGATCGTCGCCATAGGGTGAGCAGTGCGGGTGTGCTTGCCGGCCACGACGAGATTGACCTTGCCGACAGAGTCGAATGCCTCGTCCAGGGCGGCTGCGGTCCTGGCCGGGTCGGCCGGTGTCAGCACACGTACCGAAGGAACGCCCAGGCCCAGGAGCGTGGTGGCCAGGGACGGGTCACCATGACTGTGGACGTTGTGCCAACCGTAAGACGTGAGCAGCAGGTTAAGGCTCGGGAGGTGCTTCGCGCCGACCAACTGCCGCTGCTTGATGTGGCTCACCAGACCGCTGGCCGTCAGGGGCGCGAACGCTTCGTAGGAAATCACCACGCCGCGTCGTCCACTGGATGTCCAGCCTGCCAGCCACTCCAGCAGGACTTCCTCAGCGAGCAGTTCGTGCGTCCAGCGCTCGCCGACAAGGTCAGGGAGTCGGTTGGAGGACAGCTCGTCCGGGCTGAAGACCCGGAAGTCCCCGCGCGCAGCATGTCGCTTGACGATGCCAGTGACTGCCTCGCTGAATGTGCCGCCACCTTGGTTCCGCAAGGATTTCTCCTCCGGGGCCGACCGCTCCGCTGGAGGGAATGAGCACCAACGGGCCGTGGCCACGGCCTCCGCAAGATCTCCCCGAGCCCGGCCGTCGGCATCGAAGAGTTCCGCGGGCCGGTAGGAGGCGAGCCAGTGCCCCAGCCGTGCGAGCTGCTCAGGATCGGTACGCGGGCTGACCAGCGGCGTCTTATGCAGGGCGGACGTACCCAGCAGGACGTGCTCTCCGAGCGAGGCAGGACCGCCCCATCCCTTCACACAGCGTAGGACGAGTGCGGTACGCCGCCCACTAAGCGTGCCTTCCAGGGCGTCCCAGAAGGTCATCTGGAAGTCGGTGTGCTCCCGCGCAGAGCCCGTCACGACGCGGACGAGCCTGACCGCCCAGCCGAGGCCGTTGAAGTAGGCGTGCAGCTCGTTGTCGCTCATCTCGCCAAGGACGGACCGGCCACCCATACGGAAGCCGTTGACGTGCACGATGGGCAACACCGCAGCGTCGGCGAGGGCTCTCTGCCCCAGCCAGCCGGCTGATGTAGTCGGGGTCTCGCACTCCCCGTCGCCGATGATCGGGACGACAACCCTGCCAGGGGCGTCAAGCGCAGCACCTTGGGCGAAGGGCAGACAGCCGCCCAGCCGCCCACCGAGGAACCCTCCGGCGGGCAGAGCGGGAGCGACCTCAGAGCCGAGGCCGGGCACGTCCGGAAACGCCTGGGCCAGCTGACGTAGTCCTTCCTCGTCCGGCCCGAACAGACCATAGAAATTGCCCAGTTCGCCGGTGACCCAGGAAGCGGCGAGCTGCACGACACCCGCATGTCCGGCCCCGATGAGCGGCACCAGATCCACGCGCCGGTCCAGCTGTCCGGCGGCAAGCACGACATGGGACAGGGCCCACGCAGTGCCGGGCACGGTGCCCCAGTGCCCGGCAGGTCGCTCCTTCACGTGCTCGGCGGACAGCGGCTCGCTGAGCAGAACATTGTCCCGAAGATGGATCTGGCAGACCGAGGCATAGACGGTGGCTCTCCACAGGGCATCGGCCAAGATGGCGGTCTCGGTCATCGAACGCCGACCAGGGGCTCGCAGGCGAAGGTGAAGTACCACAGCGGCCGGTAGCACTCCCACGCCGCAGGACGCAGACCCGTGGGGCCCATGATGTCCTCGATCACGACGCGGGCCTGCAGGTAGTGCTCCAGGTCCCGGGCTCCGGCAGTGCGAAGGCCGGCCATGACCGAGTTATGGGCCTGGTAGACCTGGAAGTTGGGGAACTCGGTGACGTACGGAGCAAGCGCGCCGACGCCCGCGTGCAGCGCGTCAAGGCTGTCCAGCCCCACGATGTAGGTGAACGACGTGCCGTGACCGGCGGCCAGGGCCCGGCTGAGCACGCCGGGCATCTCGGATGCGGCGAGGGCCGCCTTGCTGGCCTTGAGCAGCAGGTCCCGGCGGGTGAAGCACTCCGCGGTCAGTCGCAGCACGAAGGGGGTGACGTCAGCGGCAAGCTCTTCGAATGCCTTCCTGGACTCAAGGACCGAGGTCAGGAATCCAATGCGCGCTTCCACATCGTGCTCGGCGAGCACGGCCCGCAGGGAGCGCAGATGCTGTACCGCTGCCGCCTCGCGCTCGAAGCAGCCAGTGGAGACGGTCACTTCGCGAAGCTCCGTGAGATCGTGCCGCGGGTGCTGCTGACGGAGCGCCGCGAACAGCTCCCGCAAGTCCCGCTCCTCCGACAGCCTCGGATCGGCAGCGGCCTCAAGGGTGTTGGGGCAGAAGGCGCACCCCACACAGCGGCTACGCGCATTCGGGTTGAGCGTGAGGGCCGCTCCACCATCGCGGAAGTACCCGCCAACGGCCTCGTCCGCATCGATGCGCTCCACCGTGCCAACCGACCCACCCGCCACCGTCAACTGCCCATCCTTGAGCCGGAATGGAGAGGCAGATGCGTTCAGAGGGACTATGAGCTGCCAGGGCACCGAGGGTGCGCTCGCCAGGCGAACCTGGACTCGGGCCCGGTGGCGCGGAGTGTCCGAGTCGATGCCGTACAGGTTGATCGCGATGAGCAGCGCGTCCTCGACAGGTACGCGGTACCGGGCCGCGAGCCTCTCCACGCCCTCAAGCGTGGGAATCATGCCGGTCTGCCCACTGAGTAATGCCGTCATGCGCGTGCTCCGTCCAGTCCGCCGGAGGGGGGTGGCCGTCGGCGGCCCGTGGAGGAATTCCGCCGCCGACGACACGCAGAGACTTTCGCGATATGCGAGGACGCCGAACGCCGTCCTGGGATCTCTCGGGGACGTCCTGGGACGATTTCAGTCGGCTACGGGGCCAGCGACCGCAGATGGTCCAGCAGTGCGGCGGTGTCACGCAGGTCAGGGAGCACCAGGGACGCTCCCGCCGCACTCAGGTCCTCGGTGCTGTGGATCCCGGAGGCGACGGCGACGACGTGCGCCTCGGAGTCGAGGGCGGCCTGAACATCGCGAGGGGTATCTCCGATGAGTACGACAGGAGTGTCGTGCGGAAGTCCGTGGACCTCCTGGATGTGGTCGCGGGCCACCTTCACCAGAGCAGCTCGGTCCTCCGACTGCTCGCCGTATGCCCCGCATTCCATGTCGAGCAGCACGTCCAGGCCGAAGGCCCGCAACTTCACCCGGGCGTTGGCGGCGATGTTCCCGGTCAGCACGGACGAAATCATGCCGGGCTCATCCGCGACCGCCACGAGGGCCTCACGCACACCGGGAAGGGCCCGGCCGCGTCGCGCAAGATCCGCCTCGCACCCGGCGCCCGCGGCTTCCAACGCCGGCAGAATCTGCTCCCACGGCTGCGGCTGCATCCCGTGATCCCGGAACATCTCGGCGAGGATCAGGCGGTCGGTCCGGCCTTCCGTACGGGCCGGGTGAACGGCCGTGCGGCCGGCGGCTGCGGCGAAGGCCGCCGCGTAAATCTCTTTGCTGACACCGGAGTTCTCGATGAGTGTGTGGTCGATATCCCAGAGCACGATGAGTGGCACACCGTCAGCGTAAGCAGACAGGCAGGTCCCACCCTCCACCGGATGTCGGAAGATGGTCTTGCGGCCGTCACAGGGGTCCGGTTGTCTTACCTGAGTGAATGAGCGACTGCGCTCCGCACTCGTACAACGCGGGCTGAAGGTAGAAGAGATGGCGGAAGCCTGCTCCGTCGATCCCAAGACGGCCAGTCGCTGGGTCGGCGGACGGGTTCCCCACCGCCGGCATCGCTGGACCATCACCAACTTGCTCCGGGTGGACGAGACTTACCTGTGGCCGGACGCGGACCAGAAGACGTCGCGCTTCGGAGCCACCCAGTCCGAAATCGTCGACACCTACCCGAACCGGGCGAGCGTCCCCCGCGATGTCTGGATCTCCCTGCTCTTAGGGACGATGAAGCAGGTCGACGTTCTGGTGTACTCGGGCACCTTCTTCGCCCAGACCAACCCCCGCATCGCGCGCATGCTCCAAGAACGCGCGCAGGCCGGCGTACGGGTACGGCTCTGCTTCGGGGATCCGGAAGGGGAGGCCGTACGCATCCGCGGGCGCGAGGAAGGCATCGGAGACACCCTGTCCGCCAAGATCAGGGCCTCGCTCACCTACTACCGGAGCCTGGTCGGCCACCCAGGTTGCGAGGTCCGGCTGCACGACACGACGCTGTACAACTCGATCTTCCGCTACGACGACCACCTCCTGGTGAACCCCCACATCTGGGGCCAGCCAGCCAGCGCGAACCCGCTCTTCCAGCTCCGCCGTACCGCCAACGCCGAGTGGTTCGAGCGGTACGACGAGAGCTTCGAGGCGGTCTGGAAGACCGCACGCCTCTGGGCGCCCGACAACGCCGACAGCAAGGAGCACCACCGCAGTGGGCAGGACTGAGTACTACAACGACCCCAAGGCTCCCAAGGCCAACACCCTGATCCCCGCCAGCAACATGCTCGTCGTGAACGACGCAGGCGAGATCCTCCTGCAGCGGCGCCGCGACACCGGGCAATGGGCCCTGCCCGGAGGCGCCCAGGACATCGGGGAGACCGCAGCCCAGTGCGCCGTCCGCGAATGCGAGGAAGAGACCGGCATCGTTGCCGAGATCACCGGCTTCCTGGGCGTCTACACCAACCCGCACCACATCGTCGCCTACACCGACGGTGAGATCCGCCAGCAGTACGAGAACACCTACATCGGCCGCCCCATCGGCGGCGAGCCCACCATCAACGACGAAGCCGACGGGGTCCGCTTCGTCCAGCCCGACAGCCTCGACGACTACGACATCCACCCGAGCATGCGCCAACAGATCGGCGACTACCTGGCCGGCACCTACCCCTACCTCGGATAGCTGCTCAGAGCACGATGCCCAGCTCGCTTGCCGCCGCCTGCACCCGGCCCACGCTCTCGTGGATCTCGGGTGCGGCCCGGCGGATGAACCGTCCAACGACGCTGTCCTCGCCGTAGCGACCCAGGATCTCGGCGACCCGCTTCTGGGACGTCGTACGCTCGCCATCCGGCGTGGTGGTCATGTCGCAGTACACCAAGGCGTCCACGAGCAGTGGATCATCGAGCAACGGAAACTCGTTGGCCAGCTCCGCCTGAAGCCCACGCTCGTCGGCCTCGAGCAGCGCGAAGGAGTGGTTCGCCACCAGCCGCACCACTCGATCGTCTGCCACGCAAGCCGCAAGGAGATGGCGTGCGCCGTCGAGAGGGTGGAAGCCGGTGTGGACGAGTGGCGGCGCGTACCCGATGTCGTGCAGCACGGCGGCCGCCTCCAAGACTTCGGCCCTTTCCCCCATAACAGGCCCGAGCCGCCTGGCGCAGGTAGCCACGCCCTGCGTGTGCGCCCACCGCCGCGGCAGGGTCTCGCTGAGCAGTTCCTTTGCCAAGTCGTAGGCCCACCCGATCGCCATCACGGTCCGAGGGTACGTCGTGGCCGTGGCCATGCCCAGGTTCCGGCCGCATTGGAGCATGGTGCTAAGACAGCATGCGCAGAACTTGCACTTTGCCGTTCTATGTACATCTGGCAGAACTGGCCTTGGTGAGCGCCTCGGTTATTCACGATGACCTCTCATGCCCCCTCCCGGGGCTGAGAGCAGCCCGGATGGCGCTCGACTGCGAGGGTTCGTGCCTGCCTCGGGTCGGCAGAGTGGCCGTGGGCCCCGATGCCCCCCGCATACCTCGGTGAATTCGTTGTTGCCTTGAGTGCCGAAGCCGACGAGCGTGTACGGCACGAGTACCGGAGACTTCTGCGAGGCCGACAGCGCGTTCACCGTGTCTGAAGTTTCTCAATAACCTGCTCCGCCATACGGCGAGCCGGCGTCAGGCGAGGGTCTTCGGGGTGCGCATCTGGCCCCAAGATCTTCGAGCAGATGAACAGGGTCATCAACATGCCATCCCGGCTGTCAAGGTCGCGGCGCCGCTCGTGACGTACACGGTCAGCGAGAGCTGGGATGGCGAGGGAACTTCCCAGAGTGAGGCGGAGTCGAGCCCCACGGGAGCGCTGCCCTAATCTTCCCAGTCGAAGAGACAGAATGTCGGGCCCGTCATGTTGGCCCAGTTCAAGTCCGCGTGGGCAGAAACCCACCGCTCAACTGTGGTGTCGAAGCCGCCGGAGAACCGTTCTGGATGGACTTGGTGACGAGGGTCTGGGTGATCGGGAGGGTGTCCGGCGTTGCGATTCGCCGCGTTTGCTGAGCCGCGAGAGCATCCAGTGATGCATTGAACGCGCGCCACCACTCGTCGGAAAGCTGTGGGTCTTCACTCAGCACGGCAGTGCCGATCGGGGGTGATGGCAGGAGGGTGGTCTCGTCGGCTCGCCACATCACAGGCTCATTCGGATCTCGCCACACGAGGCACTCCTGCCAAACAGGCTGTGCGATGTCGTCGAGGCGGGCGGCACGCTCGATGCCGTTCCAGCCCTGATCACCGATCTTCTCGAGCAATCGCCGCTCAACTCGGACCCAGGAGTCACGATCAGTCCGAGCACCCACCGAGCGCCGCTTACGGACCAGCGTTTCGCGGGCCAGACGCACCTGTAGACAGTGCTCAACACGATCAAGGATTTCATCAACCGGTTTGATCCGTAGGTCAACCGAGCGGCCAGCGGGGACTGACAGCGTCATGCGGCTGACCGTAGCAGCGGGTCGAAGGGTATTGGAGGGTCTCCTGTGATTCGGCGCGCAAGGGTTTCGGTTGTCCGCGTGGCTGTGCTGCATCTTTTGGATCAGGCGTCGCATGGAGAGAGTCGTTGACTCCCGCTCTTGTAACCGGGCGGCCGCTCCCTGGCAGAACGAGCCGTGCGTACGAGACCTGGACGACGGCCTTACGACTGGAGATGATCTCTCACCGCCACCTCTCCGTTGTTAACTTGCTGGACCTGAGTCCCGCTCCTTTGCGCAGGCGCTGGCTTCTGACCCTGTTGAGACGGACTGAGTACCCCACCACTCCGTCAGGAAGGAACCGAGCCTTCTGGAGGGGGAGGCCCTGTGACGATGGCTGGGACAAGAACACTTCGAGCTTATTCAGGTTGGTTCCCGCCCCGTGACGGGAATGCGGGCTCCGGCATAGCCATCGGCCAACGGCGCATCCTGCGCCGCGAGCCATGAAGATGACGCGCTCTCGCATGCCTGACCGCGCGGACGTTCACCCGAGATGTTCCAGCCGGTCCAGAATGGCGTAGGCGTGGCGTTCAAAGTCATGATCTTCGCGGGGTCGGGCATACGGGAAAATCCCGGCTGCAGCCCACAGTCGGACAGCGTCGATCTCGTTGTGCCCTACGCGCCCAGCCTCACTTTGGCTGTAGCCGCGGAGGAAGGCTTCGCGGTCCTCGGGGGCGTGGAGTTCGCGGTCCCACAGTTTCGCGAAGTCCAGGAGCGGATGACCGATGGCGGCATGTTCGAAGTCGAGCAGCCACATCTGGTCGCGGTGGTCCATGTGGAGGTTGCGCCAGCCCATGTCGCCGTGAAGGAGGCACACGGTACCTCCAGAAACGGTCGTGTGACCATGGGTGAAGAGTCGGTCGCTGATCTTCTGGACCCGGTCGGACAGCGGTGGGTCAAACCGGGCGATGAGCGCGATCTTATCCGCGATGAGTTCGCATACATCGGCGTACCGGCGTAGTTGATCGTCCTGGATTTCGCTGGTTGCCGCGTGGAGGTCGCCCAAGAGGCGCCCGGCACGCGCGATGTGGTCTGGGGAGGGGGCGAAAGGCTTCAGCTCGTGCCATTTGTACGCCAGCCATCGGCGCTTGTCGTCGAGGACGCCGTGATCGACCAGGTGGGGTGTGGGGATGCCGGAGGCTTGGAGGTGGTGCTGTGCGCGGATTTCTGCGGTGTAGTAGGACGGGTGGTCGTCGATCACCTTGACGAAGAGGGCGGTGTTGTCAGCTGTGGCGCCCTTGTAGTGGGTGTTCTTGTGGGGCCCTTGGTCATGGGTGATCGGGGTGAGACGGCAGCGGAGGGCCGCCTCGATCCCCGCCTGGGTGTCACTGTGCATCGTGCTCGGGGCTGTCGTCGTACCCGTGGTGCTGGCTGACGAGCTTCCAGGTGTCGCGGTTGCTGTCCCAGAACAGGGCCTCGGCGACGCGGGCAGGCGGGAGCCACTGGTGGGCCTGGTGCTCGTGCGGGTTGATGGTGACTGTGGTCTCTGGCGTGTGGGCGGTGTAGAGGGTCTTGCTGATGGTCAGCTCGGGGGAGATGACGACGGTCAGGTCGGTGGCGATCTCGGTGAGCTCGGTGTCGGTGTCGGTGACGTCCAGTCCGGTCTCTTCGCGGATCTCACGGAAGGCGGCCTGGAGTGGGGTTTCGCCGGCCTCGATACCGCCGGTGATCGGCTGCCAGAACGCTTCGTGCTTGCCTTCCCGGGCTGGTACCTCAAGGAGGAGGACGTCCTGGGCAGGGCTGATGATCCAGCACTCGATGCTGCATTTGGTCGTCACGGTGCCCAACCTAATTCGTCGTGTGGGGGTAATGGTCCGGAGCAGTTGGGGTTTTCGGCGCCGAGCGTCTGGGCGATGGCCCTCAGCCAGGCGTGTGGAAGCGGATGGCCTGGACGGTAGCGCAGCATCCATTCCGGTCGTGGCGCGGCTAGATTGGAGGGGCGCGAGCGCCTGGTCGGTGTTCAGCCCGAGCCAGTCGGTTTAGTAGCCGGGGTCGGTGCTGGTGGTGTCGGCGGCGTGCAGGGTGCGGGTCAGGCGCGCCACGCTGAGGCCGTGCCACTGGGGCGTTGCCGCTGCGGGCGCGAGCTGGACGAGTCCGTGGATGCGAGTGCGGGGAACGAGCCTGATCTGGCAGTGGCAGATGGCGTCGGCGGCGGGTAGGTAGTGCTTGCCGTTCATCGACGGGTACCGGCTCAAGACGGCGTCGATGCAGCCGAGGTCCCGAAGGGTGTCGCGGTGGATGTTCATTCCGAATGGCAGCGTCCCGGCGACCAGATGGTCCTTGTCGTGGCCGATGATGCCGCGGTCGACGGTGATGACACGGGCAGGGAGCTGCCGGGCAAGTTTCAGGGCGAGGTCAGTTTTCCCAGCACCGCTTGGCCCGGTGATGAGCAGACCGCGGCCTGCGATGTCGGCTGAGAGGATCACCGCCTGGCGCATAGGCGGTGATGAGTTTGCATGTACGTCGTGGCGCGTGGCCATGCATGATCCCTTCCTGTCGTGGCCCCGTCATGGGCTCCTCGGCGGCGTCGTGACCCGCGCCGCAGGAGCCGAAGGGACCGACGTCGCCGGGCTTTCCGGTGCCGATAGCGAGTACGGCCTCTTTCATGCGATGAGGTTGGGGGAACCTGCATATAAGGGCTTGCCGGGAAACAAGTCGTGGCTTCCGCCTGCGGGGCTCGTTGTTCTGGCATGGGGAGACCGGAGGGGATCGAGGCCGTCCTAGCGGTGAAGTTTCAGGTGTTGTTGCCGCATCTGGATGAGCGTCAGCGTCGGCTGGCTATAGGTGCGGAGGCATTGTCGCTGGGGCATGGTGGGATCAGGCTTGTCGCTGCTGCGGCCGGGGTTCGGGAGGGCACAGTCTCTCGAGGAGCGGCTGAACTGCACTCTGGGTGAGCTCTGTTGAGGCGGGTTCGTCGTCCCGGTGGGGGCCGGAAGAAGGCGCGCGAGCATGGGGTATGAGCCCACATGACTGGCACCTCACCACAGACGTCAATGATTTTCTAGCCTGTGCCGAAGGTTTCCTGCACTCGCGTCCCGCCCTGCACACCGTTCCGCTGTCCGTGACCGAAGCTCTGAGGACACGCGGCCCGGATACGTACGGTGTCACCGCACCCACGCTTGGCGTGCTGGAGAGGGCGGGCGAGGCCGGAGCAGCCTTCTTCCACACTCTGCCCCGCCGCTTGACCCCCACCCTCTTAACCCGCAACGAAGCCGACACCCTCGCCGCTCATCTCGCGGGCCTCGGCTACCCACTCACCGGGGTCAACGCGGACCACAGGACGGCGGCCCTATTTACCGAGGCGTGGCAGCGGTACACCGGTGCGGTCCCCACGGTGCACGAGCGCGAGCGCCTGTATCGCTTGGATGCGCTCACACCCCCGCAACCGCTCCCGCAGGGCCGGGCGCGCATCGCGAACGCGGAGGATCGCGACCAACTCATGGTCTGGCATTGCGAGTTCATCACCGACATCGGAGGCATTCCCGCAGAGGACAACCATGCGTGGGCCGACACACGCATCGCCCACGGACGCATCACCTTGTGGGAAACACCGGACGGCACTCCCGATTCGATGGCCGGCCGCACTCCGATGGTCGCTGGCCAGATCCGCGTCGCCCCCGTGTACACCCCCGCTCACCTGCGAGGCCGTGGCTACGCCAGCGCCGCCACCGTCGAAGTGAGCCGGGCCGCGCTGGCCGACGGTGCGAGAGAGGTGCTCCTCTTCGCGGACATGTCCAATCCCACCAGCAACAGCCTCTACCAGCGGATCGGGTATCGCCCCATCGCAGACTTTGCTGCGGACGACTTCTAAGCGATCTTGGTGGTTTGCGGTGGAGCCGGCGGCCCTGGTGATCGAGGACCCCGTCTGCTGGATGCGTGGTGGGAGGGGTTGACAATCTGCCTGGGATTGGGATGTGGGGGCTGACTGCGCCCGTCTCGGGGGTCTAGGCCAGGCACCTGCGTGCCCACACTCGCCAGCCCAGCCCAGCCCAGCCCAGCCCAGCCCAGCCCAGCCCAGCCCTCGCTCGCTCGCTCGCGAGGCCACGCTCCATGGAGCTCTGGGGGGGGGCAGCGGCAGGCACACTGCCGGCTCCGCCTATACCCGCCCTCTCTACGAACCCGATACCCCTACGAAGTTGAGGCGGCCCCGCGTTACTCGGCTGCGGTACTCGATTGCACTCTCTACTCCGGCTGATAGGTGCTATCGCATGGTTCAGTAGCTCAGTCGTGCCCCCGGTCGTGCAACGGCGCCGCACTCGGCGGGACGCCATCAGTAGCTGGACGTCGCGGCCTCGGCGTCCCACGAGTCCCATGCCCAAGTGGATCTCCAATACTTGGAGCGTGGCTGGGGTATCGCAGTGACCCGCTGGATGAGGAATGGACGAGGGTGGCAGAAGGGAAAGGCGGGAGGACCTGGAAGCGGTGGCCTGCAAAGGAAATTGGCACTGGATCAAGGGCGCGCTTGCAAGCTACTCTCGCTGCCACATCACCCCATACAGGTGACCCCGGCAGCGCGCCAACGCTCCGGGGTCCGACACCGAAGAGGAAAGTCTTCAGTGCGAATCCATCGTACAGCGCGCCGACGCGCGTTCACGGTGCTGGGCAACGACGTGCTCCAGGACCGGCGCCTGAGCTTCACCGCCCGCGGGTTGCTCAGCTACTTGTTGTCCCTGCCTGATGGTGCCCGTGAGGATGTCCGCACCCTCGCCGACCGGAACCCCGGAGTCGGCCGGCGGGGCATCGCCAAGGCGCTGGACGAGCTCATCGCTCACGGCTACTACGGTCGTCGCACCCTGCGGGACGACTGCACGGGACAAATCAGCACTTCCACATACGTCACGGACGTTCCCGACGCTGCACATCCCGCAACGCCCCCGGCTCCCGTGTCGGCGGGAGCCGGTAGACCGGGCGCGGGCAAGGCGGGAAGCTCCCCTGAAGGGGAAGAACACCAGGAGAAAGAACCCACCCACCCGGCGACGGGCTCGACGGAGCCGCAGGCGTCCGCTCCGGCAGCCCTGCAGGGCACGGAGACCATGGCGATGGGATCTGGCGAGCGCCTATTGGCTTCTCTGGCCAGCTTCGATGGGCGTCTTGCCTTGAGCATGTCGGACGTACTGGCGCTCGCGCCGCTGCTGGCACCGTGGCGTGCCCGCGGCCTCACTGATGCCCAGGTCGCATCCGTGCTCGTGGCCGGCCTCCCGTCAGCGATTCACAGCCCGCGCGCGCTTCTCGCCGACCGGCTCCGCCGCAAACTGCCTGCCCCCCGAGGGCGCCGCGCGCCCGGCCCGGCTACCCAACCGCTTGGCGAGTGCTCCGAGTGTCGAGACCCCCTTCCTCGCGGGACGAAGACCGGCACCTGCCGCAGCTGCCGCTTGGTCGGCCAGGGCACACGGCTCCCGGTCACGGCCTCGATGAGCATTGCGGTTCGCGAGCACGTCAGCGTGCTGCGCGGTCTCATGCACCCGCGCCTGGTCACCGCCTCCTGACGGTCTGCACCCGCCTCCCCTCTCCTTCGCCGCCTGCGGCTTGTCTCGTCTCGTGAGGTCCTTCGTGTCTTCCGCCATGCCTTGGTACGCCCGTTTCGCTTCCACCACCGGCCGCCCCGTTGTCTTGACTGCTGCACTAGCCATGTCTGCGCCCGGCGAGTACGAACTCGCCCGTCTCGCGGGCTGGGGCCCGGCCGTCGCCTGGCTCATGCCGGTTTCCCTATCGGTATATGCCGCCGTCGCAGCGGTGATTGCGGCGTCTCGCCCCTTCGGCGCAGCTGGCCGAGGCAGCGCCCTAGTCGGCGCGGCCGTTGCATTGTGTCTCGCCCTGGCGGCTCAGGTCGTCGCGCATCTCATCACGGCGGGTTACATGGGTACATCCTCTTTCCTTGTCGCCGCGACCTCGGCCGTCCCGCCGATCGTCGTGGCACACATGCTGCACCTGGCGGCCCTCCCTGCACAGGGTTCAGTAGTCGAGCAGCGTCGAGATCCGTCTCGTTCCGACGCGACCGCCACCGAAAGCGTCCCCCCCAATCGCCTTGCCACGGCTCAGCCAGTCCATGGCGTAGAACCTGGACCGCGGCGGGAGCGTCCCGGCACACGCCCGGGCGACATGGCCAAGACAACGACCCTGGAACTCGTTCCAGCCTGGGATGCGTTGCTGCTGCCGGATGTCTCAGGAGCACCTGAGGATGCGCTGCTGATGGACATCGCCAGCGCTGCACGTGAGTGCGGGATATCAGACTCCACGGTTCGCACCTGGGTATCGCGCGGCCACGTTAAGCGCTATGGGACGCATGGCCGCCGCACCATCGTTGATCTGCGACAGGTCCGTGAGCATGCCGCATTGCCGCGATAGCGGCTCTACGCGATGTTTTCGAACCATCAGCATGGGACGAACTGGCCTGAAAAGGCGAAAGCTCCGCGAGGGCGTGCCGTCGCAAAAGCCGCTGGCCGAGAGGGAGGCGCCACTTATACACCCGGGCTAGCCGTTAGGGAAGTGGCCGATCTTGCGCATAATCTAATCTGCGTCCTTCTGGCTGGAAATTGGCGCGACGGCTTGTGTGCGGAATTTTCGTTAATCTCGATCGCGAGGGTGGATATTTTGTCTGATCTCATCAAGAGGCTCCCGCCGAACTCGAAAGGAAAGGTTAGATACCGATTCGTTGTCGATGTGGGTGTTGATCCGGATTCTGGGAAGCGTAAGCAGGTAATGCGCACCTTTGACACATTGAAGGAAGCGAGGGCTGAGTACGCAAAGATAGCTAACCGGCGGAACGAGGGGACATTTGTTCCACCCATCAAGATGACGGTAAACGAGTGGCTCGACCGATGGCTAGCCATGAAGACGGAGGATCTAGAGGAGACGACCATATACAATTACAAGATTACCCTCGATAGGGTCCGCGGGAGGCTCGGTAATATCGGGCTCCAGGAACTCACTGAAGAGCACGTAGAGGAATGGCGGGATTGGGCCCTCGCGCATGGCCGTGTGCGAGGAAAAGGGGCAGGAGGTCCCCTCAGTGTTACGTCCGTGGATATGAGTCTTGCTCGCTTGAAAGAAGCGCTCGGAAGGGCGGTTACCCGGCGATTGGTATATGTCAATGTGGCCGCGTATGTGACGATACCTCGGCGAGCGCGCAAGCAGGAGAGGAAGACGAAAGAGAAGGTTCCACCCTGGAACGTCCCTGAAGTTCAGAAGTTCATTCAAGGTATTGAAGGTGAGCGTCTTTATGCTGCACTTCTTCTTTCGCTCATGGGGCTGCGTCCAGCTGAAGTCTGCGGCCTTCGGTGGCAAGACGTTGACTTGGAGAAGGCCACGATCGTCATAGCCAACACCCGCACGATGATGGGTAATCGGTACGTGGTGGAGAAGGACACCAAGTCACTTGCCGGCGAGCGGGAGCTACCGCTGCCAACTCTGGTGTTGAGTGCTCTCAAGGCATTCCGGGCTCTGCAGGCTGAGGAGCGACTCGCTCTGGGGGAGGTGTATGCGCCGTCCGGCTACGTCCTGGTGCATGAGTCGGGAGAAGCCTTCACGATCAAGCAACTTCGGCGGCGTGCGTACCGGCTTATGGAGCTACTGGAGCTGCGTCGTGTACGGCTCTATGATGCGCGCTCGTCGTGCTTCACCTTCCTGGCCAACAATGGCGTCCCGGACCACATCCTCGCGCGGTGGGCTGGACACACGAACGTGAAGACGACAAAGCGCTGGTATGTCAAGCCGGATGTTGAGGATCTCAGGGGGGCCGCCGCTACTTGGGGCGGTCTGCACGGGGGCTCGACCGAGGCGGAAGGATGAGCCCTGGGGCTGTCGATCGGTGACTCGCAGAGCCTCGCAGCGCGAGGTGGTGGGTGGCACCGCCGACTCGGTCGCAACTGCAAACCGGAGTGCCCATAGACGGACCGCCTCGGCGGGCTCGGCAGGGCCGGCTCCTGTCATGAGTGGGGTAGAGCCCGTTACGTTCACCCCGGCCGTGTTGAGTTTCGTGAGAGATGAGAGGGTCAGGCGGGTGAGTGAGACACCGATGAACACCCTGCAATACCGCTTTGACGGGCCAGAAGACGCCCCGGCCCTGGTCCTGGGTCCCTCACTGGGTACCACATGGCACATGTGGGACCGCCAGATACCGGAGCTGACCCGGCAGTGGCGGGTGTTCCGCTTCGACCTGCCCGGGCACGGCGGCGCCCCCGCCCACCCGGCCGGTTCGGTCGCCGAACTCGCGGACCGCCTCCTCGCCACGCTCGACGCGGCCGGCGTGCAGCGCTTCGGTTACGCGGGCTGCTCCCTCGGCGGCGCGATCGGCACGGAACTGGCGCTGCGCCACCCGCAGCGCGTCGCCTCGCTCGCCCTGATCGCGTCATCGCCGCGCTTCGGCACCGCCGACGAGTTCCGCCAGCGCGGCGTCATCGTCCGCAGCAACGGCCTGGACCCCATCGCGCGTACGTCGCCCGAGCGCTGGTTCACCTCCGGGTTCGCCGCCGCGCAGCCCGCGATCACCGACTGGGCCGTGCAGATGGTCCGTACGACCGAC
The DNA here is from genome assembly GCF_044460595.1 of Streptomyces sp. NPDC050085. Lineage (NCBI taxonomy): Bacteria > Bacillati > Actinomycetota > Actinomycetes > Kitasatosporales > Streptomycetaceae > Streptomyces > Streptomyces sp. NPDC050085. Next base: position 838,375 of record NZ_JBITJZ010000001.1, on the reverse strand, counting down.
CCCGGCTGCTACATAGCGGCCTGCGAGGCCCTGGCCGCCTTCGACGTCCGTACGGAACTCGGCGCGATCGGCGTCCCCACCCTCGTCCTCGTCGGCTCGGACGACCAGGTCACGGGCCCGGCCGAGGCCCGTACGCTCGTCGCCGGGATACCCGACGCCCGCCTCGCGGTGGTCCCGGCCGCCTCCCACCTCGCCCCGGTCGAACAGCCGGCGGCGGTCACCGACCTCCTGGTCCGTCACTTCTCCACGGCGTGGCCCCCGGCCCACGAGACCGGCCCGCACGCCATCCAGGCCGCCCCGGTCAAGCCCGTCCTCGCCCCGCCGCCCCTGCCGGTCGCCCCGGTCGCCGAGATCGCCCCGGCCGCGCAGGTCGCGCAGGCCTCGGAGGGCGCCGTCCGCCCCGACCCGTACGACGCGGGTCTGAAGGTACGCCGTGAGGTCCTGGGCGACGCCCATGTGGACCGGGCGCTGGCCTCGGCCGACGACTTCTCCGGCGACTTCCAGGAGCTCATCACGCGCTACGCCTGGGGCGAGGTATGGACCCGCCCCGGCCTGGACCGCCGGCTGCGCTCCGCGGTGACCATGACCGCCCTGGTCGCCGGTGGCCACCACGACGAACTGGCCTTCCACGTCCGCGCGGCCCTGCGCAACGGCCTCACGGCGGACGAGATCAAGGAGGTCCTCCTCCAGACGGCGATCTACTGCGGGGTTCCCGCGGCCAACACGGCCTTCAGGATCGCCCAGCAGGTCATCCGGGAGGAGACGACCCCCGAGGAGTAGGGGACAGGGGACCCGCAGGCCGGCGGACCGGCGGGCCCCGCACAGGACCAGCGGCTCCCCGGGGCGGAGGATGGGGTCATGAAGCTCACCAAGAATTCCCATGCCTGTGTCCGCCTCGAGAAGGACGGCCAGACCCTCGTCATCGACCCGGGCGGGTTCTCCGAGCAGGACGCCGCGCTCGGCGCCGACGCGATCCTGGTGACGCACGAGCACCCCGACCACTTCGACGAGGCACGGCTGCGCGCCGGGATGGAGGCACGTCCCGGCGCGCAGATCTGGACCTTGAAGTCGGTCGCGGAGCAGCTCGCCGCCGTGTTCCCCGGCCGCGTCCACACCGTCGGCCACGGCGACACGTTCACCGCGGCGGGCTTCGACGTCCAGGTCCACGGCGAGCTGCACGCCGTCATCCACCCCGACATCCCGCGCATCACGAACGTCGGCTACCTCGTCGAGGGGGACGCCGACGGCGGCGCGGTCTTCCATCCGGGCGACGCCCTCACCGTCCCCGACCGGCCGGTCGAGACGCTGATGCTCCCGGTCCAGGCGCCCTGGAACAAGATCTCCGAGGTCATCGACTACGTACGCGAGGTGGGGCCGCGCCGCGCGTACGACATTCACGACGCACTCCTGACGGACCTGGCCCGCCCGATCTACGACCGGCAGATCGGCGGCCTCGGCGGCACGGAACACCTGCGCCTGGCCCCGGGAACCTCGGCGCAGGTCTGAGCAGTCCGACCGCCCAACAGGCCCTAGTCGCCCAGGAGTTCGAGCACCTCGTCGGTCGTGCCGAGCTCGGCGATCCGGGGGAAGATCTTGCCGAAGGCGTGCTCGTGGGACGCGGCGTCCGTGTCGGTCGTCGCGTCCGAGACCAGCACCAGGTGGTAGCTCAGCTCGAACGCCGACCGCGCGGTCGACTCGACGCCGATCGACGTCGAGATGCCGCCGAGCACGATCTGCGTGACCCCGCGCCGGCGCAGCTGCAGGTCGAGCTCGGTGCCGGTGAACGCGCCCCAGTGCCGCTTGGTGATCACGATGTCGTCGCCGACGGGCCCCAGGTCGTCGGGGAACTCGGCGAACTCGGCCGGCGGCGCCTGCGTCAGGCCCGGCGCCGTGGACCGGCTCACGGGAAGGTCGCCGCCGTCCGCCGACCAGGCCACCCGCACCCGCACGACCGGCAGGCCCTTGGCGCGGAAGGCGTCGGCGAGCCGCACCGCGTTCTTCAGCACGTCGCCGGAGGGGTGCACGGTGGGCAGGCCCAGGATGCCGTTCTGGAGGTCGATCAGGACGAGGGCGGGGCGCTCGTCGAGGGAGAGGGGGGAGAGAGGGGAGAGGGGGGTGGCAGCGGGGGTGGGGGTGCTGTTGCTCATGTTCAGCAGGCTACCTACCAAACAGGAAAACTTGCAAGGTTGCCTGTCTATATGTGGGTGCCGCGGGGGCCCGTTGTCATACCCGCCCGGTAGGTTGTGAGGCATGCGCATTGCTACCTGGAACGTGAACTCGATCACCGCACGACTCCCGCGCCTCCTCGCCTGGCTGGAGAACAGCGGCACGGACGTGCTGTGCATCCAGGAGACCAAGTGCTCGGCCGAGCAGTTCCCCGCGGACGAGCTGCGGGAGCTGGGCTACGAGTCGGCGGTGAACGCGAACGGCAGGTGGAACGGGGTGGCGTTGCTCTCCCGCGTCGGCCTCGACGACGTGGTCACGGGACTGCCCGGCGACCCCGGCTACGACGGCGCCGAGGAGCCCCGCGCCGTCTCCGCGACCTGCGGCCCGGTCCGCGTCTGGTCGGTCTACGTGCCGAACGGCCGCGAGGTGGACCACCCGCACTACGCGTACAAGCTCCAGTGGTTCGAGGCGCTGAAGGCGGCCGTCGCCGGTGACGCCGCGGGCTCCCGCCCGTTCGCGGTGCTGGGGGACTACAACGTGGCACCGGCGGACGAGGACGTCTGGGACATCGCCGCGTTCGAGGGCGCCACGCACGTCACCGCGGCCGAGCGCGCGGCCCTCGCCTCCCTGCGCGAGGCGGGCCTGACGGACGTCGTCCCGCGCCCCCTCAAGTACGACCACCCGTTCACGTACTGGGACTACCGCCAGCTCGGCTTCCCCAAGAACCGCGGCATGCGCATCGACCTGGTCTACGGCAACGAGCCGTTCGCGAAGGCCGTCTCGGACGCCTACGTGGACCGCGAGGAGCGCAAGGGCAAGGGCGCCTCCGACCACGCCCCGGTCGTGGTGGACCTGGACGTCTGATCCATGACGGACGCCATCGGCACCGAGGGCGCGCTCGACTACCTCCCCGCGACGCGGCGGGCCTACGACACGGCCGCCGCCGGATACGCGGAGATCGTGCCGCCGCTGTTCCAGGACGATCTGTTCGGCCGCGCGATGCTGAGCGCGTTCGCCGAGCGCGTCCGGGCCGGTGCCGAGCCCGCCGGTCCCGTCGCCGACCTGGGCTGCGGGCCCGGCCACGTCACGGCGCACCTGCACGGCCTCGGTCTGTCCGCGTTCGGCGTCGACCTCTCGCCCCGGATGGTCGAGGTCGCCCGCGCGACCCACCCGGACCTGCGGTTCGACGAGGGCTCGATGACCGGGCTCGACCTGCCCGACGACTCGCTCGCCGGAGCCGTCGCCTGGTACTCGACGGTGCACACGCCGCCGGAGGTGCTCCCGGTCGTGTTCGCCGAGTTCCACCGGGTGCTCGCGCCCGGCGGCCAGTTCGTGATCGCCTTCAAGGCGGGCGACCGGCTGCACCGCCTGGAGCACGCGTACGGCCACGACCTCGCGCTCGACGTCTACTGGCGCTCACCGGACACCGTCGCCGAACTCCTGGGCGAGGCGGGCCTGTTGGTGGACGCCAGGCTGATCACGGAGCCGGACCACCGCACGAACCCGCGACAGGGCCCGCAGGGATACTTCATCGCCACAAAGCCGTAGGGGAGCCAGGACGCGGCCCCTACGGCTCCAGGTCCGCCAGGTCCGCCAGGTTCACGGCCCCCGCCATCGCCTTCAGCCCCACGTCATTGGGGTGCAGATGATCCCCGCTGTCGTACGCGGGACGCAGCCGCGTCGGCATCAGGGGATCGCGCACCACCGCATCGAGGTCCGTGACCCCGTCGAGGCCCGAACGCGGCCCCCGCACATACGAGTTCACGGCCACCCGCCGCGCGTCGACGGCGGGCTTGCACTCTCCCGCGCACGGCGTCAGCGTCGCCCCGATCACCTTCATGCCCCGTGCGTGCGCCCGGTCCACGATCTCCCGCATCCCGTGCTCGACGTCGTCCGAGGACGCACTCCACCGCAGGTCGTTGAGTCCGATGGCCATCACGAGCGTGTGCGCCGAGGTCTGCGCGAACACGTCCCGGTCGAGCCGGTGCAGCGCGCGGACCCCCGCGGTGTCCTTGGAGACCCCGTCCCCTGAGTAGCGGTCGCTGAGGATCCGGTTGGCCGAGATCGCCGCGTTGAGGACGCCGTACCGCGGCGCGTCCGACTGCTCCCGCAGCCGTGCGGCCAGCGCGTCGGGCCACCGCTTGTTCCCGTCCTGCGTCGACTTCACGCCGGCGGTGACGGAGTCCCCGAGCACCACCACGGAGCCGGGCCCGCCGCTGACGTCGATCCCCGTCAGCAGGGGCCAGTAGTCGATCTTCGAGGTGTACGCCGATCCCGACGACTCCGTGGCGTGGTCCCCGGGCTCACTGACGTACGAGTCCTGGATGGCCTGCGTGCGCACGGGCGCCGACGTGACGGTGCCGGGCAGGTGCAGGCTCACGAGGAGATCGGCGCCCGCGGGTACGCGGAAGTCGACCGGGTCGCTGAACTCCTCGGCACCCGCCGGGAGTTGAGCCTCCTTCCGGCCCCCGAACGTGAGCGGCACCGGCTTTCCGCGCGCCGCCGCCCCGGTCGCCTGCAACGCTACCGATGCGCTGCCGATCCGTACCGGCTCGGCCGCGAACGTGTTGGCGAGGCGGATCCGCACTCGGTCCCCGCCCGCGCTCGCGTGCGCGACGAGCCGCACCGTGCGGTCGTCCCAGGGCCCGACCGCCATCCGGCCGCCGGTGGACGCCGCCCAGGTCCCGGTCCAGCCCGGTGTCCCCGCGTGCACGGACACCGCGAACACGTGCAGCGCGGCCCGCCCCGTCGCCTTCGGCAGGTCCACGGACGCGATCCGCTGCCCGGGCCGCACCGGCACCGTCACCGTGGACAGCCGGGTCCGCTTGGGGATCTGGCCGTTCTGCGTGTTGCGGTGCGGCAGTGCGACCGACTTCTTGCCGAGGGGGCCCGTGCGCCAGTCCGGGGCGGTGAGCCGGTACGCCGACCGCGAGCCGTCCTCGTACCGCACGACGCCCGTGCCCTTCGCTTCTCCGCGCGTCCCCGCCACCAGGAACGACAGCGCGTCCCCCTGTCCGCTCACCCGCACCTTCTGCCCGTGTGCCACCACGTTGTCCGGTCCGCTGCCCGCAGGTCTCGGCCAGGTCAGCCGGGCCCCGTCGATGTCGAGCCGCCGTCCGGGGTGCCATCCCGCGGCGGCCAGGTCCTGGGCGGACAGGGAACCGCCCAGGCCGTCGAAGTCCGCCTCGGTGGGGGTGGCGTTGTCACTGACGCCGCGATTGTTGAACAACTGCTGCAGGGGCACCGGGCCGGACGACTGTGGCGCGGCCCCGGCCGTCGGAGCGACCGGCAGGAGTCCTGCGCAGACGGTGGTCAGGACAGCTGTTCCCCATGCGCGCAGGCGCAAGACCGGATCCCTCCCGAGGTGTGACTGGTGTGACGGGTGTGCCCCGACCGTATGAGGAGGGGGTGGGGGCGCGTCAATGTGGGACGGCCGCGTGTGGCGCGGCGCACGCCGAACGTCGGCCCGCGCGCCTGTGGTGCCGGACGGGGGCCGGATGCGACGCTGGTCGGTATGAAGATCCCTTTCGTCAGCAATTGGCGCAAGCGTCACGGGGTGACGGCCATCGCCGTGTTCTCGCCGGACGGCGCGGATGCCGAGGGTGTCGCCGAACTCCTCTCCGAGTGTGAGCTGTTGCGGGCCCAGGCGAAAGAGGCCGGGGTCGAACTGGACGACACCGTCGGCTCGTTGGAGGCCCTCGACCAGCTCGTGCCGCGCTGGCGCGAGGACGCGGAGGCGCTGCAGTGGCTCGGCAACGACGCGGGCCTGTACCTCGGCACCGTCCTGGTGCGCCAGGTCCCCGGCGCCTCCTGGCTGATCAGGGCCGACGGGCAGCCGGTGGTGCGCCTCGCGTCGGACCGCGAGATCGATGTCGTCGAGGCCGGGCACGACTGGGCGGAGAGCGGCGCTCCCGAACTCTCCCAGTTCTACGCGGAGGCCGCCGAGTCCTGACGGGCCGGAGCGTCGAACACGTAGAGCCTCAAATACGGTTAATGCCCATAAGTGCGTGTCGTCTGTTAAGTCCCATATCGGCGTGGATAGTTTGCGCGGACCGACACAGCTGAGAGTGGGCAGGTACTGCCATGGCCGTCGATCCGTTGATCGAGCTGCGTGACGTGAACAAGTACTACGGGGAGCTGCATGTCCTGCAGGACATCAACCTCACCGTCGGCAAGGGGGAGGTGGTGGTGGTCATCGGCCCTTCGGGGTCGGGCAAGTCGACGCTCTGCCGGACGATCAACCGTCTGGAGACCATTCAGTCCGGGGACATCCGGCTCGACGGCCGGCCGCTGCCCGAGGAGGGCAAGGCCCTCGCGCAGCTCCGCGCCGAAGTGGGCATGGTCTTCCAGTCGTTCAACCTCTTCGCGCACAAGACGGTCCTGCAGAACGTCTCGCTGGCCCAGGTGAAGGTCAGGAAGCGCAAGAAGGACGAGGCCGACAAGCGCTCGCGCGAACTCCTCGACCGGGTCGGACTCGCCGCCCACGCCGACAAGTTCCCCGCGCAGATGTCCGGCGGCCAGCAGCAGCGCGTGGCCATCGCCCGCGCCCTCGCCATGGACCCCAAGGCCCTCCTCTTCGACGAGCCGACCTCGGCGCTCGACCCCGAGATGATCAACGAGGTCCTCGAGGTCATGCAGCAACTGGCCCACGAGGGCATGACGATGGTCGTCGTCACCCACGAGATGGGCTTCGCGCGCACCGCCGCCGACCGCGTCGTCTTCATGGCCGACGGGAAGATCGTCGAGGACCGCGCCCCCGAGGAGTTCTTCACGAACCCTCAGAGCGAGCGCGCCAAGGACTTCCTCTCCAAGATCCTCAAGCACTGACGGGGGAGTGCAGCACCAGATGATCGCCAAGTCGCTCCGGCTGCTCACCGCCCTGGCGGTGACGGCCCTCGCCGCCACCGCCTGCGGCAAGGAAGGCAGCCCGCCCACCAAGGGCCCGTCAGCCGCCGAACTCCCCAAGTACCAAGTGGCACAAGGCTTTACGCTGCCCGACTCCAGCACGTGGAAGAAGGCGCAGCGGCGCGGGCACTTCGTCGTCGGCGCCAAGGAGGACCAGCCCTACCTCGGCGAGAAGAACCCGGCCAACGGCGTCTACTCCGGCTTCGACATCGAGATCGCCAAGATGGTCTCGGCCTCGCTCGGCCTGGACCCGAAGAAGATCGCGTTCAAGACGATCGCGTCCGCCAACCGCGAGACGGCCCTGCAGAACGGCCAGATCGACTACTACGTCGGCACGTACACGATCAACGACAACCGCAAGAAGCTCGTCGGCTTCGGCGGGCCGTACTACATGGCCGGACAGGGCCTGCTCGTGCGGGCCGACGAGGACGACATCCACGGGCCCGGCGACCTCGACGGCAAGCGCGTCTGCTCGGCGGCGGGATCGACCCCGTACCAGCGCATCCAGGCCGACTATCCCAAGGCCGAACTCGTCGCCTACGACACGTACTCGGTCTGCGTCGACAACCTGCTGACCTACCAGGTCGACGCCGTCACCACCGACGACGCGATCCTGCTCGGCTACGCGGCCAAGGTGCCCGACGAGCTGAAGCTGGTCGGCAAGCCGTTCTCCCAGGAGCCGTACGGCATCGGCGTACCGAAGTCCGACAACGCGCTCCGCCTTGCCATCGACACGGCGCTGCAGCAGCGCGAGGGCGACGGCGACTGGAAGAAGGCGTACGACGTCACGCTCGGCCTGTCCGGCGTGCCGGCCCCGAAGCCGCCCGCCATCGACCGCTACCCGGCGAACTGAGGAGGCGTCCTGTGAATGTCCTGACCGACAATTTCTCGCTGTACTGGAAGGGCTTCCTCGGTACGGTCGAACTCACCGTCTACGCCTCGATCCTGGCCCTCGTGCTCGGCTTCGTCATGGCCTCCTTCCGCGTCGCTCCCGTCGGCTCCTTCCGGGCGTTCGGCACGGCCTGGGTGACGGTGCTCCGCAACACTCCGCTCACCCTGCTGTTCTTCGCCGTCCTGCTCGGCCTGCCGCGCTTCGGACTCGTGCTGCCCTTCACGGTGTTCGCGGTGCTCGCGCTCGGCTGCTACACCTCGGCGTTCATCTGCGAAGCGCTGCGCTCCGGCATCAACACCGTGCCCAAGGGGCAGGGCGAGGCGGCCCGCAGCCTGGGCATGACGTTCGGGCAGACCCTGACGACCGTCATCCTGCCGCAGGCGTTCCGGTCCGTGATCCCGCCGGTCGGCTCCACGCTCATCGCGCTCGCCAAGAACTCGGCGATCGCGGGCGCGTTCAGCGTCACCGAGCTGCTCGGCACGTACAAGACGCTCAGCGAACTCGGCTACAACATCATCTGGACGTTCGTCTGGATCGCGCTCGGCTACCTCATCATCACGCTCGCCATCAGCGCCGTCTTCAACGTCCTCGAGAAGCGCTGGGGAGTCGCCCGATGAAAGCCCTCGACCACAGCGCCACCGCGCTCTACGACATCCCGGGCCCCAAGACCGAGCGCCGGCACAAGCTGTACGGCGCCCTGTCGACCGTCGCCGTGCTCGCGCTCGTCGGCTGGATCATCTATCTCCTCTTCGACACCGACCAGTTCACGTACACCAAGTGGATGCCCTTCGAGTACAAGGGCATCCAGGAACTGCTGCTGCGCGGGCTCGGCAACACGCTCAAGGCGTTCGCCATCGCGGCCGTGCTCTCGCTCGTCCTCGGCACCGTGCTCGCCGTCGGGCGGCTCTCCGACCACCGGCCCGTGCGCTGGCTCGCGACACTGTGCGTCGAGTTCTTCCGCGCCATGCCCGTCCTCGTGATGATCTTCTTCATCTACGTGGCCCTGAAGGTGGAGCCGCTGCCCGCGCTCGTCGCGGGCCTGACCCTCTACAACGGCTCCGTGCTCGCCGAGGTGTTCCGCTCCGGCATCAACTCCGTGGAGCGCGGGCAGCGCGAGGCGGCGTACGCGCTCGGCATGCGCAAGACGCAGGTCATGTCGCACGTGCTGGTCCCGCAGGCCGTGCGGGCCATGCTGCCGGCCATCATCAGCCAGCTGGTGGTGGCCCTCAAGGACACCTCGCTCGGCTATCTGATCACCTACGAGGAGTTCCTCCACGCCGGGAAGCTCATCGCGTCGAACCTCGACTACGATTTGCCCTTCATCCCCGTGGTGATGGTGATCTCGCCGATCTACATCGGGATGTGCATGCTGCTGTCGTGGTTCGCCCAGCGGATGGCGAAGCGGCAGCGGCGCAACCCCAAGACCGAGGCCGTTGAAGTCGCCCCGGCCGAACCAGGGACGCTGCTGCCGGGAGCGCAGTAGGCGGAGCATGGGCAGTCCCTGCCCGGCAGCAGCCGGAGATCACTTCTCAGCTTGCGTGAGGAGAAGGTCAGCTGCGCGCGGCACGGGACGCGCCTGCTTGCCGAGGCCGAGCGGGCCCTTGTCGCATTCGTACGCGACAGGGGTACCGCTCCCTTGGCTTTTACGGGGGGTTACTTGGCGCGGTGCGAATTGCGCGGGGTGGCCGAGGCGGGCAGCGGGGTCTGCGCCGCCCGCGTCACGTCCGCGACCAGCTCGACGACGTCGGGGCCGTACGCCTGGGAGTTGACGACCTTCAGGAGCAGCACGAACGCGTTGTTGCCGTTCTTGCGGGCGAGGCGTTCGTGGTGGCGGGCGAGGTAGCGGGTGGCCGCCTGATGGGTGATGGGCAGCTGGCCGCAGAAGAGGAAGACGGGTCTCGCCTCCTTGGCCTCGCCCGCGGTGAGGCGGGCCAGGACGACGTACTCGGTCCTGCCGGGCTCCAGGCGGTAGCGCTCGGAGCCGATCTGGAACGCACCGCGGTCAGGACCCGGTTCGGGGTCGGTGTTGACGCGGACGCCGGGCAGCAGGCTCACCATGTGGGCCGCCATGCGGCGGTTCGACGCGGGGCCGCCGACACAGAACTCGGTGCGCTCGCCGAAGCCCTGCTGGGCCGTGTCGTGGGCGACGACCTGGGCGTGGGCGCCGCAGTCCTTGATGAGGGAGGACAGTTCGAGCAGGGCGAAGACGTCGTGGCGCTTCACCGTCAGCTCGGGGCCGCCCGCGTCGCGGGTCACCACCAGCAGGGACTCGGAGTTGTCGGGCAGCCCGAAGAAGGCCTGCCTGCGGCGGAGCTTCCGCTTCCACAGCTGGGTGCGGGCGAGCCAGCCAAGGGCGCCGCCCAGGCACACCGCGACCAGGCCGAGGACGATGTAACGCACGTCTTCAGTCATGGGGGCGCACTCTAGCCAACCGGCGCACCCGTGTTCGAGGGGGTCCTGACGGCTTCGGAAAGTCAAGTTACGCTGCGCGGACGGCTGTTGACTGGAGGTACTGATGAGGCGTTCAGTTGGGCGGAGTCTGTCGCGGAATCTGTCGTTGTGCGCGGTTGCGGTGACCATGGTGGGGGTCGGTGCCGCGGCACCCCCTTCCTCCGCTTCTTCCAGTGCGCCACGGAAGGTTCCGGTTGCCGTCGGGTACGGGGGTGCCGTGGCCAGCGTCGACGCCGACGCCTCGGCCGCGGGCATCGAAGTACTGAGAAGAGGAGGGAACGCGGTCGACGCCGCCGTCGCCACCGCGGCCGCCCTCGGCGTGACCGAGCCGTACTCCGCCGGGATCGGCGGAGGCGGCTACTTCGTCTACTACGACGCCAAGTCCCGCAAGGTCCACACCATCGACGGGCGCGAGACCGCGCCGCTGAGCGCCGGGTCCGACCTGTTCCTGGAGAACGGCAAGCCCCTCGCCTTCAATGACGCGGTCACCAGCGGGCTGAGCGTCGGCACGCCCGGCACTCCGGCCACCTGGCAGTCCGCGCTCGACGCCTGGGGCAGCGAGCGGCTCGGCACCGTCCTCGAACCCGCGCGGAAACTGGCCCGCGACGGATTCACCGTCGACGACACCTTCCGCTCGCAGACCGCGTCGAACGAGGCCCGGTTCCGAACCTTCCCCGACACGGCGAAGCTTTTCCTGCCGGGCGGGCAGCTGCCCGTCGTCGGCTCGACGTTCAAGAACCCCGATCTGGCGCGCACCTACGGCGAGTTGGCGCGCAAGGGCGTCGGCGCGATCTACCGCGGCGACCTCGGCGCCGACATCGTGCGGACGGTGAACAAGCCGCCGGTCGACCCGGGTTCGGGCTACAACGCGCGGCCCGGCAAGCTGTCGGCCAAGGACCTGAAGGCGTACACCGCCAAGTACCAGGCCCCGTCCAGGACTTCGTACCGCGGGCTCGGCGTCTACTCGATGGCGCCGTCCTCGTCCGGCGGCACGACCGTCGGGGAAGCCCTCAACATCCTTGAGAGGACGGACCTTTCCAAGGCCTCGGACGTGCAGTACCTGCACCGCTTCATCGAGGCGAGCCGGATCGCGTTCGCCGACCGGGGCCGCTGGGTCGGCGACCCGGCCTTCGAGGACGTCCCCACGAAGCAGCTGCTTTCGCAGAAGTTCGCCGACTCCCGCGGGTGCCTCATCAAGGACGACGCCGTGCTCACCAGCCCGCTCGCGCCCGGCGACCCGAGGCATCCGGGGACCTGCGGCAAGACCGGTGACCAGGCCGCCCCGACGACGTACGAGGGCGAGAACACCACGCATCTGACCGCCGCCGACAAGTGGGGCAACGTCGTCGCCTACACCCTCACCATCGAGTCGACCGGCGGCAGCGGCATCACCGTGCCGGGCCGCGGGTTCCTGCTCAACAACGAGCTGACCGACTTCTCCTTCGCGCCCGCGAACCCGGCCGTGCACGACCCGAACCTGCCGGGGCCCGGCAAGCGGCCGCGGTCGTCGATCTCCCCGACCATCGTGCTCGACAAGGCGGGCAGGCCGGTGGTGGCGGTCGGTTCGCCCGGTGGTGCCACCATCATCACCACGGTGCTGCAGACGCTGACCGGGTTCCTCGACCGGGGCCTGCCGCTCGTCGACGCCATCGCGGCGCCGCGCGCCAGTCAGCGCAACGCGGCGCAGACCGAGCTCGAACCCGCCCTGTACGACGGTGGGTTGAGGGCGAAGCTCGAAGCCATCGGGCACTCCTTCAAGCTGAACCCGGAGATCGGCGCCGCCACCGGTGTGCAGCGGCTGCCGGGCGGGAAGTGGCTCGCGGCCGCCGAGACGGTGCGGCGCGGGGGCGGTTCGGCGATGGTGGTCGACCCCAGCAAGTAGTCGAGCCAAGTGAGCAGGGGCTGTCACACGTCCCTGCGGCGTACGACGACCAGAGCGAGCGCGACGGCGACCAGCGGCCAGGTGGCGAACACCGCCCAGGCCCCGGCCGTCGTCGCGCCGCCGTACGCCTCGGGGCCCCAGCCGTAGAGCGTCACGAGCCGCTGCCACGCGCTCTGCACCATCAGGTGGTCGATCCGCTCCACCCAGGGCCGGCGCGAGTTGAAGAACGTCGGCAGCATCAGCAGCACGAACGCCGTGCCGACCATCGTCGACGCGCTGTGCCGCACCAGGACCCCGAAGCCGAGGCCGATCAGTGCGCACACCGGCGCGAGCAGAGCCGAGGCGGCGACCGCGCGCAGCGAGCCCGTGTCCAGGAGAGGGACGGCGGCGTCCCGGGCGCTCAGGATCCCCTGGGAGACGGCGAACGAACCGAAGGCGCAGACAAGGCCGACTGCCGTCCACAGGGCGGTTGTCACCACCGCCTTCGCCAGCACCACCTGGCGTCGCGCCGGGACCGCCGCCATCGTCGTGCGGATCAGCCCGCTGCTGTACTCGCTGACCACGACGATCGCGCCGACGCTGCCCGCCGCCAGCATCAGCGTGAGATAGCCCCCGGCGGGGAACGCGTCGCCCAGGGCCCACACGTGTTCGCGCTGGTCGACGGCGCTGTAGTTCGGGAAGTCGCGGTAGTCGCCGTACGCGGCGAACGCCGCCGAGGCCAGCACCGTCGCGACGACGATCCCCAGGATCCACGGCGTCGAGCGCAGCGAGCGGATCTTGATCCACTCGGCGGCGAGCAGATCGGTGAAGCGGGCGGGTGCGGTGGCGTTCATCGGGTGGCTCCTGCCGGGTACTCGACGCGGTCGGCGGTCAGTTCCATGAAGGCCTCTTCCAACGAGGCGGTGCGCGTGGTGAGTTCGTGCAGCACGACCTGCCGCTCCAGGGCGATCGCGCCGATCCGCTCGGCGGGCAGGCCCGTCACCGTCAGACGCTCCTCGCCCTCGGGCACGACATCGGCGCCGGCCGCCACGAGCGGCCCGGTGAGCTCGGCGGCGCGGGGGCTTCCCACCATGACGCTCAGCCGGGTGGCGCGCGCCGCGAACGTCCGCAGCGGCTCGGCCGCGACGAGCCGGCCCCGTCCGATCACGATCAACTCGTCGGCCGTGGACTCCATTTCGGACATCAGATGGCTGGAGAGGAAGACCGTACGGCCCTCGGCGGCCAGGCGCCGGAACAGCCGGCGCAGCCACAGCACGCCCTCCGGGTCCATCCCGTTGAACGGCTCGTCGAACAACAGCACCGGCGGATCGCCGAGCAGCGCCGTCGCCACCCCGAGCCGCTGCTTCATGCCGAGCGAGAAGCCGCCGATGCGGCGCCCGGCCGCCTCGGCGAGGCCGACCTCCGCGAGGACTTCGGCGGCGCGCTCGCGGGCCAGGCCGTTGGACCGGGCCAGCGCCGCGAGGTGGGCGTGGGCGGTGCGCCCGCCGTGCACCTGCTGCGCGTCGAGCAGGGCCCCCGCGTGCCGCAGGCCCCGCGCATGCGAGCCGAACGGCACCCCGTCCACCGTGGCCCCGCCCGCGTCCGGCGCGTCAAGGCCGAGGACGATCCGCAAGGTCGTGGACTTGCCCGATCCGTTCGGGCCGAGGAACCCGGTGACGACACCGGGCCGCACGGCGAAGGACAGACCGTCGACGGCCGTCCTGCGGCCGTACCGCTTGGTGAGTTCGCTGACTTCGATCATGTGGGACACCGTGCCGGGCGGCGGCACCCGCGGTCATCGGCCCGTGGGATGCATCCCCGGGGCTGATGTCGGCGCGCACCCGTCCTCGTACGCTCACCGGTGTGAACGCGATATCGACCTCCCGCAACGCCACCGCCTGGTGCGGACTCGCCCTGTACCCACTGGCGGTGGGCCTTGCGCTCTTCGGCTCGTCGGACGTGCTGCCCTCGGTACGCGCCTTCGGGGTGGCGCTGTCCGCCGCCCTGCTGGTCGGAATCATGCGGCGCAAGCCGCTGTTCACGCTGGTCGTGGTGCTCGTCGGCACCCTGCTCGCGACCGCGCTGCAGCCCACGGGCGGGCCCTTCGACGACTCGCGCGCGACGACCGTGGCGGCGTTCATGTCGGCGGACGTGGTGCTCGGGTACCTCGTCGCCACCCGGTCGCGCGCGCAGTGGATCACGGGAATCGCGCTGTGCGTGCTTGCCCAGGCCGCCGGGATCCTCGTGTGGGTGCCCGCGTACAACCTCATCGGGTTCGCCGTGATCGCGCTGCTCTGCCTGCTCGTGGCCTGCATGGTCGGGCTGCTCGGCCGGGAGCGGCGCGAGCACGCCACGGCCCTGCGCGAACAGGCCGTCGCCGAGGCCGTGACCGGTGAACGGCTGCGCATCGCACGGGAGTTGCACGACATGGTCTCCCACAGCATCGGCGTCATCGCGATCCAGTCGGGCGTCGCGGCCCGGGTCATCGAGACCCAGCCGGGCGAGGCCCGCGCGGCCCTGGAGGCCATCGAGGCGACCAGCCGCGAGACGCTCCAGGGGCTGCGCCGCACCCTGGTCGCGCTGCGCAAGGCAGAACCGGGCAGCCAGGCACCGCTCGGCCCCGCCACCGGCCTCGCCGATCTGGACCGGCTCACCGAGGCCACCGCCAGGGACGCGGGCGTGCACGTCGAGGTCGTCCGCAACGGCACCGAGCGGGCGCTCCCGGCCGACATCGAGCTGTCCGCGTACCGGATCGTGCAGGAGTCCCTCGCGAACGTGGTCCGGCACGCGGCCGTGGACACGTGCCGGGTCCTCGTCGGGTACGCCGACGACGAACTGCGGCTGGAGATCGTGGACGAGGGACGCGGCCCCGGTGCAAGATCGTCCGGTACGGGGTTCGGGATCACGGGGATGGGGGAGCGGGTGAGCCTGTTGCACGGGCAGTTCGAGGCGGGGCCGGGGCCCGGGGGCGGCTTCCGCGTGGCGGCCAGGATTCCGCTGCCGGGAGCGGCGCGATGACCGTGACCGTGCTGCTCGTCGACGACCAGCCGCTGGTCCGCTCGGGCCTGCGGGTCCTCATCGCCGACACCGACGACCTGGAGGTCGTGGGCGAGGCGGGCGGCGGCGCCGAAGCCGTCGAGCGGGCCGCGGCGCTGCGGCCCGACGTCGTCGTGATGGACATCCGGATGCCCGGCATGGACGGCATCGAGGCGACCCGGCGGATCATGGCCGCCGGCACCGGCAGCCGCGTGCTCGTCCTGACCACCTTCGACGAGGACGAGTACGTGTACGGGGCGCTGCGCGCCGGGGCGAGCGGGTTCGCCGTGAAGGACATGGCGCTCGAGGACATCCTCGCGGCGGTCCGCGTGGTCGCCGCCGGTGACGCCCTCATCGCCCCCGGGGTCACCCGCCGCCTGATCGCCGACTTCGTCGGCCGCCCCGGTCCGGCCGCGGCCCGCACGTCGCGCCCCGTCGAGGCCGTCACGGAGCGTGAGCGGGAGGTATTGACGCTGGTCGGGCTCGGCAGGTCGAACCAGGAGATCGCCGACGAGCTGTTCATCAGCGTCGCCACCACCAAGTCCCACGTGTCCCGGCTCTTCACCAAGCTGGACGCCCGGGACCGGGTTCACCTGGTCATCCTTGCCTACGAGTTGGGGCTCGTCGCACCGTCCGGCTGACCCGCGACCCGGCCCCCGGTTCACTCGCACGGCCTTCACGTATCGCACACATCGTCACTGAGTGTTGTGCTTCTCGGAAAACTGATCACTGTACGCGATCACGTGCGTGCGGAGGTCAGCTGACACGCACAGCATCCGACAGGGCGTGGTGCGCCCGGGAAAGGCACCTGAAGATGACGGACACCAGACAGACGCGAGGGCGGAGGCCGGGACGCCTGGCGCGCTTCGCTGCGCCCCTCGGCCTGGCCACCGCCGCGGCGCTCGGCCTGACCATGGCCACCCCGCTCACGGCGTCGGCCGCGTTCCAGCGGGACCCGTACGACCACTACGAGGCCTTCACGGGTTCCTCCTTCGACGCCAAGTCCTGGTACAGCAGTGCCGGTACCAAGGGCACCGGCTTCGCCTGCCTGACCGGGGCCACCGGAGAGAAGGGGCCCCTGAAGGCGTGCGCCGACGGCACCCCGGACCCCGAGGGCAAGGGTGCCCTGCGGCTCACCTCGAACAAGCCGAACCAGAACGGCTTCATCGTGACGCGGGACCCGATCCCCGCCGACCGGGGCCTGAGCCTCACCCTCGACTACGCCTCGTACGACGCCAAGGGCGGCCGCGGTGCCGACGGTCTGGCCGTGATGCTGCTCGACGGCGCCGAGGCACTGCCCACCGACGCCGGTCTGTACGGCTCGGGCCTGGGCTACAACGGCATCAAGGGCGGCTACCTGGGCGTCGGCATCGACAGCTACGGCAACTTCCTGAAGAACCTGGGCGGCTTCCCCGGCCAGGCGCAGGGCAAGCCCAACTCCATCACGGTGCGCGGCGCGACCAGCCAGAACAACCAGGTCATCTCCACGTACCCGTCCACGCGAAAGCTCGACGTGGCGGACGCCAAGGAGCGCTCCGGTGCGGTGCGTTCGGTGCGGGTCGACCTGTCGACCGCCGGCCGGCTCTCGGTGGCCGTCGACTTCCACGACGGCGACGGGTTCCAGAACAAGATCGACAACTTCGATCTCAACTCCATCCCCGGCCAGCCGAAGCTGCCGAAGGACATCCGCATCGGATTCGCCGCCTCCACCGGCGACGCGGTCGAGAACCACGACGTGTGGAACGTGAAGGCGACCACGCTCCCCGACCGGCTGACCTCGACCGTCGACCCGGCGGGTCCGATCACCGCCGACGGCGAGTCGACGTTCAACCTGAACGTCTCCAACGACCCGGCGGCCGGCTCCACGGACGGCCCGCGCACCTCCGAGGTCACCTTCCCCAAGGGCATCACGCCGACCGAGGCCGGCGGCAACGGCTGGGACTGCAAGGTCGACGGCCAGAAGGTGAGCTGCACGCACCCGGGCACTGGCCCGGACGCGCTCGCCCCCGGCAAGACCTGGCCGCCCGCCCCGATCAAGGCGAAGGTCGCGACCGACGCCGACGGCGAGTACACGATCACGTCGACGGTCGAGGGCCCGGACGGCAAGCAGGGCGCGCCCACCGAGGACACGGTCAAGGTCACCCTGAAGAAGGGCCCGGCCCTCACCTCCAAGATGACCGCCGACGCCCCCGTTACGGCCGGTGAGAACGCGGCCTTCACGGTCAAGACGTCCAACGCCGCCGACGCGGGCCCGACCAACGGCCCCGTCACCGTGACCCGCACCTTCCCCGCCGGCATCACCCCGGTGACCGCCGCAGGTCCCGGCTGGGACTGCTCGATCAAGGGGCAGACGGTCAGCTGCACCCGGCCCGGCAAGGGCCCGGACATGCTCAACCCCGGCGACAGCTACCCGGACATCCACATCGCGGCCATCGTCGACAAGGACGTCAAGGGCGGTGACGCGCCGGTGACCGGCACCACGGACACCCCGCGCAACAGCGGCGGCGACGGCAGGACCGACGAGAAGTTCCCGGTCAAGCCCGCCCCGGCGCTGCCTCCGTCGCTCGCCGTGAACACCGCCCCCGTGGGCGACCTGATCGTGGGCAAGCCCGGCAAGTTCGCCATCACGGTGGACAACGCCGCGACCGCGGGCCCGACCACCGGCGAGGTCACCGTCACCCGTGACTTCGGCCCGGGCATCACCCCGGTCAAGGCCTCCGGCGACGGCTGGAAGTGCTCGGTCACCGGCCAGCGCGTCACCTGCGTGCGTCCCGGCAACGGCGCCGACGCGCTGCAGCCCGGCAAGGCCTACCCGCCGATCAACGTGGACGTGAAGGTCGGCGACAAGGCCGGTCCCGTCCCGGGCACCACCGCGGTGACCACCGAGGGCTCGGACCTCAACGGCACCAGCGTCAAGGACACGGCCGTCGTCAAGGAAGACGCGAGCCAGGACATCTCCTGCGGCGCCTACATCCAGAACAACCGGGCGCTGTGCGCCGGGCGATGACCTTTCGCCCCCGCCGGCCGCGGACCCGGTCCGCGGCCGGCGGCGCCCTGACACAGACCACTGAGCACCACCACAAGAAGGAGACGATGGCCATGGCTTCGTGGCACATCAGACGGACCCGGGCGGTACTCGCCGCCGGGGCGGGCCTGACGGCCTTGCTGACCACGGCGTTCCCGGCGTCGGCCGATGCCGACGACAACACCCTGTACTCCAAGGACGACCAGTGGGGCACGGTCATGAAGACCGACGACTGCGTCCAGGCCGACTCCTGGGTCGTCCGGGTCAGCGGCGTCGGCGGCACCATCAACGCCGCGATGTTCGAGTCCCAGTACCCGGCCAGTGCCCGCGCCCCCAAGCAGCACGCGGGCGGCGACCAGCTCGTCGACCTCGCCCCGGGCGGCATCGGCCTCGGCAAGGTCTCGGCGCTGTACTCGCGCGCCCTGGGCCACGCCCACCCCAACTCCCGGGCCGGCGGCAACGAGGTTCCGGCCCGCGGCGAGATCTACGCCGACGCGGGTGGCGGCGCCGTCGACGTCGGCGTTCCCTACATCGCCAACCCGGCCGGCGGCACCCAGCTGTCGCCGATCGGCGTGCACGTCGACGGGATCCAGGTGTCCGCCTGGTCGCGGCCCGGCAAGCCGGTCGCCTTCACGGGCGGTGCCGCCTCCGGGTACATCTCGGTGGCGGGCTTCGACCTCATCGACATCCCGGACCTGTGGGCCTCGAACCTGGGCGCCCGCATCCCGTCCGACTACAGCCAGGACCCGCTGGTCCTCGCCCTCACCAACGAGCAGGTGACCACGGACCAGCAGGGCAAGGCCACCCTCGGCAAGGACGGCAAGTACAAGTACGACGGCACCGCCACCAGCGGCTTCGTCAACGGCATCCACGCGAGCGTGCTCGGCTCCAACGTGGCGGACGTGTCGGTGGCCCACGCGGCCGTCATCCGCGACCCCAAGCGCACGGACAAGTACGCGGTGAAGGACAACCTGAACCCGGTCAACCCCGGGGACACCATCAGGGCCGCGGCACCGCACGCGGCGTTCCCGGGCAAGGGCGGCGCGCACGGCTGGGCGCCCTTCCAGAAGCCGGGTGCGGCCCGGTCCGAGGACGGGCGGTCCATGGTCTGCGCCCCGTTCGCGCCGCCCGCCGAGGCCGCGGGCACGATGCGCTCCAAGGCACGGACGTCGGGCATGAACTGCTGGTGACCCGGCGCGAAGCCTGAGCGGTACCGGTTGCCGTACACCCGCAGGTGTACGGCAACCGGTGTGTCGGGGCACGGGTGCACGGAGCCACTCGCCGCGGCGGCCACGCTCGGACACCAACACCCCCCGACTCTTTGGAGGACTCCCGTGCTGACGCCGTCCGTGCGCACCGGCGCCGCCGCCTTCGTCCTGCTGGCCGCGGGCGCCGCGGCCTGCGCCGCACCGCACCCCGAGAACATCCCCCAGGTCTCCGGGGCGCTCGGGACCCGGCCCACCATCACCGTGCCGAACCTGCCCCCGCCCAAGGAGGGGCGGATGAAGGTGCTGCACGAGGGGAGCGGGCCCGCGGTGAAGAAGGGCCAAGTGGCCGTCACCGACGTGGAGATGAAGATCTGGGAGGGGAACAAGAAGCTCATGTCGACCTGGGGCCTGACCCAGCCGACGACGGTCTCCTTCGACGGCGAGCACGTCTCGCGCACCTGGGACCAGGCGCTCCTCGGCCGCAGGGCGGGCAGCCGGGTCCTGATGGTCACCCCGGCCACGAGCGGCTTCGGCCCGCACGGCATGGCGCCCGCACAGGTCAGCCCGAGCGATCACATGATCCTGGTCTTCGACCTCGTCGGCGGGTACGGGCTCGACCAGCGCGTGCCCACCGCCGACGCCAAGGGCACCGGTGGTCCCGGCGCGGCCCGTGAGGGCGCACCCGTGGTCGCCGTGTCCGCAGGCCAGGCGCCGCAGGTGCGCAGTTGGGGCGGCGCCGCCGCCCCGAAGAAGCTCGACGTGCGGATGCTGGCCGAGGGGAGCGGGCCCGTACTGCAGGACGGCGATGTCGCCGTCGTGCAGTACGCGGCCTGGACCTGGGCCGAGAAGACCCCGTTCCGCTCGACGTACGCGGTCACCGGCCCGAACGGCTTCGTCGTCGCGCCGGAGGCGGTGCCGCCCGGCGTGTACGAGGCGCTGCGCGGCATGCGGGTCGGCAGCCGCGTACAGATCGCGGTGCCCGCCCGGTACAAGCCCGGCTTCAAGATGACGAAGGGCGGCGTCGCGGTCCCGCCCGGCAAGGCCGTCCTCTACGTCATGGAGGTGCTCGACCGGCAGGACCGCTGACCCGCGCGGGGGCGCGGCGGGGGCCCGGTCAGCCCGCCGCGTCCGGCCGGCGCAGCACCGCCGCGTGCCCGATGGTGAAGTCGGCGACCTCGGGGGAGAGCACCGTCATGTGCAGCGCGTTGGCGTAGCCGCTGGTGGCCGACGGGTCGAAGCGGTAGCTGCTGCCGGTGGCGTCGGTCGTGGGGTGACCCTGGTCGTCCGTGGTGATCTGCTCGTTCACGGTGGCGACCAGGACCGGCGGGACGTTCTCGGCGGACGGGAAACGCAGGCCCGTGTTGGGGCGCCACTTCTTGCCGTCGAGCCGGTGCACCGCCTTCCCGCCCGCGTACACCGTGCCGGAGGCGACGCTCGTGGTGAAGCGGACCGTGTGGCCGGGCGTCGAGTCGGCGACCACGCGCACCTTGTCGAGCGCGATGCCGACGTCGCCGTGCGGGGCCGCGCCCTGCGGGCCCGGACGGTACGGGGAGGCCAGGTCGATGCTGTGGAAGGTCGTCTCGGCGCGTACACCGTCCTTCTTCGCGCCGGTCGCCTCCGTGCTGGTGTACGGCTCGTCGAGCACGCCGATGGGCTGCGCCTTGTAGCTGAGCCGTGCTTCCTTGTCGCGGTCGTCGTGACCGCTCGGTGCCCCGTCGAACGCCGGGAAATGGGCCCGGGTGTCGCCCGAGACGAGCAGGCCGCTGCGGCCGCTGATCCGCACCGACCAGGCGTCGGCCTGCACGGGGGAGTCCGTCTGGAGGACGGTGCCCCAGCTGTCGGTGCCGGCGGGGGAGGCGGCCGCTTCGACGGGCGCGCAGGTGAGCGTGACCGCGCAGGCGGCGAGGGCGAGGGCCCCGGCCGTGCGGGCGGGGGTGCGGCGGGATGTCATCGGCGCACGGTCCTTTCTGGCAGGGGGAGTTGGCGGGGTGTACGCGGTCAGAACCATGTGGAGATCCACTTGCCGACGTCCGCCGCGCCCTGGATCGCCCAGTTGAAGGCACCCTCCGCGACGCTCCACGCGGACTTCCACGCGGTGTCGAAGACATCGGCCACCCACCAGTGGGTGTCGATGTGTTCGCCCTTGATGACGACGCTGCCGTCCTCCAGGGTCTGGGTGGGCACACAGGCCGGCGGCGGGAACGGGGGCGGCGAGCCGACGCCCGGCAGCCGGGCGCCGCGCACGTCCATGTCGTCGCCGGAGACGGACGGATCGGGCGGGCAGTCGTCGTCCCGGCCCGCGCTCCGGCTCTGCACGGCGCGCTCGGTGCCGTCGCCCGCGATGACCGCCGAGTGCCCGACCGTCACGTCGACGATGACCGGGCCCAGGACGGTCAGGTGCACGGCATTGACGTAACCCGCTTCCGCGTCCGGCCGGTTGACCTTGTCCGGCACGCCCTTGGCGTCGGTGGTGACCTGTTCGTTGACGGTGGCGACGGCGAGCGGGAAGCGCGGCGAGGGGCCCGGGATCTGCACCTTCGTGTTGGGCCCCGCGTGCTCGCCGAGGTCCACGACCTTCTTCTCGCCGACGTACAGGCCCCCCGAGGTGAACCCGGTGGTGAACGCGACGGGCTTGCCCGGCCTGGCGAGCGCCGACGTCGACAGGCCCTCCAGGTGGATGCCGATCACCGTGGGCTTGTCGTTCTCGCCGCCCGGCGTGGTGGTCGGGATCCGCAGATCGAGCGTGCCGCCGCCCGCGTCGGCGTAGGCGGTGCCCGTCGCGGCGGGGCTCAACGTGCCTTGGGCGCCAGGGAGTTGATCGGCCATCGTGCGGGCGAACAGGGCGGAGACCTTGCCGACCGGGCGGCGGTCGACACTGAGCCCGAGGGTGCGGGTGCCGGTGCGGCGCAGCTCGGGCGCGTCGGGTGCCGCGGGGTGGCGGGCCGCGCCGAGCGGGACGTCGGACAGCCGGGGGATACCGCTGATGCGGGCCACCCAGGCGTTCGCCTGCGCGGCCCCGGTGGCGGCGCGTGCGCCCCAGGTCTGCTCGGCGCTCTCGTGCCCGGGGGTGATGTGGGCCTGCGCGGGGGCGGTCGCGGCCAGGGCCGTCAGGGTGGCGACGGCTGCTGTCAGCGCGCCGCGCGCACTCCTGCTGCGCCATCGGTTCATGGCCTGGATCTCCTTGTGCGGTGGGGGAGTTGAAGGCAAACGAGGGGAGAGGTCAGGCCTTGCGCAGCACGGCGGCGTGGCCCACGGTGACATCGGCGACCTGGGTGCCGAGCAGGGAGACGTGCACGGCGTTGACATAGCCGCTGGTCGCCTTCGGGTCGAACTTGTAGCCGCCGTCCGCGCCGCGCGTGGGGCGGCCCGAGGTGTCCGTGGTGACCTGCTCGTTCGTGACGGCGAGGGCGATGGCCTGGCGGGTGTAGTCGGCGGGGAGCCGGACGCCGAAGTTCGTCGGCCACAGCTTCGGCACGGTGACGACGGGCTCCCCGGCCAGCGAGAAGTACCCGCCGGTGACGCCGCCGGAGAACGCCACCGGCTTGCCGGGCGAGGCGAGCGCGGAGACCGTGACGCCGTCCACGTGGACGCCGATGGGCGAGAGCTGGACGCCGCCCGTGGGGTTGGCGAGGTAGGGCAGTCCCACGGAGACGGAGGCGCCGCCCGCCTCGGCGAACGCGGACCCCGGCGCCTTGACGGTCTGCTCGCTCGCGGGCGAGGCCGGGCGGGCGTCGCCCAGCGCGCGGCTGAACAGCAGGGAGCCCGCGCCGATCCCGAAGCCGCCGGGGGCCAGGTCCGCGAGGCGGTCGCCGCCGCCCTGCTCGTGCGGTGCCTTGGCGGTCGCCGGGTGGTGCGTCTCGAACAAGGCGGTGTCCGCGACGCCGCCGAGTCCCCGTACCCGTGCCACCCAGGCGTCGGCCTGCAGGGGTCCGCCGTCGGCGAGGACCGTGCCCCAGTCGCCGCCGTCGGGAACCTCGGCGCCGAGCGGCGTCGCGGGGTGCGCGCTGCCCGGCGCCGCGAGGACGGCTGCCACGGCGAGCGCGACGCCGGTCGTGGAACGCCAGGGCAGAAGGCGGCGGTGGGGCCGTGCGGCACGTGCGGCCATCGGGCATCCGGTCCTTTCTCACGGAGCGTGGCCGTTCACCGAGAGGTGGCCACTCTCCGTAAGAGGAGCATCCGGAGTCGGGAGGCGCATGCGCGAGCGGGCCATCCGGGGGCCGGGCCCAGGTCCGTCCGGTCCGTCGGCCGGCGGCCGCCGGGCGGACCCAAGGGCCTCTCCCGGCGATGGTCGGGGCGTCTGCCGGACACCCGGCGCTCCTCCAGGCTCCGGCCGGGGTCCCAGGGCGCATCCCCGGACGCCGCCCGGCCCGCCCTCCGGGCGGACGAAGCCACTTTCGACGCAGGCCCTAGAGCGCCGTCAGAATCCGCGGCCCCGCGTCCGTGATCGCCACGGAGTGCTCCACGTGCGCGGCGCGGGAGCCGTCGTTCGTGCGCAGCGTCCAGCCGTCCGGCGCCTCGTGGTAGCCGTCCGTGCCGCCGCCGATCAGCATCGGCTCGATGGCCAGGGCCATGCCGTGGCGCAGCGGCATGCCGCGGCCGGGCCGCCCCTCGTTCGGCACCCCGGGGTCCTCGTGCATGTGCCGTCCGATGCCGTGCCCGCCGAAGCCTTCCGGGATGCCGTAACCGGCGGCGCGGCAGACCGTGCCGATGGCGTGCGCGATGTCGCCGATCCGGTTCCCGACGACGGCCGCCTCGATGCCCGCGGCCAGCGCCCGCTCGGCCGTCTCGATCAGTCGTACGTCGTCGGGGCGCGGGGTGCCGACCGTGAAGCTGATCGCCGAGTCGCCCGCCCAGCCGTCCAGTTGGGCCCCGCAGTCGATCGACACGAGGTCGCCGTCGCGCAGCCGGTACGCGTCCGGGATGCCGTGCACCACCGCGTCGTTCACGGACGCGCAGATCACCGCCGGGAACGGGGTCGGTGCGAAGGAGGGCCGATAGCCGAGGAAGGGCGAGCCCGCGCCCGCGTCGCGCAGCACCTCGCGCGCCACCGCGTCGAGCTCGAGCAGGCTCACGCCCACGGCCGCGTGGTCGCGTACGGCGGTCAGGGCCTGTGCCACCACGCGGCCCGCCTCCCGCATCGCGTCGATCGATGTATCCGTCTTGAGTTCCACCATGCCAATAACTATACCGGTATTTGAATCCGGTATAGGAACCCGGTACGAGAATCCGGTATAGAAATCGGATCTCGGGTAGGCTGGGCGCATGGTCCGAACCCCCTTGACTCCGGAAGAGCGCGAGCGCGGCGAGCGCCTCGGGCAGCTGCTGCGCGAGGCGCGGCAGGGCCGCAGCATGACGGAGGTGGCCGCGGGTGCCGGCGTCTCGGTCGAGACGCTGCGCAAGATCGAGACGGGCCGGGCGCCGACCCCGGCGTTCTTCACGATCGCCGCCGTCGCCCGGGAGCTCGGCATCTCCATGGACGAGCTGGTCGTGCACTGCGCCCTGGTGCCCGCCTGAAAAGAGGACGTAGCAGCTCCGTAACACGCCGGGTGTTTCCTTCCGGAGCGTGACGGACGTGGAACAACTCCCGCATGAGGTGGGGGAGTTCGCGAGGCACCTGCGCGAACTCCTGTCCCGGGTCGACCAGGGCGCAGGCTGGTGCGGCGTCTTCTGGCAGCGCGACCCCGAGGGCATGCGGGCCTGCCTGGACGGCCGCGAGGTGCCGCCCTGGGACGTGGTGGAATCCCTGCTCCAGGACGCCTCCGCGACCCTCGGTCCCGAATGGGCCGAGCGGGAGGGCGTACGGGCGCGGGCGCTGCAGAACGCCGCGACGCGGGCCTACGACTCCCGGCCCGGGGGCGACGAGGTGATCAACGAGCGTCTGGGCGTGATGGCCGCGGAGCAGCGCTACGCGGTCGAGCGCCAGCGGGAGCTGACCCAGCGGCTGAACGCGGCCACCACGCAGCAGGAGTCGGAGGCCGTCCGCCTCGACCTGGCCTGGGCCCGCGACGACTACGAGCGGGCGACGGCCCGCATCGCAGAACTCCGGGCAAGGAAGAGCAACCTGGGGACGCGGGGAACCGTGCGCCCGGCGCAAGGCGGCGTTCAGTCGCCCACGACGCAGCAACCGGACAGTCGAGAGGGCGAGGGCCCGCAGGGCCGGGGGCCCCGCAAGCGCCGCCCCCGAGGCAGCGCCCGATTCGCCGGCATCCTCCAGGACGAACCCGAAACCCAAGACGTCCTCCCGGCAACGTCCGCTCCCGAAGCGGGAGTTGGCACACCCCGCGGCGCCCGCTTCGCCGGTACGGACCCGGCTCCGCAGCGCGCCCCGGTCCGCGAAGATCCCGAAGCGCGTCAAGAGGTGCCCCGGGCCGTGGACACCCTGCTCCGGCTCCGTCGCGAGGGCAGGACCGGCGAGGCGCACATCGTCCTCGTCGGCGCCGCACACTGGCCCGCGGCCCGACTCCCCCTGCTGGCAACGGAGTTGCTGCGGGCCGGCCTCGCCGCCGACTGGGCGACTCTGCTGTGGGAGGTGGCCTCGCTGCCCCCGGAGGGGCTCGTCGCCGCGGCCGAGGCGCTGACCGCCGCGGGCCGCGCCGCCGACGGGCAGCAGGTCCTGCGCCAGGGCATGGGCCGCTCGCCGGGCGAGATCGGCGAGGCGGTCGGCCGGCTCGACGACGAGGGGCGGCACCGCGAGGCCCGCATCCTGCTGGCGGCGTACGTGCGCAGTCGTACGCCGGAGGAGGCGGCCCGCAGCGCGCAGAGCGACCCCGTGCTGCTCGTCCCCCTGATCGTCGAGGCGGCGCGGGCCGTCTCCGACGAGAGGTACTGGGACGTCGTCCACGCGCTGCGCGTCGCGGGCTTCGCCGCCTGACCCGGGAGAAGCGCCGCGGACGGGTCACTCGCACGGGTGCGAAACAAGATCGATCCAGCGGGTTAACGACGATGGTCTTGGCAAGCCTTCCGGGTGGGCTTACGTTCGTCCCTCTACGACTCGGTCTACGGGCGTAGAGGATCAGGCAAAGGAGCGGCACATGGCCCCTGTCGTACGCGCCGCACTCGTCCAGGCCACCTGGACGGGCGACACCGAATCCATGATCGCCAAGCACGAGGAGCACGCCCGCGAGGCCGCCCGGCAGGGCGCGCGGATCATCGGCTTCCAGGAAGTCTTCAACGCGCCCTACTTCTGCCAGGTGCAGGAGCCCGAGCACTATCGGTGGGCCGAGCCGGTGCCGGACGGTCCGACCGTGACCCGGATGAGCCAACTCGCCCGGGAGACGGGCCTGGTGATCGTCGTGCCCGTCTTCGAAGTCGAGCAGGCCGGCTTCTACTTCAACACCGCGGCCGTCATCGACGCCGACGGCACCTACCTCGGCAAGTACCGCAAGCACCACATCCCGCAGGTGAAGGGCTTCTGGGAGAAGTACTACTTCAAGCCGGGGAACCTGGGCTGGCCCGTCTTCGACACGGCCGTCGGCAAGGTCGGCGTCTACATCTGCTACGACCGCCACTTCCCGGAAGGCTGGCGGCAGTTGGGCCTGAACGGCGCACAGCTCGTGTACAACCCGTCGGCCACCAGCCGCGGCCTGTCGGCGTACCTGTGGCAGCTGGAGCAGCCCGCGGCGGCCGTCGCCAACGAGTACTTCGTCGCGGCCATCAACCGGGTCGGCATCGAGAGTTACGGCGACAACGACTTCTACGGCACGTCGTACTTCGCCGACCCGCGCGGACAGCTCGTCGGCGACGCGGCGAGCGACAAGACCGAGGAACTCCTCGTCCGCGACCTGGACTTCGGGCTCATCGACGAGGTGCGCCGGCAGTGGGCGTTCTACCGCGACCGCCGCCCCGACGCGTACGAGGGACTCGTCCGGCCCTGACACGCCCGACGTCCTGACACGCCCGACGTCCCCGCACTCCGCCCCGTTCGAGCCGCTCGCCGATCCGACGACGAAGGGACCCCCGCACCCGTGATGAACCCCGATCTGCACGCCCGCCACCGCGCCGTCCTGCCGGACTGGCTGGCCCTGTACTACGACCGCCCCATCGAACTCACCCACGGCGAGGGCCGCCACGTGTGGGACGCCGACGGCAACAAGTACCTCGACTTCTTCGGCGGCATCCTCACCACGATGACCGCGCACGCACTGCCCGAGGTCACCAAGGCGGTCAGCGAGCAGGCGAGCCGCATCATCCACTCCTCGACGCTCTACCTGAACCGGCCGATGGTCGAACTCGCCGAGCGCGTCGCCCAGTTGTCCGGCATCCCGGACGCCCGCGTCTTCTTCACCACGTCCGGCACCGAGGCCAACGACACGGCCCTGCTGCTCGCCACGTCGTACCGCCGCTCGAACCAGATCCTGGCGATGCGCAACAGCTACCACGGCCGCTCCTTCACGACGGTCGGCATCACCGGCAACAGCGGCTGGTCCCCGACGAGCCTGTCACCGCTGCAGACGCTGTACGTCCATGGAGGCGTCCGCGGTCGCGGTCCGTACGCCCACCTGTCCGACGCCGAGTTCACCGACGCGTGCGTGGCGGACCTGCGCGACATGCTCGGACAGACCCGCGGCGGCGTCGCCGCGCTCATCGCCGAACCGGTGCAGGGCGTCGGCGGGTTCACCTCGCCGCCCGACGGGCTGTACGCGCGCTTCCGCGAAGTCCTGCAGGAACACGGCATCCTGTGGATCTCGGACGAGGTGCAGACCGGCTGGGGCCGCACCGGCGACCACTTCTGGGGCTGGCAGGCGCACGGGCAGTCGGGCCCGCCGGACATCCTCACCTTCGCCAAGGGCATCGGCAACGGCATGTCGATCGGCGGGGTCGTGGCCCGCGCCGAGGTCATGAACTGCCTGGACAGCAACTCCATTTCGACCTTCGGCGGCTCCCCGGTCACCATGGCCGCGGGCCTCGCCAACCTCGCGTACCTCCTGGAACACGACCTCCAGGGCAACGCGCGCCGGGTCGGCGGCCTCCTCATCGAGCGCCTGCGGGCCGTCACGGCCGGCCTGCCCGGCGTACGGGAAGTGCGCGGCCGGGGACTGATGATCGGCGTCGAACTGACCGACGCGGGCCCGAGCGCCGCGCAGATCATCGAGTCCTGCCGCCGCAGCGGCCTGCTGATCGGCAAGGGCGGCGGCCACGACTCCAGCGCACTGCGCATCGCACCGCCGCTGTCGCTGACGGTCGCGGAGGCGGAAGAGGGGGCGGCGATCCTGGACCGGGCACTGCGGGACGCCTCGTAGCGGCGAGGGAGGCTCCATGACGACGGCACCCACCCTCGAACACGGCCTGTCCGTACGGCAGATACTGGCCCTGGAACGCATCGCGGCCGGTGAACCGGAGGTGGTCGCCGCCGCCGACCACCTCGACCGGCCCGTCCGGTGGGTGCACGTCGCCGAGGCCGCCGACGTCGGCGTCATGCTCAGCGGCGGCGAGATGATCCTGACCACCGGCGTCCTGCTCGCCGGTGACGTACGCACCCAGACCGAATACATCAGGTCCCTGCACCGGGCCGAGGCCGCCGCCCTCGTGCTCGGTCTCGGCCGCGCCTTCCCGTCCCCGCCGGACGGGATGCGCCGCGCCGCCGAGCGGTACGGCCTTCCGATGGTGGTCCTGCACCGCCCGTTCCCCTTCGCCGAGCTGACCGAAGAGGTCCAATCCCGGCTCGTACGCCGGAAGTTCGCCGCCGTCAGCCTCTCCGAGGGCATCCGTACCGCGCTCACCGGACTCATCACCGCGGGCGCCCCGCTGCAGAGCCTGCTCGACGAGATCGCCGCCCACAGCGCCTGCCCGGTCGTCGTCACCAACCTCGCGCACCGCGTCCTCGCCACGGCGGGGGAGCGGCCCGCGGTCGACGACGTCCTGCGGGACTGGGGCCGGATCGCCAGACAACCGGGAGGAGTCGACGGCGAAGGGTGGATCAGGGCCGAGGTCGGCGGCCGGGGCGAGCGCTGGGGCTCCGTCGTGCTCTGCGGCTACCGCGGCGACGGGGCGTCCGGGCGCCTGCTCGCCGACCGCGCCGCCGAGGCGCTCGTGCTGCACCGCATGCTCGCGGGCCCCACCGCCAACTGGGCGGAGCAGTCCGCCCGCTGCCTGCTCAGCGACCTGCTGTCCGGCGTCGTCCCCGCGCGCCAACTGCTGCCCCGGGCCCGGGCCGCAGGCCTGCCGGTGAACCGGCGCACCTTCGTCCCCCTCGTCGTGCGCGACGGCGACCCCGGCCAACTGGAGCGCCTCCTGCGCCTGTTGGGCCTGCACGGCCTCGTCGCCGAACTCGCCGAGCGGGCCACCGCCGTACTCCTCAGCCTCGCCCACGACCAGGCCGCCGAGCCGCTCACCGCCCACTTCGCGACCCGCCTGCGCGCCGAGACCGGCGCGTCGTCCGTCGTCGCCGCGGGCCCCGCACGCGCCGCCCTCGACGACGTGCCCGAGGCGCTCCGCGAGGCCCTGCACGTCGCCGAGGCCGTCGCGGGGGCGCCGCCGGGCCTGCCCGCCGTGGTCCGCCTCGGCGACGTACGGCTGCGCGGCCTGATGCGCCTGATGAGGGACGACCCGCGCGTACAGGCCTTCGCGGAAAGGGAGTTGGACGGACTTTTGAGCAGGGAGGCCGGGGACGACGGGCTGCTGCCCGTGCTGCGGACGTACCTCGCCACCGGCCGCAACAAGTCCCGTACCGCACAGCTCCACCACATGAGCCGCCCCGCCCTCTACCGGCGCCTCGAGTCCATCGAGGACCGGCTCGGCGTCGACCTCGACGACTTCGAGCAGGCCGCGTCCGTCCACATCGCACTGCTCGCGCACGACGCGCAGAGCGGGACGTGACACCGTGGAACGGCAGCGGGCCAAGGGCGTGACACGGTGCGACTCGGCCGCCGCGGCCACCCTTCCTATCGTCGTGGACACACCGCGCAGCTCTCAGCAGCTCTCTCTCAGCCGGAGGTCCCGATGAGCCCCGTGATCCGCGCCGCGATCTTCCAGACCGCATGGACCGGCGACAAGGAATCCATGATCAAGGTGCACGAACAGGCCGTTCGTGACGCCGCCGCACAGGGCGCCCAAGTCCTGTGCTTCCAGGAGCTGTTCTACGGCCCGTACTTCTGCCAGGTCCAGGACCCGAAGTTCTACGAGTACGCGGAAAGCATCCCCGACGGCCCGATCGTCCGCCGCTTCCAGGAGCTGGCCCGCGAACACGGCATCGTCCTCGTCCTGCCCATGTACGAGGAGGAGCAGCCCGGCGTCCTCTACAACACGGCCGCCGTGATCGACGCCGACGGCAGCTACCTCGGCAAGTACCGCAAGACCCACATCCCGCAGGTGAAGGGCTTCTGGGAGAAGTTCTACTTCCGCCCGGGCAACAGCGGCTGGCCCGTCTTCGACACCGCCGTCGGCAAGATCGGCGTCTACATCTGCTACGACCGGCACTTCCCCGAAGGCTGGCGCGCGCTCGGCCTCGAAGGCGCGCAGATCGTCTTCAACCCGTCCGCCACGTCGCGGGGCCTGTCCCGCTACCTGTGGCAGCTGGAGCAGCCGGCCGCGGCCGTCGCCAACGAGTACTTCGTCGGCGCCATCAACCGCGTCGGCGTCGAGGAACACGGCGACAACGACTTCTACGGCACGTCCTACTTCGTCGACCCCGAGGGGCAGTTCGTGGGTGAGGTCGCCGACGACAAGGCGCCCGAACTCGTCGTCCGCGACCTCGACCTGGCGAAACTGCGCGAGGTCCGCGACCGCTGGCAGTTCTACCGGGACCGTGCCCCGCAGGCGTACGAGCCCCTGACCCGCCCCTGAGCACGAGCCCCTGGGGCACGGTCCGACCCGCAACGGGGTGTTGGGGAAAGAGAGTTGGAGAGCGCAGGGAGGCGCGAGGAATGACCCGCACACTGATTACGGGCGGTCTGGTGATCACGGCCGCCGAGGAACTCCACGCCGACGTACTGATCGAGGACGGCCGCATCGCGGCGCTCGCGGCCCCCGGCACGCAGCACTGGTCGGCGGACCGGGTGCTGGACGCGACCGGCAAGTACGTGATCCCGGGCGGGGTCGACGCGCACACGCACATGGAGCTGCCGTTCGGCGGCACCTTCGCGTCGGACACGTTCGAGACGGGGACGCGGGCGGCGGCCTGGGGCGGCACGACGACCATCGTCGACTTCGCGGTTCAGTCGGTCGGCCAGTCACTGCGTGAAGGGCTGGACGCGTGGTACGCGAAGGCCGACGGGCAGTGCGCGATCGACTACGGCTTCCACATGATCATGTCGGACGTGAACGAGTCGTCCCTGAAGGAGATGGACCATCTCGTCGGAGAAGGGATCTCCTCGTTCAAGCTGTTCACCGCGTATCCGGGGGTCTTCTACAGCGACGACGGGAAGATCCTGCGCGCGATGCAGAAGGGTGCCGCCAACGGCGGCCTGATCATGATGCACGCGGAGAACGGCATCGCGATCGACGTGCTGGTCCAACAGGCCCTGGAGCGCGGTGAGACCGACCCGCGCTACCACGGGGAGGTCCGCAAGGCCCTGCTCGAGGCCGAGGCGACGCACCGTGTGATCAAGCTGGCGCAGGTGGCCGGAGCGCCGGTGTACGTCGTGCACGTCTCGGCGACGGAAGCGGTGACCGAGATCGCGCGGGCGCGCGACGAGGGCCTGGCGGTGTTCGGCGAGACGTGTCCGCAGTACCTGTTCCTGTCGACGGACAACCTCGCCGAGCCCGACTTCGAGGGCGCGAAGTACGTCTGCAGTACGCCACTTCGCCCCAAGGAGCACCAGGAGGTGCTCTGGCGCGGCCTGCGCACGAACGACCTTCAGGTCGTCTCGACGGACCACTGCCCGTTCTGCTTCACCGGGCAGAAGGAGCTGGGCCGCGGCGACTTCTCCAAGATCCCGAACGGGATGCCGGGCGTGGAGAACCGCATGGACCTCCTCCACCAGGGCGTGGTGGAGGGCCGCATCACGCGCCGCCGCTGGATCGAGATCGCGTGCGCGTCCCCGGCCCGGATGTTCGGCCTGTACGGCCGCAAGGGCACGATCGCGCCGGGTGCGGACGCGGATGTGGTGATCTACGACCCGGCGGCCGAGCAGACGATCTCGGCCGAGACGCACCACATGAACGTCGACTACTCGGCGTACGAGGGCAAGCGGGTCACGGGCCGGGTGGAGACGGTGCTGTCGCGGGGTGAAGTGGTCGTCGAGGGGCGGGAGTTCAAGGGGCGGGCGGGGCATGGTGCGTACACCCCGCGGGGCACGTGCCAGTACCTGGACTAGAGCCTGACGTCACACCCCGTCGTCGCCCTCGGGGCATCCGTCAGTACCTGGACCGGTCCCCTGCCCGAGACGACCGGTGGCCCGCCGGATCCGTCGTGTCGCCCGGACGCCAGCCGCGGCGGCGGGCGCGGGGGAGGGCGAACGCGGCGAAGGCGGTCACGAGGACGGCCGCCCCGGCGGCGGCGGTGATCGTGACCGCCCTGGAGCGGCCCGAGTGTGTCTGCGGGGACGGCAGGCGCAACGGCTCCTGCCGCGGTGCCGCGCGGCGGGTGCCGGAGGCGGCGACCGGTGCGGTGACGGCTGCCGCGGGGTCCACCGTGCCCGCCCCGACCAGCGCCTTGTCGGCGGGGGAGTGGTACGCCGTCGAGACGAGCCGTGCGGACAGCTGAGAGGGTGTCAGATCCGGGTGTGCGGAGGCCGCGAGCGCGGCGCTGCCGGCGACGAACGCGGTGGCCACCTCGGCCCCGTCACCCGTGAACTTGCCCGTGCCGTTCGGGCCGACGCTCAACACGGCGTCGCCCGGCGCGGCCAGGTCGGGGGCCGTGCGGGGAGCCGATTTCCGGTCCGGGATGCCGCCCGGCCCGAGCGCGGCGACGGACAGTACGCCCGGGAGCGCGGCGGGGTAGGCGGACGGAGCCGGGCCGTCCGTGCCACCGGTGGCCGACGCGTAGGCCGGGGCGATCACCAGCGCGCCGCGGCCGGTGGCCTCGCGGACGGCCGCGGTCAGTTCGGCGCTGCCCTTGGCGAGGGCGATCGGGACGTCGATGATCCGGGCGTGCCGGGCGGACGCCGCGCCGATCCCGGCGGCGACGCTGCTCGCGGTGGCGGTGCCGTCCGTGGCGGTGGCCCTGACCGCGAGGATCCGGGCCTCGGGGGCGACCCCGGCGAACCCCGTTCCGGGCTGCTGCGCCGCGGCGATCAGACCCGCGACGAAGGTGCCGTGACCGATGCAGTCGGTGCCGGCGTCGGAGGCGGCGGGGGTGACGCGGCCCGCGAGGGCGGGGCTGTGCGACGCGTCCACGCCGGTGTCGACGACGGCGACGGTGACGCCCGCGCCACGGGTGGTGTCCCAGGCGCGTGAAGGGGCGATGTACTGCTGGGGCCAGGGAACAGCGGCCGGGTGCTGGGCGGACGGCTTGACGCACCCGCCGTTCCGGGGTGGGGCGGTGGGGATGCGGGGCAGGCCGGAGTCGGCCGCCGCGGGGGACGCGGCGAAGAGCGGGGCCGTCGCGGCGAGGAGGGCGAGAGCGACCGCGGCGGCATGTCGGCCCGACCGCGCGGGACGGCGCCGACCGCCGTGGCGCGCGACGGGGATCATCGGCGGCCGCCTTCGCGCATCGGCCACGCCGGGGCGGGGACGCGGGGGATCGCATGGAGGCCGTGGTGGTGGGTGGGTGGCTGGGCGGCGGGGACCGGGCACGGCAGGGTCGCCGGGCACTGCCCGGGGCGCGGGCCGCGGGGGATCGGGTGCCGGTCGCGGGGCGCGAGGGTCATCGGGGTGTGGCCTCGTCCGTCGTCGGGGTCTCGGTGGTGGATGTGGTGTCCCGGGGATGGCGAGGGGACGGTGCGGACGTGGTGGTGCGTGGACGGCCGGACGCGTCGGACCGCGGGGGCACGGCGGGTTCGCCCGGTGCCGCGCGAGGCGTGGTGCGCGACTGCCAGGCGGACTGCGCACCCGCCGAGCCGCTGGTGCGAGGGCGGCGCGGGTCCCGGACGGGGGTGCGCTCGGGCGTGCGGGAGCGCGCCGCCGCTCCGGTGGCCGTTCCGGGGCGGCCGGGGGGCGTTGAGCCGTCCGTCGCCGAGGGCACCGCGGGCGTCGGCACGGACGGGGAGAGCCCGCGTTCCCGGCCGGCGCCGAACCGCCCGGCGGGGACGCGCGGGCCGTCCGAGATCCCCGGCCGCCCCGTCGCGCCCGGCGTACCCGGAGCGTTCACGCGGTCACCCGGCGCTTCGGCCGCCGACTGCTCGGTGCGTGCCGGGCGGGCCGTGTGCGCGGGCGCCGGGGCCGGTTGCGGCGCGTTCGCTGCCCGGGGTGCCTCGTCCCGCACCCCGCGCGGGCACTTCGGGTCCCACTCCTGCATGCACACGCTGCACCGCGGCGGGCGCTCCTGCGTCCGCCTGACGAACTCCGTCATGCCATCACGTCCTCGGGGAGCAGCAGGCGCAACTGGTCCGTGTCCGCCTCAGGGACGGACGCGAGACGGCCCGCCTGGCGGGTCATCATCCCTTCCAGCACGGTGCGGGCGTAGCGGCCGTTGCCGAAGCCCGGACCGCGGTGGACCCCGGCGAAGTGGCGGCGCAGCGCCTCCAACGTCTCGGGCGGGCACGTGTAGCCGTCCCGGTGGCTCTGCCGCCGGACGATCTCCACCAGCTCGCCGTCGTCGTACGAGGCGAAGTCGACGGTGCGTCCGAAGCGGGAGGCGAGGCCCGGGTTGGAGGTCAGGAACCGCTCCATCTCGCCCTCGTAGCCCGCCACCACCACGGCCGTGTCGTCCCGGTGGTCCTCCATCAGCTTCAGCAGGGTGTCCACCGCTTCCCTGCCGAAGTCGGAGCCCGCGCCGCCCTCCGGGGTGAGGGTGTAGGCCTCGTCGATGAACAGCACGCCGCCGCGCGCCTCGGCGAACTTCGCCTTGGTCAGCTGGGCGGTGTGGCCGACGTAGCGCCCGACGAGATCGGCGCGCGCCACCTCCACGAGCTGACCGCGCGGCAGCACGCCCATCGCGCCCAGCAACGCGCCGTACAGCCGCGCCACCGACGTCTTGCCGGTGCCCGGCGGGCCGGTGAAGACCAGGTGGTGGGCGATGGCCGGGGCGGGCAGCCCCGCGGCCAGGCGGCGGCGGGTCGCCGACAACAGATTGACCAGGTCGCGGACCTGCGCCTTGGCGCCGTCGAGCCCGATCAGCGCGTCGAGTTCGGCGAGCACCTCGGCGAGGCGGTCGCCGGGACCGGACGCGCCCGCGACGGTGCGGGCGGCGTCCTCACCGACGTCCGTCGGCACCAGGACCGTCAGCTCCTCCTCGGTGGCGTTCGGGGACTCGGCGAGGCGGAACGCCTGGCGGTCCAGCATCTCCTCGAAGACCTTGCGGGCGGTGCGGGCGTTGCCGAAGGACTCGTCCCTGGGCATCTGCGTGAAGTGATGGATCAGCGCCTGCTCGGTGTCCTCGCGCAGCGTGAAGCGGTTCTGCTCGCACTGCCGCCGCACGATGGTGACGAGCTCCTGCGACGAGTAGTTCTCGAACTCCAGGGTGCGGCTGAAGCGGGAGGCGAGGCCGGGGTTGGAGTCCAGGAACCTCCGCATCTCGCGCGAGTACCCGGCCGCGATGACGACGACGTCCTCCCGGTGGTCCTCCATCAGCTTGACCAGGGTGTCCACCGCTTCCCTGCCGAAGTCGGGGCCGCTGCCGCCGTCCGCGGTGAGGGTGTAGGCCTCGTCGATGAACAGGACGCCGCCGAGGGCCTGTTCGAAGACCTCGGTGGTCTTGATGGCGGTGCCGCCGACGATCCGTGCGACGAGGTCGGCGCGGGCCACCTCCACCAGGTGCCCGGAGCGCAGCACGCCGAGCGTGGCGAGGATCGAGCCGTACAGGCGCGCCACGGTGGTCTTGCCGGTGCCGGGCGGCCCGGCGAACACCAGGTGGCGGGAGGCGGCCGGGACGGGCAGTCCCATCTCGCGGCGGCGCCGGGTCACCTTGTTGAGGTTGACGAGGGTGGTGACCTGCTCCTTGACGGTGGCGAGCCCGACCAGACCGTCGAGTTGGGCGAGCGGCCCGGAGAGCCGCCCGGGTCCGTCGCCGTCGGTCCCGGCGGTCGGGGCGCCGTCGGTGCGGTCCCCGAGGGTGTCGGGTTCGGTGTTGTCCTCGCTGGTCAGGTCCTCGGCGGCGAGGCTGCCGTGGGAGACGGTCTGCCGGACACCGGCGCCCGCGTTGCGGGTGACGGTGCAGCCGGTGACGCGGACCGGCCGTTCGGTGGCGATCCGGACGCCGTCCGCGCGGCCGTCGGCGATCTCGCACTCCGTCAGCTGGGCGGCGGCGCCGCTGCCGACGAGCACGCCGTGGCCGCCGCTGCGCAGCACGCGGGTGTGGACGGCGGTCAGTTCGGCGTCGTCGAGGACGGTGACACCCTCCGCGGCGGAGTCTTCGACGAGCACGCCGACCAGCTCCACGGTGCCCTTCCCGGCGGCGGCGATCCCGGCGGCGCGGCTGCCCCGTACGGCGATGTCCTGGAGCGCGGGGCTCGCGGTGTCCACGCGAATGCCGCACTGGCCCGGGTCCGTGACGGTGGTCTTCTCGAACCGGCCGCGGGCGTCGTCCCGTATGTGCAGGCCGTGCCCGCCGGCCTCGACGACCTCGATGTCGCGCAGCGCGGCCCGGTTGCCGCCCGCCAGGACGATGCCGTGACCGCCGGTCCGATGCACCGTCACCCGGTCGACGCGGGGCGCGCTGTCGGCGTCCAGGAGGATGCCCTCGGCCCCGCCGTCCTTGACCAGGGTGCGCTGGATCGTGGGCGCGGCCGCGTTGCGGACGGCGATCCCGGCCGCGGTGGAGTGTGAGACCAGGCAGTCGGTGACGGTGCCGCGGGCGGTGTCGATGGCGAGGATGCCGTGGCCCCGCGCGCCGTTCACCTGTACGTCGGAGAGCTCGGGAGCGGCGGAGGCGGACAGCAGCACACCGTGCGTGACGCTGCCCTCGGCGCGGCAGCCGACGAGCCGGGGCCAGCCGGTCGAGGAGATGTGGAAGCCGATGGTGCAGGAGTCGGTGAGCACGTCGGTGAGACGGGTGGAGGCCTGTTCCTCCAGGGCGACGCCGGGCTTGGGGGTGCCCCGCACGGTGAGGCGTTCGACGGTGCCCGCCGCGCTGCCGTTGGCGAGCAGACCGTTGCCGCGGGCGTCGCGGACCGTGCAGTTGCGCACGGCGGTGGCGGCGGTCTCGCCCAGCACCAGGCCGGAGCTGCCGAGGTCCTCGAAGACGCAGTCCTCCACGACGCTGGTCTCGGGCGAGAGGTCGACGAACCCGGCGCCCTCCGGGTTGCTGACGACGCAGTCGCGCATGGCGAGCGAGCCGCGCTCGCGGGAGAGCAGGGCCGTCCAGGAGAGGGCGTGCACCCGGCAGTTCTCCAGGGCGGCCTGGCCGCGGGGCACGTCGACGGCGGGGGCGTCCTCGTCGGTGCCGCGCAGGATCAGGCCGGAGAGCTTGACGGCCTCGGCGACGACCTGCACGGCGCTGCCCGCGCGCGGGGCTATCTCGGGCGGGTCGTCGGGATCGTCGGCGACGACGGTGACCATCTTGGTGAAGACCAGCGCCTCGTCGTAGCGGCCGGGGCGCAGCCGGATCACACCGCCCGGCCGGGTGGCGGCCAAAGCGGGCGCGATGCCCTGGTAGGGGTCGGTGAGCGTGGTCTGACGGGCCATGCGGTTCCTCTCTGCGTCGCGCGGGGGGTTGCCCTCGCCGCCCGGCCGGCGCCCCACCACAGGTGGTTGCGGAGGCGGCCGGGGCGGCGGGACCGTCAGG
This sequence comes from Streptomyces sp. NPDC050085, assembly GCF_044460595.1. Lineage (NCBI taxonomy): Bacteria > Bacillati > Actinomycetota > Actinomycetes > Kitasatosporales > Streptomycetaceae > Streptomyces > Streptomyces sp. NPDC050085. The sequence continues at coordinate 800,071 of NZ_JBITJZ010000001.1, read as the reverse complement.
CCCGGTGTGCGGTCTGGATCTGCACGGTGCGGCGGCGGGTGATGTACAGCCCCCGTCCCGCGGGCAGGATACGTGGCTTCGTCCCGGGCACCACCTGGCCCTCGCTGGGTGGGCAACTCATCAGCAGCACCGGCGTGTTCGCCTCCACCATGCGACGCAGCAACTGGTCGGACATCATCGCCCGCCCCGATCCGTTGGCGCTGCGGGCCACGACGACGTGCAGCCCGATCTCGTCGGCCTGGGCCAGGAATTCGTGGAGCCGGGCGAAGGGGTCGGGGCTGCCCATCCCGCCGGTGGAGACCAACTCGTGGTCGTCGACGAGGATGAAGAGCCGCGGCCCGCTCCACCAGTCACGCAGCTTCAGCCGGGCCGGGGCGACGTCCGGGCCGGGGACGCGTTCCTTCATCGCCCGTGCCACCCCTTCGATCATCTGGCCGAGCAGGGCCGAGCCGGTGGCGTAGCCGAGCCGGTGCGTGTCGGAAACGGCCTCGGACAGGCCCCGCCGGTAGTCGACGAGCAGGATGCGTGCCTCGTCGGGTCCGTAGCGGGCGCGGATGCCGTCGGCGAGGTGGGCGAGCAGATTGGTCTTGCCGGTCTCGACATCGCCGACGACCACCAGGTGCGGGTGCTCCTCGAAGTCGTGGCGGAAGACGTCGAGCTGTTGGTCCTCCAGACCGAGCGGTACGCGCAAGTCGCCGTCCGCTGCGGGGAGTTCGGAGGCCGGGAGCCGCGTCGGCAGCATCCGCACGGGGGGCGCGCCTGGCCCGTCCCACCCGGCGGCGACCTCCCGGACCAGCGCGGACACGCCCTCGGCGAGGGTGTCGGCGCGCGGGTCGCCGTCGGTGCGGGGCAGGGCGGTGAGGAAGTGCAGTTTCTCGGCGGTGAGACCGCGTCCGGGGACGCCCGGGACGGTGGCCGCCGCCCGCATGTTGATCATCGAGTCGACGGGGTCGCCGAGGCGCAGCTCGAAGCGGGTGCCCAACTGGTCGCGCAGCGCGGAGGTGATCTCCATCCAGCGGCCGGAGGCGACGATCAGGTGCACACCGAAGTTGAGGCCCCGGGAGGCTATGAGGTTGAAGGTGGGGGCCAGGTCCATGAAGTCCTGGCGAATGGTGTTCCAGCCGTCCACGACGAGGAACACGTCGCCGTGTGCCTCGTCCGGGAACTCCCCGGCGGCGCGGCGGCGCCGGAAGTCGGCCATGGACTCCACGCCCCGCTCGGCGAACAGCAGCTCCCGGTGGGTGATGACGCCCGTGACCTCGGCGATCGTACGGGCCATCCGCTCCGGGTCGAGCCGCCCGGTGACCCCGCCGACGTGCGGCAGCCCGGCGAGCGAGGTGAGCGTTCCGCCGCCGAAGTCCAGGCAGTAGAACTGCACGTCGCGCGGCGTGTGCGTGAGGGCGAGCGCGGTGATCAGGGTGCGCACCAGTGTCGACTTGCCGGACTGCGGGCCACCGGCGATGCCGATGTGACCGCCGGCGCCCGACAGATCGGCGACGAGTTCGTCGCGGCGCTGGTCGAAGGGACGGTCGATGACGCCGACGGGGACGGTGAGGAACGTCCCGCCGGGCGCGCCCGGCGGCGGCAGCAGCAGATCGAGCGTCGGGGGCTCGCCCAGCGGTGCCAGCCACACCTGGTGGGCGGGCGGCCCGGAGTTCTCCAGTTTGCCGACGGCGAGGGCGAGCAGGCTGGGCCCGGACGTCTGCTCCTCCTGCTCACCGGACTCGCCTTCGGGCTCGGCGGTGGGCAGGACCCGGGGCGGCACCCAGCCCGCCTCGAACGGCACCACCTGCCCGGCCACCACCGCCTGGCGGACCGCCGGGCGCGCCACCCGGTACGTGCCGGACACGTAGGCGGCCTTGAAGCGGGTGAGGGCACCGACGTCGTTCTTCAGCAGGCCGCTGCCCGGCTGCGGCGGCAGCTCGTAGGCGTCCGGGACACCGAGCACACCGCGGCTCTCCATGGCGGAGAAGGTGCGCAGCGCGATCCGGTAGGAGAGATGGCCCTCCAACTGGTGGATGCGGCCCTCGTCGAGGCGCTGCGAGGCGAGCAGCAGATGCACGGAGAGCGAGCGGCCGAGCCGTCCGATCATCACGAACAGGTCGAGGAAGTCGCGGTGCGCGGCGAGCAGTTCGCTGAACTCGTCGACGACGACGAACAGGGTCGGCAGCGGGGCGAGATCGGCGCCCTTCGCGCGGGCCTCCTCGTACTCGCGCACGGACGAGTAGTTCCCGGCCGTGCGCAGCAGCTCCTGACGGCGTATCAACTCGCCGTGCAGGGCGTCCTTCATGCGCTCCACCAGCGCCGCCTCGTCGGCGAGGTTGGTGATGACGGCGGAGGTGTGCGGCAGCCGGTCCAGGTCGAGGAAGGTGGCGCCGCCCTTGAAGTCGGTGAGGACGAAGTTCAGTGTCTCCGAGGAGTGGGTGAGCGCCAGGGCGAGGACGAGGGTGCGCAGCAGCTCGGACTTGCCGGAGCCGGTGGCGCCGATCAGCATGCCGTGCGGGCCCATGCCGCCCTGCGCCGACTCCTTGAGGTCCAGATGGATGTGGGTGCCGTCCGCGCCCACGCCGATCGGCACCCGCATCCGCTCGCCCGCGCTCCGGGGCCGGTGCAGCTCGGAGGTCTCGGCGGCGTGCAGGTCGCGGATGCCGAGCAGGTCCGTCAGCTCCATGTCCTCCTGCAACGGGCGCTCGGCGCGGGCCGCGGCGCCCAGCCGGTAGGGGGCCAGGGCGGTGGCCAGGGCGCGGGCGGCGTGCGGGCCGAGGGCGTCCGGGCCGCCGAGGGCGGTCTCCGTTGGCTTGCCGTCCGCCGCCGTGGCGAGCAGCACCAGCGCGTCCGGTTCGATCCGCAGCCGCAGCGTGCCGCGCGGCGGGCAGGCACCCTCCAGCGTGCCCCGTACGTCGATGACCACGGTGTTGCGGTAGCCGGACTCGGCGAGCCGGGCCCCCAGGGGGACGGCGGCGGTGTCCAGGACGACCACCGTGAACGGCTCGTCACGGCTGGGCTCGGCACCTGCCTCGAACGGCGGGCGGGCGGCGAACTCCTCGCCCAGCAGCGGCTCCAGCTCGGACACGGTCTCGGCGATGAGCCGGGCCGAGCCGGCACCGTCGACGTCGGCCTGGTGCTGGGCGTGCGGCAGCCACTTCGTCCACGCCCAGGCGGGCTGTGCCTCGCCGTCGGCGACGACGGCGATCGACAGGTCCTCCGGGGCGTGCGCCACGGCGAGTTGGCCGAGCAGCGCGCGCACGGCCGCCCGCGAGGTCTCCCGGTGGTCCTCCTTCGCGGTGCACAACACCCGTGCGAACGACCGCAGTCGGACGGCCACCGGCTGGTCGGGGACGGCCGAATAGGTGTGGATGAAGCGGCGCAGCGCGTGCGCGGAGAGCGGTTCGAGGTCCTCGATGGGCTTGGTGGACAGCGGGTTGAGCCGCAGCGCGAGCTGCTGCTCGCCGGTGCCGAGGCGCACCTCGCCGAAGTCGTCGTGGGTGGTGCGCCGTTCCCACAGCCGCCCGGTGCGGGCCACCGACCAGAGCGCGTCCGGGCGCGGATGACGCCACTCCTGTGCGCGCCGCTGCTGCGCGACGGTCTGCCGGATGCGGCGCCGGCTCGTCGCGAGGTAGCGCAGGTAGTCGCGGCGCTCGGCGCGCAGCTTGCGCTTGCGGTCCCCGGCGGCACGGAGGAACTGGGCCACCAGCATGCCGACGGCCGAGACCGACATCATGCCGATCGCCACCCACATCAGCACGCCGTTGCCCTCGCCGGGCCGGATGAACACCAGCACCATGCCGAGTGAACTCAGGGCCATCGGCAGGTAGGTGACGATGCCGCTCATGGCGCCCTGTGGTTCGGGGAGGGAGGGCGGTTCCTGGAGGGTCAGTTCGCCCTCGGGCAGCTGCGGGCCAACCCGGCGCGGGGGACGCCGAAATGTGACGGTGCTCAAACCGGCTCCAGGATCGATCTGTCGACAATTTCATACGGCAGGTACACGTTGCCGCTTTATGGCGAGAAGCCCATCACGATTAAGTGGACGGGTAAGCGTGATGCCCTGACGGATCTTCACGATAATGTGCACCCGTTCCCGAGTAGAACCCCGATTTAAGAATTAGGCGGGAGTGAATCGCGCACCGTGAGCGACAAGACCGCCGGGCTCTGCCGAATAACCGTCAGAAGTCCGGAGAAAGCCTTCGAACTGGGCATACCCGCTGATGTCCCGCTCGCAGACCTGCTCCCCGTGCTCGTCGAGTACGCCGGCGGCGACCTGCACGAGCAGGGCCTGGAGCACGGCGGCTGGACCCTCCAGCGCCTCGGTGCCGCGCCTCTCGACGAGGAGCGCACCCCCACCTCCCTGGAGCTGCGCGACGGCGAGACCCTCTATCTGAGGGCCCGTCACGAGGCCTTGCCGGAGGCCGACTTCGACGACCTCGTCGACGGCATCGGCGAGTCGCTCCGCGCCCGCCCCGACACCTGGCGCCCCGAGCTGACCCGCCGCCTCCTCATCGGTCTCACCGTGGCCGCGCTGGCCGCAGGGCTGATCACCGTCCTGCTCCCGGGCGACAGCCAGTGGCGGGCCGGGGCCGCCGCCTGCATGGCCGTACTGCTCGTGGCGGGCGGCCTCGCCGCGTCCCGGGCGGTCGGTGACGCCGGTGCCGGAGCCGCGCTCGGCATCCTGGCGGTGCCCTACCTGGCCGTCGCGGGCGCCCTGGTCCCGACCGCCGGACACGGCGAGGACCTGCTCGGCCCCCGGCTGCTGGCCGGCGGAGCGACCGGCGCGGGCGCCGCGATCATCGCCCTGGCGGCGGTGGGCGCCTTCGCGCCGCTGTTCCTGGGGGCGTTCACGCTGGCCGTGTCCGTCGCGGCCTGCGGTGCCATCGCCTCGGCCGGGGCGCCGATCGCGCACGCCGCCGGCTGGCTGGCGGTGGCCGCCGTGCTGGCCGGGGGCTTCGTGCCCAGTCTGGCCTTCCGGTTCGCCGGAATGCGGATGCCCCCACTACCGTCCAACGCGGGTGAACTGCAAGAGGGGATCGAGCCGTTCCCGGCCCGGCAGGTCCGCGAGCGCGCCGCACTCGCCGACGGCTATCTGACCGGCCTTTACGCCGCACTCGGCCTGGTGGCCATGGGCTGTACGACCGCACTGCTCACCGCCCCCGCCTCGGACGGCTGGACGGCGCCCGTGCTCGCCGTCGTGCTGAGCGTGCTGCTGCTGCTCCACGTCCGGGTGGTCGGCGCGGTGCGGCACCGGCTCGCCATGGCGATCCCCGGCGCGTACGGGATCGCGCTGGCCGCGGTGGTACGCGCCGTCGACCAGGGACTGCCGGGGCGCTTCGAGGTGACCGGCGTGCTCGCCGTGCTGGCCGCGATCACCGCCATCGCCGCCTGGACGGTGCCGGGACGGCGGCTCGTCCCCTACTGGGGCCGGATCGCCGACCTGCTGCACACGCTCTGCGCGCTGCTGCTGCTCCCGCTCGCGGTGCTGCTCGCCGGGGTGTTCGGCGCGCTGCGCGGGATCCGGGGGTGAGGCGCTGATGCCGGTGCAGTCGCGCAAGGACCAGGTGCAGGCGCACCTGTACGCGATGTCCAGGCTCTCCAGCAGCCTGCTGCGGGACGACCCCGACGCGTCCGACTCACCGACCGCGCGCACCTGGCGCGGTGTGTTGTGGGGCGCGCTCGCGGTCGTGCTGGCCTGTGTGGTGACGGCGCTGTACGGGCTGATCAAGCCCGGCGGGGGGACGTCCTGGCAGACGCCGGGCACGCTGGTCGTCGTCAAGGACTCCGGCGCCCGCTACCTCAACGTCGGCGGCACGCTGCATCCGGTGCTCAACGAGGCGTCGGCACGGCTGGTCGCCGGAAGCAGGATGACGGTGAGACAGGCGGCGGCGGCCTCGCTGCAGGACGCTCCGCGGGGCGCCCTCATCGGGCTCGTGGGCGCTCCGGACGGGCTCCCGGCATCGACCGGCGATGCCACGTGGGCGGTGTGCGCGGGCGCACAGCCGGCCGGGGCCGCGGGCGGTACCAAGCCGCTGACCAGCCTGGTCGTGGACGGTCCGGCGGAGCTCGGGGACGGGCTCGGCGCGGACCGCGGCGTCCTCGTGACGGCTCCCGGCCAGGGACAGCAACTGGTGTGGAACGGGCGCCGGTTCCGCGTCGGCGCGTCGGGCGGCACCGTGGCGACGCTGGGCTGGGCGGGCATCACGCCGGTGCCGGTCGACGCGTCGTTCCTGACCGCGCTCGACGCCGGGCCGCAGCTCGCCCCGCCGGAGATCGCCGGACGCGGGCAGGCGGGGCCGTCGCTGGCCGGCGGGGCGACCCGGATCGGGCAGCTCTTCTCGTCCGAGGGCCACCACTACGTACTGCGCAAGGACGGCCTCGTGCCCCTGACCGGCCTTGCCCACCGGCTGCTGCGCGGCGATCCGCGCACCCAGCAGCAGGCGTACGGCGACCGTGCGGTGCGGGAACGGCCCATCGGACCGGCCGACCTGGCGGCCCATCAGGCGCCCGCCTCCGCGGCCCAGCAGCTGGCGGCCGGACTGCCGTCGTCGGTGCCGAAGGTGTCGGCGGTGGACCCGGCCGGCCAGCAGGTCTGCGCCCGTGTGGCGCCCGCCGCGCACGGTCACGAGACGACGGTGGCGCTGGTCCCGGCCCGTGCGGTGCCGGGCTCGGCGCCCGCCGTCCAGCCGGGCGTGACGGCGGCGAAGGTGCCGGTGGACCGGGTGTGGGTACGGCCCGGGACGGGGACGCTGGTCCGGGCGCGGTCGTCGGCGGGGACGGGCAACTCGCTGTATCTGGTGGTGGATTCGGGCGTGGCCTATCCGGTGACGAGCGCCGGGCTGAAGCAGCTCGGCTATCCGGCGGGCAACTCCGTGGACCTCCCGGGGGCGCTCCTCGGCCTGCTGCCGAGCGGACCGGTCCTGGACCCGTCGGCCATCTCGGGCAACCCGGCGGGGAAACCGGGCGGTTGAGTCGGCTCGGACGTAATGGTTGGCAGTTCGGTTCCCTCGAAACCGGAACAGTTTCATGAATAGTTCGATACCAGCGCGTCAGGAAAGCCGGGCGGAGGGGAGCTCTCGCTGTTCGGTGCTGACAAGTACTCAGTGAACGGATAATCTCGCAGTCACGGGTGGGGTCGGTGGGGGTGTTGTGACGACTCAGCCGCGCCCTCCTGCCGCTATGCCGAAAAGCCCGATTCAGAGGGAGGCGCAGCTATGCCCGATTACCCCGATTACTATGTCAAGGACGCACAGGCCGCACAGAAAGCGGTGACCGCGCTCGACACCCACTACGGGTTCATGAAGGCGGCGGGTGGCGCGGCCGAGTCCATCAAGGCGAACTTCGAGATGCACTACTCGACGGACGGCGGGTCGGCGCATACCTTCCGGAGCAACTTCACCACGTGGCAAGAGGGTTACCAGAAGGCGATGACCGCCGTCGACACGGTGCTGCAGCAACTGACCGACCAGCAGAGATTCCTGGACGCCGGTGAGCAGGAAGCCCTGGGGCACGCCCAGACGGGCTTCGACACCTCGAGCATCGAGAACATTCTGAACGGCAATGGTGGCGGCGCCGGCACCACCGGCTGACGCCTCCTCTCGTACCGTCGCACCGAGCCGAAGGGAACCATGATGTCGGGCAACATCAAGATCCAGTGGAACAACCTCGCCGACGCCCAGAACGACATGCAGGTACTGACCGCCAACATGCGTCAGGCGATGGAAGAGCTGATCACGGGCGTCGAGAGCCTCAAGCAGGCCGCCCGAGGCTCGTCGGCGAACGCCTGGCAGACCGTCCAGACGCAGCTCCAGACCGCGATCGACAAGATGGACTCGGCGTTCAACCAGGGGCATATGACCCTCTCGAACATGGCTGACACCCATCGGGATCACGACCACCGCGGCGCGAACGCCATGCCGACGCTGTGACAAGGAGCCGGTGAGACATGGTCGACGACGGCACGGGCACGTACAAGGTCACCGAGAACTACCTGAAGACCTTCGCGAGCACGAACCTTCAGCAGTTCATCGACGACTACGAGAACAACCACGCGGTGCGGATGCTCCGCGGCTACGCAGGCGAGGCGTCGTACAGCGAGCCGGGACGCGACCGGATCTACGCGGGATCGCCGAACGGTGTGAAGAGCGCCGACCAACTCTCCGGCAGGTTCGCGCAGTTCAGCGAGACGCTCCGGCAGCAGCTCGTCAAGTTCTCGGACGGGTTCGTGACGCTCCAGCGAGGTCTCAACAACGTCGACCTGACGCTGAAGGACGGCGAGGACAGCGCGTCCGACATCTCGAAGGGTTCGTTCGACGCGGCGACGGCCCCGGCGCTCGGCCGGCTCGGCGGCACGGCACCGGGCGGTACCGGCTCGGCGCCGAGCGGCACCGGCTCCGCGTCGAGCGGCGGCGCGACCGCGTAGCAGAGAAAAGCACGAGGGGCACGAGGGGGCAGTCCGAGTGGCCGGAACGTACAACTGGGAGACGGCGCTCGCCACGTACTCCACGGCGGCTCCGACCAGCCGCATGGAGATCGGCGGCAGTGGCGAAGGGTATGCGAGCTGGTTCGACAAGACGCACTTCTACCTCGGCGATTCGTCCGGTGCGTCCGAGAAGGCGAGCGACTACGACCTGTGGATGGAGGCGTCGTGGACCTTCACTGGTTTCAACACCACCACGTACTACTTCAGGATGGGCATCAGGCTCAGCCGCCTGGTCGGCACCAATGACGCCGACACACCTCTTTACAAGTTCGTCCACGAGCCGATCGAGTGGCTGGAGCCCGCCCTGACCGAGGGCGGCAGCGAGGTCATCAAGCTGCACAGCTTCGACGACGCCGGCATGGCCGTGCGCGGCACCCAGCAGTTCCTCGACCAGTGGGCTCAGAAGTTCAAGGGCTGGGCCGACGGTGTGGATGTCGCCGACGCCGACTTCCAGGGCACGGCCGCCGGTTCGTTCAAGAACATGCTCCTCGGCATCCACAGTGAACTGACGGACGTGGTCCGGCAGATGACGATCCCGGCCGACTGGACGGCCGAGGTGGACGCCGCACGCACCCAGCTCGTCAACACCACGACGCAGCTGCACGCCGCGCACGCCGCCTGGCTGAACACCCCCGAGTCCATGCCGATCAATGTGCTGCGCCCGGTGTTCGGGCTGACCGCCATGGGTTTCTACGGGTATCTGAACGACTCCCTGACGAACGGGGGCGGCCTTGCCACGGCATTGGACAGTGCCATCAAGGGGGTGGGCCAGGGTGATCCCAAGGACCAGGGCTTCTGGGACCGGATGCAGGAGACCGCCAAGAACGGCTGGCTGGCGCATGTGGGCTCGATGCTGGACCCGGCGGCACAGCAGTCCGCGGGCGCACTCGACGAGGCGTACCTCCACACGAGCGAGGACATCCGTGACATCGTCCCGCCGCAGTGGCTGACGCCGCCGTACGGCGCGGGTGCGGCCGGTTCGGGCGATGCGGGCGGCGCGGCCGGTTCGGGAGGCTCGGGGGACCTGGGCGGTTCGACCGGCCCGGACGGCACCGGAACGTCCCTCGGAGGGAATCAGCAGGGCGGCGGCGCCGACCCGACCGGCGACGACCCCACGGGCGCGGGCACCGGCGCGGACACCGGCCAGGACCAGCAGGGCGGCGTCCATTCCAACGGGGTCGCCGGCTCGGGGCTGACCGGCCCCACGACGGGGACGGGGAAGGACACCGGCCTCGGCGGCGGTGTCACCGGCAACGGTGTCCACGGCAATGGCCTCAACAGCGGCGAGACCTATAACGCCGGCAACCTTCCGCCCGGTTCGACGGTCACCTCGAACGGCACCGTCATCGGACCGAACGGGCAGGTGCTGAAGAACCCCGACGGCAGCACGGTGAAGGTGCCGCCCGGCACCAAGGTGACCGGCAGCGGACTCGACACCGGAAAGCGGACGAGCGACAGCCTCAAGCAGCAGGCACAGGAACAGGAGCGGCTGCGCGCACAGGAGTTGAAGGCGCAGCAGGAAGCCCAGAAGCAGGCCGAGGCCCAACAGCGCCAGTACCAGCAGGCGTTGGACAGGGCCCGCCGCACGGTCCGCTCGTCCGGCATCGAGGAGAAGCTGAACGGCGGCGGTGGCGGCGGCAACCTCTCGTACCGCACCAAGAACGCCGACGGCACGTTCTCCGCGCGCGACCCGCTCACCGGCGAAGTGCTCCCGGCGGGCACGTCCAAGGTCCGGACCTCCTCCGTCGAGCCCTCCGCCGCCGCAGCCGCGGCGGAGGAGGCGGCCGCGGCGCGCGGGCAGCGCACGTCGTCGCAGTCGCCGATGATGCCCGGCAGCGGGGCGGGAGCCGGGGCCGGAGCGGGACAGGGACAGGACCGGGACCGCAAGAGCTATCTGGACGAGGACGAGGACACGTGGGGCACCGCGGAGTGCACGTCGACGGGGGTGATCGGCTGATGACGGAACACGGCACCGACGGCCGGGCGCAGGGCCCGCGCACCGCGCGCGAGCAGTTCGAGTCGATCCTGGGCTCCTCCCTCCAGGAGCAGATGGGCGACATCCAGCGCCAGGTCCGCGAACACGTCCAGAAGCTCGCCGACGTCCAGCGCGAGCTGGCCGAGCGGACGGCCACCGCACGCTCCAAGGACCGCGCGATCAGCGTCACCGTCGGCATTCAGGGCGAGGTCCAGGAGATCAAGTTCCACAACGAGGACTACCGCCAGATGGACCCGGTCCGGCTCGGCAGGACCCTCGTCGAGCTGATCGGCAGAGCACAGACCGAGGGCGCCGAGGCCGCGCGCGCCGCGTACGAGCCGCTGCGCGGCAAGGGCGCCGACGTGCGGCGGTCGATGCTGGCGGGCTCGCCCGTCGAGGACATGCTCGCCCCGCTCAGGGAGATGACGAAGGGCTACCGGCTGGCACCCAAGGAGCGGAGGGGCGACGGCGATGGTTGAGCACAACGAGCTGAAGGCCGGCGACGCCACCTGGAAGGGGTTCGCCCACTACGAGAGCCTCGGCACGGCGCTGTCGAGCGCGCACGACCACGTCAAGGCCATCCACGATCTGAACACCCGCGGTGGCGGCGACGGCAAGGACGACTCCTCGAAGCAGTACCAGGACCAGATCTCCAAGAGCATGCCGCCGCTCACCGACACCCTCCAGATGCTGGACACCCTCGTCACCAACCTCGGCCGGAACGGCCAGGACGTGAAGAAGATCTTCGCGGACGCCGAGGAGCAGGCCGCCCAGCTCGCCAAGGACTGGAAGGCAGCCGGGTGACGAGGCGCACCACCCCGGGGCGGGGCCCGTGCTGACCCCTTCGCCCGAGGCGCAGACACTGCTCCTGATCTTCTCCGGCGAGAAGTGGCCGACGATCAACGAGGATCTGCTGCGGGAGGCCGCGGGCCACTACGACGGCCTTGAAGGCGACTTCAACGACCTGCAGACGTACCTCGTCGAGGCCGAGCAGTACATCAAGGACAACTTCTCGGGCCAGGCCGCCGACCAGTTCGCCTCGTACGCCGGTTACCTGACCGGCGGCGAACAGCCCATCCTGCCTGCCTGCGGTGAGCAGGCGAAGGCCATCGCCAAGCTGGCCAGGGACACCGCGAACCAGGCCGAGTACGCGAAGTGGATGATCCTCGCCCAGGTCATCGAGCTGATGGTGGAGATGGCGTTCGAGGCCGCGGTGAGCTGGGTCCCGGGCCTCAACGTCTTCGCCCACTCGCTGGTCACGCTGGCCGAGTTGATGGTCAAGCTGGTCAGCAAGGAAGTCATCAAGGCGCTGATCCGGAGCATTCTGATCCACACCGCGATCAGCACCGCCATGGGTGTCGCGATGGACGTGATCATCCAGCTGATCCAGTTCGGACAGGGCAACCGCCATGAATGGGACAAGGACGCGACGAAGAACGCGGCCGCGTTCGGCGCCCTGCAGGGCGTGTTCAGCGGCCTCGTCTCCCCGCTCGGCAGCGCGCTCGGCAAGAAGATCGGCAACTTCCTCGGCAGCGACGCGGCGAAGTGGCTGAGCCACCAGATCGCCGACCAGCTCGGCGGGTTGGCGGGCAACGACGCCGCGAAGGCGGGACTCGCGAGGGCCCTCGCCGACATCCTCGGCGGGGCGGACGGGGACCTGGCGAAATCGCTCACTACGAAGGTGGTGCCGGACGCGGCGGACGGCGCGGCCAAGACCATCAATGACAGCTTCGTCACGAAGGTCGGGAACGCCTTCGCCAAGCACGGCTTCGACGGGCTCGAGGGAGACGCGGCCCGCGGCGTCGGCGAGGCCTGGGCGCGTTCGCTCAACAAGCACTGGGCGACGGACGTCTCCGTGCAGGACGTGTCCGAGAACATCGCCAAGGATCTGGCGTCGGACGTCGGTGACACGGTCGGCAAGGACGCGCGGGACACGCTCTCGCACGCCGTCGTCCGGGACGTGGCGACGTCCGTCAGCTCCTCGGCGATGAAGGACACGCTGAGCCGGATGCAGCGGTTCGGCTACGCGGCGGGTCTGTACGGGACGGAGTCGCTGGTCGAGGCCGGCGGGCAGAACCTGGCCGAGGGCACGTACAACCTGATGACGCAGGGGCAGTTCACGACGGGCTGGGAGACGTTCGTCTCGGGCGTCGGGCCGAACCTGTTCAGCCATGCGATGCGGCACACGGTCGTGCATCCGTTCCTGTCCCACTCGGACTCGGCCTTCGCCAACTTCTTCAAGGGCCTCGACTCCAAGCTCGACACCCTCGACAGGCCGCCGGGGGAGTACGGGCCGTTGCTCACGCCGAACGACGCGTCGGCGACGGTGTCGGGCGGGGGGCTTTCGAGGACGTCGTCGGTGTCTTCGGCGTCTTCGGTGTCGTCGACGGCTTCGACGTCCTCGGTGTTGACGGTGTCTTCGTCGTCTTCGGCATCAACGACTTCCTCGGCGTCTTCGGTGTCGTCGACGGCTTCGACGTCCTCGACGTCCTCGACGCCCTCGGCATCAACGACTTCCTCCGCGTCCACGTCGTCCACGGCGTCCAGCCCCGCTCCCTCCAACTCCGGCTCGTCGTCGGCAGGTTCGTCACCGGCGACGCAGGCGACGCAGGGCGCGTCCGGATCCCGTACGACGCGAGGCGGGTCCGAGGGCGGCACGAACGTCTCGGCGCCCGCGTCCCCCGCGCCGCCGCGTCCCATCAAGACGGAGACATCCTCGTCGGCCACGTCTGCCTCGGCCTCGACCTCGACTTCGGGTTCGGGTTCTGCGTCTGTCTCCGAGGCCGCGTCCACGCCTGCGCCCACTCGTACGCGTACGTCCACGTCCGGCGACGGGCCCGACCACAGCGCGGTGCGTCCCCCGCAGCTGACGCCTGCCGAGGCCGCGAGGGCGCTCTCGTCGCCCACCACGACCCCCGCGGCCACGGCTGCCACCGCGCATGCGTCCACGTCCGCGTCCACGTCCGCGGACACCGCCTCCTCCGACGTCGAGCTGAACGAGATCACCGCTCCGGCCCCCACCCCGGCCGTCACCGTGCCGCAGCCCGACGGCTCGTCGAAGACCATCCACGTACCGGGGTTTCTGCACGACGTCGCCGCCTACGCCGCTCCCGGCGACCACCCGCCCTTCCACGGTGCCGTCGGAGGACACCTCGCCGTCCGCTTCGGCGGTGACGACGGGCCCGACGCCCTCGCCGCCACGCTGGCCGAGAAGGCTGGTGTCGAACTCCGCGACCCCGCCGCCCTCGTCGCCGCGCTCGCCGACCGGCCGCACACCTTCCTCGGTGACGGCCGTCGTTTCGCGGCGACACTCCCGGGCGGCGGCTCCCGGGAGCTGATCGTCAAGGCGGTTCCCGACCCGAGCGGTTGGCGGGCCGTCACCGACGAAGGACCCAAGGACGCGTTCAAGTACGACACCGCACACCGCTCGCAGCACACCGAGGGTCTGTCCTTCGCCGAATCCAGCAGTCTCCGGGCCCAACTGTCGGTCACGGCAAGTGCGGCCGCGGGACCTGTCGTCCGGGTCACCGGTACGCCGGGGGTGGCCACCGGGCGGGAGCACAACCTCACCACCCAGTCGATGGCGCAGAGCGAGACCCGCAGCCACAGTGCGTCGGTCGACCTCCGGACCCACGTCCGCTTCGAGCTGACCGTCCGCGACCTGCCCGCCACCGAGTCCTCGGCCACGCCCGTCACCTCCACCCACGACGTCCCCGACGGCATCGACGTCCGGGTTCCCGAAGGACACACCACCAGTTCCCGCCCCGATCCGCGCAAGGACGGGGTGCCCGACTTCTTCGTCACCGAGTCCGGTGAACGGGCGGCCATCGAGCACACCGAGCACTACTTCGATCTCGGCGAGCTGACGGACTGGGTGCTCCAGCACACCGGCTCCGAGGTCGGCAGCGACAACTATCAGGCCGTCGTACGTCACTTCTCTCCCGAGAGTTTCACCGAGATGGACGGCCGTGACCCGATCCCGCCGCTGCGGCTGCACATCCCGGCGGGGGCGTCCGACGGGAGCGTCACCATCGACCGTCCGAGGCCCCACCGCCACTGGGTGGTCGACGCCCTGCCCGACTTCGAGCTGCGCGACACACGCCAGTACACGCAGAAGAACGAGAGCACTGTCCAGGGCGACCGCAGCCTCGACGTCTCGGTGTTCGCCGGAGTCCGGACCGACCCCACCGGCTACGCCGACAAGTTCGCCGCACCGAGCGCCCAGGCCGGTGTCGTGTTCAGTTACGGGCACTTCTCGCGCCAGACCACGCAGTTGGGCGGTTCCGCGGGCGCCAAGCACGCCGAGCGCTCCCCGAAGGACGTCCGCACGGTGCTCGTGCTGCGCGAGTCGCAGGTCACGGTGCATCTGCCGGACGGCACGCACAAGACGTCCACCATCGGCAGCATCGTGAGGATGCCGGTGAGCGAGGCCCAGCGGCTCGCCGGATGGGACAACCAGGAGTCGCTGCGGGCCGACGTCAACCCGCCCCAGAAGCCCGCCTATTGGGGCGACGGCAGGATCACCGCGCTCGGCCCCGGCCGGCCGGGCGAGATCCACGTGGACGTACCCGCGCCCCACCCGGACGCGGCCGCCCGCGACCCCCGCACCCCGGAGCGGAAGCTCGCCGACTCGGTCCTCGACGGCCTGCGGAAGGCGGCCCCGGGGCTGCCGCTCGCGAGCCTGTCGGACGCGGACCGCGGCTACCCCCAACGCCCTTGGTTCAAGCGGCTGTTCGGCATCGGCACCCGGGCCGCCCACGGCGTGGCGAACACCCGGGCCGTGCTGGCGGCCCTCTCCCCGCAGGGGTTGCGGGACGGCATGCACCAGGCCGCCACGCCGGAAGGGATCCGGGTGCCGCTGCTCGGCCCCACCTTCCTCACCGAACGCGGCTTCACGCTGACCCTCCGGGCCGACCTCGCCACCGCGGACTACGTGAGCAGCGCCCGCCGCACGGCCACCAGCGCGTTCGGCGGCGCCGAGCGGTTCGACACCGGCCAACAGACCACCCACTCCTACGCGTTCGGCGTCGACCTGAGCTTCGCCGCCCGCGAGAACAAGAAGGACGCCGGCGGTACGCCCCTCGCCGTCGGCACCGGCGGCTTCGGCGCGAGCGGCAGCCGGCGGACCACCCGGCAGGTGAAGTCCGGGGGGACCTCGACCCGGGAGGACCTGTTCGTGCCGGGGCCGGGCGTCGACACGTACGACTTCGCGGGCACTCTTGAGGTGAGCCTTGAGCGTTCCGCGTTCCCCCAGCCCGTCGTCCAGGCCCTGACGCTCGGTGGCTGGCGGGCTCTGGCCCGGTACGGCAGTGAGACGCGGTTCCCCGTGGTGCGGTGGCTGCGGGAGCGGGCGGGGCTCGGTGGACTCGGCCGCTTCCCGGACGAGCACACTCCCGTCCGCGTCGCCTCCCACGGCCTGGCGTTCGCCTTCGACGTACCGGACGCCATGTCGCGGACGGGGACGATGCCGCAGGGCGACCGGGAGCGGTTCGCCGGGAGCCAGCCGGCCCGCGCCCTGCTTCCGGGCGAACAGGCGGCCCCCGCGGACGAGATCACCTCCCGCGGACTGGCCGCCGTCACCCTGACGACCCGTTCGGACCCGGGGCTGCTCGCCTCGGCGCTCGAACTCGCCGGGGACACCACGGGCGCCTGGCGGCCGACGCACCCGGGCACCGCGCTCTCCGAGCGGATCCGCCGGTACTTCGGGCAGCACTCCCTGACGGCCCTGTCCGACCAGGTGTTCTCGCCCGGTGGCCACGGCCTGCCCAACCTCCACGACCGGGGCACCTTCCTCGCCGGGGACGACTCGCTCTCGCTCACCGGGACCCGCCACACCATCACGGTGGTGGGCAAGCCGTTCAAGGCGTCGACCGAGATGAACGCCGCGCTTGAGCAGATGTTCGGCTGGTCGCGGGGGCGGGCGGGCGGCGTCACGATCGGCACCACCGGGGTGTTCACCGGTCTGGGAACGGCCGGTGGCGCAACCCTGACGGGGCAGGGCGGGATCGCCGGCACCCTGTTCCAGAAGTTCCGGTCGCGCACCGAGGGCTCGTCGGTCACGTCCACCCGTGACCTCAACCAGGTGCTGGGCAACGACCGTTGGGTTCTGGTCGTGGGCGACACCGACTACCGGATCGGCGCCCGCCACAAGCCCCTCGGCCTGTTCGGCCGCCCGAGCGGATGGTTCAAGGGGAGCCACGAGGCCACCTCCCGGGTCATACGCAAGCCGGGCGGCTGGGTCGGCGTGATCCGGGAGCGGGACGCGATCAGGTCCGGGCTGCTCGACGACGGCCTCGGGGCGGTGCCCCACGGCGGTCCCGGGCCCGGCGCGGGCTGGCGCGACCGCGGTGACCTCGACGGCTCGACCCGGGGCACCTTCGTGCACGACGCGCCGCAGGACGCGGCGGCGCTGACGCGGCTCGGACGCTCCCTGGACGCGGTGGGGATCTCCGAGCAGACCCGACACTCCATCGCGGCCATGGTGTCCGCGCGTACGAACCGCTCCACCGTCCAGGCCGGGGGCGAGATCGGCTCGCACGGCCGCACCGCCGTGCTGACCCACGTCAAGGGTCTGAACGTGCTCGGCATGGACGTGAAGATCACTGTCCGTCATGAACGCACCGGTGAACGGGTGGTGATCACCGACACGGCCTTCGCCGACCACGAGTACGGGGCGAGCCGCAGCACCACGGCGGAGACCTCCCTCGCCACGGCGGGGTCCGCCGCGCACAGCGCCACCGGCGGCGAGCAGTCGCGCGTCCCGACCGGAACCGCCGGGCCCACCGCGGCCGGTGGCCCCGGCTTCAGCGACACGACGGCCGAGACCGACTCCGGGTCCGGGGTCGCCACACAGGTGACCACGCTCCCCGGACCGAAAGCGGTGATCAGGACGGAGTGGCGGACCACCGTCACGGTCACCGCCCCCGACGGCAGTGACGTCGTCGAACCGGTCAGTTGGGCCGCCACCGCCACCACCACGCGGTCCTATCTGCTGCTGGAGCCGACGACGCCGGTGGCTGCGGCGGGTACGGACCCGGCCGCCCCGACGACGCCGCGGAGCCTGCGCCCCACCCCCGCGCTGACCATCGCCCCGCCGGTCGGCGGCAAGGATCCCGCCTCCCTGCTCACGTCGACCACCGCCGACAACAAGGAGGCGGCCCGCAAGGGTGACGGCGGCCTCCACTTCCATGAGGTCATCGGCTCGGACACCGTGCAGGACCTCGCCAAGGTGCTGGTCTCCCGCGCCCACCGCAACGACCTCAAGGACCCGGGTGGCCTGAATGCCCGTAACACCCCTGACGACCGGGACAATCGGGATGGCCGGGATGGCCGGGATGGCCGGGATGGCCGGGATGGCCGGGATAGCCGGGATAGCCGGGATGGCCGGGACTCCGCCCCGGAACGCAGCTTCACGGGCGGCGACCTCACTCGGCTGGTGAACGGCGCCGTGAGCGCGAGCAGCCTGGTGAAGGACGGGAGCGCCGGCGCGGACGCGCTCGGCAACGCCCTGAACGACGTCGCCCTCACCGCTGCCCTCACCTCCGGCGCCGCGCAGAACGGCACCCACACCTTCGCCCTCCCCAGCAACGACCTCGTCGGCGGTGTCGACGCGACGCTGGCTCTCGCCGCGCACCTCGACTTCACGCGGGCTCGCCGCATCACCGTCAGCGGCCAGGCGAAACTCGACGACCTGATCGGCGGCGGCCAGGGCGGCGAGGTGTCCGGCGCGACGGCCGAGACGCTGAACGTCGGCTCCGGCGCCACCGACTCCCTGGCCGTCAACGACCGCCTCACCCTCGCGCCCGGCGCCCCGAGCGCCACGATCGGCAGCAGCATGGGCGAGACACACCGGACCGGGCATGCAGAACAGACCCGGCTCAACCTCAAGCCGCCTGTCGGATACGGCCATCTCGTCGCCGTCCCCGTCACGTTCCACCTCGCCGCCGGAGCGCATCGCCACATCAAGGACAGTGCCGTCGCCCGTCCGTTGACGACCCCGGCCGCCCTGCAGTCCGGGAAGACGGAGGCGACGGTCCTCGTCTGGATGAGCGACCAGAAGGTGAGGGAACTGGAGCTGGCGCAGCTCGATTCCGCGCAGACCGGCGCCGCGAAAGCGGTGACCGACGCCGAGAAGGCGTGGGAGGACAACGACAAGAAGTACTGGGAGGAACGCGGGAGATACGCCGAGGAGCTGGCTGACATCAACCGGGACCGCGACGAGGCGGCTTACCGGCAGCGCCACGCGGAAGCCGTCGACCGGCTCGCGGACCTGCAGGCCAGGGTGCACGCCGCCCGCGACGAGTACCTTCGCATCCGCCGTGTCGCCGACCCCATGTTCCGCGGTGACCCGGGCGCATCGGCCGAGGCCCCGGTCTTCGACGCGAGCGTTCGCCATGACCACGGGGAGCCGAATCCGGCGGACCGGCAGAGCGATTTCACGGAGGTCGCGGGCGGCGACGGGCATCCGGGTGCGATCACGATCGACGGTCGGACCCATCCGCTGATCGAGGTGGAGAACGACGGGCACGGGTTCTTCAACGCCCTCGGGAAGGGGCTCGAACAGGGCGGGCACCGCTCCGCGGAGCGGGCCACCGGCCGGGCGTTGCGCAGGGAGCTGGCGGCCCTGCTCCGGGCCCACGCGGACGGGGAGCGGCTCGACACCGTCCGGGTGCCCGAGCGCTTCGCGGAGCTCGCGCAGCTGGCGCCGCCCGATCTCGCGGACGGGTTCAGCCGGGACGATGTCGTCGACGCGGGCCTGAACCGCGACCTCCTCGACCCGTCGACCATGGCCGGGCGGGAGTTCCGTGACCGTGGCGCCGTCCCGCCGATGAAGCGGGCGCTGACGGAGGCCCAGCGGGCCAGGCTCGCCGCGATCTCCACGGGCCGCGACGGCAGCCGCGAAACGCTCACCGACCACGGCACGGCGGATCTCCACCCGGCGCTGGCGGCAGCGCTATGGGGTGTGACGGTGACGGTGGCACACGGCGGGCGGCTGCACACGTTCCTGCCGGGTGGTGGCGAAGCGGGGCCGGGGGACCGGGAGCGTGGTGTGCTGCTGCATCTGAAGGACGGGACGTACCGGTACGTCGACCAGAGCGGCGGGCTGCAGCAGGAGCAGGGACCGTCGCAGTCCCAGCCCCCGTTGACGCCGACTCCTGAGATGCCGACTCCTGCGGCGGCGCCGATTCCTGCTGCAACACAGCCTCCTGCGGAGACGCCGATTCCTGCGGCGCCGATTCCTGCTGAGACGCAGCCTTCTGCGGAGACGCCGATTCCTGCGACGCCGATTCCTGCTGAGACGCAGCCTTCTGCTGAGACGCAGCCTTCTGCTGAGACGCAGCCTCCTGCCGCGACCTTGACGCAGACCTCGCCGCCGACCCCGGCTCCAACTCCGGCCCCGGCCCCAACTCCGGCCCCCGCTCCTACTCCTGCTCACAACCCGGCCTCCGGCCTGACGGACAGCCCGACGGACAGCCCGACGGACACCCCGGCCGTCGCCCGGCAGATCTTCGAGGCGCTGAGCGCATCCGGGAACCCCGACAGTGGCGAAGCGCCGCCGCCCCCGAGCGAGCCCCCGCTCCCAACCGCCGCCCCGGGCGAGCACCCGCTCCCGGTCACCCCGGTCCCCCTGGACGACGCGGAACTCGCCGAGCTGGGCGGCCTGTTGAAGTTGCCGACGACGGGGCTCGTCGCCCTCGACTCGTACTTGACGGAACTCCACGTCGCCCGTTCCCACTGGGAGAGCCTCGACAACCACCTGCTGCACGAGGGCTCGTCACTCGCCGAACTGGCCGCCGACGGCGACAGCGACGGCGGCCGCGGCCGCATCCGCCGCGCCGTGGTCGACTGGCTGGCCGCCCCCGACCACGAGCCGTCCACCGCCACCGCCGACGCCGCGCACGGATTCGGCATACCGCCCGTCCGGCTGGAGCGGCTCCTGCGCGCCCACGGCCTGCACGACGCGACCGGGCTCCTCGACGAGCTCGGCGACGGCACGCCGCCGGACTCCGCGGCCGACTGGTTCGACACCCACCCCGACGCCCTGGCCCGGCTCAGGAACCGCGAGGACACCGCCCGTTTCACGCAGACAGCCGATGATCTGCTCCCCGCGCCCGCCCCGGGCACCGAACGGGCCGCGGCCCTTGGCGAGTTCCGCACCTGGCACGTCGAGCACGGCGGCTCCGAGCAGCTGGGCCGGATCACCGACGAGCAGCTGCGCGACGAGGTCGCCCGCTGGTACCTCGACACCGCCCACCACATCGGCGACCTCCCCGACGACGTGGACGCCGGGGCGCTGGCCCGCCTCGCCCGTGCGGCCGACACCGCGGGCGGTTCCGCTCCGGAACGGTTCGGCCGTGACGTGGCCGGACTCCTCGCCGACGGGAATCTGTCGCACGCCGTGCGCCTCGCCGCCGACCTCGGGTCCGCGGCCGGCCTCGGCGACGTCCGCGCCCTCACCGCGGCCCTGGGCAGCGCCGCCACCCTGCGACCGTTCTCCCGGCTCCTCGGGTACCACCTGGCCAGGCACGCCGCCGCCCCCGACGCGCTCGACGCGGCGGCCGCGGCCTTCCGCGTGGACCTCGCGCGCCACGGCTTCACCACGGAGGACCTGCCGCTGCTGGCCGGGACGGACCGCACCGGCGGGCCCACCGGTTCCCCGGAGTCCGTCGACCCCCTCGGAACCGAGCAGTTGGACTCCTTCGCGCAGTATCTCGTCCACGGGGCGGAGCTCGGTGACACCCCGCACACGGCGGTCCGGGCCTGGCGAGGACTGCCGCAGGAGGCCGCCGCGGAGCATGTGCGCGCCTGGCGCGACCGCGCCACCGCCGTCGGGCAGCACAAGATCCTGGGTACGGTCGACATCAAGCCCCCGACGCACGAGGAGACGTCGGAGCTCGGAATCGTCGGGCCGATCGAGAAGCGCGCCTTCCGAGCGCGCCGTGTCGCTCTCCCGGACGGCACCGTCCGCGCCGAGCTCACCCTCACCGTCAAGCTGGTCCACGCGCCCGGCGCCGACCATCTCGCGGAGGCAGCCCAGCATCTCGCGAAGACCTCGGTCGACACGTACCTCAACGCACCTCGCTACCGGCTGCCCAACGGCGACGTGCTGCACGTCGCCGTGGAGTTCACCGACGCCGACGTGCCCGTCGAGTGGCTGCCGAACGGCTTCCTCGACAGCCCGCGCGACGGCGTCCATCTCGTCGCCCTGTCCCTCGACCCCTCCGGCCGTATGGAGGCACGCGACTGGCGGCTGCCCGGCGGCCACCCCTCCGTCTTCGCACACGAGCTGACCCATCTGCTCGGCCTGCGCGACTACTACCGCGAGCACGGGAACTCGCTGCGCCCCGTCTACACCGATCGCGCCCTCATGGCGGGACCCGTCATCGGCGACCGGCACGGACAGCCCGACATCGGACCGCTGCAGCGCGGCGGCCAGTGGCTCACCAACCAGCGGCTGATGCCCCGTGACCTGGCACTGATCGGTGCGGCCGTCGCCAGCGCGTGGCAGGGGGCGGGCCACCGGCCGGCCACGCACGACCGGGTGGCGTCGCGGCTGCCGCGCGACGTGGCCGAGCGGGTGCTGCGCGGCAACCCGCGTACCGGTGCGCCCGGCCGGCTCGCTCCGACCGGCACCTCGGGCCGCGTCCGCCCGGAGCCGACCGGTGCCGTCAACCCGAACGGCACCTATCCGGCTGGCTCCCGCAAGAACGGCGATGTCACCGAGCCGTTGATGATGTTCCCCGAGCACTGGTCGCTGGAGGAGGCCGCCGCCGCGGCGGTGCACGTCCACCGCGAGCAGCGGCGGCTCGGCCGCACCGAGGGGGGCGCCTTCGAGGGCGTCCACCAGGGGGTCCGGATCCGCGGGCGCGCCCTGCGCGACGGCACCATCACCGAGTTCGAGCCGTCGCCCCGCCAGGGCGACCTCGCTCCGGCCCTGTTCGCGGACCCGGCCGATGAGCCGCGGCCGACGCACTTCGCCCGGGGCGGCACCCCGCTCGCCACCCTCCGGCTGTGGGACTTCCTCGCCCTCGGTGACCGGTCGCGCGGCATCGGCGGCCATGTGCGGACCGGCGATCCGGGCGTACGCCACCAGCCGTTCCACGGCGCCGGGTTCGGCAACGGCACACGACGCAGCGCCGTCGACGCCCTCGCCGTCGTCCCCGAGCACGGCCGGGACGCCGGGGCGGCTCCGCCCGTGCACACCGCCCTGACGTCACCGGGACCGGCGGTCACCGTCGCCGACGGCGTCACCGGTCTCAACACCGTCTTCCCCGAGGGCTGGTACGGCGGTCTGCTCGACGCCGCCATCGAGGCCGGCCACGAAGGGGCCCTCAAAACCGGGAACTTCGTCGTCCTGCCCACGGGCGGCCACCTCTGGCACTCCACGGTGAACGGGGTCCCGATGCACGGGCAGGTCCTCGACGGTGAGCACCAGTGGGTACGGCCGTCCTGGCACCAGCCGGGCGGACCGGGCGCGGACGAGGTGCTGGCCGAGGCGCGCGACATAGAGTTCCGCACCGGCAGCGGCGCCCACTACCGGATGACACGGGTGCTCCACCGCGACGGCAGCCAGAGCACCTCCCTCGTTCGCGTACTGCACCTTCCGAACCGTCAGAACACCGCCGGAACCGCCGAGTTGGTGCGCGGCACCGTACTGTCCGCGACCCACGTCGCCGGGCTCGGCCGGACGGACCACCATCTGGAGGTCGCGTTCGACGGCCCGGACGACGGGGCCGACGCCGCGCTGGTCGACCGCGCGACGACGGTCGGCGCCGACGACCTGGCGGCGCACGTCGACGCCGACCTCGGCGAGGCGTACATCACTGCCCCGCGAAGCCTCGACGCCGACGCGTGGCAGCCGCCGGAAGGCACCGCCGGCGACGTCACCTGGCGTGCCCTCGCCTCCGCCGTCCTCGATCTGCACGGACCCGGCGCCCTCGCGCACGAACCCGGCGTCGACGCCCTCGTCCACCTCCACACCGCCGCGGACCTCGCGCCCCATACCGACCGGGACCGCAGCGAGCAGAACCTGATCGGCGCCACCGACCACCACTTCACCAAGAGCGCGGGCCGCGACCGCACGGTCCCCGAACCGCTGCGCGGAGCCTGGTCGGACCGCCGGCTCCGGCTCGCCGCGCTGCAGCATTCCCGCGCCGCCCGTCCGGTCCCCGGCAGGTCCGGCCCGGACGCCATGACCCTGGAGGCGTTCCCGGAGCCGGGCGTCCGCCTGGAGATCCGGTACGAGCGAAGCGGCGACGGGACCTGGAAGATCGCCGACTACGCGCTCCACGAGGCCGGCGACTCCGACGCGCCCCGGCCGCTGTGGCAGCCGACCGGACAGCTCGCGCAGCTGGCGGCCGCCCACGCGGTGCACCCCGCGCGGCTGTTCGTCCTCTCCGGGGAGCTGGGCCTCGATCCCCACGAGGCGGTGAGCGCGGCGGCGCTCCTGCGCGGCCTCGGCGACCCGCACGCGGCCGCCGCGGAACTGCGGCGCCTCGCCGAAGCCCTCGGCGGGCCGGTGTCCGCGGCCCGGCTGACCGCCCTGATGAGCGGGCTGACGACCCGGGCCGGTACCGGCGTGGGCGTGGAGCACTGGTGGGATCTCGCCGCCCATCTGCGCGGCGCCGGGCACACGACGGCCGACCTGTTCGCCGCCGGGACGCAGGGGGACGCCGCCCGAGAACGCGCCGCGACGTGGCGGCCGGGTCTGCCCCTGCCGGTCCAGGAGGAGACCGCGCAGCGGGCTCTCGCCCTCGGCGTCCACCCGCGCCACCTGGCGCGGACGATGGACACGGCGCTGCTCAGGGACCCCACGCTGTTCGACCGGCCCGAGCTCACCCCCGAGGAGCAGGCAGCGAACCTGTGGCGCGGCCGCTTCGACGAACTGGCCCACAAGATTGGCGCGTTCGCGCACACCGCCGGGGCGCGGGACGCCTTCGCCGTATGGTCGGGACACCAGGACCCGGACGACGTGCTCGCCCTGCCGCTGCACGAGCTGACCCACCGCCTGGCACTGTGGAGGCTCGGTCTGGACGGCCCGCACGCTCAGCTCCCCGACGGCTCGGATCCGAGGCCGCTCGCGGTCCTCGCCCAGCGCATCGGCATGCGTCCCGACCACGCCGCCGTCTATCTGCACGGCCCCGGAGGGGCGCGCGGCGACCGCTCGCCGACGGCGCGGCTGAGCGCACGGCACCGGGCGGCCGACCTCGTCGCCGCCGCGCTCTGCGACGCCGACGCCCACGAGTTCGTCGAACCTGTCGCCGTCCTCGAACTCGCCGATCACCTCGGCGTCCGGCCCGACGCGCTGCGCAGCATTCCCGATCTGGACACCGCCGACGGCCGGACCGTGCGCGAACTCCTCCTGGACGGCGGCGACTTGCCCGCCGCGGCGGAGGCGATCCGCGACCGGCTGGACGACCTCGGCTACGAACCGCGGGACCTCGCCCGGTTCAAGGGCACCGTCGTCGACGCCCGAGACCTGCGCGAGCTGTACAACCAGGAGATGGAGCAGGAGTTCGGCGAGGAACTCGGCCTGGATCCCCACCATGTCGCGGCTGTCGCCGACGTTCTGCAGCTGTCCACCGACCTCGCCAACGCCTGGGACCGGCTGGAGTCCCACGCCTCTCAACTCGGCCTCTCCGAAGGCCTGTTGCCCGCCCTGCTGCGGCGTGCCGGGGACCTGGGCATCGTCCATGACGAGTGGCGCGACCTCGCGAGGGTGCTGCACGACCGCGGCGCCGGGCTGGACGACTTCGTCACCGCAGAGCTGGACGTGGCGGCCGAGGTGTGGATGCACGGCTGGTTCGACGGGATCGCCGGGCCCCTCGGCGCGGCCGGGGAACTGGTGGAGTTCGCGCAGTGGGCGCAGGTGAGCCCGCCCGAACTGCGGGACCTGCCGCCGGACGAGCTACGCCGCACGATCGCGCTGTGGCGCCTTGGCGCACCGGGCCCGGACGTCGAACTCGGCGACGGCCGGGACCCGGTGGCGCTCGTCCACGAGCAGCTCCGGGACGGCGACGCGCCCGACCACGCCCAACGGCGGGTCCCCCAGCGGTCGTTCCCGGCCGGAGGCGGCGGGCCCCGGGCCACGTCGTCCGCCGCCACCGGGGAGACCGCCGTGCACCATCCCGGCTACGCCTCGGGCGACCAGTTCGCCGTCGTGGCCGCCCTCCTCGCGGACCCCGGTCTGAAGGTGTTCATCACCACCGGGGAGGATGGCGAACACGAGGCTGCCGCACGGAAGATCGGCGCGTTCTACGACGAGTCCGGTCTGCGGGACCGGTACGAGTTCGTGAGCGACGGCGACGCGATGGCGCACGCCGAGAAGTGGACCGGGCTGAAGAAGGCCGACAAGCCGTTCCCGAGCATCTCGGACGCCACGAACCGCGTGGCGAAGGCGTACGGCGCAAGCCTGCGCGAGAGCCTGCGCCGCTCCTGGGGCCTGGGGCCCGACGAGGCACGCGACACCCACCTCGCACGATGGCTGGAGGCCAAGGGGCTGCCCCGGCTCGACCGCACGGACGTGTCCGGCGGCAAGCCCCGGGTGGCCGTGCTGTGGTCGCGGTTCAGCGGCAAGAAGGGCGAGGTGCACATCGAGCACGACACCAGCCACATCGGCATGGCCCAGATCATCTCCGGACTCGGCGACCTCGATGCCATCCTCGTCGTCGGCGACCAGCGCAAGAGCGGGCCGAACGACCCGAAGAAGTACGAGGAGATCGCCCGGTACTTCAACGAGGGCAAGGTCGGGGGCGAGGAGTCGCTCCGCCCCGAGGGCTTCCGCGCCAAGGTCGTCGATCTCACGGAGTTCTGGAACGACCGGGAAGGGGTGGCGCCCTGGGGCGGCGACAGCCGTACCGGACAGTTCCGGCTCTACGACTATCTCCACCGCAAGTTCACCGCCCGCCACCTCGGCTTCCGCAGCGGAAACCTGGAGGCCATGGCGCTGCTCGGATTCGAGGTCCGCTACCTGGAGGAGCCGGACAGCTTCGCCGGCGGATCGCGCATGGAGGTGTGGCACTCGGCGCTCGACGAGGCCGGGTCGCCCACGGGCCGGACCGGGAAGGGCGGGGAGGCGCCGGGCTACGAGCGGATCGTCGTCGCGCGGCCTCCGACCCGCTCGGGCGTCCATCAGAAGTCGCTCCCGCCGGCGGAGCAGAAGAAGGCGCAGAAGCGCGCCGCATGGCATCAGGACGAGGCGACGAGGACGGACAAGCACCGCACGGTGGAACCGGCGGATCCGGCGGACCCCGTGGTCCGGATCTCCGCGCCCAAGGGCTACACGGAGTTCGACCTGCGCAACCTCGATGCCTATCTGCTCCACGGCGACCCCGCGCACGGCATTCCGCAGGAACTCGTCCGAGGGGTCCGCGAGTTGGAGGGCGAACTGCGCAAGGCCGAGCGGGCGGCTGACGACGCGAGGGCGGAGCTGAAGACGCGGGAGAGCGCCCCGGAGGTACGGCAGGCCGAGAGGGGCGCGAAGAAGGCGCGGGAGGCCGCGACCGAGGCGGCGCAGCGGCAGTCCCCGAAGCAGGCCTCGGAACAGGAGATCCAGGCCAAGCACGCCAGGGCCGAGGCCGCCGAGAACAACGTGGCCCGCGCCAAGGCAGCCGCGGCCGAGGCCGTCCGCAAGGCGGCGCAGGACGTCACGGCGGCCGAGCAGGCCCTGGAGAGCGCCGGGCGGGACGCCGCCGACCGGTTCCGCGACCTGGCCGGGCAACATGGCAACCTCCTCGCCCTGCGCGCCCGGAGCCTGTACGCCCACCGCCGGATGGATCTTCTGCAGCTGCCCGAGGACACGGGTGCGGGCGCGTCCGAGCGGCCCGGCACCCCGACGTCCTTCGGCGGCTTCGACGGCGGACCGGGTCCGGCCGGGGGCCGGCCCGCACACCGTACTGACCTCGCGCATCAACTGGGTCTGCATCACGACGAGTCGGCGAGCATCGGCGATCTCGGCCGCAACGGCGCCGACCCGGACGAGGTGGCCGAGCGGCTGCACGACTACGCCCTCCGGGCCCTGGAGCACCCCACCCCCGAGGAACTGGCGACGCTCGTCCGGGACATGACGGCCAGGGACGTGCCCTGGAGCGCGTGGCCCGCGCACCCGGCAGCGCACCGCCGGACCGGGGGCGGCGCGACGACGCCGCCCCGCGTCAACCTCGACGTCGACCCGGAGACGGACGAGATCCTGATGCTGCGCGACGGTGGGACGAGCAAGGAGGCGGGCTATCTGCGCGGACTGCTGGCCTCCGAGAACCTCGTACCGGCCATCGGGAACCTGAAGGACGGCGGCACCCTCCACGTCATCGGGCACGGCCACCAGATGGGCGACGGAGCGCGGCTCGCCGACGACATCTCCCGGATGCTCCGGAGCCGGGGCCGCAAGGACATCCACGTCCATCTGATCGTCTGCCGGGCGGCCGACGCCCGGGGCAGGACGCTGTCCCCGGCGGAGACGCTGGTGCTCAGGAGCGGCGTGGCCGAGGTCCGGGCCTCCCGGGCCGACGTCCTCATGGCGCACACGGACGCGTCCGGGAGCCGCGAGGACCGCTCGGCGATCCCCGACTCGTATCTGCACGCGCTGTTCGCGGGCAGCCGCTCGGGCGGTGTGACCCTCTCGGGCGACTTCGCGAGCGTGACGGAGGACGCCATCTTCAACGCGCTCGCCGGGAGCTTCGCCGCCCTGGACCTGAACGCGCAGACCCCGGTCCGGCGCGAGGTGCCCGACGACGATCCGGCCGTCCTTCCGGACGGCGCCGTGATGTCCGGCGCGACGTCGTTCGGAACGGCCAAGGCGAAAGCGCCCAAGGCGAATTCGGCAGAGGCGAAAACGGCAGAGGCGAAAACGGCAGAGGCGGAAACGGCGCAGGGGAGCGAATCGAAGAGCAAGGAGATGAGCGTGATCTTCGATGGGATACCCGGAATCGCCAGGACCGAGCTCCGGGACGGGAAACGGGTCCTCTTCATCATGCCTCTGGTCGACCTGGGGCGTCTCAGGCAGCCGCAGGAGACGAGCTCCGCGAGCCTGACCAGCGCACGCCTGCAGTTCTTGCGCGCCACGACACCAGAGGGGAAGGACGACGGGCTGAAGGGGATGAAGAAGTGGTTCGAACCCAGTCACATCCCCATGGTCGTGAGGGAAGAAGCCGAGGACCGGGACTCCGTGCCCAACATGGTGATGCAGTTCGACCTGTCCCTGTACGACTTCGCCCATCGCTCGTTCTACAAGGAGCCCGAGGCTACCGGTGTCCGGAAACACGGGGACCACCTGACGATCGACAACTCCCTTCCGCTGCTTCTCGCGCTCGCCGAGAAGGATCACCAATCCCTGGGGGACTTCCTGTTCGAGCGGCACGGCTTGAAGAAGCCGGAATTCGTGGATCGGATGCATGCGTACGGGTTCGGGAAGATCGACAACATTCACTTCCGTCCCGACCGGTCGGATCAGGTGGGGGACAAGCACGAGGTGTGCAAGACGGTGTCGCTGAGGTCGTTCCGGGCCTATCTCGATCGCACGTTCAAGATGGTCCGCCTCTCCGAGCCCCTGCGGAAGGAGATCTCGGCCTCGATGGACCGGGTGGTCGCGAAGTTCGGGATCGGGGACGACCGCCTGTTCCTCGCGGCGGCCGAGATGCGGCACTTCGCCAAGCTCATGGTGATGACGCGGACCCTGACCGGCCGTTCCGTCTCCAAGAAGATCAAGGGCCTGGCCGACAGTCCGGGTGTGCTGATCCTCGACGACGTCGAGCACACGGAGGCGACGGGCCAGGGATTTCAGGAGGCGCTCGTGGAACTCATCGGCGAGGGAGGGGCCCCGAAGGGCTGTTGGGGCGAGATCGTCGGCTGGATCGGTGAAGAAGGGAAGAGCAAGTAGGCCATGACCGCAAACAGGAGCGAGAACGGTACGGCGGAGGGCGACGGGCCCGACGCGGAGGAGAGCACGGCACCGGAGGCGCAGCCGCGCCCTGCTACGGCGTCGCTCAGCAGAGGCGTGATCGGCGCGGACCCGGAGACGGCGCAAGCCGCTCCCGAGTCCGAGCCCGAGTCGGGGCCCGACGAGGAGAGCGGGGTCGCGGCCGAGACGGAAGCGGAAGCGGAGGCCGAGGCCGAGGCGGCGACCGAGCCGGCGACGGCGGCGGAGGTCGCCTCGGCGCTCCGCGGCGGCGGCCCGGCGCATCCGCGGGAGCCCGCGGCCGCGCAGACCGAGCCCGAGGCCGAGAGCGGGTCGGTGGTCACCGGGGCCGCGGCGAAGGAACCCGCGGAGTCGTCGTCCGAGGCGGAGGCCCCCGAATCGGCGCAGGTCACCGGCGCTTCGGCCACAGGGGCGGCAACCGCCGCTTCCGGCCTCGCCCGGTTCTCCTGGCTGCGCTCCCGGCGGACCGCTGCCGCCGCGGGCGGCGGTTCGGGTGACGCGGACCCGGACTCCGGGGCGGCAGGGGCTCCGGGGAACACGCACCGGATATCCCCGCCGATGGTCGCCGCCGCGGCGATCGGCGGTGTCCTCCTGCTCGCGGCGCCGTTCGTCATCAGCGCCTTCTCCGGGGACGACGCGAAGGACAAGAAGGGGCACAACGCCGCCGCCGGATACGCGGGACCGGACGCGTCCCCGTCCGGATACGTGCCGAGCGCGCAGGCCGACGGCGGCAAGTCGCCCGGGGGCAAGCGCGGTTCGGCGTCGAATCCGCCGGCACCCAAGAACGACGCGGTCGCCGGCCCCGGGAAGCGCGCGCCCGCCGACCAGCCGTCACCGGCCGGGGCGGTCGAGTCGTCCGGCACCTCAGGCTCCGGCACCTCAGACTCCGGTGCCAAGGCCGGAGGGGGAGCCGCCGCGGGCTCGGGGTCCAAGTCCGCGCCCGCCAAGGTGTTCTCGGCCTACGCGGGCCCGCACTGCTCGGGGTCCGGCGCCTCCTACAGCGAGCACGGCTCGTCGCGTACGGCCAACGACGACGACCAGTGGACGACGGCCGTGGGCGGGTACGCGTCCAACGGCTGCAGCGGGCGGTTCCGCTCCGTCCCGATGTCCGGCCACGGGAGCGACGCGGGCAACTACGCCACCTGGTCCTTCAGTACCGGCGGCCTCGTCACCTCGGGCACGTGCAGCGTCAGTGTGCACGTCCCGGCGTCCTCCGACATCCGGCACGTGGGCGGCCATCCGTCCTACTACACCGTCAGCTCCGCGGGCGGCTCCACGAGCTTCACCGTCGACCAGCCCAGCCATCAAGGGCAGTGGGTGGCGGCCCCGAACGTGCGGATCAGCGACGGCAGGCTGGCGGTGGTCCTGCACGACCGGGGCAAGGACTGGAACTCGCACGGCTCGACGGACGCACACCACGCGGCGGACGCGGTCTACGTGAAGTGCAGCTGACGGCCCCCTTCGAGCCGCCCCGGGACCCCGGGGCGGCAGCGTCGCCCGCGTGATCTCAGGTACGCGCGGCGTGCGGCGGGCCCCGTACGCCGCGGTGGGTGTGCTGCCAACTGGGGTTTGCCCCCGTTCGTGGACATCTCTTGAAGACCGGATCGTGGGGTCCGAGGAGCAACTCGGTGGCCAGGGCCCTGCCGCGGGCGCGGGCGCGGGCGGTGAGCAGGTGACGCGGCGGAGCGCGAGGAGCTGAAGCGGCTGCGCAAGCAGGTCCGTGAGCTGGAGCTGGAGAAGGAGATCCTTCGCAAGGGAAAACGGACCACGATCCCCGATGCTCGTGCGCCGAAGGCACCGGACCTTCTGGAGCGTGATTTCTGCGCGCCCCGGCCGAATGTGCGCTGGTGCGGCGACATCACCTATCTGCCGGTCGGCAACAGCCGGATGTATCTGGCCACCGTCATCGACATCCACTCGCGCCGGGTGGTGGGCTGGTCCATGGCCGAGCACATGCGCTCCGCCCTCGTCGTCGATGCCCTGGAAGCAGCCGTCGCCATGGCGATCGACAAGCCCCGCAAGGTTCCTCGCGGCGACCAGATTTCAAGCTGTTCACCGCGTATCCGGGGGTCTTCTACAGCGACGACGGGAAGATCCTGCGCGCGATGCAGAAGGGGGCCGCCAACGGCGGCCTGATCATGATGCACGCGGAGAACGGCATCGCGATCGACGTGCTGGTCCAACAGGCCCTGGAGCGCGGTGAGACCGACCCGCGCTACCACGGGGAGGTCCGCAAGGCCCTGCTCGAGGCCGAGGCGACGCACCGTGTGATCAAGCTGGCGCAGGTGGCCGGAGCGCCGGTGTACGTCGTGCGCGTCTCGGCGACGGAAGCGGTGACCGAGATCGCGCGGGCGCGCGACGAGGGCCTGGCGGTGTTCGGCGAGACGTGTCCGCAGTACCTGTTCCTGTCGACGGACAACCTCGCCGAACCCGACTTCGGGTCACGGGCCGGGTGGAGACGGTGCTGTCACGCGGCGAGATCGTCATCGAGGGCGGGAGTTCAAGGGCCGTGCCGGGCACGGGGCGTTCCTGCCGCGGGCCACGAGCCAGTACCTCGGCCGAACCGCCGGAACAAGGGCAAGGGAGAACCGCGTACCTGGAGTTCGGACCTGGACATCTACAAGAACACCGCCGACCGCACCGGCTGCACACTCGTCCAGTGGTGTGAGAACGAGAAGGGCCTGCTCGCCGCCGAGCAGGCCCCTCGGCTCACCTCATCGCACCTCCCGTGCGTACGGCGCCACGGTGATCCGGTCGATCAGCGGGGCATGGCGGGAGCGGAGCAGGATGCCGGGGAACGTCTCGGACGCGTAGGTGGTGCCGTCGAAGTCGGGCAGTTCCTCGGAGCCGAACGTGATCGTGTTCCGTCCCTTCGCGAGGTCGACCGGGACGGTCAGTTCCCAGAAGTTGTTCTGATGGAAGGTGTGCGGGAAGCCGACGCGCTGCGCGGCGCCGCCGTTGACGGTGATGTCCGCGTGACGGGCGAGCGGGTCGGGGTTGTAGTGGGTGGCCGGGGACTGCTCGGGGTTGGAGTAGCGGATCCGCAGGGCGTGGCGGCCGTCGCGGTCGGCTTCGACGGTGAAGGTCGCCGTGTTCTCGTTGCCGGGGGCGCCGCCGATGTCGGTGATGGCCGTGCCGCCACTGGCCAGCGACAGTTCGGTGAGCCTGGCCGAACCGGCGAGCGCCGCGTCCTGGGCCTCGTACGTACGCGCCTTGAGTGTGCCCTCGGTGGGTGTGACGGTGAGCCGGTCGACGAGGGTCTGCGGTGAACTCCCCCTCACCGTCACCTTGTTGAGACCGCCGGAGAGGGAGACCGCCACCCGGTTCGTGCCCTTGGTGACGTGCAGGACGTCATGGCCGTTGACGGCGAGGCGGGCGTTCGGTGTGCCGAGCGTGTCGAGCTGGAGGGTTGCCTCGCGGTCGGCGCGGGAGTACACCCAGAAGGTCGCCGTCTGGTCCTTCGCGAGACGGGCCGCGCCGGAACCGCTCCGTGCGGCCGCCGACGTGCCGTAGACGGGTTGTGCCCCGCCGCCCAGC
Source organism: Streptomyces sp. NPDC050085 (assembly GCF_044460595.1). Lineage (NCBI taxonomy): Bacteria > Bacillati > Actinomycetota > Actinomycetes > Kitasatosporales > Streptomycetaceae > Streptomyces > Streptomyces sp. NPDC050085. The sequence goes on along the minus strand of NZ_JBITJZ010000001.1, from coordinate 767,179 downwards.
CAGGCCAGTTCACCCTCGTACACCTGGGTGGCTGCCGACGGCGCGGGCAGGGAGAGCGTGAGGCGGTCGACGACCGCGTCTCCCTTCGTGGTGCGCCTGCCGTCGAGGCTTCGTGCGGCGAGCGTGAGGGTGTGCCTGCCCTCGGTGAGCTTCACCGTGGTGTCGGTGTGGTCCCAGACCACCCACTTGTAGGCGAGCGGGAGGTGCAACTCCTGCTCCCCGTCCGCCTTTCCGTCCACGCGCAGGAAGACATTGGTCGGGCCCTGCTCCTGCACCTTGTCGTACGTGTTGAGGGAGTTCGCGAAGACGCTCAGGTCGTACGTGCCGTCCTCGGGCACGTCCACGGTGAAGTCGAGCGTGACGTCGGAGCCGGTGCGCAGGCCGCCCACGTCGTACCCGCCGGAGGTGTAGAACATCGACACGTCGACCGGCGACCCCTCGGGACCGTTCTTCGAGTAGCCGGAACCGGTGTGTGCGGCGTCCTCCGCCTCGTACGAACCCTGCCAACGCACGGGCGGGACCTGCGAGTTCGTCGCTCCTCCCGTCGGGCTGAGGACGATCTCGTACGCCGATGACTCGTCCAGGTCCGGCAGCTTGCCGTCGCCGAAGTCGAGGGTAACCCTGCCGTCGTCGCTTACCTTCAGGTCGGTTTCGGTGAGCAGCTTCGGGCCGGGGGAGTCGCCGATCTGGCCGCTCCACCCGACTTCCCGCACCCAGGCGTGCACACGGTCACCGAAGACCGTCTTCGGGATGTTGTCGAAGCCGATGTGGCCCTCGCCGTTCGACCCGCCGAAGAGCAGGCGTGCCTGTCGCTTCTCCTTGTCGAGGGTGGCGACGCCTTGCAAGGTGTAGTTCTCGCCCGGCAACGGCGGTGTCACCGCGACGGTGCGGCCGGTCATCGAGGCGTACGAATGCAGCAGCCACCACTGGCCGTTGGCGCGGTTGGACTGCACGGCGGAGTCGGAGAGGTTGCCGTCGATGTTCCAGTACGCAATGTCCGCGTCGACCTTGGACTCCTCGATCGCGGACACCCACTGGATCATCTGGCCGGGGACCGAGGTGTGGTAATTGAAGGCGTACTCGTTGATGTTGACGGGGAGCCGGGTGTTCTCGTACGTCGTGCCCTTGAAGAGGTCCTTCTCCCACGTCCGGTACTTCGCGACGCTCTCCCGCACCGCCTCGGGGTGGCTCATCTCGTGCCAGGTGACGACGTCGGGCAGGGTGCCGGCGGCCAGGGCGTGGGCGACGAAGCCCTTCACCTGGTCGTAGAGGACGCTGGTGTTGGGGCCCGCGATCCGGGCGTGCGGCATCCTGCCCTTGATGAGCCGGTACATCCGGTCCCAGGCGGCGAAGTAGTCGTGCGGATCGCTGAGCCAACTGACCTTGTTGTACGACCAGTTGCCGGTGCCGAACATGTTGCCCTCGGGCTCGTTGAACGGTACGAAGACGATGTTGTCCTGGTACTGCTCCGGTAGCGTCAGGACCTGGTCCACCTGCTTGGCGACCTGGTCCTCGTAGAGCCCCAGCTTCTGCTCCGGAGTGTCGCCCGGCCACTCGTACGGGAAGCCGCGGTGGATGTCCGTCATATAGATGTACACGTCGCCGTCGGTGGAGTCGGCCAGCGGCTTCACCACCTCCAGTGCGTCGGCTCCCGGGTGCTGGGGACCGTCCTGCGCTTTCGTGGAGACCGTGCGCAGGCCCATGCCCTCGAGGAGGTTGTTCGTCGGGACGTCCGGGCCGTACACGCCGTAGAGCGTGCCCGACGCGCCCCCGTGGAAGGCGCCCGTGTCCTTGCCCAGGTCGACGGTCAGCAGCCCCGCGCGGGCGACGGCGACGGTGGCTTTCGTCGTGCGTCCCGCGGCTGTTCCGGTCGCGGTGAAGCTTCCCGGCTCGGCGTACTTCTCGGGCGGGACGGCGTCCCAGACGATCGCGGTGTCACGGTCGTAGCCGTCGGAGAAGGACGAGCGGACCGCGTGCGGCAGGGGCGGGGCGGTGCCCGTCGTGGTGCGGACCTCGAAGGCGGTCCTCGAGATCTCCCGCAGGGTCGGCAGCTGCCCGCTGACCGTACCGGCCACCTGCTCGGGAGTGAGCGCCGCGTGCCACACCGTGAAGTCGTCGATCGCGCCCTTGAACAGCGGGTCCAGGTGGTGGGACCTGCCGATGAAGCCCGCCTGCGTGGCCGAACTCCCCAGCAGGTCACCGGCCTTGGCGCGGGTCGCGGCGGAGGAGACCGCGACACCGTCCAGGTATACGGTCAGGCGCTGCGCCGAGCTGTCCAGCGTGACCGTGACCGTGCGCCACTGGTCCGACGGGAGCGCCGCGCAGCCGCTCACCCGGGCCTCCGAGCCGCCCTCGCCGGCGGTGACGGCGGCGCGCAGTACTCCGCTGTCGTCGGAGGGCGTGCTGAAGAGGTACGTCGACGTGCTGCTGCCCAGATCGAAGATCCGTTGCCACGGCGCGTTGTCGCCGCTCCACTTCACGCGCGCGGAGACCGTCAAGTCGGCTGTGTCTGCGAGGAGTTCACGCGGGAGGCGGACGTATGCGCCGTCCGCGGCGGACGCTCCGCCAGGCAGGGCCAGTGCCCGGCCGCCGTCCGGGCCCGCTACGGATCCGGCGGTGTGGGCGTTCACCAGGCCGGCCGTCAGCCCGTTGCCCGAGCGGTCGGCGATCTTCCCCGAGGACAGATCGTCCTGGTCGAAGGTGTAGTGGGCGGTGGGCCGTGGCGGGTCGGCAGGGGCGGCGGGTGCGGTCAGCAGGCCCGCGTCCAGAGCGGCGGCCACGGCGGCAGGGGCCTCGCGGCGCAGGGCGGGTCTGTCGGTGGAGGGCATGGATCGCGTCCTCAATCCCTGGAGTGAGTAGCGGCGGGATGCGTGGGTCGAACCGGTCACCTGGAGCGAAGCCGCCCTTCGGGCGACGAAGGGAATCGTCAGACAGGCCCAGGGCCTGAGTCGGCTCCTGGCCGTCCGGAGGGATCTCCGTGTCGAACCGGTTCGGGGAAGCTAGCAGTGGCGCGATCGCCCAGCAATCCCCTTGACGGGAAGAGATGCGAACGATCCTGTTTCAACTGCGGTGTCTGTCAAAGGTGTTGACAGACATCTGGCGCCTTCCTACCTTCTCCTCACGCGAACCGGTTCGACAACGGATCCCGGCTCGCACTGCATCCTGTCGATCCCGTCGATCCCGTCGACCCCCTCGGTCGGAGCTAGGAGTTGCCGTGAACATCGGTGAGATCGCCCGGCGTGCCGGTGTCTCGCGCAGCACCGTGTCCTACGCGCTGTCCGGCAAGCGCCCCGTCTCCGACGACACCCGCCGCAAGATCCAGCAGGTGATCGACGAGCTCGGCTACCGGCCCAACGCCAGCGCCCGTGCCCTCGCCAACGGCAGGACCAGCACGATCGGCCTTGTCTTCCCGCCGGCCGGGGACCACTACACCGGCATGCAGCTGGACTTCATCGGCAGTGTGGTGGAGGCCGCCGCCGCGTTCGACTACGACGTGCTGCTGTCACCCAGCGGCATGGACCGTGACCGTTCCTTCCAGCGCCTGCTCGGCGAGCGGCGGGTGGACGGCGCGATCCTGATGGAGATCAGGCTGGAGGACGACCGGGCCGACCATCTCGCCGCCCTGGGCTTTCCCGCCGTGGCCATCGGCCGTACCGCCCGTCCGGAGGACGGGTGGTGGGTAGGCCTCGACCACACCGCACTCGCGGCGGCGTGCGTCCACCACCTCGCGGACCTCGGCCACGAGCACATCGCGTTCGTGAACCGGCCCGAGCAACTGCTGCGCGCGGGCTACGAGTCGGCGCACCGCGGCCTGAGCGGTTTCACCAAGGCCGCGGCCGAGCGCGGACTGACCGTGCGCACGTACTGCTGCGGCGACGACGCCGCGTCAGGACAGGCCTGCGTGGAGCGGATCCTCCACGACGAACCGGCCACGACGGCCCTGGTCACGCTGAACGAGGCCGCGCTCGGCGGCCTGTACCGAGGGCTCGCGCAGGCGGGCCGCCACGTGCCGCGCGACGTCTCCGTCACCGGAGTCGTCGCCGCCCGCTGGGCGGAGACCGTGACGCCGCAGCTCACCGCGGCCGACGTACCGGCCGCCGAACTGGGCCGCCGCGCCGTCGAACTGCTCGTGGAGCGGCTCGGCGACCCCGAGGCGCCCGCCCGGCACCATCTGCTCACGCCGCCGATCTCGCTGCGGTCCAGCACAGGTCCGGCTGCCCGGGCTCCGCGTTCCTGACGCCCGAGAACCCTGCACCGTCGGCCTGTCGGTACGTGCGGCGGCTCGACGTGCCCGCTTCTCCCGCGGCACCCCCGTGCCCCTCCAAGACGAAGGACCCACCATGCACAGCACCTCTCGACGGCGCCTCGCCGCCGTGGCACTGTCGTCAGCCGTCTGTCTCGTCGCCGCCACCGCCTGCTCCTCGGGCTCGGGGAGCTCCGGCAGCCAGGGCCAGAGCAGCGGCACGTACACCGTCTGGGACCCCTACCCGCAGTTCGCCAAGGGCTCGGCGTGGACGAAACTCCTCGACAAGTGCGGCACCCAGGCCGGTGTGAAGGTCAAGCGGACCGGGTTCGACACCAGCGACCTGGCGAACAAGACGCTGCTCGCGGCGCAACAGGGCAACTCCCCGGACCTCCTGATCGTCGACAACCCGGTGGTGTCGACGCTCGCCGAGGCGGGCGTCCTCACCACGACCGCCGACACCAAGCTGGACACCTCCAAGGCCGACCCCAACCTGCTCGCCGCGGGCCAGTTGGGCGGAAAGACCTACGGCACCCCGATCGGCGCCAACACCCTCGCCCTCTACTACAACAAGGAGGTGCTCAAGGCGGCCGGCGTGGACATCGCCTCCGTGAAGGACTGGACGACCCTCACGGCCGCGCTCGCCAAGGTCAAGAAGGCGGGCAAGAAGGGCATCACCTTCTCGGCCATAGGCACCGAAGAGGGCACCTTCCAGTTCCTGCCCTGGTTCTGGGGCGCGGGCGCCGAGCTCACCCAACTCGACTCCGCCCAGGGCGAGTCGGCGCTCACGCTCTGGAAGAGCTGGCTGACGAACGGGTATGCGCCCAACTCGGTGCTCAACAACACCCAGACGACCAGTTGGCAGGAGTTCGCGAGCGGCGACTACGCCTTCGCGGAGAACGGCACCTGGCAGCTCGCGGGCGCCAAGAAGGCGGGCATCGACTACGGCGTGCTCCCCATCCCCGCCAGCGCGCAGGGCACCGCCGCGGCGCCGACCGGCGGAGAGTTCGTCACCGTCCCCGTCCAGCAGGACACCGGACGCTACGGCACCACCAGCAAGCTCGCGACCTGCCTGACCAGCACCGGGAACCTCTACGACACCGACACCACCCTCTCCTACGTCGCCCCCACCGCCGAGGTGCAGGACAAGCAGGTCGCGGCGAACGCCGAGCTGAAGCCGTGGGTGGCGGCCGTCAAGTCGGCCAAGGGGCGCACCGCCGACGACCTCGGCACCAAGTACCCCAAGATTTCGGAGCAGTTGTGGAAGGCGGTCCAGTCCGCGCTCAGCGGATCCACGTCGCCGAAGAACGCACTGACCTCGGCGCAGTCCGCCGTCAAATAGGCACGAATAGGCAAAAATAGGAACAAATAGGCACCGGAACCCGACGGATCGGAACTGACGGATCGCCGATGACTCCCACGACGCAACAGGCCCACGCCCCGGCGGTGCCCACCGCCCCGCCCCGTGCCGCCAGGTCCCGCCGCCGCCCCACCTCCACCCAGTGGGCCGCCTGGGGCTTCCTCGCCCCGGTGACGCTCTACCTGGCTCTCTTCTACGCCTATCCGCTCTACCGCAACATCGACCTCAGCCTGCGCAACTACACCGTCCGCTCCTTCGTCCAGGGCGACGCGCCCTTCACGGGCCTGAAGAACTACCGGACCGTCTTCGACGACCCGACCTTCACCCCGGCCCTCCTGCACACCCTCGTCTTCACCGCCGCCTGCCTCGCCTTCCAGTACGCCATCGGCCTGGCCCTCGCGGTCTTCTTCCACCAGAACTTCCGGCTCTCGGCGACGCTGCGCGCCCTCTTCCTCGTACCGTGGCTGCTGCCGCTCATCGTGTCGGCGTCCACGTGGTCATGGATGCTCAACAGCGACTCCGGCATCGTGAACGCGGCCCTGCACGCGCTCGGCATCGGTCCCGTCAACTGGCTGACGTCACCGTCCTGGTCGCTGACCTCCGTGATCCTCGCCAACATCTGGATCGGCGTCCCCTTCAACCTGGTCGTCCTCCACAGCGGCCTGCAGTCCATCCCGGCCGACCTGTACGAGGCCGCGGCGCTCGACGGGGCAGGCGCCTGGCGCCGGTTCTGGAGCATCACCTTCCCGCTCCTTCGCCCCGTCTCGGCGATCACGCTGCTGCTCGGCCTCGTCTACACGCTCAAGGTCTTCGACATCATCTGGATCATGACGAAGGGCGGCCCGGCAGACTCCTCCACCACCTTCGCCACCTGGTCCTACCAGCTCGGGTTCGGCAATCTCCTGCCCGCCTTCGGGCCGGGCGCGGCCGTCGGCAACCTCCTGGTGGTCGCCGCCCTCGTCTTCGGCCTGATCTATGTCCGGGCCCAGCGGAAGCAGGCCCTGTCATGAGCGTCGTATCCCCGCACCCCAGCCGTCGTACGTGGTGGAAGACGGCCATCGGCATCCTGCTGACCGCGGTCATGCTCTTCCCGGTCTACTGGATGGTCAACGTCTCGTTCACCCGGGACAAGGACATGCGCAAGGACCCCCCGGACCTGCTGCCCCTGCACGGCACCCTGTCCGGCTACCGCAGAGTCCTCGACGAACAACTGCCCTACCTCGGCACCAGCCTCGTCGTCGGCCTCGGAACGGTGGCCCTCACCGTCCTGATCGCCGCACCCGCGGGCTTCGCCCTGGCCAAACTGCGCCCACGCGGCGGCGGCGTCCTCAGCTTCGTCCTGCTCGCCGCGCAGATGATCCCCGGCATCATCATGGCGATGGGCTTCTACGCCATCTACCTGCAACTCGGCGTCCTGCACACGGTCCTGGGGCTCATCGTCGCCGACTCCACGCTCGCCGTCCCGTTCGCGGTCCTCATCTTCACCGCGTTCATGTCCGGCATCCCCGGCGAACTCCTCCAGGCCGCGAAGACCGACGGGGCCGGGGACCTGCGCGCCTTCTGGTCGATCGTCCTGCCGATGAGCCGCAACGCCGTCGTCACCGTGTCGCTGTTCGCGTTCCTGTGGTCCTGGTCCGACTTCGTCCTCGCCAGCACCCTCGTCAACGGCGGCGCCCACGAGCCGATCACCCTCGGCATCTACCACTACATCGGCAACAACAACCAGGAGTGGAACGCCATCATGGCCACCGCCGTCGTGGCCTCCCTGCCGGCCACGGTCGTCCTCGTCCTCGCCCAGCGCTACGTCGCCGCCGGTGTGACGGCCGGTGCCGTCAAGGACTGACCTCCCAACTCCCGCTCCCCTCCTCTCTTTTCCTCTTCTTTTCCTCGAGAATCGAGTCCCACCGTATGACCGCCGCCCGTCCCGGCCCGGCCTTCTCCGTCCGCGACATCCCCTTCAGCACCTTCGGATCCTGGTTCGGGATCTCCCCGGTACTGGCGGAGAAGTCGTACGCCGACGACCTGCACCTCGTCTCCCATCAGAACGGCATGCACGCCGTCCTGCGCCTCGTCCCCCTCGAGCCCGCCGCCGGCGAACGCTCCGAGTCCCGCGTCACGGCGACCCCGGGCCTGCTCACCTGGACGGTCCCCGGGGGCGGGCACATCGGCCTCGCCTACGCATCACCGGACACGGTCCGTCTGCGCGGTGACGGGCCCGCCCTGCGGATCGCGGCGGCGGCACAACGGCTCACACCGTTCACCGGCACGTACTTCTTCCGCGATCCGGTGGACGAGGCGTACGTGTTCACCTCGTACGAGACGGGGTGCCGCTACCGGGTCACCGTGCTGTCGGGTGCCGTGCACGCGGTCGACGGCGGCCAGGGCCTGGGCGCCGTCGACCGCGGTCTCACGATCGGCGCGGACGCGGGCGGCACCTGGGAGGCGGCCATCGAGGAGATCGACAGCGCCCGCAGTCCGTACACCGCCCGGTCGTCGTTCGAGGAGGTCGTGGCAACGGCGGAGCGGGACTTCACGGCGTTCGCCGACGCGGTGGCCCCCTGGCGCTCCGCGCGCACCCCGGCCGCCGAACTCGCCGCGTACGTCCTGTGGTCGGCGACGGTCGCCCCGGCCGGCCTGGTCACCCGGCCCGCGGTGCTGATGTCCAAGCACTGGATGGACAAGGTGTGGAGCTGGGACCACTGCTTCAACGCCCTCGCCCTGGCACCCGGGTCGCCCGCCCTGGCCCGGGACCAGTTCCTGCTGCCCTTCGACCACCAGGAGGAGAGCGGCGCCCTGCCCGACTCGGTGACCCACTCGGAGGTGCTCCGCAATTTCGTGAAACCGCCCATTCACGGGTGGGCCCTCGGCCATCTGCGCGGACGCCTCACCCAGCCGCTCGATGACGCCCAACTGGCGGACCTCTACGACAAGGTGCGGCACTGGACGGACTTCTGGCTCACCGCGCGCCGCGCCCCGGGCTCGGCCCTGCCCCACTACCAGCACGGCAACGACAGCGGCTGGGACAACGCCACGGCCTTCGATCCGGAACGCGTGGTCGTCACCGCCGACCTCGCCGCGTTCCTGGTTCTGCAACTGCGTGAACTCGCCGCACTGGCAAAGGAGTTGGGCCTCACCGACGATGCGCGGGCGTGGCGCGACCGTGCGGAGCGGACCCAGACCGCGCTGCTCGACGAGCTGTGGAGGGGGGAGCGGTTCGTCACGCGGGGCGCGGACAGCGGGGAGACCTGGAGCACCTCGGGGCTGCTCGACCTGATGCCGATCGTCCTGGGCGAGCACCTGCCCGAGGGCGTGGCCAAGGCGCTGGCCGCACGGATCGAGACCCACCTGACCGCGCACGGCCTCGCCACCGAGCATCCCGGCTCGCCGCACTACCGCGCGGACGGCTACTGGCGCGGCCCGATCTGGGCACCCGCGACCGTCCTCGTCGAGGACGGCCTGCGCCGCGCCGGGCACCGGCGGCTCGCCGACGAGATCAGCGCCCGCTTCCGCGCGCTGTGCGAGAGCCACGGCTTCGCCGAGAACTTCGACGCGCTCACCGGCGGCGGCCTTCGCGACCGTGCCTACACCTGGACGGCGGCCAGTTACCTCCTGCTCGCGGAGGCCCACGAACTCCGGCACACCGGCTGAGGCGCGGCCTCACCTTCCCTGGAACCTGGGGGTGCGCTTCTCCAGGAAGGCGTGCATTCCCTCGCTCTGGTCCTCGGTCGCGAACAGGGCGTGGAACGATCGGCGTTCGAACAGGACGCCCTCGCGCAGGCCGGTCTCCAGGGCGCGGTCCACGGCCTCGCGGGCGGCGGTCACGGCAGGGCGGGAGTAGGAGGCGATGGTCTCGGCGGCGTCCGTCGCCTCCTTGAGGACCTGGTCGTCCGGGACCACGCGGGCGACCAGGCCGCAGCGCTCGGCTTCGACGGCGTCCATGGTGCGGCCGGTGAGGACGAGGTCCATCGCCTTGGCGTGACCGACGAGGCGGGTCAGCCGCTGGGTGCCGCCGATGCCCGGGATGACACCGAGCGTGATCTCCGGCTGGCCGAAGACCGCTGACTCACCGGCGATGACGAAGTCGCACATCATGGCCAGTTCACAACCGCCGCCCAGGGCATAGCCGTTGACGGCCGCGATCTTCGGCGTACGGAAGGCGGCGAACTCCTCCCACTCCGCGAAGTAGTCCTCGCTCGCCATCTCCGCCGCGCTCTTGCCCGCCATCTCCTTGATGTCCGCGCCCGCGGCGAAGACCCGGTCCGATGAGCCGGTGACGACGAAGCAGCCGACCCCGGGGTCGCGGTCCAAAGGGCGCAGCGCGTCGAGGAGTTCAGTCATCAGTGCCTGGCTGAGGGCGTTGAGCACGGTGGGGCGGTGCAGGCGCACGGTGACGACGCGGCCCGCCCGGTCGATCTTCAGGTTCGTCAGGTCGGTCATGAGAGGAGTCCCTGTCCTTGCTCGGGTGGATTCTTGTGCCTACGAGTCCCAGATGGCGCCGTACGCCGGGATGCCGCGGCGCTCCAGGCCGTGCACCACCTGCCAGGTGAGCTTCTTGTTGGAGATGCAGATCACGGCCTCCGCACCGAAGTCCCGGTAGGCGGCGTACGCGAGGCGCACCATGTCGGGCTTGCCGTCCCGGCCGGTGTCCCAGACGACCGCGTCGGGCTGGGCCGCGAGGATCTCGTCGACGAGCCCGTCCCCGTACGTGGCACGTGGATCGCGGGTCGCCCACACCAGCCGCGCGGGCACCTCATGGGCCAGCAGATGGGGCAGGCACGGTCCGATGCCGCTGCCCGTGGCGACGTAGACCACCTTCCGGAACAGGGTCTCGATGTTGGCGACCCCCGCCGTGGTGATTCCCTTGACCCAGAGCCGCTCGGGTGCGTCCTCGATGAACGAGCCCGTCCAGTCGCCCGCCCGGGAAATGGTCAGCCGGAACCCCGGCTCTCCCGGCGAGGGGACGTTGGCGAACGAGTGCCATTCCTTCAGCGGGGCGCGGCTGATCGCCGTCGACGACCCTGCGAACGGCGTCACCCCATGGTCGAAGCGGACCAACGCCACGTGCGAGGAGGGGCGTTCGACCACCACGTCCACCTTGCGCAGACGTAGCCAGGGCAGCGCCATGCTGAACGTGACCAGCGCCAGGACCCAGATCCCCGGCTCCCCGGGCCCGTCCGCACGCAGCAGCGTGTGCGCCCAGAACAGCGCCAGTGCGGCCCAGCCGCCGAAGCGGTGGATCTTCTCGAAGGAGTTGTGGAACCGGGACCGGAAAGGCGCGAGCGCCGTCGCCACGATCACGAGGAGCAAGGCGATCAGCGCGTACGACACGGCCAGTTCCGCCGGTCCGCCGCCGGACGAGGTCCGGGTCACGGTGAGGGCCAGGAACCACAGGACACCGGCCAGCGCGCCACCCACGTGGAGTCCGCCGAAGTGGTACACCTTCCCCAGCGTCCAGCGGACCTTCAACGGCCAGCGCACCGGAGCCCAAGTGGCCACGCGGAAGAGGAAGTTGATGACGTACTGCTGGCGGACCAGGATCGCGAGGGCGAGATTGGCCAGTGCCGCGTGTCCGAGGGCGCGCTCGTCGGGCCTGCCCCAGATGAGCCAGCCGGTGTTGGCCGCGAGGACGGCGGCGGCGAGCCGGTTGTAGTGCATCAGACGCGGATGCTTGAGCAGCCGCCGTGGCCAGGCCGTGAGCGGCGGCAGGTCCGCGGGGACAGCGGCCCGCGCGACAGGCGGGCGCAGCGACGGGTACGAGGTCACCGGGACGCTCCCGCCGTCAGACGCAGCAGTGCCGCCCTGTCGACCTTGCCCCGGTCGGTCTCCGGCAGCGCCGCCACCGGCACGATCGCCGCGGGCACGCAGTAGTAGGGCAACGCGGCGGCGACCGTGCTGCGGGCCCGCTCGGGGTCGACGTCCTGCGGGCAGACGAAGGAGACGAGGCGGCGCGCGTCCCACCGGAGAGTCGTCGCACGGGTGCAGCCCGGCACCGACTCCAGGACCGAGGAGACCGCGCCGAGCTCCACCCTGAACCCCCGCACCTTCACCTGGTCGTCGGTCCGGCCCAGATGCTCCAGCTCGCCGTCCTCGGTCCAGCGGCCCAGATCGCGGGTACGGAACATCATGCGTCCGGCGCCGAGGAACGGGTCGGGTACGTACCGCTCGGCGGTCAGCGTCGCGTTCCCGAGATATCCGGCCGAGACGCAGTCGCCGCCCGCCCACATCTCACCGGTCTCACCGATGGGCACGGGCCGTCGGTGCGCGTCCAGGACGTACACCGTGGTGTTCGGGGTGGGGCGGCCGATGGTGAGCCGGCCCGTGTCGGCGCGGTGGCGGTGCATCGTGTTGACGATGGTGGTCTCCGTGGGGCCGCAGCAGTTGTAGAACGTGCACCGGCTCGCCCACAGATCGGCGAGCGGTCGCGGACACGGCTCCCCGGCGACGGCGACGGTCCGCACGCGCGTGCACGCCTGCGGATCGATCCCGCAGAGCACGGTCGGCGTGGCGATCACGACGTCCGCGGTGCGCACGGTCTCGGCGATGTCCTTGCCGCGGATGACGAGGGTCCCACCGCCGGTCAAGCAGCCGAGGATCTCCCAAGCGGCCATGTCGAAGGCGATGTTGAGGATCTGCGCCACCCGCTGTCCGGGGCCGATGCCGAGCCCTCCGGGTGCGGTGAGCAGGAGGTTGCACAGGTTGCGATGGGTGACGGTGACGCCGTTCGGGGTGCCGGTGGTGCCGGAGGTGAAGAGTACGTACGCGCCGTCGTCCGGGTCGGGACGGCGTTCCGGACGGTACGTCGCCTGCGCGGACGGCGGGGGTGTGAGGGCCGGTTCGTCGATCATGAGGAGCGAGTGCCCGGCACCGGACGGGATCCGGTCGGCGTACTTGGCCTGGGTGAGCACGACGCGGGTCCGGGCCGTGCGCATGACGTGGCGCAGCTGGGCGGCGGGGGTGATGCCGATGTCCTGCGGGACGTAGGCGGCCCCGGCCTTGAGGGTGGCGAGCAGCCCGACCAGCATCGGAAGGGAGCGGCGCACGAAGAGGCCGACGCGGTCGCCCGGCCGGACCCCCGCGCGGACCAGTCGGGCGGCGAGCTGGTCGGCGAGGCGGTCGAGCGCGCCGTAGGTGAGGGTGACGCCCTCGTGTTCGGCGGCAATGGTGTGCGGCCCCGCGGCGGCCCGGTGCTCGATGGCCTCGTGGACGAGGAGCCGGGGGAGGGCGATTGCCTGGCCCTGGCCGAACTGCCGGAAGAGCCGACGATCACGCGGGGTGAGGTGAGCGAGCAAGGAATCGGGTGGGGTGAGCCTGCCCATGCGAGGGAGACCTCCTGGCTGTTGTGACATGACGGATCACGGGATCGGTCGGTATGTCGAACGCCTTACGGTCTTTCGAATGGGAGACTCTAGCCTGGCTTGTTCGATGCTCAAGTGCCTCTGTTGAGACAAGAGTTGATGCGAAATCGGCCACGCGAGGCGTCACACGTGGCAATGGCACCTCCGGCCCCCCTGATACCTCTGGCACTTCTGGCGCCTCTGGCACCGAACGGGCGCGGTTTCGCGTCGTGGCGCGAGTCGGCGAGCGAATCGGTGAGCGAGACGGCGAGCGAGGCGGTGAGCGAGACGGCGAGCGAGGCGGTGAGCGAATCGGTTCGACGCAAGCGCTTCGACGGCGGGTGCGACCAGCGGTGCGTGGAGTCGACGTGCTGCCGTGCCGCGTATACGGCGCGAACGGGGGGACGCGGGCTGCCTCGCTCCCGCGTGTCCGCTGTGAACTGCTGATTCGCCCGCGTCCGGGGCTCCCGGCGCAGGACCGGCGGGAGCCGTACCGTCGCACACCTGTCGTCACACTGAAAACTTTTCAGGCGCGCAGAGAGCTTGCGAAGTACGGGAATCGGCAGTCGAATCGATTCGGCAACAAGCCGCTCAGGCCCCTCGGTGCCCTGTGGAACCGGAAACAGGACCACCGACACCTCTCTGTGATTCTCGCCGAACCATGGCGCGTCCACGTGCTTCCGCACGCGCCTCGCGCCACCTCAGCGCCATTCCCCCAACTCGGCACTGCACGTAGGGAGTTCACATGGGAACCACACGTACCAGACGCCACCTGCTGCCCCCACGTGGTGGGCTCGGCCGATTGCTCGAGGCGGTACGGTGGCGCAGGCTCGCCCGGGCAGGGGCCGCGGCCGCGCTCGTCGCCGGAACCCTGGTCGGCGCCACGGCCACCGCGGGCACGGCCACAGCCGCCACATCGGGGCCGTGCGACATCTACGCGGCGGGCAGCACACCCTGCGTGGCGGCGCACAGCACCACGCGCGCGCTGTACGCCTCGTACAACGGGTCGCTCTACCAGGTCCGGCGGGCCTCGGACAACACCACCCGGAACATCGGCGTCCTGGAGGCGGGCGGATACGCCGACGCGGCCGCACAGGACGCCTTCTGCGCGGGCACGACCTGCCTGATCACGGTCATCTACGACCAGTCGGGCCGCGGCAACAACCTCACCCAGGCGCCCGGCGGCGGCGCCGCGGGCGGCCCCGACAACCTCGCGAACGCGACCGCCGCGCCCACCACGGTGGCCGGCCACAAGGCCTACGGCGTCTACGTCGCGCCCGGCACGGGCTACCGCAACGACCACACCAACGGCATCGCGACCGGGGACAACCCCGAAGGCATGTACGCGATCCTCGACGGTACGCATTACAACGGCGGCTGCTGCTTCGACTACGGCAACGCCGAGACCGACAACAACGACGACGGCAACGGCACGATGGAGGCCATCTACTTCGGCAACATCAAGGTCTGGGGCTACGGCAGCGGCAACGGCCCATGGATCATGGCCGACTTGGAGAACGGCCTGTTCTCCGGCGTCAACCAGCACTACAACGCGAACGACCCGACCATCAACCACCGGTACACGACCGCCGTCGTCAAGGGCGGCCCGAACCACTGGGCGATCCGCGGCGGCAACGCGCAGTCCGGCGGCCTGTCCACCTTCTACGACGGGGTGCGCCCCAACGTCGCGGGCTACAACCCGATGAAGAAGCAGGGCGCCATCATCCTGGGCATCGGCGGCGACAACAGCAAGGGCGCCCAAGGCACGTTCTACGAGGGCGTGATGACCTCGGGCTACCCGTCGGACGCCACCGAGAACGCGGTGCAGGCCAACATCACCGCGGCCGGATACGCGAACTCCTCCGGTGGTACGAGCACGGGCGCGCTGCACGCGGTGGGCGCGGGCAAGTGCCTGGACGTGCCGAACTCGTCCACCACGGCCGGTACGCAGCTGCAGATCTGGGACTGCAACGGCGCGGCGAACCAGGCCTGGACCCGCACGTCATCGGGCCAGCTGACCGTCTACAGCGGCAGCACCCAGATGTGCCTGGACGCGTACAACAACCAGACGTCCGCCGGGACCAAGGTGGAGACCTGGCCCTGCAACGGCGGCGCCAACCAGCAGTGGCAGATCAACTCCAACGGCACGGTCACCGGCACCCAGTCAGGGCTGTGCCTCGACGTCACCGGCGCCTCCACGGCCAACGGCGCCCTGGCGGAACTCTGGACGTGCAACGGCGGATCCAATCAGCAGTGGAGCCTCGGCTGAGCTGGACGCCACCGGTCCGTGACCGGCCCGCCGCCGGTCACGGACCCCTCACGACCGGACGACCACACACCATGTGCCATCGCCATCGCCATCGCCATCGCCGTCACCGTCATCGGAGGATGACCATGTCCAGACCCAGAGCGTCGCTCCGCGGCCTGTGGGCCGCCCCCGTGGCTCTGCTCGCCCTACTGGTCGGGGGCCCGGCCACCGCGGGGGTCGCGTACGCGGCACCGGCCGAACTCCGGGCCGCGGCAGCCGACTTGTACGTGTCGCCGGACGCGGTGCCCGGCGGGAACGGCAGCGCCGGGCAGCCGTTCGCCACGATCGACCAGGCGCGCCAGCCCGCTCACGCGCTGTCGGCCGACGCGGACGTCGTCGTCCATCTGGCCGGTGGCACCTACCGGTTGTCCAAGCCACTGGCCTTCGGCTCCGGCGACGGCGGCCAGAACGGGCACACCATCACCTACCAGGCCACGGCCGGGCAGCAGCCGGTCGTGACCGGCGCCCAGGCTGTCACTGGTTGGCAGGTGCATGATCAGTCCAAGAACATCTGGTCGGTCCACGTCGGCACCGGCATCTCCACCCGCCAGCTCTATGTGAACGGCAAGCAGGCGCCACGGGCGGCGGTCCAAGTGCCGCGCTCCGCCTTCACGTTCACCCAGACCGGCCTGACCGTGAACGACTCGTCGCTCGACTACCTGGCCGGTCTGACGGACCAGAGCCACATGGAGGTCGAGAGCATCAACTCCTTCACCGACCGCTACGCACCGGTCCAGTCGATCAGCGGCAGGACCCTCACCATGCGGCAGCCCGCGTGGAACAACAACTCCTGGGGCTACGACACCATCAACGCGCCGTTCGCCGGCGGGAAGATGTACCTGGAGAACAACTACGCGTTCCTGCAGCAGGCCGGGCAGTGGTACCTCGACGCGTCCACCGGCGACCTCTACTACCGGGCCGAGACGGGCCAGAACCCGAACAATCTCTCCGTGGAACTCCCGCGTCTGCCAAGCCTGTTGGGCGTCAGCGGCAGTTACGACACCCCCGCGACCGGTCTCGCCTTCAGCGGCATCAAGTTCACCGGCACCTCCTGGCTCGGCCCGAGCGGACCCGACGGCTACGCGGACCAGCAGAGTGGCGCGCACATCACCGGTGCCTTCGCGATGCCCGACAACTGGTTGAGCACCTGCAAGTCGGGATGCACCCAGTTCGAGGCCACCCGGAACCGCTGGGCGCAGATGCCCGGGGCCGTGCAGGTCTCCGCGGCCACCGGCGTCACGTTCTCCGGCAACACCTTCTCCGAGCTGGGACAGGCGGGCCTCGGCGTGGGCAACGACGCCGTCGCCACGGCCTCCGGCACCGGCCTCGGCGCGAACGGCGTCACGATCTCCGGCAACACCTTCACCGACCTCGCGGGCAGCGGCATCCAGGTCGGCGGCATCCAGCCGGACGCACACCACCCGAGCAACCCGAAGATGACCAACCAGAACATCACCATCAGCAACAACAAGGTCAGCGGGGTCGGCACCGACTACAAGGAGACCGCCGCGATCCTGTCCACGTACGTCACGAACGCGACGATCGCCCACAACCAGTGCGACCACCTGCCCTACGACGGCATCGACATCGGCTGGGGCTGGGGCGCCAACGACCCGGGCGGCAGCCAGGACTACGTCAACCGGGGCACGTACAACTACCAGCCCGTCTACACCACCCCGACGACGCTCAAGAACAACACCGTCACCCACAACCTGATCCACGACACCAAGAACGCGATGTTCGACGGCGGCAGCATCTACAACCTGTCGGCGAACCCCGGCTCGGTGATCTCCGACAACTACATGTACGACAACAACCGCACCACCGCGCTGTACCTCGACGAGGGCTCCCGGTACCTGACGGTGTCGCACAACGTGGTGCAGGACGCGGGCAATTGGGCGCTCACCAACGCCAACGCCAACAACCACACCGACGACAGCACGTTCTCCGGCAACTGGTACAACGGCGGCAACACGTACGTGGCCACCGGCCCTCCGCACAACAACGTCCTGACCGGCAACGTCCAGGTGGGCGGCACGAGTTGGCCGCAGGGTGCCCTGGACGTCATCCAGCAGGCGGGTGTTCAGGCCTCGGGCGGCGGCGGATTCCCCACCGGATACCACCGCCTCGTCATCGGCAACGACAGCCTGTGCCTGGACGTGTACGGCAACTCCGCCAGTGCGGGCGCCGCGATCGACCAGTGGACCTGCAACGGGCAGAGCAACCAGCAGTTCCAGTTCGTGCCGGGCGCGGGCGGCTACGGGCAGTTGCAGGCGCAGAACTCCGGGCTCGTCGTGGCGGTCGCGGGCGGCTCCACCACCGCCGGTACGCCCGACATCGTGCAGCAGGCGGCGAGCGGGGCGACCGGCGCGCTGTGGCGGCCGGTGCGGCAGTCCGACGGCTCGTACTCCTTCCAGAACCAGAACAGCGGCCTGTGCCTGGACGTCCACGGGGGCGGCGGCAACCTCGGTCAGCAGCTGGACCAATGGCCCTGCAAGAACACGGCGGGCAGCAACCAGGACTTCACGCCTCGCTGAACCATCTGTCCGTGTGCCCGTTCATCCCCGCCCACTGTCCCGCACCCAGGGAGGAACACCATGAAGAAGTGCTCGGTACTGCTGGCCGCGGCGCTGACCGCAGCGTTCGGCGTCGGCGCCGCGTTACCCGTGGCGCAGGCGGCCGCCGCCGAACCAGCCGCAGCGCCCGCCCCGCTGCGCCTGATGCCGCTCGGCGACTCGATCACCTGGGGCGTCGGAAGCCCGTCGGGAAACAGCTACCGGGACTTCCTGAGATCCCAACTCGTTGCCGAGGGACACTCGTTGGACTTCGTCGGCTCGGGGCGCAACGGCACCATGGCCGACCCGGACAACGAGGGCCACTCCGGCTGGCGGATCGACCAGATCGCCGGGATCACGGACTCCGTCCTCGCCGCCTACCGCCCGAACGTGATCACCCTGGAGATCGGCACCAACGACCTCAACGGGAACTACCAGATCCCGACCGCCCCGGACCGGATGCGCGCGCTCATCGACCAGATCACCCGGGACGCACCCGACGCGACCGTCCTCGTCGGCACCGTGATCGTCTCCACCAGCGCCACCGAGGAGGCCAACAGGGCTGCCTTCAACGCCAAGTTGCCCGGGATCGTCCAGGCCGCGCAGGACGCGGGCAAGCACGTACGCCTGGTCGACATGGGCGCGCTGACCCCCGCGGACCTGTCCGACTCCCTGCACCCCAACGACAACGGCTTCCGCAAGATGGCGGACGCCTTCAACGCCGGGGTGCAGGCGGCGGACGCGGCGGGCTGGATCAAGCCGCCGGTGTCGACGGGCGGTCAGGTGCGCTCCGGGATCGCGGGCAAGTGCCTGGACGTCAACGGCGGCAACAGCGCCAACGGGACCGCCGCGCAGATCTGGTCCTGCAACGGCGCTGCCGCGCAGCAGTGGTCCGCGCCCTCCGACGGCACCCTGAGGGCGCTCGGCAAGTGCCTCGACGTCACCGGCCGCGGCACCGCCAACGGCACCAGGATCGAGATCTGGGACTGCAACGGCGGCAGCAACCAGCAGTGGCAGCCGTACAACGGCGGCTACCGCAACCCGGCCTCGGGCCGCTGCCTCGACGACCCGGGCTCGTCCACCACGGACGGAACGCAACTGGTGCTGTGGGACTGCAACGGCGGCGCCAACCAGAAGTGGACCGCACCGGCGTGAGCTGCGGGCCCGCCGGCCTGAACCGACCCCCTCCGTGGCACCGGCACACCGTCCCGGTGTTTCCACCCCACCCCCCAGGAGGTTGACCCCTCATGTCCTGGCTCGACACACAACCCCGCCGGCGCAGGGCCGTGGCCCTGGTCGCAGGTCTGGCGGCCGGTACGGCGCTTGCCCTGGCCGGTCCCGTGAGCACCGCCGCCCACGCGGCGGGCAGCACCCTGGGCACGGCGGCGGCCGACAGCGGCCGCTACTTCGGCACGGCCGTGGCCGCCGGGAAGCTCGGCGACTCGACGTACGCCACGATTCTCGACCGGGAATTCAACATGATCACCCCGGAGAACGAGATGAAGTGGGACACCACCGAACCGTCCCGCGGCAACTTCAACTTCGGGCCCGCCGACCAGATCGTCAACCACGCCCTCGCACATGGACAGCGGATGCGCGGGCACACCACGGTCTGGCACTCCCAACTGCCCGGCTGGGTCAGCTCCATCGGCGACGCGAACACCCTGCGCAGCGTGATGAACAACCACATCACGACCGAGATGACGCACTTCAAGGGCAAGATCTACGCCTGGGACGTGGTCAACGAGGCGTTCGCCGACGACGGCAGCGGCCGGCACCGCTCGTCGGTGTTCCAGAACCTGCTGGGCGACGGCTTCATCGAGGAGGCGTTCCGCACCGCGCGGACGGCCGACCCGGCGGCCAAGCTCTGCTACAACGACTACTCCATAGAGGACTGGTCGTCCCCGAAGACGCAGGGCGTCTACACCATGGTGCGCGACTTCAAGTCCCGCGGCGTGCCCATCGACTGCGTGGGCTTCCAGTCCCACTTCGGCAGCGGCGGAGCGCCCGCCAGTTTCCAGACCACGCTGTCGAACTTCGCCGCGCTCGGCGTCGACGTACAGCTCACCGAACTCGACATCGCGCAGGCTTCGCCGACGGCGTACGCGAACACGGTCAAGGCGTGCATGAACGTCGCCCGCTGCACCGGCATCACCACATGGGGCATCAGGGACACCGACTCGTGGCGCACGGGGGAGAACCCGCTGCTGTTCGACGGGAACGGCAACAAGAAGCCCGCCTATGACACCGTGCTGTCCGCGCTGGGCGGCGGCGGTTCGGGGAATCCGGGTGGGGGCCCCGTCTCGGGCACCGTGTACTCGCTGAGCGACGTCGCCGCGAACCGGGTCCTCGACGTCCCGTCCGGGCAGACGGCGAACGGCACGACGTTGCAGGTCTGGGACGCCAACGGCACCGCGAGCAACCAGCGGTGGCGGGCCGACCAGAACGGCGACGGTTCCTACACCCTGACCAACATCGGCAGCGGGCGGGTGCTCGACGAGCCCGGCGGCCAGACCGGCAACGGCACACGGGTGATCATCTGGGACTCCAACGGCGGCGCCAACCAGCACTGGCGGGCGAGCAAGAACGCCGACGGCTCGTACACCCTGATCAACGTCGCCTCCGGCCGGGCCCTCGAGCTCCCCGCCGGGCAGACCGGCAACGGCACCCCCGTCCAGATCTGGGACTCCAACGGCGGCGCCAACCAGCACTGGAACTTCAAGTGAGGCGAACCGGCGACCCGCGATTCCTGTGGGGCCCCGAGAGCGCGCCGACAGGAGGACACGGAATGCAGCCTTCATCCGCTCCGGCCCGCCGCCCCGCGGCTCGCCTCCCACGCCTGCCCGCCGTCGCGGCCGTCTGCGTGATGGCACTGCTCGCCCTGGTGCTCGCGATCGCGCCGAGCCGGTCGGCGGAGGCGTCCGCGGCGCCGTTGGTCAGCGCCGCGTCGGGCCGGTGCCTGGACGTCAAGGGCAACACCGACACGTCCGGGACCGCACTGGAGATCTGGGACTGCAACGGCCAGGCCAACCAGTCCTTCGCGTTCACGACGGCGGGCGAGCTGCGGACGATGAGCGGCACCCGGTGCGTGGACGCGTACGACACCCGGACGACTCCCGGTGCCGCGGCGGTCATCCGCGCCTGCGACGGGCGGGCCACCCAGCAGTGGCGGCAGAACTCCGACGGAACCGTCACCGGTACCGCGTCCGGATTCTGCCTGGACGTCAGCGGCGCGGCGACGGCCAACGGCACCGCGGTCATCCTGTGGACCTGCAACGGCCAGAGCAACCAGAAGTGGACCGCGCCGACCCCGCCGCCCAGCGGATCGGGCCCGTGCGACATCTACGCCGCCGGCGGTACGCCGTGTGTGGCCGCGCACAGCACGGTGCGGGCGCTCTCCCACGCGTACAACGGCTCGCTCTACCAGGTCAGGCGCTCCTCGGACAGCGCGACCAAGGACATCGGCGTGCTCGCGGCCGGTGGCTTCGCCGACGCGGCGGCGCAGGACGCGTTCTGCGCGGGCACCACGTGTGTGATCACGGTCGTCCGCGACCAGTCGGGGCACGGCAACGACCTCTGGTACCAGGGCTCCGACCAGGTCCCCGGATCGAGCCAGAGCAGCCCCGCGAAGGCGACCTCCGAAGCGCTGACCGCCGGAGGCACCAAGGCGTACTCGCTGTACATCAACCCCGGCAACAGCTACTGGCGAGACGGTCACCTGACCGGCGTGCCGACCGGCTCCGCACCCGAGGGCGCGTACATGGTGACCAGCGGCACCCACGTCAACAACGGCTGCTGCTTCGACTACGGCAACAGCGAGACGACCCGGAAGGCCGACGCGGCCGGGGCGATGGACGCGATCAACTTCGGTACGCAGTGCTGGTTCGGCGGCTGCTCCGGCAGCGGTCCCTGGGTGCAGGCCGATCTCGAATGGGGCCTGTACTCCGGCGGCAGCCAGTCCTGGAACACCAACCAGCGGGCGTTCACGAGCAAGTTCGTCACCGCGATGCTGAAGAACAACGGCACATCGAGGTTCGCACTCAAGGGCGCCAACGCGCAGACCGGCGGCCTGACCACCCTCTGGGACGGCGGACTGCCCAGCGGATACAGCCCCATGAAGAAGCAAGGGGCCATCGTCCTCGGCAGCGGCGGCGACTGCTGCAAGCCGGGCGGCGGCGCCAATCTGAGCGCCGGGACCTTCTACGAAGGAGCCATGGTCGCCGGCTACCCCTCCGACGCCACCGACAACGCGGTGCAGGCCAACGTCACCGCCGCCGGCTACCGCTGACCGCACCCCCTCAACTCGCCCCAGGAGCCGATGACTCATGCCCATGAACGCCGCGACGGACCGGTGTCCCCGGTCGTTGCCCCTGCGCCGCACCCTGGCGCTCGCCTTCACCGCCCTGCTGCTCGCGCTGGCCGTCCCCCTGATCTCCCTCGGCACGGCGCGGCCCGCCGCCGCGCTCGGCAACGGACTCGCGCCGACCCCGCAGATGGGCTTCAACGACTGGAACGCGTACGGCTGCAACGTCTCCGAATCGCTGATCAAGTCCACCGCCCAGGCGATGCACACCAACGGCATGCAGGCCGCGGGCTACACCTACGTCAACATCGACGACTGCTGGATGACGCACAACCGCGACTCCGGCGGGCGCCTCGTGCCGGACCCGGCCAAGTTCCCCGACGGCATCAAGGGCACCGCCGACTACGTGCACTCGCTCGGGCTCAAGCTCGGGATCTACGAGGACGCGGGCACCGCCACCTGCGCCGGTTACCCGGGCAGCCTCGGACACGAGACCACGGACGCCCAGTCGTTCGCGGCCTGGGGCGTCGACTACCTGAAGTACGACAACTGCAACAACACCGGCGTCCCGGCGAAGACCCGGTACACCGCCATGCGGGACGCACTCGCGGCCACCGGCAGGCCGATCCTGTACAGCCTGTGCAACTGGGGCCAGGAGAACGTGTGGACCTGGGGCGCGGACGTCGGCAACAGCTGGCGCACGACCGGGGACATCAGCGCCAACTACTCCAGCATGCTGTCGATCTTCCACAGCAACGTGGGCCTCGCCTCGTACGCGGGCCCCGGCCACTGGAACGACCCGGACATGCTGGAGGTCGGCAATGGCTCGATGACGGCGACCGAGAGCCGCAGCGAGTTCAGCCTGTGGGCGGAGATGGCCGCGCCGCTCATCGCGGGCACGAACATTCCCTCGGCGAGCCCCGACACCCTGTCGATCCTGACCAACTCCCGGGTGATCGCGGTCGACCAGGACCCGCTCGGCAAGCAGGGCACCATGGTGTCCTCCTCCGGCGGTCTGGACGTCCTGGCCAAGCCCCTTGCCAACGGGGACGTGTCCGTCGCCCTGTTCAACGAGACGGGTTCGACGGCGACCATCAGCACCACCGCCGGTGCCATCGGCAAGACCGGGGCGTCCTCCTACACCCTGACCGACCTGTGGTCAGGGGCGACCTCGACCACCTCCGGCACCATCAGCGCCTCGGTCCCGGCGCACGGCACGGTCATGTACCGGGTCGCGGGCGGCACCAGCGGCGGCGGAGGCACCAGCGTGACCGGTCCGCTGCACGCGGTCGGCGCGGCCAAGTGCCTGGACGTACCCCACGCGACCACGACCCCCGGCACCCAGGTGGCGATCTGGAGCTGCAACGGCGGCACCAACCAGACCTGGACGCACACCACTTCCGACCAGCTCACCGTGTACTCCGGCAGCAGCCAGATGTGCCTGGACGCGTACAACAACCAGACCACGCCCGGGACGAAGGTGGAGATCTGGCAGTGCAACGGCCAGCGGAACCAGCAGTGGTCGCTGAAGTCCGACGGCACGATCACCGGCACCCAGTCAGGACTGTGCCTGGGCGTCAGGGGCGCGGCCACGGCCGACGGCGCCCTCGTCGAGCTGCAGACCTGCAACGGAGGCAGCAGCCAGCGGTGGACGCTCGGCTGACCCCGCACCGTACCTCTTCATCACCGGCACCCCCGCTCAGGAGGTTCGTCATGCCCGGATCATTAGCCGATCGCCGTGAAGGGCGATTCCCGCGCCGAAGAAGGCACTTCCCGGCCGTCTTCCTCATCGCCCTGGCGATGGCCCTGGCCGTCCTCGGCACACCAGCGTTCGGCACACCGACCAAGGCCGAGGCCCGCCCGGCCGTCCACGCCTCCGTGGCGGCCGACGCGTCCCTGCCCTGCGACCTCTACGCCGCGGGCGGCACACCGTGTGTCACGGCACATGCCACGACGAGGGCGCTCTTCGCCGCGTACAACGGGCCGCTCTACCAGATCCAGCGGAACTCCGACCACACGTACCGCGACATCGGAGTGCTCGCCCCGGGCGGGTATGCCGACGCCGCGTCCCAGGTGTCCTTCTGCGCGGGCACCTCCTGCACGATCACGAAGATCTACGACCAGACGACCCTGCACAACGACCTCCCGATCTCCTGGGGCGGCTACTGGAAGGGCCCGGGCCCGAACGGCTCCGACGTCGGGGCCGACGCGATGGCCCTGCCGGTGACCGCGGCCGGTCACCAGGTCTTCGGCGTCAAGGTCAACCAGGGCGTCGGCTACCGGATCGACCACGCGAAGGGTGTCGCCACGGGCTCCCAGCCCGAAGGCATCTACATGGTGACCTCGTCGAACTACACGAACCAGTGGTGCTGCTTCGACTACGGCAGCGGCGAGAACACCCACACCGACACCGGCAACGCCACCATGAACGCCATCTACTGGGGCAACGCCTGCTGGTTCGGCGGCTGCACCGGCACAGGACCGTGGGTCGAGGCCGACCTCGAGAACGGCATGTTCCACACCAACACCGGCTCCAACAAGGACCCGAACAACCAGGGTGTGCACTATCCGTTCGTCAGCGCGTGGCTGAAGAACAACGGCACCACCAACTTCACCCTCAAATACGGAAACGGCGCGAGCGGCGGCCTGACCACCACCTTCTCCGGCCCCTTGCCGAACGGGTACTCGCCGATGAAGGTCGACAGCTCCGTGCTGCTCGGCACCGGCGGCGACAACAGCGTCTCGGGCGTCGGCGAGTTCTTCGAGGGCGCGATGACGGCGGGCTACCCCTCGGACGCCACCGAGAACGCCGTCCAGGCCGCCATCACCGCCGCCGGATACGGGACGGGGGCCGGCGGGGGCGGCACGACGGGCGCGGTGCACGCGGTGGGTGCGAGCAAGTGCCTCGATGTGCCGGGCGCGTCCACGACCGCTGGTACGCAGCTGCAGATCTGGGACTGCAACGGCGCGACCAACCAGACCTGGACCCGCACCGCGAGCAACCAGCTCACCGTGTACTCCGGCAGCAGCCAACTGTGCCTGGACGCCTACGACAAGGGCACGAGCCCCGGCACCAAGGTCATCACCTGGACCTGCAACGGACAGTCCAACCAGCAGTGGACGTTCAACAGCAACGGCACCATCACCAGCGCTCTGTCCGGCCTGTGCCTGGACGTGACGGGCGCCGCCACCGCCAACGGCACGCGCGTGCAGTTGTGGACCTGCAATGGCCAACCCAACCAGAAGTGGTCACTGAGCTGACCGGTGATCAGTGACCGCTGATCAGTGGTCACTGACCGGTGAGCAGTGACCGGTGGAGGATCGGATGAGTACGAGAGTGAGACCCGGCCGTCCCGCACTGGTGGCAGGCATCGTCCTGGCCCTGATGCTGGCGCTCTTCGCGACGGCCCCGAGCCAGGGCGCCGCGGCCACGGCACTGACGGTGAACCTGGCGTCGACGCGCGGGCCGTCGACCGGCGTGGGGGAGGGCTTCCTCTACGGCATCAACCAGGACGGCAGCCAGCCCGCGGACCAGTACCTCCAGCCGCTGGGGATCAACGCGTTCCGCGGCGGCGGATGGTTCTCCGGCGGCTGGATCAAGGACAACTACCAGAACGGCTCGGCCACCAAGGCCGACCTCGACTCGATCGTCTCGCAGGCGAAACGGCTCACCAAGCCGCCCTACCACGCTCAGTACCAGGTGCTCGTCAGCGACATCTACGGCGCGAACGGCGGCCAGCCGTCGACCACCAAGTACCCCTGCGACAACGGCGACTGCTCGAACTGGATCAGCTTCATCGACGCGACGGTGGGCCCGCTGCAGGCGTCAGGGCTCACCTTCTCGTACGACATCTGGAACGAGCCGGACATCTCGGTCTTCTGGACCCGGGGTGTGAACAGCGCCCAGTACTTCCAGATGTGGGACACCGCCTACCGGGAGATCCGGCGCATCGCCCCCGGCGCGAAGATCGTGGGCCCGTCCTTCGCGTTCACCCCGCAGAGCAGAGCTGCGCAGTGGCAGACCTGGCTCGCGCACGTGAAGGCGGCAGGGACGGTGCCCGACATGATCACGAACCATGACGAGGGCGACGTCGACGACCCGGTCACCGTCTCCCAGAGCCTGCGCTCCGCCCTGACCTCGGCGGGCATCGGGCAGTTGCCGCTGTCCGCGAACGAGTACCAGCCCGCCGACCGGCAGACCGCCGGGGTCACCGCCTGGTACCTCGCACGGTTCGCACAGTCCGGGTACGCCGACGCGATGCGTGGCAACTGGGTGTGCTGCATGATCCCCAACCTGACGGGTGTGCTCACCCAGAGCGGCGGCACCTGGCAGCCGACGGGCAACTGGTGGGCGATGCGCGACTACGCCGACATGACCGGCACGCTCGTCGACACCTCGGGCCAGGTCGGCTCGACGGCGATCGCGGCCTCCGAGGACTCCGTCAACAAGCGGGCGGTCGCCGTCATCGGCGACTCCAACGGCTACACCGGCGCCGCGTCCGTGACCTTCGACGGGCTGTCGTCCGTGCCCTGGCTGACCGGCGACGGCAGCGTGCACGTCACCGTGCGCCGCATCCCGGAGCAGGCGCCGCTCGGTGCGCCCCAGACCGTGTACGACCAGAACGTGAGCGCCTCGGGCGGCTCGATCACGGTGCCGTTCACGTTCCAGAGCGCGCACGACGCGTTCTCCGTGTACGTGACCCCGGCCTCGGCCGGCGGGGGCGGATTCCCGGTCGGCTACCACCAACTCGTCGCCGCCCACGACAACTTGTGCCTGGACGTGTACGGCAACTCCTCCAGTGCGGGCGCCGCGATCGACCAGTGGACCTGCAACGGGCAGAGCAACCAGAAGTTCGAGTTCGTACCCACGTCGAGCGGTTACGGCGAACTGCGCGCCCAGAACTCGGGCCTCGACGTGGCGGTCGCCGACAGTTCCACGACGGCGGGCACTCCGGACATCGTCCAGCAGGCCCCGGGCGCGGCGGCAGGCGGCCAGTGGCTGCCGGTGCGCCAGTCCGACGGCTCGTACTCCTTCCAGAACCGCAACAGCGGCCTGTGCCTGGACGTCTACCGGGCGGTCAGCACCGCGGGCCAGCAACTGGACCAGTGGCAGTGCAAGAACGCGCCGGGCACCAACCAGGACTTCGTCCTGCGCTGAGTGGACCTCTTCGAGCTGCGAAAGGAACCCAACGTGTCAGCATTCAGACGGCGGTTGCGGCGCATGCGCGCCTCGACGGTCGTGCTCGCGGGCCTCGTCCTGGCCGCCGGCGGCCTCGTGGGAACGGCCGCCGGTCCGGCCCAGGCCGCCACCTCCGTCACCCTCAACGGCGCGTCCGCCGGCCGGACCTTCGACGGCGTCGGCGCCATCAGCGGGGGAGGCGGCAACAGCCGGCTCCTCATCGACTATCCCGAGCCGCAGCGCGGCCAGGTCCTCGACTACCTCTTCAAGCCCGGCTACGGCGCCTCCTTGCAGATCCTCAAGGCCGAGGTCGGCGGAGACACCAACTCCACCTCTGGCGCGGAACCGAGCCACCAGCACACCCGCTCCGACCTGAACTGCGACCGGGGCTACGAGTGGTGGCTCATGGAGCAGGCCAAGGCCCGCAACCCGGACATCAAGCTGTACGGACTCGCCTGGGGCGCCCCGGGCTGGATCGGCGGCGGCAACTTCTGGTCCACCGACATGGTCAACTACCTTGTCTCCTGGCTGGGTTGCGCCAAACAGCACGGGCTCACCATCGACTACCTCGGCGGCTGGAACGAGCGCGGCTACAACGTCTCCTGGTACAAGCAGCTGCGCACCGCGCTCAACAGCAACGGCTACGGCAGCGTCAAGATCGTCGCCGCCGACTCGGACTGGGCCGTGGCGAACGACATCAACTCCGATCCGGCGTTCGCCTCCGCCGTGAGCGCCATCGGCACGCACTACCCGTGCGGCTACCGGTCCGCGCAGACCAACTGCTCCGTGCCCTCGGCCGCCACCTCGTCCGGCAAGCAGCTGTGGGCGAGCGAGAACGGCTCGGACGACTACAACGGGGGAGCCCCGGCCATGGCCCGCGGCATCAACCGCGGTTACATCGACGGCCGGATGACCGCGTACCTCAACTGGCCGGTGGTCGCTGCGGTCACGCCCAACATCCCGTATCCCACCATGGGGCTTGCCCTGGCCTCGCAGCCGTGGTCCGGGCACTACTCGATCGGCAAGAACGCCTGGGTAATGGCGCACACCACCCAGTTCACCGCCCCGGGCTGGCACTACCTCGACTCCTCCAGCGGCTACATCGGCGGCAACCGGAGCAACGGCAGCTACGTCTCGCTGAAGTCCACGAACAACTCCGACTACTCCACGGTCATCGAGACGATGGACGCGAGCAGCGCCCAGACGCTCAACTTCAACGTCACCGGAGGACTGTCCACCGGGGCCGTCCACGTCTGGTCCACCGACACCAACTCCGGTAATTCCTCCGACTACTTGGTGCACAGCGCGGACCTCACCCCGTCCGGCGGCGGCTTCAGCCTGACGGTCCAGCCGCACCACGTCTACACGCTGACCACCACGACCGGCCAGGGCAAGGGCACCGCCACCGGACCCGCCTCCGCCGCGATGAGCCTGCCGTACAAGGACTCCTTCGACGGCTACACGTCCGGCGCCGAGGCGAAGTACCTCATGGACTGGCAGGGCGCCTTCGAGGTGGCGGGCTGCGGCGGCGGCCGCAGCGGAAAGTGCGTACGCCAGATGAGCCCGCAGAAGCCGATCACCTGGGACGCGCTGTCCGATCCGCACGCCCTGCTCGGCGACGTGAGCTGGAGCAACTACACGGTGTCGTCCGACGTCCTGCTCGAACAGCCGGGATACGCCGAGGTGTTGGGCCGCGCGGGCACCCAGGACTACAGCAGCACCGGCGGGCTCAACGCCTACCACCTGCGGGTGAGCGACACCGGAGCGTGGTCGATCCTGAGCTCCGGCACCAACGGCAGCGTCACCACGCTCGCCCACGGCACGACGACCGCGCTCGGCACCAACCGGTGGCACACCCTGGCGCTGACCTTCGCCGACACCACCATCTCGGCCGTCATCGACGGTGCCACGGTCGGTTCCGTGAGCGACCGTACGTGGACCGCCGGGCAGGTCGGCTACGCGACCGGCCAGACGGAGACGGCGCAGTTCGACAACCTGTCCCTCACCCCGGGCAGCGGCGGAAGCGGCGGAGGCACGGTGTCCCCGATCGTCGGGGTCGGCTCGGGCCGGTGCGTGGACGTGCCGAACCAGTCGCAGACGTCCGGCACGCAGGTGGAGCTGTGGGACTGCAACGGCGGCGGCAACCAGCAGTGGACCAACACATCGGCCGGTGATCTACGCGTCTACGGCAACGCCTGCCTGGACGCGTCGGGCGGCGGCACGAGCCCCGGCACCAAGGTCGACATCTGGAGCTGCAACGGCGGCGGCAACCAGAAGTGGACCCTCAACGCCGACGGCACCATCACCGGCGCCCAGTCCGGCCTGTGCCTGGACGCGACCGGCGCCGGCACGGCCAACGGCACCCTCCTCGAACTGTGGACCTGCACCGGCGGCAGCAACCAGAAGTGGACCCGCAACTGACCTACTGACAGCTGGAGTTGATCCACCTCGACACGAGTTCGATCCCCTCTGACGCTGAAAGGCCCCGCATGAGCTCCTCCCCTCTCCCCATTCTCCCCATCAGCAGACGCCGGTTGCTGGCGGCGACCGGCGCGGCCGCGGCCTTCGGCCTGCTGCGGTTCGCGCCCGAGGCCGCCGCGACCGACGGACCCGCGAGCTACACCCCGAGCTGGTCCTCCGTGGACCAACACCCCCCGGCCCCGGCCTGGTTCAAGGACGCCAAGTTCGGGATCTACTACCACTGGGGCGTCTTCAGCGTCCCCGCGTACGGCAACGAGTGGTATCCGCGCAACATGTACATCGGCGGCTCGAACGAGAACACGCACCACATCGCCACCTACGGCGACCTCTCGGCGTGGCCGTACCACAACTTCATCGACGGTGCCCGCGACAAGGCCGGCAACTTCGTGCAGTTCGCCCCCAAACTGGTCTCCCAGGGCGGCAGTTGGGACCCGGAGGCCTGGGCGCGGCTGTTCAAGGCCGCGGGCGCCAGGTTCGCCGGTCCTGTCGCCGAGCACCACGACGGCTTCTCCATGTGGAACAGCGCCGCCAACCCGTGGAACTCGGTGCGCCACGGACCCAAGCTCGACCTCGTCGCCCGGCACGCGCAGGCCATCCGCGGCCAGGGCCTGAAGTTCATGGCCTCGCTGCACCACGCGTACCACTTCAACGGCTTCTACGACCACGTGCCGTCCCAGTCGGACCCGGCCCTGCGCATCCTCTACGGACAGCAGGGCGCGACCGCGGAGAACAAGCTCTGGTACGACAAGCTCGTCGAGGTCATCGACGGCTACCGACCGGACCTGGTCTGGCAGGACTTCGACCTGAACCTGGTGCAGGAGTCGTACCGGCTCCAGTTCCTCGCGCACTACTACAACCAGGCGGTCGCCTGGAACAAGGACGTCGCCGCGACCTACAAGGACGGGCTCGACAACAAGGGCGAGGTCTTCGACTTCGAGCGCGGTGGCCCGGCAGGACTGCTCACCCCGTACTGGCTGACCGACGACAGCATCTCCTCCTCCAGCTGGTGCTACACGGAGGGCATCGGCTACTACTCGACGCAGGCCATGCTGCACTCGCTGATCGACCGGGTCAGCAAGGGCGGCAGCATGCTCCTCAACATCGCGCCCAAGGCCGACGGCACCATCCCCTCCGGGCAGCAGTCGATCCTGCTCGGCATGGGGGACTGGCTCGGGCGGTTCGGAGAGGCCATCTACGGGACCCGGTCCTGGACCAGTTACGGCGAGGGCCCCACCAAGATGGGCGGTGGTTCCTTCAGCGGCCCGGTGGCGGGCAAGCCGCAGGACGTCAGGTTCACCCGCAGCCAGGACAACAAGGTCCTGTACGCCACCGCGCTCGGCTGGCAGGGCGCGACCCTGACCATCACCACGCTGAACTCGAACCAGATCAACCTCAGCAGCCTGACCCGCGCCCAACTGCTCGACAACACCGCCGGAACGTACGTCAACCTGCCCGCCCCGACCCAGGACACCTCAGGGCTGCACCTCGCCATGCCCTCGTCCAACCCGCCGTTCAACGCCCTGGCGTACACGGTCAAGCTCACCTTCTCCGGAGAGATCCCCGTCCTCGGCCCGCCGGGCGGCCCCACGACCTGGGTGAAGATCGCCAACGCCACCAGCGGTCTCGTGCTCGACAGCGGCGGCAATGTCGCCTCCGGCTCCAACCTCAAGCAGTGGAACTACGACGGCAGCACCAACCTGCAGTGGCAGCTGATCGACCTCGGCAACGGCTACTACCGGATCATGAACCGCACCAACGGCATGGCGGCCGACAGCTGGGGCAACGCCACCAACGGAGCCCCCGCCCGTCAGGCGGCGTGGAACGGCGGCAACAACCAGCAGTGGTCCCTCACCAGCCTCGGCGGCGGCCGCTACCAGATCGTCAACCGCGGCACCGGCACCGCGCTCGACGGCAGCGGCAGCACCACGGCCGGCGCGACCACGGTGATGTGGACGCCCAACTCCAGCACCAACAACGCGTGGACCATCACGGGACTGTGACGACGAAAGGCAGCTCCGGAAGAAGACCCGGAAGAAGACCCGGAAGAAGACCCGGAAGAAGACCCGGAAGAAGGAGTACATGAAACGGATACCCCTGTTAACGGCCATCGCGGCTGCGGTACTTCTCGTACTGTCAGCCGCGGGCACCTCGTTCAGCAGAGGCCTCGAAGCCCCCGCATCGGCCAAGGCCGCCGCCGTCTCGGCGACCGCCGGCTGCGGAAAGGCCCCGACGCTGACGAGCGGCACCCACACCATCCAGGCCGCCGGCCTGAACCGCAGCTACATCCTGCGGGTCCCGGCCGGGTACGACAGCAACCACCCGTACCGGCTGGTCTTCGGCTTCCACTGGCGGGGCGGCACGGCGAACGACGTCGACTCGGGCGGGACGGACGGCTACAACTGGTCCTACTACGGCCTGCGGCGCCTGGCCGACGCCGCGAACAACGGCACGATCTTCGTGGCCCCTCAGGGCATCGACAACGGCTGGGCCAACTCCGGCGGGCAGGACCTCGCCTTCGTGGACGCCATGGTCAACCAGATCGAGGCCGGTCTGTGCGTCGACACCACGCAGCTGTTCGCGGGCGGCTTCAGCTACGGCGGTGGGATGTCGTACGCCATCGCCTGCGCCCGGGCGAGCGTCTTCCGCGCGGTCGCGGTCTACTCCGGCGCGAACCTCAGCGGATGCAACGGCGGCACCCAGCCCATCGCCTACATGGGTCTGCACGGCATCAGGGACAACGTGCTGCCCATCTCGCTGGGCCGGGGCCTGCGTGACACGTTCGTGAAGGCGAACGGCTGCACCCCGCAGAACCCGCCCGAGCCCGCCTACGGCAGCCTGACGCACATCATCACCACCTACTCGGGCTGCACGTCAGGACACCCCGTCGTCTGGGCCGCGTTCGACGGAGCGGGCCACGACCCCGGGCCCATCGACGGCTCGACCGGCGACGGGTGGCACACCTGGACGTCGGGAGCGGTGTGGCAGTTCTTCACCCAGTTCGGCTCGGACCAGCCACCGCCCACCACCGGCAACCAGGAGATCGTCGGCCAGCAGTCCGGGCGCTGCCTCGACATCAACAACTTCACGACGGCCAACGGCACACAGGCCCAACTGTGGGACTGCAACGGCGGATCCAACCAGCGCTGGACCCACAGTGCGAGCAAGCAGCTGGTCGTCTACGGCAACAAGTGCCTGGGCGTGGGCCAGTCCGCGGGCAACGGCACCGCCGCGGCGATCTGGGACTGCACCGGGCAGCCGGACCAGCAGTGGAACGTCAACGCCGACGGCACCATCACGGCGGCACAGTCCGGACTCTGCCTGGACGCCAGCGGTCAGGGGACCGCGAACGGCACGAAGATCCAGGTGTGGAGCTGCACGGGCGGTGCGAACCAGCACTGGTCCCTGCGGAACTGACCTGAGGAAGGGGCCCGGCCGACACCATGTGTCGGCCGGGCCCCTTCCCATGAACGTGTGTGTCTCGGTCAGTGCTGCAGGGTGAGCACGCCCGGCCGCCACGGCAGCTGGTCGTAAGGGCCGCCCGCGGTGGGCGACTTGCCCTGGTAGAGGAGCTGCAGGTTGCAGGGATCGATGGTCATGGTCTGGTCGGGGTTGTTGCGGACCAGGTCACCGTGGCTGATGTCGTTGGTCCAGGTGGCACCGCTGTTGGCCTTGCCCGCGAAGGGGTTGGACTCGGTGGCGGCCTGCGGCGTCCACGAACCGCTCAGGCTGGAGGCCGTGAACGAGCGGAAGTAGCGCTGCTCAGTGGCTCCTCGCGCCTCGACGATCATGAGGTACTGGTTCTGGTCCTTCACCTTGTAGACCTGCGGCGCCTCGAACAGGTTCTTCACGCTGTCGCTCATGACCGTCGTGTACGAGGATCCGAAGCTGCTCGGGAAGTTCCCGATCGGCATGCTCGCCCGGTAGATGCTGCCGTTGTCGCCGGCGAAGAACAGATACATGTTCTGGCCGTCGGCGATCAGGGTCTGGTCGATCGGGGCGGCGCCCGGGATGCTGCCGGTGAACAGCGGCTGCGCCGCGGACCAGCCGTTGGGGTTGGTGGGGTCGCTCGACGTGCGGTACATGAAGGGCGACGGACCCCACTGGTACGCAAGGACCCAGATGTTCTTGGGCGCGAAGTAGAACAGCGTGGGCGCCACCGTGCCCTGGCTCATCCCGGTCTGCTTGGCCGACGCCATGTCGGACCAGTTCGTGAAGGGGGCGAACGCCATCGAGCCGTACCCCGACCCCGACACGTTCGACGCGTAGACCAGGTGCTTGCCGTTGTACACGACGTTGGTGAAGTCCTTGAGCGAGACCCAGCCGTTCGCGGGCTGTGCCAACGCACCGGTCGACGACCACTTGTAGGTGGAGGGGAGGGAGCACGTGGTGGGCGGCGTCGTCCCGGACAGCCCGGTCCACTTCTGGTTGCTGCCGCCGTTGCAGGTCCACAGCTCCACCGCCGTGCCGTTGGCGGTGCCCGCGCCGGTGACGTCCAGGCAGAGACCGGACTCCACCCCGACGACCGTGCCGTCGGAGTTGACCTTCCACTGCTGGTTCGCTCCGCCGCTGCAGCTCCATATCTGCACCCGGGTACCGGCCGTGGTGGCGTGGCCCGGCACATCCAGGCACTTGTTCCCGTACACCGTCAGCTGGCTGCTGTCCGTCGCCGTCCACTGCTGGTTGGTGCCGCCGGAGCAGTCCCAGATCTGCAGGGACGTGCCATCGGTCTGGCTCGCGTTCGGCACGTCCAGACAGCGGCCAGAGCCAACTCCCTTGAGGGCGCCGCTGGTTGCTGCCTGCGCCGGACCTGCGACGAGCGTCGCCGCCACAGCGATCAGGACCGTGACCGCGGCGGCGATCACCGCAGACAGGCGTCTGCGGCCAAGACTTCGTCTGAGCATGGGGGGACCTCGTCATCCTTGAGTAAGCGGTGTTCGTGATATCGAACATAGGCCGGAATGTCGAGCAATCTGGATGATAGGGATCCGGTGAACGGCGTCAATGCTTCGCTCAATATTTCGTAAGCATTTCCGAAACATTCAAGGAAGCTACGGGAGCTACCCGCCGTAGCTGGGGGTGCGACTGCGCAGCCGCAGTGCGAGCGTCACCCGGACTCGTGTCGACGCGGGCAGTCGTACGGTCAAGTGCGCACTGTCGCAGGCCACTTGGGTCTCGGTGACCGTGGGCTCGGTGTGGCCGTAGTCGTACAGGTCGCCGATCCAGGCATCGTCCGCGCACGCCGTGTGGCGGACGGCCGTGATGGTGTGCTCGGCGAACGCGCCGGCCTGCACGACCACCGTGCGCTCCGCGTCGGGGGAGAGGTTCACCAACTCGACGGTGGTCGCTTCCGGGGCGATGGCGGTGATCAGGGCGGCCACGTCCGGTGGCAGACCGGGGCGGCCCGCGTCGGCGTCGTGGTAGCGCAGCCGGGCCTGCTGGAGTCCGCCGCCGTAGAGCACCTGCGGGCCGCCCCACGTCAACTGCACCAGCGCCTCGGTCACCACCGGATTGCACTGCTGCCATACGTGGATGTCGGCCTCGTCCACCTCGCGGCCCCGGTAGCGGTCCATGCGCCGCAGCCGGTGCCGGACCTGGGCCTGTGCGGCGGCGAGGATGCGCTGCGGGTAGTCCGGGTCGTCCCCGGCGAGGAAGGCGAACCATGCCTTCTCGTGACCCGACTCCTCCTTGGCGCGGAACGGCCGCACCGTGCGCCAGTCGAAGCCCTCCGCCTTGCGGAGCCGCTCAAGGCGGGCGCGGTCCTCGGCGGAACCCGTGTGATGCCACAGGGCCATCGGTACCGGCAGGGTCGCCGGGTTGTAGTCGAACCAGCCCAAGTCGCCGTGCCGGAAGGGGAGATGGAGCGTCGGCGTGTGCACGTCCGGGCCGAGCTCGGCCTCCCACTTGGGCGGCAGGCTGGAGTCCGACTCGCTGAACGGCATCACCCTGCCGCGGCCGATGAGTTCGTCGAGCGAGGTGGCGACCAGCGAGAGGTAGGTGTCGTCCCCGGTGACCGTCGCTGCCGCGAGCGCCGCGACGCAGGCCGCGTGGCCGACGCTGTGCCAGCCGTGCGGCCACGACCAGCCGTAGTGGCCGCCGTACCAGCGGTCCTCGAGGAGGCCGCCGACCGTGCCGTCCGGGCTCACGTTGTCGGGGACGAGCCGGCCGTTCGCCTCCGTGCGCTCGCGCCACGCGTCGACGTACTCCACGATCCAGTTCCGGTAGCGCTCGTCGCCGGACAGGATCCAGGCGTTGAGGACGAGCCCGGTCGCGGCGAGGTTCACGGCCGTGTCACCGGCGCCCGTCCGGTCCCGCATCCGGGGGCCGAGCCGCGGGTCGGCGGAGAGCGGGTACGGCCCGCCGCCCGCCTCGGGGAGCCAGTCGAGCGGGTAGCCGTACGTGTCTGCCTCCTGCGGGAGCCACGGGTACACGTCACCGTCGAACAGGCCGAGCCGCGTCGGGTCGCTGCCGTTGTGCGGCCGGGTGATGATCCGGTGCCCGGGGTCGTAATTGCCGTGAGCCGGGTCGACGTACAAGTCGGCGAAGCGCAGGGCGCGTTCGGCCCAACGGTCCGGAGCGGCCATGCACAGGAAGTAGAACAGCAGCAGGCTCTCGCCCTGATG
This sequence comes from Streptomyces sp. NPDC050085, assembly GCF_044460595.1. NCBI lineage: Bacteria > Bacillati > Actinomycetota > Actinomycetes > Kitasatosporales > Streptomycetaceae > Streptomyces > Streptomyces sp. NPDC050085. Next base: position 730,796 of record NZ_JBITJZ010000001.1, on the reverse strand, counting down.
GAACCAGTCGTAGCCGCGCTCGAACTCGTCGTGCAGCATGCCGAGTTCGGTGAGCTGCGTGGTGACGCCCGCCCAGTGCCGCTCGGCGGCCGGGAGCAGATCGTCGGCGCCGCCGAGGAGGTACAGCTGCGGCCAGTTGAAGAACACCTCGTAGAAGTCGTCGACGCCGTCGCGCGTGCTGAGCCGCCCGGTGTAGTCCAGGCGGCCGTCCGGGCCGGTGAAGTCCCGGGCGAAGCGGCGCCACGCGTGGTCGAGGAGGTCGAACAGGGCGCGCTGTGCGACGGCCCAGCCGGGCGGTTCGAGCAGTGGCACCGTGGCCGGGATCTCGGGCGCGCCCGAGGGGACCTTGTCAGCGCTGTGGGGCATGCGGAGGATCTCCGTTCAGGGGGTCACTCCTTGGTCGCACCGGCAAGCATGCCGCTGACCAGGAAGCGCTGGGCGAACAGGAAGACGATCAGGACCGGCGTGATGGCCACAAGCGTGGCGAGCGCCAACTGGGGGCGCTCGACGGCGAGTTCACCGACCGTCGGGTTGAACGACGGCACGCTGCTGAGCAGGGTCCCGACCCCCACCTGCACCGGCATCTGATCGTCGGCGGGCAGCATCACGTACGGCAGGAAGTAGTTGGTCCAGTTGGCGACGAAGCTGAAGAAGCCGACCAGCGCGACGACCGGCGTTGCGAGGGGGAGTGCCACACGGCGGAATACGCCGAACTCCGAGCAGCCGTCGATCCGTGCCGCGGCGAGGAGGTCCTTCGGTACGGCGGTGGAGAAGTAGATGTACGTCAGATACACGCCGAAGGGATAGAACGAGTACGGCAGGACGATCGACCACATCGTGCCGATGAGCCGCACCGCGTTGAGTTCCAGGAACAGCGGCACCACCAGCGTGGCGTTCGGCATGAGCATCACGACGAGCGTCGCGACGAGCAGGGTGCGACGGCCACGGAAGGTGGTCATCGCCAGGGCGTAGCCGGCGGGCACGGACACCCCCACCGTGATGACCAGCGAGACCACCGCGTACAGCGCAGAGTTGCGCAGCCACATCATGATGGCGTCGTCCTGGAACGCGGTGAGCGCGTCCCAGTTGTGCTTCAGCGCGTGCAACGAGCCGAAGGAGAGCGGGTTGTCGTGGACCAGTTGCTGGTCGGTCTTGGTCGCCGCGAGGACCAGCCAGACCATCGGCAGCACGAAGAAGAGGGCGAACAGGAGCAGCACCCCGCCGGACAGCAGCCGGAACGGCAGTCGCCGCACGGAGACCTCAATCGGCATCGAAGAATCCCGACCGTGCGACGAAGAGGACGGCGGCCGACACGCCGACGACCAGGAGCTCCACGGAGATCGCGGCGGCTCCGTTCACGTTGTTCATCCGGAAGGCGAAGTCGAACGTCAATTGGTTGAGGGAGTAGTCCCGGCCGGCCGCGCCCACGCTTGCCAGAGAGAGCAGTTGAGGCTCGACGAACAGTTGCGCGCCGCCCGCGAACGCCAGGATCACCATGTAGACGATCCACTTGCGGAGCATCGGGATCTGCACGTGCCAGGCGGTCTGCCAGGCCCCCGCCCCGTCGATGCGGGCAGCTTCCATCACGTCGACGGGGATGTTGTCGAGTGCCCCGTACATGACGACGATCCAGCCGCCCGCCCCGGTCCAGAACGCGATGACCGTGAACAGCAGCGGCAGATTGCCGGGCGCGACGACCTGGCCGAACGTGTCCCAGCCGAGCGCCCCGAGCAGTGAACTCACCGGGCTCACCGTCGGATCGAGCATGAACAGCCACACCAGCACGCTTGCCGCGCCCGCCAGCGCACCGGGAACGTAGTAGAGGAAGCGCAGCGTCCTGGTGACCGGCCCGGAGGCGAGGCGGTGCAGGCCCAGCGCGAGGCCCACCACGAGCACCACCAGGGAAACCAGCCACAGGACGAGATACACCGCGACATGGCCGACGGCGTCCATGAAGCGGAAGTCCCGTGCCGCGGTGAGGAAGTTGGAGAACCCGGTGAACCTGCCTCCGGTTTCGGTGAAGGCGAAATAGACGGCGTAGCCGGTCGGGAGGACACCGAAGGCGATCAGCAGCAGCGTGTACCCGGCGACGAACGCCGTACCGGCCCGGCTCTGCCGTGCGGTACTGCTCACTGGGACACCTGGTACCCGTCGGACTTCGCGTACTTGACGATCGACTCCTGCCAGGCGGGCAGCAGCGAGACGATCGACTTGCCCTGCGTCATGCCGGGCTTGACCGTGGCGGCCCAGATCGCCTCCTGGCTGAACCGGCCCGACCCCCAGCCCGCCCAGACCTGTGCGGACGCGTCCTTCAGCGGTGCCAGGTCAGTGGCGAAGTACCCGGCGGAGGCCTGCGCCTTCAGCCAGGCCTCGGCGGCGGGGGCGTAGGCAGGGAAGCCGGGCGCCTTCCGGCCCTGGTAGGCGTTGTCGGTGGTGACCCACTTCAGGAAGTCGGTGGCCTGCTTGATGTGGGTGGAGTGCTGGGACAGCAGCCAGGTGCCGCCGCCCACGTTGCCGGTGACCGGTGCCGTCTCCCCCTGCCACTGCGGCATGGGCGCCACCGCGATCTGCTTGGCCGGGGTCTTGAGGGTGTCCCTGAACACCGCGCCGCCGTACCAGGCGGGCCCCGGCATGAGCAGGATCTTGTCGGCCTTGTTCTTGGCGAAGTCGGTGCTGAAGACGCCGCTGGTGGACAGGGACTTGTTCTTGATCAGTACGTCCATGAGCCGGGCCATCCTGGTGCAGGCCCGGCTGGTGGTGTTCACCGAAACGGACTTGGCGCCCGTGATGTGGTTCGCGCCGCACTTGCTCGCCCACAGGTAGATCTCGGGCGTGAAGGAGTCGCCCGCGTCACCCACCAGACGGCCGGGGTGCTCGGCGGCCACCTGCGTGCCGAGGCGCTGGTACTCCTCCCAGGTGGTGGGCACCTTGTACCCGAACTTCTTCAGCAGCGGAGCGTTGTACCAAAGCACCGTCTGGGAAAGGTCGTTGCGCAGGCAGTACACGGTGCCGTTCACCGTGCACACGTCGTTGGCGCCCTTGGCGAACTTCCCGAGAGTGGCCCCGGGGATCAGGCCCTTGTTCAGCGGTGCGGCGAAGCGGGCGTCAACGGCCCACGTCACCTCGTTGTTCTGGGAGCTGAAGACGACGTCCGGCCAGCCCTTCCTGGTGCGGTCGAAGAGCTGGACCTTGGTCTGGAGGTAGTTCGACCCGTTCGCATTGCCGTCGAAGGTGACGATGTTGAGCTTCGCGTCCGGGTGCAGCCGCTGGTACTCCTTGGCCGCGGTGAGCCGGGTCGCGTCCACCCATACCGTCAACGTGCCCTTCTCCTGGCGGACTTGGGCGAATCCGTCCCTGGTGTCAGTGGGAGAGGCGGAGCCGCTGCAGGCGGCCGCGGTCAGCATCATGGCCGCCGCGTAGCCGGTCACGGTGACCGAACGCTTGTTGAAGGGCATGAGCGACTCCACTGGGTGTGAGGGCAGATGGCGGCTCTATGCGTGCTGTTGGGGATGAAATTAGTCGCCCTATCGAGAGGGGCGTCAAGGGTGGCGACGTTCTTTTCCCTGCGAATCCCCGTAAAATCAAGGGAGTTGGGGCGGTGTGGGTGTCCAGAGTGCGTGGTTCACCAGCAAGGTCACGAGCATATGAATACGACTCATTATTGGCTGGGCTACGATGAGTTCGGCTCCCGGCGAAGCGAGCCGCCCTCGTCAAGTAGCCCTGGAGGCAGGACAGATGGACCACGCGCCCGCGACCGGGGCCGCCGCGGTGAACGGTTCGGGCGAGGAGCCGCGCGACTACCGGCCCGGCTACGAGATCGTCGCCGAGCGGATTCTCGAGTACATCGCCCAGGAGCGGCTGGTGCCGGGCGAGCGGCTGCCCACGGAGAACGACCTGGCGCAGACGCTGAGCACGAGCCGAGCCGTCGTGCGGGAGGCCGTGAAGATCCTCTCGGCACTCGGCCGTGTGCGGGCGCACAAGGGGCGCGGGCTGTTCGTCGCGGACGACGAGGGCATGCTCGTCACGAGTCGCTGGGGCGGCTTCTTCCGCCCTGTCGACCTCGACCACGTCCTGATGCTGTTCGAGTTCCGCAGGGTGCAGGAGATGGCCGCCGGCAGTTTCGCGGCCACCCGCGCGACCCCTTCCGAGCTGCGCAGCATCGAAGTCGCCATGCAACTGTGCAGGCACGGCTTCGTGCACGGGAACGTCGAGGAGTTCAACCGGGCGGACGACGACTTCCACGCGGCCGTGGCCGCCGCCTCGCACAACACCTTCCTCGTCAGCTCCGTGCGGGACGCCCGCCGGCTCCAGCGGCAGTCCAGCGCCATCGGCATCCACGACGAGCTCGGCGACGGCGCCGAACTGGCCGTCCAGGAACACGAGGCGATCTACCGGGCCATTCGCGACGGTCATCCCGAGCGGGCCGCCGAGGCCGCCGCCGCGCACCTCAACCGGACCCTCGAGGACTACCGCAGGGAGATCCAGCGGCGGCTGTTCGGCTGAGGCCGCGCTCACCCGTCGAAAGGTTTCGTCCCTCTGGGAGGGCGGTTGATGCTGCCCTATGCTCCTGGTCATGCGAGATGACGAGGGCCTTGGCCGCATCACCCTGGCGCAGGTGGCCCAGCAGGCGGGGGTCTCCATTTCGACAGTTTCGAAGGTGCTCAACGGACGACGTGACGTGGCGGCCCCGACCCGCATGAAGGTGGAGCGCGTCCTGGACGAGCACGCCTACCGCCGCACGAACCGGGTCGCCGGTGAGGCGCCGCTCATCGAGCTGGTCTTCCATGAGCTGGAGAGCGTCTGGGCGTTGGAGCTCATCCGCGGCGTGGAGAAGGTGGCCAAGGCCAACGGGGCGAGCGTGGTGCTCACCGAGAGCGGTACGCGCCACGCCCCCGGGCCCGAGTGGATCGAGGGGGTAATGCGGCGCAGGCCACGCGGCGTGGTCCTGGTCTTCTCGACACTGCCCGCTGAAGTGAAGCAGCGACTGGGCTCCCGCTCCATCCCGTTCGTCGTCATCGATCCGGCCGGGGACCCCGACCCCGACGTGCCCTCGGTGGGCTCGGCGAACTGGAGCGGAGGGCTGACCGCCACGCGGCACCTGGTCGAGCTCGGACACCGCCGCATCGGCATCATCACGGGCCCGCAGGACATGCTCTGCTCGCTGGCCCGCCTCGACGGCTATCGCTCGGCGCTCAGCATGGCGGGGTTGGCGGCGGACCCCGAACTCGTCCGGTACGGGGACTTCCACGTGGAGGGCGGTCGCGAGCGGGCGGCCGAACTGCTCGACCTGGCCGATCCGCCGACCGCGATCTTCGCGGGCAGCGACCTCCAGGCCCTCGGCGTTCTGGAGGCGGCCCGGCTGCGGGACCTGCGCGTCCCGCACGACCTGTCCGTGGTCGGCTACGACGACGTACCCCTGGCCCAGTGGTCGAGCCCCGCGCTGACGACGGTCCACCAACCCCTGCGGGAGATGGCCGAAGGGGCGGCGCAGATGCTCATGAGTCTCCGCTCCGAGGAGCCGGTGGCGACCCGGTTGGAGCTGGCGACGAGCCTGGTCGTGCGACAGAGCACGGCGGAGTGCCGACGACCGCGTGACTGAGCTTCTCACCACGTCGAAAAAGTTTCGAAGCCTTCGTGGGGCGGACGCCCCGTTGTGCTGCCCGACCTGCTGCCCGACCTGCTGCTCGCGTCGTCAGACCTCTTGCGAGATGGCCCAGTTGAGGCTCTGACCAGGGCGGACGCGATACCGCCGCACAGCCTGTGGCTTCTAAAGTTTCGTCTTCAATGTCGAAACTGTTGACAGTGTCCAGGTGCGGCAGCAACCTGACGGCGTCGACACGCACCTCAATGGCTGTGCAGCCTCTCGCGTCCCACCAGGAGGAAGCATGAACATGAGCGACAAGACCCCCACACCACCCATGAGCCGCCGTACCTTCCTCGGCACCACCGGAGCCATGGCCGTCGCGGCCTCCGCGCTGGCACTGCCGGGCACCGCGTACGCGGACACGACCGTCACGACCAATCAGACCGGCACCAACAACGGCTACTACTACTCGTTCTGGACCGATGCCCCGGGCACGGTCTCCATGACCCTGTCCTCCGGCGGCAGTTACAGCACGTCATGGCGGAACACCGGGAACTTCGTCGCGGGCAAGGGCTGGGCCAACGGCTCCCGGCGGACCGTGAACTACTACGGCGGCTTCAGCCCGTCCGGCAACGCCTATCTCGCGCTCTACGGTTGGACGTCGAACCCGCTCGTCGAGTACTACATCGTCGACAACTGGGGCACCTACCGGCCCACCGGCACGTACAAGGGCACCGTCACCAGCGACGGCGGCACCTACGACATCTACCGGACGACGCGGTACAACGCTCCGTCCGTCGAGGGCACGCGCACCTTCGACCAGTACTGGAGCGTGCGGCAGGCGAAGCGCACGGGCGGCACCATCACCACCGGAAACCACTTCGACGCCTGGGGCCGGGCCGGGATGCCGCTGGGCTCCTTCGCGTACTACATGATCCTGGCGACCGAGGGCTATCAGAGCAGTGGCAGTTCCAACATCACGGTGTACTGAGCGAGTTCGCCCCGCAGGCCGGAGGACCCCCGCATGAGAATCCACCCGCAGCGCACGTCACGATCCCTGAGAGCCGGGCTCGCCGCCGCCACGCTGGCCGGAGCCTGCAGTCTCACGGTCAACGCCGCAGCCCCGGCGCAGGCCGCCACCTGCACCGGCTATGTCGGGCTCACCTTCGACGACGGCCCGTCGAGCAGCACGCCGGCCCTGCTCGACGTGCTCAGACAGAACGGGCTGCGCGCCACGATGTTCAACGAGGGGCAGTACGCCGCAGCCAACCCCTCCCTCGTGCGCGCACAGGTCGCCGCCGGGATGTGGGTCGGCAACCACAGCTACACCCACCCCCACCTGCCCCAACTCACCCCGGCACAAGTCGAGTCGGAGATCTCCCGCACCCAGCAGGCGATCAGTCAAGCGGGCGGGGGCACACCCCGGCTGTTCCGTCCCCCGTACGGCGAGACCAACGCGACGGTGCAGTCGGTCGCGGCCAAGTACGGCCTGACGCAGATCATCTGGGACGTCGACTCGCAGGACTGGAACGGGGCCAGTACCGACGCGATAGTCCAGGCCGCCGCACGGCTCACCAGCGGCCAGGTCATCCTCATGCACGACTGGGCCGCCAACACCCGCGCCGCGATACCGCGGATCGCGCAGGGCCTCGCGGCGCGCGGACTGTGTGCGGGGATGATCTCCCCGCAGACCGGCCGGGCGGTGGCACCGGCCTGACCGCGAGACTGCTCGGCCGCCCCGACGGACTCGGCTCCGTCGGGGCGGCATGGTCGGTGCGCCGGTCCGTTTCCGGCCCGTTACGTGATCATCGACGTACACCACGACTCAGGTCCGAGAAGCGCGATCTGCTGGAACTTACTGGACGTTCACGGCCACGTAACGAGCAAGGTTTCGGGGGCCGTTCGAGCGAGGACCGTTCCTTCGGACCTGGTTCACCGAGCGCGGTCGACTCGTCCCGCCGCAGCCGGGCGACAAAAGCTGGACGCGCGTAGACCACCTCTTGCCAACCCCCAGGAAGAAGTCCAGGATTGTGCCTCCTCGAGTGGCGATCGAGGCAGCGCTGTACAGGGTTCGGCATGGCCTGAAGTGGCAGCATCCGCCGGCGTGCGCTGGAGTACCTGAAGCCTGTCAGAACCTGAACTAAGGGGCTTTCCCATGGACTTCGGACTCGTCCTGCAGACCGACCCGCCGGCCTCCGGGGTCGTGGAACTGATGAAGCGCGCGGAGGGTGCGGGGTTCACGCACGGGTGGACGTTCGACTCCGCCGTGCTGTGGCAGGAGCCGTTCGTCATCTACAGCCGCATCCTCGCGGAGACCGAGCGGCTGATCGTCGGTCCGATGGTGACGAACCCGGGGACGCGGACCTGGGAGGTCACGGCGTCCACCTTCGCGACGCTGAACGACATGTACGGCAACCGCACCGTGTGCGGCATCGGCCGCGGCGACTCCGCGATGCGCGTCGCCGGGCGCACGCCCAACACCCTCGCGCGGATCAGCGGCGCGATGAAGGTGATCAGGGCGCTGGGCAGGGGCGACGAGGCCGACCTCGGCGGCGGCGCCGTGGTCCGGTTCCCCTGGGTGCGCCCGGGCGCCGAACTCCCCGTCTGGATGGCCGCGTACGGGCCGAAGGCGCTGAAGATGACCGGTGAGGAGGCGGACGGATTCATCCTCCAGCTCGCCGATCCGTTCCTGACCGAGTACATGGTGAAGGCGGTGCGGGACGCGGCCGTGGCCGCCGGGCGCTCGGCGGACGACGTGAAGATCTGCGTGGCGGCCCCCGCGTACGTCACCGAGGACGACTCGGAGCAGGCGCTCGCCCATGCACGCGAGCAGTGCCGCTGGTTCGGCGGGATGGTCGGCAACCACGTCGCCGACCTGGTCGCGAAGTACGGCGCGCACTCGTCGATGGTCCCGGACGAGCTGACGGAGTACATCAAGGCGCGCGAGGGGTACGACTACGCGCACCACGGCCGCTCGGGCAACCCGGACACCGCGTTCGTGCCGGACGAGATCGTCGACCGGTTCTGCCTCATCGGCCCCGTCGCCGCACAGGTCGAAAAGCTGCGCGCGCTCCGGGAGTTGGGCGTGGACCAGTTCGCCGTGTACGCGATGCACGACGCGAAGGAGGCGGTGATCGACGCCTACGGCCGGGACGTGATTCCGGCGGTGAACGCATGACCCCCGGCTTAGCAACACCCGTACAGCGCAAGGAAGTTCACGGCACCCGCATGCCCGCACTGTTCCCTCGTCCCCCTCCTGTCCTTCCGTAGAAGGGACCTCCCCATGACCAACACGGCTCCGCCACCGCCCGCGGTGGAACTGGCCGCCGACGCCTATCCGGCCGGCAGCCGCTACGCCAACGACGACCTGCGCCCCGTTCCACTCGCCGAACGCCGCTGGACCACGTACAACTTCGTGGCGCTGTGGATCGGCATGGCGCACTGCATTCCGTCCTGGACCCTGGCCTCGGGCCTGGTCGCGCTCGGCATGGACTGGAAACAGGCGGTCCTGACGATCGGCCTCGCGAACGTCATCGTGCTCCTGCCGATGCTGCTGACCGGGCACGCCGGGCCGAAGTACGGCATACCCTTCCCGGTCCTGGCCCGGGCCTCGTTCGGGATCCGCGGGGCGAACCTGCCCGCCATGGTGCGGGCGGCGGTGGCCTGTTGCTGGTTCGGCATCCAGACGTGGATCGGCGGCCAGGGCATCTTCGTGCTCCTGGGGAAGATCTTCGGGGGCTGGGCGGACGCCGGGCAGATCGGCGGCTACCCGTGGACGCTGTGGCTCTGCTTCGTCGTCTTCTGGGTCCTCGAACTCGCCATCATCTACCGGGGGATGGACACCCTGCGCCGCTTCGAGAACTGGGCGGCGCCCTTCGTCCTCGTCGGCGCGGTCGTGCTGCTCGTGTGGATCGCGAACAAGGCGGGCGGGTTCGGGCCGCTGCTGCACGAGCCGTCGAAGGTCGGCTGGGGTGCGGACTTCTGGAAGGTCTTCTTCCCCGGCCTCATGGGCATGATCGGCTTCTGGTCGACCCTGTCCTTGAACATCCCCGACTTCACGCGGTTCGGGAAGGGGCAGAAGGCGCAGGTGCTCGGGCAGACGCTGGGACTGCCGACCACCATGACCGTGTTCGCCCTGATGTCCGTGCTGGTGACGGCCGGTTCGGAGAAGGTGTACGGGGTGGCGATCTGGGACCCGGTCGCGCTGGCCGGCAAGACCGACAACGTCTTCGGGCTGCTGTTCGCGCTCATCACCGTCTTCGTCGCGACGATCTCCGTGAACATCGCGGCCAACGTCGTGTCCCCGGCCTACGACCTGGCGAACCTCGCCCCGAAGGTCATCAACTTCCGTACGGGCGCGATCATCACGGGCGTCGTGGGCGTCCTGGTGATGCCGTGGAAGCTGACGTCCTCGCCGGAGCTGTACATCTTCACCTGGCTCGGGGTGGTCGGCGGGCTGCTCGGGACGGTCGCCGGGATCCTCATCGCGGACTACTGGATCATCCGCCGGACGGTGCTGCACCTGGCGGACCTGTACGCGGAGGGCGGCCGGTACTGGTACAGCGGCGGCTGGAACTGGCGGGCCGTCGTCGCCTTCGCCGTCGGGGGCGTGCTCGCGGTCGGCGGGTCGTACTCGACGCTCGACGCGAAGGGGAACAAGGCCGGGCCGTTCCCGGCCGACGGCATCATCCCGTTCCTCAAACCGCTGGCCGACTACGGGTGGGCCGTGGGGCTCGGGGCGTCGCTCGTGGTGTATCTCGCGCTGATGGCCGGGCGGGAGCCGGGCGTCGCGGCCGACGGGCCGCCCCGTTCGTGAACGCGGAGCCGGCTCACCTGCGGGTCAGCCGGCCCCGGAAGTTCTCGGGGACGGGTGCGAAGCGCAGGGCCATGGTGGCCTCGTCCGGCCGGTCCGGGGTCAAGTCGTAACGGGTGCTCAGGAGTTGGCACAGGGCCATGAGCTGGACGGTGGCGATGTTCGCGCCGATGCACTTCTTGGGCGCCCAGCCGAAGGGCACGTAGCAGGAGCGGTCGGCCGGGCCGTGCGGGGCGCCCGGCAGGAAGCGGTCCGGGTCGAAGTCGTCGGGCCGTTTCCACACGCGGGCGTCCCGGTGGATCATGTGCGGGCTCAGCAGGTACCACTGGCCCGGCTCCAGGCGGGTCCTGCCCAGGTCGAAGGCGTGCGTGGAGCGGCGTACGAGGAGCAGCGGCGGACTCCACAGCCGGAGCACCTCCTTGACGAAGCGGTGGGTCACCGGGGCGACGTTCGTCGGTGCCGCGCGGAACTCGGCCGGGTCGACGGCGCGCAGTTCGTCGGCGATCCTGCGCCGCCAGTCGGGGCGGCGGGCGAACTCGTACAGCAGGCTCGCGGCGGCCGTGCCGGGCGGGCCCGCGATGGCGGTGAGGACGGCGGTGACCACGTCGAGGGCACGGTCCATCCCGAGGACGGGCAGCAGGTCGACGAAGGGATCGGTCAGGTCCGGCCTGCGGGGGCGCCGGCCCGCGGCACGTTCACGCAGGACGCGGCGGACGACCAGGCCGGAGCGGACCTGCACGGAGAGCGACCTGAGGTGCTGCCAGGTCGACCCGGGGTCGGTGGACACCAGGCGCGCCAGTTTCAACTCGAGGTCCTGACGCACGAGTCGGTCCTCGGCGGCCGTCAGCCCTGACAGGGCGAGGGGCAGCAGGGAGCGCACCGCCACGTCCTGGGCGAGCATCGACAGGTCGACGTCCTCGCCGAGCCGCGCGTCGATGACGCGCTCCATGCGGTCGATCAGTCGGCCGTGGTGCTCGGCCGTGGCGAGCGTGTGCAACTGCGTGAGCCAGGCCGAGCGGACCCGGCTCCAGGGCATCTCGGCGCTCCGGCGGCGGCGCACCACGTCGATCAGGCGGTCGTGCATGACGAACCGGTGCCAGGTGGTGGCGCTGATGTGGCGGGCCGCGTCCGGTGTGAACACGGCGAGCCGTTCGTCGTCGACCCAGAAGATGCCGTCCTCGGCGTCGCTGCGCAGCCGCATCAGGGTGAGGAAGTCGTCCGGGTGCTGCGGGGTGGTCATCGTGGGCGCCCCTTAGAGGAGGCGCGGGGCCGACCGGGCGGTCGTCCCCGCGCCGGGCCGGTCAGATGTGGTGGTAGAGGTACCAGAAGTACTCGTACTGGCGTCGGATGTTGAGGACCGACTTGGCCTGGCGATACAGCGCGCGCATGGTGCTTCACCTCCCTCCGGGGCGAACGTCTCGGCGGCTCAGCAGCGCGGTGAAGCGCGGCGGGGCCAGCGCCGGGCCCAGCTGGGGCCCGTCGCCGTCATGGGTGACCGACAACTGCCAGTCACGGGTGAGGAGTTCGACGAGGTCCTCGAGGAGGCGCAGGGCGACCGTCGCGCCCGCGCAGGTGTGGGGGCCGTGGCCGAACGGCAGATACGCCTCGTCGGGCACGGAGCCCGACCAGCGGGTCGGCAGGAACTCGTCGGGCCGCTCCCAGTACGCGGGGTGCCGGTGGACCAGGTAGGTGCAGACGGCGAGCCGGTCGCTCCCGGTCACCTCGGTGCCGCCGAGCAGTTGCGCCCGGCTCGGGGTCCGCGCGAACAGCCAGGCCACGGGCCAGAGCCGCAGCGCCTCGCGGACGATCCAACTCGGGTGCGCGGAGCGGGAGCCGGGGTGCGTCGCGGTCAGCAGGACGGCCCAGGCGAGCGCGAAGCCGATCGAGCCGACCGTGGCGAAGAGGAACGAGAGGTACACCTCCGCCAGGTCCGGCACGTACGCCTCGGGCGCGGCGCCCGTCACGACGACGTCGAGCACGTCACGCGGCGGCTCGGCCCGGCCACGCTGCCGACGGGCCAGGACCTCCCGGTGCAGGGCCGTGTGTGCGCGGCGGCGGAAGAGGAACCTGGACGGAGCCCCGTGGCGGTCGCGGGCGCCCGCCAGCACACCGCGCCGCACGATCTCGTCGAGCACGGCGTGCACGGAGGGCGGCGCGCCCGGGTGCAGCAGGACGTCGCGCAGATGGTGCAGGACGAGCAGGTTCGCGGCGTCCGGCCAGTCGCTCGTGGGCGCGAGGCGATCGGCGACCAGGCCGGCCAACTCCCCTCGGTGGTCGGAGAGGTGACGCTTGATCAGTAGCCGGGCGGCGCGCCCGATCCCGGTCTGCTCGGTGCGGTCTCCGAAGACCCCGCGCCGCGTCCGGTAGAAGTCGGACGTGTCGGCGACGAGGGCGTCCCTGTTGCCCATGACGGCCCGCGCCTGATCGGGCCCGGCCACGCACACCGACCCCGTCCGCGAACGCCACACGTCGTGGCCGCGGTCGAACTCGGCTGCCAGGAGGGCGAGATGGCCCGTGGGCGAAGGAAGTGACATGGAGTCAGCGTGTGGGGGCGGTGCGGCCGAAATTTTGCCGAAAGGTTGTCGCCCTGCTCAGGCGCGTGCGAGGACCGTGGAGGGCGTCGGGCGGACGTCGGGCAGACGCCGGACGGACGTCGGACGGGGGCGAAACGGGGGCGCGACATGGTGGTACGGCTGTGCCTTTTCGGGCCGGTGGAGGTGCTCGTGCCCGGCCGGTCGCTGGACGTGGGGCCGCCACAGCGCCGCACGGTGCTCGCCGCCCTCGCGGTGGACGCCGGGCGGCCCGTCCCCGTCGCGACGCTCCTCGAGCGGGTGTGGGGCGGGGCGCCGCCGGACGGGGCGCGCCGTTCCCTGTACGCCCATCTCGCGCGGATCCGCCGGCTGACCGGGCAGGCGGACGGCAGTGCCGAGGCAGTCGGCAAGGGAGCCGACGCGGGTCGATTACCCGTGCTGCGGCGCTCCGGCGGCTACCAGCTCGACCTCGCCCCCGACGCGGTCGACCTGCTCCGGTTCCGCGCCCTGGCCGGGCGGTCCCGCGAGCGCACGCTCCCCGACTCGGAGCGCGTCGCCCTGCTGCGCGAGGCTCTCGTGTTGTGGCGCGGCGAGCCGCTGTCCGGTCTGCACGGCACCTGGCCGGACCGGGTGCGCGAGGCCTGGCGGCGCGAGCGCGTGGACAGCGCGGTACGCCTTGCGGACCTCGAAGTGCGCGGCGGCGAACCGGCCACCGCGATCGGGCGGTTGACCGAACTCCTGGAGGAGTACCCGCTGACCGAACCCCTGACCGAGGTGCTGATGCGGGCACTGCACGCGACCGGGGACGGCGCCGAGGCGCTGCGCTGCTTCGCGCGGATCCGCCGCCGTCTGGTCGACGAGCTCGGCACCGAACCGGGCCCCAAATTGCGTGAGTTGCACGAGCTGATCCTGAAGGACAGCCCCCGAACGGCTGCCGCACGACCCCGCCCGCCGGTCGTCGAGGCCGCACCGGTGGCCGCCGCACCCGCTCAACTCCCCATGGGGGTGCACGGGTTCGTCGGCCGTGCCCACGAGTTGACCCGGCTTGACGGTCTCCTTGCGGGCCTGCGCGAGTCCTCCTCCGGCGGAGTCGTCGCGGTGATCTCCGGCGCCGCCGGCGTGGGCAAGACCGCGCTCGCCGTGCACTGGGCCCGGCGGGCGCGGGCCGCGTTCCCCGACGGGCAGCTCTATGTGAACCTGCGCGGCTTCGACCCGGGCGGTGCGCCCCTGGTCCCGGACCGCGCGCTGCGCGGCTTCCTCGACGCGCTCGGGGTCCCCGCCGGCCAGGTCCCCGACACCCTGGAGGCGCTCACGGGCCGGTACCGCAGCCTGCTGGCCGGCCGACGCGTCCTGGTCGTCCTCGACAACGCCCGCGACGCGGGGCAGGTGCGTCCGCTGCTGCCCGGCGCACACGGCTGCCTCACCGTGGTCACCAGCCGTGACCCGCTGACCGGCCTGGCCGTCTCCGAGGGGGCGCACCTGCTCACCCCGGGGCTGCTCGACCCCGCGCAGTGCCGTGCCCTGCTCGCCGTACGCCTCGGCGCGCCCCGTCTTCAGGGTGCGCCCGAGGCCGTCGAGGAGATCGTCGCGCGGTGCGCCGGGCTGCCGCTCGCGCTCGCCGTCGTCGCCGCCCGTGCCGCCGCCCGCCCGGACCTCGATCTGGCCGACTGCGCACGGGAGTTGGGTCCTGACGGGCGCATCCTCGACGTCCTGGACACCGGCGATCCGGCCACCGGGGTGCGGGCGGTGCTCCACTGGTCGTACCGGATGCTCACTCCCGAGGCGGGCCGCTTGTTCCGGCTGTTCGCCCTGCACCCGGGGCCCAGCGCCGACGCCACGGCGCTCGCCGCCCTCGCGGGCACCGGCGTTAGGACCGTACAGGTGCTGCTGCGCGAGGTGGCCGCGGCGCACCTGCTGACGGAGCAGCCGGCCGGGCGCCACTCCTGCCACGACCTCCTGCGCGCCTACGCCACCGAGCTGGCCGCCGCCGACGACGACCGGGCCGGGGCGGCCGCGGCGACGCGCCGCGTCCTCGACCACTACCTGCACACCGCGCACGCGGCCGACGCCCTGCTGACCCGGCGGTGCGACCCGATGGAGCTCGGGCCCGCGGCGCCGGGCGCGTTGGTCCGCCAACCCGCCGACTACGAGGAGGCGTTGGGGTGGTTCACCGCGGAACACCCCGTGCTGCTGTCGGCCATCGAACGGACCCCGCCCGGATGCGACGCCTACACCTGGCAGCTGGCGGCGACGCTGACCACCTACCTGGAACGGCAGGGTCACTGGCAGGCCCTCACGGACGCCCACACCACCGCCCTGCGCACGGCCCTCGCGCACGACGACGCGGCCGGGCAGGCGTCCGCCCACCGCGGGCTCGGCCTGGCGCTGCTCCAGCGCCACGACGCGCGCAGGGCCCGGCGCCATCTGACGCGGGCCCTGGAGCTCTACCGGCGGCTCGGCAACCACGCCGGGCAGGCCCGAGCCCGGCAGAACCTCGCCAAGATGGCCTGGACACACGGCGCGGCGCAGGAGGCACTCGGCCACTCCTACCAGGCGCTCCAGCAGTTCCGGGCCGCAGAGGACGGCGGCGGCCAGGCGGTCACGCTCAACGACATCGGCTGGTACCTGGCCGAACTCGGCCGGTTCCAGGAGGCGTTCACGTACTGCCGCCGGGCCCTGCCACTCGTACAGGACGTCGGTGACCTCAGTGCCGAGGCGCACACCTGGGACAGCCTCGCCCACATCCACCGGCGCCTGGGCCGCTACGAGCGCGCGGTCGAGTGCTACGACAGGGCCCTCGCCCTCTTCCGCAGGGCGGGGGAGCGGCGCAGCGAGGCCGTGGGACTCGCCTACCTCGGCGACACCCACGCGGAGGCGGGCCACACGGGCCGGGCCCACGACGCCTGGCGCCGGTCCCTGGCCCTGACGACCGAACTCGGCCTCCCCGACGCCCATGACCTGCGCAGCAAATTGCGTGTCCGTGCCGGATGGGCTCATTCCGTGCAGGGCTCCGTGCAGGGCTCCGCGCAGGGGGACGGAAGCGGAGCTTCCCCCTATGACCTGCAGACTCCCTGAATTCCTACTGAACGCGCGCACCGCCGCAGCCGTACCCCGGATATCGGCACGGGCGCCCGCCACAGCGGCGAGGTGTCCGCGACACGTCCACACGGGGAGGACGGAAGTGGCCAAGACAGCGGAGCCCATGGTCGGCCGGTCGGCGGAGCGGCGCACGCTCGCGCGCGCCGTGTCACGGCTCGGCGAAGGTCCGGGACAGGTGGTGGAGATCACGGGCGGACCCGGCATCGGCAAGACCCGGCTGCTCGCGGAACTGGGGCGGACCGCGGCCGCCGCCGGCTGCACGGTGCGGGCGGGCCGAGCGGCCGCGCACGGTGCGGGCACCACGGCGGAGGTGTTCCGTGCGCTCCTGGACGCCGAGGGGCCCGTCGACGCGTCGTACCTCAGGGAGCGGATGGAGTCGATCGCGCCCGCCGCGGGGCTCGTGGTCCTGCTCGACGGCCTCGAACGCGCGGACACCGACTGCCTCTCGACGCTCCACGGGCTGTTCGGGCACCCGCCGAAGGCCCCCGTCCTGTTCGCCCTCGCCTACCGGCACCGGCAGGCGTCCCCGCCGCTGCGCGCTCTCCTCGGCACCGCGCTGACCGGTGGACTCCTCGTCGAGGGGATCAGGCTCGGCCCGCTCTCCCAGCAGGAGGCCGCGAGCCTGACGGGCCCGGCCGCCCGCCCGGGCGGCGACCCGCGCGCGCTGTACCGGGCGGCCGAGGGCAATCCGCTCTATCTGAAGCTCCTGACCCGCGCCGGGGACGTACGCGGTGAGAAGAACAGTGACGGGGCGGACGGGGCGGACGGGGCAGACGGAGCGGGCGGGGGCGACGGAGTGATCGCCGCGTACGAGGCGGAGATCGCCAGGGACCTCGCACGGGTCTCCGCAACGGCCCGCCAAGTGGCCCGGGCCGCCTCGGTGGTGGGCGAGTCGTTCACCTCGGAGCTGGTCGCGTCGGCGGTCGGCATGGACGAACTCCCGGTCCTCGCCGCGCTGGACGAACTGGTCGGCGAGGACCTGGTCAGGCCCGCGGAGGCGCCCCGCAGCTTCACCTTCCGCCACCCTCTGCTGCGTGACGCGGTGTACGGCAGCGCCCCGCCGGGCTGGCGCGTCGCCGTGCACACCGGCGTCGCGGCGACGCTGACCCGCCGCGGGGCGAACGCGCCGGATCTCGCACGCCACATCGAGTACGCGGGCCGGGCCGGCGACCTCGACGCCGTACGCGTGCTGGCGGACGCCGCCCGTCAAGTGCGCCTGGAGCGGCCCGAGTACGCGGTCCGCTGGCTGCGCGCCGCCCTGCGCCTGCTGCCCGCCGACGCCGGAGCGCTGCGGGACCGGCTCCGGCTGCGTCTTGCCCGCCTGCTCGGGGCCATCGGGCGGCTGCAGGAGAGCCGGGACCTGCTGCACACCGTCCTCGAAGAGCTGCCGCGCGACCCGGCCGGACGCCATGCCGAGGCGGTGGCCGCCTGCGCACTGACCGAGCGCTCCCTCGGGCGTCGCGCCGCCGCGCGGTCCCTCCTGGCGGACGCGCTGCGGGGCGTGGGCGGCCAGGACGCGGACGCGGTCGGCGTCCTCGAATTCGCCCTGGCCCACGGCGACTTGGCGGACGCCAGGCCCGCCGAATGCGCCGAGCGGGCCGCGCACGCCCTCGACGACGCGGAGCGGTACGGCGATCGGGCCAGGGCGACGGCAGCGCACGCGCTGCTGTCCCTGACCGGCGTACTGACCGGCGACGTCGCCACCGCGCGGGAGCACCGGACGTCGGCCGCCGCCCACCTCGACGGGCTGCTCGACGGGCAGGTGGTGGAGCGGCTCGACGCCGCGGTGTGGCTCGGCTGGAGCGAGGCGCTGCTCGGCCGCCAGCCCGAGGCGCTGGCCCATCTCGACCGGGCGGTGACCCTCGCGCGCGGCTCGGCACGGGAGTTCGCCCTCATGCACCTGCTGACCGGCCGCGCCTTCGCCGCCCAGCTCGCCGGGCGGCTCGGCGAGGCGGAGAGCGCCGCGACGGAGGCGCTCGACCTCGCGGTGCGCTGCGGGGCGCACGAGGCGCGGGCCGCGGCGCTCGCGCTGCTCTGCCGGAACGCCGTCGCCACCGGCGATCACGAGGCCGCGCTGCGGGCCGGGGACGCGGCGCTCGGCCGGCAGCCGCGCGTCCCCGACGACTGGTTCGGCGCGTCGGTGGTCCTTGCCGTCGCCGAGGCCCGGCTCGCCGCGGGGGACGCGACGGCGTGCCTGGCCGCGGTGCACGAGGTGGGCGGCGCCGCCCTCACCGCGGTGGACGCGTGGTCGCGGGTCGACTGGTGCGAGCTGCTCGCGCGGGCCGCGCTGACGGACGGGCGCACCGACACGGCCGCGTACTGGGCGGGCCGGGCCATGGACGTGGCCCGGCCCCTGTGCCTGCCGGGGCGGACCGGGCTCGCGCTGCTCGCGCGGGGCCACGTGCTCCTCGTCGAGCAACCCGAAGCGGCCTACGGCATGGCCGTCGCCGCGTACGAAGGGCTCACCGCGGCCGGGCAGACGGTCGACGCCCACCGGGCCCGGCTGCTCGCCGCCACCTCCCTCGCGGCGGGCGGGGACAGCCGCCGCGCCTCGGCCGAACTCGCCCTGGTTCAGGATGTGTTCACTCGCTGCGGGGCGCGTGCACTGGCCCGGACCGCGTCGACCGAGCGCCGCCGCGTGCTGGGCCGCGCCGCGCACCCCGCCGCGGGCGGCGAGCGCGCCGTGGAGCTCCTGACCCGGCGCGAGGGCGAGGTGGCCGCCCTGGTGAGCGAGGGGCTGACGAACCGGCAGATAGCGCACCGGCTGGAAGTGACCGAGAAGACCGTGCAGATGCACCTCTCGCACGCCTTCGCCAAGCTCCGCGTCCCCTCGCGGGCCGCGCTGGCCAGCGCGGTCGTCCGGGCTGCCATGAGCACCTGACGGGCGGAACGACCTGGGGTATGTGCCAATACCCGGGGACCGGCCGCGGCGGCAGTGTGGAACCCGTCGGATCCACTCGCCGGGGAGGTGAACAGCATGTCGATCGTCCTCAAGACCCGCAAGACGAGCATTGCCGGCCGCGCCGTCGCCACCTGATGCACCACGCGGGCGTGCGGCGTCAGCCGCCCCGCCCCCCCCCCCCCCCCCCCCCCCCCCCCCCCCCGGGGCCCCCCCCCCCCCACCCCCCCCCCCCCCCCCCCCCCGCCGCCCCCGCCCCCCCCCCCCCCCCCCGCCGGGGCGCGCCCCCCCCCCCCCCCCCCCCCGCCCCTCCCGCCCCACACCACCTGACAACGGGGGACAAGCCATGTCGAACAGCAGCAAACCACGGATCAAGCCGACCCTGCCGGTGTACCGCGTCGCCGACCAGCTCTACATCCAACTGCCCGGCAAATGCGTGGAGATGGCCGACGAGAGCCACGCTGTCGAGACGTTCGTCAGCCTTCTCGACGGCACCCGGACCCTGCCCGAGGTGCGCGCCGCTCTCAAGGACTCGGGAACCGACCTGCCCGAGGACGAAATAGCCGACGCCATACGGAAGTTCGACCAGGCCGGACTCCTGGAGGACGGCGCCGCGGAGACCGGGCTCGACGCACACCACCTGGAGCGCTGGAAGCGCAACCTCGGCTTCCTCGAGAACTACAGCTCCCTCACGACGAGCAAGTACGCCCTGCAGCGCAGGATGCGCGACTACCGCGTCGTCCTCCTCGGCCTCGGCGGCGTCGGCAGCCACATGCTGTACGACCTGGTGGGACTCGGCGTGCGCGACATCAGGATCGTGGACTTCGACACCGTCGAACTGTCCAATCTCAACCGGCAGATCCTCTACCGCGAGGAGGACATCGGCCGCGCGAAGATCGAGGTCGCATCCGAACGCATCCTCGCCTACGACCCGCTGCTCAAGCTCGACACCAGGTCCACCTACATCGGCTGCGCCGAGGAGGCACTCGCCGTGGTCGAGGGCCGCGACCTCGTCCTGTCGGCCGTCGACATGCCGAAGATGCAGGTCGTCAACTGGATCAACCAGGCCTGTGTCAGGGCGGGCGCGACCCTGATCACCGGCGGCGTGGACAGCCGCCGCATCGCCTACTACACGATGATCCCGGGCGTGACCGGGTGCGTGGAGTGCTGGAAGGCGGACGTGGCCGAGCGCGACCCCGTCTCGGCCGGGCTGAGCGCCCGGAAGACCGAATGGGCCGAGAGCAACGCCGCCGAGCCGCGGTTCCCCGAGGACATGTCGGCGTTCGGCGCCCTCGTCACCCTCTACACCGCGCACGTACTCGCCGAGGTCGTCCGCCTCGCCACCGGCATCGCTCCCTCCACGTCCCAGGGCCGTCTGATGGAGGCCTACTTCGACGACGTGGTGCCGCGCGAGTCCGAACGCTGGAGCCGCCGCGACGACTGCCCCGTCTGCGCCCACCTGCCCGCCCGCAGCGCGGCCTGAGCCGGTCGGCCACCGGACCGCAAGGAAGAGGGGAACAGATCCCGATGCGTACACCCCGCGTCACCACCAGGGCGCCCGACGAGCCCGACCGCTGCGTCGACCGCAACCGCGAACTGTGGGACACCTGGACCGGTTTCCACGTGACCAGTGACCACTACGACGTCCAGGGCTTCCTGCGCGGCCGCAGCACCCTGCAGCCCTTCGAGCCCGCCGAGCTGGGCGACGTGACGGGGCGCTCCCTCGTCCACCTCCAGTGCCACTTCGGCCTGGACACCCTCAGCTGGGCCCGCCGCGGAGCGCGGGTGACCGGCGTCGACTTCTCGCCCGCCGCCGTCGCGGCGGCCGGGAAACTCGCCCAAGAGGCAGGCCTGGACGCGCAGTTCACCTGTGCCCGGATCGACGACCTGCCCGCCTCGCTCGACGGCACCTTCGACATCGTCTACGTGTCGTTCGGCTCCGTCGTCTGGATACCGGACATCGCCCGGTGGGCACGCTCCGCTGCCCGCCTCCTCGCGCCGGGCGGTGTCCTGTACGTCGCCGAGTACCACCCGGTCCTGCACGTACTGGACTTCGACGACGGCGTCCGCGAACCGGTGCTGCGCTACCCGTACTTCGACCGAGCCGAGCCCATCGCGCACGAACTCCACGGCACCTACACCGACGCGTCCGACGACGTCACCGAGTCCGGGTACACCTGGGCCCACTCGCTCGGCGCGATCGTGTCGAGCGTGGTCGACGCCGGCCTGCGCCTGGAGTTCGTCCACGAGTTCCCCTCGGCGTCGTTCCCCGTACTGCCCTATCTGGAGCGGTGCGAGGACGGCAGGTACCGGCTCCCCGCGCACGTCGAGGGAGAGCTGCCCCTGCTGTTCTCGCTGCGCGCCACCCGGCCGGAGGGATAGCGGGATGCAGTGGGATCTGTCGTCCCTGGCCCCGCCGCCCGGCGGCCCGGCCGTCGCCGCGCGCGCCCGGGGCTGCGCCGAACGCTGGCGCGGCCGCGTGGCGGGCCTCGGCCCGCGCGACCTCGCGCGGCTCCTCAACGACCTCGGTGAGACGCGTGCGGGCCTGCTGCACCTCGTGTCGTACGCGACGCTCCACCAGTCCCTCGACCTGTACGGAGACAAGGGCGCCCGCCTCGCTCTGGAGGCGGACGCCGTGAACGACGTCGTCGACCGGTCGACGCGCTTCTTCGACACCGAGTGGCAGGCGCTGCCCGAGGCCCGCGCGCAGCAGCTCCTGCGGGACCCGCTGCTCGCTCCCTACCGCCATCTGCTGTGCAGCGCGCGGGAAGCGGCGGCCCACCGGCTGCCCGAGCACGAGGAGGCGGTCCTCGCGACGCGGGAACCCGCGGCGCAGGCCTGGGGGCTGCTGCACGACCGGCTGCTCGCCCCGTACGACGAGTCCCTGTACGGGCTCGCGCACCCCGATCGCGCGGTGCGCCGCTCCGCGTACGACACCCTGGCCCGCGGCCTGGCACCGCACGCCGCGACCCTGGCCCTCGCCTACGACACCCTGGTCGCCGACCACCTGGCCACGGACAGGCTGCGTGGCATCGCCCGGCCGCGGGCGCTCAGCGACCTCGACAACCGCCTCGACCCCGCCACGGTCGACCGCATGCTGACCGAGACCGAGCGCCAACGCCCGCTGGCCGAGCGGTGGTTCACGTACAAGGCCCACCGGCTCGGTGCCTCCTCGCTCGCGCCCTGGGACGAGCGGGCCCCGCTCTGCGGGCCGCGCGGTGGCCTGCGCATGGACCTGCCGGAAGCCGTCGAGACCGTGTGCGCCGCCTTCGCGCGGATCTCGCCCGACATGGCCCGCATCGCCCGGCGCATCGTCGCGGACGGCCGCATCGACACCGACGCACGCCCCGGCCGGGTGTCCCGCGCCTTCTCGCTGCCCGTCCCGTCCGAGCGGACCTGCTTCGTCCTCGTCAGCTACGACGGCCGGCCCGCCGATCTGCTCGACCTGGCCCACGAACTCGGCCACGCCGTGGCCTTCGTGCTGGCCGCCGAGGCGCAACCGGCACTCGTCTTCGACGCGCCGACCGCGCTCAGTGAAGTACCCGCCTGCTTCGCCGAACTGGCCGTCCTCGACCGGCTCATGACCGAGGGCGACCCCGACACCTCGGCGGCGGCCGCCGAACTGTGGCTCGACCGCTGCGTGACGACCGTGTTCCGGCAGGCCCTGGTCACCTCCTTCGAACAGGCGGCGTACGACCTGCGCGCCGAAGGGAACGTCCTGGACGCCCCCGCACTCGGCACCCTGTGGGAGGAGGCCCACCGCGCCACCTACGGATCCGCCCTCACCCCCGGCCCGCTGCACCGCCTCGGCTGGATGCGCATCCCGCACATCTTCCAGGGCCGCTTCTACAACTACGCCTATACGTTCGCCTGGTTGACGGCGATCGGCCTGCACCACCGCCGCCGGGGCGCCCCGGCCTCCTTCGGCGCCGACTTCACGGCGTTCCTGCGCGCGGGCGGCAGCGCCCCGCCCCGCGAACAGCTGGCCCGCCTCGGCCTGCGGATCGACGATCCCGGCTGCTGGCGCTCGGCGTTCGGCGACATGAGCGCGCGACTCGACGGGCTCGGCGCCCGCGAACCCTCCCTCGTCCACGACCCCAGGCACTCTCTCCACCGGAGCCAAGCATGATGTCCGACCGTTACCACTGGAACCGCACCCACCCGGGGCTCACCGGCCTGCAGCAGGCCATCGAGCCCGACCGGGCCCTGATCGTGAACCACCGGATGTACCACCTCCTCGACCGGCTCGACCGCATCCAGGTCTTCCTCCAGCACCACGTCTTCGCCGTATGGGACTTCATGTCGCTCCTGAAGGGCCTGCAGCACGAGCTCACCTGCGTGGCCGTGCCCTGGGTGCCGCAGGGCCCGACGACCAGCCGCCGGCTGATCAACGACATCGTCCTGACCGAGGAGAGCGACGAGTTCGGCGACGGGTACCTCAGCCACTTCGAGCTGTACCTCCGTGCCATGGCCGAGGCGGGCGCGGACCGCACGCCCATCGACTCCTTCATCCGGCGGCTCGGCACCGGCACGCCCGTGCCCGAAGCCCTGAAACTCGCCGAAGCACCCCCGGCCGCCGCCGACTTCGTCGCCGGGACCTGGGACATCATCGAGTCCGCCCCGGTCCACGCCCAGGCGGCGGCCTTCGCCTTCGGACGCGAGGACCTGATCCCCGAGATGTTCGAACGCGTGCTGCGCATCGAGGACGCACAGCCCCAACTCACGTCGTTCAAGGACTACTTGGTCCGGCACATCGACCTCGACGGGGAGCAGCACACCCCGATGGCGATGCAGATGCTGATCGACCTGTGCGCCGACGACGAGGACAAGTGGGCCGAGTGCGCGGTCACGGTCCGGCGCGCCCTCGCGGCCCGGCACACGCTGTGGAGCGCGATCGCCGACCGGCTCGTCCGCACATGAGCACGTGGACCCTCGCGGCGGTCGGGGACGTCCTCGTCGACCGGGCCCGCCCGGAGCACGCGCTGGACGGGGTGCGGCCGCTCCTGGACGCGGCCGACCTCGTCCTCGGCAACTTCGAGGGCGTCCTGACCGACACCCACCCCGTGGCACCCGGCATGACCGCGTCGACGGTGGTGGCGACCGCCAACGCCGCGCCCCTGTCGGCGTTCGACGTGCTGTCCCTCGCCAACAACCACGCGATGGACGCCGGCCACGGCGGCCTCACCGACACCGTGGCGACGCTGGCCGACCGCGGCGTCAAGGCGGTGGGCGCGGGACCGACGCTGACGGACGCCCTGCGCCCGGTGGTCCTCCCGGTGGGCGGCACCGAGATCGCGGTCGTGGCCTGCGCGTCCGTCCTGCCGATCGGCGCCCAGGCCGGCCCCGCAGCCCCCGGCGTCGCACCGCTGCGCTCCGAGGACTGCTACACCGCGCCGCTGCCCGGCCACATCTGCCCGGGCGTGCCCGCCAAGGTGGTGTCCGTCCTCGACGAACGGGACTGGGCGGCAGTCGAGAAGGCCGTCGCGGACGCCCGCGCACGGGCCGGTCTCGTGGTGGTCAGCGTGCACTGGGGCGACCACACCCGGCCCTGGGTGATCACCGATCACGAGCGGCTCTGTGCCGAACTCCTGGCGGGGGCGGGCGCCGATCTGATCCTCGGCCACCACCACCATCTGTGGCGCGGCGTCGAGTTCATCGGCCGCACCCCCGTGTTCTACGGCCTCGGGCACATCGTGTTCGACCTGCCGCGGTTCCCCGACGACCTGCGGGCCCACGGCGTCGACCCCGACCGCACGAGCCAGGCCGACCTGAGGGAGGCGTTCGGTGAGTACGGCTTCTATCCGCGCCCGGGCTCTCCCGCCTTCCCCTTCCACCCGGCCGCCCGCATCACCGCCGTGGCACTCGTCCACGTCGAGGACGGCGCGATCGGCTCCTGCGGTCTGGTCCCGTGCCTGATCGACGGGGACGGCACGGCCCGCCCCGTCGCCCGCGACGCCCACCGCTGGGGCGAAGTCCTCGCCTACGTACGGAAGTCACTGCGCAAGGCGCGACTGACCACGGAGGTGGTGGACCGGGGGGAGACCTTCCAGGGGTTCTCCGTTCTGACCGTCCGCGATGAGTTTTCCCGGGACCCGCAGTCATGAAGAATGTTGGAACCATGGCTGACCACTGGGAGAGATTCACATGCGTACGTTGATCAGCACTGCCTTCGTCTCGCTCGACGGTGTCGTCGAGGCCCCCGGTGGCGAGGAGGGGTACCGGAACGCGGGCTGGACCTTCAAGGACATCGAGTTCCTGCCGGAGGCCTTCGAGATCAAGGGGCGTGAGCAGGAGGAGGCCGCCGCGATGCTGTTCGGGCGGGTCAGCTACGAGGCGTTCAGTCCGGTGTGGCCCGGCATGGAGGACTTCGCGCGGTACAAGACGCTGCCGAAGTACGTCGTGTCCACCGAGCTGAAGGAGGACGCCCTGGTGTCGGACTGGGGCGAGACCACGATCCTGCGCTCGCTCGACGACGTCGCCGCGCTGAAGGAGACCGAGGGCGGCCCGATCATCATGCACGGCAGCGCGACCCTCAACCGGAACCTGTCGGACGCGGGCCTCATCGACCGCTACCACCTGCTCGTCTTCCCGCTGCTGCTCGGCGCGGGCAAGCGCCTGTTCAGCGCCACGGACAAGGACGCCCAGAAGCTGCGGCTCGTCGAGCACGAGGCGTACGCCAACGGTCTGCAGAAGAACGTCTTCGACGTCGTGCGGTGACCGCGGAAAAGGGGGTGGGGCCCCCCGCCCCCCCCCCGGGGGGGGGGGCCCCCCCCCGGGGGGGGGGGGGGGCGGGCCCCCCCCCCCCCCCCCCCCCCCCGGCGCGGGCCCCCCCCCCCGCCCCCGCGGGGGGCCG